>JACKBY010000009.1 GCA_020634335.1 Promineifilum sp. | reverse complement strand
CCCGCGCGGCGGCTGACGCAACAAGAAGTGTTGGCCCGCGAGCCGAACGTAAACCCCGACGTCATCATGGGCGTCCAGGTTCCGGACGCCACGATGGACGCCATGCGCATGCCGCTGCGCTTCTTCGCCACGGCCAAACACGGCGGCGCGACCATCAAGACCTATACTGAAGTGGTCGACTTTGTCAAGCGCGGCAATGCCGTCAGCGCCGTGCGGGTGCGCGATCACACGACCAACAAGGAATATGAGATCGGCGGCGACATTTTCATCAGCGCTACCGGGGCATGGAGCGGAAGGATCGGTGACATGGTGGGCGTCGATGTGCCCATCCGGCCATCGCCGGGAGTGATGCTGGCCGTCCGCGGCCGGTTGTGCAATATGGTCATCAACCGGCTCCATGCGTCGGGTGACGGCGACATCATCGTGCCGCAGCGCGCCTTGTCGGTCATCGGCACCAGTTCGTGGGTTGTGGAGAATCCTGACAAATTGGGCCTGCCGCAAGACCACATCGACATGATGGTCAAGTACGGCTCTGAGCTGGTGCCCGCCGTGCGCACGGCCCCGTTCCGGGCGGCATGGTCAGCGGCGCGGCCGCTCATTGGCCCGCGCGGGGCCGACACCGGCCGCGAACTCAGTCGCACGTTCAAATGCTTCGATCACGCCGACGAGGGGGTCGAGGGATTCGTCACTATCACCGGCGGCAAGGCGACGACGCTGCGCGGCATGGCTGAAGCGACAGCCAACGTGGTCTGTCGGAAGATGGGGCTGGATGTCACCTGCCACACGCGCGAGTCGGTGTTGCTGCCGCACACGGCCTATTATGCTTAAGACGACAGACGACAGACCACCGACCACGACCGAGCCATCCAACTGTGGTCTGTCGTCCTTCGTCCGTGGTCTTTCAAAGAGGTATCATTCATGGCCGAACAGCTAATTGATTTCAAGGTCTTCCGCTACAAGCAGGGCCAGGCCGCGCCCACCTATGAGACCTTCCAGACGCTTTGCGATGAAAACACGACGGTTCTTGTCGCTCTCCAGGACATTCGGCACGACCAGGACGGATCGCTGATCCTGCGGCACTCCTGCCATCACGCCAGCTGTGGCACGTGCGGCATGCGCATCAACGGCAAGGAAGAGCTGGGCTGCGTGGTCAAGGTGCTGGAACTGGGGACTTCGACCGTCACCGTGGAGCCGATGCGCAACATGCCGGTCATCAGCGATCTGGTGGTGGATATGGGGCCGTTCTACGACCGCTTCAACACCGTCGGGATGCCGTTTATTCGCCAAAGCGAATTTATGGATGAGGCCGAGATCGCCGAGGGGCTGGAGACTTATACGCGCTGCGAGAATTGCATCGAATGTAACCTGTGCGTCTCGGCCTGCCCCATCATGGGCAGCGACGAGACCTATATCGGGCCGGCCGCGCTGGCCGCGACCTGGCGGGTGGTGGAAGAGCCGCGCGGGCTGCGCACCCAGCCGCTACTGGACTGGGTGGACAGCGAAAACGGCTGCTGGCGCTGCCACGTGGCCTATGAGTGCAACGCCGCCTGCCCGTCGGAAGTCTATCCCGGCGACAAGATCATGGCCCTGCGGCGCGATCTGACGAAGCGCAAATTCCGCGGCCTCTTCGGCCGGGGAAGAAAGGATTAAACACGGATGGGAGACGGATGATACGGATTTATGGGACGAGTTGGGCGAGTGCTTGCGGTTCGTTGCGCGCTCAATCGGTGAAAATCCGTGTTTAATTCTTCCGGCACTGGAAAAGGAGAAGCAATGATGGATGACATTCAACCGACCACCGACCCGGCGCGGCCGAAGTCGCCGCTGCGAGCATGGTTCGACTTGCGCGGCCGCAGCCTCAGCACGCTGGCCTTCGCCCTCAATCGCCTGACGGCCATCGGTCTGACGGTCTACCTGTTCCTGCACCTGGCCGTCCTCAGCCTGCTGCTGCGCGGCCCCGACGGCTGGGACAGCTTTGTCCGCCTCGCCCGCTCGCCGCTCTTTCTGACACTCGACGTCGTGCTGCTGTTTGGCGTGGTCTATCACATGTTTAACGGCATCCGCGTGGCGCTGGTGGGCATGGGCGTGGCCAACCGGCAACAGAAAGGGTTGTTCTATGGGCTGGTGGGTCTGGCGATGGTGCTGTTCGTCGTCGGCGCGATATTGATCTACACCAAGTGACAATCGGTCACGATACAGGAGTCATTCGCATGGATAGCACAATGTCCCGCCGCTCGCTGGAGCAAATGGCCGCCCGGCGCGACCGCTCCGGCTCGTTGTGGCTGATCCAGGCTTTTTCGGGCCTGCTGCTGGTCATTATTCTGGGCGTCCACATGATCGCCCATCACTTCATCGTCGAAGGCGGCTTGCGCGACTACCAGCAAGTGCTGGACTACGTCAGCAATCCCGTCGTCTTCACGGTCGAAGCCCTGTTCGTCGTCGTCGCCGTCATCCACGCGCTGCTGGGCGTGCGGGCCATCATCACCGACCTGCGGCCCAGCGCGGGCACGTTACGCGCGGTCAACTGGGTGCTGGTGGTCTTTGGCGCGCTTACCATCGGCTATGGCGTCTATCTGGCCGTGGCTCTGCAACAACTGGCGGGCTAGATATATCATGAGTGACAACAAGAAGCGCCCCCCCGTCGAGCCGGAACAAAACAGTGCGCAGCCCTCGGCCATGCAAAAACGCTGGTTCTGGATACGGACGATACTGCTCACCGTCCTGATTTTCGTCTTCATCATGTGGTACACCTATCCATCCAACGGCAATGTAGCCATATTGTGGTCGGCCGGGTTGGCCGGGGCTGTCCTGGGTTATTTTGTCCTGAGCTATTATCGACTCTATCGGTAACATGGTCATGAGGGTGGGAGACGACGCGGCGTGGGAAGCCATGTGGGCGCCGTATGACAACGAGACGTATGCGCGCACCCTGGGTTTTGTGCCGCGGGGCGCGACCGTTCTCGACATCGGCGCGGGCGATCTGCGGCTGTCGCGGCGGCTGGCGGAGCAGGCGCGTCGGGTTTATGCCATCGAGCGCCGCCCGGAACTGCTGCCGGCGACACCGCTGCCGCCCAACCTGATCGTCATCTGCGCCGACGCGCGGACGTTGCCTTTTCCGGCGCGAATCGATACGGCCGTCCTGTTGATGCGCCACTGCCGCCACTTCGCGCTCTATCGGACCAAGCTGGAAGCGGCCGGCTGCACGCGCCTGATCACCAATGCACGCTTTGGGATGGACGTCGAGTGCATCGATCTATCGGCCCGGCCCCGCCCCTACGATGAATTGGCGATGGGCTGGTATGCGTGCCGGTGTGGCGCAACCGGGTTCGTCGCCGGCCCGCCCGAACGATTGACGTCGAGCACCCTCGAACACATCACCGAAGTGGAAAATTGTCCCGAGTGCAAACATTATGGTCGGATTAGTCATCGTATCGCATAGCGCCCAACTGGCCGAAGGCGTTCGGGAACTCGCCCGGCAAATGACCCAGGGGCGCGTGCCGCTGGCCGTGGCCGGGGGAATCGACGATCCCGACAATCCCATTGGCACCGACGCCATGAAAGTGATGGCGGCCATCGACAACGTTTACAGCGATGACGGGGTCGTGGTTCTGATGGATTTGGGCAGCGCCCTGCTGAGCGCGGAGACGGCGCTGGACTTCTTGCCCGACGAGCAGCGCGCCCACGTATTCCTGAGCCAGGCGCCTCTGGTGGAGGGGACAATGGCCGCTGCCGTGCAGGCCATGATCGGCGCGCCGGTGGCCCAGGTATTGGCCGAGGCGGAGAGCGCTCTGGCCGTTAAACGCGAGCAACTGGGCGGCGGGCCGGAACCGGTCGCCCCGCATGCCGCTCCGCCGATCGCCCCGGATGGCGGTCAGGCGGTAACGTTGACCGTGCGCAACAAGCTGGGACTCCACGCCCGTCCGGCGGCCCGGTTCGTCACGACGGCCGGACGCTACGCGGCCGACGTGCGCGTCGCCAAAGGCGACAAAACGGCCAACGGCAAAAGCATCAATCAGGTCGCCATTCTGGGTGTCCGGCAGGGGGATGTGATCGACGTGACGGCCAACGGCCCGGACGCCGCCGCCGCGCTGGCCGCCCTGCAAGAGCTGGCCGATGATAACTTCGGCGACCGGGACGAGATGGCCCCCGCCTCTTCGCCGCCTCGCTTTCCGACCATTTCAGACGCGCCTTCCGCGGCGGGTGAGCTGGCCGGCATCCCCGCCTCGCCCGGCGTGGCGGTGGGGCCGGCGGCTCTCTATCGTCCGCGGCTGCCGGAAGTCATCACCCGCCGTGTCGGCTCTCCCACTCATGAGTGGCAGCGCCTGATGGCGGCGGTGGACGAGGCGCGCGGGGAGATCGAAGCACTCTATAGGCGGGCCAAAACCCAGGTGGGACAGGAGGAGGCGGCTATCTTTGAGGCTCATTTGCTCTTCCTCGAAGACCCGACCACGCTGGAGGCCACGCGCGGGCTGATCATGGGCGAGTCGCTCAACGCCGAGGCCGCCTGGCAGCGCGAGACGGCGGCCCTGGCCGCCGCCTACATGCGCCTGGACGACGACTATATGCGGGCGCGCGCGGCCGACATCGAGGATGTGGGCCGGCGCGTGCTGCGCCGGCTAATGGGCGTCGAACCACCGTCGCTCGATTTCGCCGAGCCGTCGATCCTCATCGCCGCCGACCTGACTCCATCCGACACGGCGCGGCTGGACGCGGAGCGCGTGCTGGCTATCTGCACCGAACTGGGCGGGGCAACTGCCCACAGCGCCATCCTGGCCCGTGCTCTGGGTATTCCGGCCGTCGTCGGGCTGGGGCACGACGTCTGGCAGGTGGCCGAAGGGCAGCGCGTGGCCGTCGATGGTGATGCCGGCGTGCTCTGGCCGGAACCGGACGACGCACGGTTGGAGGCGTTCGCCGCCCGGCGCGAAACGTGGCAGAGAACCCAGCGACGGGCCAAGGCGGCCGGACAGGCCGCGGCCGTGACGCAGGACGGATTCGCCGTGGAGATCGTCGCCAATATCGGTAGCCCCAACGACGTCGGCGCGGCGCTGGCGTATGGCGCCGAAGGGGTGGGCTTGTTTCGCACCGAATTTCTGTTTATGGACCGGCCGGACGCGCCGTCGGAAGATGAACAGTATGAAGCCTACGCTCGCGCCGCGCGCCTTCTGGGCCATCGGCCGCTGATCATTCGCACGCTGGATGTGGGCGGCGACAAGCCGCTGCCTTATCTGGACCTGGGTCAAGAGGCCAATCCGTTCCTCGGCTGGCGGGCCATTCGCTTTTGCCTGCAACGGCCGGACATCTTCATGCCGCAGTTGCGGGCCATCTTGCGGGCCAGCGTCCACGCCGACCGGGCGCTCAACTTGAAAATCATGTTCCCGATGGTGGGCACGCTGACCGAAGTACGCGCGGCAAAGGCCATGCTGGACACGGCGCGGCGGGAACTGCGCGACGAGGGGCAGGCGTTCGACGAAGCGATGGATGTCGGCATCATGATCGAGGTGCCCTCGGCCGTCGCCATTGCCGACCAGTTGGCGCGCGAGGTGGATTTCTTCAGCATCGGCACCAATGATCTGACTCAGTACGTCATGGCCGCTGACCGGGGCAATGCCCACGTGGCCGGGCTGGCCTCGGCGCTACAGCCGGCGGTCTTGCGCATGGTGCGCGCCGCGGCCGCGGCGGCCCACGCCGCGGGCATCCCCATCGGCATGTGCGGCGAGCTGGCCGGCAATCCGGCGGCGACGCCGGTGCTGCTGGGGCTGGGCCTGGACGAGCTGAGCATGAGCGCACCGTCGATCCCGGCCGTCAAGGAGCGCGTGCGCGGCCTCACGCTGGATGAGGCGCGCCGAATGGCCGGTGATGTGCTGGCGCTGGAGACGGCCGATGAGGTGCAGCGCTATCTGAGCGGTTCGCTATAGGTCCATGCCGCCACCGGCCATCTCCTGCGGATACCCGGCGGTCGTGGTCAGGATTTTTCAGTTGTCGAGAGGTAGCGCCAGATTCTTATCCGGTGGCCGCGAACGAGCCGGGCCGGGGAGCCGGTTAAGAAAACGGCGCTACGGAGAGCGGTCGATTGCTGAAAAAACCCGGTGGTCGTGGTGCGCGGGATGGCGCCGGCCCGGCCGAGCGTTACAATTCACGAGAGCGCAGAACCTCATTCCCGTCACGTAAAGTGGAGTTTGCCTATGCCGTTTGAGCCGCTGCACCTGATTCTTATCGCCCTGGCGGCCGTTGCCGCGGGGGCCATCAATGCCCTGGCCGGAGGCGGCACGCTGATCACCTTTCCGGCTCTGACAGCCATCGGTGTGCCGGCCGTGGCCGCCAATGTGACCAACACCGTCGCCCTTAGTCCCGGTTATCTGGGGGCGACGCTGGCCCAGAAGGCAGACATCCTCGACCAGCGGCGGCGTCTGTGGCTGTTGGTGCCCGCGGCGTTGGGCGGGCTAACGGGCGGACTGCTGCTGCTGAATACCAGCGAGAAACTGTTTCGCGATCTGGTGCCGTTTCTCATTTTGCTGGCCTCGCTGCTGCTGGCCATCCAGGAGCCGCTGCGACATCGTCTGGTGGCGCGCAACGAGCGCGCCGGGCGGACGGGCCAAAATGAGCGCTGGGCGGCCGTGCCCGTTTTCCTGGCCGCCATCTATGGCGGGTATTTCGGGGCCGGGCTAAGCGTCATCATCCTCGCCGTGCTGGGGTTGATGCTGGACGATTCCTTGACGCGCCTGAACGCCCTCAAGCAGGCCGTCGCCTTTGTCACCAACATAACGGCGGCAACGTTGTTCCTCTTTTCCGGGCAAGTCGTGTGGTCGGCGGCGGCGGTTATGGCCGTGGGGGCGTTGATCGGCGGCGTGCTGGGCGGCCGTCTGGCGGGTCATATCCAGCCGTCGACGCTGCGCCGGGTGGTCGTCATTATCGGTATCGCCATCGCCGTCGTTTATTTTATCCGCGGTTAGATACGTTGTGGGCCGAGGCGCACTGTGGGGGGAGCCTGGGCGAGTCCTCTATCCAGCCGATTTATATCCGGGTCTATATCTCATGCACATTGTTGGGGGTCGGTGGGTCGCGTATCATGACCCTATAACCGAAACCGGCTCTAAACATACAAGGAGAAAGTGTATGAACGACGATATTTTGCAAGGCAAATGGGCCCAGATGAAGGGCAAGATCAAGCAACAATGGGGCAAGCTGACCGATGATGACCTCGATCGCATCGGCGGCAAACGCGATGAGATTGTTGGCCTCATGCAGGAACGCTATGGCTGGGAGCGCGAGCGGGCTGAGACAGAGTTCGACGATTATCTGAAGGGTCAGGACTGGTAAATCTTTTCTGACCATCAATAGACAAACAAACCCTTCTATGGAAAGCCGTGGAAGGGTTTCCGTTTGTACGCGCTGCGTGCGGGCGGGGTGACGGCCGGCGCGCGACTCTGATCCCATTGGTCTACAGGAGGCCCTCAATGACACCTACTCGCGACAAACCCGCAACAAGGCGGGACGAAGCGATACGCACCCACGAACTTTCGAAAAAATTCGGCGACATTGTAGCCATTGATCGGGTGACGATGACGATTCCGCGCGGGTCGATCTTCGGCTTTATCGGCCCCAGCGGCTGCGGCAAGACGACGACGATGCGGCTGTTGCTGGGCATCTATCAGGCTACGGCCGGCGTGGTCGAGGTGCTGGGCCGGTCGCCCGACCAGTTCACAACCGACGACCGGCAGCGCATCGGCTATATGCCGCAACTGTTCGTCATGTACCCCGATCTGACTATCTGGGAAAACCTTAACTTCGCGGCCTCGCTCTACGGGATGTCGCCGCGGCGACACAAACGACTACGCGATATGCTGGAACTGGTCGAGCTGGACGGTCACGAGCACAAGCTGGCGCGCAACATCTCCGGCGGCATGCTGCAGCGGCTTAGCCTGGCCGCGGCCCTGGTCCACGACCCGGAACTTATCTTCCTCGACGAGCCGACGGCGGGCATCGATCCTGTGTTGCGCAACAAATTTTGGGAACATTTCAAGCAGCTCCAGTCCGAGGGGCGAACGATGTTCATTACCACCCAGTACGTCGGTGAGGCGGCCTATTGCGACTACGTAGGCGTGATGAGCGGCGGCCGGCTGCTGATGGTGGATAAGCCGGGAGAGTTGCGCCGGCGAGCATTGGGCGGGGATGTTATCACTGTCAAGCCGGCTCGCATGCTCGATTTCCCGGAGTTGCGCGACCTGCGCGGCCAATCTTTCGTGCGCGAGCGCAAGGTGACGATCAACTCCGACCTGTCGTTGCAACTGGTCGTCGACGACACCGGCACGGCCCTTCCGGCGGTCTTTAGCTGGATGGACGAGCACGACATCGGCGTCGAATCGGCCGGTGAATTTAATCCGCCGTTCGACGACGTGTTCGTTATGTTGCTGGAACAAGAGCGCGCGCACGAGGAGAGCCATGCGTAACATCTTCCAATTCTTCATCCGCATTTTCGCCTTTGTGCGCAAAGAGATCATTGTTATCCTGCGGCAGCCGCGACTGGTCTTCTCGCTCATTCTCGGCCCGTTCCTGATCCTGTTGCTGTTTGGCATTGGTTACCGTGATACGCCGCGCACGATGCGCACCCTGTTCGTCGTCCCCGACGACAGCCCCATGTTGCCGGTCGTGGAGCAGTACGCGACCCAGTTGGGCCAGCAGATCAGCTCGCAGGGAATCATCAGCGATCCGGCCGAGGCCGACCGCCGGCTGCGCAACGGGGAAGTCGACCTTGTGGTCGTCGTGCCGCCTGATCCGGCAGCCACCGTACGCAACAATGAGCAGGCCATATTCAACCTGTACCATTATGAGATTGACCCCTATGAGCGCGCCTATATCGAAATTCTTGGCCGCAACTATACGGAGGAGATCAATCGTCTGGTGCTGCTGAACGCCGCCGAACAGGGCAAGGTGGAGGCGCGCTCTATCCAGGAGCAGATCAGTGACGCGCGCGAGGTGGCCTCGACAGCGCGCATAGCGCTGGAGGCGGGGAATGAGGAAGAGGCCAGAGCGGCTTCCCAGCAGCTTACTGAGGACGTTGGCGTGCTGGCGGTGGCGGCCGGCTCGGGCCTGGCGCTGCTGTCGGGTGTCGATACGACGGTCGGCGCGGAGACGATTCAGGCGCGCATGGAAGCCGTGCAGCAAATGGCGGCGACCTTGAACTCCGACGCGGCGACGGCCGAACGTGCCCAAACGGCTGCGGCCGTCGAGAGCGAGTTGACCGCTGTCGATTCGCTGCTGTCGGAATATGAGGAGCTTGATTCTCAGGTCCTTATCTCGCCCTTTGGGGTCAATACGCTGAGCATTACCGACACCAGTCTCGGCCCGACTGACTTTTTCGTGCCCGCGGTCATCGCCCTGCTGCTGCAACACTTCGCCGTCACGCTGGCCGGCCTGTCTATCGTGCGCGAGCGGCAGGATGGCCCGATCGAGTTGTTTCGCGCCTCGCCCGTCTCCGCTTTCCAGACACTGGTGGGCAAGTTCATCAGCTACCTGATCCTGACGCTGGCCCTGGGAGCGGTTCTGACGGCGCTGGTGGTGTTCCTGCTGGGCGTGCCGATGCTGGGCAATTGGGGCCATTACGCGCTGGTGGTGTTTGTGTTGTTGTGCGCCTCGCTCAGTCTGGGCTTCTTCGTCTCGCTGTCGGCCAAGACCGATAGCCAGGCCATTCAGTCGGCTATGGTTATCTTGCTGGCGAGCATCTTCTTCAGCGGCTTCTTCCTGGCACTCTATCGGCTGTGGGGGCCGGTGCAGGTGGTTTCGTGGGCGTTGCCGGTGACATATGGCATCAACTTGCTACAATCGGTGATGCTGCGCGGACAGGTGCCGAACATTATATTGTTGGGTGCGCTGATCCTCTATGCACTGGTGTTGTTCCTGATCAGCTGGTGGCGGCTGGGCCGGGTCATGGCGCGACAATAGCGACAGCTTGCGATGTCTCAGCCCGCGGCCGGGTCGGGAACGCCCGTAAATCGGTGGGGAATCATAAATCAAGTGAGAGGTCGTCAATGACGTCGAACGGCAAGACGGAACTTCACTTACCGGATCTGTCGGCGCAACAATTGATCCTGGGTACGGTGATAGTGGGGTTGGTGATCCTGGGGTTCTGGCTGGTGTTCCGTTTCTATGAGGTGATCCTGCTCCTGATGGCGGGCATCGTCGTCAGTCTGGCCCTGAAGCCGGCCGTCGACCGGCTGAAGGCGCGCGGTGTGCCGCCGGCGGTGGCGGTTGGCCTGCTCTATGGGGTCATGCTCATCGTGGCGATCCTGTTCCTGCGCTTCGGCGCGCCGCTGATCGCCAACCAGACCGCGACCATCGGCGCGCAACTTGGCGAGATCTATGCCTCGATGCGGCAATCGATACAAAACGTGCCGAACTTGCTGATACAGCGACTGGCGGAGTTGTTGCCGCCCACACCGGCCCTACCGCAGGCCTTGCCCGCAGACGTGGCGGTCGAAACGGATACGGCTTCAACCATCAGCCAGGCCATGCGCTATGTGGGGTTGGGCTCCCTGGCGATCTTCCACATCGGGGCCATTTTTCTGATCGCTTTTTTCTGGACGATTGAATCCGAGCGGATCATCCGCTCGGGCGTTGGTCTGTTGCCGCTGGGGCGGCGCGAAGCAGCGCGAGATCTCATCGGGCAAATCGAGCAGCGCGTGGGCGGCTATGTGGCCGGGCAGCTGCTTTTGTCGCTTATCATCGGCGCGTTGTCGATGGGGGCCTATTTCATCATCGGCCTGCCCTACGCGCCCGTGCTGGGCCTGTTCGTGGGCATCATGGAGATTATCCCCGTGGTCGGCCCGCTGATCGGCGCCGTGCCGGCCCTGGTCATCGGGTTTTCCATTTCGCCACTGACGGCGCTGTGGACGGTGCTGGCCGCGCTCATCATCCACCAATTGGAGGCCAATGTACTCAGCCCACGCGTCATGAGACGCACGTTGGGCATGCGGCCCCTGGTAACGCTGCTGGCCCTGACCGCCTTTGGCACATTGTTCGGCATACTGGGGGCGCTCATCGCCTTGCCGCTGGCGGCGGTGTTGCAGCTTTTGTTCGACCGGTTTCTGGTCGACGCCCCTTCACAAGTCGAGCAGTCCGATCAGCGGGACAGCATCGGTTTGTTGCGATACGAGACGCAGGAGTTCGTCGAGGACGTCCGCAAGGTTATCAGGCGACGTGAAGACGAGGATGCCGTTTTTGAAGAAGGATCCGGCACGATGGAGGACAGGCTGGAGGCTATTGCGCTCGATCTGGACAGCCTGCTCTCCCAGATTCGCCGGCCGGGGGTGGGGCTGTGAAGCGCCTGGCCGTTTACACAGCTATCATCGCCGCGACGCTGGCGCTGCTCATCCTCCTGTGGCAGTTTCGCAGTGTCGCCATCTTGCTGATCATCTCGCTGGTGCTGACCGCCGCCCTGCGGCCCAGCGTCGATTTTTTGGCCGAGCGCGGGTTGCGGGCGGGCATGGCCCGGGCGGTGGTCTACCTGCTTGCCTTCGGGCTGTTGGGGCTGGGCCTATATCTGATCAGTGGGCCGCTCGTCAGAGAGCTGGTGATCCTGAGCAATTATCTCGTCGTTCTCTACGATTCCACTTATCGGGCCTGGGCGGCCGGCAGTAGCCTGCAACAAGCCGTGGTCGACCGGCTACTGGCCCCCGACCAACTGACCGAGTCGGCGATGGGGCCGGTGGGCGCGGCCCTTGCGCAACTGCTGTTCGGCGTCACCCAAAACGCGGCGACCATCGTCGCCGGCCTGGTCATCGTCATCGCCCTTAGCCTGTACTGGAGCGCCGACCGCAGCCACTTCGAGCGATTGTGGCTGTCGCTCCTGCCCGCCGGCCGTCGCATCCAGGCGCGCCGCATCTGGCAAAAGACCGAAGGCACCATGGGCGCGTATCTGCGCAGCGAGGTGATCCAGTCGGTTCTGGCAGTCATCTTGCTGGTGATCGGTTATTCGCTCATCGGCAATGATTATGCCCTGTTGACGGGATTGCTGGCGGGCGTGGCCTGGCTCGTGCCGCTGGTGGGGTTTGTGTTCGCGGCGCTGCTGTCATTTCTGTTCGGGCTGGCCTCGTCCGGCGGGCTGCCGGCGGCGGTGGGGGCGCTGGTGCTAACCACGGCCGTGCTGGCGTTTCTGGAATTTGTCGTTGAGCCGCGTCTGTTCCGCCGCAATCAGTTCAGCGGCGTGCTCATCATTGTGGTCATGGTGATGATGGTCGATACCTATGGGCTGACCGGTTTCCTGATCGCGCCACCGCTGGCTGTGGCGGCGCAAGTTCTCGTCAGTCAGATCATCTATGCCGCTCGGCACACTTCGACAACGGCGGTGGAGATCGATACCCTCGAAGAGCGACTTATCTCCATTCAGAAACATTATGATGAGGCGATGGAGACCGGCGACGAAACGATGCCGCGCGAAATAGCCAGCCTGGTCGGACGGCTGAACGGGCTGCTGGCGGAAGCGCGTCGTCTGGCACCAGATGAGAGAGTGCCCCAGATTCAGCCCTGATCGGGCGGCCGAACCGGCTCAACCCTCATCCGGCGGTTTGGGCCGATCTCCCCGGACGACAGCTACTCCTCTGTCCCATAGGCCGCGCACCCGGCCGAATGCCGCTTGCTGCTCGGCCGTATTGGCCACCTCGCCTGTGCCGGCCGTGCGCAAGAGCACGGTAATCCAGCGGCTGCTGTCGAACCCTTCCAGGATGCTCAGGATGAGCAGGGTCAGTGGCGTAGAGAGAATGGCGCCCACCGCGCCCAGCAGCCACCCCCAGACAAACAGGGCAATGACGACCACGGCCGGAGAGATTTTCAGTTCCCGGCCCAACATGCGCGGTTTGACCAGGTTCTCCACGGTGCCGTTGATAAGCACGTAGCCGGCGAACACCAGGAGCGCCACGACGGGGCCGTCGCCGACGAAGGCCAGGAGCAAGGGCGGGATCATGGCGATCCAGAAGCCGACGGCGGGGATGTAACCCATGAAAGCGGACAGCAGCCCCCACAGCAGGGCCAGATCGACACCCAGAGCGAGGAGCAGGATGGTGTTGCCGATGCCCACCAGGAAGTTGAGCGCGGTGGTCAGGGTGATATAGCGGCGCACGTCTTCCGTCAACGTCGCTGCCTGTTTGAGGAGAGGATGGTCGGCGCGCAAGCCCAGGCGGATGCTGCTGGGCAGGGCCAGGGCGGAACTGAGCATGAAGGCGAAGATGAGCATCACGAGGAAGGCTTGGGACAAGCCGACAAACAGGGCGGAGATGACCGCGGTGGCGACGTTCGTAAACCGCTGGCTCGCGACGAAGTCTTCGATGGTGCGGGTTATATCCGTGACCTGAACGCCCATCACGTTGCCCTGGGGATCGGTGACGGCGGCTGCCCCGGAAGTCGCGGTCTGCCGTAGCGTGGGGAGTACCTCATCCAACTGGGCCAGGCCGACGAAGATTATCAACAGTACCAAACCAATCATCGCCAGAACCACCAGGAACGTCAGCACCAGCGACAGCCAGCCGGGGATGCCCCGTTTGGCGAACCACGCCGGCAGGGGCAACAGCGTGATAGTGATTACCAGTGATAGCAGGATGGGATTCAAGATGAAAGCCAGGTTCCGAATACCGGCGATAATGATAAACACGCTGGCTATCCCGACCAGGAAGTATAAGAGCGGCTTTGACTGTTCGACCATGATCCTCTCTTGTCCACAGGAAGCTACTGCATCAGACCCAACACCATCATAAATTATACTCCTGTGTGGGAATAATGCGCCGAAAGGGAACAACTTGCCCGGAGTTTTTTGGTAATCGGTCGCCCTCCGCCACGTCGCGTTCTTAACCGGCTCGGCGGCCCAGGCCGGCGCATCTCGCTTGTGGTCGCCGATAAGACACCAGCACCACATTGGTAAGCGACTGACAAGGGAAAAACCCTGACAACTTGCTCATGTGACGACATCCGGCATAATACCTTGCCCAACGTTGGAACAGCACTTGGCCGCAAGCGGGCCGGCGGGATATAGAACAATCAAAATGCAAGATTCGGCACCCGGAGAAAACCTGTCTGCCAAAATTAGCGCCACGCTGCGACCGGATCGACTTATCTCCATTGTGCTGGCTGGTTTTCTGATTGGTATTCTGGAGATAGCACTGGCGGCTTCGTTTGGCGCGCTCATCTTCAGCGGCGAAACGGCCGCTCACCTGTCGCGCGGGATAGGCCTAGCCCTCTTCTCGGGCACGGTCGGCATCATCATCACCAGCCTACTCACGTCCTACCCGGCCATTATGGGCGGCAATCAGGACGCCCCGGCGGCCATCGTGGGCATCATGGCCGCCGGCATTACCGCGCTCGTCACTGACCCGGATGCCCAACTGGCGACGGTTCTGGTGGCCGTGGCCCTGACCACCCTGATCACTGGTCTGTTCCTGCTTGGTCTGGGCACGTTCCGGCTGGGGGGCTTGGTGCGATTTCTGCCTTATCCAGTGGCGGGGGGGTTCCTGGCGGGCACAGGCTGGCTGCTGGTCGTCGGCGGCATCAGCACCATGTCCGGTGTGACTTTTACCTTTGCCGATGTGGCCGATTTTTTCGAACCTCGCGTGTTGCTGCTGTGGCTGCCGGGTCTGGTGCTCGGCGCGCTCATCCTGGCTCTTTCCACCCGCATTCGTCATTCCTTGTTCATGCCGGGCATGATCGTCGCCATCATCGCGGGTTTCTATCTGCTTGCCACGATCCTCGGCGTCAGTCCTTCCGAACTGAGCGCCAGGGGCTGGCTGCTCGGGCCGTTCCCCGCGGGGAACTTGTGGCAGCCGATTAGCTCGGCCGAGCTGGCGGCGGTCGATTGGCCGGCCATTTGGTCGCAGTTGCCCAATCTCGTGGGTGCCGTAGTCATCAGCGCCATTGCCCTATTACTGAACGCGACCGGCCTGGAACTCGCCATGAACCGCGACGTTGATCTCAATCGGGAGATGCGGGCGGCCGGGGTGGCTAACCTGTTTTCCGGGATGGGGGCGGGGCTGGTAGGCTATGCGCAACTCAGCATGTCGGCCCTGGCCGAACGGTTGGGGGCGGGCAATCGCCTGACAGGCCTGATCGCCGGTGCCTTTTGCGGGCTGACGTTATGGCTGGGCGGATCGGCCCTGGGCTTCGTGCCCACCGTCGTGCTGGGGTCATTACTGGTCTATCTGGGCTTGTCTTTCCTGTGGCAATGGGTGATCGAGGCTTACAGCCGCTTGCCGCGGGTCGATTATCTCATCGTGCTGGTCATTCTGGTCATCATCGCCACTGTCGGGTTTTTACAGGGGGTGATCGTCGGCATCGCCGCCACCGTCACGCTGTTTGTGGTCAGCTATAGTCGCATGAGTATCGTGAAGCACGAGTTGAGCGGCTCTACATTTAAGAGTCGTGTCACCCGTAATGCGGAAGACCGCGCCATGCTGGAATCCATCGGCGACCAGGCCTATTTTCTCCAGTTGCAGGGCTTCATCTTCTTCGGCACGGCTAACGGCTTGCTGGAAAGAGTTCGCGACCGCGTTCGCGAAACGGCCACTCGCTACGTCGTCATCGACTTTCGGCAGGTCATCGGCCTCGACTCGACGGCGTTACTGAGCTTCAGCAAGATGCGACAGCTTAGCCGCGACAGCGGCTTCACGCTGGTGTTTTCCGGCTTGTCGCCCAAATTGCGCCGTCAATTCGATCACGGCGGCCTGGTCGAGGAACCAAACGTCCTGCGCTATGCCCAAGACATCGACCGCGCCGCCGAATGGTGCGAAGATGAGTTGTGCTCCATCAATGCGGCCGATTTGACCGACCGTACATTGACCGATTATTTGCTGAAAATTGTTCCCGGCCCGGCCACGGAACGACTTCTCGGCTACATGGAGCGCCGGGATGTGCCAGCCGGCGACTACATCATCCGCCAGGGGGACAATGCCACCCAGCTCTTTTTTGTCGAGTCGGGACAGTTGACTGCCCAGTTGGAGCCGCCGGGAGCGCCCACTGTGCGTCTGGAAACGATGCAGGGCGGCCGGGCAGTGGGAGAGTTGGGGTTCTATCTGGGCACGCAGCGCAGCGCGGCCGTTGTCGCCGACCGGGCCAGCGTGCTCTACAGCCTGTCACAGGCGACGTTGACGCGCGTCGAGGCCGACGATCCCGAAGCGGCCTATGCGTTTCATCGCATCATCATCCACTTGCTGGGCGAGCGCGTGCTGCATCTCGTCCGGGCGGTGGACATCCTCCAGTCGTGACCAGTCGTGACCAGTCGTGACGCCGTGTCACATTACCCTCGATAAGGAAATTCATTGATGACCTCCAAGGTTGGAACGGCCGCACTCAATCATACGACTTTTGCCTATGAGACGGCCGGCGCGGGCCGGCCGCTGGTATTCATCCACGCCGGCATCGCCGACAGCCGCATGTGGGACGGCCAATTCTCGGCCCTGGCCGGCTCCTTCAAGGTCGTCAGATACGACATGCGCGGCTTTGGTCGCACGCCGCCGGCTGAAGGCTCGTATGCCCATCACGAGGATTTGGCCGCCTTGCTGACCCACCTGGGCCTCGGCCGGGTGTCGCTGGTGGGCTGTTCAATGGGCAGCAAGACCGCTCTTGATTTTGCGCTCCAGTATCCTGAGAGAGTTGACCGGCTCGTTCTGTCGTCCCCGGCCGTCGGCGGGCTGGCCTTCGACGGCCCGCCACCGCCCCAGGCGGCCGAACTGGAAGCGGCCGATGAGGCGGGCGATCTGGCGCGGGTCAACGAACTGGAGATGCAAATCTGGGTGGACGGCCCGCGGCGCACGCCCGACCAGGTGAATCAGGCCGTTCGAGAGCTGGCGCGCCAAATGAATGCCATTGCTCTGGCGAACGAAGGCATCGGCGATGAGCACCCGCTCCAGCCTGCGGCGGCCGAACGCCTGAGCGAAGTCCGCGCGCCGGTGCTGGTTCTCGCCGGCGATTGGGACTCACCACGGACGCTGGCGGCGGTCGAGCAGCTGGTTGCGACTCTACCCGATGTGCGCAAGGTCATGATGACCGGCGCGGCTCACTTGCCCAATATGGAGCAACCGGAAGTGTATAACCGGCACTTGCTGGCGTTTTTGGGCGAGGAAGGGGCGAGCCAAGAAGCCTGACAGCCGGTTGGCGACGACGCCGTGCCGCTCAGGTATTCATCCTCATGAATCCAGCATGGCGATGATGGCATCCCTGATCGCCGGGTCAATCTCGAAATGGGCGCTGAGCAGCGACAGGATGGCCGCCGCCGCTTCGGGGCTGTGCTCGTACCCCGGCATGAGCGCCGGCAGCGCGCCGGCCAAATCGGGAAAGCGGCGCTCGAAGCGGCGCGGCCCGTCAAAATGATCCTCTTCGGCGGCGGTTTGGCTCGCCATCCGCTGCGCCAGATCGACCACCCGATCAACGGCATAGCCTTGTATGAAGCGAAAGGCCGATAGTTTCTCGCCACGTCGGAAGCGGCCGAGGCCGACGTAGAGGTTGGTTAGCGCCTCGCCCAGCAAATGGTCGAGCGACGGCGGCGAGCGGCGCGGCGGCCAGTGGGCCGGGGATGCCGCCGATTGGGGCATGTCGGCCCGCCGCCACACCATCCGGCCGGGCGCGTAGGCGGCGTTAGCCAGTTCTTCCGGCCCGAACACGGCCATCTCCCCATAGATGCCGTCGGCAAAGAGGAACTTGTAGCCGTCGACGGAGTTGCGGAAGGTATAGGCCAACGGGTGGGCCGCCTCGAGCCAGGCCAGGTTGTCGATGTAGCGCTGTTTGTGTTCGCTCTCGACGATGACGAAGAAGTCGAGGTCGGAATAGTCGTCCAGGCGGGACAGCTCGCGGCCGACGGAGCCGAGACCGATCAGGGCCAGCGCTGTGGGTTCAGACGCCAGCGAGCGACCAATATCATCCAGACGTTGCAGCAGAAGGGTGGGTCGGTCCATGTGGGAGCAGATTAACAGAGCAGGTGAGTAGACCCATTGTTAGGGGATCCACACGCGGCGCACCTCGGCCGAGGTCTCGCCTGACGAGTCGCCCGTTGCCGGATCGAGCGTAATGACGGCTGCGCTCCACGCCGGAGCGTTCTTGTCGAAGGTCAGCTGGCCGCCGTCAAGGATGTAGGTATATGGTTCGGAGCAGTCGTACAAGGCAGCCCGGTCGCCGATGATCACCGGCTCCGGCGTGGTGCGAATGGCGCACGTCAGGCCTGTGGACAGCTCGGCGAAAAAGGCCACGGCCCGATCCGGCGACGGTGGGGCGACGGACGGCAGAAGCCCGGCCGGGCTGACCAGAGTGCTGTAGGTTCCGGCCACCGGGTCGGGATGGCAGACCAAGCGCGTGCTGCTCAAGGCAAAACACGGCTCGACCGGCCCAACGCCGTCCGGGTCGCAACGGTACGCACCCGGCACAACCGATGAGGCCACGCACGGGCCGGGAACCGGGTCGCCGCTGAGCGGCAGCGCCGCCGGGTCGAACTTGACCACCTCCGTCGCGCCCTTGATCTCCTGCGGCCCGACGGCCCCTCCCTGCGTCTCGCCACTGTCCGGGCCACCGGAGCAAGCGACAAGCAAGAGCGCCAGGGCGGCCGGCAGACAGGCCACAATCCACGATTGTTTATTCATTAATCACCTTCCACACGGCCCGAGCCGGTGGCACGCATCATACTACAGTCGAAAATATTATCCCACCCGCCGGACGAGGGACAACAGAAAAGGCCGGCCCTCTCAGGTGTCAGTCGATCAGCCATGTAGTGCCGGATTCTTATCCGGCCGCCAAAAGCGAGATACCCCGGCCCGGGCCGCGGAGCCGGTTAAGAAAGCGATCCTGCACAGAGCAGCCGATTACAGAAACCCCTGTGCCCCAAAGGCCCGCCTTTTCAACATTCACCGTGTCCCTTATAATGCGTCCGTGCTGACATCAATCATCGCCACGAAACTTTATGTTCCCCCATCCCGGCCTGAAATTGTCCTTCGCCCTCGCCTGACCGAACGACTGGACACCCATCTGCATCATAAATTGACCCTGATCTCTGCCCCGGCCGGGTTCGGCAAAACGACGCTGCTCAGCGAGTGGATCGCCTCAAGCCGGCGACAGGTCGCCTGGCTATCGCTGGACGAAGAGGAAAGCGATCTTGCCCGTTTTTTGACTTATCTCATCGCCGCGTTGCAAACCATTTCGGGAAATATGGGGGCGCTGGTGCTGCCCGCGTTGCGGTCGCCGCAACCACTGCCCGTCGAGGCGATTTTAGTTGACCTCATCAATGACATAGCCGCCATCCCGGACGATTTCATCCTCGTCCTGGATGACTATCACCTGGTTGACAATCCGGCGGTTGACCGGGCGCTGACCTTTCTGCTGGAACATTTGCCGCCCCAAATGCACCTGGCAATCATCACCCGAGAGGACCCCAATCTGCCGTTAGCTCGGCTGCGCGCCCGCGATCAATTGACCGAACTGCGCGTCGCCGACTTGCGCTTCAGCCCATCCGAAGCGGCCGAGTTTCTCAACCAGGTAATGGGGCTATCTCTCTCGGCCGATCAGATGGCCGCGTTGGACAGCCGCACCGAAGGGTGGATTGCCGGCTTGCAACTCGCCGCGCTTTCGATGAAGGGTAATCGGGACGTTGGGGGCTTCATCCAGGTCTTCGCCGGCGATCACCGCTACATTGTCGATTATCTCGTCGCGGAGGTGTTGAACAGCCGGCCCGACGCGATCCGGCACTTCCTGCTACAGACGTCCATCCTCGACCGCCTGAATGGGCCGCTCTGCGATGCGGTCACGGGACAGCCGGGAGGCAAGGCGCAGTTGGAAACCCTGCAGCGCGGCAACTTCTTCCTTATTCCGCTGGATGACCGGCGACACTGGTATCGCTATCACCATCTGTTTGCCGACGTGCTGCGGGCGCATTTGACGGCGGAGCACCCCGAACAACTGCCCATCCTTCACCGGCGGGCAAGTAAGTGGTATGAGGAGGCCGGCTCTGTGCCTGAGGCCATCCGCCACGCGCTGGCCGCCGAGGATTTCGAGCACGCGGCACATTTGATCGAACGGTCTATACCGGCAATGGGGCAAGGCAGGCAGGAAGCGACCTTGCTCAGTTGGCTCCGAGCCTTGCCCGATGAACAGTTCCGCCGCAGGCCCGTGCTCAGCGCTCACTATGCCGGCGCGCTGCTACAGAACGGCCAGTTTGATGGGGTTGAGGCCCGCCTGAGAGACGCTGAGCGGTGGCTGGATGAAGATGTGGGCGAACAACCAGTTTTCGCCGATGAAGATGATTATCAACGTCTGCCCGCGCTGGTCGCCATGTATCATGCCGGGGTCGCCCTGTATCGAGGCGACGTAACCAGCACGATGCACCACGCCCGGCGAGTGATCGAACTGGCCCGGGAAGACGACTATTTCATCCGCGGCGCGGCTTCCGCGCTTCTGGGACTGGCGTCCTGGACAAGCGGCGATCTGGAGATGGCGCAACAGACCTACGCCGCTGGCATGGCTTATTTGCAAAAGGAAGGGTTCATCGCCGACGTGATCGGCGGCTCTCTGGCGCTGGCGGATATCAGGATCGCGCAAGGTCGCCTGCGCCAGGCGCTGAGCTACTACGAGCACGGCTTGCAACTGGCGACACAACCGGACGGCCCCCCCCTGCGCGGCGCGGCCGACATGCTCGTGGGCATGAGCGAAATCTACCGCGAGTATGACGAATGGGACAAGGCCTCTCGATACATTCTGAAAAGCAAGGAGCTGGGGGAACTCAATGCGCTACCGAAAAACCCGTATCGTTCCCGTGTTGCCCAGGCTCGCCTGCTGGAAGTTCGGGGCGATATCGAGGGCGCGCTGGATCTGCTGAACGAGGCCGAGCGCGTTTATGAAGGTGATTTCTCGCCCAACGTGCGCCCTGTGGCGGCAATAAGGGCGCGGCTGTGGATCGTGGCCGGCAGATTGGACGAAGCCCGCCATTGGACACGCGAGCGAGACGTGGCGATCGGGGATGGCCTCAACTACCTGCGTGAATTCGAACACATTACCCTGGCCCGGCTCCTTTTGGCTCAGGCCCGGATCGAGGGAGCGGCGGGTTCGCTTGGCGAGGCGCTGGACCTGCTGGAGCGGCTGCGCCGGCCGGCGGAAGAAGGCGGCCGGATGGGAAGCGTCATCGAAATCCTGGTCTTGCAATCGCTGGCCTATCAGTTACAGGGCGACAGGCCGGCCGCTCTATCCCATTTGGAGCGCGCATTGACGCTGGCCGAGCCGGAAGGGTATGTGCGCATTTTCGTGGACGAAGGCGCCGGTCTGGCCCAACTGATCGAGGAAGCGGCTGGGCAGGGCATCAGGCCCAGTTACACGCGCCGGCTGCTATCGTCGTTTGCCGGTGCTCAGGAAGGCCCGGCGGGAGAAACGATTCAGCCCGCCTCCCGGGCTTCATCGCCCCTGGTCGAGCCGCTTAGCCAGCGCGAGCTTGAAATCCTACGCCTGTTCAAATCGGAGCTTTCGGGGCCCGAGATCGCCCAGGAGCTTATTATCGCCTTGAGTACGGTGCGCACCCATACAAAGAGCATCTACAGCAAACTCAACGTCAACAGTCGCCGGGGGGCGGTTAATCGGGCTGTTGAGCTGGGTTTGATCTGATCTCAATACCGGCGCGCACCGCACCCGGCGCTCGACCCATTCATCGAGCACGCCCCTTCTGAATTCGTCATTCGTAATCCTCTCTCCCCACATCAATCCCCACATGTGGGGAAGACCTCTCCCCTCGTTCATCTGTATAGTGTCTGCAATCGAACCCAAACAGGCAGTTATGCCGGGTGTCATCGACACTAAACCACGGTTCAAATTAAGGAGACAGGCAAATGAACATCGTCGGCAAAATCTCGCTTCCGCAACGCAAAGCGACTCTATCGACCGCCACCGTTATCCGGTTGGCCGGCTTAGCCGCCGTGGCGGCCGGGCTATGCTTCATCGTTGTGGGGTTGTTCCATCCGGTTAACGAGCCCGCGGCGGTCACCACCGCCACCTGGGCCAACGTCCACATTTTTGCCACCGTTATGGGCTTGTTGGGCATGGCGGGCATGACGGGGCTGTATGCCCGGCAAGCGAAGCAGATCGGTTGGTTGGGGCTGGCCGGCTATGGGTTGTTCACCCTCTGGCTGGCGCTGGTCACAGCCTTTTCTATGGTGGAAGCCTTTATCTTGCCGGGCCTGGCAACGGAGTCACCGGCGTTTGTCGCCAGTTTCCTGGGCATGTTCAGCGGAGCGGGCGGGACAATCGACCTGGGGGCCATGCCTCTGATGTGGACGCTATCCGGGGGCATGTACATCCTCGGCCCGCTGATGTTTGGCATCGCCACGTTCCGCGCCCGTATCCTGCCGCGCGGGGCGGCCGCTCTGCTGGCTTTCGGGGCTTTGCTGGTTCCCGTGGGCGCGCTGGTACCGCCCAAATACGAGTCTCTCATCATGGTTCCGGTGGGGCTGGCTCTGTCATGGCTGGGGTACGCGCTCTTTGTCGAACGGCAGAAGAACGAGTCGTAAGGCCGGCGATAGCAGCAATTTGCCGGCGTGGAACATGGTGCGGGAGCCTGTGACGGTACGATGGGGGCAAGCGGTCAATCGGCCGCTTGCCCGGAACGACACGAGTCTTTACGAGGAGTTTCCAATGAACGCCAATGCCTACAGTGATAAGCAAACCCTGAATATACCTCAGACGACCAAGGCGAGATCGAGAAAGATCGCCCTGGCGGGCGGCATATTTTACCTGCTGACCTTTGTCTCTATCCCCACCGCTGTGCTCTACGCCGGCGTGCGCGATCCGAACTTCATCGCCGGCGCCGGCTCAGACAACCCTGTCATCATCGGCGCTATCTTGGAAATCATCGTAGCCCTGGCCGGCATCGCAACCGCCGTGGCCCTGTATCCGGTGGTCAAGCGGCAGAACGAAAGCCTGGCACTGGGCTTCGTCGGCGCGCGCACGCTGGAAGCAGCCACCATCTTCGGCGGCGTCGTCAGCTTGATGACGCTGGTCACCTTGCGGCAGTCGGGGGCCGGGACGGAGGCGCTGTTCACCGGCCGGGCACTTTTGGCCATGTACGACTGGTTCCATCTGGGGCAGACACTCATACCGGCCGTGAACGCCGCGCTGATCGGCACGCTGGTCTATCGGGCGCGCCTCGTGCCGCGCATTCTGCCCATCCTGGGGTTCATCGCCGCGCCCCTGCTCGTTGCCCACGTGATCATGCTGATGTTCGATGTCTCCGGCCCGCTGCTGACGCTGACCACCCTCGGCGTTCTGCCAATCGCGATATGGGAGTTTTCATTGGGTGTCTATCTCACCGTCAAGGGCTTCAAGCCAAGCGCCATTACGGCCGAGTATGACATTGTGCAACCCGGCCGGTAGCTGAACCGCGGAATAGAGAGCAAGCCGTAGAAGAGGGCCGAGGCGGCCCAACTATTAGAAAACAGGAGACATGAAAATGAAAGCAATCGTCGCCAACAAATTTGGCTCCGCGGATGTTCTTCAATTCCGGGAAGTTGCCAAGCCGGCCCCCCAAGCGGATGAAATCCTGATTAAAGTGGTTGCCACTACTGTCAGCGCCGGGGACATCAGGATGCGCAGCTTGAACGTGCCACTGCTGTTCTGGCTGCCAGCGCGCCTGACGTTGGGCTTTACCCGGCCGAAGAATCCTGTCTTCGGCATGGAACTGGCCGGGGAAGTGGAAGCCATCGGCCGGGGTGTAACCCGGTTCAAAGTGGGCGATTCGGTCTTCGCCTCGACCCTGACCGAGAAATTTGGGGCCTATGCCGAATATAAATGCTTTCCCGAAAATGGGCTGGTGTTGCCCAAACCGCACAACATGAGCTATGTGGAGGCGGCCGCCGTACCGATTGGCGGGCCGACTGCGCTGCGCCTGCTGCGCAAGGGCAACATCCAGAGCGGCCAGAAAGTACTGATCTACGGAGCTTCCGGCAGCGTGGGCACATATGCCGTTCAACTGGCCCGACACTTGGGGGCCGAGGTGACGGGGGTTTGCAGCGCGGCCAATGTGGCGATGGTGAAATCCCTGGGCGCGGAGCGGGTGATTGATTACACCCGGAAGGATTTCGCAACGAGGCTCGAGCGGTATGATGCCATCTTCGACACGGTGGGGAAATTTCCAAAATCAATCTACGCAAAAGCCCTGGCGGCCGACGGACATTATGGGACGATTGCCAAGCTGAGCACGAAACAAAGCGCGGAAGAGCTAGGCACCATCAAGGGCATGATCGAGGCGGGCGCGGTCAGGGCGGTCATTGATCGGTGCTATCCGCTGGCACAGGCGGCCGAGGCGCATCGTTATGTTGAGTTCGGTCACAAAAAGGGCAACGTCATCCTGACGGTGGCTTAATGAAGAGGAAGCCACAGATTACGCAGATTTTTCTCAAAATCTGCGTAATCTGGTGATCGGGTTTCTTGTATCACTCATGTAAACGCGTAATGGCGTGGTGCTCATCATGGATGTCCAGAATATGCCAGAAGAAGACGACCGCGGGGATGACGCCAGCCGGCCCACGGTCTGTGAAATCAGGATCAGGGGTCATTTAGGTCAACCGTGGCAAGATTGGTTCCTGGGGTTGACTATCCTGCCGGACGAGGATGGCACGACCCTTCTAACCGGTCCGGTGGTCGATCAGGCGGCGCTGCACGGCATCCTCAAGAAAGTACGCGATCTGGGACTACCTTTAATATCGGTTAATTTTGTTAGCACGGACCGGCCGGAATCGCCGGGATCATAGCGAATGACAGCCCTGGCGAACACACAATAACAGGTGACATGTGAACGATTTAGCTCTCCTCTTCTCCAGCGCGATCGTCATGGGGCTGGGCGCAACGCTCACCTTTGATTTGTGGGGGCAATTGCTCAAGGTTGCCTTCCATATCACGCCGTCTGACATCTGCCTGATTGGGCGCTGGCTCCGCACCATGCCCGAAGGAACGTTTAGGCATTCAAATATTGCCGCGGCTCCACAAAAGAGGGCGGAGTGTGCGGTGGGGTGGATCGCTCATTATCTGATCGGCATCACGTTTGCCGTGGTTTTTGTGGCTCTGGCCGGCGAAAGCTGGCTGCGACAGCCGACGCCGCTCCCCGCTCTGGCCTACGGGATCGTGACGGTACTGGCGCCCTTCGCCATTATGCAACCCTTATTCGGGCTGGGGTTCGCCGCATCAAAGACAGCAAACCCCACGGCGGCGAGACTGCGTAGCCTGATGAATCATGCGGCGTTTGGGGCGGGGCTGTACTTATTTGCATGGTTGGTCAACTGGTTAGCGGGGGCATTAGACTGACAGGATGCCCGCAAAACCTGCCTGTCTTCCGCTCCTCTATCCAGCCCGGCAAGCCGCGAACAGAAGCCGGTCACATCGCTCGACCGCCACGCGGGAAACAAAACGGCCGGATGCTTTTACACCCGGCCGTTCGCTTCTTCTTCTCTATCTACTGGATACCGTTTACTAAACGAGCGCCGCCACCGCGGGGCGGAATTTGTAGCCGTAGACGATCATGCCCTCTTCGCCGTCGGTTCGCAGCTTGCGCGTGACCATCTCCACCGGCATGCCGATGCTGACCTCGGTAAAATCCATATCGGTCAACTGGGCCGTCACAAGGGGGCCCTCTTCCAGCTTGACCAGCGCGACCATGTAGGGCGCGTTGTGCTCGAAGCCCGCGGGCGGGTCATAGATGGTGGTATAGGAATAGACTTCGCCCAGGCCGGTGAAGGTATAGAGTTCCTTGGCCGGAGCCTCGCATTCCAGGCAAACGTCGCGCGGGGGGAAGAGCTTGACCCCACAGTTGGGACAAACTTCGCCTACCAGAGCATATCGTTGTTGATTCAGACGCCAATGACGTGAAACTTCCATTTTCTCTGTTACCTCCAGGACGCGGTCGGCTCCCAGCTAATTCATCGAAGGCGCCGCGCCTGTTCTCATCCAGAATTATCCACGCTCAGGCTACCAACTACTGTCAACGACCGGGAAAACACTGTCAAAAGCTATCATCTCGGCGTTTTTGTGGTTAAGTCGGGACTGCGGCTAGGGTTGGGGGATTTTTGACGGCACAAACTGGCCGGCCAACGACATGCGGCCCGCATGAACCTGGAGCACGGTGACCGATTTGCTCGGTATGCGGCTGCCGTTGTCGTATCGGATCGTGCCCGTCAGGCCGCGAAAACCGCTCACCTGGGGCAACGCCGCCAGCACGGTCGCGGGCGCATCGCTGCCGGCCTCCGCGACGGCGGCCACGATCAACCGGGCGGTGTCATAACCCAAGGCGGCGAAGGCGCTGGCTTCCTGTCCGGGATAGGCCTGCCGATAAGCTGCCATAAACGCCGCCATTGCCGGGTCGGGATTAGCGGAATCGACGAAGGCATGGGTGGTAAAGTATACGTCGGACAGGGCCGGATGGTCGCCCCAAGCATCACCGAGGTCGAAGCTGTCGCCGCCCATGATGGGAGCGGCCAGACCGGCGGCACGCAGCCGGCTTATGCCGTCGATCACGTCGTCGGGCGCGGCCGAAAAGAACAGCAGATCGACGGGCGGCACGCCTTCCGATAATTGGGCCACTTCGTCAAGCGATGCATAGCTGCGGGCGCTGATGATTTGGCCGCCCAAGGCGGCGAAGCTGGTATTGAAATATCCCTGGAGCAGTTCAGTGAAGGTATCATCACGCCGATACAAGACCGCGGCTGTGCGCGCGCCCATTTCCCGGTAAGCATACTCCGCCGCGGCCGCAGCCTGGACGTTATCACCGAAACAGGCCAGATACAAATAGGTCGGCACCTGCTGGGGCAGGTGGGGCGACGTCGCCCCGGAAGTGACGAATAGATGCTCGACGGCGGCGCACGAATTGGCCGCGGCTAGCACCATGTCGGTGTCGGATAGCCCGAACAGGGCGCTGACGTCCGGGTTGCGCCCCAGCAGTTCGGTGGTCATGAGGCCCAGCATGGCCGGATCCGTTCCGCCGTCCCACAAGAGAAGCTCCACTGGTCGGCCGAGCACACCGCCTTGTTCGTTGGCCTCGGCCACAGCCAGACCGGCTCCCTGCCACGAAGGCACGTCCAGGCTCGATTGCCCACCCGTCAGATTATAGATGGCTGCCAGTTTGATTGGTGACATACTTCCTCCTGATATCAACAGATTCCACAGGTGCAAGAACGCGTGAACCAATTTCGCCAGGGGCTAAGAAGTCTTGCCCCGGCGGCCTCTATGTCATCTGTGGATGATCTCCTTCTCACGAATCGGCTTGCAGGATGTGGGTGACGGCCGTGCCGGCCATGCCGCCGAGGTTTTGGGCCAAGCCCACGCGCACATCGGCCACCTGGCAATCGCCGGCCGTGCCGCGCAACTGCTGGGCCACCTCGACGATCTGGTAGAGGCCGGTCGCCCCCGGCGGGTTGCCGCGCGCTTTCAGGCCGCCGAAGGTACTGATGGGGATGCGGCCGCCGCGACCGATCTCGCCGTCGCGAGCCAATTGCCAACCTTGCCCCCGCTCCGCGAAGCCACAGGCCTCCAGCGACAGCGCCGCCAGAATGGTGAACGAATCGTGGAGTTCGGCCACGTCGATGTCGGTCGGGGACAGGCCAGCCATCTCATACGCGCGTCGGGCGCTGCGCTCGGCCGCGGCCAGCCACAGCAAGTCACGCCGGTCGTGGAGGGCCACTGTGTCGGTCGCCAAGGCCGAGGCGAGGATGCGCACGGGACGAGCCACCATGTCGGCTGCCCGCTCGGACGTGGTCACGAGAACCGCCGCCGCGCCGTCGCCGGTGGGAGCCTCATCAAAGAGGCTGACCGGATCGGCGGTCATCGGCGCTTTGACGAAGGCTTCCGGCCGCAGCTTGTTGCGATACATAGCCCGCGGATTGGCCGCGGCGTTGGCGTGGGCGTTAACACTGAACCCGGCGAAGTCGGCCAGCGCCACGCCATATTCGTGCATATAGCGCCGCATCATCACGCCGGCTGCGCCGCTTAACGTCTGGCCGTGGATAGCCTCGTAGTCGGCGTCCAGCGCCGTCGCCAGCGCGGCGGGGATGGTGGCCCCCGACTCGTCGGTGACTTTTTCGACGCCGACGACGAGTGCCGTCTGGACCAGACCGCTCTGGACGGCCAGAACGGCCTGCCGCAATGCCGCGCCGCCGGAAGCGTCGGCGGCTTCCACCGTCAGGGCTTCGGTGCCGCGCAACCCGGCGAAGTCGGCCACGAGCGCCCCCAGGTGGTTCTGGTTGCTCAGTTGCCCGGCAAGCATGTTGCCCACGTAGATGGCGTCGATTTGATTATGGTGGGCGTCGTCCATGGCCGCCTCGATGGCGTACCACGCCAGATGGCGGATGGACGTGTCCCAGTGCTCGCGCACGTCGGTTTGGCCGATGCCAATGATTGATACGTTTGTCATAATGGTCGGTGGGCAGTGGACAGTGATCAGTGCTGATCACTGTCCACTGACTACTGGAAACTAATTCATCTTCAGTTTTTCGCGGTAGCGCGTATAGGTGGCATAGTCGATGGGCGTGCGCCGGGCGATGTAGGACTCGGTGCTGGTTGCCAGCCCGCGCACCTCGGCCAGCCGCTCCGTCGTGGTGATGTCGAAGGCGTCGCTGCCCGCGCCGGAGCCGTAGCTGACCATCAGGATGCGGTCGCCCGGCTCGGCCACGTCGAGAATGGCCGTCAGGCCGATCATCGTCGAGCCGGAGTAGGTGTTGCCGATGCGGCCGCTGAGCAGCCCGGGCGCGATCTGTTCCTTGCTAAAGCCCAGCAGCTTGGCCGCCCGCTCGGGGAACTTGACGTTGGGCTGATGGAAGACGGCCCAGCGGTAGTCGGCCGAGGTCGTGCCGAGCAGCTCCATCAGTCGCTCGGCCGCGCCGGTGACGTGTTTGAAGTAGGCCGGCTCGCCGGTGAAGCGGTCGCCGTGTGAGGGATAGTTGGCGTGTTCGCGCCGCCAGAAGTCGGGCGTGTCGGTGACAAAGGAGAAGGAGCCATTGATGACGGCCACAGCCTCCTCGCCGGGGCCGATCAGGATGGCCGCGCCGCCGGCGGCAGCCGTGTACTCCAGGGCATCGCCCGGCCGTCCCTGGGCCGTGTCCATGCCAATGCTCAGCGCGTACTTCGCCATGCCGGAGCCGACGAAGCCCATCGCCGCCTGCATCGCCTCGGTGCCCGCCTTGCAGGCGAACTCCCAGTCGGCGGCCTGCGTGTTGGGCACGGCACCGATGGCCTCGGCCACGATGGTGCTGCTGGGTTTTACGGCGTAGGGATGGCTCTCGCTGCCCACCCACACGGCGCGAATTTCTTGCGGATCGATCTGCGCCCGCTGGAGGGCGTCGCGGGCGGCCTCAATCGACATGGTGACCACGTCTTCGTCCAGGCCGTTGACCGCCTTCTCCTCGATGGGCGTGCCGCCGGTGCCGCCTTTCCACATGCGCGAAATCTCGGTCGCCGGCAGCCGGTAGCGGGGCACGTAAGCGCCGTAGCCGACAATACCAACCGGCCGGTCGGGCTTCAGCAACCCGTTCTTGGGATCATAATCAGTCATTGTTTCCTCGTAGCGCCGGTTTTTTCACCGGTGTCTTCGTCACCAGTCAAGAGACCGGCGTTAATTTCCTAACAGTTCTCGCGCGCGCTCGACGCGGATGTTGCCCTCGGCGACCAATTGGTCGGCGATGGATTGCACCTGCCCGTCGGCCGCGCCCGCCGCCAGCGCGATCTGCCGCGCGTGGAGGCGCATGTGGCCCTTCTGGATGCCATGGGTCGCCAAGGCCTTGATGGCCGCCAGATTCTGGGCCAACCCCACGCAGGCCATTACCCCGGCCAGTTCTCCAGCCGATTCGACACCAAGTATCTTCAGGGCCACCCGTGCCGTGGGATGCACTTTCGTGGCCCCGCCGACCACGCCGACGGCCAGCGGCAGCGTTATCTCGCCGGACAGGTCGCCATTGTCGTCCACGCGCCAGTCGGTCAGCGCGCGGTAGCGGCCGTCGCGGGCGGCGTAGGCATGGGCCCCGGCCTCGATGGCCCGCCAGTCGTTGCCGGTGGCGATGCACACGGCATCAATGCCGTTCATGATGCCCTTGTTGTGGGTGGCGGCGCGGTAGGGATCGGCGACGGCGAACGCATTGGCCTCGGCGACCAAGCGGACGACCTCAGCGCCGGGGATACCCGGCTGGGCCAGCTCGGCGGCCGGGATCGTGCAGCGAGCGGTGGCCGTGCGCCGGTCGGTCAGGTTAGACAGAATTCGCAGGTTGACGCGCCCGCCGGTCAGCTCGGACACGCGCGGGGCCATGGTCTCGACGGCGGTATTGACAGCATTGGCCCCCATCGCATCGCGCGTATCGTAGAGCAAGTGGACGACCAGCATGGGGCCGACGGGCGTGTCGGGAAACGATCGCGTCTCGATGTCGCGCGCCCCGCCGCCCCGCCGCGTGATGCTGGGGTTGCACGAGTCGGCCAGCGCCAGCAGTTCGTGGCGGTGGCTCATCAGCGTCGCTGTTGCGGCGGCCACGTCAGGGACATCGAGCACCTGAATCTGGCCGATCATCACCGGCGATGAGGCCTGGGCTGTGAACCCGCCACCGGCGCGAATGACCTTGGCGGCGTGGCTGACGGCGGCCAGAACACTCGGCTCTTCGACGGCCATGGGAATGAGGTAATCACGGTCGTTGACCAGAAAGTTGGCGGCCACGCCCAGCGGCAAGGCATAGGTTCCCAGCGCGTTCTCGATCATCAAATCGGCCTGGGAAGGGGAAAGACCGCCGCCGGCCAGCACGGCCGCTTCCTGCTCGCTCAGTCCGGCCCACTCGGCCACCACAGCCACTCGCTCGGCCAGCTCCAGCTTATAGAAGCCGGGCAAGCGCGACGTCCTCACATCCATCTCCGTCATCATTTCCATACGCATCATATCCATATAGCTATAACCGATTTCGGGGGCTATCGATTCGGGACTATAACGCCGGATCGCTGTCAAAATCTATCACTTTGATGGTTGACGGCCGTTGGGCAGCCAGTGGAGTGCTTCGGCGCGACATGGCTCTTATCGCCGGGCTGGAATGACCTTCTCATATGGGCAAGACAACCGGCGATGAACCTTCTCCGATCACCTAAGCCCTTGTTCACCGGGTATCCCGCCCGTACGACTCTGACGACCACCATAGGGGCCTGCGCTGGAACCGTGGTCACTGGGTTGAGCAGCCATCAATTACTGAAAAGCCCTGTCTCCGCGGCCGTGATACCTTTGCTAAATACCTTTACCTCAGGTAGCATCTCCGTGCGCGTTGCGCATTGAGGAAACGGTATGAAATCATCCCCATCGACGGCCACCGTCCTAATCCTGATCATGCTGCTGATGGTTGTGGCTGCCGGCTTTGTGTTTTTATTCCAGGCCGAGTTGCGTTTCCGCGATAACCTGCGCGATCTCTCGGCCGACAATGAGACGCTGCGCTCTGCGCAGGCCAGTCTGGAACTGGAGCTGTCGGGCGCGGTTGCCACGCGCGACGCTCTGTCGGCCGATGTGGCCGCGGCCGAGGGCGATACCCGCTTGCTCGAAGGCCAACTGGTGGAGAGCCAGCAGACGGTTGACGAGTTGACCACCCGGGTCGCCACCCTCACCAGCGACGTGGATGAATTGGCCGGCGCCCTGGCAACTCTGGAAGGGGAGCAGCAATCGCTGCCGCCGGTGGCGCGCATCGTTACCCCGGCCGAAGCGGCCACGCTGCCCATCTCGACGCCGGTCGAGATCGTGCTCGTCGCCAGCGACGCCGCCGGGCTGTCGAGCCTGACGCTGGACGTCAACGGGCGACGCTATACGACCTACACCCTGGACGGCGAAAGGCTATACGCGCGCACGGTGGACTGGCCGGCCCCGGCCGAAGAAGGCGAGGTGGTGTTCACTGTAACGGCGGTGAATCTCAACGACGTCCGCAGCGAGCCGCACTCGGTCGTGGTCACCCTGGCCGACACCGAGGCCCGCAACGCCGCCATCCGCGCCGAGGTCGAGGCCAACGTCAGCGAATTGCGCGGCCTGGAACCGCTGGAACCGGTTGTGCCTGTTGTGCTCAGCCGCGATGAGCTGCGCGAGCGCATCACCCGCGAAACCGCGTCGGAGACGACGCCCGACGAGTCGCGGGCCGAGGTGCTGGCGTTGAGTGCGTTCGATTTTCTGGGACGCGACTATGACCTCTATACGGCGCAGGTGACGCTGCAGAGCGAGGGAATCCTGGGCTACTACGATCCGGACACGGCCGAATTCGTTGTGGTTAATGATGGGGCGCTGCTCGACCCGGCCGCCCAATGGACCCACGCCCACGAGTTTGTCCATGCCCTGCAAGACCAATACTATGACCTCGACGCCCTCAGCGACGACTCGCTCGATTCCGAGGCGCGGGCGGCCGTGCGCGCGCTGGCCGAGGGCGAGGCCGAACTGGTGCAATATCTCTACTTGTTTGAGAGCGATTATTTCAGCGATGTCGAGGTGGAGGCTATCCTCAACGATCCCGAACAGGCGGATAGTGACTATTTGAGTGAATTTCCTCCGGTGCTGATCAACGATCTGGCATTCCCTTATACCGACGGGGTGGAATTCGTCATTGACCTGTACCGCGAGAATGGGTTCGCAGCCATCGACGCCGCGTGGGCCGACCCGCCGCGCTCCACGGAGCAAATCTTGCATCCCGACCGCTATCGCGCCGGGGACGCGCCGCAAGTTGTGACACTGCCACCGCTGGACGACACGCTGGGCACGGGCTGGATGCTGCTCGATGGGGATATTCTGGGCGAATTCTACCTGCGCCAATACCTGGCCCAGCAATTGCCCAGCGCCACGGTCAACCGGGCGGCCACGGGCTGGGGCGGCGACCGGTATGCTGTCTACTGGAACGAGGCGACGGACGAGATGGTCATGGCCCTGCGGCTGGTGTGGGACACGCCGGAGGACGCGCTCGAATTCGCCGAAGTCTATCCCGATTATCCGGCCGCGCTGTGGCAGACGGAGGCAGAAACGCAGCCGGACGGCAGCGCCTGTTGGGCCGGCGACGACGTGATCTGCTTTCGGCAACTCGAAGGGGAGTCGCTAATCGTTCGCGCGCCGGACGTCCCTATCGCGCTTTTCGTGATGCAAGTCATCCAGTCTTAGCGCTCCCCGCGCTGCTTCCTCAATGCCACTCTCTTCTGCCAGGATATTATTCTCGTTGCGCTATGATCCGAATTCATAACGACCGGCAGGAAGACGAGGGACAGCCCTGAGATGGAAACCCTGATCGATGGTCTCCGCGAAGCCTTGCGCCTGATAACCGGCTTCGACCCGGCGCTGCTGGAGGTTGTCGGTCTGACGCTGCGGGTGACGGGCGGGGCACTCTTGCTGGCGACGCTCATCGGCCTGCCGCTAGGGGCTGCCCTGGGGCTGCGCAACCGGATTCCGGCGGGTGGTTGTGTGTTGCCAATCATCTACACCGGCATGGGTCTGCCGCCGGTGGTTGTCGGCCTGTTCGTCTATCTGCTGCTGTCGAATCGGGGGCCGTTGGGCGGGCTGGAATGGCTCTTTACGCCGACGGCGATGATCGTCGCCCAAACGATTATTGCTCTGCCGCTCATCGTCGGCCTGACACTGACGGCGCTGCGCAGCATTGACCCGACTGTCAAGCTGCAAGTGCGCTCGCTGGGAGCCACACGGGCACAACTGGCGTGGACAATGATGCTGGAAGCGCGATTGGGCGTGTTGGCGGCGGTCATTGCCGCCTTTGGCGGCATCATCTCCGAAGTCGGCGCGGTGATGCTGGTGGGTGGTAACATCGAGGGACAGACGCGCGTCCTGACAACAGCCATCGTTCTGGAAACCCGCCGCGGGAACTTCGCCCTGGCGCTGGCGCTGGGCATCATTTTGCTAGGCCTGGCTTTCGCCGCCAATTATTTATTTCATCGGTTGAGTGACGAGTGACGAATTCCCAATCGCTATCGCTTTCGAAAACCGATTGCGATTGCTATTGCGACAGCGATTGCGACCTACTAACCCACTGAGTTACTGACTTACTGGTCACTGCCCACTATGTCTTCTATCTACTATCTGACCGACCTGCAACAAACCTACAATGGCCGTCGTGTGCTGGACATCGACCGGCTGGAGATCGGCCGTGGCGAGGCGCTGGCGGTGCTGGGGCCGAGCGGGGCGGGCAAGAGTACCTTGCTGCGGCTGCTCAATTTCCTGGAGCGGCCGAGCGGCGGCACGTTGACTTTCGATGGGCGGGCGGTTGCGGACGAATGGCCGCTTGAGCAGCGACGACGGGTGACGACCGTATTCCAGCGCCCGGCGCTGCTTCATCGGAGCGTGGTCGCCAATTTGACCTATGGCTTGCGGCTACGGGGAAAGAAGCTGGCCGCGGCCGAGCGTGACGCCTGGCTCGACCGGCTGGGGCTGGCCCACCTGGCCGGGCAGTCCGCTCCCAGGCTTTCGGCCGGCGAGGCGCAACGGGTGGCGCTGGCCCGCGCCCTGGTCTTGCAGCCGGACGTGCTGCTGCTCGATGAGCCGTCGGCCAACCTGGATCCGTACAACATCGGCCTCATCGAGCGGCTGGTGGCCGAGGCCCGTCGCCGTGACGATCCCGCCGCCACAGGGATGACTATCGTCTGGGTGACCCACGACATCTTTCAGGCACGGCGGGTGGCCGACCGGGTGGCTTTCTTGCTGAACGGCCGGCTGGTGGAGGAAGCGGACGCGGCGACGTTCTTCACCGCGCCGGCCACGCCGCAGGCGGAGGCGTTTTTGCGGGGGGAATTGGTGTATGAGGAGAAGATGCTGCAATGAGGTGCGAGAGGTGGATGATCGAGGGTGATGAACGACAAGGCTAGCCGCCACGGGAGATACTGTTGAGGCGCACACGGCGCAATGCGAACCTGTCCCACCGTTGCGTGGAATTTTGCAGCCTATAAAAATCGACGACAGCATTCCCGGAAGAGACCGGGGTTCCAGCATCTATGATCGCCGGCCACCCGTCCGCCGCGGCCGTGTTCCCTTGCCGCGATAGCTGGGCGCTTCGAGCACGAAGAAGGTGCAGCGGATGCCGTCGAGCATGCGCGAGGCCAGGCGCGGGTCGATCTGCTCGATGGGCACGGCGGTGGTGATGACGGTGGGCAGGCGAGCGTTGTAGCGGTGGTTGAAGAGCTGATAGAGCTTCTCGCGCGCCCAGGCGGTGGCGCTCTCTGTGCCCAGGTCGTCGAGCACCAGCAGCGCGGCGGACTTCACCTCGTCGAAGCGCTTGTCCAGCCGGCTCTGGCTGCTGGGGTTAAACGAGGCACGCAAATGATCCAGCAAATCGGGCACGACAACGAACAGCACTGGCTCGCCGCTGTCGGCGACGTAATTGGCGATGGCCGCCGCCAGGTGGGTTTTGCCGTTGCCATAGGCCACACTGTTGAATACGAGCCAGTCGGCCGGGTGTTCGGCAAAGGCCACGGCCAGTTGCAGCGCCCGGTGCAGATTGTCGGCCTGTGCGCGCGGCAGTTCGTTGTCGCGCGAATCGAATGTCTCGAACGTCTTGTCGCCATGGAGGTTCAGCGTCGACAGGTCCGACTGCTCGTCGCCCACACCGGCGCGGCGGAAGTCGGGGGCGGCGATGTGGATAATCTGTGACAGGCTGGGGTCGACCATGCGGGACCGCATCCGAATCTCAATGGATTCCAGGTCGAGGTTGGTGGTGATGACCGTGGGTAGCTTGGCGTTGTAGCGGAAGTTGAGAATCTGATAGAGCTTCTCCTGCGCCCACTCGCTGTTGCTCTGTGTGCCCAGATCATCGAGGATGAGCAGCGGGCTGTTGCGCACCTGGTCGAAGCGCTCATCGTAGCTGACGGTCGATTCGGGATTGAACGTGGCCCGCAGATGGTCGAGCAGGTCGGGGGTGTTGACGAACAGCACAGGCCGCCCCGCCGCCAGTCGGGAGTTGGCGATGGCCGCCGCCAGGTGGGTCTTGCCACAGCCGTAGCCGCCTTTCAGGATCAGCCAGCCCTGGGGGGCGCGCGCGTAGTCGAGCGCCCGTTCATAAGCCTGGCGCAGATTGCGCTGCCGGGCTTGCGTCAGCCCGTGGCCTTCGGGCAGGAATGTTTCGAAGGTGCAATCGGCCAGCGCGCCGATCTGGCTCACCTTCATCAGGCTGTCGAGGCGGGCCTTTTCCTGGTCGGCGGCGCGGCAGACGCAGACGACGGCGCGGCCGAAGCCGGGATCATCCGGCCCCAACGCGGGCACGACGTAGCCCAGCCCGCCGCAGTGGGGGCAGTCGGGCTTACCAATGCCGCCGTCATCGCGCCGGCCGGCCGGCGGCTCAGCGGCGGACGATGTCGTCATATTCGGGCGGGACTTGCCGTTGTAGGCTGCGTTGAGAATCTCGCGCGTCGAGCGCATCTTGTCTTCCTTCCTGTCGCCAGCGCTCCAGAATGCTGTGGACGTAGCGCCAGCGACGCACATTGTTGGTGACGGCCAGCTTGATAGCCTCTTCGATCCAGCGGGCGGGGTAGGTTTGCTCGGCGTCGCGCAGTTCGTCGGCGATGATCGGCGTGAGCGCGCCGATATTTTGCTCGTAGAGCACGAAGATGTTGGGCCGCTCGATCAGCAACGTGATGGGCTGGGTGTCGTCGGGCGAGGGCCGCCATTGACCGCTGGTGATGCCGTCGACGGCGGCGCGCCCCCGCTCGGTGTTGAGAAAATAGAGCTCGAGCCGGCCGTCGGCTCCTTCTACTTCGACCTTCAGGAACGTGCCGCGGGCCACGGCGCGCTCGATGCCGTCCAGCAAGGTATCGATGCCGGACTGGATGCCGGAGCCGCCCATCGCCTTGAGCAGAATGGGGTCGTTGGTGAAGTCGCCCAGCTGCAAGTAGCGCACCTCGCCCTCGCGCTGGCCGAGTGCCCAGAAGGCGTAGAGCGTCACCTTCAGCTCGGCCAGGTTATCAATGGCCGGCAACAGGTCGCTGAAAAACAGGTTCGGCACGGGAGTGAGACGCTGCTTGCCGTCGGGGAAGCCGGGGAAACCTTGCATGGAGCTGGTGGGGGTCATAGTTTCTTCTCAAGTACGAATGACGAATCAGGAAATGGGAGCGCGCTCTTCGTTCCTAATTCAAAATTCCTAACATCACAGCTCTATCTCCTGCCGGTGGAGGTTGCGGAAGGTAGCCAGTTGGCCGTGCCAAAACAGGTCGATGGCCCCGGTGGGGCCGTTACGGTGCTTGGCGACGTTGACCTCGGCGATGTTGGGCCGCTCGGAGGTGTCGGGATTATAGTAGTCGTCGCGATAGATGAACATGACGACATCGGCATCTTGTTCGATTGAGCCCGAGTCGCGCAAGTCGGACAGCATCGGCCGCTTGTTCTGGCGCTGCTCCACGGCGCGGCTGAGCTGGGCGGCGGCCACGACGGGCACGTCCAGCTCGCGGGCCAGGCCCTTCAGCTCGCGCGAGATCTCGCTGACTTCCTGCACGCGGTTATTGGTCGAATGCTCGGCCTGCATGAGTTGCAGGTAGTCGATCATGATCATATCGAGGCCGTGTTCGGCATAGAGGCGGCGGCACTTGGTGCGCAGTTGCATGGGCGTGATCGACGGGGTGTCGTCGATGAAAATGCGCGACTCCGACAGGCGGCCGAGCGCTTCCAGGAAGATGGCCCACTCGTGGTCGGCCAGTTCGCCGCGCCGCAGCCGCTGTGAGTCGATGCGCGTCTCGGCGGCGATCATGCGCTGGACCAGTTGCTCGCCCGACATCTCCAGGTTGAACATGGCAACGCGCTTGTCGTAGCGACGGGCGGCGTGGAGGGCCACGGCGTTTTGCAGCGCGGTCTTGCCCATACCGGGTCGGGCGGCGATGATGACCAGGTCGGATTTGTTCAGGCCGCTGAGCATGCGGTCGAGGTCGGTGAAGCCGGTGGGGATGCCGATGAACTCGTCGCCGCGCTCGCGCAGCAGTTCGATGCGCTCCAGATAGTCGCCGGCGATTTCCTTGATGGGCTTAAGATCGCGCTTGGTGCGCTTCTCGCTGATGCTGAACAGGGCGTGCTCGGAGCGGTCGAGGACGACGTCGATGTCTTCGGCCTCGTTGTAAGCCAGCTTGGCGATGGCCCCGGCGGCCAGGATGAGGTTGCGGCGGGTGGCGGCGGCCTCAACCATTTTCCCGTAGGCTTCGGCGTTGATCGAGGTGGGCACGGCGTTGAGCAGGCTGATGACCGTCGGCTCGCCGCCGATCTCGTCCAGTTGTTCGTTGCGGCGCAGCTCTTCGATGAGGGTGACGACATCGAGGGGGACGCGGCGCTCGTTGAGGGACAGGATGGCTTCGTAGATCCAGCGGTTTTGGGCGCGGTAGAAGGCATCGGGACGCAGAAAGGTGGCGACCTCGAAAATGGCGTCGGGGTCGATGAGCAACGAGCCGAGAACGGCTTCCTCGGCCTCGACGCTGTGGGGGGGCAGACGTTCTTCTATCGTGTCCATGAAGAAATAAGAGAGCTTATCCGCCGATTACGCAGATTGTGCAGATTTTCAGAATGTTTTTCCGGCAATCTGCCCAGTCTGTATAATCGGCGGATGACTTCTCTTCCGTTTGTGTAACAGTCGCCTTTGAGGAGCCTAGGCGCGGTCGTCGCCTTCGAAGTCGTCGAAATCCAGGGTGTCGAGGAAGTCACTGAAGGCGTCGAGATTGCCGACGTCGGCACCGTTGGTCTGATCCGGCTCGTCGGCCTGGATGTCTGGTTCCGGCTCCACGCCGGCCTCGTCCATGACCTCTTCGGAGATGAAGATGGGCACCTTGGCCCGCACGGCCAGGGCGATGGCGTCGGAGGGGCGGCAGTCGATCTCACGCGGCTCGCGCTCGCCCTGGACGCTGATGAACAGTCGGGCGTGGAAGACGCTGTCGTTTAGCTCTTTGATGAGCACGTGGGAGACCGTGCCCCCCAGCTCAGTGATGATGTTTTTGAGCAGGTCCTGGGTCAGCGGCCGGGCCACCTTGACGTCTTGCAGTTCAATGGTGATGGCATCGGCCTCGCAAGGCCCAATCCAGATGGGAAGCTGGCGCTCGCTGTCCACTTCGCGCAGGAGCACGATGCGATGTTGGGACACCAGGCTGATGCGGATGCTGTCGATCATAACCTCGATCATGGTTGACCCCTCAGTACTTGGCTGATTGTGGTAATCAATTTGGGCAATTGTAGCACAATCAAGTGGGGAGGGTCTAATGTCAGACCGGTCTCAAGGGTTTGCCGGCTAATGCGACAGAATGACCCAATTCGCCCCGCGCTGTTCCATGACCAGGCGGGTGAGGTTGATACGGGGGGCCTGGGTCGCCATGGCGTAGGCGCTGCTGCCCTGCAGATCGACGGTTTGCAGTTCGTAGCCGAATTCGGCCGCGGCACGGACGATGCCCTGGTAGCTGGTTGCCATCGGGTCGATGATGGCTCCGTTGTTATTGATGATGTTGCTGACGCTGTCGAGGATCACGTTGGCCCGGGGGTAATCACCACCGCGCAAAGCCTGATCGGCCGCCGTCAGCATCACTTCCAGCGTGACGTTGATCTCTTCCTTCGGCCGGCGCGTCAGATCGGCCGGGTTGCCGAATTCGCGCACCTGGGTCGGGTGGGGCAGCCAGGCGCTCAGGTAGTGGGCTGTGGGGTCGTAGAGTTCCTGGTAGCGGCGGGCCACGTTGTAGTAGCGGATAGTCGCGCGCAGGTCTTCCACGGTCGCCGTATCGGGGGTGATGCCCCGTAGCGAGGCCAACCAGTCGGCCTCAATCTGGGCCAGCGTCGCGCCGTAGTAGCGCTGCAAGTTGACGTCGACCGCCTCGGCCAGGGTTGCCCCGTCCTGGGCCGAAATATCACTGTAGAAGCTCTTGAAAGTGTTCCAGTCGCGGAGACCGACGAGATAATCCACCAGACCGCCGGCTTCCAAGTAGCCGATCTCGTGCTGGACGGGGTAGAAATCGTTGATGAGGTCGGTCAGGGGCACGTAGTCGCCCAGCGCCACCAGCGCCGCCGAGCGCTGGGGGAGGTTTTCGACCTTGTAGTGGCCGCCGGTTACCCACACGGCCAGTCCTTCGGCCATGAACGAGATGCGCTGTGGGGCGAATTGCTGATCGAGGATGTGGGTGGTCTCGTGGACGAGCAGCTCGTAGAGGCCGCCGCCGGCATAGCGCCGGTCGGCGTAGGATACGACGATGTCGGTGCCGGCAAACCCGCCCTGGCCTACGACACGGTCGATCAGGTAGACTTCGAGCTTCCGGCTGGGCTGCACGCCCAACCGGCCGGCGACTTGTTGCACGGCTGTCTCCATCATGGGGGCCAGTGTGGCGATGTCGCGTGAGGCGGCCGTGCCGCTGACGACGTGGATGACGCAGCAATTGGTTTCCGTGGTCTCCCACACGGCGGCGGCGTCGCGCGCGGCCTGGCCGGTGGGAATGTTGACGGTGGCGGTGATGGAGACAGTGTTGTTGAGCGGGTCCTCGTCGCCGATGTGGATGGCGTCGTCGGGGTCGAGCACGACCTCGATGAGGTAGTCGCCGGACAGCCCGGTCGTGTCCCAGGCCCACTCGTAGACGCCCTCGGCCTGCCCGTTCCAGTTGCGCCGGTCGAGCGGGCCGCCGGCCACCTGGACGCCGTTGACCAGGATGGCCGCCGTCACGTCGCCGGTGGGGATGCTGTTGGGCACGTGGGGCAGAAGCTGGAACGTCACCTTGTCCCCGGCGTAGATAAGGGGCACAGGGTGGAGGATGACGTCGGTGTAGTTAATCGACAAGTCGACGGCGTCGGTGGGGTCGGGCCGGGTAGTGGGAGACGGGAGCGACGGCTCGGGCGGGGCAAGCGTGGTCGGCGGCAAGAGAGGCACGGCCGTAGCTGTGGGCGGTTGCGTGCCGGCGGGAGCCAGGGGCGCGGTGGCGGGATTGGCGACGTGTTGGGGAGAGGCGTCGGCGGTCGGCTGGGTGACGTGCTCGGCGGCCGCCGGTTCGCCCGCGCCGCTTGCCCGGCTACAGGCGGGCAGTGCCGGCATGATCAGGATCAGGAAAATGATAAGAAAGCGCGACAACATCACGCTTGATAATAATGGGCGCCTACAAATACGACTCAACGCAGCTTCTATCCTTAATCAACTGTTATTATTCTATACGCCAACGCGCGGCCCACGTTTCAGAGGGGCGGCATGTTCACAGAGTCTTAAGCTACGAGACAGACCCGGCAATTAGGCGCGGGGCCTACCTAATCACGTCTTTGTCGCCTGCCTGTCAGGTCTGGAAACTGTGGGCAGGGTTTGGGCATGCTGCTTCGTCGTCTATGAACAAATCTGTCGACCGGCATGTCTGGTGTTTAAAACACAATGCCGGAGACTTACTGGCACCGACAGGGCCCGGTGCCATGCTGCACCAAGCCCGCGACAGCTCTAAAACCATGGTGTTGTCCTTACGCAAACCGGCCAAATGATAGTATAATCCCTTCGCTCATTTGATACACCTAACACTTTTGAAACTTGGCGGGGCGGCTGGAAAGCGCCGGCTGGATGGGTAGCAGCCGCGATCTGTCAGGCCTGCCATCATAATCAGAAACCGAGTTTCTCCGCAGAAACTCGGTTTCTAGGTCAAGGAGACTTTGCAAACATGCCTTTCAAGAATATCCAAGTGCCCAGCGGCGAAAAAATCACCTATGCTAACGGCCGGCTCCACGTGCCCGACCAGCCCATCGTCGCCTTTATCGAGGGCGACGGCATCGGCGTCGACATCACGCCCGCTTCCATCATGGTATGGGACGCGGCTGTCGAGAAGGCTTACGACGGCCGGCGCCGGATCGCCTGGATGGAGATTTATGCCGGGGAGAAGGCGGCCGAGAAGTACGACGGCAACTACATGCCCGAGGAAACCTTCGACGCCATGCGCGAGTACATTGTCGGCATCAAGGGACCGCTGACCACTCCCATCGGGGGTGGCTTTCGCAGCCTGAACGTGACGCTGCGCCAGGTGCTGGACCTCTATGCCTGCGTGCGGCCGGTGCGCTACATCCAGGGCACGCCCAGCCCGATGAAGCACCCGGAGAAGATGAATATCGTTATCTACCGCGAGAACACGGAGGATGTGTACTCAGGCGTCGAGTGGGAGGCGAACTCTGAGGAAGCCAATGCTATCATCGCCTTCATGAACGACCGGCTGGGCAAGCACGTGCGCGAGGGATCGGCCATCGGCATCAAGCCGGTGTCGGAGTTCGGCAGCAAGCGGCTGGTGCGGCAGGCCATTCAATACGCTATCGACCACAACCGTCCGTCGGTGACGCTGGTGCACAAGGGTAACATCATGAAGTTCACCGAGGGAGCCTTCAAGAACTGGGGCTATGAGGTGGCGACGCGGGAGTTCCGCGACCACGTGGTGACCGAGGACGAGCTATGGAGCGAACACGACGGCCAGGCTCCGGCGGGCAAGATCGTGGTCAACGACCGCATTGCCGACAACATGTTGCAGCAGATGATCACCCGTACCGACGAATATAGCGTGCTGGCGACGCTGAATCTGAACGGCGATTACATCAGCGACGCGGCCGCGGCGCAGGTGGGCGGGCTGGGCATGGCCCCCGGCGGCAACATTGGCGACGGACTGGCCCTGTTCGAGGCCACCCACGGCACGGCCCCCAAGTATGCGGGCAAGGATATGGTCAACCCCGGCAGTCTGATCCTGAGCGGGGCGATGATGCTGGAGTACATGGGCTGGCAGGAAGCGGCCGACCTGGTGGTCGACGCCATGGCCAAGACGATTCAGGATAAGGTCGTGACCTACGACCTGCACCGGCAGATCGAGGGGGCGACGAAAGTCAGCTCGTCAGGGTTTGCGCGGGCGATTGTTGAGAATATGTAAGCAGTGGAGACCTCAGAGGTTTTTCGCAAACCTCTGAGGTCTAATTGCCAGAGGGAACGTGGCGCTTGTCAGCAACCCGCCAACACCCTCGTCGCGCACGGCCATGACCCGGCTCGGCGCGAAATACTCGAAGTCGAACGACACCGCGTCGCCAGCGCGCAGCCCCGGCAAGGGCATGAGCCGGGCTACAAGGGGTTTGCGCGAGCGGGCCGACAGCGCGGCCGTGTCCAGCAGCAGCCCGGCTAGCGTGGCCTCGCTCACGTCGCCGGGCAGGGGGATGGTGTCCAGCCCCACGCCGCAGACGGCCGAATAGAGCAACAGGTCGTTGAGGGCCAGCACCCCTTCGGCGGCGCGCCGGGCCAGGGTGGTATCCTCCAGCACGGGCAGCATCAGCCCGGAAAAGCCCGTGCGCGGGAAGCGCGCCCGGTCGATAGCCTCGGTGATGAAAGCCGCGGCGAACACGCTGCCCGGCGCGCCGACGGCAGGCACGCCCAGCGCCTCCAGCGCCGCGCCCAGGCTCTTGTCGGCCGTCGGATAGGGGGCTAGGGAGAAGTCGATGCCACCGAAATGCAGGCCATACCCGTTCGCCAACTGCTCGGCGATGGGGGCAATAGCCCCGGCGGCGGCCTCGATACCGGCCACTAAGCGCGCCCGCGCCTCGTCGAGCGTGCCGGCGCCGCGAATGGCGTCGAGGGCCACGTCGGCCGACTCGACGGCGATGGCGAAAGCGGGTGGGCCGTCGTCGTGGTAGCTGGCGGGCAGGAAGGGGTGGCCCGGCCCGCAGCCGGCCAGCGCGCCGAGAAACAGGTTGCCGAAACCGTCGGGCGGCCGCGTGCTGACGCGACGGATGAGGCGGGCCATTGCCCAGCAGCGGGCGACGTTGATCTGCCCGTCCGGCGTGGCGATCTCGACCGACGCAAACAGACCGGGGGCGGCGGCCAGCAGGTCGGGGATGCGCTCCAGCCATGCGGGATCGTGGCCTACCGGCACCGGTCCCAGGCTGATGTAATCGACGCCGGCTTCGACCCAGGCGGCGGCGAAGCCGGCCGCGACGGCCACGGCATCGTCCGGCGGCAGCCAGCCGGGAAAGGGCGGGGCGGCCAAGCGGGTGGATTGGACGCGCGCGGGGAAGGCCAGGCGGGCGGCGGCGAAGAAGTCGGATAGCGTTTCCGGCACGACGGCCGGGCCGCAAAACAAGGTGATGGAGCGGATTTCCATTTGACAGATACCCCCAGACGGTTAGAATCGCAAATTCAAGCCGTTTAGGCAACCTATTTCGCGGAACGAGAAGTCCCATATGCCGGAACAAGACGAAGTCGATACCCCTCAGTCCGGCGAGCCACCGCCGGAAAATGAAAGCAAGCCGGCTGTTCAGCCGGACCCTGTGGGGCAAGCTGTTAGTTTGCCGGAGGAATCTCAACCTGGACAGGTTGAACGACAGGATGCGGCGCATGGTGTTGAGTTGCCGGGGGAATCTCAACCTGGACAGGTTGAGCTACAGGATGTGGCGCAAGGTGTCGGGCTGCCGGGGGAACCTCAACCTGGACAGGTCGAGCTACAGGCTGAGCGGCCTGAGCCGCGCCGCTTGTCGCGCGGCGAGCGGGAGACGGTTGACGGGCAGCGGCGGCGCTTTGCCGCCTGCGGCCGGTGTGGCTACTTCATCGCCGACTGCCAAAACCAGTTGGGCGTGGAGGCTGTGCAGACGGCACTCCTCGACACGACCGACGGCTGGGTGCACCTGAAGGCTCACCCCAGCTTTCACCGGCGGGTTATGGATGCCTATGGCGTGCAACTCGATGCTGCCTTCGACTCATTTGACGGCACGTGCCCCGAATGCCGGCGCCGGTTCGTGGTCGAAAATGCCGAGGATGGCTCCACATACCTGAAGCTCCACGTATAGGGGTGGAGGAGCAGCGACCGATTTGGCAGGTTACAAGAAGGGATTCTTAAATCCGCACTATTTTCTTACTGTGCGGATTCTTGCTCTTTTGGTGTTGGCGTTCAGGAGGCCGCCCGTTGGCGCGCGGCCTCGAAGAGGATGATGCCCGCTGCCAGAGCTGCGTTGAGTGATTCCGTCTCATCACGCATGGGAATTGTCACCCGACCCGTCGCCAATCGTTGGGCGGCGTTGCCCGCGCCGTGGGCCTCGCCGCCGATAAGGACGGCCGCCGGCCGCCGCCAGTCCACAGCAGTATAGACCACGCCTTCCCGCGCCACCGCCAGCCACACGTCCAGCCCCGCCGCCAGGTCGGCGATCTCCTCCCACGGGGCGGGGCGCAGGGGCAAGCGCAACACGGCCCCCATGCTGCCGCGCACGACCTTGGGATTATAGGCATCGACGCAGCCGGGGCCAAGCAGCACGCCGTCGGCCCCGGCCGCGGCGGCTGCGCGCAGGATCGTGCCCAGGTTGCCTGGGTTGCCGACAGCGTCGAGGATGGCCAGCAGGGACGGCGTAGTGGGCCATGGGCGGGCCACCATCGGCAGCACGGCCAATACGCCCGGTGCGGTCTCGGTGTCGCTCATCGCGGTCATGACCTCGTCGGTCACGGGCACGGCCGGGCCGAGCGCGGCCAGCAGGGCGCGCCCCTCATTGCTTGCTATCCAGGCCGTGGTAGCGAAAAGGGCACGGGGCACGAGGCTCGCCGCGACCGTCTCGCGCAGCCAGCGGGTGCCTTCGACGACGAACGAGCGCTCGGCCGTTCGGTAGCGGCGGTCGGCTTGCAGGCGGCGGACGTGCTTGACCTGGGGGTTGCTGCGGCTGGTGATCATGGGGGGAGTATAGTGAGTTTGAGGGAGAAGCCGAGTTACTTGGAAGAAACCCTGTTTCTTGAGACCGTAGAGGCTTTGCCAAACCCCTGTGGTCTGGGTGATGTGAATTCTTTCACAAGCGTAGGTTTTCCGTAGAGCCTCCGTAGAACATGCGTACAGCGGTAATCAGCTTTCCGTCGTAGAATAGTCATCGAAGGGTAAAAAATCTCTTCTTCTTCTCCTCCTTTTAACGAGAGTCAGGTTTCGGCGTTCCTGACTCTCACCAACGAAAAGGGGCCGGCTGATGAGCCGGCCCCTTTTGCTTTAGGACGAAAGAATTGGTACGAATGAGGATAGATAAAACCAATCGGTTACATCCATCGCCAGTTTCTTGCCCTAGCCCACGCCGTTGGCGCTGGGGGCTATCTCGGTCTCGCTGCCATCCGCCGCGCCGTTCATCTCCGCGTCGGTCACCGCTTGGCGCGTCTCCCGAATGACAGCCACCGACGCCACCGTATCGCCATCGCGGATGTCCATCACCCGCACACCTTGTGAGGCCCGCCCTTGCTGCGAGATGTGGGCCGCCGACATGCGCAGGAGGATGCCATTGCTGGAGATGAGCGTCACCTCGTCCTTGGGCGACACGACTCGCGCGTCAACGATGGCCCCCGTGCGCTCCGGCGTCAGGCTCATGGCCCGCACACCCTGTCCGTAGCGTCCCTGCTGCCGGTACTCGTCAAGCGGCGTGCGCTTGCCATAGCCCTTCTCGGTGATGATCAGCAGATCGTCGCCGGGCGTGGCTACGTCGGCCCCGGCCAGCTGGTCCCAGGCATCCAGGCGCATGGCGTTGACCCCCGTGGCCGTGCGGCCCATCGGTCGCACGGCTTCCTCGTTGAAGCGGATGCCCTTGGCCTGCCGGCTGATGAGGATGATGTCCTCGTGGCCCTGCGTCATCTTGACCCAGCGCAGGCTGTCGCCGGCCTCCAGGTTGATGGCGATGAGGCCGCTTGGCCGCACGTTGGCAAAAGCGCTCAACTCGACGCGCTTGATCCGCCCCTTGCGGGTGATCATGATCAGGTACTCGCCGTCGCCGAAGTCGTGGACAGGCAGGGCGACGGTGATCTTCTCGTCGGCCGACAGCGGCAAAATGTTCATCAGCGAAATGCCCTTGGCCGTCCGGTCGAGTTCGGGAATCTCGTAGGCTTTGGTGGCGTAGATCTTGCCCCGGTCGGAGAAGAACAGGATGGTATTGAGTGTCCCGGCCACGAAGAAGTGTTCCAGCTCGTCTTCGGCGCGGGTGGTCATGCCGATCAACCCCTTGCCGCCGCGCGACTGAGTGCGATAGACGGACACCGGCGTGCGCTTGATGTAGCCGCGCCGCGTGATGGACATGAACACGTCTTCGTCTTTGATGAGGTCTTCAATGTCGAAATCGCCGTCCGCGCCGGGCATAATCTGCGTGCGGCGGGCGTCGCCGTATTTTTCCCTCAGCTTGATCAGGTCTTCCTTGATCAAATCCAGAATCTTGTGGCGATCCTGCAGCAAGCCTTGCAGGTATTCAATGTGGGCCGTGATTTCGGCATACTCTTCCTCGATCTTCTGTCGCTCGAGCGCCGCCAGCCGCCGCAGCTGCATGTCGAGGATGGCGGTGGCTTGTATCTCGGTCAGGCCAAAGCGGTTCATCAGTTGGCCGCGGGCATCGTCGGCGTCGGCCGCCTGGCGAATGGTCTGGATGACCTCATCGAGGTTGCCGATGGCGATGAGCAGGCCGGCCAGAATGTGCTGCCGGCGCTCGGCCTTGTCCAGATCGAAGCGCGTGCGCCGGGTGATGACGTCGATTCGGTGGTCGATGTGGATCTGCAGCGCTCGCTTTAGCGACAGCAGGCGCGGCTGCTTGTCGACCAAAGCCAGCAGTTGCACGCCGAAAGTGGATTGCAGGGCCGTATATTTGAAGAGTTGGTTCAGCACCTTGCGGGGCTGCGTATGGCGCTTCAACTCGACCACGACGGAGATGCCGTTGCGGTCGGAGGAGTCGCGCAGATCGGAGATGTCGTCGATGACGCCCTTGTTGACCAGTTCGGCGATGCGCTCGACCAGCATCGACTTGTTGACCTGATAGGGCAACTCGGTAATGTTGATCTGCATTCGGTCGGGGTGGCGTGGGTTCGGCTCGATCTCGGCCACGCCACGCATGACCACGCGGCCGCGGCCGGTGGCGTAGGCGTTGCGGATGCCCTCGCTGCCGATGATGACGCCGCTGGTGGGGAAGTCCGGCCCCTTGACGAACTCCATCAGTTCGTCGAGCGTCACGTTGTCCACATCGTCTTGCCGGTCGATCAGATAGATGATGGCGTCGCACAACTCGGCCAGATTGTGGGGTGGGATGTTGGTGGCCATGCCCACGGCGATGCCGGACGAGCCGTTGAGCAGCAGATTGGGCAGCCGCGCCGGCAACAGGTCGGGCTCCTCCAGCGAGTCGTCGAAGTTGGTGGTGTAATTGACGGTGTCCTTGTCCAGGTCTTCGAGCAGTTCGAGAGCGATGGGGGCCAGCCGGGCCTCGGTGTAGCGCATGGCCGCCGGGCTGTCGCCGTCGACGCTGCCGAAGTTGCCCTGGCCGTCTACCAGGGGGTGGCGCATGGAGAAATCCTGGGCCATGCGCACCATGGCGTCGTAGACCGAGCTGTCGCCGTGGGGGTGATATTTGCCCAGCACTTCGCCCACGACGCGGGCACTCTTGCGATGGGGGGTGTTGGGCCGCAAGCCCATGTCGTACATGGCGTACAGGATGCGGCGATGCACCGGCTTTAGGCCGTCGCGCGCGTCGGGCAGCGCGCGGGCCACAATGACGCTCATGGCATAATCCAGGTATGAGCTGCGCATCTCCTGGTTGATGTCGATACTATTAACTGTTCCTATTTCCAAGTGAACCTCCGCCGGCTCCGGTCAATCTCATGCCCGATTCGTGGTGTCGGTCGTCCCGCCGGACGGGTCGTATACACCCAGTCGGGCAACCCGGAGGACGAATTATTGTTCATAAATTATACTCCAAATTGCCTACATTAACGAATGCCCCGGCCGGCCGGCATCACTGCCTCCACCGGCAGGGACTGTACAACCGGCGAGAAATCGGCGTTTTTTTATCATGCCCATCATTGGCCGGTTGCCTCGTCCGTCCCATTCACCAAGTGCCCGATCCTAAGCAAACCTATGCACCTCGCGCTTATTGTCATACTTATATTATGACAATATTGCTGGCAAGAACGGTGGGGGGCCGCTATACTTAACAAGTTGAAGGGTGGATTCCCACCATTTGTTGGTTGCAAATTACTGGAGGCACGGATGAGAAGAGGCCGAACAGCTTTGCTGCTTATATTGGCGACCCTGGTGCTGGGTATTGCCGCCTGTTCCGGCCGCCCAGGACCAACCGGCCCCCAGGGTGAACCCGGTCTCCAAGGCCCCCCTGGTCCCACCGGCCAGCAGGGGGCAACCGGCGAACGCGGCCCGGCGGGCCAGGACGGCGTCAGCTTTACCCCGCCCGAATTTCTCGGCTCGGCGGCCTGCGCCAACTGCCACCAGGACACTTACGATACTTTCGCCCGCAGCGGCCACCCTCACGCGCTGACGCCTATCGTCGATGGGCAAGCGCCTGATTTGCCCTCAACCGCCCGTCGTAACCCGCCCGAAGGCCTGGCCTGGGACGATATCGCCTACGTCGTGGGCGGCTTCAACTGGAAAGCGCTGTTCGTCAAGAACGACGGCAACCTCCTGACCGGCGAGGCGGCGCAGTTTAATCTCGACAACAATCAACTGGAAGCGGGGAACGAATTCGTCGCCTATCATCCGGGCGAGGAAAAGCCGTTTGATTGCGGCACGTGTCACACCACCGGCTACTCGACGGCCGAGAACACGGACGGCATGCCCGGCCTTGTGGGCTCGTTCAGCCAGCCCGGCGTCCAGTGCGAGGCCTGCCACGGCCCCGGCAGCCTGCACGCCAACAACCCTTATGCGTTTGCCCTGCAAGTCTCTCGCGATGGGCAGGAATGCCGCAACTGTCACATGTCGGGCGATATAGTCGTCGCCGACGGCTTCATCCAGCATTCCACCCACGAGTACGGCGACCTGTTCCCCGGCAAGCATCGGCTCATTGATTGCGTTGCTTGCCACGATCCCCACGTGCTCGTTGCCTCACCCGACGAGGCCCACGAGCCTGTCCTGCGGGCCACCTGTGAGGGTTGTCACTTCAAGCAAGCACAGGTGGAGAAGGTACACATTCGCATTCGCGTGGCGTGTGAGACTTGTCACATGCCACAGTTGATTCAGAACGCTATCGGCGCGCCGGCCTCGTTTATGGCCGACGTGAAGACCCATCAGGTGGTGATCAACGCCGAGCAAATTGGTCAATTCGCCGAAGACGGGAGCATCTTGCCGCAGCTCGGCCTCGATTACGCCTGTCGTCAGTGCCACAATAGCGAGTTGGGCATCGGCCCCTCGCTGCCCGACGACACCTTATTGGCCGCGGCCCAGGGCTATCACGAACCGGACGCCCCCATCGAGGCGGAGGCCACGGACGCGCCATAGGAAAAAGAGCTGGCAGATGGATGGGCGGAAAATGCTTGCGGTGTAAACCGTGGGCCCGCCCAACGGGGCCATGTCATTCATGACGAGGAATAATTTGTTGAAACGCTTGGGTGGACATCGATCGCATAAAACCGGAACGCGCCTCGGCGTTTTGGCGCTGATCGCTGTTTTGGCGCTGTCGTTTCTGATCCACGCCGAAGCGGCGCGGGCCGAACGTTTGGCCGCGCCCCAGGCGGCCCCGGCGCTGGCCCCGCGGCTCTTGCCGATCACTGTGGCCCAACCGGCCCAACCGGCCGCCCACCCGCCAACAGACGCTGCCTGCCGCTCCTGCCACGGCGACAGCGACGCCGCGGTCGTCTTTCCTTCCGGCGAAACGTTGCCCGTTGAAGTCGATCTGGCCGGGTTCGACGCCTCGGTCCACGGCGCCGATACGGGTGTCTTCATCGGCTGTAGCGGTTGTCACGCTCCCAGCCGCTACCAGTTTCCCCATCCGTCCATCGAGGCGGCCAACCTGCGCGAATTCGCGCTCACGCAATCCGAAGCGTGTCTCCGCTGCCACACGCCGCACCTGACCGCCCATCCGGGGCCGGAAGGGTCGGGCGGTTTCGATCCGGCCTTGTCGGAGTCGGGCATGGCGGTGGCCTGCACCGATTGCCACAGCGCTCACCACGTGCAGACCGCCGAGGCCTGGCACATGCCGGCGGCGACGACCGTTTGTGCCGACTGCCACACGAATGTGGGCATCGACCTGACCGATCCGGGAGCGCTCAGCCAAAACGTCGAGGCCGGTCTTTTTGCCCAGAAGCAGATCAACAACGATTTCTGCATGGGCTGCCACGGGCCGCCGGACCGCGCCATGACATTCCCCAATGGGGACATTGTATCGATCAGCATCGACGGCGAGAGCCTCCACGCCTCCGTCCATGGTTTGGGCAACAGTTGGCAAGCACTGGATTGCACCGACTGCCACCAGAACTACACCTACCCGCACCCGCCCCTGCAAGCCGCCACGGCTCGCGACTACACTATTCAGCAAACCGAACTATGCGCCCGCTGCCATGAGACGCAGCATGAAGGGCAGATGTCCAGCGCCCACGCGCAGGCGCTGGCCGACGGCAACAAAGACGCGGCTACCTGTGTCGATTGCCACAGCGCCCACGACACGCCGGTTCCCAACGAACCGCGCTCACGCATCTCCCAAACCTGCCGCCAGTGCCACAGTACTATCTTCGACGAATACGCCGAGAGCGTCCACGGCGCGGCTTTGCTGGCCGAAGACAACCCCGACGTGCCTACCTGCATTGAGTGCCACGGTGTCCACAACGTCGGCGACCCGACGACGGCTCTGTTCCGCAACCGCTCGCCGGAGTTGTGCGCCGGTTGCCACGCCGACGAGGAGTTGATGTCCCACTATGACATTTCAACTGACGTTTTCGAGACCTATGTCGATGATTTCCACGGCACGACGGTGACGATTTTCCAGTCTAACGACCCCAACACGCCCACCAACAAGGCGGTCTGCTACGATTGCCACGGCGTGCATGACATCCACCGCGTGGACGACCCCGACGCGGGCATCAAGGCCAATCTGCTGGAGACTTGCCATCGCTGCCACCCCGGGGCCACGGCCAACTTTTCTGACTCGTGGACGGGCCACCACCGGCCGTCGTTGCGCGATAATCCGCTCATGCTATTGATCACTATTTTCTACGCGACGGTCATCCCGACGACCGTGGTGTTCCTGAGCTTTCTGGTCGGCAGCGACATCTATCGCCAGATGCGCGGCCGGTAAGGGTATTCATCGAATGGACAAGACGCCTATCGAACCCGAAAATACCAGCCTCCCGCCGGAAGCGCCTGAGCCGCCGACTGTACCGGACGTGCCATCCACGCCGGATGTGCCACTCGCGCCGGAAGCGCCGGATGTACCGACTGTGCCGGCCGTGCCGCTCGCGCCGGATGTGCCGGATGTGCCAACTGTGCCGGAGGTGCCGTCCACGGCGGATGTGCCCGACGTGCCGAATGTGCCGGTTTTGCCGGATGTACCGGCGGCGCCGGAAATCCCCCAACCGGGCGAGTCACCCTTGCCCGACGATTCGCCCGTCCTGCCGGTGTTGCCGGAACCCGGGCCGGATGTGCCCGCCGCCCCGTCGCTGACGGACGAGCCGCCGGCCGAGAGCGCCGCCCCCGTGGGGGAGTGGCTGGCCCACGGCGCCGTCTACGTCGGTTCCGACGGGCCTGAATATCCGCGCTTTCGCCTGATGGCCCGCATCGAGCACATGCTGCTGTTGCTCAGCTTCACGATTCTGTGCCTGACCGGCCTGCCGCAGAAGTTTCCCTTCTCGCCCCTGTCGCAGGGGCTGATCGCCCTGTTGGGCGGCATCGAAGTGGTGCGCACGATCCACCGCTGGGCAGCCATCGTGCTCATCCTGGGTTCGATCTATCATCTGCTCACATCGGCCTATCGCCTGTTCGTCAAGCACGAGGACATGCGCATGTTGCCCGACCTAAAAGACGGCATCGATCTGCGCGACACGCTGGCCTACAACCTGGGTTTCAGTGACCAGCCGCCGCAGATGCGCAAGTTCAACTTCGGCGAGAAATTCGAGTATTGGGCTGTGGTCTGGGGCACGGCGGTCATGATCGTGACCGGTTTTATTCTTTGGAATCCCCTGGCCGCCACACAATTGATTCCCGGCCGCTTTATACCCGTCGCCCTGGAGGCACACGGCTGGGAAGCAGTGCTGGCGGCGGTGTCGATTGTCATCTGGCATCTTTACAACGTCCTGGTGAAGCATCGCAATCTGAGCATGTTCACCGGCACGCTGTCGCACGAGATTATGGAAGAGGAACACGCCCTGGAGCTGGAACGGCTGGAAGCCGGCGGCGCTCCCTGGAAAGTGGTGGCCCCTGACGTGTTGGCCCGACGGCGAAGGATCTATTTCGCCGTGGCGAGTATCGTCACCGTGCTGGCTCTGGCTCTGGTCGTCTGGATGTTCACATTCGAGGATACGGCCATCATCCCGGAGCAGCAGGCGACGCGAGACGTGTTCGTTCCCCTGGCGACCCCCTCGCCCTAGCGAAGGGTAGCCGGCTTAAACGAAGCGCACGCCGGACTGGAGCGACGCCCGGCAGGCGCTATAACTTGATTAAGAAACTGAAGGAGGTTTTTCATATATGAGACCCAACAAGCGTCCGCTCATCATCTTATTGTTGGTGACTCTGCTATTGTCGGTCTTCCTGCTGGTGGCATGCAGCGAAGGCGGGCAGACGGTGGAGGTCACCCGTGTGGTCACTCAGGAAGTCGAGGTCCCCGGGGCCCAGGTTGAAGTGACCCGCATTGTGGAAGTGCCGGCCGATTCGGCGGCCGCTACCAATATTGTCATCCCGTTTTACGATGAATGGGTTGCCTCGCCCCATAACGACGTGGAAGGCGAACCGTTCAATCACTGGAACGAGGAAGACCCGGCCGAGGTGCCAACCGATTGTGCCAAGTGCCACAGCACGCCCGGCTACATCGACCACCTGGGGGCCGATGGCAGCACGGCCGGCGTCGTGGACGCGCCCGCGCCCCTCGGCACCACAGTAGAGTGCCAGGCCTGTCACAACCAGGTAACGCTGACCAAGACCAGCGTGGTCTTCCCCTCGGGGATCGAGATCACGAACCTGGGGGATGAAGCGCGTTGCATGGAGTGTCACCAGGGCCGCGCCTCCACCGTTTCGGTTAATCAGCGCATTACTGATGCCGGCCTGGACAATAACCTGGATGCCGTCAGCGAGGACATGGGCTTCACCAATATTCACTACTACGCCGCGGCGGCGACCCAGTATGGGACGCTGGCCAAGGGCGGGTATGAGTATGACGGCTTGGCCTATGACGCCCGCTTCGATCACGTGCCGAGCCACAACACGTGTATCGAATGCCACGACATGCACACACTCGAAGTCAAACTCGATCAGTGCCAGGCCTGCCACACCGACGTCGAATCGGTTGAAGATATCGCCGACATTCGCATGAATGGCTCGCTTGTCGACTACGACGGCGACGGCGACATGGAAGAGGGCATCTATTACGAGATCGAAGGCGTGCGCGATCTGCTGTGGCAAGCCATGACGGCCTATACCACGGAAATGACCGGCACTCCTATCGGCTATAGTGAAACGACCTACCCCTACTTCTTTAACGATACCGACGCCGACGGAACGTTGAGCGAAGAAGAGGCCGCTTTCAATAATGCCTTTAGCAACTGGACAGCTCGCCTTTCCAAGGCCGCCTACAACTTCCAGGTTTCCAAGAAGGATCCCGGCGTTCATGCCCACGGCGGAAAATACATCATTCAGTTGTTGTACGATTCGACCCAGGACCTGAACACAGCCATCGACACCCCGGTCGACATGACCGCGGCCCATCGCATCGATCACGGCCACTTCGCCGGCTCGGAAGAAGCTTTCCGTCATTGGGACGCCGAGGGCGGCGTCGTGCCGGGAACCTGCGCCAAGTGCCATTCGGCCACCGGCCAGCCGGAGTTCATCACCGAGGGCGTGGTCACCAGCCAGCCGGCCAGCAACGGGTTGAATTGCGGCACGTGCCACAACGATGTTCAGGAATTTACCCTGTATGAAGTGCCGTCGGTGCGCTTCCCCAGCGGGGCGACGGTCACGTTCGGCGAGCGCGACTCGGCGGCCAACATGTGCCTCAACTGCCATCAGGGCCGCGAGTCCACCGTCAGCGTTAACCAACGCATCGGCGACAAAGCGCCCGATGAGGTTAGCGAGGACCTGCGCTTCATCAATATCCACTACTTTGCGGCCGGGGCGACGTTGTTCGGCACCGAAGTCAAGGGAGCCTACGAGTTCGAGGGCCGGGAATACACCGGCTTCAACGAGCACGTCGGCGTCTTTAACTCCTGCACCGAATGCCACGACACCCACGCGCTGGAAATCGTCATCGAGGATTGCGGCGAATGTCACGAGGGCGCGGACTCGCTAGAAGGGCTGCGCACCATCCGCATGACCGACGTGGACTACGACGGCGACGGCGACGCGACTGAAGGCGTCTTCTTCGAGATAGATACGATGCGCGAGGCGCTGTACGCGGCCATTCAGACCTATGCGACCGATGTGACGGGCACGGCCATCATCTATGACGCTCATGCCTATCCTTACTGGTTCGCGGACACGGACGGTAATGGCCGTATCAACGACGAGGAAGGGGGCTTTGCGTCCTGGACGCCCAACCTGTTGCGCGCGGCCTATAACTACCAGGATTCCCAAAAGGACCCGGGTGGTTTTGCCCACAACTCGTCCTACGTATTGCAAATCCTGTATGATTCCATTCAGGCGGTTGGCGGCGACGTGACGGGTATGACCCGCGCCGAAGTCCGCACGTTCGATAATTAGTGGTGGATCGGGCTGAGCTTCGGCTCGCCCGCATCCTTGGCGACCGAAAGGGGTCGGGCTTCGCGAGAGGCCCGGCCCTTTTGGTTTCTACCTGCACCGCTGATGAAGAAGGGCGACGACTCGATCAACGGTATACCTGATCCTCCTTTCCATACTGTTTATCAATTTATACTAAGTTCTTGACAATACTGTACGTCATATAGTATACTGTTGCTATGTATCGCACAGTAACATAGGACACACAGTATATGACTGAAATAGATGACAATGTCAGTAAACTACGTCTGGAGCTGCGGCGCGGGGTTGTGGTGCTGGCTGTCCTTAGTCGCATGACAGTCCCGCAATACGGCTACAGCCTCATTCAGGAGCTGGCCGAGCGTGGGCTGGACATCGAGGAAGGCACGCTCTACCCCCTGCTGCGGCGGCTGGAGAAACAAGGTCTGCTGGAAAGCGAATGGGAAGTCGGCGAAGCGCGACCCCGCAAGTATTACCAAATCAACAAACAAGGACGCAAGGTGCTCGACACGCTGTCGGCCGACTGGTTCGAGACCGTCGACGTGATGCGCGACCTTCTGACCGATGGAGAGAAATCATGAACGATTTAGTGGAACGCTACGTGCACCAGGTGGCACGCTACCTGCCCGAAAGCGAGCGCAAGGAAATTCAAAACGAACTGCGCTCGCTCATCCGCGACCAATTGGACGACCGCTACAAGGCTTCCTACACGGAGGACGACGTCGTCGAACTGTTGACCGAGCTGGGCGACCCACGCCGCATGGCTGCTTCCTACGGTGGGGAGCAGTACCTTATTGGCCCGGAGCTGTATCCGATCATGGTGCACGTTCTGCAACGCGGCTGGCTGTGGCTTCCGGCGTTGGTAGTCATCATTCGCGTCCTGCTGGCCTTTCTGCTGGCCGAGCCAGGCACGCTGATCGGTCTTTTTCTGGAGACGGTATTCACCGTGGTGCAGGCCGTCTTCGTCTTCAGCGGCATCGTGGTGATCATATTCGCCATCCTGCAACACTCCGGCGAGAAACTGGAGGAAATCGATGGGCCGTTCAATCCGCGGCATTTGCCGCGCGTCGAGGACTCGGCCGGGATAGACCGCGGCGAGGTGGCGCTGGGCATCGCCTTTAACATTTTCACGGCCCTCGTCCTGACCTACTTTCTGCGCGTGGGCGGGTTAACGCTGCGTTTCAACCTGACCGAGCCGATTGACGTGCTGCCGGTGCCGGCGCTGTGGCTGGCGGTTGGTATCGCGTCCACCGTCGGCCTGATCCTGGTCAACGGCATCGTATTGCGGCGCGGCCGCTGGAGCGCCGGTCTGGCACTGGCCGATCTGGCGCTGGACATGGTGGGGGTGGTGGCCGGCTACTACTTCTTCATCTTGCCGCTTGTCGCCCTGCTGTTCGAGAAGGTACCCGGCTTGATGAGTTTGCCGTTTGCCGACAATGCGCCGGTCATCCTGGCCGTCTTCCTGGGCTTCTTCACGGCGGTTGAGGGCCTTGGCCGGCTCATCAAGATGATCTTGGGCCGTCATGGCAACGACCGAGCTTACGCATCGGCTCAACCGGAAGGTTAACTGTCCTTAGAGACACCTGGAAACCGAGTTTCTCCTTTATCTACTGAAAAACTCGCTGTACAAGGAATGATATGATGAACCGAGACGATATCTTAATCGAAGTCGACCAACTGATGAGCAAGCTGGATGACGGCAATCTACGTATTTACGACGCCTCGATGATGTTCTTCCGCCAGGAATCGGACCCTACGGCCTATGAGGAGTATGTGCGGGGCTGCATTCCCAACGCGGCCTTTTTTGACCATGAGGTATTTTCGGACCCGGCCGCCAAATATGGCTATACTGTATTGCCCGAACCCGCCCTTTTCGATCAAATCGGCAAAATCGGCATTGGTGCCGAATCGGAGGTCGTTCTCTACGGCAACTTCCTTCCCAGCGCCACCCGCGCCTGGTGGATACTCCACTATGCCGGCCACGACCACGTGCGCATCCTCAACGGCGGCCTGACCGCCTGGCGAAGGGCAGGCGGTCCTGTGGGGCAAGGCGAACATCGCTACGAGCCAACGACCTTTAAGGCCGATCTCCGGTCGGGCGTGTTCGCCAGTAAGGAAGAGGTACTGGCTGCTCTGGAGGACAGCGACAGTTGCGTCGTCAACACCCTGAATATTGCGATGTATGAACAGGCCCGTATCGCCGGGTCTTCGTTGCAATCCGCCCTGGAACTGATGCAGGACATGGAATCGTTTCGGCCCGACGACGTGCTCGCCGCGCGCCTGGAGAAAGAGGCGCAGCACCGGCGCATCATCACCTATTGCGGCGGGGGCATCGCCGCTACGGTCAATGCCGTGGCCCATCTGATGGCCGGCAACAAGAATGTTGCCGTCTACGACGGCTCGATGAATGAATGGTTGGGCGAAGGATTGCCCACGCTCAAAGGAAAAAGCAAAAACACATGAAAGCGATCATCAATACCACCTATGGCTCACCCGACGTACTGCGTCTCGTGGAGTTGGAGACCCCCACCCCCGCGGCCGATGAAGTCCTGATCAGGATCCACGCGGCGTCCGTCAACGCCTATGACTGGCATCTCCTGCGGGCTGATCCGTTCCTGGTACGCCTGAGCATGGGCTTCTTCAGGCCCAGGAATCCGATGCTCGGCGCGGACGTGGCCGGGCAGATCGTAGCAATCGGCCGGGATGTGACTCAGTTTAAGCCGGGCGACGAGATCTACGGCGATCTGTCGGCCTGCGGCAACGGCGGGTTTGCCGAATACGTGGCCGTTCCCGAAAAATATGTCGCCCGGAAGCCGGCGTCCTTGACCTTTGAGCAGGCCGCAGCCGTGCCGATGGCCGCTGTTACCGCTCTGCAGGGACTGCGTGATGTGGGCAGCGTTCAGCCGGGGCACAAGGTGCTGATCAACGGTGCGTCGGGCGGCGTGGGCACGTTCGCCGTGCAAATCGCCAAGGCGCTGGGCGCGGAGGTGACAGCCGTTTGCTCTACGTCGAAGATCGACCTGACGCAGTCGCTGGGGGCCGACCACGTGATCGACTATGCAAAGGAAGACTTCACCCGCAACGGCCGGCAATATGATCTCATCCTGGCCGTCAACGGCGATCGGTCGCTGGGCGACTATGAGCGAGTCCTGATGCCCAACGGCACCTACGCCATGGTCGGCGGCTCCAACTCGCAAATATTTCAGGCCCTGCTGCGGGGCCCCATCAAATCTCGCTCCGGAGGCAAGCGGTTCACAACCGTCAGCGCCAAACCCAATCAGGCCGATCTGGAGGTGATGAACGACCTGATTGAGACCGGCCGGGTCAGGCCCGTCGTCGACCGGTGCTATCCGCTGAGCGAGACAGCCGAGGCGCTCCGGTATGTTGAAGCAGGGCACGCACGGGGCAAGGTCGTCATCACGATAGCTCCGTAACGCCCGGCTGACGGGTGCGGTCGTAATTGGCGAGACATGGTACTCTAGTGTTCCCATGGAGCAGCCCTTTCCCCTGCTGACCATTGCCGGCTCCGATTCCGGCGGTGCGGCCGGCCTACAGGCCGACCTGAAGACCTGGGCCGCGCTTGGCGTCTATGGCATGAGTGCCGTTAGCGCCGTCACGGCCCAGAACAGCGCCCGCGTCGCCGCCGTCCATTATCTGCCGCCGGAATTCATTGCCGCTCAGATCGATGCCGTGTTGTCCGACTATGGGGCGGTAGCCATCAAGACCGGTTTCCTGGGGCGGGTAGCCATTATCGAGTCGGTGGCCGACCGGCTTCGGTATTGGCGCAACAGGCTGTCGCCGCGGCCGTTTATCCTCATCGATCCCATTCTGGTCAACCACCGCGGGGAGAGCATGTTCGCGCCTGAAGTGGCCGCCGCCTATCGCGCGTGGCTTTTTCCGTTGGCCGATCTGGTGACGCCGAACATGGCCGAGGCGCAGTTGCTGGAGATGACCGGCGGCGGGGAGAACGTATTGCTAAAGGGCCTGACGCGCGAAGATGAGATCGTCGACGTGTATGGGGCCGGCGATGGACGGGTGGAGCTGCCCCAGCCGCGCCTGGAAACGACCAACACTCACGGCAGTGGCGATACCCTCTCGGCCGCCATCTGCGCCTATCGCGCCGAGGGTGAGGACATCTTGGAAGCCACCCGTCGGGCGCAGGCCTTCACCCACGCGGCCATCAGGCGCGGCGCGGTCTGGCGGCTGGGCGCGGGACACGGGCCGCTGGGGTATAACCGCCGGTACGAAGAATAAGCGATGGCCGGCCCCCTGGCCGCCACGGGAAATCAACGTCAGGACGCAACCCGCCCAAAAGGCCCCGCGCCCCCTTATCTTGCTATCGGTCCCTTTCCCCCGACCACTAACCTTTGCCACTGCCAGCTGATCCCCTTGCCCTTCGTGCCATCCTCTGCTATGCTCACTCCATTCAAAACATATTGAACGCAGGGAATTATGCACGAAACATTGACCGCGGTTAACGATAGCACTGTCTCCGGCCTTGGCCGTCTGGCTCGATTTTTCGGCTTCAGCGACGTCATGGGCCGCCTCTACGGCACGTTGCTGCTCAGCCCCGCCCCGCTTTCCCTCGACCAACTGGGCGACACGCTGGAGATTAGCAAAGGCTCGGTCAGCATGAACATGCGCGATCTGGAGCGTTGGGGCATGGCCAAGGAAGTCTGGGTACGCGGCGAGCGCCGCAAGTTCTACAAGGCCGAATCCGACATGTGGCAGGTCATCCGCAACGTGTTGGGCAGCCGCGAGCAGCGCGAGGTGCAGTTGGCGTTGGGGGTATTGGGCGAGAGCATCGAAAAGCTCCAGGCCGCCGAACGCGACCTCTCGGCCGACGAGCAGCAACTGGCCCGCTACTACCTCGACCGCATCGGCGATCTGCAAGCGTTCTTCCAGTTTGCCCAGTTGGCTCTCCATGCCGTCCTCGGCGGCGACAAGGCTCTGGATTTCGACGCCATCACCAAGATCGAGATCGAGTGATGGCTTCTGACAGACTTTTCGACGTTGACGCCCGAATTCGACGATGGCGGCCCAGACGGGGTAGAGGCCGTGTCATTCACCGGGCCGGGTCAGGCGTTGCCCCAGCAGCATCCATGCCGTACAGACCGGCCGCACGGGTGAAAGCAAGTCTCACCGGCCGCAGCCGCCCAGCGGCGATGGCGCCCACGGCCGCCCAAACATCGCTGCGTGTCACTGGAACAAACCCGGATTCTCCGCCACCCACGCATAGAGCCGACGAATTCCCTGCTCTGGCGAGACGCGCGGCCGCCAGCCCAGCCGTTCGGCCGCGCGGTGAATGTCGGCCACGAACACGCGCTGGTCACCCGGCCGCCACGGGCCGTAGGTGACCGCCACCGGCCGGCCGGCCAGATCGGCCAGCAACGGCCCGAACTCCGTCCAGATGGCCAGCGTGTTCTGCGGCCCGCCGCCCAGGTTGAACACCTCGCCGCGGAACTCGTCCATCCGGTCGATGCCCAGCTGATAGGCGGCCACGAGATCATCGACGTGGAGCACGTCGCGCACCTGCATGCCGTCGCCGTAGATCGATATGGGCCGTCCCAGCACCGTGGCAATGACGAAGTGGGCCACCCAGCCCTGATCCTCGACGCCGAACTGACGTTGCCCATAGATACACGACTGCCGCCAGACAAGGGTTCGCAGTCCGTAGATGCGGGCGTAATCGCGCACGTACTGGTCGCCCGCGCCCTTGGAGCAGCCGTAGGGCGAGTGGAAATCGAGCGGGAACGTTTCCGGGATGCCATGGGGGAAATCAGCATAGGCGTAGCGTTGCCCGGCGCGCACGATGCCCACGTCCTCCATGCCCCCGTAGACCTTGTTGGTGGAGGCGTAGAGCAGGGCCGCGTCGGGGGCGTGGCGGCGCACGGCCTCCAGCACGTTGAACGTGCCCAGGGCGTTGATCTCGAAATCCTCGCGCGGGTCGACGACCGACGCGGTGACCGCCACCTGGCCGGCCAGATGGAGCACGACCGTGGGCGCGGTCTGGGCCATGGTCGCGGCCAACGTGTCATAGTCGCGCACGTCGGCCTCGACAACGCGCAGCCGCTCGCCGCCGTGGCGTTCGTGCAGCCAGGCCAGATTGGCGCGCCCGCCCTGGCGCGTCAGGTTGTCGTAGAGGGTGACGGACTGGCCGCGCCGCAAGAAGTGGTCGGCGCTGTTGCAGCCGATGAACCCGGCTCCGCCGGTGATGAAGACGTGTTGATTATTCATAATTGAAAAAAAGGGAATGGCCACGGGTGTAACGAGGGACACGAATGATCAGGAAATGAATACATCCGCATTATCCGTTGTCATCCGTCGGCAATTCTTAATCTGCCGTTTTATACAGCCTCAGACGGCAAAATCCGCAGCGACGCGCGCCGCCAGCCAGGCGCAGTAGTCCGGGTGCTCGGCGAAATCAACGGTCATCAGCAGCGCGTCCTCGCCCGTATCGTGATAGTAGCGCCGCCGCCGGCCGACCTCCTGGAAACGATACTTGCGATAAAGCCCCTGAGCCGCCATGTTGCTGGTGCGCACCTCCAGCGTCACCAGTAGCGGGTCCAGCCGGCACGCCTCCAGCAGCAGGTTGAGAAAGAGCCATTCCCCCCGGCCTCGCCTCCGCTCGTCGGGATGCACAGCGATGGTGCTGACGTGGACCTCATCGGCGATGAGCCAGAAGCCCGCGTAGCCGGCGAGCGTTTCGCCGCTCGGCTCGCGTCGCGCCAGCACCTGATAGTGGGCCAGGCGATTGTCGGTCAATTCGTTGAGGTACAGTTGGGCGGTGGCCGGCGAGGGAAATGACAGCCGGTCGATCTCCAGTACGGCCGGGATGTCGTCAACGGTCATGGGCCGCAACGAATAGGGTGCGGGTGTCGCCAACATTAGGACTAACCCGGCTCGCGCAGATAGAACGGGGCCAGGGCGTCGGCCTCGGTCACCTGCTGCTTCTTCCAGCGCGTCCAGCCGATCTCCGCCAGCACGGCCGCGCGCCGCACGGACGCCGCCGGGCCGACGATGTGGGCCGAGCGGTTGACGCGGCGGATAAGCTTGGCGGCCGCAGCGTCGATCTCTCCGGCAAAGGCCACCGGCACCTGGAGGCGGCTGAGCAGGTCGTCCCATTGGGTAAGCATCGGGTCGCCCACCGACTCCCAGCCGTGCTTGCCGTTCCAGCTATACTGCCCGGCCCACAGACGCGACCGCCCGGCCTGGGCCAGCGCCACCAGGTCGGTTTCCAGGCGCGGGACGGCCGCGGCTACAACGTCGAGCGTCGGCACGCCGATGAGTGGCAGCTTCTGGCCCAGGGCGATGCCCTTGGCCAAGGCCAGGCCCACGCGGAGGCCGGTGTAGGAACCGGGGCCGTTGGCGACGGCGATGGCATTCAGATCGTTGGCCGACACGCCGGTGCGCGCCCATAGCTGGGCCACCGCCGGGGCCAGTTCAATCGTTTGCGTGCGCCGGCTGCGCCAGCCGAACTCGGCTGTCACTGTGCCGCCGTCGTGGAGGGCCAGCCCCACCCAATCCGTTGCCGTGTCTATTGCCAGTATCATGAGTGTCAGACGCCAAAGGCGTTTTTGCGAAAATCCGTCAGTAACGTTGTCGAGCGCGGCCCCATGGCGCTGAGGCGCATCCGGCGTCGGGTGGGGCTGTCGTAGGTCAGGGTGATCCAGAGGCGGTCGGGCGGCAAGAGGTCGACAATGTGCTCCGGCCACTCGATAAGCACCGGCGCGTCGCCGTCGAGGATGTCCTCCAGCCCCACGGTGACGATGTCAGCCGTGCGCTCCAGCCGATAGCCGTCGATGTGGTAGAGAATGCAGCCGTCGCTCGGCCGGGGGTATTCGTTGACGAGGACGAACGTGGGGCTGGTGACGCGCACCGGCGACCCCCAGCCGCGGCCGACGCCTCGCGCCAGCGCCGTCTTGCCCGCCCCCAGCTCGCCGGACAGGCAAACCACGTCGCGCGGCTCCAGAAGCTCGCCCAGGCGAATGCCCAGACGCTCCGTTTGGGGCAGGCTCGTGCTGACAAAGTCCAGCGTGCGGTCGTCGAGAATTGCCATGCGCCGGTTATTATACTTTCATGGTATGATATGCGCACCTACCACGATTCGAGACAGAGAAGAGAGATTTCATCGTCCACTAAGACCCTGGTCGTTGCCAACTATCCGCTACTGATTAACTCCCCATGCGTACCCTCGTCCTTTCCGATATTCACGCCAATCTTGTGGCCCTCGAAGCAGTGTTGGCCGATGCCGGCCAATGGGATCGTCTATGGTTTTTGGGCGATCTGGTCGGCTATGGGCCGAACCCTAATGAATGCGTCGAGCGCCTGCGCGATGTGGGGGCGTCTCCGGCGCTGTCGGGCAACCATGATTGGGCCGTGTTACGCAAGCTCGACACCGAGGAGTTCAACGATGATGCTCGCCGGGCGGTGCGATGGACGCGCCAGCAGATGAAAGACGACAACCTGGCTTATCTGAACGGTTTGCCGCCGCTGCACGTGGAGGCTCCCTATACTCTGGCTCACGCCAGCCCGCGCCACCCGGTATGGGAATATATCCTCGATCTGCCGACGGCGCAGGAAAACTTCGACTATTTCGACACGCCCACCTGTCTGGTGGGTCACTCTCACATCCCGGCCCTATTCATCCTCGACGAGGCGGGGCTAAACTTCTATCTACTCGATGATGGTGAGGTGGTTGACCTGACCCAGGGACGGATGATCGCCAATCCGGGCAGCGTGGGCCAACCGCGGGACGGCGACCCGCGGGCGTCCTATGCCGTGCTCGATGACGAGGCTCAGACCTGGACGCTCCATCGCGTGGCCTATGACATCGCCGAGACACAGAGCCGGATGCGCGCCCACCAGTTGCCGTCACGTCTGATCGAGCGGCTGGAATTCGGTATGTAGTGCCGCGTGGCTGTGGCACAGGCTGTCCAGCATGCGAGTGAGGCTCAACCTGGACAGTTTGAGCAACAGGTTTGGGCGAGAGGGAACAATCGCCCGTCGTTCCGCGTCACTATGGTAGAGGTGCAAACCAATATCAAGCACTCACAGAGAGGGATACCCATGAAACGCCGACTATTGTCAATCATTATGCTCATCGTTGCGGGCCTTGTCGTCGTAGCTTGCGGCGGCCGGGCCGAGCAATCGGTGGTCTCGGACCAGATGGGCGCAGAAGTGATGTCGGAAGCGTATTCCGGCGCGGCCCCGGCGGCCATGCCCATGGCCGTGGCCGAGGTCGACCTAACGGCCAACGACAGCAGCGCCCAACTTCCCCCTGGTCAGGAGCGGCTCATCATCCGCACGGCCGATATGTCCATCGTGGCCACCGACACCGAACAGGCGTTGGCCCAAATTGCCGCCATGGCCGACAGCAGCGGCGGCTGGGTGGTCGAAAGCAACGTCTACCAGTCTACCGACACGGCCAAGAGCGGCTACGTCCGCATTCGCGTTCCGGCCGAGGGCTTCCAGAGCGTGCTCGACGCCATCGCCGGGTTGGCGGTCGAAGTTAACAGCCTGAGCACGTCGGGCCAGGACGTGACCGAGGAGTTCGTCGACCTGAGCGCGCGGCTGGGCAATATGGAGGCCACGGCGGCGCGCCTGCGCCAGTTCCTGGCCGACGCCGAAAACGTGGAGGAGGCGCTGGCCGTCAACGTGGAACTGAGCCGGGTCGAGGGCGATATCGAATCGCTGCAGGGTCGTATCCAGTTTTTGCAGCAGTCGGCGGCCTTCTCGTCAATCACCGTCAATGTGACGCCCGACGTGCTGGCCCAGCCTATCCGGGTCGGCGGCTGGCAGCCGAGCGGCGTGGCCAAGGAGGCCATCGAGGCGCTCGTCAGCATGCTTCAGGTGCTGGCCAACGCGGTCATCTGGTTCGTGCTCTTCGCCCTGCCGATCCTGCTGGTGGTGGCCATCCCGTTCATCCTGCTCATCTGGATTATCAAGCGGCTGCGGCGACGGGAGCGGGCGGCGGAAGCGAGCGCGTCGTCGCAAGAGTAACGGCTGTCCCGGAAACCGGGTTTGGCGGACGGGAGTTCGGCGAACGGGAGTTCGGCGAACGGGAGTCCGCGCCGAGAAACCCGGTTTTTCCCTCTCAGGCTCGAATTGCTCCGCGCACGGCAGCCACGTAGGCCTGATAGGCGGCCGTGGCCTCAATCGCCATCGTTCGCGGCCGGGGCAAGTCGATGGCGATGCGTTCGGTAATGCGGCCGGGGCGGTCGTTCATCACCATCACCTCGTCGGCTAGCAGTACCGCCTCGCCGATGCTGTGGGTTACCATCAGCACGGTCACGGGGTGGGCCTGCCAGATATCGAGCAGTTCGTCGGCCATGTGTTCCCGCGTCAGGGCGTCGAGCGCGCCGAACGGCTCGTCGAGCAGCAGGAGCGCCGGGCGATGGACGAGGGCGCGGGCAAGGGCCACGCGCTGGGCCATGCCGCCGGAAAGTTGCGCCGGGTAACTGTCCTCCTGCCCGGCCAGGCCAACCATCGCCAAGGCATCGGCGACGAGAGCGGAAGAGTGCAAGGGAGCAGGCGCGTCCGCCCTTTCTCCCTTTCTCCCCTTCCCCGCACCCAACTCCAGCGGCAGCCGCACGTTTTCGGCCACGGTGCGCCAGGGCATCAGGTTGTCGCGCTGGAAGACGATGCCGATGGGCGCGGGTGAGTCGGCCGGGGCCGCGCCTTGCAGGTGAACTGTGCCGGTCGTCGGCCGCAGCAGCCCGCCAATGACCCGCAGCAACGTCGATTTACCCACGCCGGAACGGCCGACCAACGCCACAAACGCCCCCGCCGAAACGGTCAGACTGACGCCGGCCAGCGCCGTCTCGCCCGTGTCGGCAAACGTCACGCCCACGTCGCGCAGGGCAAGAAAGTCCGGGGTGTTCATAGGCCGGGAAGAATAGAGGGCGGATTAAGAAGTTGTGATCCGCAACCTACGCAGATAATACCTCTTTTCCTGCCCGCCTTCATCTGTGTGCTACTTTCCTATCGAGTCCACGAAGTCGTTGGTAAACGTCGCTGCCAGGTCGGGCAGAGGGGCACTGAGCAGGCCCATTTCGATCAGGATATCCTGCGTTTGTTGCCAGGCGGCCGGGTTGGTGCGGCCGAGTTGATCCGCCTGCCACAGGGGTAGCGACGCCTCCAGCACGCCGCGCCGGCTGTCGTCCAGCCCTTCGACGTACTTCTTGCTGATCTCGTAGGCCGCGTCCGGGTCGGCCAGCGTGTCGCGCAAGCCGTGCATGAAGGCGTTGAGGAAGCGCTGTACCAGTTCGGGGTTCTCGGCGATGGTCTGCTCATTGGTCAGGATGCCATTGGCGACGAGATCGATGGAGTCGGCTACGGCGATGACGTCGATGTCTTCGCCGCGCTGCCGCAACTGCACCGGCTCGTTATTAACGTAGACGACGACGGCCTCCGACTGACCGGTCACCAGCGACTCGACCTGATTGAAGCCGATGTCGTTGGCGTCAATGTCGTCGAGCGTCAGGCCGTTGGCCGAGAGCAGGCCCACCAGGCCCACATAGCTGGCCCCGAAGAAGCCGGGCACGCCGACGTTGCGGCCGACCAGATCGGCCGGCGTCTTGATGCCGGCCGTGCTTTTGCTGGCGATGGCGATGGGATAACGCTGCCACCACTGCATGACGTAGACCACCGGCAACCCCTGGGCACGGGCCAGGATGACCTGCTCACCGCTGGCGACGGCCAGCGGCAGTTCGCCCGCGCCCACCAGGGCGATGCCGTCCGTCTCAAAACTGTAGTCGAACTCCAGGGCCAGCCCTTCGTCGGCGAAGTACCCCCGTTCCACGGCCACGTAAAAGGGGGCGTATTGCGGGTCGGCGATGTAGCCCATCGGCAAGCGAAGGGTGGTCAGTTCATCGGGCGCGGCTTCCGGCGCGCCGCAGGCGACCAGGGCGGCCGTCAGGATGACAAACAGGATAATGAGAATGCGTTTCACGAGCGTGCTCCTGCTGATTGAATTCGGGTTTGCGTCGAGCAAAGGTTGTCGGTTGGCGCGGATTATAACACCGGGATGACGGAGGCCCTATAGCGCGGACCAGAAGATGAGCCGCAGATCTCTCAGATTAAAGCAAGACCCGGCGTAATGTGCAGATGATTGCTTCCTGATCGGTGTTCCTTCTCAGGCCGCCAGCGCTGTGGTCAGGCGCTCGAATGCTGCCACGGCGCGGGCGATGCCCATCGGGTCGCCGCGGAAGTCGCCGGGCCACTTATCCGTGCCCCGCCGCCGGACGATGCGCAAATCGGCGCACAGTTCGAATTGGGCCGCGTGAATGCCCAACTCCTCGGCGGCGAAGCGGGTCACGGTGTGGCTGGTGAGCCCGCCGGTGAAGCGGCCGTGGTTGACGACGAAGCGATCCCAGCGCAGCGTGGGGAATGCCTTCGCCTCCGGGGCTGTCGTCTCGATGAAGCCGGCCGCGGTCAACGTCTCGCTGATGATCACCTCGTGCCGTTGCCGGCAGCTGGCCCCGCACATTGTGCCTACGGCGATGCCGAACTTGTGGCGGTTGGACATGCCGTGTATGTCGGCCACGAAGCGGATGTCGCGGGTGGCCGCTATATGCCGCAGCGCCGTCTTGTAGGCGGATTCCTGGTCCCAATTCGGATCGCTTTCTGATTGGGCGAAGGCGTAGAGAACGTGGGCGCCGGTGCGCTGGGCCAGCAGGCGAGCGAAGGCGGCAGTGTATTCGTCTTCCTGCTTATAATCGTCGTTGCGCCGGTGGGCCGCGCCGTGGGGGGCAGAGAGCAGGATCGGCCGTGTCCCCGGTTCATAGCGGAAGGGTGGACACCCGTCGGCGGGGGGTTCGCGATACGTCACATCCGCTTCGAGGGCGATGAGGCGGTCGAGAACGGTGACTGATTGCATGACCATGATTCTAGTGAGCCGGATAGCCGTGTGTCAAACCGGGGAAGCGAACATGAAGATAAAACGTTATTTTCGGCAGTCTTCTTCATCCTCATTTCATTTCTGCACTCCGTTCGAACGTGGTATCTTTAGCCCAGTTTACCTTACGGAGCATTGCCCATGTCTGACACGCACACTTTCGATACCCTCCGGCTGACCGCGGCCGACGATCTCTATCGCTTTGACGTGCCCGCCGACCCACAGATCGCGCCCGACGGGCGCCGCGTTGTCTATACCGTCCGGCGCGTGGAGCGCGAAACGGAGAAGAAATACACCAACTTGTGGCTGGTGGACGCCGGCAGCGGGCGGTCGCGCCGGTTCACCCACGGCAAGTGGAGCGACAGCCAGCCGCGCTGGTCGCCCGACGGCCAGACCCTCGCCTTTCTCTCCAACCGCAGCAACGAGGAACAGGCGCAGATTTACCTGATCCCCGTCGACGGCGGCGAGGCCCGGCCGCTGACCGACTTGAAGGGCAGCTTCGCCGCTTTCGAGTGGTCACCCGACGGGACGAAGCTGGCCGTCCAGTTTCGCCAGAAAGACGCCGACGCGCTGGAGCGCGAGAAGGACGAGGGCAAGAAGAAACTCGGCATTTCCTACCGCCGTATTACTCGCGCGGACTACAAGTTCGACGGCGTGGGTTATCAACCGCAGGAACGCTGGCACATATGGGTCATCGACGCCGAAAGCGGCGAGGCGATGCAACTGACCAGCGGCGACAAAGACGAGACTGAGCCGCGCTGGTCGCCCAACGGCCGGCACATCCTGTTCGTTTCTAACCGCAGTGAGCAGCCGGACATGAACCTCGACGCCACTGAGCTTTACCTTATCCCGGCCGGGGGCGGCGACATGCGCCAGGTGGAGACGCGAGCGGGCCGCAAGTTCAGCCCCGTGTTTTCGCCCGACGGGGCGCATATCGCCTTTTTGGGGCGCGACAAGCCCGGCCGCTGGTATCAGAATACGCGGCTCTACGTGGCCCCGACGAACGGCGGCGACGTCAGTGACGTCAGCGGTTCGCTGGACCTGCATCTGACCCCGGCAACCAACGGCGATGCGTTCAACGAGTCCGCGCCGTTTTTGCCGGTGTGGTCGGCCGACGGCCGCCGCGTGACCTGCCTGGCGACGACGCGGGGCAACGAGTCGCTGGTCTCGATGGCTGTCTTCGAGCCAAATGACGAGCCGTTATGGGTTGTGGCCGAGCCGGGCGTCGTGGGGGGCTACACCTTCGACCGCGCCGGCCGGCGCGTGGCCTACCTGTGGTCGACGCTCGACGACCCGGCCCAACTGGTCGTCCGCGACGTGGACGAAGCCGGCCAGGGCGGCGAACCGCATACGCTGACGGCGTTCAACCCCTGGCTGGCGGAGATCGAGCCGGGCGAGATCGAGGAGGTGTGGTTCAAGGCCGCCGACGGCTTCGACCTGCACGGCTGGATCCTCAAGCCGCCGGGCTTTGTCGCCGGGCAGCAATATCCGTCTATTCTGGAGATCCACGGCGGGCCGCAGACGCAGTACGGCAATATGTACATGCACGAGTTTCACTATCTGGCCGCGGCCGGCTACGTGGTGACCTGGAGCAACCCGCGCGGCAGCCAGGGCTATGGCGAGGCCGTCACCGGGGCCATCTATGGTCAGTGGGGGACGGTTGACTACGACGACGTGATGGCCTGGGCCGACTACGTGGCGAAGTTGCCCTACATCGACCCGGAGCGTATGGGCGTCACGGGCGGCAGCTACGGGGGCTATATGACCACCCTGATCATCGGCCGCACCGACCGCTTCAAGGCCGCCGTGGCCCAGCGCGTGGTCAGCAACTTCCTGAGCTTCTACGGTTCCAGTGATCTGAACTTCGGACTGGAGAATCTGGCGGGGACGGCCGCACCGTGGGACGACATGGCGACTAACTGGGCGCAGTCGCCCATCAGCGCCATCGGCAATGCCACGACGCCGACGCTGGTCATCCATAGCGAGAACGACTATCGTTGCGATCCGGAACAGGGCGAGCAGGTGTTCATCGCCTTGCGGCGGCTGGGCGTGGACACGGAGCTGTTGCTGCTGCCCGGCGAGGGCCACGGCGTGTCGCGCGGCGGCCGCACCGACCGGCGCATCGCCCGGCTGGAGGCGATGTTGGGGTGGTTTGAGAAGTATTTGAAGTAGGAATTAAGTCCCGTGAAATCTTTAGCCCAAATCCGCGTACAATTGGCGAGTGGCAACTATGAGTTGTCACGCCATCCGTTCCGTCACATAGTCGAGCGTAATATCAGCGAGACGGAGATTCGCGAGGCGGCTCGTAACGTGATCATTATCGAATGATATCCAGCAGATAAGTATTCTCCCAGTTGTCTGCTTTTGGGGTCACAATACTTGCACGCCCCTTGCACATGCAGGTTTCAATGGCGACCGGTGAAACAACAAGGATTATAACGATTTATGAACCTGATCCGGCGGAATGGACGGAAGATTTCGCATTTCGGAGGTAGGAATGATGTTTACGTGTCAGGTATGTGGTAGTTCTGAAGCGAGCTTAGAAACGGTGGCGGAAGTATTCGAGGTGGATGGCCGACGCGTGCTGGTCGAGAACATTCCGATTCTGGTGTGCGGGCAATGCGGCGAAATGTCGTTTAGCGTAGACACGGCTGAAAAAGTGCGGCGGATCGTGCGCGGGGAAACGCCGCCGGCCGAGGTTACCGAGTTGGAACTATATGACTTTGCTTGATTAATACATTCTGTCGTTGTGAACCATAATCTGATTCATGGACACAGGATGTGATTATCTCGGCCATCTGGCAAACATCTCCCCCATGGGTAGAGTTTTCTCTTACTTGATACTGAAGGCTTGTCGATCATAAGGAAAATTTAAATTGTTCTATTTGACTTCAAATACTAGTTCATCCTGTTCATATTCCATTAGTTGAATAAGGGCGTAGCTCAATCTGGCAATTTGATTAGCGCTTAGGTTAGTCTCAAAATATAGTTGAGTACTGGGTATAGTAGCAGGTGATCGCAACAAATCCGGATCGACGGATATATATGGTCGCTTTCGACCCACAAGGGTGGGTGCATATCGTTCAAACTTAGATTTATCTTCTTCTATCAAAAATTGATGCACTGCCTCAAATGCATACCTCCATTTATTAACTTCAACCCGTTTGTCTTGAAATTGTACTGATCGAATTTTGCTGCCCGTGTAATCTGTTAATTTCGGTTTGTTTTTTTGCGGTTTAGCCCGTGCCTGGTTTGAGTCTTCTGTTTCAACTAACATAACCGGGCTACGATTTGAAGTTTCTGGCGCGAGTTCAGGGAGTTCCCTTTCTTGTTCTTGGGACACGACATTGCGGATTAGGTTAACTATCGGATCGATCCGAACAGGGAACGGCAATAGTAAGTTGAGAACGGTTTCATGATCCAGTCCGTACTTTTGCACAAGCTCAAGCAAGTCGATGAGAGCGGGGACACTGACCACTCTTAGGCGCTCTCGTCTATTTTCGACAATAATGGCGTTTTCCATTTGGTTTGTATGGGAATCAAATCGACCGTAGACATACAAGCCTAACGTCAAGTCCGGATTCTTCAACAAATTCTCCGATACGAGTGCATTGATATAGCCAAGTAAAGTGGCGGTCCTGACATTGTAAACATCCGTAGTTTTGACTTCAACTACAATTGACCACCCGTTAATCGATGACTTCCATAGTCCGTCATATCCGACTTGCCCCCTTACTCCCTTGTATCGACCAAATGTCACCTCGAATCCAAGTAGTTGGCCAAGATGATTGATGAGGTCTTGAAGTGCTTTGTTATATTGATCTCCCACCTGTTCTAAGGCGGTTTCGATGTACGCGCGAACATCTTTCGCGCTTGTGACGTTTGAAGATAAGTAATTACGGAAACGTTCGCTTGCGCTGCCGAGTTCTGTGCTGTCGCTGAGAGACCCGACAAGTTCCAACAATGTATTGAGATCAATGTTTGGCATGAGCGATCTCCTTCACGAGTGAAACGGTGACCTGTAGTTGTCATAATTTTAACGGCATATACGGCAATAGGCCAGTCGGCAGCCTTGAGTATTAGGCGTCGGCTACCAACACTAACACGATACTCGTGCCTTGTTCCATTCTCTGCCCAGCTATACAATCTCTGATCGCGGTCTGTGCAACCGGGCGCGATTAATGCGAAAAACTCTTAAAGGGCATGCGCGATTCTTTAATTAACCGCCGGAAAATCTGTGCCCTCTGTAAAAACTGTGGGTTCTTTTTATGACTAACCTATTCGACAAACTGGACAAAGTCGTCGACCACTACAACGAGATCGAGCGGCAGATGGCTGAGCCGGAGGTGCTGGCCGACCACACGCGGCTGACCGAACTGGCCCAGGAACGCATGGACCTGAACGAACTGGTAGAGACTTACCAACAGTACACCCAGTTGCGCCAGGAGCTGGCCCAGGCCGAGGAGATGAGCGCGGCCGAGGAAGACGAGGAGATGGCCGCGCTGGCCGCCGACGAGATCGAACGTCTCGCGACACAACTCGAACGGCTGGAAAGTCGTATGCGCTCCTTGCTCATCCCCAAAGACCCGCGCGACGACAAGAACGTTTTCATCGAAATTCGCGCCGGCACGGGCGGCGATGAGGCCGGTATCTTCGCCGGGGACTTGCTGCGCATGTATATGCGCTACGCCGAGGCCCGGCGCTGGAAGGCGGAAATCGTCGACGAGAACGAGACCGGCGTCGGCGGCTACAAGGAGGTGATCCTGGCGGTGAAGGGTCGGGGGGCCTACTCGCGGCTGAAGTATGAGAGCGGCGTCCATCGCGTGCAGCGCGTGCCGCAGACCGAGTCGCAGGGGCGCATCCACACCAGCGCGGCCACGGTGGCTGTGATGCCCGAACTCGACCCGGTGGACATCACTCTGGACGAAAAGGAACTGGTCATTACGGCCGAGTTCTCGTCGGGCCCCGGCGGCCAGCACATGCAGAAGAACGCCACGGCCGCGCGCGTCGTCCACAAGCCGACGGGCATGTTCGTCAAGATTCAGTCCGAGCGCAGCCTGTCGCAGAACAAGCAACTGGCGATGGCGATCATCCAGGCCCGGCTGGAGGAGATGGAGCAGGAGAAGCAAAGCTCGGCCGAGGCCGCCAACCGCAAGGCGCAAGTGGGCAGCGGCGACCGCAGTGAGAAGATTCGCACCTACAACTATCCCCAGTCGCGCGTGACCGACCACCGCGTCGGCTTCACCAGCTATAACCTGCCGGTGGTCATGGACGGCGACCTCGATCCGTTCATCGACGCCCTGATCCTGGCCGACGAGGCCGAGAAGCTGGCGGCGGCGACGGAGTGACGTTGAGTACTTCAGGGAGAAACCGAATACGGCAAACGGCAGGCCGTTGTTCGTCGCGGAACCGGGTAACGAGCTGAAGTTTGGGTCTTGTGGCTGAAAACCTTCAATCGTGGGGGCGGCAGGCGGCAATGATACTTATACAAATGCGAGCGGCGCGGCGAGGAACCCAACAACGACAAAGCCCTCCGGTCGATTGAACTCCCGAAGGGCTTTGTCTATTCGCTATGCCGCTCGCTCATTCACCGCGCGGCGCGGCTTTGAACTCACTTCGTGACCGTGATGGCGACTCCATCGATGAAGGAACCGTCATACGGAAAGCCACTGACATTTCCATCCGTGGTCATAATCCAGGCCACCCAGACGGATGAATCACCCAGCATTTTGCCATAGCCGGGTACGTTCTTCAGGTTCAGCGTCGTTCTCTTCCATTTGTTGTTGGTGGAGCCGGAAGTGTTCTTGCAGTAGAAGGTCACCCCATCGGCCGACGCGCACCACATCAGGTAGTCGTAGTTCGGCTCTGTGTCATTCCAGTACCAGAATTTGACCGCGGCCTTCTTCGCGCCGGCGGTGCTGAACGGACCGTAGACAGCCCAGGAATCCATGTTGTCGACGTAGTAATCAAAATTCGGATTCAGGCCGTCTGCGCAGCCGCCGGCACCCCACCCGCTCCAGTTGCCGTGTTCGGCGATCCAGTTCTCATCGTCCCAGCAAATGTTGCCGCCCTGGCCTCCGTTGTTATCAAAGGTGCTCCAGTTGCCGGTTGGCCACGCGCCTTCAAATTCTTCCTTAACGCTGAAAAGTACCTTTGCCGGCAAAGGCCCCGTGTTCTCCAGGCCCAGCTTCTGCATTGCAGTTGCGGGCAAGACCGACGTCTTTTGGCCGGGAATCGAAGACATTACATCCTTCGCCGGGCCGTTTGATTCAAATGGTTGTCCCAAAATCCGTACATTGGTGCCCAACACCTCACCCCGATTACTGTCTTGTGCCCAGGCAACGGCGGGGACCAATGCGACCAGTAATACGACCAATGTGATTACCAGCCATCGATGCTTCATGACGATTCTCCTTGAAGGCAATCAAGCAATCTTAACAATTTTGACGAATGGAGGCGCAATTACAGAATTGCTACAGGGTCTCCCCTTGAGATCATGTGCCAGCTCCCCTCACCTTTCTGTGTTGGGGTGAAAGGTAATATTGACCCACTTCAGAGGGTGTGCCAAGGTAAAATACCTTGCAGAGTGCAAGGAATTAAACACGTAATCTATTCTATTGATAGTTATTGGCTAAATGGATAGGCTCTCCGCTTGAAATAATTATAAGCGATTGATTAGCATGTGTCAATAGATGATACGGGTTTGCCAGGGTTTTAGTACACGGTCGCTCTCCGTAGTGCCGGTTTCTTACCGGCTCCACAACCCCGCTCTTTCTCGGCCACCGGATAAGAATCCGGCACCACATGGCTGATCGACTGGCTAGGGGAAAGGAATGACAGATCTGCACTTCTGCCAGGAAATTGCCGCTCCCTGATAAGCAGTGGGCGAGCGTGTTGCCCTGAGCATTGGCACGCGATAAGGGCGGCGAGTTCGTTTAGGCCGGCGTACGGGCGCAGTTCGTCACTCAGCCGGGCGGCGATGGAGACATATGGGGATGTACTCCGCTTTTGTGTCTCCAATGATTATCAGATATTATACGTGCACTTCCCCAGGTTATTCGGGAACTGGGCGCGAAGCCGCCGTAGCGGCCTCTGCTTTTGACCATGCCGATATGGACACCATCGTATTTTGGGGAACGCCGCAGAGTTTTCGTGAACCCGCAGGATGGTGACAGGGGGAAACCGGATTTTCAGGCGAGGATAAAGATGAAGCAGCTACCGATTGTCCTGATGTTGCTACTAATGATGCTGGCGGTAACGCGGCCAGCGCTGGCCCAGGAGGAGAACCCCCTGGCTCATGCTGTCCTGTTCACGGGGACAACGGGCTGGGCGCTGGTGGGGTTGGCCGCCTTGCTGATGGTCTTGTTTATCCTGTGGACGCGCCGCGGGCCGAATTAAGAGACGTTTTTCGCGCCCACTTCTTCCTTCCACGCGACCCGCAAATCGAATCCTCGCTTCAACAGTTCCTCGGCGAAGGCCGGGCCGGACAGGGCCAACTCCACAGGAACGCCACCGCGCGGAGTCAGGCCACGCGCTTGCGCGGCGCAAATGATGGCTGCGTGCCAGCCGGTGGTGCGCTCCATGGCCGTGAAGCCCGTCGCCTCGTCGTAGCGGTCGAACAAGTCCACGACCACCTCTCGCTCCCGGCCGCCCTTCAGGCCGCGGCCGATGATGCGCACGATGACGAGGTCCTTATCGCCCGGTTTGGCTTCGATCTGCGGCCCTATTAGGGCGTGCAGCACGTGGCGGGGCACAACCATTTGCCCGTCGACCTCTACCGGTTCCAGTTCAAGCAGCCCGGCGTCGCTGAACGCTTTCCACTGGGCATAGTGGCCCGGCCAGCGAATGGTCTTGTTTTGCAGCGTGCGCAGCCGGCCGGCCCAGGTCCAGGGCATGGTGCTCGTGCCGCCGGCGGTGGTGAAGGCCTCCAGCGTGCCGATGTCGGCGCCGAAGTCCACCAGCTCATATTCGTCGTCGCGAAAGCATTCCATCTCTACCGGCGCGCCGTTGCGGTTGAAGACGGTCGTGCCAAAGTACTCGTTGGTCAGCCCCTCGATGTTGAAGGTCAGGATGTAGTTCCATGGCGGTCGCGGTTCGGCGGGAATGCCGCCGTCGTACATGATCAGGTCGCGGCACTCATCGAACAGGCTCATCGTGTAGGCGCAGAGCGAATTGCCCAGCCCCGGCACCTGGCCGCAGTCGGGCGTCAGGGTGATGCCGGCACTGCGGGCCGCTTCGTCCAACGCCAACTGTGCGCGGGTCTGGTCGGTGTTGCCGCCGAAGTCGGCCATGCTGGCCCCGGCGCGCACGGCGGCGTGGGCCAGGGGCAGGTTGAAGAAGTAGGGAGCGCCGGAGATGAAGGCGTCGGCGTGGTGGCCGGTCAACAGGGCGACCACGGCGTCGGCGTCGCGCACGTCGAGCGCGGCGGCCGTGGCGACGTCGCGGCCGGCCAGCCGGTTGACGCGCGCGGCGGCGCGCTCGGCGGCCGCGCGCTGCAAGTCGGCCATGAGGATGGCTTCGGCATCGCCGTGGACGGCCAGGTCATAGGCGGCGGCCGTTCCCTGCCGGCCGGAGCCCAGGATGGCGTAACGATGGGGCATGATGAACCTCCAGAAAATAATCTACAGATTTCACGGATGAGACAAATTGAATGAAGCAACAGGATTATATTATCCGCAGATTAGGCCGATTGGGCAGGTATGCTGGGAGCGAATTTTAACGGACAATCCGTTCGTTAAGGGCGGAAAACGACGTCCTCGGTTAGTTTTTTCTCAGAAAATCACCCATTTTGCCGATTACATGGTACAGTTGTCTAGAACAAACGGGCGAATCCTATCGCGTTGCGCGGGACGCCTGGGGAAGAGGCGCAATCCCCGCGAAGGGAAGCGCCTTTGCTTTGCAAACCAGATTATAAGAGTAGGAGGTGCCGGAATGGCATTCAAATTTAAGAACAGTAAAGGTAAGGATTATTTTCTTCACTCGCGAGTCGTCGAATTGAAGGGCGGTCGCAAGCAGCAACTCTACTTCTTCGCCAAGGAACCGGGTCAGGGCGCGCTGGACGCTGTCCCTTCCGGCTATCAGGTGGCCGAGTCGAAGAACGGCCTGCCGGTGTTGAAGAAACAGGCCTAAACCTGTCCCATTAAGCGAAAGCGAAAGAGCGGAGCCGAAAGCGGCTCCGCTCTTTTTTCGTCTAGTCGCCCGTTGGGAAAGGCCTGGCCTCTGCCTCTATGGCCCGACCCCCTCGAGTTGCGGGGAATAGATATCCGTATCCCACTCGCCAGTTACGTGCAGGATGCCGGCTGCGCCTTTCTGAGTGCGATAGAGCGCGTGATCGACCAGCAGGTATTCTCCCGGTACGTCCAGCTTCAGCTCGAAAGTAGAAACGGAGCCGGGCGGCACGTACCACGATTCCTCATTGCGGATGAATGTTTCCGGCGAGCCAGTGTAAACTTTGTCGAATATCTCGCCGATAATGTGGAAGTTGGAGCCGACGTTCGGCCCCCCCACACCGAAGAAAACCCGCACCGTTTCGCCAACTTCGGCGTGCAGCGGATAGATAGTCGTAAGGGCGTTGACGTGGCCGTTGAAGGTGAAGTACTCCGGCTGCTCGGCCAGCGCCTTCTCCGCGCTGAAAGGCTGATGTCCTTTATCGCCGAACCGGCCCAGCGTATACCAATCGCCCTGCATGACGTAGAACTCGCGGTCGACCGGCGGCAGGCCGCCGACCGGCTCGACGAGGATCGCGCCGTACATACCCTGGGCGATGTGGTGCTGCGGTGGCAGGTAGGCGCAATGGTAGACGTAAACCCCCGGATTGAGTGCCTTGAAGCTGAAGGTCTTCGTCTCGCCGGGCAAGACATTGGTAACGACCGCACCGCCGCCGGGGCCGTTGACGGCGTGGAGGTCGATGTTGTGGCCGCTCTTGTTCTCCGGCGGGTTGACCAGTGTCACTTCCACGGTGTCACCTTCCATCACGCGAATCATGGGGCCGGGCACGGTGGAATCGAAGGTCCAGAAGTCATAGGTGGTGCCATCGGCCAGTTCGGCCGTCAATTCCCGCGTTGTCAGGGTGATTTGTACGGTGGTCGGCTCGGTACGGGTGATGGGCGGCGGCACGTCGGCCGGGTCGTAGGCGACATTGGGCACATCGGTTGAGTGTGCCGGTTCCAGTGTCGACGACACACCGATGCGATTGACAGCCGTGTCGGCTCGTGCGGCCGAGGCCTCAAGCGCGGCCGAGGCCGTTGTCAGTTCTTGCTGCAGGGTATTGGCACGGATGAGGCCATAGACGCCTAACAATAATCCGACGCCGGCCAGGATGAGCGCGACGAGGCCTGCTAGACTTTGGCGGTTCATATCAATCTCCTTTTTATGGTTGAGCAACAGATCGTCATTATAGCATATTAGGGGGCTCGCTCGGGGTGTCAGCAATTGTGCCGGATGCCACGGAGCGCAGTTCGCCGGCCAGGGATTTTCAGTTGTTGAGGTGTAAGGCCGGATCCTTATCGGCCGAGAACGAGGGGGTCTGGGGAGCCGGTTAAGAAACCGGCGCTATGGAGAGCGGCCGATTACTGAAAAACCCTTGTGGGGCGCCAGGGCCACTTGACAGCGGCCAAGCCTTTGCATACTATGGGCTTATGGTAAATGTTGCACGGCGTGACGGCGTACCCCTAGATCTGTAGCCGAACTTTACCTTTTTCGGACCCGACGGCATCTGCCGGCCGTTCTACCTCTATTTACCCCTCGCGTCGTACGGGAAATCCACATATGGAACAAACAATCTCACACGATGGCACACCGATCGCCTACTGGCGCAGCGGCTCCGGCCCGCCGCTTGTTCTCATCCACGGCGCAACGGCCGATCACCAACGTTGGGCCACCGTCCTGCCGCAATTGGAACCGCACTTCACCGTTTTGGCGATGGACCGCCGCGGGAGGGGCGGCAGTGGCGACAGTCCTGAATACGATGGTCTACGCGAAGCGGAAGATGTGGCCGCCGTCGTCGAGGCAGTGGCCGCGGACACGGGTAAGCAGGTGAACCTGCTCGGCCACTCCTTCGGCGGGCATTGTTGTCTGGAGGCGGCCCTGTTGACCGGCAAGATGCGACGGCTGGTTCTCTATGAGCCGGCCATCGCTCCGGCCGACCCCCCCGTGCCGGAAGAGGTTCTCGACCGCATGCAAGCCGCACTCGACCGGGGAACCCCGGAAGCGGCACTGGAGATCATGTTCCGCGAAGTCGTCCAAATGCCCGACCATGAGTTTGACATGTATCGGCGGCTGCCCGTCTGGCCGGTTCGGGTCACGCTGGCGCACACGTTGCCGCGCGAACTGCGCTACCATAGTGCCTACCGATTCGATGCCGACCGGTTCGCGGGGATGGACACGCCGACCTTGCTACTGTCCGGCAGCGACAGCCCGGCGTTCACGCGCGATGTCGACGAGATGCTGCTGGCGGCTCTCCCGAATGCTCGCGCCGTGGTGATGCCGGGCCAGCAGCACATCGCTATGGACACGAACCCGGAACTGTTTGCCGGAGAAGTGGTCAGCTTTCTGCTTGACTGACGGTGGGACGAGCACGCTTTCGAGCCAGGATCACATACCGCTCGTCCGTCACCGGTCCGCCCCACAGACGTGGGTCGTCGCTCAGGCGGTCGCTCTGAAAATTCGCGAAGGAAGGGGGGATAAGCCGGACCAATTCGCCGGCATGTAATCCACCGCCGGTATGCCAGTACCCTTCGATTAGAACGAGGCGCCCGCCGGGAGACAGCAGCCCGGCCCAGCGCTGCAGCACTCGCACCGGCTCCGGCAAGGCCCACAGCACGTGGCGGCACAGAACCACGTCGAACGAGCGCGGGGGGAAATGCGGCGCGGCCGCGTCGCCGATGCGGAAGTCGATGGATAAGCCGGCGGCCTCCGCCTTGGCCCGCGCCCGCGCGAGCATGGCCACCGACCAGTCGATGCCCGTGACCAAATGGCCTGTCTCGGCCACGAGCAGACTGAGCGACCCCGTGCCGCAACCGGCGTCGAGAACGGCAGTGCGGCCCGGCGGCAGCCACTGCCGTAATTGTTCGCGCCAGGCCTCGCGGACGGACGGATCGCGCAGACCGTGGTCGGGTTCGTCGTCGAAGGCGGCGGCTTGCGCGTCCCAGTCATGTGGTGTTTGGTGCGGGTCAGGTGAATCAGTCATGATTGCCGGCTCGTGAATCCGGCGCTCGACCTCATGATAAGCGCCGGTACCAGCCCTTAAGGCGCGCTCCACTAGTGGGATGATCGAACCATGACGGGTCTTGATTCAGATATTGAACGTACCATCCGGTAAGACCGTCCCAGTCCGGTAGTGGCTCGGGGGTAAAAGGGGCCATCGGAAGATATCTAAATCGTTCGAGGATTTTTCGGAGTTAACTGGTGCGGAGGCTGTGACAAGATTATCCGGACTGTTGGCTAAAACGGAATCGTAAGATCTGCTTATCGCTTTGACATGATCAATCGCCGGCCACGGTTCATACATGATAACATGGGTTAGGGCATACTTGCCATGGGGTGGGTTGTCGTAGGGTAACTCCTCCGGAAGCAGCAACGATAGAAGTTCAAGTGTTTGGGGAAATACCAATCGTTGTTTTGTATACCGGCATCGAAACCCATCGCGCTGCCAGACTTGGAGCTTTTTCTTCTCGCTAACTCGGCGTTTGCTGCCGGAAGCAAGCGATTGCTTGGGTTGGAGCTCTTTCCCGATCGCAACATCACGTTTTGCGGTTGGAGGAAGCGATTGAGCAAGGCCGCTTTTTCTATTGATTCGTTTGGCTCTGTTTGGTATCGGCTCAAAGGGAAGGCTCTGACGAGCTGTCTCTCTTGCCGCGTCCATATTACCTGCGGAAATAAGTTCACAAACTTCAACCACAACAGTTAATTTATCAAGCTCTTCCATTGGGCAATTTATACTCCTTGACACTACAAACGCCCCATGTTAGACTGTCGCCAATCAAATAGCAAACGACGTTGAATCGGAAGAGTACCCCGCCAAGCGGGTCGCAGAGAGCCGGACGGAAGCTGAGAGTCTGGCGTCAGCGCGACGGGAGAATGGGCCGAGGAGTTGCCGGGGCGAAATAGCAGTCAGTAGCTTCGGCCGGGATGGCCTCCGTTAGCGGGCCAAGGCCTATCAAGATGGGCCGACAAGAGTGAAGTCGCGGCGGCGCGGCTTAAGCAGGGTGGCACCACGGGAGATTTTGACGCTCTCGTCCCTAGTATGGGACGAGGGCGTTTTTTATTGGGCGATTGCATCAAGTCGTGTGCAATCGCTGTTGCAATCACAATCGCAGTCGTTCTTCGATTGCGATTGTGATTACGAATAGGGGTAGTGTCTGCGACATTTATACAGTGGAGGACAACAATGACCGAACAAACCAAATTTCTGCTGGACGAGAGCAAGCTGCCGAAGGCGTGGTACAACATCAACGCCGACATGCCGACGCCGCCGCAGCCGGTGCTGCATCCGGGCACGCTGGAGCCGGTGACACCCGATTTCCTGGCCGTGCTGTTCCCGATGGCGCTCATCCTGCAGGAGATCAGCACCGAGCGCTACATCGAAATACCGGAGCCGGTGCGAGAGATCTACAAGCTGTGGCGGCCGACGCCCTTCATCCGTGCCCGACGGCTGGAACAAGCGCTGGACACCCCGGCCCACATCTACTTCAAGTACGAAGGAGTCAGCCCGGTGGGGTCGCACAAACCGAACACGGCCGTGCCCCAGGCCTTCTACAACAAGGAGGCGGGCACGAAGGCGCTGACGACCGAGACCGGTGCGGGCCAATGGGGGTCGGCGCTGGCGATGGCGTGCAGCTTTTTCGACATGGCATTGGAGGTCTACATGGTGAAGGAATCGTATCACCAGAAGCCATACCGGCGCATCATGATCGAGAGCTATGGCGCGCAGGTCTATGCCAGCCCCAGCAACCGCACGCAATACGGCCGCTCGCTGCTGGCCGAGGACGTCGACGCGCCCGGCTCGCTGGGCATCGCCATCTCCGAGGCGGTGGAGGCGGCGGCCACGTCGGACGGGGCCAAGAAGTATAGCCTCGGCTCGGTGCTCAACCACGTGCTGATGCATCAGACGGTCATCGGCCAGGAGACTCTGTTGCAATTTGAGATGGCCGACGAATACCCCGACGTGATCGTCGGCTGCACCGGGGGCGGCTCCAACTTCGCCGGGTTCGCATTTCCGTTTATCCACAAGAATCTGACCGAGGGCAAGAGCACGCGCGTCATCGCCGCCGAGCCGGCCGCTTCGCCCAGCCTGACCAAGGGTGTCTACACTTTTGATTACGGCGACACGGCGCAAATGGCCCCCGTCGTCAAGATGCACACTCTGGGTCACACGTTCATCCCGCCGGGCATCCATGCCGGAGGGCTGCGCTATCACGGCATGGCCCCGCAGGTCAGCGCCCTGGTTGATGGCGGCTACGTGGAGGCGCGAGCGGTGAAGCAGCGCGACACCTTCCAGGCGGCGCTGACGTTCCTGCGGGCCGAGGGCATCATCCCCGCGCCGGAGTCGACGCACGCGATCAAGGTCGCTATCGACGAAGCGCTGGCGGCCAAGGCCGGCGGCGAGAAGCGAGTGGTGGCTTTCAATCTGTCGGGCCACGGCCACTTCGACATGGCCGCCTACGAATCCTATCTGCATGGCAATCTTGAGGATTATGAATACCCGGCCGAGGCCGTGGAGGAAGCATTGCAGCATCTGCCGCGTGTTGCCTGAGCACTGCCATCGCTGCGGCTATCGCGATTGCGATTGCGATTGCGACAAGAACGATAATTCGATTTTATGGAGTGGACGTATGAACCTGACACCTGGCTCAACGAACGATCAATTCCGGCCGGCGCTGGACGAGTTTCGCGAACTGGCGCGCGGGCCGGCCAACCTGATCCCGGTGACACGGGAGTTCGCCGCCGATCTGGAGACGCCGGTCTCAGTCTACCTGAAGCTGATGGACGAGCCGGGCGCGTCGTTTCTGCTGGAGTCGGTCGAGGGCGGCGAGCAGGTCGGCCGCTACTCCTTCGTCGGCGTCAATCCACGGGCCACAATCTCGTTGCGCGGCCGGACGGTGGAGCGGAGCGGGGGAGCCGTGGAGCGGGGGAGCAACCCGGCACCCGGACACCCCTTCTCCTCGGCTTCTTTCGAGCTGGCCGATGGGAGAGATATTCTCCACGAACTGAAGGACGAGTTGGCGCGCTACAAGGCGGCCGACCTGCCCGGGCTGCCGCGCTTTGCCGGGGGAGCGGTGGGCTATTTGGGCTACGACGTGGTGCGATTTTTCGAGAAACTGCCGGAGACGGCTGCCCCCGCCGGCGGGGGCGGGGTTGAAACCCACCCCTACGATGTGCCCGACGCCATATTCCTGCTAACCGATACGCTGATCGTCTTCGATCATGCCCGCCACCGGCTGATCCTGCTGGCCAACGCCAGCCTCGCCGCTTTCGACGGCGATGTGGAGGCAGCTTACGTCGATGCGCTGCGCCGCATCGACCACCTGGCCGAGAAGCTGCTGCGGCCGCTGCCCGCCGTGCCGACGCGCCGCTGGGGAGCGACCCACGGCAACGGGCAGGACATCGAGGCCAACATGAGCCGCGAGCGGTATGAGACCATCGTGCGCCAGGCGAAGGAGTACATCGCCGCCGGGGACATCTTCCAGGTGGTGTTGAGCCAACGCTTCGGCCGCCGGACGAGCGCCCACCCGTTTGCCGTCTACCGGGCGCTGCGAATGCTGAACCCGTCGCCTTATATGTTCTACTTCAACTTCGCGCCACTCGACTTGCAAGTGATCGGCGCGTCGCCGGAGATGCACGTGCGCCTGGAGGACGGCGTGGCCGCCGTGCGCCCCATCGCCGGGACACGGCGGCGCGGAGCCAGCCCGGCCGAAGACGCCGCGCTGGCCACCGAGCTGCTGGCCGACCCCAAGGAGCGGGCCGAGCACGTGATGCTGGTCGACCTGGGGCGCAACGACGTCGGCCGCGTCAGCGAGTACGGCTCGGTGGCCGTGCGCGACCTGATGACGGTGGAGCGCTACAGCCACGTGATGCACATCGTCAGCCACGTGGAGGGGCGCATCCGGCCGGGGCTGGACGCCTACGACTTGATGCGGGCCACCTTCCCGGCGGGCACGGTCAGCGGCGCGCCCAAGGTGCGGGCGATGGCGATCATAGAAGAGCTGGAAGGGCAGCGCCGCGGCCTCTATGCCGGGGCGGTGGGCTACTTCAGCTATGACGGCAGCATGGACACCTGTATCGCCATTCGCACGATGGTGATGCAGGGCGATCGGGTGTCGGTGCAGGCCGGGGCAGGTATTGTGGCCGACAGCGACCCGGCGACCGAGTATCAGGAGTGCGTCAACAAGGCTGGGGCGTTGCTGGTGGCCGTGGAGCGCGCGGAGGCAGGCACACTTTAAATTACGAACGACGAATGACGAATGACGAATTCAGGAGCGTTCTTGATTCGTCATCCGTCATTCGTCATTTTCTGAAAGGAAATTGTGAACAAGAAAACAGTATTCAGTGGTATTCAGCCGACGGGCAACATTCATTTGGGCAACTATCTGGGGGCGATTCGCAACTGGGCCGCCCGACAGGCGGAGAAGGTCAACTACTTCTGCGTCGTCGATCTGCACAGCCTGACCGTGCCGCAAGATCCGGCACAGCTACGCTTCGAGACGCGGTCGCTGGCGGCCGTGCTGCTGGCCTGCGGCATCGATCCGCAAGCGAGCACCATCTTTATCCAGAGTCACGTGGCCGCCCACGCCGAGGGCTGCTGGCTGCTTAACTGCATCACGCCCCTGGGCTGGTTGCAGCGCATGACACAGTTCAAGGATAAATCGGCCCGGCAGGAGAGCGTGCTGACCGGCCTGCTCGACTACCCCGTGTTGATGGCCGGAGACATCCTCTTCTACGACGCCGACGAGGTGCCGGTGGGCGAAGACCAGAAGCAGCACGTGGAGTTGGCGCGCGACATCGCTCAGCGTTTCAATGCCCTCTACAATGCCGACTTCTTCGTTGTACCGCAACCGATCATCCCCAAGGTCGGCGCGCGCATTATGGGCCTGGACGATCCGGCGGTCAAGATGTCGAAAAGCCTGGCCGACAAGCGCGGCCACGCCATCCGCCTGCTGGATGAGCCGGACGAGATCATGTATGCCTTCAAGCGGGCCGTCACCGACAGCGGTCGCGAGATTCGCTTCTCCGACGACCCGGAAAAGGCCGGGGTTAACAACCTGCTGACCATCTATCAGGCCGTCACCGGCAAGGACAACGCCGCCGTAGAGGCCGACTTCGCCGGCGCGCGCGGCTACGGCGACCTGAAGATGGGCGTGGCTGAGGTGGTTATCGAGACGCTGCGGCCGATCCAGGCCCGCTACAAGGCGTTGATGGACGACACAGCCGAGCTCGACCGGCTGCTGGCCTATGGAGCCGAGCAGGCGCGGGCTGTGTCCCAGCCGAAGGTGGACGAGATGAAGGGGATGATGGGGTTGGTAATGCCCGGATAAGACCGCGTGAATCGCTGCGGGGCCAATCAATCAGGGTGATATATTGGTAATAATTCCCATAGGACAGTCCCCCAATCAGGTTACAATAGAGCACAGAAGCCGCGCCGATTTTTTCGTGGCTACTTTTTGTGTCGCCTGACACAAGGAGGTTTTTGATGAGACGAATTGCTCTATTGCTTATCCTAACGGGTCTGGTTGTGGGCTGCGACAATGCGCCCAGCCAACCCATCGCCACGCTGTTGCCGCCCGCGCCGACGACCGACGACGGACAACAGACGACGGCCGAGCCGTCCATCGCGCCCACGTCGACCGACGCCGCCCTGGCGACGCTGCCCACCTCGCCCACGGCCGACACGCCGACCGAAGCGCCGACCCTGACGCCATTGCCGACCGACGAGCCACCGCCGGCCTCGCCCACGGCCGAGGCGCCGGTCGAGCCGCCCACGTCGGAGCCGACGGCCGTCAGTCTGTTTGCCCCCGGCCAACAGGACGGCGCGTCGCTGGCCGCCGGGAACTCGCTGGCCTATCTGATCGACGGGCGGCGGTTCCAGCCGGTTATTCTGTTCGTGGAGCCGACGAATGAATTGGACGTGGCTTTGGCCGCATACGTGGGCGACCAGACAGGCCAGACGACGCCGGAAGGCATTACCCCGCCGGCCGCGGCCGACAACGCGCTGGCCGGAAGGCCGGAAATTCTGGTGCTCAGCCCGGAGTCTGATGGGCTGCATACGCTGGTCGTGCGCGCTGTGGCCGGCGATGGCTCGTTTGCGGCCCATTTGTTTGACCTGACGACGCCCGCGCCGGGCGTGGCCCTGCAACAGCCGGACGTGTTGGCGGCGGGGGCGGAGATGGTCTATGAGGTGACTTCGCGCGGGGCACGGCCGTTGATCGCCGTGGCCGACCCAACCGACCAGGCCGACATCGCCCTCGACATCCTGGGCGCGGACGGAACACTGCTGACGACGGCCAACTTTAGCGGCCCCGGCGGCGTGGAGACGGCCTATATTTTGCCGCTGGGCACGACCACCTATCAGGTGAAGGTGCGCGAGGCCAACGGCGGAGCGGCGGCGTTCCAGATTTTGGTGGTGACGCTGGAATAAATAACGAATTAGGAGTTAGGGACACTGTTCTTCATTCGTCATTCGTCATTCGTAATTGAGATTGTTGGAGGCGAGATGGTACTGGTCATCGATAACTATGATTCATTTACGTATAATCTGGTGCAATATTTGGGGGAGTTGGGGGCCGATGTGCGCGTCGTTCGCAACGACGCCATCACGCCGGACGAGATCGCCGCGCTGCGACCGACCCATATCGTCATCAGCCCCGGCCCGGGCACGCCCGACGACGGCGGCGTGTCCAACGAGGTGATCCGGCGCTTCGGGCCGACGACGCCGGTGCTGGGCGTGTGCCTGGGCCACCAATGCATCGGTCAGGTCTATGGCGGGGTGGTGTCGCGCGCGCCGCGGCTGATGCACGGCAAGACATCGTCGGTCTACCACAACGGCCACGGCTTGTTCAACGGCGTGCCCAGCCCGTTCACGGCCACGCGCTATCACTCGCTCATCGTCGAGGAAGCGCTGCCGGAGGCGCTGGCCGTGACGGCCTTCACCCGTGACGGCGAGGTGATGGGCTTGCAGCACCGCGAATTCCCCGTTGTCGGCGTCCAGTTCCATCCGGAAAGCATCCTGACGGAGCACGGGAAGCGGATTTTGCAGAACTTTTTATCCATGACGGTATAAAGAAAGTTGGCGCAACGTTACCAAGCCGAAAAGAAGAGAAACATCTGCGGATAAAATTCTTCACTTTGCGCGAGAATCTTGTAGGTGAAATATGATTGAGACATCCCACGGCTTTGAATTGCTACGCGACGAGACCATCCCGGAACTGAACACGCGCGCGCGCCTCTGGCGGCACACGCGGACGGGCGCGCAACTCTTGTCGCTGGAAAACGACGACGAAAACAAGGTGTTCGGCATCAGCTTCCGCACGCCGCCGACCGACTCGACCGGGCTGCCCCATATCCTGGAACACGTGGTGCTGGCCGGGTCACGCAAGTACCCCCTGAAGGATCCATTCTTCGAACTGGTCAAGGGGTCGCTGGCGTCCTTCGTCAATGCCATGACCTACCCGGACAAGACCATCTACCCGGCGGCGAGTACCAACTTGCAGGACTTCTATAACCTGCTCGACGTCTACGTCGATGCCGTGTTCCACCCGTTGCTGTCGCCGGAGAAGCTGGCTCAGGAGGGCTGGCACTACGAATTGGAGGCGGCCGACGCACCTCTGTCCTACAAGGGCGTCGTCTTCAACGAGATGAAAGGGGCCTACTCGTCACCCGACAATCTGCTCGACCGCTATAGCCGGCAGGCCACCTTCCCCGACACCACCTATGGCGTCGATTCGGGCGGCGACCCGGCGGTCATTCCCGACCTGACCTACGAGCAGTTCAAGCGCTTCCACGAGACGTATTACCACCCGTCGAATGCGCTCCTCTTTTTCTATGGCGACGACGATCCCGAAGAGCGCCTGCGGCGCATGAGCGGTTATCTGTCCGAATTCGAGGCCATTGCGGTCGATAGCGCCATTGCCCCCCAAACGCCATTCACCGCGCCGCGGGTAACGCGGTTTTCTTATGGCGCGGAGGCCGGGCAGGCCGGCGACGGCCAGTCGCCCAAAGCGTTCGTCGAGGTCAATTGGCTGCTGCCGGAGTATGAGGATACGGCGCTGGTCATGGCGCTGGAGATTCTGGGTCATGCCTTGCTCGGCACGCCCGCCTCACCGCTGCGCAAGGCGCTGATCGACTCCGGGCTGGGCGAAGACGTGCTCGGCGGCCTGGCCAACTACACGCGGCAGATGACTTTCTCGGCCGGATTGAAGGGCGTGGCTGTGACCGATGCCGACCGTGTGGAGCCGCTCATCCTGGCGACGCTGGAGGCGCTGGCCCAGGACGGTTTCGACCCGGACATGATCGGCGCGTCGGTCAATACCATCGAGTTTGCGCTGCGCGAGAACAACACCGGCCGCTATCCGCGCGGGCTGGCGCTGCTGGTGCGGGCGCTGGACACGTGGCTCCACGACCGCGACCCGCTGGCCCCGCTGGCTTTCGAGGCCCCGCTGGCAACGGTTAAGGCGCGGCTGGCGGCCGAGCCGGCCTATCTGCAGGCAATCATCCGCCAGTATTTGCTCGACAACCCCCATCGCGTGGCCGTCATCCTGGAGCCGGACGCCGAGTTGAACCAGCGGCTGGAAGAGGCGGAGCGAGCGCGGCTGGAGAAGGAGCGGGCAGCGATGAGCGACGCGGATGTGGCGGCCGTCATGGCCAACGCACGGACGCTGCAGGAACAGCAAAACCTGCCCGACCCGCCGGAGGTGCTGGCGAAGCTGCCCAGCCTGAAACGGGGCGATCTGGAGCCGCACCACAAGCCCATTCCCCTGGCGCTCGAGGCCATGAGCGGCGCGCGCGTTGTCTACCACGACCTGTTCACCAACGGCATCGTCTACCTTGACCTGGGGTTGGACCTGCGGTCGCTGCCCGCGGAACTGTTGCCCTACGCCGCGCTGTTCGGCCAGGCGCTGCTGGAGATGGGCACGGACGCCGAGGACTTCGTCAAGCTGTCGCAGCGCATCGGCCGCACGACGGGCGGCATCTATCCGACGACGCTAATCGCGCCGGTAGTGGGAGAAGCGACGAATGACGAACGACGAACGACGAGTTCAGACGGCGTTGCTGTGAGCCATGCTGCATTCGACGCTCGTAATTCGTCACTCGTCGCTTACCTGATGCTGCGCGGCAAGGCCACACCGGAGCGCGCGCCGGAGCTGCTGGGCATCCTGGGCGACGTGCTGCTGTCGGCCCGGCTCGATAACCGCGAGCGTTTCCGCCAGATCGTGCTGGAGGCCAAGATCGGCGCGGAGTCCGCCCTGGCACCGGCCGGGCATCAGGTGACTAACACCCGGTTGCGCGGTCACTTTCATCCGGCCTATCGCCTGGAGGAGATGGTCAACGGCGTCGAGAATCTGCTGTTCCTGCGACGCCTGGCCGAGCGCATCGACGGCGACTGGCCGGGCGTGCTGGCCGACCTGGAGGCGGTGCGCGGCCATCTGGTGAACCGGGCGGGGATGCTCGCCAATGTGACGCTGGACGAAGCCAACTTCGCCGCCTTTGCGCCGCGGCTGGCCGACTTCCTGGGCGGGTTGCCGGGCGGCGAGTCTTCCGGCTCCGCAAGGTTTTCGGATACCCTCACAGGCCTGCCGGCGCTGCCGCGCCACGAGGGGCTAACCTTCCCGGCTCAGGTGAACTACGTCGGCAAGGGGGCCGGCCTCTACGACTTGGGCTACCGGCTCGATGGATCGATTGCCGTCATCAATAATCTGCTGCGGACGGGCTATTTGCTGCAGAAGATTCGTATCCAGGGTGGGGCCTATGGCGCGTTCTGCACCTTCAGTCCCATTTCCGGGGTCTACACCTATCTCTCCTACCGCGATCCGAACCTGGCCGGTACGCTGGACGTCTATGATGCCACGGCCGGTTATCTGCGCGGGCTGGAACTGAGCGACGACGAGCTGACGCGGTCGATCATTGGCGCCATCGGGGCCATCGACGCCTACCAGTTGCCGGACGCCAAGGGCTACACGTCGCTGACGCGCTATTTGACGGGCGAGACCGACGAGCGCTTGCAACAGTTCCGCGACGAGGTGCTGGGCACGAAGACGGCCGACTTCCACGCGCTGGCCGACGTGCTGGAACAGGTGAAGGATGCCGGTGACGTGGTCGTGCTGGGCAGCCGGGAGGCGATTGAGGCGTCGGGGCTGGGGTTAGCCGTGACGAAGGTATTGTAGGCGCCAGATTTCCGGCCCGAAAGGTGAACCAATGCCTTCTCCCATCTTGCCCCATCGCACGCCTCGCGCCACCCGCGTCGGCGAGAAGGTCGCTTTCAGCCGCACGCTGACCGAGGCCGACGCCGCCCTGTTCATCGGTGTGACCTGGGACATCAACCCCTACCATACGGACGACGCCTACGTGGCGCAAACCCGCTTCGGCCGCCGCATTGTTCCCGGCTTGTTGACGGCCAGCCTGCTGACCCACTTCGGCGGGCTTTGGGCTTTCTTGGCGTCGGAGATGTCGTTTGAGTTTCTCGGCCCGGTCTATATCGGCGACACCGTGATGGCCGAGTCGGAAATCATCGAGGTTAGCGAGCGAGGTTGGGTGCGGTTGGCTGGTCGGGTCATCGGTCCCGATGGTAACGACGTGCTGCGGGCGACCATCCGCGGCTATCCGGGGAAATTTGAGGAATAAGAATAGGGACCGGGCCTCTGGCGAGAAGCCCGGTTCCTATGGAGCAATTCCATCCACCAGAAAGACCAGGGCCAACCCCAGCAACGGCCCTTGCGCCAGCCGCCCGGCAGGCAAGGTCAGGTCGAAGTCAAAATCGCCTGTGCCCACTTCCAGCAGACCGATTGGCTCAGGCAGGTCGGCCGCTTCTGCGTCCACCGATGGCGACAAATCCGACGCCTCAATGTCATAGAGAATAAGCAGGGGGCCCTCTCCGCCTGTCCAGCATAGCCCCAGCCATTTTTGCCCTTCCACTTCGATCACCAGCCGGTCAAACGTGGCTCCGGCCGCGGCCGGCGGCGGCCGCAACGCCCCGGTGCCGCTTGACAGGTCCAGCGCGGTGATCAGCGCGTAGACCGCGTGTTCATAGATGACAGCATAGTTCTGCTTCTTGTCCGGACGACGGTCGTCGGGGCGGGGGAGATCCATCGTCGCCACACGCTCGCCGTCGGGGCGAGCAAAGAGCACCTGGGGGGCTTCCGGCAGCCACGGGCTGCCCTGATCGGCCACCAGCAGGAGTTGGTCGGAGCGATCATACAGATGATAACGCCGCCCCGCTTCGCCCTCCATAGGTAGTCGTCGGATCCGATAGGAAACCATAAGGCCATATTTTAGCTGCTTTTGCAAATGTGTCGAAAATTTACTAGCACATTAGTTCTATTTTTTAATACAATGGGCGTACCTTGGCAATGCAAACGCAGCCGGTGAGCCATGAAACAAAGCACATCCCCCAGCGAAAGCGACCGAACGCGAATCCAAAGTCTGATCGATCTGGAGCTATCGTCGGGCCTGGCACCTTACGATCGCCTGCTGCTGGCTATTTTGCGACAGGCCATCATCGACTATTTCGACGACGATCCCACCGAGCAGTTGAGCGCGGCCCTGTACTTCGCCCAATCACCGTTCTACTGCGCCGTCTTGCAGCGCTTCAACCTGCCGGAAGACACGTTGCCCCTTGGCGTCGATCTGACCGATTTCAGGAGAAAAGAGCAGATGATCAGAGATTCGGAGCCGGAGCGGTTGGGCCTGGAAACGCTGGTTCGCCGGCTATCAGGGACGCAATTGAAGATCGTGCTGACCATGGGCCTGCTGCCCCAGCCGGTGGTCACGCGGCGAATCAGCCTGAGATGCGAGATTTCGCGCTCCACGACCCTGGTGGCCCTGGAGCATCTGGCGAGTCAAGGGCTGGTTATCCGCCACGAGATCGACGGCCGGGCCGCCTGGGCGTTTCCCGCCGCCGTGGAACGGCTCATCCAGTCGGTGTGGGCCGAGCAGGACGAATGATAAATCCATTGCAACTGACGCTCAACCTGTCTGGGTGGAGTGGTTTTTTCGCAAGCTGGACAGCTTGCGCCACAGTGCCGGGCGGCTTTATCACGGACTGGTCAGGCGACGCCGGGCAGATATTCAAGGATTACTCGCCAGTGTTCAAGCTTCTGCGCGTAGGTGAAACCGGCGTTGGCCGGACTGGTCGACGGCAAGCCGTGGAAGGCCAGCCTCTGACTGACGGCCGCGGACAAATCCGGCAACACCCGCTTGCGAAATACCTGCTCCGATTTCTTGCCGTTGAAGCAGATGGCGCGAATGGTCCGGTGTGTGTCCAGCAGCGCCGAAAAGTCGTTTGGTTCTTCCGTCTCGGGCACGATGCTGGCATCCAGACTGCCCGGCCGCACGCACACCATCAGGCTGTCCCACAAGGCAATGCCGGTCGCCGCCAGACGCTCGATGCGCTCCGCATAGGCGGCCCGCGCCGGCACGCCGGTCAACCCCTGCATGATCAACCAGAAATGATTGCGCGGATGGGCGTAGTACTGCTGCAAGCGCAGCGACATAGCTCCCGGCATCGACCCCAGGATCAAGACGGTCGAGCCGGCGGAGATGATCGGCGGAAGGCTGGTAACCAACATAGGGAGCTTACGGCGCTTCTACCGTGATCTGAATCTGATGCGGCTCCCCCACGTAGTTACTGTCTTCGATGACGATGAGTCGCAAATAGTAAACCCCAGGCGACAGCCCCTCAGCCTGGAGCCATTCCAGCTGCCCATTGACTACGGGCGTATTGTGCGTGTCGCCCAGTGTCAGCCATTGCACATCCGGCCCGTTGGGGACGCCCAGCTCGATCTTGTAGAACTCCACCACGGCCGGGTCAAAGCTGGCTGTGCCGATAATGGGCACATTGCCGCTGATCGTGTCGCCGTCGGCCGGGGAGGTGATGCGCCACACGGCCGTCTGCCCCGCGCCCAGGCCCAAGGCCAGCAATTCATCGGTGCAGGCCGATGTCGGCAGAATGGCGATGTTGTGTTCTTGCGCCCACTCATGAGCCGGTTTCAGGCTCTCCGGGTTGCGCGGCGGCTCCAGGAACACCTGCGGCGCGGCCGTCGGCGGCAACAGGGCCAGCGCCGTCCCTTCGGCGAAATGGCAGAACAGTTGCGGCGGCGGCTGGTCCGCCAGTTGCTCCGGCGGGATGAGGGCCACGGCTTCCGGCGCGGGCGGCGGCAACGGAATCGCCACGACCCGCCACACGGCCGGGTCCAGCTTCTCCCACGCCACGGCCGGCTGCTCGGCGGCCGGCGTCGGCGTCGGCGACAGTGCGCTCTCCAGGAACAGCTCCTGGCCCTGCGGCACGCAGTCGATAGACCCCACCGTGGCGCTGGTCAGGGCACACAGCGGCCGCTCGGCCAGCCCCGCGGGGCGAATGAACTCTACCGGCGGCACCAGCCCGTTGACTTCCAAGCCGGCGACGAGGCCGCCGTTACTGTAGACCGCCTGCATGTAGCTGCCCCACAGCGGCGCGGCCCCTTCCAGACCACTGATATTGACCATCGGACTGTTGTCGGTGTTACCGGTCCACACGCCGACAACCAGGCCCGGCGTGTAACCCATCGTCCAGTTGTCGCGAAAGTCATTGGTCGTGCCGGTCTTGGCCGCGGCGGGGAAGGGCAGCTCCAGCGGGTTGGGGCGACCCATGGCCGGGACGCGAGCGTCGTCATCGTCGAGGATGTTGCTGATCAGATAGGCCACGCGCTCGTCGATGACCCGCTGCGGCTCAGTGGGGGTATATTCGTAGAGCACCTCGCCATTGGTGCGCTCCACACGCAAGATCGACACCGGCGTCACGCGGTTGCCGCCGTTAGCCAGCGCGGCATAGGCTGTCGTCAGCTCCAGCGGCGTCACTTCGCCGCCGCCCAGCGTCAGGGACAGGCCATACTGGCTGGAATCGCCGGTCCACGAATCCAGCCCCAGGGCGCGGCCGAACTCCAGCAGGCGGGCCACGCCGATGTCTTGCAGCAGCAGCACGGCAGGGATGTTGTAGCTGTTGGCCAGCGCGTCGCGCAGCCGCACCGGGCCGTGGAACGCGCCGTCGTAGTTGGCGGGCACGTAGGCTTCGCCGGTCAATTGCTCGTACTCCACCGGCACGTCCCACAGGATGTCGGCCGCCGTCCAGCGCGGGTCGGTTGCCTCGGCCGCCCCGGCGTCGGCGCTTGTCCCGACGTCGCCGGGCGACAGCGCCGCGGCGTAGGTCAGCGGCTTGATGCTGCTGCCCGGCTGCTGCGGAGAAAGGGTCACGTTGACGTGGCCGTCGATAGTCTCGTCCTTGTAGTCCACGCTGCCCACCATGGCCAGAATTTCGCCGTCGCCCGGCTTCATGGCCACCAGCGCGGCGTTGGTCAGATGCTTGGCGGGATCGACCAGCGCGACGTGTTGCCGGGCCAGGTCCTCGGCCAGCCGCTGGAAGTCCATATCCAGCGTCGTCGTCACGCGCAAGCCGCCGTTGGCGACCATCTCCGCGCCGTATAGTTCCTCCAGCTGCTGGCGCACGTAGACCGCGAAATGGGGAGCCTCGAGGCTGACCTCTTGGGCGGCGAAATTGAGCGGCTCCAGATAGGCAGCCTCGGCCGCGGCCTGGTCGATGAAGCCCTCGCTGACCATCAGGTTGAGGATGAGCCACTGGCGGTCTTTGGCTCCCTCCAGGTTGGTGAAGGGGTCCAGATCGACCGGGCTTTGGGGCAGGCCGGCCAACAGGCTGGCTTCGCCCAGCGTCAACTCCGACACCGACTTGCCAAAATAAGTACGGGCTGCCGCCTCCACCCCATACGCCAGATTGCCGTAGTAGATCTCGTTCAGATACATCCCCAGGATTTCGTCCTTGCTGAAATCCCGGTTCATCATCCAGGCCAGGACGATCTCCTTGATCTTGCGCTCGTAGGAGACCGAGGTGCGCTCTTCGTAGTCGAAAGCCACGTGGCGCACAAGTTGCTGGGTGATGGTGCTGCCGCCCACCGGCCGGGCGTCGGGGTTGCGCACGTTGGCGATGACCGCCGCGGCCAGCGACGGGGCGTCGAGACCGATGTTCTCGTAGAACGTGTCGTCCTCCACGGCGATGGTGGCCTGCACGAAATGGGGCGGAATCTGGTCGAGGGCGACGCGGGTGCGCTTGCCCTCGCCGAAGATCTCCCACAGCACTTCGCCGTGGCGATCGGTGATCTGCGTCGTCTCGAACGTCTCGCGGTCACGGGCCGTCTCCAGCCCCGCCAGGCCGGACTCGATCTCGCGCGACCAGTTGGCATAGACCAGGCCACCGGCGGCGGCCGCGCCGCCCACGACAACGACCAGGACGAGGGCGATGACGCCCAGGATCGCGCCGCCGATGCAGCCACAGCCGCGCTTGGGGCGCGCCGGGGGTGGCGTGGCGGGAACGTATTGAACGGGGGGGTGCGGGTTGTTCTGCATATAAAGATAAGACGAAAAATAAGGGCCGATTGGTTCCAACTTCCAGTGTAAGAGAAAGCGGCCGAGTTTGCCATGCGCTTGGGGAACGTTTAGACGATGCTTAGATGACAAACGGCCTGCACGCGCCCTGGGGAACCTGTCTGTTGATTTTGTTGAGCGCCGATCACCTACTGATTATGTTTTGCCTTCTCGCTTGGGCATCTGACAAATTTTATTCCGCCCTGATGCCAAACAACACTTCCAATCGTGTGGCATTTCTCTTTGCGGAAAGATAGCGCACGATGAGCTAGCCGTTACAGCCTGCCCGGTAAACGCAGCACCCGATGCCTTTTTATCGCCAACGGCGTGAAAACGACTTCCAACGCTCTACCCATACTTCGTCAGGCAATCTGCGCGCAACCATGCCAAACCGTGCGCTTTCCAGCCAAACAAAAAGAGGAGCTTCACGCCCCTCTTTTTCGATCACTATCACGCACTATCACGATGGGGTTGCCTTACCCGCGCCGCAGCAACACCACCCCAATCACTGCCAGCACCACCAGTACGGCGGCCACGCCCACAATGATCAGGCCCAGATTGCCCAGGCCTCCGGAATCGGCCGGGGCGGTTTCCTCAGGCACGGCTGCGGGTTGGTTGGCTGCCGTATCCACCGCCTCCGTGCGAGACGCGTCAGCCAGCTCCGGTGCTGCGGTCAGCCCAAACGACACCGTATAGGACTCGCCGTTGTCTATCGCCACCGCCCAGTTATCCTCTGTCGTCGCCGCGAAACCGGCCGGCGGGTAGAGTTGCAACTGGTAGGAATCGGCCTGCGTCAGCTCGAAGCAGTACGGTTCGCTGGCCCCGTCGGTGATGTAGTTGGAGACGGTTGTGCCGCCGCGGGCCAGGGCGATGGCCGCATCGGCCACCAGTGCTTCGCCCTCGTTGCGCTGGCCGTCGGCGTTGGCATCGTCGAAGGTCGCCACGCAGATGGTGCCGGCCAGTTCCTCGACGGGCACGAAATCGGTCGTCGGCTCGACGGCCGGCGTTTCGGCGACAGCGGTTTCGGCGCTGGCATCGCCCTCAGCCAGAGCGCCCGCCGCCTCGTCCGGGGTGGCATTAGGGTCGGGCGTGGCGTCGGTCGCCTCGTCGCCAGCGGCCGTTTCCGGCGTGGGCGAGGCCGCGTTGGCCGCCTGGATCAGAATCTCGTCTCCCGGATTGATGAACGCCGGGTTGTTATTGAGGTCCCGGATATAGGGCAGCGCGTCTTCGGGGGTCATGCCCAGCACCGAGGCATACTGGATGGCAATGCCCCACAGCGAATCGCCGGACTGCACGACGTGGACGATGGCCCCGTCGGCACGCGGCGTGGGCGGGACGATGGTGGCCGCCGGTTGGGCAGCGACAGCCGGCGGGGCGGCCTGTCCCTGAGCCGGAGCCGCGGGCGGCGCAGCCACGGGGGCGGTTTCGTTCAGCGCGAACAGACCCGGCAAGTCATAGAAGAAGCCGTTGTTGGGATAGGGGTACGACGAGGCCATTTCGATCCAGATGGTCATGTTCGGCTGGGTAGCGACGAAATCGTAGACAAATGTCGGCATGGCCTGATAGAACGGATCGACGGTGTCGGCCGTCCACCACCCGCTATACTGGATGGCGCTCTCATCGCGCCAGGCGGCACCCACCGGGCTGGCGCCCAGGCGCACCTTGCCGCTGTCCTTGCGGAACGGGGGAATTTTCCTCCCGTTTTGGTAGTCCTCGAAAATGTCAATGAACATCGGCACGCTCAGCCGATACTTGCGGCCGACCTCCAGGCCCTGGACATCCTGCGAGATGGCGGCCCACATAGGCGCGTAGGCTTTAAAGACCTTCATCGTGTAGATGCCGTCGCGCCAGAAGATTTCCTCGCCCGCCGGAACACCACCGGTGGCGTTCCAAACGACGGTTTCGGGGCGGGCCGACGGCCACTCGCCGCCGAAGATCAGCTCGTTGTCCGACCAGTGCATCCGCCAGCCGTTGGGCACGACGATTTCGGCGATACCGTCCTGATTGAAATGACCTTCCTCAAAGCCGGCGTTAATCAACAAATTCGGACCCAGGTCCTGCGCCTGCGCCGGCCCGGCAAAAACGCCCAACCCGGCGAGCAGCAGGCCCAGGACGGCCAACAGCGGCAAATATGTTTTGCGCATCGTGTTACTCATTCTCCTCAAAATTGACGGCCCGCCGCGCGGCGAAGCCACGTAGACGGGCAAAGCCGGGGCGCTGGGCGCTCCCGAACAGACAGCACGCAATCTTAGCAGCACATCCCCAGGCATACCACATTTGGCTGGGGAGCATGAGTACCAGCTTAAGAGAACCGGGGCTCGTTGGGTGGGTTTCCCAACAAACAAATTACGATCAGAGGGGGTTTAGAGAACCCGGGAGCCGAGTTAGGTGGAAAAAGCCCGGTTTCTACGCCGAAGCGCCACCTGCGGAACAGGGTTTTTCAGAAACCGGCCGCTCTCGGCCGCCGGACAAGAATCCGGTGCCACATTGCTGGTCGTCTGACAACTGAAAAGCCCTGACCTGGGGAATGAATTAAAAGCGGACTGCTGATAAAATAAGTGTGGGGCGAATGGTTTGGATTTACTGTCCGCGGGAGCTAACGAAGGAGTTTGCCAATGAGTAACTTTAACCACACATTTGATCGCCTCGACAAGGCGATCACGACCTGGATGGCCCGCTACGGCCTGTTACTGCTGCGCATCAGCTTGGGGATTGTGTTCTTCTGGTTCGGCTTTCTCAAGTTTTTCCCCGGCCTTAGTCCGGCCCAGGACCTGGCGACGCGCACCATCGAAGCACTGTCGTTGGGTCTGATCAAGCCGGAGGTGTCGATCTATATTCTGGCCGTATGGGAATGCCTGATCGGTCTGGGGCTGCTGCTCGGCCGCTTCATGCGCGTCACGTTGCTACTGCTATTCTTGCAAATGCTGGGCACGATCACCCCCATCTTCCTCTTCCCCCACGAAGTGTTCATGCACATCCCCTATGCGCCGACGCTGGAAGGGCAGTATATCATTAAGAATATGGTGCTGATCAGCGCCGGGCTGGTGCTGGGGGCCACGGTGCGCGGCGGCGGCATGGTGGTAGAGCCGGGCCATCCGATTGAGCGGCCGGGGGCGGCGCTGCCCGAAGCCGAAAAGGTTGGTCGATAGGGCCGCCGCCCATCCGTAAAGGCTGGGGAACGAAGAGGTTTATCCGCAGATGTCGCAGATGACGCCGATTTCAGAAGGACTAATGGCCATCTGGGAAATCGGGGTCATCTGCGGATCATCACTTCTATTCTGTGGGTTTTTGCGCCCTTGTGTCTCCCGATACGGGCACTTCGGCCTTCTCCCCAGCCGCGTCGTGGGTGATGGGCAATTGCATCCACACCGGAGCGGCTTCGCCGGTGATAAGTCGCGCGCCTTGCCGCCGCGTCAGGTAATTCCAGCCCCACTGCGTCATCACTTTCAACTTGTTATCGAACTCGATCAGAAAGTTGATGTGGACGAAGACCCAGATGAGCCAGGCCGGCAGACCGGCGAAGTGGAGGCGGCCGATGTCGGCCACAGCCCGATTGCGGCCGATGACGGCCAACATCCCCTTGTCCGTGTAGTGGAACGGCCGGCCTTCCTTGCCAAATCGCCGCCGCCGCAAAACGTCGGCCACGTAGTCGCCCATCTGCATGGCGACCTGGGCTACGCCCGGCAGCGGCTCGCCCGTCTGGTGGTCGAAGTGGGCCAGGTCGCCGATGACGAAAATGTCGTCGTGGCCGGGCAACGTCAGATCGGGCCGCACGAGAACGCGGCCGGCGCTGTCCCGTTCGGCCGCCACCCGATGGGCCAGCACGTCGCTGAGGGGTGAGGCCTTGACGCCCGCACCCCACAGCACGGTGTGGGTCGGGATGAGCGTCTGCTCATTCGACGCCGTATCGCGCACCAGCACGTAATCGTCGGTGATCTCCGTCACCAGCGCATTTGTTTGTACGGTGACGCCCAGGTCGCGCAGCGATTCGGTCGCCACGGCCGACAAGTCGGGCGGATAGGCCGACAGGATGCGATCCAGCCCTTCGATCAGAGTGATACGCGCTTCGGCCGGATCGATGGCGCGGAACTCGCCGCGCATGGTGTGGCGGGCCAGCTCGCCCAGCGCCCCGGCCAGCTCAACGCCTGTGGGGCCGCCACCGACAATGACGAACGTCAGCAAGGCGCGGCGGCGGTCGGGGTCAGTCTCGCGCTCGGCGGCCTCGAAGGCCAGCAGCACGCGCCGCCTAATCTTGATGGCGTCCTCAATAGTTTTCAGCCCTGGCGCAAATTTTTCCCATTCGGCATCGCGGCCGAAGTAATGGTGACTCGCGCCGGTGGCGACGACCAGGACATCATATGCCACCTCGTCGCCGTCTTCCAGAATAACGACCTTTCGCTCGGGATCGATGTCGATCACCTGTCCGGTCAGAAACCGGGCGTTCTTCTGATTCTTCAGCGCCGCGCGCAGAGGGGAGGCGATATCTTCGGGCGACAGGCCACCGGTCGCCACCTGATACAGAAGCGGCTGGAACAGATGAAAGTTGCGCCGGTCGATGAGGGTGATCGACACCGGCGCGCCGGCCATGGCCTTGGTAGCGTATAGGCCGCCGAATCCGCCGCCGACGATCACGATTCTTTCTTTGTGCTTGCTCATTTTCATTTCTCTCTTTTCGTTGCTTCGGCAACGTCTGATTGCTTCTTCACTTATCGGATGCGGCCGTGCATGATTATCTTACCTATGATTGTGCCGAAATTCACAATTGCAGGCGTGGAAAGCGGGTTTTTGAGGGAAAAACTCAGGTTTCTGCGCGGAGGGTATTGAATAAACTGCCCGTATACTTGCGCCGGCTCCCTGTTTCCGATTAAACTCTACGAGGCGCGGAAGCGCGCCTAAACCGATCAACAAGGAGTTATCACTCTATGGCTATTCGACACGCAGAGGCCCAATGGCAAGGCACACTGAAAGAAGGCGGCGGCCACCTGAAGCTGGAAAGCGGCGTCTTCGAAGGTCCCTATACCTGGGCCGACCGCTTTGCCGACGGCGGCGGCACCAACCCTGAAGAACTGCTCGGCGCGGCCCATGCCGGCTGCTATGCCATGTTTTTGTCGGCCATCCTCACCCGCAATAATTACCCGCCGACGCGCATCGATGCCCGGGCTTCCGTCCATTTGGGCGATGGGCCGACCATCACTCGCATCGACCTCGACGTGGCCGCCGAAGTGCCTGGCCTGGACGGGGACAAATTCCAGGAGTACGCGCAGGAGGCCAAGGAAAAGTGCCCGGTATCGAAGGCACTGGCCGCCGTAGAGGAGATCGTGCTCACAGCGACGCTGATCAGTTGACGCGTCTGTGCCGCATCCCGCAACGCTTCGGCCCGCGCGATGATTTATCGTGCGGGCCGATTGTTTTGTATAGAGGGGGCATTACGCCGGCAGGTTTTTCAGTAATCGGTCGCGTTCGGCCGCCGGATAAGAATCCGGCGCCACATGGCTAATCGACTGACAACTGAAAAGCCCTGATTACGCCGGTTGTAATGTATGAGGGGTTATGATACCTTTTAGAATGGGCAACAGATATTAATTGAGGCTCTTGTCCATGACGTTGCGGTTTGAATTGGTCCAAGAAAAGCAACCGCAAATATGGCGAAACACGGAGTCGATTTTGTGGGAGCTCAATCAGTTTTTGCAGATCCGAAGAGCCTTACCATTTTGATGTTTCTCATTCTGAGGAAGAGGATCGATTTATAGATATCGGTTTCTCCGCATTTGGAAGGTTATTGGTAGTTGTCTATGCAGAACGCGAAGATCGAATCAGAATAATCAGTAGCAGATTGGCTACGCCGAGCGGTCAATCAACCTATGAACGAGCAAACTCTTGATTCAGTTAACGACGAATTGCTGCCGGAGTATGACTTTTCCGGGGGCATGCGCGGTAATCATGCGGCGGCATATGGAAAAGGAGTAACCGTGATCGTCCACAAAATTGACGGCACTTTTGAAGAGAGAATTTACCGAATGCCCGAAGGTTTGATCATCCTTGATCCCGATATTCGCCCCTTTTTCCCCGATGCCGAAGCCGTAAATCGCGCTTTGCGCGGTCTCGTGGAATTGATTCCAAACACTCCTGTAATAGATAAGGCGGTACATTGATCGTGCCCAACAACATCGTCTCCCGCGTCAAACGCAATCACGGTCTGGAACATGCCACTATCCACGTCCTGTCCGAGAGCCACAAGCGCTTCAGCGCCCAGGGCAACTCCGACCACCGCGGCTTCCACCTCAATATCTATGGCGACGTGACCGAGAACGAAGTGCGCGCCGCCGTGGCCGAGGCCCATCGCCGGCTAAACGCGGGCGAACACAATCTGGCGGTCCATCCCAACTGCGGCACGGTGCTGGTGACGACGGCCGCGCTGGCGACGCTGGCAGCCCAGACGATGCTGGCCCTGGAGAACCGGCGCGAGCCACGGCTGCGCCCTATGACGCTGATCAATGCGCTGCCGGGGGCCATGGTCGCCGTCGTCGGCGCGCTCATCGTGGGCCGGCCGCTGGGCGTTCGCCTGCAGGAACGCTACACGGTTGACGGCCATTTGGGTGACTTGCAGGTGGTCGACGTGCGCCGGATCGCGCCCTCGCCGGTCACCCGCCTGTTTCACCTGCTGCTGACCGGCGGCAATCCCGAACTCGTCGCCAAATCGTATTTCATCCGCACCACCGGCGGCGAGTGACGGCCTCGGCTTTCCCCTTGGCCGCCCGTCTCGCAACTCTAATCTCGTATTTCCTATCTCGTATCTCATCATGTTCCACCTCTTCCACGGCTCGGATACCTACTCCCAGCGCGAGACGCTGGCCGCGCTGCTGGCCAAAGAGGGCGACGCCGCCATGCTGTCGCTCAACACCACGCGGCTGGACAACAAAATCAGCTTTTCCGATCTGCAGTCGGCCTGCGACGCCATGCCTTTTCTGGCCCGTGTACGCGTGGTGCTGGTGCATGACCTCTTCTCGTCTGTCCCCGACAAGGCCTTCATGGAGAAGCTGGAGGCCTATCTGCCCCATTTGCCGCCGACCACGCGGCTGATTTTTATGGAGTCACAAGCGCTGCCCCCCAGCCACCGCATCATCCGGCTGGCGGACAAAGACAAAATCGGCTACGTGAAGAAGTTTGACCAGCCAAAGGGGCATGACCTGGAGCGATGGGTGCGGACGCACGTGGAGGAGCGCGGCGGCCGTATTGATCCACAGGCGGCCGGGCTGCTGGCAGCCAACGTCGGCGGCGACCTCCAGGCGTTGACCAACGAGATCGAGAAGCTGGTGCTCTATAAAAAGGACGAGGCGATCATCGAATCAGCCGACGTGGTGCTGTTGTCGCCCTACGCGGCCGAGGAGACCATTTTTGAACTGGTTGATGCACTTGGCGGGCGACAGGCAGCCCGCGCCGCCGAGCTGTTCCAGGAGAAGCTCCACGAGGGGGCCGACCCTTTTTATCTCTTCTCGATGTTCATCCGCCAGTTCCGGCTGCTGCTGCAAACCAGGGCCTTGCTCGACGGGGGCGAGCGCCCAGCGGGTATCGCCGAGCAGTTGAAGCAACGGCCATTCGTGGCCGACAAGCTGGCCCGCCAGGCGCGCAACTTCACCCTGCCCCAACTGGAGCAGATCTATCGCCGCCTGCTGGAGATCGACGTGGACGTGAAGACGGGCAAAGCCGACCTGCTGACGGCGCTGCATTTGCTGGTGGCGGGGCTGACCGTTGAATAGGGGGCAGTGGTCAGTGGTCGGTTGATGGTCTCAGCCGCCCGGCGGCCCATTGAGCACTCTGGGGACGTACTCAAGCAACTGGATTCTGCCGTCGAACGTCCGGCTGGCAATCATGTCGAGGGCGACGTCGGGATAACCGTCGTAGATCCGGTCATAGCCGGTGCTCCCATTAATCACGGGGAAGACGACCACCCGAAAACGGTCCACGAGGCCGGCCTTGAGGAGTGACCGGCATAAGGTGAGGCTCCCCAGGGTACGCATCGGCCTGCTACCTACTCGCTTCATCTCTTCCACAGACTCGACCGCATCCTCGCTGATGACTTGGGTATTTGGCCATGCCAACGGGGACCGCAGTGTCGAGGAGAACACCACCTTGGAAGCATTGGCTAGCTCGCCCATAGCAAATTCTTCGTCTGGAGAGCCGGCCTGCATTTCGGACATCAGACGATAAGTGTTGGCTCCCATCAAGATCGTGTAGTCGCGTTCGGGCTGCTCTCCGAGCCAGCCGAGATATTCAGGGCCTTCAAGCCCCCATAATCCGGGCCACCCTTCCGCAGCCCCGTAGCCGTCCAATGAAGTAATGAAGTCCACTAGCAATTCCTGCATGGTGGTTGCTCCAGTTGAATTAAATCGTTTTCACTATCATATATGATTGGAAAAGGGATGTCTTGTAAAAATAAATTGATCTGTTTCTGTTCGTTCGCCCTGGAAAAAGACCGCCTGCACGAGCAGGAGACTTCTTCAACGGGCCAAAACACAGGGCCGGCCTCCCACGGAGGCCGGCCTCTCTACCAATACTGTTACTGTTTACCGGATACTGCTTACCGATCTACTACCCACCGATCCCATACGTCACCTGCACCTGCACCTGGTAGCTCAGTTGTCCGGGCGAGATGCCGGGGGCGGACGCAGCCTGCTCCATGGCAAAGCCGCCGCCCATACCCAGCGGCATCACCGGCTGGCCGACGACCTCACTGATGACCACAATGTCGCCCAGCGACACGCCGCCCAGTTCGGCCAGCGAGTCAGCACGCTTGCGCGCGTCGTCCATGGCCGCGGCGCGGGCTTCGGCCTCCAGCGCGGCCGGATCGGCCACGGAGAAGTTGACGCCGTAGATGGCGTTCGCTCCCGCTTCTGTGACGGCTGCCAGCACATCACCGACCCGGCTAATGTCGCGAATCTTGACGTTGACCTGGTTGCTCACGCGATACCCGGCAATGCCTTCCGGCCCGTTGTCGCCATAGATTTGCTCGGCGTATAGGGAATAGTTAGTCGTCTGGATATCTTCCGTGGCAATGCCCGCCGCATCCAGCGCGGCCATCACCCGGTCGAGGGTGGCCTGATTCTGGGTGGTCGCCTCTTCCCCCGTGGAGGCGAAGGTATCGACGCCGACGATGACCGTAGCCTGGTCGGGTTGGCCGTAGGCCGTGCCCTGGCCGATGACGGTGACGCCACCGGGATTGCCGGCGATGGCCGTCTGTTGGCCGGGGGCGGCCGTCTGGGCCGGCAGAGCGCCATTACACGCCGCCAACGCCATACCCAATACCAGTACCATTAACACTGCGATAGTATTCTTTTTGGTAGACATGTTATTTACTCCTTTCGGTTGCTGTTGAACCTGCAGACAAGACGACGACGTTTGGCGATTAGTTCCCGTCACGTGACAACTTGGTGGATAATAAGAGGCATGGTCGACGACAACATCATTCTTACTGGCTTCATGGGCACGGGCAAGAGCACTGTCGGCCGCCTGCTGGCCGGGCGGCTGGGTCGGGAATTCGTCGATACCGACGAGTTGATCGCCGCGCGCGACGGCCGGGCCATCGCCGACATCTTCAACGAGGCCGGCGAGACCCACTTCCGCGACCTGGAGGCGCAAGTGGCCGCCGAGCTGGCCGGACGGCGCGGGCTGGTCATCGCCACCGGCGGCCGGCTTATGCTCGACCCCGCCAATGCCGCCGCGCTGGGGGCCGGCGGGCCGGTATTTTGCCTGTCGGCCGAGCCGGCCGACATTCTGGCGCGGATAGCCGCCGACGACGGCCGTCGCCCCCTGCTGGCCGGCGACGATCCGGAAAGGCGCGTCAAGTCGCTTCTGGAGCGCCGGGCCGCGGCCTATGCCCGCTTCCGTGCTGTGGATACCGGCGACCGCACGCCGGATGATGTGGCCGAGGCCATTGCCGCGTGGGTGGCTGCCGGGCTGCGGGAGACCATCCCCGTGCGTTACCCCGGCGGCAGCTATGACGTCATCGTCGGCGACGGCTTGTTGGCCGAGGCAGCCACCTTGGCCGGCATTCGGGGGGCGGCGACCATCGTCACTGACAGCCACGTCGGGCCGCTTTACGCGCCGTCCATCCAGAAACCGGCTTTCCAACTCCCCATCCTGACCATGGCGGCCGGCGAACCGCACAAGACGCTCGATACCGTGCGCGACCTTTATGGGGAGCTGCTGGCCGCGGGCCTTGGCCGGGACGGCACGATCCTGGCCCTGGGCGGCGGCGTGGTGGGCGATGTGGCCGGTTTCGTGGCTGCCACCTATCTGCGCGGCATCGACTTTGTGCTGTGTCCCACGTCGCTGCTGGCGATGGTTGATTCCAGCATCGGCGGCAAGACAGGCGTCGACTTGCCGCAGGGCAAGAATCTGGTCGGCGCGTTCAAGCAGCCGCGGCGGGTGTTGGCTGACATCGGCGCGCTGGCGACGTTGCCCGCGGCCGAGTTCACCGCCGGGCTGGCCGAGGTCGCCAAGCACGGCCTCATCGCCGACCCCATCCTGTGGCAGCGGCTGACAATGGAGGAGTGGCACTTCGATCCGCGCCGGCTGGCGACCGACCGGCTGCTGCGGGCCGACCTGCACACGCTGGTGACGCGCGCCGTCGGCGTCAAGCGCGACGTGGTCGAGGAAGACCCCTATGAGGCCGGCCGGCGGGCGCTGCTGAATCTGGGCCACACCTTCGGCCACGCTGTGGAGCAGGTATCGGGCTATGCCGTGCGCCACGGCGAGGCGGTGGCGATGGGGCTGGCGGCCGCGGCCCACCTGTCGGCAGCGCGGGAGGCCTGCCCGCCGTCGCTGCCCGGTCTGGTGGAGATGGTGCTGACCCGGCTGGGGCTGCCCATTCACATCCCGCCGTCACTCGATTCGGCCGCGCTCTACGCGGCCATGGGCAGCGACAAGAAGAAGAAGGCCGGCCGGTTGCGCTTCGTTTTGTTGCGAGACATCGGCGACGTGTTCATCGACGACGATGTGCCTCCGGCGGCGGTGTTGGCCGCGCTGGAAGCGGTCCGGGCGTGATTTTGGTGGCCGGATAGGAATCCGGCACCATATGGTTGATCGACTGACAACTGAAAAGGTCTGTAATACCTGCTGCCCCCACCTGACAATCCGCCCTCCTGACGATACAATTACCCTATGTCATTTCGTCAGATGTTGCCCTTTGTTTTCCTGAACGTCATCGTCTCGGCCGTGGTTGTGTTGTCGATCCTGTTCTGGTGGGACAATCGAGGCGGCGAGGGGCTGGTGGGCGACGCAACGACAACAGCTGCGCTGCCCGAAGGCGTGTTGGCCACACCCAATATCGCCGCTCCGCCGTCGGGCACGACCCCGCCCGAAGCGACGACCGCCACCGCCGATGAGCCGGTGCTCCACACCGTGCAAGCGGGCGAGACGCTCAACATCATCAGCCAGCAATATGACGTCAGCATCGACGACATCATGGCCGTCAACGGGATGGATAACCCTAACTTCATCGCCGTCGGCCAGCAATTGACCATCCCCATCGGCGGCATTCCCGAGCCGACGGCGGCACCGACAGAGGCGGTGGTCGTAGTGGCGCTGCCGTCGCCCATCCCGACCGAGCCGGCGGCGGCAGGCGGCGGCGTTATCGGCGTGACAGGCATCATCGATCCCGGCATCCTGGAGACTGAGGCGGTTCAGCTGGTCAACAGCGGAGCGCAGCAGCAGTCGATCCAGGGCTGGAAGGTGCGCGATGAGGACAATAACGTCTACACCTTCGGCGACGTGAGCATCTTCGGCGACGGCGCGGGCGTGTTGCTGCATACGCGGGCGGGGGACGATACCTTCAGCGACCTGCATTGGGGGCTGGCGGAGCCGGCCTGGCGCAGCGGCGAGACGTTGACGCTGTGGGACGCGGGCGAGCAGGTCGTGGCGACATTTGTGGTGCCGTGATCAAAGTTTATTCAGACCTGATAGGCTATCCATAGTCGAGAGGAAATCAGATCATGCGCGGCTTGGTCAGTCCCAAGGGTGAACAGTTCGGCTACGTGGTTGGCGGCGTCCTCTATACGATGGACGATGAGCCAAGCGGCCGGCTGGAAAAGGATTTTATTGTCGATCTGGCCGGCAACATCGTGTGGCGAGTTGTGGGCGACGGGGTCTACGCGCTGAACGGCATGGAAACCATCGGCTATCTCACCGGTGAGCGGGCGGATGACAGGGAATGATCCGCAGATTTCTAACTAAATGTTCCAGCGTTCATATCATCGAGGTCAGAAGGAACAAAGAGTCTGAATCCGTTCCGTTCGTCGCCATCCGTAGCCAATTTCGGAGAGGTATATCTTTATGCGATTAGGCGCACACATCAGCACGGCCGGCGGGGCGTACAGGGCCTTCGCCCGGGCCCGCGAGGCAACGTGCGATTCGTTTCTCATCTTCACCAAGAGCAATCGCCAGTGGGCGGCCAAGCCGTTTACCGACGATGACATCGCGTTCTACAAGGATGCCGTGGCCGAACATGCCGACCTGCACCCGGTGTCGGTCCACGCCGCTTATCTGATCAATGTGGCCTCCCCGGACGCGGCGCTGTGGGAGAAGTCGTATCTGGCGCTGCGCGAGGAGGTGGAGCGGGCGGGAGCCTTGGGGGTCGATTTCATCACCTTTCATCCTGGCTCCTACATGACCAGCAGCGAGCAAGAGGGGCTGGACGCCGTCACGCGGGCCATGCGCCGGCTGCTGGACGAGACGGCCGACACCGCGCCCAACACAGTTGTTTGTTTGGAGACGATGGCCGGACAGGGCACGAATCTGGGCGGCCGGTTCGAGCACCTGGCCTACGTGCTGGCGAATGCGGGGCCGAGCAACCGGCTGGGCGTGTGCTTCGATACCTGCCACGTGTTTGCCGCCGGCTACGACATCCGCACGCCGGAAGCCTACGCGGCGACGATGATGGAGTTCGATCGCGTGGTAGGACTGGACAGGATTCGCTGCTTCCACTTCAATGACAGCAAGCACGGTCTGGGGGAAGGCAAGGACCGCCACGACCACATCGGCCGCGGGCAGATCGGCCTGTCGGGCTTCGCCAACTTCGTCAACGACCCGCGCTGGGCCGACTTTGCCGCCCATCTGGAGACGCCGCCAACCGAAGACGGTGAGGACGGGACGACGATTGACATGAATCAGGTCAATCTGGCCGCGTTGCGGGGGTTGTTGGCTAGCTCAAGCGCTTAACGCAAGAATAGCCGTTTTGCGTCTTCGCGCCTTGCATTAAGGTCTTCTTCTTACAGGAGCACTCACCATGTTCATCGTCGATTCCCATCTCGACATCGCCTATAACGCCCTGGTCAAGGGGCGCAACCCGCGGCTGGGCGTGGCCCGGATTCGCGCCGCCGAGCAGCCGCCGGGCAAAGACATCGCCACCGTGGGGTTGCCGGAGATGCGCCGGGCCGGGGTGGGGCTGGTCTTCGCCACGCTGTTCGTGTCGCCGTCATCGACGCCGTTCGAGCGCGAGCCGAACGAGTACACCTACGACACGCCGGAGCAAGCCCACCAATTGGCGACGGCACAGATCGATTACTATCGGCGGCTCATTGACGAAGACGAGGGTTTGCGACTGGTGACCGACGCGGCGGGGCTGGCTGAGGTCGTGGAGAGTCACGAAGCGGGCGGCACCCCATTGCTGGGCTTTGTGCTGTTGATGGAGGGGGCCGATTGCATCCGCGAGCCGGCAGAAGCGGAATGGTGGTATGGGCGCGGCGTGCGGCTCATCGGCCCGGCTTGGGATGACACGCGCTATTGCGCCGGGGCCTGGCGCGACAGCAAGCAGGGCCTGTCGAAGGACGGCTACGCGCTGCTGGAGGTGATGGCCGGGCTGGGGATGATCCTCGACCTGACGCACATGAGCGAGGCGGCGACTTTCCAGTCGCTGGACGCTTACGCGGGGCCGATCGTGGCGACCCACGCCAACGCGCGGGCCATTGTGCCCACCGAGCGGCAGCTGAGCGACCGGCAGATCCGGCTCATCGGCGAGCGCGACGGGATCGTCGGCGCAGTGCTGGCCAACTTTTTCCTGCTGCCGGGCTATGTGCGCGGCCGCAAGGAAAGCGTGCCGGTGGCGCAACTGGTGGCCCACATCGACCACGTGTGCCAGGTGATCGGCGACGCGCGACACGCGGGCATCGGCAGCGATCTGGACGGCGGCTTCGGGCTGCGCGACATCCCCGACCCGATGGACAGCATCGCCGACCTGCCGCTGATCGCCGCGGGTCTGCGGGAGAAGGGCTACGAGGATGAGGATGTGGCGGGGATTATGGGGAGGAATTGGGTGGAGTTGTTGGAGCGGGTGTGGGCGGCGTCCTCATAGGGCCGGTTTCTTGACCAGCCGGAAAGGCTAACCAGCAAATCAGGAATCGCCGATCAAGCCGGTAATTGTTCGATGGCTGCTTTGCCGCCGGACACAACCCCAGCGCTCAACCGCCGGTCGAGTGTCGCCAGCTTTCCGCCGTGGCGCACGGCAAGGGCTAATAGATAGTGATCCGTAATTTGCCCATGCGTCATGGCCGCCTTTGTGCTTATGATCTCTCGCAGACTGATGTCGTCGGGCCAGAATATATGACCTTCCAAGGCGCAGAATTGACGCAGTAGCGCTAACACAGCCTGAACCTCACCGGGGCGATTTGGATAGTTGGGATGGCTAGCAATGCGGACAAATCCGTTTTCCGTGAGGGGACATGTGGCCCATGAGAAATGAGCTGTTGCGCCGAACCATTGATGAGCCGGCTCGTGGTGGATGTGCATCGGGTCGCTTAGAGCCAGCAGAAGGTTGACATCCAGCAGATAGGTGATCAATCGGCTTCGTCCCGCAATTGATTTACCAGTTCCAAAGTGACGAGCGTGGCTTGCTCCCGAACGGGGAAAAGAGGTATGCCGTTGCGGTTTGTCGTCGCTGTCTGCTGCGTCAACGCTTCGCGCGCGAGCTCGGAGAGCACTCGCCCAATGGATTCCCCCCGCCGATGGGCGATCTCTTTGGCGGCCGAAAGTATATCCTCGTCCAGGTCTAGGGTGGTACGCATATCATCACCTTGATGAGGTGATGTTAGCGCATCAAAGCATCAATGTCAGTCACAGAGGTAATTGAAGAAACGGCATACAAGCTCACGCTCCTACCGCTCGTACACCCGTCCCACCCCCGGCAGCCGTTCCAGCGCCTCGACCAGCTCCGGCTCGCAGGCAGTGCGATGGTTGGGGAAGTCCATGATCAGGCCCTGCCCGGCCAGTTGCAGCCGCAGGGTGGCGTTGCCCTCATAGCGTTCGGCCAAGCCGATGATGCGGCGGCACGCGTCTTTCCAGTCGCCGGAGGCACGGATTTCGACGATGAGCAGCTTGTAGGAGCCGTTGGGCGGCGGGTCGGTGATCTGGATTGGGGGGGCGGCAGCCGATGAGTGGCCGTTTGTCGGCGGAGCGACTTGGGCAGGTTGGGCCACCGGGAGGGTAGTTTCATTCATCATGCGTAATTCGTCATTTGTCGTGCGCTCCGGCATGGTCACCACCGGCGGGGGCGGCGGCTCCTGGGCTTCGGCCACAGCCGCCGGGTCGGGGCGCGTCGGTTCGTCGTCGGGCAGGAGCGTGCCGTAGTCTGACTCGTCGTCATCATCTTCATCGGGCGGCGGGGCCAGACCGTCATCGACAACAGACCGATAAGCGGGTGCCGGTTCGGCGAGATGAGATGGGCGGCCGTTGCCGGCAGGACGAGCCGGGGCGGCCGAATAGTCCTCGTTCCAGTCGTCGGGCGGCGGCCAGTAGTCGTCCTGTTGTGGGGAACCCGGACCGCTACCCGAGTTAGACATCGGGTTTCTCGGAAGAAAATCGCTTTCTCGGGCAATTAACCCGGTTTCGGGGCCGAGCGTTCCCCGATCCTTGGCTATGGTCAGTTTGGTTTGCACGCTGTCGGCGATGATCGACAGCGACTCGCCCTCGGCCTGCACCGAACCACGCACGACGATAATCTGGTTGGGCTGCACCTGTTCGCGGCAGGCGGCCCACGTCCTGGGAAACAGGACCAGGTCGATCTTGCCGTCGAGATCTTCGAGGGTGACGAAGGCCATCGGCTGGCCCTTCTTGGTGTTCAGGGTGCGCAGCCCGGCGACTAGACCGGCCAGAGTGACGGCCTTGCCGTTCCAGGCAGGGTCCAGCTCGCCGGTGCGGGCGGTGACGACGCCCTGCAAGTCGGCCAGCCGGTGCTCCAGCGGGTGCTCGGTCAGATAGACGCCGATGAGTTCTTTCTCCCAGTCGAGAGATTCGCGGCGGTCGATGGGCTTGACACTCTTTTCCGGCCGCAGGATGGCGACGTCGATCTTGGCCCCGCCGTTGCCGTTGCCGCCGAAGAGCGACATCTGCCCTGCTTCGGCCGCGGCGTGGGTGCTGCTGCTGTGGCCCATCATGCGGTCGAGGGCGTCGAGGATGCGCGCCCGCGACCCCCACTCGTCGAAGACCCCGACGCGAGCCATCGACTCCAGTGCCCGCTTGCCGACGCGCCGCAGATCGACGCGCTCGGCCAGGTCGACGGGAGCCTTGAACGGCCCGTTGGCCTCGCGCTCATCGATGATGAGTTGCACGGCAGCCTCCCCGGCGTTCTTGATGGCCGCCAGGCCGTAGCGGATGGTGGCGGTGGAAGGCGGGAGAGCAGGAGGCGAGGGCCGAAGGGTCGAAGGGGGGCTGCCTTGCTCCCTTGCTCCCTTTCCCCCTTTCTCCCCTGCATCTTCAATCGTAAAGTCCAGCATCGCCCGATTGATGCTGGGCGGGGCAACGGTGATGCCCAGGCGGCGGGCGTCGGTGACGTATTTGGCGATCTTCTCGGTGTCCTGGTGATCGACGGTCAGCAGGGCGGTGATGTATTCGACGGGGTAGTGGGCCTTTAGATAGGCTGTTTGGCAGCAGATGACGGCGTAGTCGGCGGCGTGGGCCTTGTTGAAACCGTAGCGGGCGAAGAACTCGATGTCGAACCAGATGGCCTCGCAGACCTCGCGCGAGAAGCCGCGCTTCATGGCCCCGGAGGTGAACTGGATCTTGTGCTGATCCATCAGGTCGCGCTTCTTCTTGGATACGGCTTTGCGGATCATGTCGGCTTCGCCTGGCTCGTAGCCGGCCAGCTCGGCGGCGATGCGGATGATCTGCTCCTGGTAGACGAGAATGCCGTAAGTGTCGCCCAAGATAGGCTCCAGTTCCGGCGTATGGTAGGTAACCACGTCCTTGCCTTCGTTGAGAGCGGCGTGCATGCGGCGGATGTATTCGGGGATGTTCTCCATGGGCCCCGGTCTGAAAAGGGAGATGGCGGCGATGATGTGGTCGAAGCGGCGCGGCTTCATCTCCATCATCAGCTTGCGCATGCCGGAGCCTTCCACCTGGAACACGCCCAGCACGTCGCCGCGGCCGAGCATGTCGAAGGCGGGTTCCATCCCCTTGTCCTTGTCCTGGCCCGGCCCGCACATGCCAATATCGTAGGGGATGTTGTCCATCGTATAACGCACGCCGTGGCGCTGCTCGATCAGTTGGGCAGCCAGACGCATGACGGTCAGGGTGCTGAGGCCCAGGAAATCGACCTTCAGCAGGCCGATCTTCTCGACGATCTCCATCGGCCACTGACTGATGGACCGGATGCCGCCCAGCCCGGCCTCGCCGCTGGTGGGCTTGTGCAGCGGCACGTATTGCACCAGCGGCTTGTCGGAGATGAGGACGCCGGCAGCGTGGCTGCTGGCGTGGCGGGCGACACCCTCCAGCTGTTGGGCGGTGTCGATCAGCTCCTTGATGCGCGGGTCGCCCTTGACCTTGGCTTCCAGGTCGGCCGAGTAGAATTCGTGGTCTTTGTCGAGGACATTGATGATCTTGGCCGGTTTGCCGGGGATGGCGGGGATGAGGCGGGCCACGGCGTCGACTTCGGGCAGGGGAATGTCGAGGGCGCGGCCGACGTCACGGATGGCCGCCCGCGCGCCCAGGGTGCCGAAGGTGATGATCTGGGCCACTTTGTCCTGGCCATATTTGTTGACGGCGTATTCGACCATCTCCGAGCGGCGATCGTCGGGGTAGTCGAGGTCGATATCGGGCATGGAGACGCGGCCGGGGTTGAGGAAGCGCTCGAAGATAAGGCCGTTGGCGATGGGGTCGATGCCGGTGATGCCCAGGGTGTAGGCCACCAGTGACCCGGCACCGGAGCCACGCACGTTCCACCAGATGCCGGCGCGGCGGGCATATTCGCACAGGTCCCAGACGATGAGGAAGTAGGCGTCGAAGCCCATGCCGCCGATGATGCGCAGTTCGTGCTCCAGCCGGGCGCGCAGGGCTTCGTCCTTGGCCGCCCGTTCGGCTCCATAGTGGCGGACCAGGCCTTCTTCGCACAGGCGGCGCAGGTAGCCGGGGGCGTCCTGGCCGTCGGGCACGTCGAAGAGGGGCAAGTGGTAGCCCTTGGTGTCGAGATCGACGTTGCACATCTCGGCAATGAGGAGGCTGTTGTCGAGCGCGCCGGGGATGTGGCCGAACAGGCGGCGCATTTCCTCGTGGGACTTGAGGTAGTAGCCGGTGTCGCTGAAGCGCATGCGCTTGGATTCGTTGACGGTGGCGCCGGTTTGGATGCATAGCAGCACGTCGTGGGGCGAGGCCTCTTCGGGCGTGGTGTAGTGGACGTCGTTGGTAGCCACAAAGCGCAGGTTGTAGCGCGGCTGCATGTCTTCGGTCAGGATTTTGTTGATGGCCGTCAGTTCGGGAATGCTGTGCTCTTGCAATTCGATGAAAAAGCGCTCGGGGCCGAAGATGTCGAGGTAGCGGCCCATGAGGGTGTGGGCTTTGGTCATGTCGCCCGCGGCGATGGCGCGGGGGATGTCAGCGGCCATGCAGCCGGTGGTGCAGATGAGGCCGTCGCTGTGGGCGGCCAGGGTATCGAGGTCGATGCGCGGCCGATAGTAGAAGCCCTCGAGCTGGGCGGCGCTGGCGAGTTGGAGCAGGTTGAGGTAGCCGGTCTGGTTTTCGGCCAGTAGCAGCAGGTGGGTACGTTCGCGGTCGAGCTGGGAATCGCGGTCGGTCATGCGGCGGGCGGCCACGTAGGTTTCGATGCCGATGATGGGCTTGACGCCCTGGTCCTTGCAGGCCTGGTAGAAGGGCATGACGCCGAACATGACGCCGTGATCGGTCAGGGCCAGAGCGGGCTGGTTGAGCGTTTTGGCCCGCTTGGCGAGCTGGTCGAGGCGGCTCAGGCCATCGAGCAATGAATACTCGCTGTGAACGTGGAGGTGGACGAACGGCTGATGTTCTGGAGTAGACGGATTTGTTGCGGTCCCCAACATGGGCGCGAGTATAGCACAACTGTTTGGATCGAGGCTTAAAGAATTGGGGGTTTTAAGGTGGATTGAGGCACCGGATTTTCTTCCGAGAACTCGGTTACTGTCCTAAGTGGAACTCCGTAACAATCTCGTAACCATCCGGTAACCGCACCCCCGCCGTTTTCGCGCTATCCTCCTGGTATGGCAGATAGCGAATTCCCCAACAACCGGCAGATCAATACAGTGTCCCCGCTCAACTATGACGCGATCATCATCGGCTCCGGCCAGGCCGGCAACCCGCTGGCCCACAAGCTGGCCGACCGTGGCTGGAAGGTGGCTCTCATCGAGCGCGATCATCTGGGCGGTTCGTGCATCAACTACGGCTGTACACCCACGAAGACGATGCTGGCCAGCGCCCGATTGGCGCACTATGCCCGCAAGGCAGCTGAGCTGGGCGTGAACACCGGCGAGGTGGTCGTTGATTTGAAAGCCGTCGTGGCCCGCAAGAACGAGATCGTCCGGGAATGGCGCGGCGGTCAGGAGTACCATGCCGAAAGCCGGCCCTCGCTCGACGTCTTTCGTGGGGAAGGTGCTTTTCTCGGCCCGCGCACGGTCAGCGTCAACGGCACCACGCTTCACAGCGACCACATCTTCATCAATACCGGCGCGCGCCCCCGCGTCCCCGCCATTCCCGGGCTGGAAAACACGCCCTACCTGACCAACCGCAACATCATGGACCTGACCGAGTTGCCGGAGCACCTGCTTGTCCTCGGCGGCAGCTACATCGGCCTGGAATTCGGCCAGATGTTTCGCCGGTTCGGCAGCCGGGTCACGGTGATCGAAACCGGCGACCAGCTGATCGGCCGCGAAGACGAGGACGTGGCCCGCTCGCTGCAAGAGGCTCTGGAACAAGAGGGGATACGCTTCCGGCTGCGTGCCGAAACGGTGCGCGTGGCCGGACATGAAGGCGAGATCGTTCTGACGCTCCGGCAGGCTGATGGAAGTATCGAACAACTGACCGGCTCGCATTTGCTCGTCGCGGTGGGGCGCGCGCCCAATACCGGGAAACTGAACCTGGCTGCTGCCGGCGTTGCGACGACCGCGAGCGGCCACATCCCGGTCAATGACCGTTTGGTTACAAACGTCCCGGGCATTTGGGCCTTGGGCGATGTCAAGGGCGGCCCAGCGTTTACCCACGTGTCCTACGACGACCACTTGATCGTGTACGATAACTTGTTTGGTGGGGGAACCCTCACGACCCGGAACCGGATCGTGCCCTACGCGCTGTTCACTGATCCCGAGCTGGGCCGGGTCGGCCTGACGGAGAGAGAGGCCCGGGCCGCCGGCTACCGGCTGAAGATCGGCAAAATACCAATGGCCTGGGTGGCCCGCGCTATCGAGCGCAATGAGACGGCGGGGTTGATGAAGATCGTCATCGACGCCGCAACCGACCGGATTCTGGGCGCGGCCGTGCTGGGCAGCGAGGGGGGCGAGCTGGTGCAGACGCTGATGGCGCTGATGATGGCTGATGCTCCGTGGACGCTGTTCTACCGGGCGATTTTTATACACCCGTCGATGACCGAGGGGTTCTTCACCCTGATGGACAATGTCAAGGCGGATGAGCCGGAGCCGGCATCCAGCCCGGATGAGGCGCTGGTATTCGCCTGATGGGCACATGGCGGCGCGCTGTCCCTCGTTGAGAAACCGAGGAGCATTATGGGGTCAGATAAATATCCGATAGATAACGACGTCGAAAGCTCAACCAGACCGAGCGGCCGATCGATGTAGAAACCTTCTTCCTTGAACTGGGGCTGACGTTTCAGACCCTGCTGGATGAGGGTGGCGCCACCGGCCGCAACTACGGCCTGGCCAACACGCTCCCCTCGACGGTGGTAATCAATCCGGAGGGTGAAATCGTGGCCACCCACCGCGGTAGTATCACCCACGACCAACTCGACCTGTACCTATCCGAAGCCCTGCAATAGGGCTCCGACGGCTGTGCCGTCTGAACCATTCGACCCTGGAGGTTATTTGTGGACCAAACGAACCAATCACGAACACGCCACCCCGCCGGGTGGATTTTCGTACTGGTCGGACTGATGTTGCTGGCTGCCTGCGCGGGCACGGCCGGAAGCGACACTTTGCCGCCGGTGGCGGAGCCGACCGCCGGAGAATCGGATGCGCCAAAAGCCAACGATTCAACTATCCCCGCCACGCTGAGTGGCTTGCTGGAAACGGAAGATGACCGCCCGCCGGCGTTGCGCGCCCTGACCAGCAGCTGGAACACCAACTGGACCAAGCACCTCGTCCCGTACGATGAAATCCTGTCTGGCGGCCCGCCGCGCGACGGCATTCGCTCCATCGACGCGCCCACGTTTGAAAGGCCGGAAGCCGCTGCCGGATGGCTGGCCGGCAACGAGCCGGTTGTCGTGCTGGAACTCGGCGACGACGCCCGCGCCTATCCGTTGCAAATCATCACCTGGCACGAGATCGTCAACGACGTGGTCGGCGGCCGGCCCGTGGTGGTCACTTTCTGCCCACTGTGCAACTCGGCCCTGGCCTTCGACAGTGTCATCAACGGCCAGACGTTCGAGTTCGGCGTGTCGGGTCTATTGCGGAACTCCGACCTGATCATGTACGACCGCACGACTGAGACGTTGTGGCAGCAGTTCACCGGAGAGGCCATCATCGGCGACCTGGCCGGGGAGCGGCTGGATTTCCTGCCGGCGTCTATCGTCAGTTTCGACGACTTTCGGGCCACGCACCCCGACGGCCGCGTGCTGTCCCGCGAGACTGGGCTGCGCGATCCGTCATCCTACGGCACGAATCCCTATGCGGGCTATGATACTTACGACCATATCCTAAGCAAGGGCGGCAATTTCGCCCTCTTCCGGGGCGAGTTGGACGGGCGGCTGGGCGCGGCCGACCGGGTCGTGACCGTTTCGCTGGACGAGGCCGGCGTCGATACCGCCTACCCCTATGCCGTGCTTGAGGAGGCGCGCGTCATTAACGACGCCCCCGGCGGCCGCGATCTGGTCGTCTTCTTCAAGCCCGGCACGGCCAGTGCCCTTGGGGCGCGGATCATCGCCGATGCCGAGGACATCGGCGCGACGGGCGTGTTCGATCCGGTGCTCGACGGCCGCAAACTGACTTTCCGTTTCGATGGGGAGCAAATCGTCGACGAGGATACGGGCAGCGCCTGGAACATCCTTGGCCGGGCTACCGCCGGGCCGCTGGCCGGGCAGAGCCTCAGCCCCATTGTCCACGGCGACCATTTCTGGTTCTCCTGGGCGGCCTTCAAGCCGGAAACCATCATTTACCAGCCGTAGCAGAGGTGCCGCCCAGGGGTTGCGAAGGCGACCGGCCTATCGAAGACCGGTCGCTTTTCGTGTGTTCTTGCGGGTGTTCCGTTACCGTCCGGTATCCGTCCCGTTCCCGCACCGCAACTCGGTAGCCGCTATAGTGGAAACATAAGAACGAACTGGTCGGGATCAATTGACCACCGACCGATCATAACAGGGTCATACGGCCCAAGGAGAAAAAAGATGCACATTCTACTCATTCTAATGGACCAGGAGACGGCCGGGCCAGACGTCTTTCTACTACACTCAACGGCCGGCCGGCTAACCGGAAGCGGCAACTGACACCCCCTGACCCTGGCCGGGAAGGCCGGCCGACTCCGCGCCGACAACGCGGGAGCCGCGCCTTCCCGGCCCCCTTATCCGCGCAACTACGCGTTCGTTACACGGAACAAAGGAGACGTTGAGAGACGTGTTAAAGAAGGAATACATCAAGTCGAAGAACGTGACCAAGGTTACCTTCGAGTTGGCCAAGGATGAGCTACCGGAGGTCCAGACGGTTGAGAATATTTACCTGGTGGGTGATTTTAATGAATGGGATCAGGCCGCCACACCTCTCAAGCGCAACAAGCAAGGCTCGTACCGCGTGACGTTGGAGCTGGAGCCGGGGCGTGCCTATGAGTTCCGCTATGTGATCAACGGCAGCCATTGGTGCAATGATTGGGCGGCCGATGCTTATAACCCCAACACGTACGGCGCAGACAACTGTGTGGTCGAAGTGCCCTATCCCAACGGGAGCCATCCGGCCGAATGAACGGCGGATGCTTTCTGGTTTTCCAGGCGTGGCCGGCCGGTTGGAAGCTCATCCGTCGAAATGATCCTCAAATTGTAATATTTAGAGCGGCGTTCTGTTGATAGTATCAAGCTGCGTAAATGAATGGCGGACTGGCCCGAACGTATGAATCAAGGCGGCGAGGTGGATCAATATGGTGGATGAAACAGGAAATGAGGTGATTGGCGCGAACCTAGAAGAGCCGTCGCTATCGGGCAGGTGGCGGCGGCATGGCACCAAGATAGCAACCCTCGGGTTATGGGTAATTGTAGTCGGCGGCTACTATCTGTATGCACGACAAAACGATCTGACTTTCAACGATGCGGTGACGGCCATCGCCGAATTCCTGACCGAAAGCATCTACGGGCCTCTGCTTTACATGGTCATCTACGCGCTCCGCCCCTTGTTCTTCTTTCCGGCCACAATTCTCACATTACTGGGTGGCTTCCTGTTTGGGCCCATCGGCATCATCTACACCATTATCGGCAGCAACAGCTCGGCGATGGTGGCCTACGGTGTGGGCCGGTATTTCGGACGGGGCGTGCTGGAGGATGAGGACGAGAACGGATTTGTCCAGCGTTATGCGCAGCGCATGCGCGACAACAGTTTCGAGACGATCCTGATCATGCGACTTATCTTCTTGCCCTATGACCTGGTCAACTATGCCGCCGGGTTTCTGCGCATCAACTGGAAAGCGTTTCTGGCGGCCACGGCCATCGGTTCCGTGCCGGGGACGGTTTCCTTTGTGCTACTGGGTGCATCCTTTGGAACGCTGGACGAGTTGCTGGCCGGTGAAATCAGCCTGAACCCGATCACCCTGATCTCATCCGTGGTGATCATCGGCCTCAGCCTGGCGCTGTCGCGCTATGTGCGGCGACGGGAGAGCGGCGAGCAACCGCAAGCGTAGGGATGCTGTGGGGCACGGCCGAGGAGATGCTGTCTGGCGAAGTCCTTTGAATCCAGTCACGCGGCTCGCGTCGTTTCTGCTCATCGGCGTAACTATCGCCCTTTCCCGATAGTTACAACGACGGGAAGGCGGATAGCTATTAGGCGGCCGGTGGTCCGTGTGTCCCGGCCCCCAATTAATACTGCAATCACAGGTTCGGCCGGTCGTGATCATCGGGTGGCGACGGGCCGAATTCGAGAATAAATAATTAATGGACACTCAAATCAAGGTAGCACCATACGACGAATACAACGAGATACTGGTCGGCAATGCCTGTCCGCCGGAGTGGCCGAACCCCGTGCCCGACGGGCGCTATAACCTGCTGGTCATCGGCGGTGGGTCGGCCGGGCTGGTGGCGGCCGTCGGCGCGGCCGGCGTGGGGGCCAAGGTTGCTCTGGTTGAAAAGCACCTGCTGGGCGGCGATTGCCTCAACGTCGGTTGCGTGCCCTCGAAAACGCTAATCCGTTCGGCCAAGGCGGTCGGCGACATTCGCCGTTCGACGGGCGAGGAGTTCGGCGTGAGCTTCAACGGCGAGGTGTCGGTCGATTTTCCGGCGGTGATGGAGCGGGTGCGGCGGGTCCGGGCGGACATCAGCCACCATGACTCGGCCTGGCGGTTCAAGGACCTGGGTATCGACGTGTATCTGGGGGCGGGGAAATTCACCTCACCCGAAACGTTCGCAGTCGACGGGCAAACCATCGAATTCAGCAAGGCGGTCATCGCCACCGGCGCCGGCCCGGCCCACATCCCAATCCCCGGCCTGGCCGAAACCGGGTACGTGAGCAATGTCACCCTCTTCCAGATGACCCGGCAGCCGAAGCGCCTGGCGGTCATCGGGGCGGGGCCGATCGGGGCTGAAATGGCGCAGGCTTTTGCCCGCTTCGGCACGGAGGTCTATCTCTTCGACGTGTTGCCGGTGATGGCCGGCCTGCGGGACCCCGACATGCTGGAAATCATCACCCGCACCTTTACCCGCGAAGGCATCCAGTTGCGTCTGGAGAGCAGCATTCAGCGTGTAGAAGCCTCGGGCCAATCCAAGCGCATCGTTTATGAACACCTGGGCGAGAGCGATTCAGTGGAGGTCGATGAGATACTGCTGGCGGCGGGCCGCAAGCCCAATCTCGAGGGTCTTAATCTGGAGGCGGCCGGCGTGGAATATACCCGCAAGGGATTGGTGGTGGATGACCGGCTGCAAACGACCAATAAGAACATCTACGGCGCGGGCGACGTGGCCATCCCGGCCCAGTTCACCCACACGGCTGACGCGACCGCCCGCATGGTTTTGCAAAACGCCCTGTTTCTGGGGCGCAAGAAGTATAGCGATCTGATCATCCCGTGGACGGTTTACACCGATCCGGAAATCGCCCATGTCGGCCAGTTTCCGCATCAGGCGGAAGCGCAAGGGCTTGCCGTCGATACCTTTGCCATTAATATTGAGGACACCGACCGCGGCCGCACCGATGCTGAAGAGGGGATCGTCAAGATCTATGTCAAAAAAGGCACGGACAAGATACTCGGCGCCACTATCATCGCTCGCCATGCCGGTGAGATGATCAGCGAGATCACCACAGCCATGAATGCCGGAGCGGGGTTAAGCACCCTCTCGCAGACGATCCACCCCTACCCGACGCAGGCCGAGGCCATCAAGAAGGCGGCCGATGCCTGGAACCGCACGCGCTTGACGCCGGCAGTGGCGAAGCTGTTCAACGGCTGGTTGCGCTGGAGAAGATAGGCCAGTCAGACAAGGAGGAAGCCCATGCAAAAATATCTATTCGTATTACTCGTGTTCCTGTTAGCTGCGTGTGCCTCGGCCACCGGAAGCGGCACGCCGGTGGTGGATGAGAGCGCGGCGGGGCTGCCCCCGTCTCCGGCCGAGGCGATCGCATCCGCGCCGGATGGCGCCGCACCGCCGCCCGGCTATGAGGGTCGAACCTGGGCCGATATCGTGGCCGAGGCCGGCGGTCAATCGGTGGACTTTTATATGTGGGGTGGCAGCGAACTGATCAACACTTGGGTGACGGAGTACGTGGCCGGGGCGGTGCTCGAGCGCTACAACATCACGCTGAATATGGTGCCCATCAGTGACGCGACCGAATACGTCAATAAAGTTCTGGGCGAGAAAGAGGCCGGGCGCAGCACGGGCGGTACGGTCGACCTGGTGTGGGTCAACGGCGAAAACTTCCGCACCATGCGGCAGGGTGACCTGTTGTACGGTAACTGGTCGCAATTCCTGCCCGGCTCCGCATACGTCAACTGGGATGACCCCAGCGTGGCCAATGATTTCGGGCTACCGGTTGAGGGCTACGAATCGCCCTATGGCAAGGCGCAATTCGTGATGATCTATGACAGCGCGCGCGTCTCCGAGCCGCCTAATGATGTTGCCGCATTGGTCGAGTGGATCAAGGCCAATCCCGGCCAGTTCTCCTATGCTGCTCCGCCGGATTTCACCGGCAGCGCTTTCATGCGCCAGGTCTGCTATCACGCCGCGGGTGGGTATGAGACATTGTTGGGCGAATTTGATCAGGCCGTGTTCGATGAGGCATCGGCCGCTTGCTGGCAGCTTCTGAACGAGATCGAGCCGTTCCTATGGCGCGAGGGGCAGACTTACCCCGAAAACCGCACGCGCATGGTTGATTTGTTCGCCAACGGCGAGGTGAGCTTTGACATGGCTTATAACCCGGCCGAAGCCGCCAGCCTGGTGGAAAACGGGCGATATCCAGCAACGACGCGAACCTTTGTTTTTGACAGCGGGACCATCGCCAACACTCACTACGTCGCCATCCCGTTCAACTCCGACCACAAGGCGGCGGCCATGGTCGTCGCCGATTTCCTGCTCTCGCCGGAGGCGCAATTGAGCAAAGCTCAACCGGGGAACTGGGGCGACCTGCCGGCGCTGGATCCGGCTTTGCTGCCGGCAGAGTGGCAAGGGCAGTTTGCCGCCATTCCCCGCGGCGAAGCGACGCTGTCGGCCGAGGAGTTGGCCGCCCACAGCCTGCCGGAACTACAGGCGCCCTGGATCACGGCCTTCGAGCAGGGCTGGGAACAGGAAGTGTTGCAACGGTGATGGAACGGGAAGCAAACAAGCCGATTCTTTCTGCTGTGACGCGGCCGGCCCTGTCGCCCGTGATCAAACAGAAACTCGCTGTCGTCCTCATGCTGGCGCCGGCTCTGGCCGTCATCTTGCTGCTGTTCGGCAGCGGGCTGGGGCTGGCGCTGGCCCAAAGCCTGGGGTACTTGCCGGCCATTGGCCGCACCGATTTGACCCTGGAGGCCTACCGGCAGGTCCTTGGCGATCCGGCGTTCGGCCGCTCGCTGTTGCTGACGACGTGGATCGCCGGGGCCAGCACGGCCCTGTCTACCGTACTGGCTCTGGTAGCGGCCCTGGCTCTGCGCCGCGTGTTCCGGGGCAAGCGCGTGGCTACCTTTATCTTCCAATCGAGCCTGCCCATCCCGCACCTGGTGGGCGCCATCGGCATCCTGTTCCTGTTCTCACAGAGCGGGTTCGTGGCCCGGCTGGCCCACCTGGCCGGCTTGATCCGAATACCAGCCGATTTTCCGGCGCTGGTGTTCGACCGTTATGCCATGGGCATCATTCTGGAGTACGTCTGGAAAAGCAGCGTGTTCATCGGCATCATCTTTCTGGCCGCGTTGCAATCGATCGGTGAAGACTACGAGGAAGTAGCCCGCACGCTGGGGGCCGGCCGCTGGCAGCGGGTTCGCCACGTGGTGCTGCCGCTGCTCCGGCCCAACATCCTGTCGGCCTCCGTATTGGTCTTTGCCTTCACCTTCGGGGCGTTCGAGGTGCCGCTGCTGTTAGGCTCCCGGTATCCCTCAGCGCTGCCGGTGATGACCTACCGGCTTTACACGGATGTAGACCTGAACGCGCGACCGGAAGCCATGGCCCTCAGCGTCATCATCGCGGTTATTGTGACGATTCTGATCGCGATTTACGCCAGATTAACAAGGAAATTAGCATGAACGATCAACGTTATGACGTGGCCATTATCGGGGCGGGGATTAGCGGGTCGTCCTTGGCGGCCATCCTGGCGCGGCACGGGCAACGGGTTGTGGTCCTGGAGGCCAAGACCCACCCGCGCTTCGCCGTGGGCGAGTCGCTGATTCTGGAGACCTCGGAGATGATGCGGGCGCTGGCCCATTTCTACGATGTGCCGGAGCTGGCCTACTTCAGCACCGAGAACTTTCTGCCGTTTGCCGGAACCACCCACGGCATCAAGCGTCACTTCGGTTTTTTGCATCACCAACCCGGCCGGCCGCACGACATTCGCCACACCCTGCAGGCCGTCATTCCCAAGGAACCGCACGGCCACGAACTGCACCTCTATCGGCAGGACAGTGACTATTTCCTGATGTCCACAGCCGTCGCCTACGGGGCCACCGTCCTGCAGAACACGGCCGTCCGCGACATCGAATTGCGGGAGGATGGGGTCATCATTTATACAGCGGAGAACCAGCAACTGCGGGCGAACTACGTGGTCGACGCCGGCGGGTTCCGGTCTATCCTGGCCCAGAAGTTCGAATCGCGCGATTTCGACTTGCAAACCCACGCCCGGGGCATGTTTACTCACATGGTCAACGTGCCTTGCTACCACAAGACCGGCGGCTCGCGAGAATCCTACGGACTGCCGTATCGCATGTCGGAAGGAACGCTACACCATCTGTTCGAGGGTGGCTGGCTGTGGGTGATTCCGTTCGATAACTACCCCGAGTCCACCAACCCCCTGTGCAGCGTGGGCCTCCTGCTCGACCCGCGGCGCTACCCGCCGCGCGATGACCTGACGCCGGAGGAAGAGTTCTTCGCGTTCATCGAGCAGTATCCCAGCATCGCCGCCCAGTTCGCGGAAGCCCGCGCCGTGCGCCAGTGGACCCGGGCCGGGCGGCTCCAGTACTCCTCGAAGCAAAGGGTTGGCGACCGCTGGGCTTTGATGGGTCACGCCGCCGGGTTTATCGACCCACTATTCTCCAAGGGAATCTATACCTCGCTGACTGCGGTTTTTCTTCTCGGCCATCTCCTCATCCAGGCCAGAGAGACGGGAGATTATTCGGCCGCCGCCTTCGCCGATGTGGAGGTCCTTACCCGCAATTTTGTGTGTTCGGCCGACAGGCTTGTCGCCAATAGTTACGTCTCCTTCAGTGACCACCGGCTGTGGCAGGCCTACTCGGTGATGTGGCTGCTGGGGGCATACACCGAACTGGTGCGGCTGAACATGATGCGCGCGCAGTTCCCCAACGACCGGCAAGCCTACTACGACCAGCTGGTGACGCTGAAACTGGTGGGCGGCGGGTTTGCCGAGTTTGACGCGGTGTCGGAGCAGGTCAACCGGATCATGGAGTCGGTCGATACGACTGATGAGGCGTCCATCACGACCGCCGCGGCCGACATCAGCCGCATCTTTCGCGCGCTCGACTGGATCGCCGACCCGTTTGTGGCCCTGCTCGACGGCAAAACCTACCTGCCCAAGAACAAGCTCCGGCTCAGCCTGCTGAGACCGGGCGAGGGATTCATGGGCCGGGGCGCATATCGCCGGCATTTCTTCGGTGAGATGACCCTGGCCGATGTCCTGGCCTATGGCGCGAAAGAGAAGGTCCGGTTTGCCCGACCCTATTTGAGCCGGCAGCACAAGAAACGATATCAGGAGCGCGTCTAGCCGGGCGCAATGGCGCGACCAAACCGACTATGCAGACCTATTCCCATGTATTGATTACCGCCTGGCTGGCCCGCCACCTTACCCGTCGCGGCGTGCCGGTCGACGCGGCGGCGCTGCTGACGGGTTCGGCGCTGCCCGACGCGGCGCTGGGGGCGCTCAGCGCCGGTTACGTGCTGGATCGCCGCCTCCTGCGCCCGCACCTGCCGGACAAAACGCTCTGCAGCCCAACCTACAACGATCTCTACTTCAATAACCCGTGGTGGATCGCCGCTCACAATCTCCTGCACGCGCCGCTAATCGTTCTCTTGTTGGGGGCGACCGGCTTTCACTTTCGGGTTAGACCTTGGGGGAGGCGATTGGCCTGGTTTGCCGCCGGGTGCGGGCTGCACTCGCTCGTCGATATTTTCACTCACGCCGATGACGGGCCGGTGCTGCTCTTTCCGCTGGAATGGCACAGGCGATTTCGCTCGCCGGTAAGTTACTGGGATCCGGCACATGGCGGCCGGCGTTTTCGCCTTATCGAGCGTCTGGTCGATGTGACCCTGGCCGGCCATTTGCTGCTCGGCCGCCGGCGCTCCGGCGCGTCCGGGAGGGACAAGCCATGACACCAAATCCCCCTCGATCTCCCCGTGCCGCGCACGCGTTGCTCATCGCGGCCATCCTGTTTGGCGTCCTGCTGCCGCTGCTGCCGCTGGTCATCTGGTCGTTTGCCCACCGATGGATATTCCCCGACGTGCTCCCGTCGGAATGGAGCGAGCGGGCCTGGAGCTACGTTCTGTCCGACAACTCGCAGGTCGGCCGGGCGCTGGTCAACAGCCTGGGGGTTGCCATGACGGTGACGCTGTTGTCGGTTCTCATCGGTTTGCCCGCCGGGCGCGCGCTGGCTCTGCACGATTTCCGGGGGAAGTCGGTGGTGCTCTTTCTCTTTCTGGCGCCGAGCATCATGCCGGTCATCTCAGTCGCCATGGGTATTCACGTGGCTTTCCTGCGCTATGGTCTGGCCGACACGATGACGGGTGTCATTCTGGCCCACTTGATCCCGGTCCTGCCCTACGTGACCCTGATTTTCATAGGCGTGTTTACCAATTACAATCTCGATTTCGAAGGACAGGCGCGGTCCCTGGGGGCGCGGCCGATCCAGATTCTGCGCCATGTCATGCTGCCCGCCATCCGGCCGGGATTGATCGTCGCCGGTCTGTTCGCTTTTATCATCTCCTGGAGCCAGTACTTGCTGACGTTGCTGATCGGCGGCGGGCGGGTGATCACGCTGCCGGTGCTGCTGTTCGCCTTCGCCAACAGCGGCGACAACGCCATCACCGCGGCCCTGAGCCTGGTGTTCATCGCGCCGGCATTGCTATTGTTTTTATTCTCGGCCCGCCACCTGTCCGGCCGCAATGCCGCCATGGGCGGATTGGGAAAGTTATGACCCAGGTTACCCTGCACAACCTTAGCAAGACCTACGACCGGCATCATCCCGCAGTGGTCGATGTGTGCCTGGATATTCCCTGCGGCCGGATCACGGCTCTGCTTGGCCCGTCCGGCTGCGGCAAGACGACCCTCCTGAAGATGATCGCCGGCTTGCTGCCGCCATCGGGCGGCGATGTTTGCTTCGACGGCCAATCCGTCCTGCATGTTCCGGCCGAGCGGCGCGGAGCGGTCATGGTTTTCCAGAACCATTTATTGTTCCCGACCTTGTCGGTTTTTGACAATGTCGCCTTCGGACTGAAGATGCGAGGCGAGCCACGGACTGTGATCGGCGATCGCGTGGCGGCGATGCTAGATCTGGTGAAACTATCCGGATACGAGGGCCGCCGCCCCCACCAGCTCTCCGGCGGCCAGCGCCAGCGGGTGGCGCTGGCGCGCGCGCTGGTGATAGAACCAAAGGTGTTATTGCTGGACGAACCCCTCTCAAACCTGGATGCCCACCTGCGGATCGAGATGCGCGACCTGATTTATGGCCTGCAACGCCAGCTGGGCATCACGACGGTGGTGGTGACGCACGATCAGGAGGAAGCGGTCATCCTGGCCGACCAGATCGCGCTGATTTTTGATGGCGCGCTGCACCAGGCCGGCGCGCCGGGTGATTTTTACGAGCGGCCGAACACTCAGGCCATCGCGCGGTTTTTCGGTGGCGCCAATTTCATCCCCGGGCATAAATCCGGCGCGTATGTAGACACCACGCTCGGCCCTTTCCGCCATCGTGGCAGCCGGCTGCCGGACGGGCCGGTGCTGGCCACTATCCGGCCGGAAAATATCCGGCTGGTGGCAGACGGCGAAGCCGACAACACCGTCGGTGGTACGGTCGTCAGCCGGGTCTATGCCGGAACGCACACCCGTCTTCGCCTGCAGGCGGGCATCCCGCAATCGCTGCCGCTGGAAGTCATTACCGAGGTCGGCGATCGACCACGCCACCAGGAAGGTGACAGCGTGCAACTGCAATTGCCGGCCCAAAAGATCTGGCTGTTGCCCGATGATCGGTGATCATGCTTGACGAAAGAATGCGGCAACTAAAGGAAAGTGCGTTTGACCCGCTGGCGCGACCGCTGTTGAGTGTTCCGCCCCTGGCGCTGTCGATAGCCGGATTGGCGCTCGGCGTCGGCGCGGCCGTCGCCCTCTGGCAGGGAGCCTACCCGGCAGGGTTCGCCCTCTGGTTCCTGAATCGCGTCTTCGACGGGCTGGACGGCACGGTCGCCCGCTCCCGAGGCGTGCAAAGCGATTTCGGCGGTTATCTGGATATCGTCATCGATTTCGTGGTCTACGCGGCGATCCCGGTCGGCCTGGCGTTGGGCCGGCCCTCCGAGACGGTCACGCTGAGCCTGATTTTTCTGCTATGCACGTACTACGTCAACGCCGCGTCATGGATGTATCTGGCGGCTATTCTGGAAAAGCGCAATCTAAGCCGCAGCGACAAGCTGACCACGATCACGATGCCCACCGGCATCATCGGCGGCACAGAGACGATCCTGTTTTACACCCTCTTTATCTTGTTCCCGGCGCATCTCATGTGGCTGTTCAGCCTGATGGGAACGCTCATTCTCATCACCATCCTGCAAAGGCTGGTATGGGCCTATCACCATTTGTCCTGAGGAGCTTCGACTATGCCACTCTTACGCCCCGGCCAACCGGCCCCGGACCTGGTTCTTGATCGCCTGGATGGCGATCCCATTCCCCTTTCGGCCTATTGGGGCAACGGCCGCCGGCTGCTGTTGATCTTTCTGCGCCATCTGGCCTGACTGCCCTGCCGGGACCATGTGGCACAGGTTGTGTCACGCCATGCAGAGTTTGAGGTCGCCGGGACCAACGTGGTGACGGTATCGTTCGGCACACCCTATTGGTCGGGGGTTTGGCTGCAAGAGACAAAATCGCCCTTTCCATACCTGATCGATTCGGAGCGAAAGGCCTATCATGCTTACGGGTTGAAATCCTCTGTGCTCAGCTCCTGGAGCCCGGCCAATTTGTGGTATTACGGCAAAGCAGCGCTACAGAGGCGGGAGACATTCGGCAAGCGCGGCGACCCGCATCAATTGGGTGGGGACTTCCTCATAGACCAGACCGGCACCATTCGTCTGGCCTACCCCAGCCGCGACCCAACGGATCGCCCGGCGATCAGCGAACTATTGAGTGTGCTGGGTTCCCTGCTCCGGTAACTGCTTGCTCGATGCAACCAGCCGGTAGCTCAACGCACCAGCCGGTAGCCCACGCCGCGAACGTTGAGGATAAACGCCGGCTGGTCGGGTTGCGGCTCCAGTTTCTGTCGCAGCGTGTAGATGTGACGTTTGATCAGTTCCTTGGCTTCCCACGCCTCCGCGTCATACTCCAGCCCGGCCCTGACCAAGCTGATGTAGTCCACCGCCGACCCGGCACGCTCGGCCAGGACGACCAGCACCTTGTACTCGGCCGGGGTCAGCGCGACGGCCTGACCGCGAAAGCGAACCTCGTAGGCGGCACGGTCGATGATCAGGTCGCCCACGCGCAGGATCGCCGTCGAGGCAGCGAGGTTGGGCTGGCTGAAGGGCGGTGTGGCCGGGAGTCTGTGGAGCCGTTCCAATCCGGCTTGCAGAGCCTGTAGCAAAGCGGCCTGTTCCCGCTGCCGGCGGGATTCGGCCAGGGCGCGGGCGACGACGACGCGTATCGCTTCCGGCTTGGCCGGCTTGAGCAGATAATCAAAAGCTCCTTCCTTGACGGCGGTGATGGCCGTCTGGAGAGTGCCGTGGCCGGTCAGCATAATCACGGCGATGTGGGGCCATCCTGCTTTGATTTCGGCCAGCAGTTCCGTGCCGGACATGCCCGGCATGCGGATGTCCAGCACGGCGACTTCGGCCGGAAAGGTGGCCAGCAGGGACAGGGCGGCGGTGGCTGTGGCCGCGTCGCGCACGTCGTGGCCGTCTTTGCGCAGCGTAGCCTTCAGGCCTTCGCGAATGTTAGTTTCATCATCGACGAGCAGGATGTTGCCCGCGGTTGGTTCATGGCCGGTCATCATTTGTCCCCAGCAGCACGATGTGACAGACGGGCAGGGTGATGGTGAAGACGGCCCCGCCGCCGGGCCGATTGGCCACCACCAGCGTTCCGTCGTGATTGGCGACGATCTCATGGCTGATGGCCAGACCTAAACCGGAGCCATCCGACTTTGTGGTAAAGAATGGTTCGAATATGTGCGCCGCCGTCTCCTCGTGCAACCCCGGGCCGGTGTCGGCGAAATCGATGTGGATTTCATCGTCCTCGTGGCAAGCGGCGATGGTCAGTATACCCCCTTCGGGCATCGCCTCGGCCGCATTCAGGACGAGATTGAGAAAGACCTGTTTCATCTGGTTCTCAACAGCGGCTACCATTGGCAAATCGACCGGGAGTCTCCGAACGAGATCGATGCCGGTGCGCTCCAGCTGTTTGTCGACCAGAGTCAAGATACTCTCCAGAGTGGCCAGGATATCGATGGGCTGCCTCTCCCCCACCTGAGGGCGCTGGAAATCGAGCAATCGCTCGACGATGCCGGCGATGCGGTTGAACTCCTGCTGCACGACATTCATTTGCTGCTCGCTCTCCGGTGACTGTATTTCGTCGGCTATCAATTGCAGGTGGAGGGTGATGGCTTGCAGGGGGTTGTTGATTTCGTGGGCCATGGACGCCGCCAGCCGGCCCACGGCGGCCATTTTCTCGGCCTGTATGATCTGGGCCTGTTTTTCTTTCAACTGGCGCGTGCGCTCCTCGACGCGGCGCTCCAGATCGGCCGCCGATTGGCGCAGCTCGCCCACCAGACGCGCATTTTCCAGAAACACGGCCGACTGGTCGGCGTAAACCTGGGCCAGTTGCAACGTCGACTTGTTAAACGCATGCGTGCTGGTTTGGGAAAAGAGGGTCAGCACGCCCGTTACCTGACCGTGGGTGATCAGGGGAACAGCCAGCACGGACAACACACCCTCAGTGACCACGATGGGGTGGACACGCGTATCGGTGCGAGCATCATCCACAAGCAAGGGCCGGCAATGACGCACCACCCACCCCGGCACCCCTTCATCGAAGGCAAAGGTGATGGAGTCGATCTTGTCCGGTGGGATATTGTGACTGACGGCCACGCGATAGCGTCGGGAAGGTTCATCAATCACGAAGAGCACGCCGGCATCCAGCGGCAAAGTCTCGGCCGCTTTGGTCATCACCAGCCGCAACGTGCGGTCAAGGTCGAGGGACGCCGCGATCTCGCGGCCGGCCTCATGGATAGCCGCCAGCGCACGGGCCCGTTCCCAATTGTAGTCCAGATGATCCGATTCCACAGTCACTCTCCGACGGGCGTAATGCATGCCGGCCCGGCTGCCTCTATCCCTATTGACACGATGAACGGTGCATCTCTTACAGGTGGAGTATCGTCCACGGCCCAATTTCCACAACCGTAACCGTTTCGCGACCGAAACGTCTCCATCAAGCGCCCCGACATGGGGTATTGTTTTATCATCGGTTGAAATCGTTCGACCGGACGTGATCAAAATCCGGCGGGGTTGCCGGCCGGAACAACAAAAATGATGACTCAAGACAATAACCAAATCGTTGTTTACAGCACCGTCTGGTGCCCGGACTGCAAGCGGGCCAAGCGCTTTCTGGGCGACCAGCGCATTCCCTATGTGAACATTGACATCGAGCATGACCCCGCGGCGATGGCCTATGTGGAGCGCGTCAATAACGGCATGCGCAGTATTCCCACCATCATCTTTCCCGACGGTGACATCCTCGTCGAGCCGAGCAATGCCCGGCTGGCCGAGAAACTGGGCCTGCAGACCAAGGCCCGCCGCACTTTCTATGACGCCATCGTCATCGGCGGCGGGCCGGCCGGTCTCACGGCGGCCCTCTACATGGCGCGCGAGGGCATCGAGACGCTGGTCATCGAGAAGGCCGGCATGGGCGGCCAGGCCGGCTCAACCAACATCCTGGAAAATTATCCCGGCTTCGATGAGGGTGTCACAGGGGCCGAGTTTGCCGAGCGCCTGACCCGCCAGGCACGGCGGTTCGACGCCGAGATATTGCAGGCGCAAGAGATCGTTGAGCTTTTCCGCTACGGCCCCTACTGGTGCGTGACCACGGCCAGCGGCCAGGAATACGACGCCAAAGCGGTATTGCTGACGACCGGCGCGCGGTATCGCCGCCTGGGTGTCCCCGGCGAGGAGCATCTCCTCGGGACAAATATCCATTTCTGCGCCACCTGTGACGGGGCGTTCTACAAGAACAAGAAGGTGCTGGTCATCGGCGGCGGCAACAGCGGTTTTGAAGAAGGGTTGTTCCTGACCAAATTCGCTGATCAGGTGGACATTGTTGAAATCCACCCCCAGCCGAAAGCCAGCCAGATCCTTCAGGAACAGGTGGCCCGTAATCCGAAGATGACGGTGACGGTGAATCATGAAGTGAAGGGGTTCAAGGGCCGCAACCGGCTGGAGGCCGTGCTGGTGGAAGATCGGGCGACTGGCGAGATTAAAGAATGGCAGTACGATGGCGTGTTCGTCTTCATCGGCCTGACGCCGAACAGCAACCTTGTGCAGGATCGGGTGGAGACAAACCCGTGGGGCTTTATCGTCACCGATAAGACGCTGATGTGTTCCGTCCCCGGCCTGTTTGCGGCCGGTGACGTGCGCGAGGGGTCCACCAAGCAGGCGGCCTCAGCCGCCGGCGAAGGGGCCACGGCGGCGCTGATGATTCGCGAATACCTGAAGCAGGTAGGCTGAAAAAGGATAACAAAGTCAAGCATGTTCTTACACTATGACGGCCCGCTTCCGGCCCTGACCACTGCTCAGATGAGGGAAGTTGATCGGGCGATGATCGCCGACTATCACATCGAGCTGATCCAAATGATGGAGAATGCCGGGCGCAACCTGGCCCATCTGGCCCGCGGGCGCTTTCTGGACGGCGACCCGCACGACAAGCCGGTGGTCGTGCTGGCTGGGTCGGGCGGCAATGGCGGCGGCGCGCTGGTGGCTGCGCGGCGGCTGCACAACTATGGGGCCGGCGTCCGGGTTTACCTAACCCGGCCGGAGGCCGAGTTCGCGGCGGTTCCGGCGCGTCAGCTCGACATCCTGCGGCGGATGGGCGTGCCTATCTTCCCGGCCGGGGACCCCGCCGCCGGCCCCACGCCGGGGTTGATCCTGGATGGAATCATCGGCTATGGCCTGCGGGGCGACCCGCGCGGGACAACGGCCGCGCTCATCCAATGGGCTAATGCCCAGGCCGCTCCGATTCTGGCGCTGGATGTGCCGTCCGGTCTCGACACAACAACCGGGATGGCGCATGATCCGGCTATCCGGGCTACGGCCACAATGACGCTGGCGCTGCCGAAGGTTGGATTGCTGTCCCACGAGGCCACCCCCTACGTCGGCGAGCTGTACCTGGCCGACATCAGCGTCCCGCCGGCCCTCTACGCCGGCCCGACGCTGCAATTGTCCGTCGGCCCCGTCTTTGCCGCCGGCGACATCGTCCGGCTGCGCTAAGGAGATTGGCCATGCAAAATGAAATCATCACCCGCACGCACCTGACCTGCCCGGTGTGTGGCGCGCGCGAGGAGCTGGAAATTCCGGCCGACATGTGCCTGTTCTTCCACACCTGCGCGACCTGCAGCGCGCGATTTCGCCCCGAAGCGGGGGACTGCTGTGTCTTTTGTTCCTATGGCGATGCCTCGTGCATCCCGCAACAGCGCGAGCAACTCGCGGCCCAATCAGAGGAGAATGGAGCCTGATGTCTGCCTCCGGTTTAATCACGGCCTACAACATGACCTGGATCTTCACCCAGACCGGCGTGCCGGTCTATAAGCCTGACTGGACAGACCACCACAGCGTGCGCAACGCGCTGGAGTACGGATTGGAAGGGCTCCAGCGGTGCAAAGGGCGCGAGCGGCTGGTGCCGTTTCGGGTCGAGCGGGTGGACTATCGCGCCGGCAACCCGGAGGCGTTCTTTGCCGGGCTGGCCCGCAGCGGGCCAAAGGCGGCCCGCGAGTTTCGGGAGGCGGGGCTATGACCGGCGTCGTACCAGTGGGACAGAAACATCTGGAGCTGGCCGATTGGCGGCGGCGCACGGCCGGGATGTACGCTGCCATCCGGGAAGCATCAGACATACAACTGGCTTGGCGCGCCTTTATCGCCGCGCGTGACGGCATGTTCACGATCCATCCGCAGTCACCTCTCGGAAGCGAACAAATAGCTACCTTTGGAGGCCTCTCCTATTACCCTTATGACCCCGCCTTCCGGATCGCGGGCCGACTCGATTTTTCCGTGGCGGCCGACAGTGTGGCGATCGACCTGCCCCACGACGGCCCGTTCCGCATGACCCGCATGGCGGCCGTTCACTTCACCGCGGGCGGACAGGCGAACCGCCTCAGTCTATTCTGGATCGAAGGTTACGGCGGCGGCTTGTTCTTGCCGTTCCGAGATCGGACGAATCAGACGGCTACATATGGCGGCGGGCGTTACCTATACGACACCATCAAGGGCGCAGATCTAGGCACCGGCCGACAGGAGATCCTGTTGGACTTCAACTTCGCCTACAACCCTTCGTGCGCCTACAGCGTGCAATGGGTGTGCCCTCTGCCGCCGGCCGAGAACACTCTGGAGATTTCGATCACCGCCGGCGAGAAGCGATTCGAGTCGCCGGCTTGAGGGTGGCGATCAAATTTTTGAAAGCGAGCAATGACGATTTTCGCCTGAAACGGCATCGGAATCGGGAGCCTGGATACGAGATATGAATTCGACGGCCGAGCATAACAGACTAAAAGCCCATCGCGAGCGGCAAGCCGATTGGAAGCTGTGGGGGCCTTACCTCAGCGAGCGCGCCTGGGGCACGGTGCGGGAGGACTACAGTCCCGGCGGCGACGCGTGGAATTACTTCCCGCACGACCACGCCCGCAGCCGCGCCTATCGCTGGAACGAGGACGGCCTGCTCGGCATCAGCGACAGCCGCCAGTATCTATGCTTCGCCCCGGCCCTGTGGAACGGCCGCGATCCGATCTTGAAAGAGCGTCTGTTCGGCCTGTCCGGCCCCGAGGGCAACCACGGCGAGGATGTGAAGGATTATTACTTCTATCTGGACAACACGCCGACGCACAGCTACATGAAGGCCCTCTACAAATATCCGCAGGCGGCCTTCCCCTACGATGACCTGGCGGCCGAAAACGGCCGGCGCGGTTTCGGCGACGAGGAGTACGAACTGCTGGATACGGGCGTGTTCACCGGCGACCGCTATTTCGATGTCCTGGTCGAGTATGCCAAGTCAGGGCCTGACGATATCCTGATCCGGATCAGCGCCACGAACCGTGGGCCGGAGGCGGCCCCACTGCTGTTGTTGCCTACACTGTGGTTCCGCAACACCTGGAGCTGGGGTTATCCGGAGGGGCCGATGGGGCACGCGCCCGGGCGGCCGCGGCTGTGGCAGGAGGATGTGGCGCACG
>JACKBY010000008.1 GCA_020634335.1 Promineifilum sp. | reverse complement strand
ACAACCAATTTCAGTAGCACGGTCAACGATGCCCGGCTGCGCTTCCAGGCGGACAAGGGCAAGGGACACCAGTACAGCATCGATTCCATCAGCCTCGTCCCGACCGATTCCCCGCCGCCGCCGCCGCCCCCCCCTCCGGGCCAGGAGATGCTCATCTACGACTGGAACAAGCCGATCACCGTCGACGAAGGCGGCTTTGCCATGGACAAGACTTCGGTGTATCTGAAGCAGAATTGGGAATCGCCGGTCAATTACGCCGACGGCCAGCTTTATTTCCGCGCCCGGATTTACAGCATCCCGGTCAATCAGCCGGGCATGAAACTCGGCTTTTGCTTCTGGCAAGGCGACCGCGAGAATTGCAAGGGCAATGACGTCGCTGGCGTGGCCGGCACGGAAGAAACCTGGCATTTCGGCTTGCACGAAATGTGGAAAAAGAACGGCAAGGAAATCGATTGGAGCACGGCGCGCAAAAAGATGGGTTTCTCTGTGCGCGATGCCCAGAACGACCCTGTCAGCAACAAGACCAGCACCAACTGGGGCGGCAACAATCCGAATGACTGGTATCCGATGAACCTTCGGTTCCAGGTTGTATTGGTTCCGGCGGGATCAACCTTCTCCGGCTGGCAAAACTATCCGTAAAGCAGGCGCTTCGCGCTCGGCCACGGGGCCGATTATCGAGAGATTAGCTGATTATCGGGAGATCAATGGAAATGAACATCTTGTCAAGAAATGGATGGAGAGTAGCGGGATTGGGGCTGCTGGCCGGCGTGATGGCGCTGCTGGCCTTTGTGGCACCGACGGGCTTGTGGGCCGCCGGCGACACCGTGATCGTCAATGGCGACTTCGAGAACGGCACCAGTGACTGGAAATGCAAACTGTGCAATCTGGACACCGGTTCGCCGGCCCAGAGTGGCGCGGCGGCGCAAATGACGACGACCCGGACTTCAGGTCGCGCCCAGTTAATGCAGAACAACATCACCCTGCAACCGAACACGACCTATGAACTCAAGTTCTGGGCACAGTCGAACCAGGGCGAGGACTTGCAGGTAACGTTGCTCAAGCAAACCTCGCCCTATACAAATTACGGCATCAAGCCACAAAATTTTAACGTCACTCAGTCGGGACAGGAGTTTACGATAACCTTCACGACGACCGGCTTTAGCCAGCCGGTGAGTAACGCGCGGCTACGCTTCCGGGCCGACAAGGGCAAAGGAAAAGTCTATAGTATCGACAGCGTGTCGCTGGCGGCGACGGATGGCGAACCACCGCCCCCGCCCCCGCCCAGCGAGGAACAGAATGAGATCCTCATCTTCAACCGCGGTTCCAAATCGCAGCCGTTTAGCGTGACGAAGTCGATGAGCGGTTTCATCATGGACCAGCCCCCCACGGGCGCGGCCAATGCCAACTGGGTAACCGGGCAATATGCCGGTTTTGCCGACGGGACGGTGTACTATCGCGCCCGCATCATCAGCATCCCGCAGAACCAGCCCGGCATGAAACTCGGCTTCTGCTTCTGGGAGAACAAGTTCGTGAACGAGGAGTGCCGTGGGCAGGTCATTAACGGCATTCCGGGAACGGAGATGACCTGGTCGCACAAGCTCGACGATATGTGGGTGAAGTCGCCTATCAACTGGGCCAACCCGCGTACCAAGCACGGGTTTATCGTTCGCAACGCCAAGAACGATCCGGTCAGCGCCAAGAAGGGCTGGAACTGGAACGGCGAGAACCCCGATCACTGGTATCCGATGGAGATCCATTATACGGCCGTCCTGGTAAAAACCGGTGGCGAGCCTGACTGGACGAAATACGGCTGGTAGAAAAGCGGTAAGGGGCGGAGTTCGACGAAACGAACTCCGCCTTTTCTTGGCCTGAAGCGCGACCGGCGGCGGGGAAGCCATGCTTAAAGGATTATTAATGGCTTAAGAGCAGGGGGATTGACACGCGCACGTCAATCCTTAGAATGGGGCCGTGTGTCGATTCCTCATCGACCATCGCGGGAGAAATTCACAGTCAACGGGAGAACATTAAATGTCAATAGACAAGCAGGCCTCACGGGCCAGGGTGATGTTATTCATCCTGTTCCTGAGCGCCACGTTGGGCGTTGCCTGGTTTGGCGCGCTCGCCGTGGATTCTGCCCAGGCCGGCAACGGCACGGCCGACGAGATTCTCGTTTTCAATCGTGGTTCGAAGTCCTCTCCATTCACTGTCACCAAGGCCATGAGTGGCTTCATTATGGACCAGCCCCCGAAGGGGGCGGCCAACGCCAACTGGGTAACCGGGCAATATGCCGGTTTCGCCGGCGGCACGCTCTATTATCGCGCCCGCATCGTCAACATTCCCAGGAACCAGCCCGGCATGAAGCTCGGCTTCTGCTTCTGGGAACAGAAATTCGAGCATGAGCAGTGCCGCGGTCAAAAGATCAATGGCGTGCCGGGCACCGAGGCGACCTGGCAACACAAGTTGACCGACATGTGGAAGAAAACACAGCCGGTGAACTGGTCGAAACCGCGCACCAAGGACGGGTTCATTGTTCGCAATGCCAAGAATAACCCGGTCAGCGCCAAGAAGGGCTGGAATTGGTTCGGTGAGAACCCGGATAACTGGTATCCCATGCAGATTCACTACACGGTAGTTCTGGTGAAGGCCGGCGGCACGTTCGACGGCTGGCAGAACTACGGCTGGTAAAGAGACCGGGGTCGTCGGCGAGGCGCTGCCTTGTCGACGATGGAAATACCGCAGATGATGGAGAATCAGATGGAGCAACAAACGCAAAAGCCGTGGGCCAAGGCCCTGGTGCTTTTCCTGTTCGTGGGCGCGCTGGTGAGCGTGGCCTTATTTAGCGCGTTCGCTGTTAAGGACGCCAGCGCCGGCAACGGCACAAGCGACGAAATCCTGGTCTATAACCGGGGCAGCAAATCGACTCCCTTCAACGTCACCGAGTCGCTGGGTGGTTTCGTCGTCGACAACCCGCCGCCCGGCGCGGCCAATGCCAACTGGGTCAGCGGTCAGTATGCCGGTTTTGCCGGCGGCACACTCTATTTCCGGGCGCGCATCGTCGGCATTCCCAAGAACCAACCCAACATGAAGCTGGGGTTCTGCTTCTGGCAACAAAAGCGCGAGAATTGCACCGGCACGCGCATTGACGGCGTGCCCGGCACCGAAAAGACGTGGACGGCCAAGCTTGGCTCGATGTGGAAGAAGAACAGCCAGCCCGTTATCTGGTCCAGCCCGCGCACCAAAGACGGCTTTTCTATTCGCAATTCCAAGAACAAGCCCGTCAGCAACAAGGGCGGTTTCAACTGGAGCGGTGAAAACCCGGCCAACTGGTATCCCATGAAGATTCACTACACAGTTGTACTCGTCAAAGCCGGCGGCACGTTCGACGGCTGGGGCAACTACGGTTGGTAAGCGTGCTCGACGCATTGAGACGGTAAGGTAACTGGGGCTTCTCCGCGCGGAGAAGCCCTTTTTTTGCGCCCCGACCGGCTCGTGGCCGGCCTTGAGCAAACAGCATTTGACACAATGCATCATTTGGAATAACCTTCAGACGATTGTTCAGATAACAACCGTATACTCATCGAGAGAGGTGGAGGGACCGGCCCTGTGAGACCTCGGCAACCGACTGATGATTAGGAGGTGCCAAATCCGGCAGAGATCGACGGCAGGTCGATTATCTGGAAGATGAGAGTGCACCCTGTTTAACCCGGCCTCTCATCATGAGAGGCTTTTTTCATACTATGAACCGAACCGAACACCTACGCGAGCAACTGGCCCGGCGCATTCTCATCCTCGACGGCGCGATGGGCACGATGATCCAGCAGTATCAACTGAACGAGGCGGACTTTCGCAGCGGCCGTTTTGCCGAGTGGCCGCGCGACCTGCAGGGCAACAACGATCTGCTCGTGCTGACCCAGCCCGACATCATCCGCGCCATCCATCTGGCCTATTTGGAGGCCGGAGCCGACCTGATCGAGACGAACACGTTTAACGCCAATCGCATCTCCCAGGGCGATTACGGGATGCAGGAGCTGGCCTACGAGATGAACCTGGCTGCGGCGCGGCTGGCGGTCGAGGCGCGCGACGAGATGGAGCGGCGCGATCCGTCGCGGCCGCGCTTCGTGGCGGGGGCGCTGGGGCCCACCAATCGCACGGCCTCCATCTCGCCCGACGTAAACGATCCCGGCTATCGCAACGTCACCTTCAACGAGTTGGCCGAGGCTTACGCCGAAGCGGCCCGCGGCCTGGTCGATGGGGGGGCCGACCTGCTGCTCATCGAAACGATTTTCGATACGCTCAACGCCAAGGCGGCCGTCTTTGGCATCAAGCGCTATTTCAACGAGACCGGCGTGGAACTGCCGCTGATGATCTCCGGCACCATCGTGGATGCCAGCGGGCGCAACTTGTCGGGCCAGACAGCCGAGGCCATCTACTACTCGCTCATGCACGGCGAGCCGCTCATATTCGGCCTCAATTGTTCATTGGGCGTCGAGGCGTTCCGCGACAACCTGTATGCCGTGTCGCAAGTGGCCGGCACTTACACCAGCATCTATCCCAACGCCGGGCTGCCTAACGAGTTCGGCGAATATGACGACACGCCGGCATTCATGGCCGGCGTGCTGCGCGACTATGCCCGGGAAGGCCTGGTCAACGTGGTGGGAGGCTGCTGTGGCACCACCCCGGCCCACATTCGCGCGTTCGCCGAGGCTGTTCGCGATGTGCCGCCCCGCGCCCTACCAGAGGTTCCGCCCTATGCCCGCCTCAGCGGCCTGGAGCCACTGGTGATTGGGCCGGAGACCAACTTCGTGAACGTAGGTGAGCGTACCAATGTCACCGGTTCGCGCCGCTTTGCCAAGCTCATTCTCAACGGCGATTATGCCACAGCCCTTGACGTGGCCCGCCAACAGGTGGAGAGCGGCGCGCAAATGATCGACATCAACATGGACGAGGGGATGCTCGACGCCGAGGCGGCCATGGAGCGCTTCCTGAAGTTGGTGGCGGGCGAGCCGGACATCTCGCGCGTGCCGGTGATGATCGACTCGTCGAAGTGGAGCGTCATCGAGGCCGGGCTGAAGTGGGTGCAGGGCAAGAGCGTGGTCAACTCCATCAGCCTGAAGGAAGGCGAGGCCGAATTCATCCGGCAGGCCCGGCTGGCCCGGCGCTATGGCGCGGCCGTCGTGGTCATGGCCTTCGACGAGAACGGTCAGGCGGAGACGGCCGACCATCGTGTCGCCATTGCCCACCGCGCCTACGACATCCTGACCAGGCAAATCGGCTTCCCGCCGCAGGATATCATCTTCGACCCCAATATCTTCGCTATTGCCACCGGCATTGAAGAACACAACGACTATGCCCTGGCCTATTTCGAGGCCGTGCGGCGTATCAAGGCCGAACTACCCGGCACGCTGGTCAGCGGCGGCGTCAGCAACATGAGCTTCTCCTTCCGCGGCAACGACCACGTGCGCGAGGCGATGCACTCTGTCTTTCTTTATCACGCCATCCGTGCGGGAATGGACATGGGCATCGTCAACGCCGGACAGTTGGCGATTTATCAGGAACTTGACAAAGAGTTGCTGGAGCGGGTCGAGGATGTGGTGCTCAATCGCCGCCCCGATGCTACCGAGCGCCTGGTCACCTTTGCCGAGAAGGTGAAGGGTGGGGGCAAAGAGCGAGTGGAAGATTTGGCCTGGCGCGAACTGCCGGTCGAGGATCGATTGGCCCACGCGCTGGTGCAGGGCATCAACGCCTACGTCGAGGTGGACACGGAGGAAGCTCGGCTGCAAGCTGCGCGGCCGCTGGACGTCATCGAGGGGCCGCTGATGCGCGGCATGGGCATCGTCGGCGACCTGTTCGGCAGCGGCAAAATGTTCCTGCCGCAGGTGGTCAAGAGCGCCCGCGTCATGAAGCAGGCTGTCGCCTATTTGTTCCCGTTTATCGAGGCGGAAAAGGTAACCAGCGGCGACCATCGTCCGGCGGGCAAAATCCTGCTGGCGACGGTCAAGGGCGACGTCCACGACATCGGCAAAAACATCGTGGGCGTCGTGTTGGGCTGCAACAACTATGAGGTCATCGACCTGGGTGTGATGACGCCCGCCCAAAAAATCCTGGAGACGGCGCGGCGCGAGAAGGTCGATATCATCGGCCTCAGCGGCCTGATCACCCCGTCGTTGGAGGAGATGCGCCACGTGGCTCGCGAGATGGAACGCGAGGGCTTTGACATTCCCCTGCTCATCGGTGGGGCCACGACATCGAAAGTCCACACGGCGGTCAAGATCGAACCAGGCTACACACGCGGCCCGGTCATCCACGTCGTCGATGCTTCGCGGGCCGTGGGCGTGGCGACGCAGCTGTTGAGCGACGAGCAGCGCGACGGCTTTGTGGCCGAGGTCGCCGCCGAGTATGCCGCCCTCCGCGAGAGCCGCGAGGGGCGCACCGGCCGCAAGCAACTGGCGACACTGGCCGAGGCCCGCGCCAACCGGCTCCAGCTTGATTGGGCCGGCTACACGCCGCCCATTCCCAATCGACTCGGCATCACGATTTTCGACGATGTCGACCTGAACGACATCCGCGAGACAATCGACTGGACGCCGTTCTTCACGGCCTGGGAGCTGCACGGCAAGTTTCCCGCCATTCTCGACGACCCGGTAGTGGGCGAGAGCGCCCGCTCGCTCTTTGCCGACGCCCAGGCCATGCTCGACTGCATCATTCAGGAGAAGTGGCTGCGGGCCAAGGCGGTGGTAGGGTTGTTTCCGGCGGTGAGCGAGGGGGATGACATTACGGTCTTCGACCCGGCCGGGGAGGTTGCCCACTCCCCACTGACCACCATCCACTGCTTGCGCCAACAAATGCAGCGGCCGCCCGGCCGCCCCAATCTGTCGCTGGCCGACTACGTAGCTCCGGCCGACAGCGGGCTGACCGACTACGTGGGCATGTTCGCCGTCACCGCCGGGTTGGGGCTGGACGAGGTTGTGCGCCGTTTCGAGGCCGCCCACGACGACTACAACGCCATCCTCGCCAAGGCATTGGCCGACCGGTTGGCCGAGGCGCTGGCGGAGTACATGCACCAGTGCGTGCGCCGCGAGCTGTGGGGCTACGCGCCCGACGAGACGCTGGACAACGCCGCGCTCATCAACGAGGCGTATCGCGGTATACGACCCGCCCCCGGCTACCCGGCCTGCCCCGACCATACGGAGAAGGGCGAGCTGTTCCGCACGTTGGGAGCAACGGAGGCCATTGGGCTGCACCTGACGGAGAATTATGCCATGGTACCGACGGCGGCCGTCAGCGGTTACTACTTCGCCCACCCCGAGGCCCGCTATTACGGTCTGGGCCGCATCGACCGCGACCAGGTGGAAGACTACGCCGCGCGCAAGGGGATGGATATGGCGACGGCCGAGCGGTGGTTGGCGTCTAATTTGGGGTATTAGCAGTTCTGGGGCAACTTACGTCACGGGTTAAAAAGGCCGTAATAATAAATCCGCCCACTTTTTGCTCTTTATAGGCCTTTATCAACCATACAGAAAACCATATCAAGACATAGTTATCTATCCAGGTCATCCATCAAGCCCTGACCCAATGCGCGACAACGCGTGCGAAAATCGGCCAACGACCCATCCAAAGCCAGCGAGCGCGCCGACAGCGAGACGCCGGGAAATCGGGCTTCGTAATCGATCGGCCGGGCGTCGGCATAGAGGAGCATGGCCCGCGATACTCCCAGCGCGTGGCAATACATGAACATCTGGTTGCGGTCGGCTTCTGTGGGCGCGCCGTCGAATAACTTGTACTTCGTATCCACGATCAGCCGTGATCGCCCGGCCCAACGCAGCAGGATATCGAGCCGCCCTTTTTCGCGGAACGCCTCGTCCAGCCAGATCGACTCCTGGGCGCGAACACTCATCAACGGATGGGCGGCAAAGTATTCGGCCAGATAGCGGGCCACGAACCGCTCGAATACCTCGGCCATCGGCAACAGGTAGGCCATAAAGGGCATCGGGCCCGCGTGTCCTTCCAGCGACAGATAGCGCAAGAAAAGCTGCGCCAAACTAATTGGTGCGCGGTAGCGGGTGTTCAGGCGATTGTACACAATCTGGTCGCACGTCTCCGGCCGGACGGCGACGAGGGAAACTTCCGCGAAGGCTGATAGTGTCCGTCGAAGGCGACGGCGCAATTCGTCATCCCCAAAGGGCGCGCCCACCAGCCGGTGCAGCGTGGTCTTCAAAATGCGATTCTCCGGCAGGTCGGCCGTAAAGTCATTAGAACGCTGGGCAAAGCGCACCGGCTGGACGACATTGCGCCGCAGGTGTTCGCCCAGCAGCAGACGACCGCGCAACCGGGTCGTGTTTTCCTCGAAATCGATGTAATTCCGGTAGATACCCTGACGGGCCAGACCGTTGACCTGCTTGATGAAAATATCGACCAGGAACGCGAACAAATCGTCACCCACGGCCAGCGGCGCTTCCTCATCGCGAAAAAGGGGCAGGTCATAGGCATAGGTCAGCATGTAGAACAGATTCGTCAGCGGAACCTTCGGCTCAATGTAGACGCGCAGACCGTCGACGGCGACGATGCCGGCCGATCGTTTGGCCGACAGCAGAAAGCGCCCGGATTCCCAGTCGCGCTGCACATCCAGGTGATCGCTAAAGCGCTCGCGCAACAAGTGCGCCTGGGCTGGGCTTAATTCGGCTGTCACCGCCGTCTCATTCTCGGTCAACCGCAGGATGATCGGTTCAGTCGCCATCCGGCAGCCCCCGCAAGCGGCGCACCAGATCGCCGTCCCACGCCCAAAGTTGCGCTCTGGCCGGCTGCTCCACATAGTATTCTTCCAGATACGGCATAATGCTACGCCGCCAGAGGCGAGCCAGCCCGGCCTCATCCAGCTCGCGCATGAACACGCCGGGGCCGATGGCGAAGTTGGGATCATCGATGGCGTCGGTCGCCAGACGACGATAGAGCGCCCCCATAGTGGGCAAGGACGAAGGATGCCGGGCCAGCCAGCGATCGAACAGGTCGGGATCAGCCGTAAAGTGGAAGAAATGGAAGCGGCGGCGCAAGGCAAAGTCGACCAGCGCGATGGAGCGATCGGCCGTGTTCATCGTGCCGACCACATAAACATTGGGTGGAATGTGGAAGCGGTCGCCGGAGTAGGGCAGGGGAATGGCTTCGTCGCGATACTCCAGCAGCAGCAGCAACTCGCCGAAGACGCGGGCGACGTTGCCGCGGTTGATCTCGTCGATAACGAAGACACACGGCCCATCAACGTGCGCCGCCTGGCGGCAAAAGCGAACGAATATGCCGGGCCGAACCGGGTAGTCCACGTGGTAGCGCCCACGCCGTTCGTGGCTCTCCGGCCGGATGCCCTCGATAAACTCCTCGTAGCTGTAGGCCGGATGAAACTGGATGACCGTCAGCCGTTCCGGCGGTGGATCGGCCAGCCCAGTCAGGAGGCGGCCCAGACGGCGGGCGACGTAGGTCTTGCCCGTGCCCGGCGGCCCATAGAGGATGATTTGCCGCTTTTCCAGCAGCAGGTCGTGGAGTTCGTCGGCCGTTTCTTCGGTCAGGTACGTATCGTCGAGGAAGTTGGCGCGCGTGTAAGGTTCTACCCCTGATGGTTGGTCCGCTCCCCAGCGGGGCCGGGTCTCGCCTAGCAAGCGGTTGCGAGCGGCGGGGGCCGGCCGATTCGTTGGGGCGCTTCCCGCCTCAGCCTCGCTCGACGCTGGCAGGCCTTCGGTCAAGAGTCGCTCCCGCCCGGCGGCGTCGAATAGCGCCCGGAATATCGCCGGCTGGTGAGAACGCCGGAAAGGAGACGACTCGAAATGACTGAATCGCTCGGCCACGGCGATCATACTTTCTTCATAGATGCGACGCAGCTCGCCCGGCCACGTCCTTGCCGTTGCCAGAGGAAGGGTGAAGACGGCCATCCGGCCGTCGGTGCGGGCGAATGGCTCGCCGCGCTCAAACGAGAAGGCGTTTTCCATCGGCTCGACCAACGCCGTCAGGTGAAGGTCTCCCCTCAGGGCGGAGACGTCCACGACCATCCAGTTGCCCAGGATCAGGCGCATCATCGTCCGGCCGTGGGGTAACGACAGGACAAAGCGTCTATCGTTCGGCCCGCCGCCCAGTCGCGCGACAGTTTCGGCGAACAGGTCGAAAGCCCAGTCGGCCGTGGCCCGGTCGCCGAAGATGGCGTCGAAGGGGGCGGGGAGGATATCGCTGTCATCTAGCGACATGAGGTGATTCTCCCGGATAGACGAGCGATACGGCAGCTCGGTTCACAGTTGCAAGTATAGGCGGATAGCGGCGGAATGGGCAAGTCGGCCGGACGCTCCGTTTTCAGGTCGTTACAGGTCATGCTACACTTACCGGCGATGGATCCCACCTTCTTCCCCACCCCGACCGATTTTCGCGCCTGGCTGGCAGCTAACCACGCGACAGAGAGCGAGTTGCTCGTCGGCTTCTACAAAAAAGCGACCGGCCGCCCCAGCATCACCTGGCCGGAGTCGGTCGATCAGGCGCTGTGCTACGGCTGGATCGACGGCATCCGCCGCCGCATCGACGATGAGAGCTATTCGATTCGCTTCACCCCGCGCAAGCGGGGCAGCAACTGGAGCCTGGTCAACGTCAGGCGGGTGTGGGAACTCATCGAACTGGAGTTGATGGAACCGGCGGGGCTGGCCGCTTATGAGGCGCGCGACCCGGCCAAGGCGGGTGAATATTCCTACGAAAATCGGCCGCCGGGACTTGATGAACCTTACGAAACTCAGTTGCGGGCCAACGCCGCCGCCTGGGATTATTGGGAAGCGCAACCGGCGCACTATCGTCGCGGGACGGCCCACTGGGTGATGAGCGCCAAACGCGAAGAAACGCGGCAGAAACGGCTGGCGACGCTCATCACCGATTCCGAGGCCGGTCGCTGGATCGCGCTCTACCGGCGATAAGCGAGCACGAAATCACCCAGACCACGGATGACAATCCACGCCCTGCTCGCTGACCTACTGGACATTGATTACTGTTTACTGGAGACTGACCCATGCACTGGTGGCAAACCGGCATCATCTACCAAATCTACCCCCGCTCGTTTCAGGACAGCAACGCCGACGGCGTGGGCGATCTGAAGGGCATCATCGGAAGGCTCGACTATCTGAAGTCGCTCCACATCGATGCCATCTGGCTGTCGCCCATCTTTCCGTCGCCGATGCGCGACTTCGGCTATGACGTGGCCGATTATTGCGACATCCATCCCCTGTTCGGCACGCTGGCCGACTTCGACCGGCTGGTGGCCGAGACCCACGACCGTGACCTCAAGATCATCCTCGACCTGGTGCCCAACCACACCTCCGACGAACACCCCTGGTTCGTGGAGAGCCGCAGCAGCCGCGACAACCCCAAGCGCGACTACTACCTCTGGCGCGACCCGGCCCCCGGCGACGGCCCGCCGGAGACGCGCCTGCCCAACAATTGGCAGACCCACTTCGGCGGCGACGCCTGGACCTACGATGCCCACACCGGCCAGTTCTACATGCACCAGTTCCACAGCAGCCAGCCCGAACTCAACTACCGCCACCCCGAGGTGCTGCCGGCGATGCTGGACAACATGCGCTTCTGGCTTGATCGGGGCGTCGACGGCTTTCGCGTCGACGTCATCTGGCTGATGCTGAAGGACGAGCAGTTCCGCGACGAACCACCCAACCCCCACGCCGGGCCGGATGCGCGGCCGTTCGACCGCATTGACCACATCTATACCGCCAGTGTCGAAGGCATCCACGACATCGTGCGGCAGATGCGGGCCGTGCTCGACGAGTACGACGAACGCATGATGGTCGGCGAGATCTACTTGCCCGTGGAACAATTGGTGACCTATTACGGCGACAGCGACGAGTGCCATATGCCTTTCAACTTCCAACTCATCTTGCTCCCGTGGGAGGCGCGGGCCATCGGCGATTACATCCGCCAGTACGAGGCCGCGCTGCCGCCCGGCGGGTGGCCCAACTGGGTGCTGGGCAACCACGACCAGCATCGCATCGCCACGCGCGTGAGTCAGGCGCAGGCTCGCGTCGCCCAGATGCTGCTGTTGACACTGCGTGGCACGCCCACGTGCTACTACGGCGACGAGATCGGCATGGAGGACGTGCCCATCCCGTTCGAGCAGTGCATGGACCCGGCGGCGTTGCAGCAGCCCGACCTGTTCGAGGTCTGGGGCCGCGACCCGGAGCGGACGCCGATGCAGTGGGACGACTCGCCCCACGCCGGGTTCGCCGCGCCGGAGGCGACGCCGTGGCTACCCCTGGCGGCCGACTATGGCGCGCGCAACGTGGCCGCGCAGGACGGCGACCCGGCGTCGATGCTCAACTTCTACCGGGCGCTAACCGCGCTGCGGCGGGCCGAGCCGGCGCTGAATCGGGGAGCGATTGAGGTGATTGACGTGGGCGTGGACGACGTGTTGGCCTACCGGCGGACGTGGCCGGGGAGGGATGGTTTTTTGATTGCACTAAACTTGGGTGGCCGGTCGATGGGAATAAATTTGCGAGCTGTAGCTCAGACGTCTGACATGGAAATAGCTATATCAACGACGACTACCCCCAACAAGCTGGTGGATGCGGGGACTTTAGCCCTCGACGGAAACGAAGGCTTGGTTATTCGACTTCTCGCGTGATGGCCTTGACGGGCTTATCCTGACTGTCCAAATGGATAGTCCAATCAGGGAAGTGGATAATTCGGGTGGCATCCAGCCTCAGGCAGTTGAGACGCTCGACCCTGTGACACCGTTTCGCTTTTGGCATTTCTACTGTACGGCATCAGCATCCCCTTCTACCTAAAAGGAAGACGGTTGTGTCTGCGCTCATACGGGATAGATATCTATGTCATTGGATTGAACGATCTCTGTGAATTTCACAGTTAATGAGAGCTGTTCCTCGCGCCAATCGTCCCGGCTAAACCAACCCTAATAGCGCATCATACTCCGCATAAAACCCCAGCATGATCTCATCCGGGTCGGGGATGAGGCCTGCGTCGGTGGCAATGCCCACGTAGATGTTGTTCGCATAGCTAAGGATGCTGATGCCCAGCCCCAGCCGCCCGCTCTGGGGAACCCAGAACATCAGCGACTCGATGGGTTGCCCGGCCAGAAAGAGCGGGATCGGCGGGCCGGGGACGTTGGTGAGCACGGCCGTGGCCTTGGCCCCAATCATCCCCACCACCGCGTCCTGGATCGCCTGAGCCGAAAAGCCGACGGCGGCCAAAATGTCAAGCGACGCCGGTGCTTCGCGGCTGCCCTTCAACGATTCCATTCGCCGGCGGATCAGCGCCACGCGCCGTCGCATGTCCACCGTGCCGACCGGCAGATCGAGAAAGACAAGACCAAACTTGTTGCCCAGCCCGCCCATGTCGTTGGGACCGCGCAGATTGACCGGCACGGCGGCGCGAAAATCGACGACCTCTTCGCCGCGCGCTTCCAGATAGCGGCGCAGCGCGCCGGTCACGGCCGCGGTCATCAGATCATTGAGCGTCGCCCCGGTGGCCTGGCGCATGGCCTTGACCTCGCCCAGCGGCAACGGCCGCGACCAGGCGGCCCGCTTGGCGACGCCCAGGCGGCCCTTGAAGATCGTCGGCGGGTCGGGCGCGCGCAGGACGAGCTTGGTGGCCGCGTGGGCATAGTCGGAGGTGCTCTCGGCCAGTTCGCGCGGCCGGTCGTTGTTCAGGTATGTCTCTAACGACTCGATGAGTGCCCGGCGGCCCAGGCCGACGCCCTTGCCCAGCAGCCGCGCCGTGCGCAGTTGCAGCGCCGCCCATGATCCGCTCAGGCCGGCCGGCGGCTTCTCGCTCTCCGGCAAGCCGTTGGGCTGCGGCCGGGGCGCGCCGGGAGCCATCTCCGTCAGGGCCATCAGGACGCCCATCAGGGCCATGCCGTCGGCCAGAGCATGATGGAGCCGGATGATCAGCGCCCCCCCTTCCCCGTAGCCGTCCACGATGTGGATTTGCCACAGCGGCTTGCTGAAGTCCAGGCCGGTACTCATCAACTCGCTCACCAACTGTTGCAGCGCCCACTTGTCATGTGGATGGGGCAGGCCGATGCGATGGATGTGGGCATTGAGGTTAAAAGCGGGATCAGGCTCCCAATAGTAGGGGGCCATGGGCAGGGAAGGCCGCGCAACGCGCTGCCGAAACCGGTCGAATTGCAGCAACCGGCTTTCGACCAGCGCCCGCAGATGAGCGACGTCGATCGGCCGCGCGAAGGTCATGACCCCGGTTACCATCATCAGGTTGGTCGGGTCTTCCATCTTGAGCCAGGCGGCATCGACGTTGGAGAGTGGGATGATGGGAGCGGACATGACGTTTTATCCTTGAAGGCGAGAATCCGGCGGCTCGACGGGTGCGACCACAGCCGGCCGGTGGGTTTCCAGCCACTCACGCAGGCGGCGACCCAGGCGCGCGTCCCAATCGTAGACGACAACTGTATCGGCCAGCTTGTCGTGCCAGCCTTGTCGCCGGTCGTCGAGCAGAATCCACAGAAAGCCGATAAAGAGGGCAAAGAAAGAGACGTAATAGCCGATCACGCGTCGCACGGCGGGGCCGAGTTTCAGGGGTTGCCCGTCGGTGCGCATCACACGCAATCCCAATATGGCCTGGCCTATTGTCCTGTTTACCAGCAGCCAAAAGGCGATGACGTAAACATTGAACAACACGCTGCCGCCGAAGAGGGCCAGGCCCCAGCGAAGCAGCACGATGAGCAGGGAGCTGTCGGTCGCCTCGGTCGGTTCAAAAATCGCCTGAGCCAGCGCATTGAGGCCGAAGAAGTCCAGCACTAGACGGACGATTAACAAGAAGGTCACCTGAGTCAGCACGACTAACACCAAATCGATGACAAAGGCGATGGACCGCGTGACAAATCCGGCGTAATGACCGCGAAGGGAAGCGTGGGGTTGAAAGATTTGGGTCACAGGGTGTGCTCAAAGGATGGCGACGGCGATGCCGATGGATACTGTCAGTAGCCCTATGCCGAATCCAATTTATTGGCGGCCACGGCCCGCCGAATATCCTCCGACGCCTCGGGCAGCTCGGTCCGCGGCGGCCGCCGGAGAATGCGCCGGACGATGTTCTCGGCCATAACATCGGCCGACACAGTGCGCGAGCGGAATTCGTCGACCGCCTCCGTCGCCAGCCCGACACTCTTTTTCTGGACGAGATCGGCCAGTTCGCGGTTTTCGGCCAGATTACTAATCAGATCATCGACGAGTTGCTCATACGTTTTGCGGGCGACGCGTCGCGCGCCCGGCTCCTGAGTGCGCCCGAGTTCGATCCAGTCATTGACGCGCTGCTGCCCGCGGGCCACCAGCCGGTTGAAGGCCCGATCGAGCGGTCGGGCGACGATACCGGTCAGGCGATTATCCACGAAAGGCTGTGCGGCGCTAGCGGTGATGCGGAACAGCTGATCCGACGCCTGAGCCAGCCGGACGACTTGCCGTCGCGCCCCGTCTCCGGCGGAGAGCAGCATGCCGGCCAGCAGGTAGCGTGCTGCGTCGCCGTCGCTACGAATCTGGCCCGCTTCCAGCGTCCCATCAGTCGCGTTCAACTCAGCTTCCCACCTTTCCAGGCGCTTGGTCAACTCGGTTGCGCCCTCAATGGTGCCCCCGATCAGCAGCCTGATAACGGCCATGTAGGCGTCGAATTCGGAGTCGGCCGGAGCCGGAGGTAATGCTTCCGCGACCGGCCGCAGAGCCGGCCAGGTCAACGGCGCACCAGCGAGTGGCAAAACGTCATCGCCGTCTGCGGACTGGTCAGTTACCGCTGTGGGGCGCATTTCATCGATCTCTATGAGATTGCCTTCGACAATGACTTGCTCATTTGGCAGTGGAATTGGCCTGCTGTTGTCCATGTATTCTCTGTCAGGCGTGTCTGGTCTCCCTGCTGATCGTTCCATGGGGCAGCCGGTGGGCGGCCGTCCCTTGTCAAGAGTATACGAAAGGGCGTAAGGCGGCGCAACCTGTGGGCAAGCTGTCCAGCTTGCGGCCTGAGAAGGATGCAGCCCGGAAAGATTGCGCCCCAACCGCCTCCGCTTTATGTTGTTAAATAGCATCATCCACCCAAAGCTTTCAGTAATCGAACGCTCTCCGTAGCGCCGGTTTCTTAACCGGCTCCGCAGCCCCGCTCGTTCTCGGCCGCCGGATAAGAATCCGGCGCTACACCTCGACAACTGAAAAACCCTGACCATCCACCAGCTTCTCTCGCATGGCCGCAATCAAACTGTTAAAATGGAGTGCATGCTCCAACATCATGAATTATCGGCCGCCGTCCGCGCGGCCATCGTCGCTGCCCAGGCGGCCCAAACCTTGCCCCCCTTCGAGGTACCCGACCCGGTCGTCGAACGCCCGCGCGACGCGACCTACGGCGACTATGCCACGGCCATCGCCCTACAGTTGGCTCGTCCGGCGCGCATGGCCCCACTCAAGATCGCCGAGGCCATCGCCGCCCACATCGTTTCGCCCCACTATCTGGGCGAGATCAACGTCGTCCCCCCGGGGTTCATCAACTTTCGCCTGGCCGACGAGTGGGTGCAAGCGTTGCCCGCGCGCATCCTGGAAGCGGACGCCGAGTTCGGCCGCATCGACATCGGTCACGAGGGCCAATCGGCGCAGGTCGAGTGCGTCTCAGCCAATCCCACCGGCCCGATCACCCTCGGCCGCACGCGCGGCGGCGTCATCGGCGACACGCTTCATCGCGTGCTCGAAGCCGTCGGCTATAACGTGACGATGGAGTATTACTACAACGACGCCGGGCGGCAGATCACCTTGCTGGGCGAGTCAGTCAAGGTGCGCTATTTGCAACAGTTGGGGCGGAGGGCCAAACTGCTGGACGAGCACTACCAGGGCGACTACATTATCGATTTGGCGAAGGAACTCATCGCCGAGCACGCCGACGCGCTGGTGGATATGCCGACCGATGCCTTCGCCGAGTACGCTCGCGACCGGATTTCGCAACAACAAAAAGCGACGCTGGCCCGCATCGGGATCTTCTTTGACGTCTATTTCCGCGAGCAGAGCCTTTATGAGTCCGGGGCCGTCGACCACACGCTGGAAGCCTTGCGCGAGAATGGTTACATTTATGAAAAAGATGGGGCGCAATGGTTCCGCTCGACGGATTTCGGCGACGAGAAGGATCGCGTCGTGGTGAAGGCCGACGGCGAGCCGACCTATCGCCTGCCCGACATCGCCTATCATTGGGACAAGGCCCAGCGGGGCTTCGACCTGGTCGTCGACATTTTTGGCCCCGATCATCACGCCACCGCGCCCCAGGTGCTGATGGGCGTGCGCGCCCTGGGCTACGATTCCGACTTCGTCCACACGCTTCTCCATCAGATCGTCAACCTGGTGCGCGGGGGTGAGCAATTCAAGATGAGCACCCGCCGCGGCCTGTTCGTCACCCTTGATGAGTTGGTCGACGAGGTGGGGGCCGACGCCATTCGCTACTTCATGATCTCGCGCTCGGCCAACAGCCCGGTCGATTTCGATCTAGATCTGGCCGTGGAGCGGTCGGATAAGAACCCGGTTTACTACATCCAAAACGCCCATGTGCGTTGCGCGGGCATCTTTCGCAAGTGGGCCGAGGCGGGCCTGGCGGAGAACGCCGATGAGGACGCCGATCTGAGCCTGCTGACCCACGAGCGCGAGCTGGCTTTTCTACGCAAGACGCTGGAACTGGGCGACGTACTGGAGATGATCGCCACCACCTACGAGCCGCACCGGCTGGCTTTCTATGCCTACGATCTGGCAGCACTGTTCCACCCGGTCTATGAGGAGTGCCGCGTGCTGCATAGCGAGGTGCCGGAGCCAGTGCGGCTGGCCCGTCTGCGCTTCTACCGAGCGGCCAAGGTCGTCTTTGCCCGTGTGCTGGCTTTGATGGGCATGAGCGCGCCAGACGTGATGTAGCGCGCGAAGGGCGGCCATTCAGCCGCCCTTCAACCTACAAAACCCTCTCTTGTAAAATTAACGCCTTATTTCAGTAAATAGCTCAATATCTCCTGCCCGGCCGCATTGCGCATGATTAGCCGGGTAGTTCGGTCCGGGAACTCGAACGTAACGGCGGCGCGGAGCGCGTTAATATAGGCCGATTCCTGTTCCATGATCCCGCCGGGCACTACACACAAACTATTCGTCTGTGAGATCTCACTGACGGTGATTCGTCCGTCGTTGGCCGTGTAGCGACCGTTATAGTTGTTGCAGCCGCCGGAGCCGTTGAGGGTGCCGTCGCTGTTAAAGGTCACAGTAATCATTGACTCAAGAATGATAGGCACCCCGTTCAAGTCGGTCAGTCCATAGGTCTTGCCCGCCAGCGGGTTGGTCGGCGGTGCTTCGGTGACGAGTACCGACTGGTCGCGCGATGTCGATTGACCACCGGCCGTGCTGGCGACAAGCTGGTAGGTGTAGGACCCGGCAAATGCCAGACAATCCTGCGCCGACCCGCTCTGGGCCGCGTTATCCAGCACCAAAACGTTGTTGCGCAACAAGCGCACCAGCCACGTGGCCCCGCTGGTGCTCCAGGTGATTTGTACACATTGTCCCGTCTGGAGTTGGGTCGGGGTGACGTTGAAGGAGTCGATGATCGGATTGGTGGGTGGCGCGGTGGGGTTGGGCGTGGCTGTGGCCGGGTTGACGACGCTCACGTAGTCGAGCGCCTGGCTGGTGCCGCCGGGCCCGGCGGCCTGAATGCGGTATTCAATGGTCGTCGGCTGGCCGCCGGTGCAATCCTGGGTATTGCCACGAGAGGGCGCGTTATCCCAAACGACGCGGAACTGATTGCTGATCGTGACGCGGCTGACGCTGCCCTGCACGTCCCATTGCAGGGTGACGCACTGGCCGACCGTCACCTGCGCCGGAGAGGCCACGAACTGGGCAATGGTCGGCGCGTTCACGTTTGGACGGACGGTGATGGTGGTTTGTCGTTCCTCGACCGTCCCATCGGGCTTGAGCACGCGCAGGAAGTACACGGTGGTGGTTCCGGGGCAGGCCACACGGGTGCTCTGGGGAGGCACCTGGTTGTTTTGCCACGCTTCGCCCTGGGCATAAAAGTAGACGGCCGTCGCGTTTTGCACGTTCCAGGTAAACGTCGAACACTCGCCCTGCAAGATGTTATCGCGGTTGACGGAAAATTGGATGCTGGGCGAAGGCGTCTGCGTCGCCTGGGGGGTGGCCGTGGGCGAGGCCGGCACCGTGATGCCGACCCAGATGCGGTCGCCGAACGGCCGGCTCTGGTCGTCGACCATCTGCCAGATGCCCTGGTAAACGCCCGGTGTCAGCGGCGCGACAAGGTTGACGAAGATATCATACTGTTGGCCCGGAGGTACGAAGCCTTGAACAGGCGTGGGCTGGCCGCCCATGCCGGCGCCCGGTACATTGCCGCTGACGTAGACCAGCCGGAAGGCGGTCGTCCAGGCACAGGTGCCGCTGTTCTGGATGCGCCAGCCCTTGCTGAACGGCTGGCCGGGGCTGATCGGCGGCGGCGATTGCATGTTGTTGTCGCTCAGATTCAGATCAGCGACGAAACGCATGCCGTTGACACACGGCGCAGTCGTCGGCTGAGTGGGTGGTGTTGTCGGCTGAGCCGGCGTGGTGGCCGTGGGCGCGGGCGGCGTGATGATCGCGCCCGGCCCGGCGTTAAGATATTGTTGGGCCAGGGCGGCGATGCGGCCCTCGTTTTGCAACTGGGTCAAAGCCGAGTTGAGCTGGATGCGCAGTGCTTCGGCGCCGTTGCGCATGGCAATGGCGTAGCGCTGCGGGTTCAGCCCCCTGCCGACCAGCTTGAGGCCGCCCTGTGCCACCGATGCCTCGGCCACGCGTACGTCGAGGACAACCAGGTCGAGGCGCTGTTCGCGCAGGTCGCGCACGGCCGCGTCGACCGTCTCGTAGACGAATAGATTGCCCGCCTGCGTCAGCCCCGAATCCACCAGATCGCGCTGCAACCACGTCTCGTAGACACTGCCACGCTGCACGCCGATGCGATGACCGGCCATCTGCGACAGGGTCGTGATAGAGGTTATCGCCGAATCGGTCCTTGCCAAAAAGCCTTCCTCGCCGATCCAGTAGACGTTACTGAAGTCCACCAGTTCTTCCCGTTCGGGCGTGACAGAGATGGCGGCAATGGCGACATCGATCTGCCCCAGATTAATGGCGTCGCCGAGGCTGTCGAAGGCCATGTCCTTGATCTCGGTGCCGACGCCCAGGCGGCCGGCAATGTCGCTGATGACGGCCATGTCGAAGCCGTCGGGCTGGAATTGCTGGTTGCGATAGGCAAAGGGCGGGTAATCGAGCGACGTGCCGACCACCAGACGGCCTTTCGCGCGCACATTCGTCCACGACGGGTCGCCTGTGGGTGTTGTTGGCGGTGGGCTGATGATGCTGCTGCCGCCGCCGTTGTTGAACAGGAAGTAGTAGATGAGCAGGCCGGTGACGACCGCGGCCAGAGCGACAAGGCCCACCAGCAGCCAGTTCATCCCACTGCGGGCCGCCTCTTGCTCTTCATACTCGTCCAGCGTGTAATTCTGTTCGGGTGGATCGGGTTCGAAAACGCGCGTGTCGTCTTCATAGATAGGCTGGATGTCTTCGAACTCCGAACCATTGTCCTCAAGATTGTCGGCCATGGTGAACCTCCTTACCCTGATTATTTTATGTCACCATGACGGGCATGGCAATAGCGGATCGAAAGCGTAGCGGGTGCAATTTACCGCACGACGGTGGCCGACACTTGCTGGAAGACCGCATTACCTTGGGCGTTGGTGGCGTCGAGCCGGTAGACGTAGTTGCCCTCATTGGTCAAACAGTCGGTCACGTTGCCGCTGAACACGGCGAAATCGAGAACCAGCACACCGTCGCGGCGCAGTTGCACCCGGTTGACGCTGCCGCTCACGCTCCACGAGACGGTCAGGCAAGTGCCGGCGAAAATGCGGTTGGGGTTCACCGCAAGGTTGTTGATGATCGGCAGTGGCCCGGCCGGCGTCGCCGTCGGCGTGCCGGAGCCAGGTGTGGCCGAGAGCACGGTCACGTTTTGCAGCGCGCGCGAGTCGCCTCCCGGCCCGGTTGCCACGATGGAGTAGGCAGCCTCGCCGGCCGGCGGGCAATCGCGCGACGTGCCGGACAGGGGCGCGCCGTTCCACAGCGTTGTCTCGTTGCGAGTGACGCGAATAGTGGTCACGTCGCCGCTGATGCGCCAGCGTACGTCGACACACTGCCCGACGGCAATCTGGTGGCTGGGCGTCACCGAAAATGACTCGAAGAACGGTGCGGCGGGCGACGGCTGCACGTCGATGCGGATCGTGCGCGTCTCCGTCGTCCCGTTACCCATGACGACCCGCAGTTCATAGGTTGTCGTCACCGGCGGACACTCCGTCTGGCTGCCGGCGACGGCCACACGATTCAGATCGGGCTGCTGGCCTTGGGCATAGAAAAAGGCGTCGCTCGCATTACCGGCGTTCCAACTGAAGATAACGCATTCGCCGGCGCGAATAGCCGTGCGGTCGGCGCGGAAGTCGATGCTGGGCGAAACGGTGGCCGTGGCCGGCGGCGTGGGCGTTGGTTGGGCGGGGACGGTGATGCCGACCCACAGCCGGTCGCCGAAGAGCAGCCCCGCGGGGCTGCGCATAGACCAGAAGCCCTGATAGACGCCGGCCACGAGCGGCGACACGAGATTGACGGTTATGTCGTAGGTTTCGCCCGGGGCGACCGGCTCGCGGATAGGCGTGGCCGCGCCGCCCATGCCGGCCTGGGGCACATTGCCGCCCACGGGCGTCAGCACGTAGCCGGTCGTCCAGGTGCAGGTGCCGTTATTCTGGATGCGCCACGTCTTCTGGAAGGGCGTGCCGGGGCTGACCGGCGGCGGCGAGCGCATGCCGTCATCATCGAAAGCGAGGTGGGCGATGAGGGTCATGGCGTCGATACAAACGTTTGAGGAGCGTACCGACTCGGACGCTTCGGGGGTGGCCTCCGGCTCAGGCAAGGGTTGCACCTCTGTCGTGTCCAGGTCAAGAAACTGCTCCGCCAGTCGGGCCAATTCACCCTCGCTTTGTAGATCGAACAGCGCTTCATTGACCGGAGAGAGGAGAGTGGACCCCCTGGCGAGGGCCACAGCGAAGCGTTGCCGGTTCAGGCCCTGGCCCACGATAGCCAGCGACTCATCGCGCGCGGCGAATTCCAGCGGCAGCTTGTCGGCGACGACCACATCCACCAGTCCCGCGCGCAAGTCCGCCACGGCTTTGTCGGCGGCGACGTAGACCAGCAGATTGTCGGGCGGCAGCAACCCGGTATCAACGGCCTCTTCTTGTAGCCACGTTTCATGGACCGTGCCCTCTTGCACGGCCACGCGGTAGGGCGCCAGGTCGGCCAGTTCATTGATGACGATGCCCGAGCCGGCGGCGGCCAGCGCCGCGCCCTCGCCGGCAAAATATATCGTGGAGAAGTCGACCTGCTCGCGCCGTTGATCGGTGATGGAGATGGCCGCTATGGCCGCATCGATCTGCCCCACCAGCAGCGCCCCGCCCAACCCATCGAAGGCCATGTCCTTGAATTCGACGTCGACGCCGAGCCGCTCGCCCAGCAGGCCGGCCAGGGCGATGTCGTAGCCGTCGAGTTCAAAGTCCTCGGTGTAGAAGGCGAAGGGCGGGTAATCGGCCGACGTGCCGACGATCAGCCGGCCGCGCTGCTGCACGATCTTCCAGGCGTCCTCAGCGAGCGCCGTCGTTCCGCCACTGCCGGCACCGGTCGCGTCGTCGCTCGCGCCGCCAGACTCGCCGGTCGAGTCCGGGGCGAGCGTTGGCGGGGGCTGCGGCGCTTCCCGGCAGGCGAACAAGAGCATCGCGGCCATGATGACGCCCAGGCGAAGCGAACGGGCAATCGGGTATGGGAGGACAAATCCTTTTATGGCGTTTTTCATTGCTAGTCACTTTTACCATTGAATTCACCCAACGACGTGTCGCGACGTGTCGCCTTCGCGCCGGCGATCTTCTATTGCAAAGGAGCCAGAGTCATTGTGCCGCCGTCGGCCATTAGTTCAATCGTCAGGACGCCACCGTTGATAAAGAACAGACCGGCGAAATTCAGGTTTTCGATGAACGTTTGGCTGTGCGAGCCGGTGGGACAGGCGGCGGCGGTGACGGCCAGGATGCTGATGTTTAGCCCGGCGTCGCCGATGATCTGATACGTCCCACTGCCTGAATTGCAGTCGGCCACCACGGCCGCCGTGCCGTCATGATTGAAGGCAATAGTGTACGCGCCCGTCACGTCGAAATCTTGCTTCATATCGCGGAAGTGAGTCCACTGCCAGACCGTATCGGCCAGCGGGCTAGTCGTGGCCGGCGCGCTTTCTGCGGTGGGGGCAACAGTCGGAGTGGGTTGGGCGGCCGCTTCGCCGGAAGTCGCCGCGCTCGTGCCCACGTTGCTCGTGCCCACGTCGCCCAGTTTGACGAACGTGGCGCTGCGGCCGTCGCTGGTCGTCAGCGTGACTCCGCCGTCCGGATCGACGGCCGCGCCGCTGACGCCCTCCAGGAAATTAACGAATTCGCTCCCTCGTGAACCGTCCAGGCAGGCCATTTTTGTCAGGCGCAGCGGGCCAAACTGCAACACCCCGTCGTCGCTGAAGGTATAGGCGCCGCCGCCGACGTTGCAATCGGCCACGACATTGAAGGTGCCGTCGGGCAACAGCGTCAGAATGTAGTCTTCGGGGTTGTCAACCGTCACGGTTGCGCCGGTTGCGTTGGTGTAGCCGGGCCACTGGAGAACGACACCGGCCAGCCCCGCGCCGGCCGCTGCCGGCTGGTCGGCGGATTCGACCGCGCTGCTCTCAACCGTCCCCAGATTGGCGAAGGTCACCGAGCCACCATCTTCGAGGCCCAGCACCATGTCGCCGCTTTCGTCAAAGGCGATCGTGCGCGCGGCCAGTAATGAGCTGACGAATTCGGCATCGCGCGAGCCGTCGGGGCATAGGGCGAGGCTAAGCGGCCCAGGCGCCAATCGAATCCCGCCGTTGGCCTCATAGGTATAGACCCCGCCGCCAACGTTGCAATCGGCCTTGATGCTATACGTGCCGTCGGGCCAGAGCACCAAAGAAAAGTCTTGCGGATTTTCGACGACCGTTTCCGTGCCGGCCGCGTCCGTAGCCGTCGTCCAGTGCCAGTTGTAGCCGACGGCGTCGAAAGCCGTGGCGGGAAGCAGCTCGTCCTCCACGGGTGCTGTCAGGCCGTCAATTGACAGTGACCGGACCATCTCGTGGAGCGCCAGGAGCGAGGGAGTCAGATCGAGTTCCGCGGCCGTGTCCACTTGTTCACGCACGGCCTCATAGTAATTACTCCGATCCGTCGTCAGCATCTCGGTCTCGTAGACCGCGTCGTCCGGTCCTGCCGGCAGAAAAGCGGCGTCGACCGGCCAGGCCATAAAGACGTACTGCTCGCCGTCATCGGTCACGCCCTGATAGACGTAAGTCAGACCCGACTCGTTGGTGACGGGCAGCACGTCCTCGCCGGTGATATTCGTCAGATACCCCACGCCGGAACCGCCTCCAAATGGTGTATAGGCTGTTCGGGAGACGAAATTCTGGGCGGCGCGACCCAACACGGGCGGGACAGGCACAGCCGCTTCGTCGGCGTCGGGCTGCTCGTTCAACAACGTGAGCAACTCCTGGAGCGCCTGTTGCCCCGCCTGATCGCCGTTCTGCTCCAGCAAGGCCAACAGCGTGGCGATGGGGATGATGCGCACCTGCGGGCGATTCAAATCGATGTTGTCCGGCGCAGTCGTGCCGGCAATTTCTCCTTCCGGGCCGACGAAGGTCAGCAAGAGGTGGGGCGGCATGGCCGGCCGGCCGGCTGCGGCGTCGCCTGGCGATCCTTCAACCAGCGTCGCCAGCCACTCAGGAGCAACAGCCGACGACTCGATCAATACTTCCTCGGGGCCAATCGTCGTGGCCGTGGCCGTGTCGGGAACGGCGGTCGGCGGGGCTGTGGCCTCGGCTTCGGCCGGGGCCGGGGTAGGGTCTTCCGGCGTTGGGTTGGCGTGGGGCGTTTCGGTGACCGTCGGTACCGATGTGGCCGCCACGATCTGTGCGGCCTCCGGCGTGCGTTCGCTGTCCTGCCCGGTCAGGGCCGCCAATTGGTCGCGGCCAAATAGCAGCAGCCAGAGCAACCCGGTGATTTGGAGAGCCAGAACAATCCAGGCCAGGATGACCCGCATATCGCGGCCGCGCGAATCGCTGTAATTAGTCATGAAAACATCCCCAGTCGAGACGGGCTAGGACACTGCGTCCCTGGCGTCGTCGGCTGCGTCCTTGGCCGCCTCTTCCGCCTCTTCGGCTCGTTCCTCGGCCTCCTTCACCCGCTCCTCCATCTCTTCGCGCTCTTCTTCCAGCCGCTCCTCGATGTTGCCCTCGACGACCTTGTCGGCCAGCATCCGGTAGCCGATGTAAATGGGCATGACCTGGTAGACGGCAAACCACAGCATGAGGCCGGTGGCGACCCACTTGATCGTGCCCAGGTTGGCGTTGATTTGATCGCGCACGTTGCTCAGCGAGCCGGTGATTTGGTCGAGCAAGGCGATGTACTGGTCGATCAGGGGCACAAATTGCTCTACGGTGGTATTAATGCCGTCGATATTGGCGGCCAGCGCCTCGATGTCGGTACCGATGTTGCCCAGATTGGTGACGGTGGTCTGGAGGCTGCCCTCCAGGGCGCGCAGCTGATCAGGCACGGGCACAAGACTCTCGCCGATAGCCAGCACGGCGTCGTCAAACGGCTCCTCCGGCGCATAATCAATGCCCAAATCGAACGAGATCGGTACGGCCAGGGGGCCGGTGCCGAACGAGCGGTCGATGCTGAAGTTGCTTAGCCGCGTCAGGGTCGTGTCGATGGTGGCGGCGATGCCCGCCAGATTGGGGATAGCGGTATTGACCGCGTCCAGACTGGCCGGCAACGTGTCGGTTGTCATCGTCGTGGCCTGCTCCAGGAGGGGTTGGGTATCGAAGATGGTCGTCGCCATATTGCGGGTGGCCCCGGAGACGGTCGTAAGCGTAGAACTCGCTTCGCCGAGGGTGGCCTTGACGTTCTCTAGGCTGGCGGTGGTGGTGCTGACGGTGTCGTCGAGAAGGGTGACGGTCGAATTGAGACCTGCCCCCACCGCATCGATGGCCTGGCCGGCAAAATAAGCCCCGGCGCCGGCGATGATCAGACCGACGATACCGACGAGGATCATGATGATCCCGATGAGTCGACGGAACAGAGACATCTCTTTTTCCTCCCGAAGTTGGCCCATGTGGGCGATTGATTATGAAGTTGCCAAGTTGTGACGCGAATTATAACGGACAGCGCGCCGGTTAGGGTCGACGCGCCGTCCGTTTGTGTGATCTAGCGACGTTCGCGCAGTAGGTCGCGAATCTCGGTCAATAGTTTTTCCTCGGCCGTCGGTGCGGGTGGAGGAGCCGGAGCCTCGGCCCGCTTGCGGCTCACTCTGTTGATGGCGCGAATGAGCAGGAACAGAACCAGGGCGATGAGCAAGAAATTGATGATGGCCTGGATGAAATTGCCGTAGGTGATCGTTGCTTCGCCCACCGTGATCGCCAACGACGAGAAATCGACGCCGCCCAGAATGACGCCGATGATGGGCATGATGATGTCGTTAACGAGAGAGTCGACGATGGCGGTGAAGGCTGCGCCGATGATGACGGCCACGGCCAGGTCAACCACGTTGCCGCGCATAATAAACTCTTTAAACTCTTTGATCATTTTGGCTTTCTCCGTTTTTTCGTATTTCCGGTTACCGGAACGTACCTCGTCCCCACTACCAATATCCAGTTCAATCCTGCGCGAATCCCCCAGCCAAATGGGATGCTATCTCTTAAGAGAAACGGATTAACGGTTTGGATCGTCCAGCAAATCCATGAAATCGGTGCCGGGCTCTTTCTTGGTCGACTTTTTCTTCGGTGTTGTCTGGGTTGTTTTGGCCGGTTTCTTGGCCGCTTTTTCGTTGGCGGGTTTGGCCTTTTTGGCCGTTGATTTCTTGGCCCCCGGCTGCTTTGGCTGCGCAGCGGGCTTATTGCCGGCCACCATCAGGCCCATCGTTTGCTGCAAGCCGTGGATCGCCTCGTCCTCGCTGATGCCCATCTGCTCGGAAAGCCGGCTGGACACGCCGCTGGAGCGGATGTAGTCCGGGTCGGACAGATTATCGAAGTTCACGCTCCGGCCGCCGCTGCGATTCTTGGCCATCGATGAGGTCAGCAAGCCGATAGCCCCCATGATGAGCATACTAGCCATCTGCTCGGAGATGCCCAGTTTCTCGGCCAACGTACCGGCGAAGGGCAACGACGCACCGCCCCCACCCCCGAAACTCATCTGCCCGGCGTTGCCGCCGCCACCGCCCAACAATCCGCCGAGCAAGCCCCCCAGCCCGCCAGAACCGCCGGCCGGTTGCGCGGGAGAGCCGCTACCGCCGCCCAGCAAACTGCCAAGCATGCCGGCCATGTCTCCGGTATCGCTGTCCTGCGCGCCGCCGCCCCCGCCCAACAGGCTGCCCAGCAAATCCTCGGCCCCGCCGGCCGACCCTGAGGGAGCGCCGCCGCCCCCCATCAGACCGCCGAGCAAAGAACCGAGGCCCCCGCCCCCGCCGCCCAGAAGCCCTCCGAGCAAATCCTCCATGCCCTTGTCTTCCTGACCTGGCCGGTCATTGTCGTCGTTGTCACCCGATAGTAAATCCATAAAATCGTTGCTCATGCTTGTTTCCTCCAGATGATTCCCGTCGCTGCATCGGACTGATGAGGCGGCAGGGGTATCTTGTCTTGTTTATTCTATTCGGAACGGACAGTCAACGCTACCGGCCGCGAGATGGCTTCCAGGGCCTCTGACGCCCGCAGCATGTAGGCCACGATCTGATAGTCACCTGGTGTCACGTTACCGCTGACAGTCCACCTTCCTTCCGGGCTGACTACGGCTGCTTCACCAAACGGCTCGCCGTTCAGTTCGACGAGAATCGTGCGATTCGGCTCGGCCGTGCCGACGATGGTCAGAAATGACCCGGCGAACGTGGCGGCGCCGGCGTCGTCGATGATGGGCAGGCGCACGCCTTCGGCTAATGGCGGCACGAGGATGCGGTCGATGGCGTGGATGATGCCGTTGGCGGCCGGAATGTCGGCTTCGGTAATAACAGCGTCGTTGATCGTCGGACGGCCGTCGCGGCTGCCGATGGTCAGCAGGCGGCCGTTGAGCGTGGCGGGCTGCACGACCTGCAGATCGGCCAGCGTGTGACGGCCGCGCGCCAGATGATACTGGATGACGGTCGACAACGCTTCCGGATTGGCTGTCAGGCCGTCGATGACGCGCTGCGGCAGGAGGGCAAAGGCCTCGTTGGTTGGCGCAAAGAAGGTCAATGGGTCGGAGCCGGCCAGCAGACCGGCCACCTCATTCGTCTCCACGATGGATGCCAGGGTTGAGAATTCCGGCCGGGTTGCCAGCAGGCCGGCGACTGTTTGATCGCCCGGTTCGGCCGCGCCGCCGGTGGGGGGGGCCGGTTCGGTCGTCGTCAGGGCCTCATCGCCCACGCTCAGGGTGATGGGGGTGGCGCTGGAGAGGATATTGCCCCCCGGATCAAGCGTGTTCAACTGAAGGGTATGGGCCCCGGCGGCCAATGGGAGCGATGTCGCCCAGCGTCCATCGACGTCAACGACGGTCGCCCCGGCGCTCTGGCCGTCCACAAGCAGCTCGACTTGCGTGCCCGGCTCGCCCCGGCCGCTCAGGGCCAACCCGTCGGGCTGGACGGGCACGACGACCGCGCCGCTTTCCGGGTCGGCTGTCACGCCGGCCGGCGGATCGAGGCTGGGCGGCTGCGCGCCGAGTGTCAGAGGCTCCGATTGTTGGCTGACGGCTCCGTCGGCGCCGGCGGTTTGCAAGACAACGTCGCCCTCGATGGCCCCGGCATCCACGGCAATGGCGAAGTTCCCGGTTTCGTCGGCCAGCCCGTTGCCGATAACGGTTCCGTTGGTGGTGATGGTGACAGCCGCGCCCGGCGCGGCCGTCCCGGCAAAGATGTAGCGGCCGGTCAGCGCGTCGAAGCTGGGCGGATTGAGAACCACGGGGGCTGTCGCGCCCGCGTCGCCGCCGATGGTGACGCTGATTGACGACGACTCACCGACGATGCTGCCGACGTTATCAACGGTTTGGGCCAGGATCGTGTAGTCGCCGGTCGGCAAGTCGACCGCGGCCGACCAGTTGCCGTCGACTCCGGCGCTGGCCGCGCCGGCCACCGCGCCGTTGACCAGGATGACGATCTGTGCCCCCGGGCCGGCTGTGCCGCTCAGCGTCACGCTGCCGGGCGGCGGCGATTCGAGGAGCGGGTCGATGGACGGCACGGCGAGGGTGGGCATGGGCATCACCTCGTCTTCACCGTTATCAACACCGGCAACCCCGGTCGGCACGGCTTCTTCGTCGCCGGCCAGGGGCAGGGGCGCCAGGTCACGGGTGACGATCCAGGTCAGGCCCAGCAGCAGAATCAACAGCAACAGCACGCCCAACTTCATCAAGTCATAGCGGCGGATCTCTTCGGCAGTGTGGTAGCGGGCCATCGCTTAGTCGCTCCTTCCGGCGGCCAGCTGCGCGGCTGTGGCGATCCAGGCCAGGTAGTCCGGCGTGCGCATCGCCGGTGCCCGGCAAATATCGGCCAGCCGTTCGGGCGTCGCCGCCGCCATCGCCGCATAGGTGCAGATTCCCGCCTCGTAGAGGCGTCGCTCATACACCTCGCCGATGCCCGGCAGGCGGTCGAAGTCGTCCGGCGGCGTGCCGTCCCAGCGTCGCCCCAGCGAATCGGTTTCGGCGGCCAGTTGCATGGCCGACGCCTTGATCGCCCCCAAGTCAACGTCCTGAAAACTTTGGGCATCGAGGATAGCCGTCAACGCTTCATCCGATAATTCGGCCAACGCCCAGTAGGAGCCGACCCCGGCCGCGTAGAGCCGTTCTTCAAAAACCGGCCCGATGCCGGAAACGGCCGAGAGGTCTTGCGGACAGGGCACGATTTGAATCGTGCGCGCGCGCGTGGCCGGAATGCGTTTGCCCGCGGCGCGCGAGGCGGCTTCGTCGATCCAGGCCTCATAGTCGAAGCCCCCCCGGACGCCCGCGCCGCGCAGAATCTCGTCCAGCTGTTGCGGCGTCGACTCGGCCAGCCCGGCAAAGGTCGTGATGCCGGCTGCCTGTAATGCGGTGGCCGAACGCTCGCCCATGCCGCGAATCAGATTCAGGTTGTCGCCACTGCGACGGAATAACCGGCTTTGTAGCTCATGCAAGGCGATGGCATCGCCCCCGGCAGCCAGTTGGGCCTGGGTGATCCATTCGCCGTAATTGATGCGTCGCCAGGCCGGCGCGCCCACGATCTCGCTCAGGGTCGCTTCATCGGTTGCGGCCAGGTCAGCAAATGTGGTGATGCCCCGCTCGCGTAACTTGGCGGCGTAGACGGGGCCAATGCCTTCCAACTGCGTCAAGTCGTCGCCTGCCCGGTTGCTGCGCGTGTGGGCCAGGGCCACCGCTTGGCCGACCCAACTATCGAAATTGATCTGCTGCATGACGCTGGGCTTGATGATATCCCGCAGTTGGTCGGGCGTCGTCTGAGCCAGATCGTCAAACGAGAGAATGCCGGCCTCGGCCAGAACAGCAGCATATTTGGGACCAATACCGTGGACGCGGACCAGGTCATCGCGGGGGGCGGCGGCCGGCGCGGCCGCGGTTGTCTCAATGCTCGGCAGGGCGGCGGCGGCGCGATCGATCCAGCTTTCCGTCTCGTCGCGTTCCAGGCCCGTGGCGACAGACAGGATGGTGGGGTCGGCCGCGGCCAACGTATCGATGGAATCAACGCCGGCCAGGTGGAAGCGCTCCGCCAGATCATCGTCGATATCGCCCAGTTCCCCAAAGTCGCGGGCCTGGTCGAAATCATCGAAAACCAGACGTTCCAGGTTCGTGTCTTCTTCGGCCAGATCACCGATGACGGCTTCGTCGATGAAGATGGCTTCGTCGGGCAGGTCGAGCGCCTCGTTCCCCTCGAGCGCGGCCATGACCGGGGAAGCCGCAGCCAAGCCCAGCGCGGGGCCGGCAACCTGCGCTCGCAAACTCCTGTTTTCGTCTTCCAGTGCCACGAATTGGGACTGCCACTGTTGTTCGTTGAGATTCAGGCGGTTTTGCCAATCCGCTTCGACGGCACGCAGGCGTGTCTGATAATCCTGCTCGGCGTTCGCCAACCGGTCTTCCCACGCCTGATTGGGCTCAACCGCCGCCAACCGCTCTTCGGCCACCAAATCGGCCTGCTGGGCCTCTTCGGCATCGCGTCGCCAGAATAGCCAGTCGATCAGCCACTCGACCAACCAACCGATAATAATTCCCAGGATCAAACCGGTCCAAAAATTCACGTGCGCACCTCCAAAAGGACAAACTTCCCTGATCTTCCCAAACCTAGTATATAAAACTTTTCGATATTTGCGCAGTGGATAAGGGAAAACACCTATCCTGGATAGATATAGAAAAGTGGGAATGCTCAGGCCGCTGAGACGCTTTTCCTATTGAACCGTTTCGCTATTAGTGTTTATAATCCATGTTGGAAGATCTCTGTTTGCGCGATCCACGGGGTGATAGCCACCTTATTGGCGGCACAATATCCTCAATCGGGAAACTTCAGGACAAGCACCACGAGGGAATCCCGAAAAAAACAAATAGCAAGGAGCATACAATGATGTCATTTTTTGTTTTCCCACGTATATCGGGTCGTTACGCTCGATTACTCATCGCCACCATTCTGATGGCGTTTTTGTTAGTTATGACGACCGCGGCCGCCCCGGCGCAGGCGGCACAGGCCGATGATAACTACCCCAGCGACGCCGAAGTGGCCGCCACCCTGGAGCCTGTTATCCTCAGTGAATCGCGGCGTGGCGACGTTGCCACGATCTCCATCGAGATTCCGGTCGGCGCGGATACCTTCACGTCCTCCAATCGGCCGAATATGAACTGGGGGAGCGACCCCAATTTGCGCGTCGGCTTCAACCTGACCCAGGGCAACGGTGCTGAGCGGATCTACCTGTTCTTTTCTGTGGCAAGTATTCCTTCCGGTGCAACGGTCCAGTCGGCCCGATTGCGCGCCTTCCTCAACGGATCTTCGCCCAATGGCGATGCGCCCATGGGCTTGCTGGCGCGGTTCCTGAATTCACCCTGGGACGCGGCGACCCTGACCTGGGCCAACTACACGCCGAGCTGGGGAGCGGAGATAGGCGTAGGCCAGGTTCCGGCCACGACTGGCTGGATCGAGGCGGAGATCGGCGGCGCCGTGCAGGAGTGGGTATCGGGCACGCGCGCCAACAACGGCATTCTGATCCAGGGTGACGAAACACCGCAGCAGCGCGAGCGCGTTTTCACGGCCATCAATGCCAATGACGGATTGCACCCCCGCCTGATCGTAACCTATGACATCACTATCGATACCACGCCGCCGACGTCCCGCGTGACGGCGTTGCCGCAATGGTCGCCGGGAACCTTCACCGTCAATTGGACCGGCTCCGACAACCCGGGCGGGTCGGGCATTCGGCACTACGATGTGCAGTTCCGCAGCAACGGCGGGGAGTGGCAAAACTGGCAGACAGCGACGACGGCTACCTCGGCCACGTTTACCGGCCAAAACAACAACCTCTATGAGTTTCGCGTTCGGGCAGTGGACAATGCCAACAATGTAGAGGCGTTCCCCAACGATCCGGAAGCAAGCACCCGAGTCGATACGATCCCGCCCTCCGCCAGCATGAACTCGCTGCCGCAATTCACCTTCTCGAGCAATTTCATCGTGACTTGGTCGGGAACCGATGCCGGCAGCGGCATTGCTCACTATGACGTCGAGTATCAGGTGAACAATGGGCCCTGGCAGGCCTTCATATCCACCACCACCTCATCGTCGGGTCAGGTGACGGGGGCAGTGGCCGGCTCAACCTACGGCTTTCGTGTTCGCGCGGTGGACCGGGTCGGCAACGTTCAAGCCTTCTCCCTAGGCTCGCAGGCAGAGACGACCATTTCGATTGGCGATCCGGATGCCTTTATTGTACCTTTTAATCCCGCCCTCGCGACGCAAAATGTATTTGTCGTCCAGTGGGACGGCACCCCCACGCCCGGCACGACGATTACGTCCTATGACGTTCAATATCGTTTTAATGACGGCCCGTGGCAGACGTGGCTGTCCAATTTCCCCGGCACCAGTCAGCAGTTTACCGCGCAAAACGGGGACGGCTCCTATGCCTTCCAGGTTCGGGCGCGCGACAGCGGCGGGCGCCTCAGTAATTTCCGGGGCGGCCCGGCGAGTTCTATCGCCGTGGATACCCAGGCACCCTTCATTACTGTGCGGGGCTATCTCTCGATCATCGGCAGCGATTAGGCCCTGGCGATAATTCCGAACCGCGCGCTCCCCAGAGCGCGCGGTTCTTGTAACAAAGGCAGACCGGGAACTTTTCAGGACGGGCAACGTCTTCTAGATGCGCGTGTTCATGCGCATGTTGACGGATTTTCCGAACATCATAGTAACATCATAATAAGGAATTGAGAGAAAATGAAGAGGATGACTGTTTTGATTGTGGCCGGCCTGATGGCGTTGAGCGTGCTGCTGACGGCTTGCACGCCGACCGGCGGAGAGGTGGAGAGCGGAGCTATGGAAGGCGAGACGAAAACGTTGTTTGTGGGGCCCGAACTGGTGGAGTGCACCGGCGTAGCCCCGCAGCAGTGCCTGCAAGTGCGTGAAGACCCTAACGCTGATTACGAGCTTTTCTACAGCTCGATCGAGGGGTTTACTTTCGAACCGGGCTATGAGTATGAATTGCTGGTGCGCGTCGACACGGTGGCTAACCCCCCGGCCGACGGCTCCTCATTGCAGTACACGCTGGTTGAAGTCGTGGCCCAGACGCCGGTCGCTTCGGCGGACAAACCCGAGGGGATACCGGTTCCTACGACGGTGGCAGAATTGGCAGGCGTTCGTTGGGTGGTGGAGACGTATCTCAATGCCGGTGGCGAGATGGTCGAGCCATTGGCCGGCAGGGAATTGACGGCAACGTTCGATCTGGAGCGTGTCAGCGGGGAGTCCGGCTGCAATAACTACTTCGCCGGTTATGTGGTGGATGGCAATACCCTGACGATCAGTCAGGCCGGATCGACTATGATGGCCTGTGAGCCGGCCGAACTGATGCAACAGGAAGCCGACTTTCTGGCGGCGTTGCAATCCGCGGCCACGTATACGATTGACGGCGACCGGCTGCTGATCGCCAATGCCGACGGCGAAACCGTGTTGGCCTTTCGGGCGACGGAACCGGCCGGTCTGGTGGGCACGGCCTGGACGGCCGTCATGTATAACACCGGCACGGAGGCGGTCACCAACCTGATGGAGGGCACCACCATCACGGCCAATTTCACCGCGGATGGCCGGTTGAACGGCTCGGCCGGCTGCAATAATTACATGACCAGCTATGTGCTGGACGGCCAAAACATCACCATCGAGCCACCGGCCACGACGCGCAAGCTGTGCCCCGAGCCGGTGGGCATCATGGAACAGGAAGCGGCTTTTGTAACCATGTTGCCGCAGGCGGCCACGTATAGCATCAGCGGCAATACTCTGGAACTGCGCACGGCCGACGGCGCGCTCATCACGTCCTTTACCGCCGCCCAATAACCTGGAAATCCATTATGGCCCAGGACGTCGGGGCGCGGAGGGCTTCCCTTCCGCGCCCCGACGTTTTTGCGTTTTTTGTGTCTATCAGTCACAATTTGCGCATCATCGGTCGACTTCCGGCCAAGCGCGAGGAGTATTGCATGTCAGTTAAACCCGATCACTGGATTCGCCGTATGGCACAGGAAAAGCGGATGATCGAGCCCTTTGTCGATGGTCAGGTGCGCGATGGCGTGATTTCCTATGGACTGTCATCCTATGGTTACGACGTGCGCATCAAGGACGATTTTAAAATATTTACCAACGTCCACTCCGCCGTCGTCGATCCGAAAAATTTCAACCCGCAGTCTTTCGTCGATTTCCGCGGCGATATTTGTGTCATCCCGCCCAACTCCTTTGTGCTGGCCCAGACGGTCGAATACTTTCGCATCCCGCGCGATGTCATCACCATCTGTCTGGGCAAGAGCACCTATGCGCGTTGTGGTCTCATCGTCAACGTGACGCCCTTTGAGCCGGAGTGGGAGGGGTATGTGACGCTCGAAATATCCAATACGACCCCGTTGCCGGCCCGCATCTACGCCAACGAGGGCATTGCCCAGGTGTTGTTCTTCCAGGCGAATGAGATTTGCGAAGTTTCCTACGCCGACCGCAAGGGCAAATATCAGCATCAGCAAAGCATTGTCCTGCCCCAGATTTAGAGCGTTCATAAAAAGGCTTTCGTTTATTCGCCTGTTTCCTCATCAAACGCTATAATTTTGCCCTGTCGTGGTGGGCTGAAACGGGTGCGCCATGTTTTTGGGCGCTTAGCTCAGTTGGTTAGAGCGCTTCGTTTACACCGAAGAAGTCGGGGGTTCGAGTCCCTCAGCGCCCACAACGGGCCGGTTGGCCCGCTGTTGTTGGTATAAATGGTTTTGCTATAATCCGCTCTCGTGATAATCATCACAATGCCATCATCGAGTGGTCGCCGAAAGACCATGGTTTTGTAGAGAGCGGGTCCGCGTAGACATCATTATCGTAGTAGAGGCAGGAGAGTAGCCATATGGCGAGTCAAGCGGCAGCGGTAGAAGCAGGGGAAAGCGCTTCCGGCGGCATCAGTCGGCGCGAGTTCCTCTATTACATTTGGGGCGCATCGATTGCCCTGGTCAGTTTGCAAGGCGCGGGATTGCTCCTGTGGTTTCTGATCCCCCGTTTTCGCGAAGGTGAGTTTGGAGGAACGTTCAAGGTGAGTATGGGTGACGTGCCGCCGGTAAATTCAGCGCCCATCAACTTCGCCGAGGGACGTTTCTGGCTGGTCAATCTCGACACCACACAGCCCAACGAATTGATGTATCAGGCGTCTGATGAACCAAACCCCATCCAGGGCGTTGCGGCGATCTACAAAGTGTGCACGCATCTGGGTTGTATTTACGCCTGGACGCCGACGAACAGCCGTTTCGAGTGCCCCTGCCACGGGTCGAAGTACCGCCTCGACGGGCGGCGCGTTGAGTCACCCGCGCCGCGCTCGCTCGACCGCTTCCTGGTGCAGGCCCTTGCCGACGATGAAACCACGGTCCTGGCTGAGGCAAGTCTGTCTGATGATTTCTATCAGCCGCTGTCCTTGCCCAGCGGTACGGCCTTCATTCGCGTGGACACCGGCAGCAGGAAGCAAGGCCCATCCCTGCCGTTGCTGTGCGAATTCCAGGGCAACTGCCCTTAATCAATTAGGAATTAATAATCAGGACCATCCGCGTTCGCTTCCTGGTTTTTAATTCGTGATTCGTAATTCATAATTATTTAGGAGTTGTTATGGCTACATTCGTCGAACAAGTCCGCGAGATGGGGATCAAGCAGGCCGTCGTCACGAAAGCTGATGAGGTAGTCGAGCGTCTCACCGCCGGCATGAACATCAACGATATTCGAGCGGCATTGCGCGGCGATGAGCCGCGCCGGCCCAATCCCCGCTTGCGACCACATGCCGACGGTTTCTGGCTCCACATCCGGCCCAGCTTCTACCACACCGGCGTCACCCACATCTACCCGACGTTCCGCCTCGGCTGGCTGGCAACCTTTATGCTGGTCTGGGAAACCATTACGGGCCTCATCCTGATGGTCTTCTATACCCCCAGCCCGCTGGCGGCCTACGGCAACATGTGGAACATCCTGGGCAACGTACCTCTCGGGCAGTTGTTCCGTAATATGCACCGGCTGGGCGCCGAGGTAATGGTACTGGTGGTTGCCTTGCACATGCTCAGAACATTTGTCACCGGAAGCTATAAGAAGCCGCGACAGTTTACCTGGGCCACGGGCGTCTTGCTGCTGCTGTTTACCATCTTCCTGAGCTTCAGCGGCTATTTGTTGCCCTGGGACCAGTTGGCCTACTGGGCGCTGACGGTCTTCATCAGCGGTGGGGCGGCCGCGCCGGCTCCGCCCATCGTCAACGACACCGTTTTGCTCGTGTTGCAAGGCGGCCCCGCGCTGGGAGCCGACGGCCTCTTGCGCTGGTACCTGCTCCACGTTCTCCTGCTGCCGCTGCTGGCTGGCATCTTCTTCTTTGTCCACTATTACAAGGTCGTGTTATACGGCATCTCGCTGCCCCCCGGCCGCGAGCAGGTTGGCGAGGATACGGCCAAGCGCGTGCCGCGCGACGAGCGCACCTATTTCACGCCCGACATCCTGACCAGTGAATTGATGTGGACGGCGCTGGCGACGCTTTTCCTGGTGGCCGGCTCGCTCTGGCTGTGGGACGCGCCGTTGGAGACCCACGCCGACCCGGTGGTGACGCCCCTCCACGTCGTCGCCCCGTGGTATCTATCGTGGTCGCAGGGCTGGCTGAAGCTGGCCGACAAGACCCTGGTCGTCGGCTTTATCCCGCTCCTGCTGGTGGCCTTCATCGTCATGCCCTACATCGAGGTGGGCAAGAGCCGCCGCTATGCCGACCGTCGCGTCGGCCTGACGGTCGCCATGCTCTTCATCACCCTTATGCTCGTCTCCAACTGGATGGGTTCGCCGGAGTTTCGAGTGCAGTCTTCGCCCGACCGTGAGGTCAGCATTCAGCTCCTGCCCGAAGAAGGCCCCGGCGGTCTGAAGGGCATTCCCTTTGAACACATGACTCCCGGAACATACTCGCCCGGCCAGGTCGTTGACGGCAACCCCTTCTTGACACGTGGTCTGGAGCTGTTCCAAAGTGCCATGTTCCAGCAAAGTTGTACACTCACCGGCAATACGCAGTGGGAAGCATGCAAGGTCGATGTGCTGGAAAACGGTACGCGCCGCTTTAGCAATTTCTTCACCAGCGATGCGATGCCCGATCCGGTGGCCAAGCTGGAAATAGTCGAGGTTCAGCCAAATCTGAAAGAGTTGATCTTGCACTACGAAGTGACCAACCCGGATACGGGTGAGGTTTCAACCACAGAATGGACCAGGCCCCGCCATGCCTTCTCCAACTATGAAGAAGAGTGCCGGTTCCTGAACAAGTCCTGTGCGACTGACTGACGGCCGCCGTACAAGCCGGAGCGGCTGAGCGAGCGGGCGCGCCGTGCGCCCGCTCAGCCCTAACAAGGAATGATGACCGATGCAGATTAAAATTGTCATTGGAACCGTCGCCTTCATGATCGCGATGATGGTTTTCGGCTACTCGGCGTTGCGCGAACCGGCCCGGCTGGAGCGCTTTACCAACGCCGAACTGGGCCGCTCGATCGAGGCCGGCTCAGAGATTTTCGCCAACAATTGCGCCACCTGTCATGGTGTAGATGCCACGGCGCAGGAATGTTATGATGCGCAGGGGAACCAGATCGCCTGCCAGGGCTTACCGCTCAATTATAACGGCCTGCTGTGCGGCGACGTATCGCAGCGCATGAAAGATATGGGCTGGAGCGGCACCAAACATGACTACATCTTGACCACCATCTCTGCTGGGCGCGGGCCGATCATGCCCACCTGGGCCAACCAATTCGGTGGCCCGTTGCGTCCCGACCAGGTGCAAAATGTCACCAACTTCGTCCTCAACTATGAGAGCGAGACACTGTGTGCCGCGCCGCTCGTCACCTATGAGTGGCCGGAACTGGCCCAGGAATTTTTGGCCGGGCCGGACGTGACTTTGCCGGCCGACCCCGCGCGCGGTCAGGAACTCTTCACTGTGACCTATGGCTGCTCAGCCTGTCACGGCACGGTTGACGGCTCCGCTCCGGCCGCCATTGGCCCCTCGCTGGTCAACATCGAGACCGACGGCGCGACCCGTGTCGATGGCCAGGACGCGCAACAATACGTCTACCACTCGATCCTTTACCCGAGCGACTTCATCGCTCCCGATTGCCCGACCGGGCCGTGCTCCGGACCACCCAGCGTCATGCCGGCCAACTTTGGCGCGCGCATGGGCGACAACCCGCAGGACATGGCCGACATCCTGGCCTACCTCCTGGGCGAATAAGTCCAGTCGCAACTGCCCCGCTAAATAGAACGGCCCGTCCTGATCGCAGGACGGGCCGTTTTTCGTTTGTTCCCGCGGTTAGGGAATATAATTAGTTGCGCTTCAGTTCGGCTCCGCAACTGCGACAATAGGTATCGTCCGGGTGGGCACGTTGGCCGCAATTGTGGCAAAAACGAGCCGTTGCGGATGGCTTGAGCGGTGGCGCGGCCGCCTTCTTTTCCTTTGGCTCGCTTTTGGCTCTGGTCGGACGAGCCTGGGGCTTGCGCGCCCGCCCGCTGGCCTGGCCTTGTTGCCGTCCCAGATACCACGCCCCGCCGATGAGGGCCAGCGCACCGGCACCGGCCAACAGCCATATAGGGTCGAAACCCCCGGACGATGGCGCCGGCGCGCCGCCGGCCGCGTCGCTCACCCCCGATGTCGTCGGAGCCGACAGGACCGGCGCCTCAACCGAGTAAGTGACCGCCACCACGAACGGCTCGCCGGCAGCCACCGGGCGCGGCGGCAAGGTGTGGTAGGTCAGGCTGTCGCCGCGTTCGGCGGCCACGCCCGAGGCCGGCGGGTCGATGCGAAAATCAACCGCCGCCAGCGGCTGCTGGACGACCACGGTCACCTGATCGACGTCGAGATCAGACACCCATTTGAAGTCGTAGGAGTAGTCGTTGCCGTCCGCCTCATAGGGCGCGTAATACTCCACGCGAAAGCGGTTGGCCGGGGTGGTCAACGTCATTTGACCGTTATTCACCGTATAATCGACGTCCGACATGAGCGCGCCGGCCTCGTTGAAGCTGGCGACGGCGTGGATGTCGGCTTCGGCCGGGACGGGAATCGTCAACGTGGCCGGCAATGCGGCATCGGCGGGCAATTCAGCCGTCAGCAGGACGAGCATGGCCGGCCGGTCATAATCCGGCCACAACTCGACGGCTAGCCCGGCCAGTTGCGTCGACGTTGTCTGGGCGGCGGCCGGCCTGGCGGCCGCACCTGGCGCTGTTAACAACAAAATGATGATGAATAAGCGATTAAAAAATTGGGTCATGGCTGATACTGATAAAGGTGAAAGGTAACAGACGAAAAACCTCAGGCGTGGCCGCGCAGCCGAATACGGTTGGCGCGACAGTAGGGACACTCCAGCTCCATGTAGTCGCGACCGCACGTGCGACAGGTGCGCACCTGCACTTCGCGTTCATCGGCCAGCGAGCCGAGCACCAACACCAATTCTTCGCCGGTGTGGCTATCGAGCCAGCTGACCAGGTCGTGATCGCCAATTTGCCAGCGGCCGTCCTCATCGCGATGCAAGACGCCGCTCATGACGTCGAGTTCCATCTCGTGAGCTGCCGAGGCCAATTTGTAGATCGCGGCGCGTCTCATTTGTTTCATGTTGTCCTCGCTTGCGCCGGATCAACCAGCGCGGGCCTGCTAACGTTTGACGCCGCCAAAGCTGGGGTCTATTATATCCGATGAAGGAATTCTACAAGTGGAGGCCTCCATGCACGATGGAAGTGAGCGTTTAGCACAAGACGTGGCGGTGTTGTCGGCCATGGCCGAACAGATGCCGCAGTATCTGGATAGCGACATCTTGTATTGGCCTGCGCCGCGCGGGGGTATGCCGGCGTTGACGCTGGGCGGCTATTTGCTGCGCGAACAGCGTTTGCTGGCGCTGGGTAATTTGCTGACGCCCGACCAGCGGGCGGAGGTTGATAAGGCCGTAACCCAATTCAATCAGGCGCTGGCCAACCGGGTGGTGCGCTTCGAGAATAAGGCGCATCATGAACTTGAGGCCCGGTTGCGGCAGTGGGAAGAGCATCTCAAGGATATGGATCGGGGCACTTTCGATCGGTCCAGTAATTACAGCACGGCTGTGGAGACACGGGCGATCATCCAGGCATTGCTGGACCGGCTCAGCATGCCGCCCTATCAGATCGGGGCGCGACCCTTGCAGCACCTGGCAGCGCTCGACACTCGCTTGCGCAGCCGTTGGCAACCAGGTGAGTTCGTTTGGCCGGCCGAGTGGGCCGACGCCTATCCGCGTTCGAGCTGCTGGTGGCTGTACGGCACCCCTCTCACCCAGGAATAGCCCACCGAATTTTTTTACCCAGTTCTATAAATCATCTGTTACCGATAGGAAGTAATTCTCTTCGGTATGAGGTGTATCCGCTCTTAGCCCCACGCTATTATGACTCAACCATCGCGCAAACCTTCGTTTTCGGCGCGTCTGCCCGCCCTGCAATATCGGGATTACCGACTCATGTGGTTCGGTTTGTTTGTGTCCACCATCGGCTCGCAAATGCAGTTCACCGCCGTCAACTGGCACATCTTTGAATTGTTGCGCGGCCAGACGTTTACTGTTGAATTATTCGGCCGCACCCTGAGTCTGGGGGCAGAAGCCTTGGGGCTGGGAACGTTGGGCCTCGTGCGTGTCATCCCTATTATTCTGTTCGCCCTGGCCGGCGGTTTGTTGGCCGACACGCGCAATCGGCGCACGCTGCTGATCTATACCCAACTGGCGTCGGTGTTTTTCGCCGCGCTACTAGCCGTCCTCACGTTGACCGGCCGGGTGACGGTCCCGGTGATTTATCTGCTGTCGGCCGCGCTGGCCGGAGTGGCCGCTTTCGAGCAACCTTCGCGCCAGTCGCTCATGCCCCACCTGGTGTCCAAGGAAGCGTTCGTCAATGCCGTCAGCCTCAACACGCTCATGTTTACCGGCGCGTCGGTCATCGGCCCGGCGCTGGGTGGCTTGGTGCTGGCCTACGCGGGGGTCTCGACGGTCTATCTGGTGAACGCGATCTCGTTTGTAACCGTGGTCATCTCGCTCGTCCTTTTGACCTATCGTGGCGAGGCGGCCGTGTCCGCCGCCGGCCTGGGCTGGGGCGCCTTGCTGGACGGATTGCGCTACACTTTCCACACGCCGATCATCTGGAGCACGATGATGCTCGACTTCCTGGCAACGTTCTTCAGTTCAGCGCGGACGATGTTGCCCATCGTGGCCGGAGACATCCTGGGTCTGGGCCCGGTCGGCTATGGCTGGCTGTCGGCCGCGCAGCCCGTGGGCTCGATTGTCGCCGGCAGTGTGGCGGCGCTCAGCGGCGAAATAAAAAAGCAGGGGGCGGTGCTGCTGATCAGCGTACTTATCTATGGCCTGGCGACGATATTCTTCGGCCTGACAACCTCATTTATCCTGGCCTTCGTCTTTATGGCCCTGACCGGCGCGGCCGATACCGTCTCGACCGTCATTCGTGGCACGCTGCGCCAGCTCCTGACCCCCGACGCTTTGCGCGGCCGCATGACCAGCGTCAATATGGTCTTCTTCATGGGCGGCCCACAACTCGGTGAACTGGAGGCGGGTCTGGTGGCGGCTGCCTTCGGCGTACCCTTCGCCATCGTCAGCGGCGGCGTCGCCACGGTGGCCCTGACGCTGCTCATCGCCTGGAGGTATCCGACGCTGCGGCGCTTTGATCGACCCGTGGAAGCGCTGGCGGTCTAATGGAAGGCAGTCACAAGCGACACCGATTTCTCAGAGAGGCAACCGGGGAATGTGCGACCTCGGCCGGTAGCCTGCTTTAGGTTCCACCCAATAATCCTTCGGCCCGATACCAGGCTATGGTACGGGCGACACCTTCCTTTAACTCCACATGAGGCACGTAGCCCAGCTCGCGTTCGGCTTTGGCGCTGCTGAACCGCCGGTCTTCGCTGAAGAAGGCCACGCCGGTGCGACTCAGGGGGACGGATCGTCCGGTCGCTCGCCCGGCGACTTCCAGTACGCCGGCTCCCAGCCACGCGGCGGCGCGGGGCACGCGCACGCGCGGCGGCGGCACACCCAAGGCGGCGGCGATGGTCTCGGCCAGCTCGCGGAAGCTGACCGAGCGCGGCCCGGCGATCTGGTAGGCCTGGCCCACGCGCCCCGTTTGCAGACCGGCCACCATTCCCTCCACGGCGTCATCGATATAGGTCGGGTGGCAATGGTTATTTCCGCTGCCCACGTAGAAGAACATACCCCGCTCGATGGCCCGAAAGAGGCCCAGCACATGCCGGTCGCCGGGGCCGTAGACGAACTCCGGCCGGACGATGACCACCGGTAGCCCGGCCAGCGCGAATTCACGCGCATAGCTCTCGGCCAGCGCCTTGCTCCGTTCGTAGGCGTTGCTGGGGGCGAAAGGCATGGTCTCGTCAAAGCGAAACCCATCCGCCCGGCCGCGGATCGGGCCAAGTATCCCGGCGCTGCCCACGTGGAGCACCCGCGCCTCCGGCCCCAAACGACCGTCGACCAGCGCTGCGGTCGTGGCCGCCAACACCTGGCGCGTCCCCTCGGCATTGATTTGCCGGTAGTCCTCCTCTCTGATGCCGAACTCGCCCAGGATGCCCGCGGCGTGGATAATGCGGTCGGCCCCGGTCACCAGCGCCGACAAGCTGGCCGGGTCGGCCAGATCGCCGGTGATCCATTCGACCCCGCTGGGAAAGTCGTCGTGCCCGGTTGTCCGGCTCAGGGCGCGGATGGTGTGGCCTTCCGCCAGCAATCGTTTCGCTAAAGCGCCGCCGAGAAAACCGGTTGCGCCGGTGATGGCAATGGTCGCTGCTGTCTGGCTCATGGTCTGTCTCCGGCGACGATCTGGACCGTCCCCAATGGTTGCTCCTCGCCCAGTCTTTGACCGCTCGCCGGGTCATACAGACCGGCCACCAGGTGGTAGACGCCCGGCGGCAACGTGGGCGGGAGCGTGAAGTTGTGGTCATCGACGATCCACTCGCCGGGCGACCACCACGACGTTGGGTACCAGCCGTTTAGCGGTGGCCCGTCGGCCTGGGCGGCGAGTTGGCCGGCGTCATCGCGCAGGTGGAGGAACACGGTGTAGTCGCTGGGTACAGCGTCGGCCGCGAACCAGCGCAGGACGACCACCTGCTCGCTGCCCGCGGGCCAGGAGGCCGCGAACGCCGCGCCGGCCAGGCGCATGGCGGCGTCGCCCGGCGGGGGCGGGTCGTCCGGCACAGGCGCGTTGGCCGCCAACCGTACTTCCCCCACAAACGGCGGCGGCGTGTTGCCGGCAGCATCGACCACGGGCAGCCGTTGGTCGATGCCGTCATCCAGCAGGCCGACTGACAGGCGATAGACCCGCGTGCGCGATAGATCAATCGGGATAGGCAGTGGCACCACGTCGCAAAATGCCCGCCCCGGCTCCCAAATGGCGGTCGGATAGCTGCCCAGGCCGGGATAGGTATAGCGGTCAGCGACAATGGCCTCGTCCGGCCCCACGGCTTGCAGGAAGACCGTGTAGTTGGTGTCCGTCTCGTTCAATGCTCGCCAGCAGATCTCGACCGGCAGCGTCTCGCCCGCGGCCGCCGAGCGCGCCAAGGGCGTGACGCCGATAAGCTCGGCGACATCGCCATAGCGCCAGCCGACCGATCCCTTTTCGCTCAGAGTCGCGTCATCGAGGAATGGCGGCCGGGCGTAAGCCGGGCGGATGAGCCAAAAGGGAGCGGCAACAGCCAGAACGCACGGCAGCAGCCAGGCCCATCGCGCCAGTCGCGGGTGCAATTCCCACAATCCGGCGATAAGCAGGGTAATGATGGCCCCCAGCGAGGGGAAAAGCAGGCGGCCGTAGGCGGCCAATATCTGCTGCATCCACACGTATAGCAACAGAACGTTGCCGGCCACGGCGACGGCCATGAGGAGCAGCAGAACCGGCAGGTGTGGGTCGTCGGGGGCGGCCGTCCCTCTGGCGCGGCGCGCCTGCTGCCGCCGACCGATCAGCCGGATCAGGCCGAGAACTGCCAGGCCGATCAGGGCGGCGAAAATCCAGTAGACCCAATCGGGGGGCCGGATGTTTGCCAAACCGAATGCGGCCCAGAAGGAGCGAAACGTGTCGCGCCAGGCCACAAGGTTGGGTCGCGCCAGACCGATCGGGCCGCAAGTGGCTAGTTCCTGATAGCAATGGGTGTCCAGCCCCAGAAAAGAGCCATAGAGCCGCCGCGAGCGAACGAACCACCAGCCGGCCACGGCGGCGAAGCCCAGGGCGGCCGCGCCGCCGGTGCGCAGGGCTTGGACCGCGCCGGCGCGGCGGCTGCCGCGGTCGCGTCCCAGCCACAACCAGGCGAGACCCAATGCGACCGGCAGGCCGACGACCAACGTATTGACCTTGACCAACGCTGCCGCCCCCAACGCCGCGCCCAGCGCCAGACCCCGCATGCTGCTACCGCCGAATCGCACGATGCGCGCCAGCACCCACAGGGCCAGCGTGCCGAACGCCGCGGCCAGTATGTCGTTGGAGACGTGGCTGCTGTGAAAGAGAACCTGGGGCATGAAGGCCGTGAATGCCGCCGCGCCCAGCGCCGCGCCCGGCCGGTGGGGCAAGACCGTATGGGTTAACCCATAGATGGTGATGATCAGCAACACGCCCGAAGCCATAGAGATGGTTCGGGCCAGATAGAGGCCCCGCCAGCCGCCGCCGGTGTCGGACGGATAGTGAAGGGCGGTATTCTTGTTGTCGGGTCGTGCGGGGGCCAGATCGTAGCGGAAGTAGGGATTGGGCCGAAAGATGACCGGCGGTTGTGTGCCGGCCAGTCGCGCCGGCAGCGAGGCCAGCCCATAATAGAGCGGTGGCTGGCCCGACTCCTGACGGACGGGGCTGTTCCATCCGGCTTCGCCCTGAACAGGGAAGGTTCGTTGCTCGATGAGCCAGGTGACGTAGGCGAAGTGCTCGAATTCGTCGGAGCCTTCCAGGGGGGGGATGGCCCATATATAGAGGCTAGACAGGGCGACAAAAGCTGCCAGTACGAGCCACAACGGCTGTCGTAAAAATCGCATCGCCGGAATTGTACCGCCGACGCGCCGGTTGGGAATGTAGAAACCGATGCCAAATCGTTCGGAGCGCGTTATAACAGGTGGGAAACCGACAGGAGCCGTTGATCGCTATCGTCATGCGTCCCTTTTTTAACTCGCGTCTGTTCGCCCTGGCCGGGCTGTATTTGGCGTTAGCTCTGGCCTACAACGTAGCGACGCCGTTGTTTGAGGCCCCCGACGAGCGTGACCACATGGACTACGCGGACTGGCTGGCGGCCGGCAACGGCTTGCCTCATCTTGTGAATGACCGGGATGAGGTAGGCGAGATATGGCAGCCGCCGCTCTATTACGCACTGGTCTCGATGCTAATCGCTCCGATTGATCGGTCTGACCTGGCGACCATCGCGCCGCTGAGCGCAGATTGGCAGGCCGGTCTCAGCCGGTTGGCCCATTATCATACCGCGGCCGAATCGTTTCCCTATCGTGGCGCGGCGCTGGCCGTCCACGTGGCGCGCGGGGCGTCGGCGGCCCTGGGTCTGATAACCATCCTGGCAGCATACGGCATGGCCCGCCGCCTTCTGCCGGGTTTTGCATTGGTGGCCGCGGCGCTGGTAGCCCTGAATCCTCAATTTGTTTTTATGAGCGCGGTCGTCAACAACGACAATCTGGTCATCGCCCTGTGCAGTGTGGCTGTGTGGATGTTGGTCAAGCTAATCTTCGATTTGCAGCGGTCGACAGGCAGTCGGGAACAAATCGCTTGGTACGTGGCGTTAGGCTTCGTGTGGGGAATGGCCGTGCTTGCCAAGCTGACCGGCCTGACGCTGGGCCTGGTGATCGGTCTGACGCTGTTCTATCTGGCGCGGCGCGAACGGTCGTGGCAACCGTTGGTTATGGGCGGCCTGTTCACTGGCGGGACCATGCTTCTCGTTTGCGGTTGGTACTTCTGGCGCAATTGGCAACTCTATGGTGATCCGCTGGCCTGGAACGAGATGTTGGCCGTCACCGGCGGCTTGGTGCGTCCGGCACTGCTGGCGTGGCCGGAGACGCTGCGCTACGCTGGATTCCTGCGCATGAGTTACTGGGCGAGTTTCGGCTACGGTGTTTTGGCCCCCGACGGGTTTTATCGTTTGGTCAGCATCATCATGGGACTGATGGGCGTCGGGTGGGCGGTGCGGTTGATTCGTGGGCGCCGGATGGGCGTGACTCCGACGCGCTTTGCTCTGCTGATCCTGGTGATCTGGAGCCTGACCGTGTTCGTGTTTCTGCTGCGCTGGATGCGCCAGATCGACGCGACCAATCAGGGACGGCTGTTGTTCCCGGCCATCGCCGCGCTGGGCGTGTTGGGCGCGGCCGGCCTGGCCGCGCTCGATGGCCGCCGGATGTGGCTGGTCAAGACAGTGACCGTGGCCCTGGGCTGTTGGGCCGCCGCTATGCCTCTGCTGGTTATCGGCCCCGCCTATGCCACGCCCCGGCCGGTGAACCCCGCCACTATCGCCCAGCCGGTGGACATCGCCTTTGGCGACAACATTCGCCTGCTGGGCTATGATCTGCCCGACGCGGCCCGGCTGGGTGAGCCGATCACGGTTTCTCTCTACTGGGAAGCGACGCAGCCAATTACCGAAAGTTACGTCGTGGCCCTGCGCATCCTTGACCCGGTCGGGCAGCCGGTTTCGGGCGTAGACGTGCTGCCCGCCGGGGGGCGCTTTGCCACGCCCGTCTGGCAGCCGGGACGGCCGTTTCGCGATACCTACGAACTGCCGCCGATCACTGATGAGGCTGTGCCCGGCCGTGGGACGCTGCTGGCGATCCTCTATCCGCGAGGCGAACCGGGGATGCCTTTGCTGGTGAGTGTGGGCGGTTCGCCCGCGGGCCACGAGGCCCGACTGGGAGCGATTAAGCTGCCGCCGGCCGTGGCCGTCAGCGCCGCGCCGGCCCGCGAAAGTGGGGCGACATTCGACGGGCGCTTCAGCCTGCTGGGCTACGACGCGCCGCAGAGCGTGCTGCCCGGCGACTTGATGACCGTCACGTTCTACTGGATGGCCCGCGAGCCGGACGGCCGCGATTACACGGTTTTCGTCCATTTGTTGGACGAGGCGGGGCAATTGGTCGCCCAATCCGATGGACAGCCTCGGGCCGGAACCTATCCCACATCCATTTGGAGCGCCGGAGAGCGCATAGTGGACGAACACGTGCTGGTTTTGCCGCCTGATCTGCCGCCGGGCGACTATTCGATTCGCGTTGGCCTCTACGATGCTGCGAGCGGAGCGCGGCTGCCTGCCCAGGACCCCGCTGGCAATGGCTATAACGAAGATGCGGTGAATGTAACTGTGGTGCGCGTCCTCGAATCGACCCCGTAGTAATGAAAAGGAAAGTTCCTATGAAAATGAACGCCTGGCGATATGCAGTTTACGGGATGGTGATCATCCTGCTGATCGCGATTGCGACGGCGACCATGCCGGCGGCGAGCAGCGCCCTGCCGGCCCTCACGGCGACGCTACCGTCGCCGGATTTGGCCCATTTGCCGATCATACGCTACGATGCCTCGCCGACACCCGCGCCTACACCAACGGATTCACCCTATTCGGCCGCGGCGGTGCTCGCGATTACGCCGTCTACCCACCTGCAGGCCAGCACCTATAACACCGGGTCTTTCCGGTTGGAGAATATATCGCTCGACGACGTGCTGCTGGTCGAACTGCGTATCGATCTGAGCACGGCCATCCTGCCCGACATGGTCTTCGACCCCTTCGGCGTGGCCGGAGACAAGGTAGCCAAGGACGTGACCGTCGACCGGGCCGAAAGCCTGAGTCTCGACGGCCATGCCTACGAAGGCCCCCACGACGGCGGGTTCAACGTTCTCATCCTCAACTTCCACAATTTCAACCGAGGCGAACAATTTTGGTTTTCCGTCGATGTCGACCCCACCAGCATCGCCGGCGTCGGCGCGCCGGGGCCGGGCGAGGCCGGCAGCGTGGGCGGGCTGGAACTGATCGGGACCACGGTCACGGCAACATTCGACGACGGCACGGTGCTGACGAACGAAGTGGCCCGTCTGGACGACCCCGGCAACGGCGGCCGCACCCATAGCGGCGCGGTGGCCGTCTTGCGGCCCGGCTTGCCCGGCCGCCCGGCGGTGGCTGTATCCGGCATCGCGGGGCCGGCCGCGGTCAGTTCCGCCCAACAGACAGTGCGCGTGACGGGGCCGGTCGGCCGGCCGTTTGTCCTGCTGGTGGTCGAGGGGGGCCTTTTTACGGCCGGTGTGCCCAATGGGGGCTTCGACCTCGATCCGTTTGAAAGCAATACGGCGGTGGACGTCCGGGAATATCGCGGCAATCTCGGCGTGGGTGGGGCGGCCGACGTGCCCATCGTGCTGACCAGGTCAGTGCCCGAAGGCGGGATCAATACGATCACCGCCTTCCTCGACAATCATTATGGGGTGAGCGGTCTGGTTGCCGAACCGTTGGTGTTGCAACTCGAATAAATGAATGTCGAGGCCCCTGAATTGTACTAAAATGCACAAAAGAGATAGGGGTAAGGTACCAGGGCGGCTCCGCGCGGCGGACCGTTTTACGACAAAGGTTTAGCACGAGGATGGCTATGGGAGCATCAACTATTCGATTTCGAAGCCGGCTGTGGCCTGTGCTGTCGTTGATCATTGTCACGCTTGTTCTGTTGATTAGTCGAGGGGTGGACGCCACCGGGCCGGCACCTGCACAACGAGCCGGCGCTCAGCAGCGGGTCTTTCTGCCCCACGTCAGCAATACGAAGCTGCCGCCGCAGATCGAGCTGGTACCCTTTACCTATGGGTTCGACAACATCACCATCACCAGCATTACCAACGCCGGAGACGAGCGCCTGTTCGTCTCCATTCGGGAAGGCAAAACGTGGATCGTGAACCCGGACGGCCGGATTCTCCCGACGCCATTCCTTGATATCAAGGATCGCATCAGGTATCAGGACAACTTCGAGCAAGGCTTGCTGGGGCTGGCCTTCCATCCCGATTTTCCCAACACGCCCTACTTCTACATCGTTTATACGACGCACGAGAATCTTGAGGTCGCCCGCGGCGTGGTGAACCCGGCCACGCCCAACGTCGTCGACCCGCAGACCCTGCAAGTCTTCATCACCATTCGCAAACCGGAGAGCAGCGGCGGCCCCAGCCCCGTTCACAATGGGGGCGACCTGATGTTCGGGCCTGACGGTTATCTCTACATTCCCATCGGCGACGGCGGGCCGGATCCATATGACCCCAAGGGCGTGCCCGGCGACCCATACAACAATGCCCAGCGTCGCGAGACCCTGTTCGGCTCCATCCTGCGCCTCGATCCCGACCCGGCTCGCGGCCTGCCCAGTGATTGCGGGTTGCCCAATTTTTACTCCATCCCGCGCGATAATCCCTGGCTAAACGACAACGGCTGTAACGAGATTTGGGCGCATGGGCTGCGCAATCCATGGCGAATGTCAATCGATCATTTGACCGGTGATTTCTACGTTGCCGATGTGGGCGAATGGCTGCGGGAAGAGGTAAATTATTTGCCAGCCGATCAGGCGGGCGGCCAAAACTTCGGCTGGCATTGTTGGGAAGGCACGGTCGACTATTCGCTCATTCAACCCAAGGTAGCTCCTCTGTGTCAGAAAGACACCACCTACACCTTCCCTGTGTTCGAATACGATCATTCGCATGGCGAGTGCTCGATCATCGGCGGCAAGCTCTATCGCGGCGCGCAATATCCAGCCCTCTACGGCCGCTATTTTTTCGGCGACTGGTGCACCGGGCAGCTATGGACGATGTATAACTACCAGGATCAGTGGCGCGTAGAAACGGCGGGCACGCGAAGGATTTTGTTCAGCACCTTTGGCGAGGACGTTCATGGCGAACTCTATGCCGGGAGCTATGCCGACGGGACGCTTTACAAAGTCAAAGTTCGCTAGGCCGGCGCGCAGCCGCCTGATTACCTGATGATCAGGAGGCTGCTCACCGGCAATGCGTCGGTGGGCAGTCGCCGGCCATCCGCCCACAGCGGCAGCCGCAACCCGCTATCAAAGTCATAGAGGCCGACAGTGACGGGATATTCGCCCGGCGGCAAATCGCCGGGCAACGTCAGCGCCACTGTCTCGTCGAATACCTCGCCCGCTGCCCACAGCCGCGCCGGGTACTGGCCGCCCATCACCGGGCCGTCGGCCTGCGCCAGCGGCTGCGCCGCCGGATCGCCCAGGTGAGCGAAGAGATGGAGCTGGGCGGGGCCGGGCGGGGCGATGACCTGCCAGCGCAGGTGCACTTCTACCGTTTCGCCCGGCGCGGCCGACGTCGTGGACACCTCAGCCGAGGCCAGCTCGATACTGTCTCCCAGGGTAGCGATTGGCATGACTGGCTCCGGCCAGTGGGCGGGAATGACCTTCACCGTCCCGATGTCGATCCCTGACAGCGTTTCATCCAGCTTGACGGTCAGCCGCGCCTCCACGGGGGCGGCCGCGTCGTCGAGCACGCGCACGGCTGCCCGGTCGGCGACGATCTCCCCCACCGGCCACAGGGTGGCGGGGTAGTTGCCGCGGCCGTGGTAGCCCGATTGCAAGCCGATCCGTTCATAGTCCCGGCCGAATAATTCCAGATAGACCAGCGGCGCGCCATCCGTGCGGTTGGGCAAAGCGCTCCAGTAGAGCGTGACCCACGCCCAGTCGCCGGGCCGCGCCTCCGCCGTTTCCACACGCGCGCCAAGCAGTTCCAGCCCTTCGGGGAACTGGATATCAAGAGGAGTGGCTTCGGCGGACGCGGCCGCGGGCGGCGGCAAGGCGTAGGCCGACGGGATGACCACCGCCAGCGAATAGACGCTGGTGAGGAGCGCCAGCCCGATGACACCAAGTTGTGTCCAGGGTCGCGGCCAGCGGCCCAGGCCATAGGCCGCGGCCAAGGCCAGCGGAATGAGCGCGGGGAAAAACAGTCGCCCCTGGTCGGCCGGGGTGCGCAGCATGAACTGGAGCCAGCCCAGGCCGACGACTGCAAACCAGCCCAGCAAGATCATCGCCGGGTGGAGCAGCGTGGCCGGCGATAGGTGAAACTGGTGGAGTGATCGCCTGTTTCGGGTCACTCTCAATAGCGCCCCGATCGCGGCCAGAGCAGCGATGCCGCTCCACGCGAACCATACCCAGACCGGCGGCCGCACGTTCATCCAGCCGAAGCGGGCAAACAGGGAGGTCCACACCCGATCCATGTCGTGCCACACCTGCCGCAGTGTGTAGGGCCGTTCGCCCCCGGCCAGCAGGATGAACTGGTTGGCCGCTGTGGGGTCGCCGTAGAGCACCCAGTTGCGCCACAGCCACCAGCCGCCCAGCAAGAGCGCCGGCAACGCCACCAGCGCCACCACGGCCGATACGTGCCGCCGCCCGCCCCGTCGCCACGCCCACACCAGCAACACGGCCACACAGAAGACCAGCAAAAGCAGCCCGGCCGTCTTGGACAGCATTGCCAACCCGATAGTCATCCCCAAGAGCGCGAGCGATCCCGTGGATGAGGAAAGTCCTGCCTCTTCATTCGTCATTCGTAATTCGTCATTCGTAATTCGCAGCAGTTGCCATATCGCGGCCGCACTGAAGAAGGTGATTGCCGCATCGTTACTCACTGCGCCATGGATGAATGCGAATTGTGGCAGGAAGGCCACCAGGGCCGTCGCCACGAGCGCGCTGCCCGGGTCGCTGGGCCAGACGACACGCCCCGCGCCGTAGATGCAAATCAGGGTCCCCAAGCCAAAAACGGCCGACAACATCCGTGCGAGGTGGGCCGACAGGACGTAGCCGCGCCAGGGCCAGCCTTCCGCCGGGCCGTGGATGAAAGCATTGATGTTGAGCGGCGGCTGGACCAGACTCTCACCCAGCGGGTCTTCCGGATTGGAGCGGGGATTGGCCCACAATGATGCGTCGTCCGCACCGCCGGTGGCCCGCACGATCATCGAAGCCAGGACGTAGTACAGCGGCGGCTGGGCCGATTCCTGGGCCATCGGGCCGGGGTCGCGCGTCGTCGGCAGCCGCCCCTCGCGGGCGATAAAATCGGCCGTGAAGTAGTGGAGGTGCTCATCCGGCGTTTCGAACAGTGGCGTGACCACGCCATAGCCCACGGCCAGCGCCAGATAGATGCTCAGGGTGAGGATCAGGAGGGAGCGGGATAAACGGACAGACATGGTGCGCGGCATCAACTGACGGGTAATGTATCATCCGCCGGATTGATCAACAAGCCGATGCATCGAGGACGCCTTACCTTTCCAGTACAGCGACTGCTTGCGGCTCAACTGCTCTCTGTAGCGCCGGTTTCTTAACCGGCTTCGTGAGCCCCGTCAACCGCCGGATAAGAATCCGGCGCTACAATGCTGACCGCCCCAGTCATCGAACCGGCAGCCGCACGGTCGGCCCGGCTTTTTCAAGGGTCACGTAATCGTAGAGGCCCGTTTCCAGCGTGTCGCCCGGCATGGCGAACAGGTGGCGCTGCACGAACCAATCACCCGGCTGCCATTGGTCGGCCGAAAAACCCAACCCGTCGGCGACTTGGGGCGGCCCGTCTCCGGTGTAGAGATGCGCCTGCACGGACAGCGGCGCAGTCGTTGCCGAGATCACGCGCCACTGGGTGAGCCATTCCTCGCTCTTCACAACATAGCCCCATAGCTCGGCCGGGCCGCCGGTCAGCAAAGCCTTCCTCGCCCGGCCACTCAACAGACCGCCCGGTTCGGCCTGGCCCGGCCAATAGTAAACGTCATAGGCCGGCCCAAACTGGTTTGCTCGATGGCGATAGACGTGAACGATCTCGCCGCTGACCTGCGGGTTGGCTTGAATCCACCAGGGATCGTCGCTAAGAGGTAGGACGTACCAGCCCGGCGCGCCATTGTCGGGAAAGACCCACGAAGCCGCACAATCGAAGTTCAGATGACGCGCTCCGGGCGCGCCCACGACGCGCTCAGCTTCGGCTAGCGGTAATAGCGGCACGGGCGCGGCGCACTGGGCGATCCATTCGCCCGATCGGGCCGCGTCTACATCGTAAAGGAGGATGGCATAGCCGATGGAGCCTTCCGGCTCGCGACGGCGAAACCAGTCGAACAGGTCGGCTTCGGGCAAAAGACCCTGAATGTGTCCCGCACTGATGGCATAGTGACCGGGCGCGGGGTTGGCCGGGTGGAAGTCGGGACGGCCGGCTCCTTCCATCCCGGCTAGCGGCGGTTGGTGAAGGCCATAATAAGCCGGATCGGCCGCGCCGCCATAGGACACGTATAGGTCGCCCTCAAAGTCGGCCGCGTACTCAGCCAATTCCCTCAGACCCTGCCCCCAGTCCAGATTGGAGTCGCCCAGATAGCGATAGCCGCGCGCCGGGCCGCCGACGAGTTCATTGAAATAGGCCAGGTGATGGGGGTGGATCCAGAGCGCGGCGACCATGGCCCAGACGACGGCCGCGCCGACGAGGCCGCGCCCCGCCCGGCGCGACCAGAACGAGGGCACGCCGGAACCGATCAGGAGCAGCCCGAAGGGAATAATCGGCAAGACATGGCGATACCCGATGTTCAGGCGACTGTAAATCGCCGTGACCAGGATAGCCGCGATGGGCGTCAGGATAAAAGCGAGCAATCGCCAACGACGCGCCCGGATGGCGACCACGAGCGCCGCCGCCGACAACAGGAGTGTGGGCAACGGGGTCTTGATCGCCAGCGTGATCGGAAAATAGAGCCACCAGCCGCCGCCGGATACATGCCCCAGAAAAAAGGCCTGGTGGCCGTCAGAGACGTGGGTCAGCACCGAGGCCCAGCTTTCCCAATAGGCTGGCGCGGGGATCAGGATGCCGTGCCGGAGGTCGATCTGAAACGCATAGACGGCCCACAGCACGAGGCCGGCCACGGGTAACAGGCCCAGAGCCGCCAGCCCCGGCCGCCACCAGCGGCTATGCGGGGGGCGAGCGTAGGCCAGAACGAACAGCACCGGGATGAGCAATGCGCCGGTAAGCTTGGCGCTCAGGGCCAGACCCAGCAGGATGGCGGTCACGACCCAGCGAACGCGGCCGGGCCGCTGCTGGTAGAACCACCAGGCGCACACGACGGCGAAGAAAGTGGCTGTCGCCGTGAAATCCGTCGTCGCCAGGGCGGCCGAGGCCAACAGATTGGGTGAGGTCGCATAGAGGAGCAGGGCGACCATCAGGGGCACCGGCCGGCGGCTGATGGCGATCACCCACAGGGCCAGGGTCGCCCCCAGCAACAAACCTGACCAGATGATAGGCAGGCGGCCGAGGAAGATGGCCCGTTCGACTTTCAGGCCGCTCTCCCAGAGCAATTCGTGGGCGATTGCCGGGCGGTCGTTTGTGGGGCGCGTTGCCAGATGCCCCACGAGCGGCAACGTCGGCTCCGTGGGCAACAGCATGCCGATAAGCCGGTGGCTGAGTGGCGTGTGCTCAAACTGTAAGCTTAGATCGCCGTTCTGGCTGAGGGCTGCGCCGCGCGTCAGGTGGATCGGCTCATCGTTGGTGGGCGACAGGGCCAGCGCCGCGCCGGTCGCCAGAGCGAAGAAGAGCAACAGGGCGGCGACGAGGATTCCTCGCTCCAACACGCGCATGACTGGCCGATCAACCATGAGCTCTGATTATAAGCATCGCCAGACAGTACACAACTTGCCCAATCTGAGAAAGGGCTGGGGGAAAGTGGCGCGGGCGGGCGGGCAAAGATAATATTAACAGGCCTATTCATTATGTTGGCCGGCTTTACGTCCTCGGTCAATGGAGTTTCCCATTTAGAAGGAGCTTTGAAACGTAACCAATGAAGAAGAGATTTGCGGTATCCACGTGGGCGACTTTGCTCATGATCTTGTTAATGATGGTCGCTTGCGGCCCGGCCGTTTCCACGGAACAGGCCGACGAAATGACGCGCGAGGCGGGCGGGGCCGAGCAGACCGAAACCGGAACCGGCGCTGAAGAATCAGCGACGGACGGAACGGTTGAATTGCCGCCCGGCATCGAGGAAGCCAATGGGCCGGTCACCGTGACCGACAGTGGTTTGCGGGTCACCGAAATGCGAGAAGGCAACGGCCCTACGCCCCAGGTGGGTGATCTGGTGACGATGAACATCCTCGGCATGTTGGAGGACGGCACCATATTTGCCGATACCGTGAGCGAGGGTGCGCCGATCACCGCCACGGCCACGGAAACAGACCTGTTCCCCGGCTGGCTGGAAGGACTGCTGCTCATCAAGGAGGGCGGCAAGGCGCGGCTGACGATTCCGCCCGATTTGGCCTTCGGCGAGGAGGGCGCGGGTGGGGTAATTCCGGCCAATGCGACGATCATCATGGACGTGGATTTGCTGACGGTCACCCCCCCGCCCGTACCCACGGACGTGGACCCGGCCGATCTTACGGAAACCGATAGCGGTCTCAAATACTACGACATCGTGGAAGGCGAAGGCGAGATGCCGGTGGCCGGTCAGGATGTGGTCATCGAGTACTGGGCCTGGTTACAGGACGGCGCAGAGTACATCGCTTCGTCGGTCACCGTCGGCGAACCGCTGACCTTTACGTTGGGCAGCGAGCAGGGCGTCTTCCCCGGCTGGAACGAGGGCGTCTCGACGATGAAACCCGGCGGCAAGCGCTATCTGGTGATCCCGCCCGACCTGGCGCTGGGCGAGCAGGGCGGCGGCCGCATTCCACCCAACGCGACGCTCATCATGGAAGTCGAACTGGTGGAAGTGAAACCACTGGTGCTGCCGACGGAAATCTCCGAAGAGGACTTCACCGTGACCACCAGCGGGCTGAAGTACTATGACATCGTTGAGGGCGACGGGGCGACGGCCGAGGCCGGCAGCGCCGTAACCGTCAACTACACCGGCTGGCTGACCAACAATATAAAGTTCGACAGCTCGCTCGACAGTGGCTTCCCGTTCCCGTTCACGCTGGGCACCGGCGCGGTCATCCCCGGCTGGGATGAGGGCCTCGTGGGCATGAAGGTCGGCGGCATCCGCCAACTGGTCATCCCGTCCGACCTGGCCTACGGTGACACCGGCTCCGGCGCGATCCCGCCCGGGGCGACGCTCGTCTTTGAGGTTGAACTGCTGGACGCGCAGCCGGCGCCGGCGGAGTAAGCGACCCGACAAGTAGTTTTATATCATTACAAGGCTCGGCGACCCAAAACGCCGGGCCTTTGTTATGGGCCTTCGTGGCGTGTTCGACGAACAGGCCGAATACCGATAGATTTTTTGGACCGTGGAATAGAGCCGCTATAAACAGCAAGCCGAGAAGCCGGGTTTTTCAGAAAAACCCGGCTTCTCGGCCCAATGATTTACATCAAGCCATCCATTAACCCGGCCAGCGCTTCCCGCCCCGGCCGCACCCGCGACTCGTCCAGCGCGTTGAGCGGCGTGTCGCCCAGCCGGCTCGATTCAGCCAGACTGGGCCGCGAACCGTCGTAGTAGACCAGGCCGGTGATTAACTCCTGATTCTCCTGCGCCCACTGCAGGCGATGCATCGCTCCCATGCGGTCGGTGGGATCATAATCCGCCTCCAGCTTGCGCAGCTTGACCCATGAGCCGTCGTGCATCTCCACGACGCGCAACTCACCGGGATCATAAGCCTCGATCTCGATCTCCTCTTCGCTGGGCACGAAGCCGATGCCGTGCAGCGGTATCTCGTGCTCCTTGCCGTAGTGGTAACTCTTGGTCGAGGTATCCGCGTTGTTGAAGGCCACACAGGGGCTGATGATGTCGAGCACAGCCGTGCCGCCATGGCTCAGCGCCGCCTTCATCAGTTCGCGCACCTGTTGGGCATCGCCGGAGAAGGAGCGGGCCACAAAGCCGCAGCCGGCCAGGATGGCTTCCATGCAGATATCGATGGGCGGGAACTCGTTCGTCCCCGCGTACTTAAGCTCCTGGCCCTCGTCCGCCGTGGCCGAAAACTGCCCCTTGGTCAAGCCGTAGACGCCGTTGTTCTCCACGATGTAGACCATGCGCACGTTGCGCCGCAGGACGTGCTTGAACTGTCCCAGGCCGATGCTGGCCGAGTCGCCGTCGCCGCTGACGGCGATAGCCCGCATGGTATGATTGCCCATCAGCGCGCCGGTCGCCAGCGAGGGCATGCGGCCGTGCAGCCCGTTGAAGCCGAAACTCTGGCCCAGGAAATAGGCCGGCGATTTGCTGGAGCAGCCGATGCCGCTCAACTTCAGCATCTCCGCCGGGCGCACGTTCAGTTCGTAGGCGACCTGGACGATCTGATTGGCGATGGAGTTGTGGCCGCAACCCTGACACAGCGTCGAGGGCAGCCCTTTGTAATCTGTTTGCGCCAGGCCGATGGCATTGACCCGTCCCGCGCGTGGTGTCGTCGTATCCGTCATTGTCATGCTCCGTCTTGTGCTTAATACGTGCAATGTAGCCGGTAACCGGTACTCAGGTAGATGCCCTAACACTAAATGTCACGGTCTACTATCATACTGCTTACCGCTCCACTAGCCCTTCTTCACTCCATCTCTTCTACAATCACTTCCCGATTGTGCCCGTCGTGGCCCATATCTGTCAGACCGCTGTCGCCGCGCGGCATGTCGTTGCCGGGCGACATCGAGCCGTTGCCGGACAGATCAAGCTCCGTCGCGCCGCGCCGGCCCCGGCCGTTGGCCGAACGGCGGCGCGGCCGATCCTCTTCGACGGCCGTGATCGCCTCGACCACCCAGCGCGCTGTCAGGGGCATGCCGTCCAGCAAGGCCAGCGATTCCAGCCGCGTGGCTAGCTCCGGGAGCTCCGAGCTCAGCAGCGTGTGCATCTGGCCGTCGCGGTTCAGCTCGACGACGTAGACGTGGTCGTGCCGGGCGATGAACGCCTCGACCTCATCGTTGATCGGCAAGGCGCGCAGCCGCATGTAGCTTGTAACAAGGCCGTCGGCCGTCAACCGGTCGCGCGCCTCGTCGATGGCCGGGCGGGTCGTGCCGTAAGCGATGATGCCGATCTGCGCGCCCTCGGGTTCGTCGATAACCGGGCCCGGAACCAGCAACCGCGCCGTGTCGAACTTGCGCGCCAGGCGGGCCATGTTGTTCTTCCAGTCGTCGGGTCGCTCGCTGTAGACGGCGGCATCATTGTGGCCGGTGCCGCGCGCGAAGTAAGCCGCCAGCGGGTGCTCGTTGCCGGGCAGCGTGCGATAGGCGATACCATCCCCGTCGATGTCCTTGTAGCGGGCAAATCCGCGGTCGGCCACATCTTCGGCCGTCAGCACCTTGCCGCGCTTGAGCGGCTCGGCCGGGTACGCGAACGGCTCCGACATCCAGTTGTTCATGCCCAGGTCCAGATCGCTGAGCACGAAGACCGGCGTTTGGAGCGTATCGGCCAGGTCGAACGCCATGTAGCCGAAATCGAAGCACTCGCGCAAGGAAGAGGGCAGCAGGATGACGTTCTTCGTGTCGCCGTGGCCCAAATAATAGGTAAAGAGGATGTCGCCCTGGCTGGTGCGGGTCGGCAGGCCGGTGCTGGGGCCGACGCGCTGGATATCCCAGATGACCGCCGGCACTTCGGCAAAGTAGCCCAGCCCGACGAATTCGGCCATGAGCGAGATGCCGGGGCCGCTGGTGGCCGTCATGGCCCGCGCGCCGGCATAGCCCGCGCCGATGACCATGCCGATGGCCGATAATTCGTCCTCGGCCTGCACCACGGCGTAGGTCGCCTCGCCCGTCGCCGGGTCGCGGCGAAGTTGTCCCAGATAGTCGTTCAGCGCGTCAATGACGCTGGTGGATGGCGTGATAGGATACCAGGCGGCGAAGGTGACGCCGCCGAACACGGCCCCCAGCGCGGCCGCCTCGTTGCCGGTCATCATGATCTGCCCTTCGGTCTCGTTCATTGGCGCGACGCGATAGGGGTGGTCCTGGGCCAGATTGGCGGCCGACCATTCGTAGGCGGCGCGCACGACGCCCATGTTGCTGTCAACAGTACGGCGCTTGCCCCTGAACAGGAACATCAACGCCTCATCAAGCTTCTCCAGCGGAATCTCCAGCAAATAGGCCAGCGCGCCGACGTAGACCATGTTGGCGATGTAATCCCGCAGCTTCTTTTCTTTGAGATCAGCCGCGCGCACGAACTCGTTGACCGGCACAGCATAGTAGGTGATGTCGTCGCGCTGGGGGATCGAGCGCCAATCGCCGTTGTAGATACAAATGCCCCCCGGCGGCAGTGCTTGAATATCCTGGATGACCGTGGCCTGATTGAAAGCTACCAGAATCTCCGACGTGTGCCGGCGAGCGGTATAACCGTCACGGCTGGCGCGGATGTGATACCAGGTCGGCAAGCCCTGAATGTTGGACGGGAAGATATTCTTGCCGTTGACAGGAATGCCCATCTTGAACAGGGCGCGCAGGATCGCCAGGTTCGACGTCTGGCTGCCGGTGCCGTTGGCCGTCGCCACGACGATAGAAAAGTCATTGATGATCAGGTCCGCGGCGGCCCCGTCGGGGTTTGCGAGCGCTTGTCCCTCAATCAATCCGGTACTCATGTTCGTGCTTCTCCTTCAAGACCACCATAGAGCTTGGCGAGGCCCGCCACAGCCCATGAAAATTTCCGGTAATTGGCGAGCATGTCTCGCCGCAATCGTTAATCGGCGGGCGTTCCCTTGACGACGCCGTGCAAGTGCCGCACCACGTCGCGGAACGAGATGATGCCGGTGGGCCGGTTGTCATCGTCGACCAGCGGCAAGTGGCGGAAGCCGTAGAGCGACATCAGATGCAACGCGTGGGCGATGGGCAGGTCGGCGCGGACGGCCACCGGATCGGGAGTCATGTATTGCCCAACGGTGGCCGCGGCCAGATCGTCCGCCAGTCCGGCCACGCGCATCACCACATCCCGCTCGGTGAAGATACCGATCAGGTGGTCGTTTTCGTCGGTCACCATGACACAGCCGATATTGTGGGTGTTCATCTGCCGGATGGCCTTGGCCAGAGACGTGTGGACATCGACCTCGACCGGCGCGTGGGCGGCCAGCGCCTCAACGGTCTCTTCGGCCAGTCGCTCCTGTAAATCGGTCGTGGCCGCGGGCTCCTCGCCGAAGGCCAGCCGGTCGACGTACTCGTCGTCCAGCTCGTCAGCCATGCGGCCGGAGATGTGGGACTCGATCGGCTCGTCCTGCTCTTTGGGCACAACCGTCCACAGATCGGCCGCGCGGTAAAGCTCATCCAGGTTTCCCACGCCGCGCTTCGTCTGCGCCTCGGCGATCTGGCCCATCAGCCCGTCGGTGTAGGTTGGGCGGTCGGTCATGCGGCGAAAGACGCCCATGGGCGTGGGGTATTCCATATTGCTCAGGATGTAGCCCAGTTCAGTCGATTCGGCGTCGTGGATGACCAGATCAGTCTCAGTGACACCGTCGCTTAGATCGACCACCTCCGGCGTGAAGCCGTTCAGACGGATGCCGCGGTCGTGGTTCTTGCCGAAGACCATCGGCTTGCCATGCTCCAGATAGAGGATGTTGTCGTCGCGCGTGCGCCGGTCATCCAGCCCGACCCATTCGTTGGGGTTGAAGATGACGCAATTCTGATAGACCTCGACAAAAGACGAACCGACGTGATTGGCTGCCTGTAACAGGACTTCGCCCAGGTGTTGGGTGTGGGCATCGATGGAGCGCGCCACGAACGACGCCTCGGCCGCCAGCGCCAGCCCGATGGGATTGATAGGATGCTCAATCGTCCCCATGGGCGAAGACTTGGTTTTGGCACCGACGCGCGAGGTGGGCGAGTATTGGCCTTTGGTCAGTCCGTAGATGCGGTTATTGAACAGGATGATATTCAGATTCACGTTGCGCCGCAAGGCATGGAGTAAATGGTTGCCGCCGATGGACAAGCCGTCGCCGTCGCCGGTGATGACCCAGATCGACAGGTCGGGATTGGCAATGGCCAGACCCGTCGCCAGCGTCGGCGCGCGGCCGTGGATGCTGTGTATGCCGTAGGTGTTCATGTAGTAGGGGAAGCGGCTGGAGCAGCCGATGCCGGAGATGAACACGATGTTTTCGCGCGGGATACCCAGTTCGGGCAACACCTTTTGCACCGTCGCCAGAATGGCGTAGTCGCCGCAGCCGGGGCACCAGCGCACCGTCTGGTCGGACATGAAATCCTGCCGGGTTAATTGGGGAAGGGGAATGGTATCGATTGTCATGGTTATTTCCAGAGATCAACGCAGGGACGCGAGGATACAATAACAAATATTTCTCTCTGCGTTTCCACACCTTCGCGTCCCGGGTTTTTTCTACTCATTTTTCCAGTGCCTGCTCGATCTTGGCGCTGATCTCGCCGATGGTGAAAGGACGGCCGTGGAGCTTGGTGTAGGATTGAATGTTCAGTGCATAGCGCCCACGCAGCAAGAAGGCCAGTTGCCCGCCGTTCAGTTCGGGCACGATCACCTGCCGGTAGCGGCTGAGGAGGTCGCGCAGATTGCGCGGGAACGGGTTCAGGTAGCGCAAATGGGCGTGGGCCACCGATTGGCCGCGCCGCTGGGCCTGGGCCACGGCCGAGCGCACCGCACCATACGTCCCACCCCAGCTTAGCAGCAACAGTTGGCCCTCTTCCGGCCCGAAAACCGTCTGCTCGGGGATGATCTCGGCCAGCCGGGCGATTTTTTCCGCCCGGTCGTGGACCATTTGCTCATGGTGCAGCGGATTATAGGAGACATTGCCGGTCACCGGGGCCTTGCTCAGGCCGCCGATACGGTGCTCCAGGTCCGGCGTTCCGGGCAATGCCCACGGCCGGGCCAGTGTCTCCGGGTCGCGCTGGTAGGCCAGGAAGGCCCCGTCGCCGTTACCCTGGGGATGGCTATAGGCGATGGGCGCGATGTCGGCCGAGTCGGGGATCATCCATGGCTCTGAGCTGTTAGCCAGGAAGCCATCGGACAAGATCATGACCGGACTCATCGTGCGCACGGCAAAGCGGCAAGCCTCGATGGCGATGTCGAAGCAGTCGGATGGGCTGCTGGGAGCCAGGATAGCCATGGGACTTTCGCCGTTGCGGCCGTACATGGCTTGCAGCAAGTCTGACTGCTCGACCTTGGTCGGCAGGCCGGTGCTGGGGCCGCCGCGCTGCACGTTGACGATGACCATCGGCAGCTCCAGGGCCACCGCCAGGTTCATGCCCTCGCTCTTGAGGGCGATGCCCGGGCCGCTGGTGCCGGTGACGGCCAACGCGCCGCCAAAAGCCGCGCCGATGACCGACCCCATCGCCGCGATCTCGTCCTCGGCCTGGAAGGTGCGCACGTCGAAATTGCGCAGCGGAGCCAGGGCGTGGAGGATGTCGCTGGCCGGGGTGATAGGATACGTGCCGTAGAAAAGCGGCTTGCCCATCTTGCGCGCGGCGGTGACGAAGCCCATAGCCAGGGCGCTATTGCCCGTGACCTTGCGATAGGTGCCCGCCGGCAGTGTGGCGGGGCGGATGCGATAGCGGTGCTGGAAGATGCGGCTTGTGTCGCCAAAGTTATAGCCGGTCTGCAACGAGCGGATATTGCCGTCACGCACGGGCAGGTTCTTGGCGAATTTCTTGTTGACCCAATCAATGGTCACGTCCAGCGAGCGGTCGAACATCCAGAACGCCAGTCCGAGGGCAAAGAAATTTTGCGAGCGATCCTTTTCCTTGGTCGACAAGCCCTCGATGTCCTTCAGCGCCTCGCGGTTGAGCGAGGTGAGCGGCACTTCGATGATTTGATACTCTTTTAGCGAGCCATCCTGGCGCGGGTCGGCCTCATAACCGGCCTTGCGCAGATTGGCCTGGGAGAAAGCATCGGTGTTGATGATGATCGTGCCGTGGCTTTCCACGTCGGCCAGGCTGGCCTTGAGGGCCGCCGGGTTCATGGCGACCAGAATCTGGGCCGCGTCGCCGGGCGTCAGGATGTCGCGATTGGAGAAGTTGACCTGGAAGCCGCTGACGCCGGCCAATGTGCCCGTCGGGGCGCGAATTTCGGCCGGAAAGTCGGGCATCGTGCTGACGTCGTTGCCAAAGACGGCCGACGTGTTGGTAAATTGGGTGCCGGTCAACTGCATACCGTCGCCGGAGTCGCCGGCAAAGCGGATGACGACCGAGTCGCGTTCCTCAATGATGTAATCGTGTTCGTCCATAGTGTTCAGTGGTTAGTGGTAAGTGGATAGTGTTCTCGCTGTCCGCTGCCCGCTTTTTAATCGCCCCCCTCCGGTTTGCTGGGATACTGATCCGGGCGCGCAGACCGGTTGAGCACCTCGACCGGGAAGCGCGCTGCCAGATATTGGATGATTGCGGCATGGGTCATGTCGCCGAGGATGTTGCCCTGGCGGTCGATGACCGGCAGGTTGCGGAAGTGATGATCGTCCATCAACCAAAGTGCATCGGCCGCCGAAGTGTCGGGCAAAATGGTGATAGGGCGGGGCGTCATCACCGCGTCGATCGGACCATCGAGCATCTCCGGCGTGCCCGCCACGCGCCGCATCACGTCGCGTTCGGTGAAGATGCCGATCAGCTCGCCGTCACGAGTGATCAGGGCCGTGCGGCCGCCAGCGCCGCGCATGTGAGCCAGCGTCTCGCGGACGGACGTCTCGCTCTCCACCAGACAATAACCTTGCAAGTCCATATGCCGGACTTGTTCGGTTTCCAATTCTTGTCGTAAAGTCATCTTAAACCCCCCAACAATATAAATAGCCGCTCATGATGTACTGTTCTTGCATTGTGGACGCCCTTCTTAACCCACCGCCGCCGGCCCTGCCGGCAAAAGCGCGAAATGCTCGCTCAGCAACTGCCGGCCGCGCTCAAAATCATTGGCGCACAGCGCCTCGACGATCTGCTCGTGGTAATTCCATACGTCAACCCAATAGCGATAACGCATGAAGCGCGTGAGTTCGATGGCTTCGTAAGCATCCCAGTAGGCCACGAGCAGGCCTTGCACAAAGGGATTGTCGAGGCGACCGAAAATGGTCAAATGAAGTTGCCGGTGTTCGCCGTTGGGGATGTGGATCGGCTCGCCGCGCAGCTTGGCCCAGGCGCCGTGCACTAATTGGCCCAGCCGTGCCTTGTCCTCCGGCGTCAATAGAACGACTGCTTGGTCCCAGAAGCTTATCTCGATTGCCTGCCGCAGCCGGCTCAGCTGGGCGAAGGAGGCCTCGCCCGTCGCCAGGCTGAAGAGAATGGCCGGCAGCATCGCCTCGGCAAAATTAAACGGCTCGCGCTGGATGCCCAGCCGCGGCCGAACAGATACGACCCCCAGTTGCCGGGCCACAGCCACTTCCTCCCGCAGCTTGCCCACGCTCACGCCCATGTCGTCGCCGATTTCACTGAGCGATGGCAGTTTATCGCCGGGATTGACGTGGTGGGCTACCAGGTAGTTGAGGAAATCAGAATCGAGTTTCTCAGTGCGCATGGCGAATCATCTAATGAATCGAATGAATACGATTAATTGAATCTGAGTATAGCGAAAGTAGGGGGAGCAGGCAAGGCATGAGAACAGGATTTCACAGCAGGTTCATGCTTCTGGGTCTTCCCCCGAGACGCTCGCCGGTGCGCCTTCATAGACCATCACAACAATCGGGCAACCCGCCGATGAACAAGCCATTGGCCCTATCATTTTGTGGATATGGTTACTAATGATAATGCCAATGCGCTTGAATTTCGCGCCGCGCGGCCTTAGAATGGGATTGAAGCGAGATTCAATATTTCAAGATGCAGCACGGCTCATTGCGGAGAGAGCCGGACGGGAGATTTAGAAGACATGAAAGAGAATGGCAACGTTAACGGGCGGGGCGAAGTCGGCAGCATGACAGTCAAGCGCGGTTTGGCGCAAATGCTCAAGGGCGGCGTCATCATGGACGTCGTTACCCCGGAGCACGCGCGTATCGCCGAGGAAGCGGGCGCGGTGGCCGTCATGGCTCTGGAGCGCGTGCCGGCCGATATCCGCGTCAGCGGCGGCGTGGCCCGTATGTCTGACCCCGGTTTGATCAAGGAGATCATGGCCGCCGTCAGCATCCCGGTCATGGCTAAAGTGCGTATCGGCCATTTCGTCGAGGCGCAAATCCTGGAGGCGCTGGGCGTCGACTTCATCGACGAGAGCGAGGTCCTGACCCCGGCCGACGAGAGCTTCCACATCAACAAACATGATTTCAATATCCCGTTTGTCTGTGGCTGCCGCAACCTGGGCGAAGCGCTGCGGCGTGTCGGTGAAGGCGCGGCCATGATTCGCACCAAAGGCGAGGCGGGCACGGGCGACGTGGTGGAGGCCGTGCGCCATGCCCGCACGGTGCTGGGCGACATCCGTCGCCTCCAGTCCATGCCCGAAGAAGAGCTGATGACCTTTGCCAAGGAGATCGGCGCGCCCTATGAGTTGGTGAAGGAGACGCGGGAACTTGGCCGCCTGCCGGTGGTCAACTTCGCCGCCGGTGGTCTGGCCACCCCGGCCGACGCGGCGCTGATGATGCAGCTTGGCGTCGACGGCGTGTTTGTTGGCTCCGGCATCTTCAAGAGCGGCGACCCGGCGCGGCGGGCCAAGGCCATCGTCGAGGCTACGACCCACTTTCGCAATGCCGACATCCTGGCCCGCGTCAGCGAGAATCTGGGCCAACCAATGGTCGGCATCGGCATTCATACGCTGACCGAAGACCAGCAGCTGGCGACACGCGGTTGGTGAGATGCTCGCAATCGTGGTCGCAATCGCTATCGGAATTCGATTCCGATAGCGATTGCGACTCTAAAATCTGTGGATTATATTTCCTTACGCCAGCCCCAGCGGTGGCGGCGAATGGGGTCGCCGGGAGCGGCATTGTCCCGATAGAAATCCTCGTTCGGCAGAGCATCCGTCGAGGCCTCAAAGGTGAAAAACCGGTAGCGGGTCCGCAGGCCGGGGTAAGATGGCGAGTCGGCCACACCCTCCGTCACCTCCGGTTCCTCGTTCACCTTTAGGTTCGCCTCACCCAAGCCCAACTCCTCGCACAGACAGCGCAGGGCGGCATTCCGTGGCGTTTCACCCGCCTTCAGTTTTTCCGACGGCGGCACCAACCGCGCGCGCCGCCGTCCGTCGGCGAACTCCTGCTCGATCTCGATCAGAACAGCATCGCCGTGCCGTATAATCGTCTTGGCCACCTCAATAAGGCGCGTGGGCGGCTGATCTTGAAACGTCGTTTCGCCGCTCGTGTACTCTGCCCACAGGTCAGCCAGGCCTTTTAATGGGCCGGCCCCCCAGCCGGCCATGTCGATGCCGCTCTCGGCCAGCCAGGCGGCTAATTCGGCCGGCGTTTGAAACGCGCGTTGGCTCATCGGCTCAGCCTCTACTTTCCAGATAGCGCTCGTAGGCGGCCAGCGCCGCGGCGAATCCCGCCCGACCGAAGCCGAAACGCACACTGTGATCATCGGCTCCCAGGCAAGGGCCAGGCAGCAACAGCACCCCCGCCTCGCGGGCCAGGGCGTGGCAGTAGTCGGTGGCCGAGGGTGCATTCAGGCCGACGAGGGCGACGGAACCGGCGCGCGGCGGCCGCCAGTCGAACATCTCCGGCCAACGCGCAAAAAAAGCGTCGGCCAATTCCAGATTGTCGGCGATGAGGCTGCGGCTGCGGGTGGCCAATTGTTCATCAATTCCCAAAGCGACTGTCGCCAATGCCTCGCTGGGGGCGGAAGCGCAAATAGTGGTGTAGTGTTTCCAGTTGATAAGCGCGGCGCGCAGGGCTGGGTCGTGGACAACCAGCCAACCGGTGCGCAATCCCGGCAAGCCATAGGTCTTGGACAGACCAGAGAGCGTGACGGCGCGCTCGTAGCGGTCGGCGGCCGAGGGCAGGCGGTCGGCCGGGTTGCGCTCCAGTCCGCGGTACATCTCATCACACAGCAGCCACGCCCCATGCCGGCGCACGATGTCGAGCAGGGCGTCGAACTCGGCCGCGTCGGGCAGATAGCCGGTCGGATTGTGGGGGAAATTGACGATCACCAGGCGGGTATCAGTGGTGATGAGGCGCTCCAGTTCGTCCAGGTCAAGCGCCCAGCCGCCGGGCTGCACCCGGAGGGGCCAGCGGCTGACGTGGCCGCTGATGTGGTCAGCCAGATTGAGCATCGAATCGTAGGCGGGCGTGAGGACGATGACGTGGCTGCCCGGTTCCAGCAACGCGCGCAGGGTCAGGTAGATGCCTTCTTCCGGCGCGCCCAGCACCACCACCTCATCCGGCGTGACGGTTTTATACAGACTGGCCACGGCCGCCCGCAAAGCGGGGCTACCGGGCGACTCGGTGTAGCCGAGGCGCAAGTCAAGCAGGTCATCAACGTTTGCTTGCGCCAGACGCAACAACTCTCCCACCGACATCGTCTCGCAGTCAGACGCGCCGAGGATGTGGGGCGTGGAGAATTCGTAGAGGTTGAAGTATTGTTCAGTCGCAAACGGAGCAATGTGCATGAGATGATTCCTTAATTTGGCCGCGGTCGGGGTTTATCAGGCAAGGGATTGTACCGTCATTGGGTAAGGCTGACAGGTAGCCGAGCGGACGGCAGGGTTTTTCAGTAATCGGCCGCTCTCTGCAGAGTCGCTTTCTGGGCCCGGCTCCGCGGCCCGGGGCGGCGCATCTCGCGTTTGGCGGCCGGATAAGAATCCGGCACCCCATGGCTAATCGACTGGCAACTGAAAAAGACTGGCGGACGGCTTAAAGGTTGCCCTTAATCGGTATCGTAAGCGTGAATAGGTTAAATCAGGATGAGCTACAAGCTTTATACTGGAAGTGTGCACAGATAAGGAATTCCTATGCGATTGCCGGACTTTATCATCGGCGGGGCCATCAAGGGCGGAACGACTTCCCTCAACTACTACCTGAAGCAGCATCCGGACGTGTACATGAGCGTCTTCAAGGAGCCGCGCTACTTCGCCTATGAACCCGATAATCCCGACCACGTGGCCGGGCGGGGGTTGCGTTTCCCCATCAAAACGCTCGAGGAATATGCCGCCCTGTTCGACGAGGCGGCCGAGGGGCAAATGGCGGGCGAGGCGTCGCCCCACTACCTGCGCAGCCCGGTCGCCCCGCAGCGCATCTGCGAAACCATTCCCGACGTGAAGCTGATCTTCAGCCTGCGCCAGCCGGTCAAACGGGCCTATTCGAGCTACTGGCACAAAGTGCGCCTGGGGCTGGAGGACCGGCCGGTCGAAGAGGCCCTGTCGGAGCATGACCAGGCCGTCCTGCACGGACTATACAACCAATCCTTGCAGGGCTGGTACGAGCGCTTTGACCGTTCGCAGATCAAGATCATTCTGTTCGAGGACATGGTGCGCGACGGCTTGGGGGTCTTCGCCGACCTCTGCCGTTTCATCGGCGTCGACGACACGTTTGTGCCCGATATGACCGCCCGCAACAAGGGCGGGGCGATGAAGAACGAGCGTCTCGGCCGCTTCTACGAGCGAATCAAGACCCACCCGTTGCGCCGGGCCATCAACCCGCTGGTGCCCGAGCGCGTGCGCCAGAAGATGGCCTCCTCCCGCGACCAGAATCTGGAGGAGCCGCCGCCCATGCCGGAGGCCATCGTCCGCCGGCTCAATGCTTTTTATCGCGACGACATTGAAGGGCTGGAGACATTGATCCAGCGCGATCTGTCGGTCTGGAAAAACTAGCGATTTTCGGGCATGCCGGATCAATATACTTACCCAAAGGCGTGACATTCAGCATCTATACGTCCACACGCCGAAGTACTATACTGCCGATATCCATGCGGCAGCTTTGGGAAGGGGTAACCTGAAGCCGTCCGCTTAACCAGTCTGCGTTCAAACATGTGGGGAGGATGGCGTCATGACGTCGCGATTCGTTCTTTCCCGTTTGTCCACCCGGCCCGGTGCAATGGGCCGCTCCCTCGGTCTCCTGTTTGTCTGCCTGTCGCTGTTGTTGCTCGTCGCGCCGCCGGCCGCCTCCCAAGACGGCGATGCCGGGGAACGGCGTTGAACCGCCGTACGTGGAAACACAGCCGCGCGAATGGGTGACGCTGGACGTAAGCGTCAATTCTCAGGACAGCCTCTCGTCCGACGTCGGCGGGCAGGCGGCCATCCCGGTGACCATCACCAACAATGGCAATATCGCCGCCGTGGGAATAGTGACCGTCGTTGAGGGCGGGGATTGCTGGTGGGGACGCCGGTCGACGATCACCGTTATCCCCAAAGCTTTCGTCTGAAGGAGTTGCGCCACGGCAACACGACCGACGCGCTGCCCGATTGGGCGTACAGTGAGGACGATGACCTGGGCAATCTCAAGAAATTCAGTATGAAACAGTGGGCGACGGAGGAAACCCAGACATTCGGCTACGACGCTCTCTCGCGCCTGACCAGCGCCGTGGGAACGGGGGCGGCAAGCTATAATTACACGTATACCTACGAACCTGACGGGAACCTGAAGACGCGAAAAGATGTGACGCTCAACCAGACGCGAACCCTGACCTACGGCACGGCGGCCCAGCACCATGCCCACGCCGTGACTGGCATCAGCGGCAGCATGACCGCCTCCTACAGCTACGACGCCAACGGCAACATGACCGGCCGCACGGACAATCTTGGAACCTTCACCCAGGCGTTCGATGCTGAGAACCGCTTGACCACTATCATCGTCGGCGGAAAGACGACGACGTTCCACTACGACGCCGACGGCAACCGCATCCTGACCGTTACCGGCAGCGGGAGCAGTCAGGTAAAAGTCTGCACGCCTTTCCCCGACTACGAAGAGACGGTGCCGGCCAGCGGCCCAATCACCCAGCGCACCAGCTACTATCTGGCCGGGCAACTGATCGCCGTGCGGGTGCGGACGGGGACGAGCGGCAACGGGGCGCTCTACTTCGCCTATGCCGACCATCTGGGCAATATCACCGCCCTCAGTTGGACGGGCGGAACCTACGTGACCGGCTTGAAGGCCGGCCACGACCCCTGCGGCCCGACGCCCCCGCCTAACCCATCGCGTAAACCCGGCCGTTGGCCTGCTGCATCAGCTCCATATCGTCCTCCCCGACCAGCGGCTCGTCGGCGTCGCTGGGATCGATCCAGTACACCTCGGACACACCCGCCTCGACCACGCCCTGAATCACGTCCGCGATCTCGACGAAATTGATAATGTGGAAGGGATCGTCGTTCCAGATGACCACGCAGCGCATATCGGGGTACTGCGTGCCATAGGCCAGCACGTGCTGGTCGGCCACCCGCAACAGGACAAAGCGGCGGAACGTGTCCGGGATGACCGTGTTCGGCTCCGGCGTCACTTCGATCAGGCCGCTCATGGTCAACGTGTCGGCGTTGCCCTGGCTGTCGGTGACGGTTAACGACACGTCGAACGTGCCCGCCTGCATGTAGGTGTGGGAGGGATTCGTCTCCGTGGAGGTTTCGCCGTCGCCGAAGTCCCAGGCCCAGGTGACAATCGGATTGTCCGAGGCGCTCTTGTCGGTGAAGTCAACCGTGTGGGGCATCGTGCCCGCGCCCTGGCCGGGGCCGATGTTGAAGTTGGCCGTCAGCGCGGTGATCACCCCGGCATATTCATGCGCGCCGATATCCGGTTTCGAATCGCGGTTGGCCCCGAAGAAGTCCTTGTGAACCGTCGGCGGTTTCAGACCGTTGATAGCCGAGCCATTACTCGCCATGCCGATTGCCAGGGCGCTGCGCGACGTCAACTGGTAGTTTCGCGGGTCGATGTTGCTGTTGGGGTCGGGAAAAGGATCGTTGAGTTTGGCCTGGGGATTCACCAGATTGGGGTCGCCGATGCGATCTCCCGGCCCGCGCATGGCCGCGTCGGGCAACTCGTCCCACAGGTTATTGCGGAAGGCCACGCCGCGGATGTCGCCGGAGGCCTGGCTGATGCGCGGCACGTTGGTGATGATGTTGTTCTCGAAGACGCTGTTTTTGTGGGGCCGCCCCTTGGTGTTGGCGGCGATAAAAATGCCCGTCTCCGTCTTGCCCAGGCCGACGAAGGTATTATAGCCGATATAGGCGTTGAGCAGTTGTGTGTCATAGTTGTTGGCGTTGTTGCGCACCATGAAAAGTGTGCCCATGCCGACGACCACGTTGTTGTAGACCTGCCCCCCCGACGTGTTGGGCCAGGGGCGGCCGCGGGCGAATTCATCGCCAAAAATGATCCCCGCCGGCGGCGAATCATCCGACCCCAAATGATCCTTGGTATAGAGGTGGTAAATCAGGTTGTTGCGCACGATCACTTCGACCGAACGATTGATGTAGATGTGGACGTGATTGCAGGTATGGACGATGTTGCCCTCGGCGATGATGCGATAGCTGCCCTTGCCAATGTTGATGCCCTCGCCATGACCATAGGCACAAATGTTGTTGCGGATAATACCGTCGCGGGTTAACCCCATCTTGATCACGCCGTTGACGTTGGCCGAATCACCAAACGTGTTGCGCTTGGGATCAAAATAACGCATGCTGGCGCGGGTGCAGATGTTGTTTTCCACGACCACGTTGTCGATAAAAACGGTCGTCGGATTGGCCTTGATGGACGAGTCGTAGGTGAAGTCAATGCGGCAATTGCGAATTGTCGTGTTGCTGGCGCTGACGCCGATGCCCGTGCCGGCGCAATTGCGGATCGTCAGGCCGTCCACCGTAATGCCTTCTTGCCGCAGCCGCACCATGTTGCCCTGGCCCGACGGCAGAAAATTATTGCCTTCATTGGGATTGGGCAGCGTCCCATCGGCGCGGAAGAGGCTTTCGTCGTAGCGGCCGTCCAGCACCGGCTTGTGGCCGGTGTCGGCTTTCCAGGTCGTGTTACGAACGTTGATGGGTAATTCTTCGTTATAGACGGCCGTGCGAATGCGCACCTCGTCGCTCGGTTTCACCTGCGAAAGGGCTTTGGCCAGCTTTTTCCAGGGATTGTTGCTGCTGCCGTCGCCCGAGTCGTTGCCCGCGTTGCCGTCCACATAGTATGTAGCCATAGTTGTCCTACCTTATCAGCCTTCTCTTTCTTGCCGGGTTACGACCGCGCAAGTCTATTCTTCTTCTAATACATCGACCCAGATCAACTCGACGGCGTTTGTTCCGGTGTGGTTTCGCGCCACGTCGTCGACGTCGCTGTAGACACTCATATGATAGGGTACGTCGTTCCACATCAGCGTGCAGCGCAGATCGGGGTACTGCACGCCGAACGCCAGCACGTTGGAGTTCTCGATATTCACCAGAATAAACCGTGCGTAGTCGGCCGGCAGCGGGGCGACCGGCGTTTCGACGACGGCGATCAATCGTTCCTTGGTCACCTTGTCGGTCAGGCCGTTGGCGTCGGTGATCGTCAGCGAGACGGTATAGATGCCCGGTGCCGTGTAGGTGTAGGTGGGATTGGCGCGATTGGCGGTTTGGCCGTCGCCGAACTCCCAAAAATAAGTGGTGATGGTGGCCGCGGCGAAGCTCTCGGATGAATCGAACTCGACCACGTGCGGGGCGATTCCCAACTCATCGCCCGGCAAAATGCTGAATTCGGCCGAGATGGCCACATCGCTCTGGACGGCGGCCTCGTAATTGTGCAGCACCTCGGCCGGAGTCAACGCGCGCGAGTAGACCGCGCACAGGTTCAACAAACCCGACCACGGCCGATCCTCGCTCAGCTCGTTGCCCAAAAGCAGCGGCATTTTATCGTCCCAGGTGTCAAAATTGCCGTCGATGTCGAGCACGCCGCGATCTTGCCCGTTGATGTAGAGCGTGGCCCGCTTGTTCTTGTGGCGCGTATAGACGACGTGGGTCAGGTCGGCGGCGGCCGAGCCGGCCGGCGAGACGACCGCGGGCAAGCCATTGATCGACGTCTGCGACGTGCGCAGCCGCACCATGTACAGATCGGCCGGCTGGTTGCCGTGGAGCCCCTGACCCAGGGTAACATTGCGTTCAGTCTTGCTCTTCGAGATGCTGATGATGCGCGCCGGGCCATCCTGCGTCAAGTTGGCCGGCTCAATCCAGGCTTCCAGCGTGATTTCATGGGTCGAGCGGCAGGCATTAATGATCTTGGTCGCCGGTCGCTCGGAGGTGAGCAGCGACGGTTCGTCCAGTTTAAGGCCCCGTTCCGACCACGTCACCCCGCCTTCGTTCATAATGCGCAAATGGAGCAGATCGCCCACGCCGCTAACATCGCGCACTTGCCGGCCTTGTCCCTCCTTGAATTCGTACAAAGCGACCAGACCCTTGGTGACGCGCGTGCCGTCGGGCGGCAAATCGAGATCGTCCCCCGGCTCGTCGCTGCTGCCGTTGGGGAACTCGTGGGCGCCGATGTCGGGTTGCCCGTCGCGAGTGACGCCCCAAAAGTCCAGCAGCACGTCGCCGTTGCGCCGGATACCATGATCAATGGCCGGCGAACTGTCGACCAGCTTATAGGCATCGACCGAGACTTGCCCGGCGCTGACCGCGGCGTTGGCATTGGCCAGGCCGATGTCGGGATTGATGACGTCGCTTGACGGGTTGTAGACCTGTTCTCCGGGGAAGGCCGACCACAGATTGTGTCGCCACACGATCCCTTCGCCGCCCAACGCGTGGGCCAGTTCCGCGCCGTTGGTCGTGGCGATCAGGTTGTTTTCGATATAGCTCTTGGTGCTGGTGGTGCGAAGCCCGATGTCAATGGCTTGCCGGGTGCTGTTCAGAATCGTGTTATGGCTGATCTGCACCCGGCTGAACTTGCCCTTGCGCCGGCCGGCCCGCAGGCCAACGCCGCAACCGATGACGATGTTGTTGATGACCCGAACATTGCGCGTGTGCCACAAGCCGCGGGTTTCATACTGCCACAAGTCGTGCTTGGTAATGCCGGGACCGCGCTGCTGATTCAGGGTGAGAAACTGCGGCCGCCCGGTGTGATAGCAAAGATTGGCCTCAACGACTACGTCCACGGCCGACGTGATGCCGATTTGCCCGTTGCGATTGTCGTAGCAGACGTTCTTGCTGACAACGACGTTCTTGCTGCCGAGCGAGACGGCAATGCCCTCATCCGAGTTCTCGTACACTTGATTCTCGCGAAGGGTCAGGTCGTTGGAGTGCCGGGTTAGAAGAGCCACATTGTTTCGCTCCGGGCCGTGGGCCAGGAAGCGTCGTCCACAGTTGAAGATCCGGCATTTCTCGACGAGCACGTTATCGCTCTGCGTCACGTGCAGGCCACCGGCATAGCTGGAATCGACGGTCGTCTCTCGAACGGTGATTTGGCTGGATTTGCTGATAGCGAGACCGATCCCGCCGGCGTTGCGGATGGTCAGGCCGCTGATGGTGATCGCCTGGCTTTGCTGAACAGCTACCAGTGCCGTGTCGCGGGGGATGACGAGGTCCGCGCCATCGATGACGGCTGATTCCCCCTCTTGTGCGGCAATGACGATTGGTGCATCGATCGCACCCGGCTTCTGGATGTGCAGGCGCTCGGCATAGGTGCCGCCGCTGATGGCGACGCGATCGCCGGCCTGCGCCTTGTTGATGGCCGCCTGAATCGTGCGTAGCGGCTTATCCGGCTGGTTTCCGGGATTGTTGTTGTTCCCTTTGGCCGCCGAAACGTAATATGTAGTGCCCATGGCTCTGGTTCTCCCTTTTTCCTTTAGTCAGGATGCGCCAAGCATCCTTCGCGCCGGGTGATTGACGACGAGCCGGTACGGTCTCGCCCCAGCCGCTCGGGCGCGAGCGACGCCACAACCATTACACGACTGAAGTACTACGTGCCGTTACAACGAGAATAGGCAGAGAGGGCGCCGGTGGACAGTGGCTGAGGGGGATTTTGCGGGGCCAGCTACCGGCCTTCCCGTGCCGTAGACTTGCCCCCGACCTCATTAATCGCAACACCATACCGGGCCATCGTTATTAGTGCCCATGGGTAAATTATAATGGCCGCCTCTGCCCTTAGCAAGCAAATATTGTACTAATACAATACGTTGTAATGTAAAAATATTGCAAAATTACAACATTATCGCCGTTTGGACCGACTTTGGGTCACTTTTATAAAATTTCCCAACCTTAACATGGCCCGTAAGGTCACCCCGATAGCATGAGGATCAGATCGTATTCGAGCAGTTTACCCAACAACAGGCACCGGCTCGAAATCAAACCGTTAGCCTGTTCGTAAGTTTTACGTGCTAAGAAAGGTATAGGAATCCGCGTGCAGGTCCAAGTGAGCCAAGAAAACGATGAGAAGCTTGGTGGACGAAAAAGGAAAACTTAGCGAGATGGAAGAGCAAAAAGTATTACAATGGACGATGGGTCCGGCAATCAGCGCCGAACAGGAAGAGGCGGATTCATTTTACTTTTTCGCCAAACGGGTGATAGACTTGACCATCGTCACGCTTTCGATGGTTTTCCTTCTGCCGCTGATGGCATTCATTGCCCTGCTCATCAAGTGGGACTCTCCCGGCCCAGCCATCTTCCGCCAGGAGCGCATCACCGCCAAGCGGCGCGTTCACAACGGCCGCATCTACTGGGAAGAGGTTCCCTTCACCATTTTCAAGTTTCGCACGATGCGCGTCGACGCCAAGTCAACCATCCACCGCCAGTTCATCGAAGCCTACATCGCCGGAGATGAAAAACGCATGGCCGAATTACAGTCGGCCCAACAGGCGGAAGACGCCAAATACAAACTGGTGCAAGATCCGCGCGTGACACGCGTCGGCAGCTTTTTGCGCAAGACCAGCCTGGACGAACTGCCCCAATTCTGGAATGTCCTGTTGGGAGACATGAGCCTGGTTGGCCCGCGGCCGCCCATCCCTTATGAGGTGGAGTTGTACCTCTACCACCACCACGACCGTCTGCGCACGGTGCCGGGCATCTCCGGTTGGTGGCAGGTGCGAGGCCGCAGCGCGACCAGCTTTGAAGAAATGGTGCGCATGGATGTCGATTACATCCGCCGCCAATCGTTGGAGCTGGATATCAAAATCATCTTCATGACGGTTACGGCCGCCATCAAGGGTAGAGGTGCTCGTTAACATGACCGATCTCCGCATCGGCGCCATTGGCTGCGGCTACTGGGGCCCAAACCTTATTCGCAACTTTATCGAGATTCCCGGCGCGCAAGTGATCGCCATCTCCGACCTGCAGCAAGAACCGCTCAATCGAATGATGCAGCGCTTCCCGCAAATCGAGCGCTCCACGCGCGACTACCGGGACTTGTTCGACATGAATCTCGATGCCGTGGTGATCGCTACACCACCGGCCACGCACTATGACATTGCCCGCAATTGCATGGAGCACGGGCTGCACGTGCTGGTGGAAAAACCCATCACGCTGAACAGCGAAGACGCGAAATCACTTATTCAGGTGGCCGAGGACAACAACTGCGTCCTGATGGTGGGACACACCTTCGAATACAACTCGGCCGTCCGCGCCGTGAAGCACATGATTCAGAGCGGCGAGCTGGGCGATATCTATTACATCGACGCCATTCGCGCCAGTCTGGGCCTGTTCCAGACCAAGGCAAACGTCGTGTGGGATCTGGCTCCCCACGATATTTCCATCTTGCGCTATCTGTTGGACGCCGATCCCATCAGCGTCAACACGCATGGCTCCGCCTGCGTCCAGGACGGCATCGAGGACGTGGCCTACACCACCATGATGTTCCCCGGCAACGTCCTGGCCCACATCCGCTCCAGCTGGCTCGATCCGTCGAAGCAGCGGCGCATCACCGTGGTGGGCAGCAAGAAAATGGTCATCTACGATGACGTGGAGCCGCTGGAAAAGATCAAGATCTATGACAAGGGTGTCAAGGCCATTCGCCACACCGACACCTTTGGCGAGTTCAGTTTTGCCTATCATTACGGCGATGTGATCATTCCCTACATCCGCTTCGATGAACCCCTGCGGGTGCAATGCCAGCACTTCCTGGAATGCGCGCGCGACGGCCAGCAACCCCAGACCGACGGTCACAACGGGATGTCCGTCGTGCGGGTTGTCGAAGCAGCCCAGCGCTCGATGAAAAACGGCGGCGAAACGGTTTACCTGACCCAGAACGGTCACGTGGACTCATCCACAATTAAACACAGCAAGGAACTGACCCATGCTTAACGTGCCGGAACAAGTCCTGCTGGAAGAGCCGGGCGCGGTGGATGAGGGCGTTAGCCTCGGCTACCCCACCGGCCGCGCCATCGCCGATCGGACGCTGCGCATCGGCCCCGGTGCTAATCTGCGCGCCGGGACGGTCGTCTACGCCGGCACGACGATCGGCCGCGGCTTGCAAACCGGCCACAACGTCGTCATCCGCGAAGAGAATGTCATCGGCGACAACGTCGGCATCTGGAGCAACTCGGTCATCGACTACGGCTGCCGGATCGGCAACAACGTCAAGATTCACAGCAACGTCTACGTCGCCCAGTTCACTACCATCGAAGACGACGCCTTTCTGGCCCCCGGCGTTTCCATCGCCAACGACATGCGTCCCTTGTGCGCAGAGTGCACCCATGCCGGCGGGCCGACGATCAAACGCGGCGCGCGCATCGGCGTCAACGTCACCATCCTGCCTCGTGTCGTCATCGGCGAGTACGCGCTGGTTGGAGCGGGGTCGGTAGTTACCAAGGACGTGCCCGCGCGCGCCGTCGTCTACGGCAATCCTGCGCGGGTGGCGATGTCGGTCGATGACATCGACTGCCCTCTGCACGAGGACGAGAAAGCCTACGTCAACGGGCTGAAAAACGATTGTGGTGCCCGCTAACCGGCCACCGCCAACACTGTAACGATTATGACCAAAGAGACACCGGCCGTCGACCGCCTGCGCCTCCTGTGGGTTTCCCCCGTGACGCCCGACAAACTCGACTCGGCGACCTGGGTCGATACGACGCGCGAGCTGCGCCGCCAGGGCGTCGACGTCACCCTGATTACCATTGGCCCAGCCGGCAAACACTCCTATCGCGGCGTCGAGGTGCTAAATATCCCGCGGCCGGCGGTCTACTTGTTCGGACAGGTGCTGTTCCATCTCGGCCTGCTGCGTTTTCTGTTGCCGCGCCTGCGCGACTATGATGTGATCCTCTTCCACCAATTGTCGGCCGTGTGGTTGCTGCCCTTACGCCTGTTGGGCCGCCGGCGGCCCCGGCTGGTCATGGACACCCGCGACATGGTGGACTTCACTACCACCAGCCTGAAAGTCCGGCTGCGAACGGCCTGGTTCGATGTGATCACCCGCCTGGCGGCCCGCTTCGCCGACGGCCAAACGGCCATCACCCCGCGCATGGCCGAATTGGTGCAGATCCCCACCAAGCAGTTGTGGGGCATCTGGCCGTCCGGCGTCGAGGCTGAGCGGTTCGCGGCCGCGGCCGGCGCGCGCCATTGGCCGTTTCAGGATGAACCGATCCGCCTGGTTTACGTGGGCGTGTTTCTCGCCAAGCGCAACCTGTTGCCTCTCAGCCGCGCTGTGAACCGGGCGGTAAATGAGGGACAGGCATTTGTTCTCAGCCTCTACGGAGACGGCCCACTCAAAGAAGAACTGGAGTTGGTGGCCGCCACCGGCAATCGCGCTGTGCGCGTTGAGCGGCCGGTGCCCCACGAAGAGGTACCCCACATTTTGGCCCGCGCTCACGTCGGGGTCACGTCGCTGCCCGAAGTTGATGACGTCAAGTACGAAGCGTCCAGCCCCATCAAACTGTTTGAATACATGGCCGCCGGAATGCCCGTTTTGGCAACCAGCAACAAATGCCACACCGACGTGGTCGGCGACGGACGCTATGCCTTCTGGGCTGACGGCGTCGATGAAGAGACGCTGGTCAATGTTCTGCATCACATTTGGAAAAGCCGCACGGAGTTGGCCCAATTGGGGCGAGAAGCCCAAGACGACGTCCACGGCTGGACCTATGCGGCCAATGCCGCCAAGCTGAAGGCCGCCCTGGTTTATGGCCTGAGCCGCCACAACTATGCCCGGACGGCGGCCGGTCAAATCGGCGTGGAGTCGCGCTGAGCCGAATCTTCGCCCGCCCGAGGAGCGACATCGAGCATGAACCCGGTGAAACAGCCCGCCGACTCCCCGCACGCATCGCGACCGATCTTTATCGTCGGCTACATGCATTCGGGCACAACCCTCTTGCGCAAGGTCATCGGCCGCCACCCGGACGTTTTCAGTATTCGGGCCGAGACCATGTTCTTCGACCAGTTGGCCCACACCCTGCCCCAACGGTTCCCCAGGCTGCAAGACGACGCCGTCCTCGAAGAGTACGTCCGCTTTCTCATCAAAAAGACCGCCTTCGACTGGCCTCCCCTGACGGCGGCCGAGGCCGAATTGGAAGCGGTACAGTTCCAGCCGGACGAAGAGCTGACTCGCCACATTATCATCGCCGCCAAGGCTAACCGCGATTACCAGGCTATCTTCTCGCTTGTCTTTGAGACCATTGCCGCCGCCGCCGGCAAATCACACTGGATCGAAAAGACCCCCAGCCACATCTTCTACGTCGATCAGATCGTCAATGCCTTGCCGGACGCGCGCATCATTGAGCTGGTGCGCGACCCGCGCGACGTTTTGGCTTCCAAGAAGGTGCGCAAGCACAGCGATTGGTCGGAACGGTACGGTCAGGCCATCGGGGCCCGGATGCAAACGACGAAAGGCTACGACCCGCTGCGCGACAGCCTCGGTTGGCGAGCGGCCGTTCGTGCCGGGACCACGGCCTTCGCCCGCTACCCGGATGCCCTGTTTCGTTTGCGCTATGAAGACCTCGCGTCAGACCCGGAAGGGGCCGTTCGGCGGTTATGCGGGTTTTTGGATCTCGCGTTCGATCCGGTCATGCTCGATGTGGGTTGGAGCAACACCACCGTTCGCTCGGGTGCGGGGCCGGCCGCGGGCATCGATCGCAGCGCCGTCGGCAAATGGCAAAATAAGTTGTCGCCCGATGTCGTCAGCCTCTGCCAGATGCTAAACGGTCACGAAATGGTCGAGCTGGGGTATGCGTTGCAGGACAATTCGTTCGGCAGCCGCGCCAAGGCCCCCTATTGGGTGGCCCGCAGCGGGGTCGATCTGCTGGCCCATTACTACGAGCTATGGCGTTCCCGTGGTCTGGATTACGTGCGCGGCATGGCGCGCAACTCCTGGCGCCGGGTCGGCCACCTCGCCAAACGTTAATCGACAAGCCCATCACCCGGATGGGCTGAGTAACCCAAGGCCGCGCCGTTGGCGACGACCGGCGGTAAGAAATTTCAAATAATAAGGTAAGGTATTCACATGGAAATCCCATTCGTTGATCTGAGAGCACAATATCGCCAGATTCAGGGCGAAGTTGACCCGGCCGTGTTGGCCGTGATGCAACGTGGTGACTTTGTTCTGGGCGGCGCTGTGGCCGAATTCGAACGCGCCTTCGCCGACTATTGCGGCGTTAAATACTGCGTCGGCGTTGATTCCGGCTATTCGGCCCTGGAAATGATCGTTCGCGCCTACGACATCGGCCCCGGCGATGAGGTCATCACCGCGGCCAATACGTTTATCGCCACCGTGCTGGCGATTTCCAACGCCGGGGCAACTCCCGTGCTGGTCGATTGCGACCCGGAAACGTACAACATCGACGTCACCAAGATCGAAGCCGCCATTACCCCGCGCACCAAGGCCATTATGCCCGTGCACCTCTATGGTCAGGTGGCCGACATGGACGCCATCCTCGCCATCGCGCGCAAGCATAATCTGTACGTCTTCGAGGACGCGGCGCAAGCCAGCGGCGCGCGCTATAAGGCGCGCACGGCCGGCAGTCTGGGCCACGCCGCCGCCTTCAGCTTTTATCCCGGCAAGAATCTGGGCGCTTATGGCGACGGCGGCGCAGTGACGACCAACGACCCCGACGTGGCCGAGAAGGTTCGCCTGCTGCGCAACATCGGCCAGAAGGTCAAATACTTCCACGAGATTAAGGGCTTCAACCACCGTCTCGACACCATGCAGGCCGCCGTGCTGGGCGTCAAGCTGCCCTATCTCGACGGCTGGAACGCCAGCCGCCGCCGCGCCGCCGCCACGTATGCCGACTTGCTGGCCGATCTGCCGCTCGTCACGCCGGCCGCGGCCGATGATGCCGAGCACATCTTTCACCTCTACGTCGTGCGCGTCGCCGACCGCGAGGCGCTGATGGACCATCTGAAGAGCAAGGGCATCGCTACCGGCTTGCACTATCCCATTCCCATCCATCTGCAACCCGCCTACGCCGAGCTGGGCTACAAGCGCGGCGATTTCCCGGTCACCGAGGAGTATGCCGAATTGATCGTCTCGCTGCCGATATTCCCGGAGCTGGACGACGACAAGGTGGCCTACGTGGCCGACGCCATCCGCGAGCATATGGCTGCGCGCGGCGTAGCTGAGAAGTTGCCCGAGGCCATGGCCGCCGACTGACAAATCTGCTAGCATCGCTCAAGGGGGTGGTCGCGGAGTATCCATGACCGCCCCCCATCTAACTATGGCACGACAAGAATATCTCTACCAGGAGGCCGGCGCCCCACCAATTCAGGCCAAGACCCGCGACCGGGAGAACTGGATGCGCCAGGGCTGGTTCCGCCTGCTGGCGATGGTGTTGCTGCTGGAAGTCTTCTTGCCGTTCCTCGTGTGGCCGGTCGGCCTGCCACGCGTCATTCTGGGCGCCATCGAGGTGGGCATTGCCCTTGTCGTACTCGTCGCCTTTGCCTACATGATGTTGGAAGACCGGATTCCGGGCGGCTTGTTGCTGATTGCCGGTGCCACGCTCATCTGGAGTCTGGTCTCGACCTTTGAGGGCCAGGCGTTTGCGGCAACGGCGTGGGGGTGGTGGGGCCTGTTCAAATATCCCCTGCTGGGCGTCTTCGCCTATCTGGTGCAGGGTTGGCCCACCGATTTTGCCCGCTGGTTTTTCAAGTTCACCATCGGCTTGCTCGTCTTCCAGATCGGGGTGCAGCTGGTGATGCTGGCCCTCGGTTTCCCGATGGGCGACAGCATGGGCGGCACCTTCGGCCAGAAAGGCGTGATGCAGTTCTCCATGCTGGTTTTCTTCACGGTCGCGTTGGCTTTGGGAAACTGGCTGGCGACGCACAACTGGAAACTTCTGCTATTCGTGCTGGCGTTGGGTTTGCTGGGCAGCACGCTGAGCGGCACGAAGTTTTATCTCTTTGCCGTCGCTGCTCTGGTCGTTATTACTGTGATCGTTCATCTGATTCGCGGCGGTCAATTGCGACAGTTGATGCTCTACGTCGTCCTGCTGGCTGGGGCGGCGGCTGTCTTTGTGCCGCTCTACAATTCCTATTTGGTCAATGCGCGCGGGCTGAGGCCGTTGCAGGAATATCTGCAGCCCGATGTGATAGAAAGTTACCTGTTTAATGATGGGGTCAGTGCCGATGACTCTACCTATAATATCGGCCGCGGTTTGGCTATCACTTACGCCTGGCAGCAGATACAGCGCGACTGGACGACTAAGCTATTCGGGTTCGGCATCGGCACACGCTCGCAAAGCTCGTTCCTTGGCGTTCGCGGCAGTGTCCTCGAAGAGGACATTTACGGCGTCGGCACGACTTCCCTCAGTACCTGGATACAGGAGCATGGGATCATCGGAGTGGGACTGTTCCTCGCTTTTTGCCTGTGGACGATGGTGAAGCTGTTTCGCTTTGCCCGCACCACGACCGACCCATACCAGGCGACGCTGGCCTACGGCCTGTTTATTTTCACGATGTTCTGGCCGGTATGGCTGTGGTATCACAAAGCGTGGCTGGCCGGGGCCATGATGGTTCTCTACTGGTCATCCCTGGGCTACACGTTCCACTTGATCTACACACCCGAACGACGCCAGGCCGCCCGCCGTCGCTTGTCCAACATCCGCCGCTAGGCGTTCCGGCCGCGCCCACGGCCGTTGCTCGCGCCTTCTCGCCCACACTCCACGATTCTCTTCAGGTTTATCGTAAGCCGTAGCCATTACTATAATGGCTGTACAATTGATTGATGGCTGCTGTTCGGCCGCCGAGCGCCGTTACGGCCCTAAGCCCACTAACACCATGCAGCGGAGGAAAGTTTGATGCCTTCGAAAAGGCCTAACATTTTATTAATTGTCATCGATTGCTTGCGCGCTGACCGGGCCTTTGATCCCGATCGGACGGCGCAGACGCCCGGCATGCAGGCGCTGGCCGAACGAGGCACGCTCTTCACACACCTGATCACCGCCAACTCGATGACCATCCCGTGCATGACGACGATGTTCAGTGGCATGTATCCGGCGCACCACGGCGTGCGGGCCATGGTCGGCGCGCGCGTGTCCGACAGCATCCCCCTGCTGGCTGAGATCCTTCGTGATAACGGCTACCACACCTACGCCGAAGCCACCGGCCCCCTGAGCCAATTCTATCGGCTGGACCGCGGTTTCGACCAGTATGAATTCCGCGACGGCGTCAAGTCGCCTATGCTGGGCGAGTGGGGCGAACAACTGATCGAGCGTTTTCGCGATGGTGGCTTCGAAAGCCCCTGGTTTGCCTACCTGCACCTGTGGGGTGTCCACCGGCCGCGACAAATCTTGCCCGGCTACGACACGCCGGAGTACGGCCGCACCCAGTATGATCGGGCCATTTCCAGCTACGACGTCCGCCTGCGCGAGTTGCTGGACGCCGTCGATCTCGACAACACCATCGTGCTGCTGACCGGCGACCACGGCGAAAAAATTCCCGAGAATAGCCTGGAGAGTCAGGTAGAGTTCTTTAAGAAATCGCTGACCAAGCAAAACACGGGCAAAAAGCCGACCCGGTGGATACAGTTCCGGCGGAAATCGATTGCCGCCGCGCGTGAGACGTGGTTCAAGACCTCACGCTTGCTCTACCGTGCCGGCGTCGTCGACAGCCCGTTGGCCACGGTCACAGGCCACGGCTATCACGTCTACGATTCGCTCGTGCGCGTGCCGTTGGTGGTGTCGGGTGGGGCGGTGCCGCCCGGCCGCCGGATTGACGACCAGGTCCGGCAAATCGACATCATGCCGACAATCCTCAGCCTGGCCGGGCTGGACGACCATATCCCCGACACGGCCGACGGCCGCAGCCTCATGCCGTTCATACAGGGCGAAGGGCTGGAGGAACTGCCCGCGCTCATCGAGACCTGCCAAAACTCACGGGAGCCTTCTTCGTTCTACGGCGTACGCTACGATGGCTACAAATATGCCTATGATGCGGCCGACCCGAAGGTTCCCCAGGAGTTATACGATTTGCAGGCCGACCCCGAGGAAAAAAAGAACCTGGCCCAGGCGATGCCCCAGCGGGCGACCCAGCTGCGCCGGTTGATCGAAACCCATGTCGAACAGGCCCAAACCGGCGCCGTCAACATGACCGACGAACTGAGCGAGACGGAAATGGCCGGATTAGCCGATCATCTGCGCAAACTCGGCTACGTGGAATAAACGAACCGTATGAAAAATATATTCAGCAAAATGCGCGGCGATCAGAGCACCCCGGTCACGGTTCAGCCTGTCACCATCGTATCCGGATTGCCGCGTTCGGGAACGTCGATGATGATGAAGATGCTGGCAGCCGGCGGCATTGCGCCGCTCACCGATGAACTGCGCGCGGCCGACAAGGATAACCCCAAGGGTTATTTCGAGTTCGAGCGCGTCAAGCAACTGGACAAGGGTGATGTCGCCTGGTTACCCCAGGCGCGCGGCAAGGCGGTCAAGATCATCTCGTTTCTGTTGCAGTATTTGCCGCCCGATGAGACTTACAAGGTCATTTTCCTGCGCCGCAATCTGGAGGAAATCCTGGCCTCGCAGCGAAAGATGATCATCCATCGCGGCGAAGATCCCGATCAGATGGACGACGAAGCGGTGGCGGCCATGTTTACCCGTCATATCGAACTGGTCGAGCAGTGGCTGCGCCGCCGGCCCAATGTCGAAACGCTCTATATTCACTACACCGACGTGATGAATGAACCCGCCGGCCAGATCGCGCGCATCACCCGCTTCCTCGACCAACCGCTGGATGAGGCGGCTATGACCCAGGTCGTCGACCCACATCTGTACCGGAACCGGCAAGTTGCGGCGGCCGCCTGAGGGCCGTTGCCCTGATCCTAACCCACCGCCGTCCGGCAGCCGCCGGCGGCCAGAGGCTGCAATGAAGAAAAAGAAAGTCGCATTCATAGGCATTAAGGCGCTGCCGGCCAAGGCCGGCGTCGACGTCGTTGTCCAAAAGATCGCCACCTCCTTCGATCACGAGCGATTTGAGCCTGTCGTCTACGTGAGCAATCGCGAGGTGCCCGCCGACACGATCGTTCCCGGCGTGCGCATCATCCGCGTCCCGTCCGTGCCCGGCAAATTCACCCATGCCACAGTAACGTACCTGATGGCCGCGCTCCACGCCCTCTTCTTCGGCAATTACGATGTGGTCAACGTCCATAGCATGGAGACCAGCTTTGTGTTGCCTCTGCTGCGCCTGCGCTACAAGGTCGTCGCCACCGCCCACGGCCTGGGCAGCCTCATCCCCGAAGAACACAACCCCTGGGGCAAGGGAAAATATTTCTTCAAGGCTTGTGAATATCCTTTCATGCATCTGGCAAATATTCGCACCAGCGTGTCGCTGCCCGACAAGGAATTTTTGGAGCAACACTACGGCCGCGAAGTGATGTACCTGCCCATCGGTATCCAACTGCCCGAGCTGAAGTTTGAAGAGGCACGCGAATTTTTGGCGCGCCATGATTTGGAACCCGGCAACTACATGATCTTTACCGCCGGCCGCAACATCCGCCGCAAGGGTTGTCACCTTGTCTTGCAGGCGATGCAGACCATTGACAACGATCTGCCGCTGCTCATTCTTGGTGACCCCAATTTCGATCCGGACTACCACCAGGAGCTTCTGGGGTTGGCCGACGACCGCACGCGGTTCGGCGGGTTCATCGCCGACAAGGGGCTGCTCTTCGCGCTGATCCAGATGTCGTCGCTCTTCCTGTTCCCGACGACCTACGAGGCCATGGCCGCCACGCTGCTGGAAGCCGCCGCCCTCAAGACGCCGCTCATCGCCAGTGACCTGCCGGAGAACCGCGCCGTGTTGCCCAACGAAGCACTGTTCTTCGAATCCGGCAACGTTGCTGACTTGCGCGAAAAGATGATTTGGGCCAACGATCACCCCCGCGACATGTACGAACTTGCCACGCGCGCCGAGGCTTTGGTCGGCTCGCGCTATCAATGGTCAGAAGTAATCGATCAGTACGAGATGTTATACGAGGCGCTAACATGAACGATAAACAAACGCGCGTGCTGGTGGTTGATGCCGGGGTGCGCCACGCCATCGACGTGGTGCGGTCACTGGGCAAGCGTGGCATCCACGTGTCGATCATCGTCAAGGAAGGCCGCCCGCCGGCCAGTTACAGCCGGTATCTGGCCGAGACCCACGTCTTTCCGTTGGACGGGAACGACATGGAATCCGGCATCGCCTTCATTGAGTCGCTGGCGCAAGCCAATCACTACGACGCCATCATCGCCGCCGGACTGGACGGATTCCGCATTCTGTCCTGTGGTCTGGAGCGCCTCTCGGCCTATGCCGCTGTCCCCGTATCGTCGTGGCCCTTGTTCGCCGTGGCCGAGGACAAGGCCGACACGACCCTGCTGGGCGAGCGTATCGGCGTGCCCGCGCCCAAGACCTACTACCCAAACGGCCCGGCCGACCTGGAGAACTATCGCGATATTCCCTATCCGGTCGTCGTGAAGGCCCGGCGCGGTCAGGGCCACTATGCCTATGCCGGCAGCTTCCAGGAACTGCGCGACGTCGTCTATCCGCAGATTTGCGCCGAGGTTGAAGACCAACTGGCCGAAGGCGTCTACCCCATCCTGCAGGAATTCATCAAGGGCAAAGGTCACGGCTTCTACGCCTTGATGAATCACGGCGAGCTGGTGGCCTATTTCATGCACGAACGCATCCATGAAGTGCCGCCGACCGGCGGCCCCAGCGCCATGGCCAAGAGCTTTTATGACCCGGAGTTGATCGCTGTCGGGTCAAAGGTCCTGCGCGAACTGAAGTGGCACGGTGTGGCAATGGTTGAATTCAAGAAGGACGTTAAGGATGGCCTCTACAAACTGATCGAGATCAACCCCAAGTTTTGGGGATCGCTGGGCCTGTCCATCGCCACGGGCGTCGATTTCCCCTATCTGCTGACGCAAATGGCCGTCGACGGCCGCGCCGACCCGGTGGAGATGCCCATGACGCCGGTAACATACCAGTGGTTGAGCATGGACATCGCCCACTCTATCGCCATCAAGAAACCCTTCCAGTGGCTGGGGTTCGTCCTGCGCGGCACGCCCAACGACTTCCGACTGAGCGATCCGATCCCCAATGTCGCTTTGCTGGCCCAGGGAGCCAGGGACGTGCTGGGCGGCAAGCGCAAAGTCCACAGCACCGGCGCGGACATCGCCTCCGGTGAGTTGGCCCAAAGCCGGGGCTAGCAGGAGCTATCTATGGGCCGGTTTGACCTGCACATGCATTCGCGCCATTCTTTTGACGGCATTATGGCGCCGTCCCACATCGTCGGCATCGCCCGGCGGCGCGGGCTGGCGGGCATCGCCGTCAGCGATCACAATACTATCGCCGGGGGCGTGGCCGCCGCGGCCGCCAACCACGACCCGAATTTCGTCGTCATTATCGGCGCGGAAATCCAGACCGAGGTAGGCGACATCCTGGGTTTGTTTCTGACGCGCGAGATCGCCTCGCGCCACAGCCTGGAGGTAGTGGCCGACATCCACGATCAGGGCGGCGTCGCCATTTTGCCCCATCCTTACGCGTACCATCAGAATGTGACGCCCGAACTGCTCCAGCAACTTGACGGCGTGGAGATCTACAACGGCCGTGACAAGCGCGATTATTCCGCCCAGACCTACGCCGACTACGCCAACCCCTATGGTCTGGCGACCGTAGCCAACTCCGACGCCCATCTCTATTGGGAGATCGGCCGCGCCTATACCGAGCTTGACCTTGACCGGCCGGATGCCGCCGCCGTGCGCGCGGCTCTCCTCGACCGCCGCGCCCGACCGGTGCGCGGGGCCGAGCAGCGCTCGACCACGGCCGTCTACGGGTCCAAGATCGTCAAGCGGGTAAAACGACTCTTATGAACGAACTGTTTGCCGCCAACACCCCGGCCGCCTTCTGGCGGCCGTTGCACAACGTGCCGCCGTCCGTGTGGGAGCGGGCCGTCGCCCGGGCGGCCGCCCTTCTGCCCGCGCCTTTGCCGGACAACGACCACGGCGATCTGATGGCCCGCGCCCTGGATGAGAGCTTGTTCGGCCCGGAACGCTACCGGCTCAGCGGTCTCAAGTCCATCTACTATGCCGTGGCCCGGCCCCTCCTGCCCACCTGGGTGCGGCCATTGTTGCGCAAGTTCTACCATCCGGCCGACGACGTCGAGTCATTGCTGGATTGGCCGATTGAAGATCGCTATGTGCGCTTCCAGCTGGCGCTGATCGGCCACGTACTGGACCAATTGGGGCAACGTTCGCTCGATATCATCGGCCTGTGGCCGTCGGGCAACCGCTTCGCCTTTGTCCTCACCCACGATGTAGAGGCCCGACCCGGGCACGATTTTGTGCGCCAGGTCATGGATCTGGAAGAGAAGTACGGCTTCCGGTCATCGTTCAATTTTGTCCCCGAAGGATACAAGGTGGATCGCGAACTGCTGGCTGAGATGAGGGCGCGCGGGTTTGAGGTCGGCGTTCACGGGCTGACCCATGATGGCCGCTTATTCTCCTCGCGCGACGTCTTTGAAGCACGAGCGCGCAAGATTAACGAGTATGCCGCGCAGTGGGGGGCGGTCGGTTACCGTTCGCCGATGACCCATCGCCATCCGCTGTGGATGCAGTCGCTCGACATCGAGTATGATCTCTCCTTCTTCGACACGGATCCCTATGAGCCGATGGCCGGCGGATCGATGAGTATCTGGCCCTACACGATCGGCCGCTTTGTCGAGTTGCCCTACACGCTGATGCAGGACCACCGCTATCTGGAGGTCCTGGAACAGCGCACGCCCGATTTGTGGCTGCGGAAAGTTGACTTTATCGAAGCCCACTACGGCATGGCGCTCCTTAATTCGCATCCCGACTATCTGCTCAAGCCGGGTGGAATGGCTGTCTACGAAGCGCTGCTGGCGGCCATGGCCCAGCGCCGGGGATGCTACCATGCCTTGCCGCGCGATGTGGCCGGCTGGTGGCGACGTCGCGCGGCCTTCGGCCCGGAGCACGCCTCTCGCCCCGGCGCGCGCCCGGCTCTGGATGAGGCCGTTATTTGGAAACTGGAACGGCGCGATAACGGTGTAGACGCGACCATTCCAGGAATGCCGTCGGCCCCGCGGATTGTGGCTGAGGGAGAGACGATACCATGAAAATCCTGATGATTAACAGCTTTAACTATTTGCGCGGGGGCGGCGAACGTTGTTTTTTCGACCTGTCCGATCTGTTGCGCAGCCACGGCCACGAGGTCATCCCTTTTTGCATGGACCACCCCAAAAATTTGCCGTCGGAGTATAGCGATTACTTTGTCAGCTATGTCGATTTCCCGACCGAACTGGCCAAGCCCGGCCTAAGCCCCAAGCTCCGTGTCGTCGAGCGCGTCCTCTATTCACGCGAGGCGCGGCAAAAGGTGGAAGCCCTGATCGATCTGGTAAATCCTGACCTCGTGCACATCCACGGCTTCATCCATGAGATGTCGACGTCGATCCTGCCGGCCCTTAAGGCAGCCGGGTTGCCCGTCGTCCAGACCCTCCACGACTACAAGCCCGCCTGCCCCAACACGACCTTCGTCTCCAATGATACCATCTGCGAAGCCTGCAAGGGTGGCAAGTATTACAACATGACCCGCTATCGTTGTAAGCGTGGCTCGCGCAGCGCCAGCATGCTGGCGACGGCCGAGATGTATTTCCACGAGGTATTTCGCCTCTACCAGCCCAACGTCGACCGGTTCATCGCCCCCAGTCGCTTCATGGCCGACAAGATGATCGAGCACGGCATTGACCTGCCCATTGATGTCATCCCCAACTTCATCAACCCCGCCAGCTTTACCGCCGTCTATGAGCCGGAGAACCACTTCGTCTTCGCCGGGCGGCTGGTACGCGTCAAGGGCATCCTGACTCTGCTGGAGGCGATGCGCCACATCCGGGGCGATGCCGTCCTCAATATCGCCGGCGCGGGCGAACTGGAGCCGGAATTGCGGCAATTCGTCCAGACCCACCAGCTCACCAACGTCCGCTTCCTAGGCCATCTGGATACCGGAGAACTGGCCCGCCTCGTACAGACGGCCCGGTTCACCGTGTCGCCCTCTGAATGGTATGAGAATTATTCAATGACCGTGATCGAGTCGCTGGCGAGCGGGACGGCGGTCATCGGTGCTAATATCGGCGGCATCCCCGAACAGGTGCGCGACGGCTGGAACGGCTATCTGTTCGAGCCCGGCAATGCCGTCGAATTGGCGGCCAAGATGCAAGCCCTGCTCGATGATCGGGAACTGGCAATTGAAATGGGCCGCAATGGCCGGGCACAGGTTGAGGCCCTCAATAGCCCGGAGACACATTACGACCAAACCCTTGAGGTTTATGAACGGATGCGGCGCGAATCCACCTTGTCGCCGGCCGTGCCGGCCGGCAAATCCGCAGTGAAGGCAATTTAGCGTTAAAATTAACCGTTGGGTGCGGTCAATATTCGCTCTGATTGGTATGCTTGGGAGATGAGCGACGGCATCAGCCGCAAGATTGATCGTAACCATTGACTGCTAATCTGAAACTGTTCACATCGGGACGGAAGTCCTCCGTAGGAGCATGAAAAGACATGGAGCTGAGTACATATCTATCGGTATTGCGGCGACGAAAATGGGTCGTCATCCTGAGCGTTCTGCTGGGGTTGGCCATCGCCGCCGCCCTTACCTTCTTGTCCACGCCCCAATACGTTGCCTCGACAACGGTCCGCGTATTGACCATTGGCGGTGGCTCCGTCACGGCCGCCCGACCCGACATCACCTACACCGAGCGGTTGGTCAACACCTACTCACGCATCATCACCGGCAACAAGGTCCGCAACCAGATCAAGGATCAGCTTGGCCTGGAGACGCTGCCGATCATATCGGTGCAGTCCATCCCCGGCACGGAGCTTATTCGAATCGTGGCCGAGGCGACCGACCCGGAAGATGCACGCGACATCGCCAACACGGCTGCCCAGGTGCTGGTCGATCAGAACCGCGAGTTCTACAGCGGCGGCGGCGGGCAAACGCTCCAGGAAATCCTGAGCGAGCGGCTGGATGAGGCAGAACTGGCCCTGAACGAGGCGCGCGCCAGCTATGAAAACGCGCTTGAGGCGTTGCCTCCCGACGAGACGGTTGTGGCCGCCGCCCGCGAGGCGCTTGACCTGCGCGACCGCACCTACACGTCTCTCCTGACACAATATGAGGAGGCCCGGCTCGAGGAAGCCTTGCGCTCCAATGCCATCTCGATTGTAGAAGAAGCCAATGCGCCCAACCGCCCCGCCAAACCCCGCCGTCTGGTCAATATGGCCCTGGGCCTGGCGGTCGGTCTGGTCAGCGGCGTGGCCCTGGCGTTGCTGGCCGAGAATCTGGACACGACGCTCTACACGCCGGAGCAGATCGAAAACGCCACCCAGATGGAGACCATCGGTCAAATCCCGACTTCCAAGGAGGATCTGGCTATCGCCCGGCTTGGCGCGGGCCACTACCCCCAACTGGAATCTTTCCGGCGATTGCGCACCAACATTCTGGCCTCCGTTGGCGGGCCTCAGGTGGCGCTATTGACCAGCGCCAAGCGCGGCGAAGGCAAATCGACCGTGGCCGCCAATCTGGCCGTCACCATTGCCCAATCGGGCCGCGAGGTCGTGGTCGTCGATTGCGACCTGCGCCTGCCGACCGTACACAAGCTGTTCGACTTGCCCAACAAGCGGGGGCTGACCAATATCCTCGCCGGCGAGGTCCAACTCGATGAGTCTATCCAGTACAGTGCCTTCCCGCGCGTGCAAGTGGTCACCAGCGGGCCTCTGCCGCCCAACCCGACCGAACTGCTCGGCTCGCAGCGGATGTTGGACTTGCTGGAGTCGCTGAAGACACAGTTTGATTTCATCATACTCGATACGCCGGCGCTGCTGTCGGTGGCCGACGCGGCCGTGCTGGCCCCGGCCGTGGACAACGTCATCCTGGTGGTGGCCCAGTCGCAAACCCGCCGCGGCGACGTGCAGACCGTTCGCCGCCAGTTATCCAACGTGCGCGTGAAGTCGATGGAAGTCGTCGTCAACCGCGCCGAACCCAACGGCAGCTACGCCTACTACGAATCTGAGGCTCGATAAACTCATCATGCATGTCGATTTCATGGTCATAGGCGCCCAAAAAGCGGGCACTACCAGCCTGGCAGCTCAATTGGCGGCCCACCCGCAGATCTGTTTCTGCCGGGAAAAAGAGCCGGGCTACTTCCACAAGACGGAAGCCTGGGCTCAGGAGCTGGATCAGTATCACAGTCTCTATGACCCGCGGCCCGGTCAACTGTGTGGCGAGGCATCCACGTATTACACCTTTTTCCCGGAGTTTCGCAACACACACAAGCGGCTCTATGACTACAATCCGGACCTGAAATTCATCTACGTCATGCGCCAGCCGGTCGAGCGCGTCATCTCCCACTACACGCACAACCGGGTGCGAGAGATCGACATGCGACCGCCGGAAGCGGCCGTATTCAGCGATGCTCCCTACGTCGACCGCAGCCGCTACGGTGTGCAGATCCGCCCCTATCTGGAACTGTTTGGCCCGGAAAACGTGCTATTGCTGGTGTTTGAAGAATATACCGCCGATCCGATTCCCACACTTTATCGCATCGCCGATTTTCTGGGCATCGAGCAAGCGCCTTTTGCCGAAACGGACACGACCCCGCTACACCAGTCGGTCGGCCAACCCTACTTGCGGTCGGAGGCGGCGCGCACGTTCACCCAAAGCGGGCTGTTCCAGAAGGTGCGTGGCGTCGTGCCCGCGGCCATCCGGCAGCCGATTCGCCACCGCCTGCTGTCGAACAAGATTGACGAGAAACCCTACTTCTCGCCCGAAGTCCGGCAGGCGCTATGGCGCTTGCTGGAAGACGACGTTCACACGGTCGAGCAGTTGCTTGGCTATAGTCTGAACGACTGGCGGCGAGGCTATACCGACGAGGCCTGAGCCGGCCGCCGGAAGCTGTTATCATGCCCTATCAACTGAAATCATCGGATATCAACCTGCAAACCCTGTCCTTCGTCGCGTTTCGGCTCTACAAGAGCGCCGCGCAGAAGCTGGGTGCGGCCCGCCACAATGGTCACACCATCGTCGTGCCTATTCTCGGCATCCAGCGCTCCGGCACCAGCCTGATGTACTGGGTCTTCGAGCGCGATCTGGGCGTCAAGGTCTATCGCGAATCCAGCAAGTTGTCCTCATTGGATGCGGTAGAGCACATTCGCCTGAACCCCCTGGCCGACGTCAAAACCGCCATCGAGCGCCACCACGTGCCGATGGTAGTATTCAAACCGCTCGTCGAATCGCAGCGCGCCCACGAACTCTTGACCACCTTCCCGGAAGCCCGCGTGTTGTGGGCCTATCGCCACTACCAGGACGTGGCTGCTTCCAATCTGAAGGCGTTTGGCACGGACAACGGCAAGCGAGACCTGCAACCGTTTCTGGCGGGCGATCCCGGCAATTGGCGCTCGCAGAACAGCTCGGCCGAGACGCGCGAAACGATCCGCAGCCACTACGCCGACGACATGAACCCGTTCGACGCCGCCGCGCTCTTCTGGTGGGCGCGTATGCAGCTCTACTTCGAACAGCACCTGGACCAACACCCGAGTGTCATGCTCAGCCGCTATGAAGACCTGGTGCTGAACCCGGCCCGAACCATGCGCCGCACCTACGCCTTTCTGGGCCGGGCCTACCCCGGCGACCATATCGTCAAGGACGTTAACGCCCAGTCGGTGGGCAAGGGGCGTGTGTCCAAACTTACTCCGGCCGTCGACCAGTTGTGTGGGCAAATGCTCGAGCGTCTGGATCGTCTCAACGAGACGGCCGCGCAAGCCCTTGAGGCAAAGATCGAGCGTGATGGATCGCCTGAGATGTTGACCAATGGAGACAGTGTCTATGCCGGTTAAGTTTTCGAACCACGCGATATTTATCGTCGGCTATATCCACACAGGCACGAGCCTGCTCAAGACCATACTGCGCCGCAATCCAGACGTGTGGGCCGTGGCCGGCGAAACCCATTTCTTCCAGGACCTGGGCGCGATCAAGCGCCGCTTCCCCGATCTGAAGAATGATGAGATGCGCCGCGCGTATATCTTGTTTCTCGTCAAGCTGGCCCACCTGGGCAAAAAGCGGACCGCTTCCCAGCAATTGGACTATTCATTGGCCGATCTGGGGCTGACCGACGCTCACTTTGAGGAGATCATGGTCGCCACCGCCGGCATAGACGAGCATGAGGGCCTGTTCGGCCTGGTGAACGATCACCTGGCATCCATTGCCGGCAAGCCGTTCTGGGTGGAGAAAACTCCAGAACACGTCTACTACCTGACCCAGCTGCTGCGGCATCTGCCCGACGCCAAGGTGGTCGAGCTGGTGCGCGACCCGCGGGCCACGCTGGCCTCGCGCAAAGTGCGCCGCACGGGCGACGAATGGCTCGACTCGAAAGAAGAGAAAGAAGACCTCGAAGTCGACCGCCTGACCAACTATGATCCCGTCATCGACTCGATGATGTGGAAAGAGGCCATCAACGCCGCCCACGATGCCCGGCACAACTACCCGCAGAACATCCTGACCATTCGCTACGAAGATCTGGCTGCCAACCCGGCCGAGGTACTGCAACGCATCTGCCGGTTCACCGGCCTGACTTATTCCGAGGATATGCTCGACGTCGGCTGGGTCAACGCCGCCTCACAGATGAAAGAACAGGACGGAGCCGCGCGGCCGCCCAAGGCAGGTGTCTCCACCGCTGCCGTCGAGAAATGGCGCAAGTCGCTGGAAGGAAACGAGATTTTCCTGGCCCAGGCCCTGTTGAAATCGGAGATGCGCGAGATGGGTTATCAGCCGGCCGGCACCAACCTGAGCGCCAAGTTGAAGGCGCCGGTGTTGTTGGGCGGCGCGGCCGTCAACCTGACCCGCCGCATGGGCAAAGGGCGTAACTCGCCCGAACGAGCTAAAGACGCCTTCGCCCGCGTCCAGCGCCGCCTGCTGAAGAATCTGGGCGTCCAGCGCTAATCACAGGAACGCCCGCCGCATGAAAAGCCAAGCCATGAACACGCCCATTCCCCGTGTCACCATTGGATTGCCGGTTTATAACGGCCAAAATTATCTCGCCGAGACGATGGAATCGTTGCTGGCGCAAACCTACACCAATTTCGAACTGGTGATATCTGACAACGCCTCAAGCGACCGGACAGAAGCCATCTGTCGGGAATATGCGGCCCGCGACGAGCGCGTCCGCTATTATCGCCAGGAGGAGAATGTCGGCGCGTCGGCCAACTACAACCACGTGTTTGAACTGGCAAGAGGGGTTTATTTCAAGTGGGCTGCCCATGACGATCTCCTGGCCCCGACCTATCTCGAACGTTGCGTGGCGGTGCTGGACGAAAACCCCGACGTCGTACTAGCCTATACCCAGGCCAAAGCCATTGACGATCAGGGCCAGGTCGTCAAGATCTATCCCGCCAAGCGCCATTTCAGCGCCCCCGCGCCGCGCGAGCGATTCTATGAATTCGTGCTCGATCCGCATCCGGTAGTGGCCGTCTTCGGCTTGATGCGCCGCGACGTGCTCGGCCGCACCCGGCTCATCGGCAAATACGCCGGCTCCGACCGGCCGCTGTTAAGCGAACTCAGCCTGCTCGGCAAGTTCTACGAAGTCCCGGAGCATCTGTTCTTCTACCGCTTCCACGAAGAGCAATCCTGGGGCGGGAATAAATCGCCCCAGGCCCAGCAAGCCTGGTACGATCCACGCCGGGCGGGCAAGATCACCTTTCCACAGTGGCGGCTGTTGCGCGAGCACATTCGTTCCATCGAGCGTTCGCCGGTCGGGCTGACGGATCGCGCTTCCTGCTATCTCTACATGGGATACTGGATGGTCAAGAACCGGCGACGGCTCGGCCGCAACTTGCTGTTGCGCGATGCCTGATGCGCCGTCGGTCATAGGGCCGGCCGCGTTCGGCCAACACCAACTTCAGGAGTTCAGTTTATGATTATTGTGCAAACCCCGCTGCGAACCAGCCTGTTCGGCGGCGGCACCGATTTTCCGGGTTACTACCTGGAGCATGGCGGCTGCGTGCTGACCTCGGCCATCGACAAGTATATCTTCGTCACTATCAAGCGCCGTTTCGATGACAAGCTGCGTGTCGGCTACACCCATACCGAACTGGTCGATTCCGTGGATCAGATCAACCACGAGCTGATCCGCGAATCGTTTCGTCTGACGGGTATCGACCATGGTGTCGAGATCACCACGATGGGCGATATTCCCTCCGAGGGTTCCGGCCTGGGATCGTCCAGCACCGTCACCGTGGGCGCGCTGCACGCCATGTATGCCCTGAATCGCGAGTTGATTATGGCCGAGCAATTGGCGAAAGGCGCTTGCCACATCGAGATCGACGTGCTTGGCAAGCCCATCGGCATTCAGGATCAGTACATCGCCGCATATGGCGGGTTGCGCTTCATGGAATTCATGCCCGGCAACGGCGAGGTGCGCAGCAGGCGTATTGAACTGGACCCGGCCACCAAGCGCCAGCTCAACCATAACCTGCTGCTCTTCTACACCGGTGTCACTCGCAAGGCCGATTCCATCCTGTCGGAACAGCAATCCAACATTCGCTCGAAGGAGTCTGTGCTGGAAGATATGAAAGGCATCGCCCACACCGCCTGCGACAAGCTACAAAAGGGCGATGTCGATGCCATCGGCGACTTGCTCCACGAAAGCTGGGTGCTCAAGAAGCAACTCGCCAGCAAGATCAGCAATAGCGACGTTGATGATCTGTACAAGCTCGCTCGCGCGGCCGGGGCCACCGGAGGCAAGATCGCCGGTGCGGGTGGTGGCGGCTTTTTGTTGCTCTATTGTCCGCCCGGCCGGCAAGAGCATCTGCGTACCCAATTACACATGCTCCAAGAACTGCCCTTCAATCTGGGGCAGGATGGCAGCAAGGTTATATTTGACTATCAGCGATAGAGATAGTGGGCAATCGTCTGTGGATAGGCAGTCATCTTGATGCCCAATCCCCAATTTCTCGATCTCCCCAAACCCCCTATGAGGACCGGACAATGATGTTACAAACAGTGGAATTCGATAAGACAGCCAGTGTTGAGTGGTATTTTGATGAGATGAAGGCCGTATTCGACCGCATCGACCGCCAACCGATTCACGCGGCGATTGACGCCCTGCACCAGGCGCGACTCGACGGCCGGCAGATATTCATTATGGGCAACGGCGGCAGCGCCTCGACCGCCACTCATATGGTCTGTGACCTGGCCAAGAACACGCGCCACGACGCCTGGCCGCACTACAAGGTGATCGGCATGGCCGACAATATGGCCATCTTTTCGGCCTATGGCAACGACGACGGCTACGATAATGTCTTCCGCCTGCAACTGGCGAATCTGCTCAACCCCGGCGACATTGTCGTGGCTATCTCCACCAGCGGCAATTCGCCCAACGTTTTGCGAGCCGTCGAGCTGGCTAACGAGCGCGGGGCGACGGTCATCGGCATGACCGGCTTCGGCGCGGGCAAGCTGGGGCCGATGGTCGATATTCATCTCCACGTGCCCAGTGAGTGCATCGAGCAGGTGGAGGACATTCACCTGATGCTGGAGCACCTGATCACCAAGGCGTTGCGCGAGATGACACAAGGCGGCTGATTCCTGTCCTACGATGAAGCAACCGGCTATCTTCCTTGACCGCGACGGGGTCATCATCGAGAATTGCAGTAATTACGTCCGTTCGTGGGCTGACGTGGAGATATTTCCACAAGCGCTCCAGGCGCTGGCCGCCGTTCGTGATTGCCCCTTTCGGATCGTGCTGGTCACGAATCAATCGGCCGTGGGCCGCGGCCACATCACCCTGGAGACGGCCGCGGCCATCAACGACCGGCTGCTCGCGGTGATACACGCCGCCGGGGGGCGGGTCGATGCCGTGTACATGTGCCCCCACGGACCGGACGACGGCTGCGATTGCCGCAAGCCCTCGCCCGGTCTGTTATTGCGGGCGGCCGAGGCATTGGACATCGACCTCACCCGATCGGTCATGATCGGTGACGCTCTGACCGACGTGCGAGCCGGGCAGGCCGCGGGCATGCCCGCCGTCCTGCTGCGCACTGGTCGGGGGCGCGATCAGGAACGCCTTCCGGCCGCCGCCGGCCTGCCGCCGTTCCAGATTTTCGATACCCTCGCCGACGCGCTACACTACCTGATTAAACCCTTGCCGTAAGCCGTGCCGTAACCTTGCTTGTGTATCCTCACAAATTGGTTATGACAGTTCAGCGCTGCGGCACTGACCATTAGTTGAAAGAGGATAAATCAAGCCATGAAAGTATTAGTAACCGGCGGCGCCGGCTACATCGGTAGCATCACAGTCGAAAGACTGATCAAGCACGGCGCGTCCGTCGTGGTCTTCGATAATCTCTATCAGGGCCACGAGGCAGCCGTCCATCCTGAGGCAACCTTCGTTTGCGGTGATCTGGCCGACAAAAGCGCCATCGCCGACACGCTGGCCCGCCACAAGCCCGACGGCATCATGCACTTTGCGTCCTACACGCTCGTCGGTGAATCGTGGGAGAAACCGTTCCTCTACCTCCGCGACAACATCGTCAACGGCCTGAATCTGCTGGAGAGCGCCGTGGAGCACGGCGTGCGCCGCTTCATCCTGTCGTCCACGGCCAACCTGTTCGACGATCCCGAGAACATGCCCATCCACGAAACGGAGCGCATCGTCCCCGGCAGCCCCTACGGCGAATCGAAGAACATCATGGAGCGCTATTTACACTGGATGGATCGCGTCTATGGCCTGCGCTATGCTTGCTTGCGTTACTTCAACGCCTGTGGCGCGACCGAGGAGCGCGGCGAGCACCACGACCCGGAGACCCACCTCATCCCGCTGGTGCTCGAAGTCGCCCTGGGCAAGCGCGACAAGATCACCATCTTCGGCGACGATTACAACACCCCTGACGGCACCTGTGTGCGCGACTATATCCACGTCGTCGACCTGGCCGAGGCCCATATCCTGGCTCTCGGAGCGCTGGACGGGGGCAGCCGCAAATATAACCTCGGCAACGGCCGCGGCTTCAGCGTCAAGGAAGTCATCGACACCGCGCGCCAAGTGACCGGCCACGCCATCCCGGCCGTGATCGGCCCGCGCCGCCCCGGCGACCCCGACGTCCTGATCGCCGGCAGTGACGCCATCGTGCGCGATCTGGGCTGGCAACGGCAATACCCCGACTTGCGCCAAATCATCGAAACCGCCTGGAAGTGGCATCAGGCCCATCCCGATGGCTACAGTCACTAAGTCCCGCCGGAGCAGGCAATCATGAAAGTCGTCGTTCTGATGGGCGGATACGGCACACGGATGCGACCCCATTCGTGGAGTCGCCCCAAGCCCGTGCTGCAAGTCGGCCATAACACCGTCATCGGCCACATCCTGGACAGCATGGCCGCAGTCGCCACCGAGGAGGTGATCCTGGTGGTGGGCTACAAGGGCGAGCAGATCGAGCGCTGGGTGCGCGAGCATTACGGCCATCTGGCCCTGCGCTTCGTCTATCAGGACGAGCCGCTGGGCCAGGCCCACGCCCTCTGGCTTTGCCGCGAGCTGCTGGACGAAGGTGAGGTCATCGTCTTGCTGGGTGACATCATTATCGAGGCCGATTTCGACCGCATCGCCGCCGACGCCGCGCCCCAGGCCGACGCCGTCTTCCAGACGATGGTCATTGACGACCCGCGCCACTTTGGCTGCCTGACCGTCAATCCCGACGGTTTCATCGAGCGCATCGTCGAGAAGCCGCCAACGGGCGATTATCGGTTGGCGCTGGCCGGAGCCTACTGGTTCCGTGACGGCCGGGCGCTGTGGCAAACGGTTGACCAGACGCTGAACTCCGGCCGTCAGACGAATGGCGAATACTTTCTGGCCGACACCTTCCAGATCATGCTGGAGCGCGGCGACCGCATCGGCGTCCAACCTATTCGTTCCATCGTCGACGTCGGTTCGCCGGCCAATCGGCTGGATGCCAACCGCCGGATCCTGGAGCGGCCGGCCGGTCGCCGGGCCGCGCCGGGGAGCATGAGCGACACCGTGACTATCGTGCCACCGGTCTACATCGACCCCTCGGCCGACATCGAGTGCGCGGTCATTGGCCCCCACGCGACCATCGGCCGCGACGCGCACATCCGCCGCGCGATCATCACCGACAGCATCATTGATCCGGGCGCGACCGTTTCCGATTGTGTCTTGCAAGGCTCGATCATTGGCGCAAATACTGTTCTGACAGGCGCGCTGCAAACGCTCATTCTGGGCGACGACAGCCGCCTAACGCCCGCCGACCGATGACCGCCGGCAAAGGTTACTGTATGAAAGTCCTCTACATCTGGTTCTACTCGCGCAGTTTTCCCGACTACCCCAAGGTAGCGGCCGTATTGCGCGAGCAGGGCCACGAGGCGCTGGTCGCCAACTATGACGACGGGGGCGATATCGTCTGGTATCGAGGCGACGTGCTGACGGCCCGGGTTCAAGGGCCGCGCAAAGCGCCACGCCGCGTCGCCCGCATCCCCTTGGTGCGTTCCCTGTGGCAGTGGCTGGCCTTTGTGGGGTTCATGCTGCGCTTGCGAGGCTTCTTCCGACGCGAGAATGCTGATGTCGTCCACGTCTGCCCCAACGCCGCACGCCTGGTGTGGCTGTTGCCGCTGGGCATGCCGAAGCACATGCGCTTCGTCATCGACTACCGGCAGATTGCCCAGCGCGAGGGACGCGGGTTCATCGGCCGCCTGAAGAGTGCCTGGGCCAACGGCTTGCGCGTGCTCTACTGTCGCCTCTTCTATGACCGCGCCACTTTCCTTCATGCGTTGGGCGCGGCCAAGGTGCTGGGGCCGGAGTGGTCGCGCTGGGCCGATGTCGTGCCGCTGGCTGTGGACGATCCGTTTCTCGCATACGTCAATCAACATCCGCGCCGCGGCGAGCCGGTTACCTTTCTCTATCTAGGGTCTATCGCCCGCATCCGTAAACTGGAGCAGATACTGGAAGCCGCCCGGCTGGTGACGGCCGAAACCGACGGCTTTCGACTTGACTTCATCGGCCCCGACGTGTCGGACGGTTATTACCAAAACCTGGTCAAAGAGAGGGGGCTGTCTCCATTCGTGCGCATCTTGCCGCCCATCGCCTACGATCGTGTGCCGGAAACGGTCACAGCCTATGACGTCGCCCTGACCATCGTGCCCGAAAGCCCGCCGGACTGGCAGTACCAGCCGACGATCAAGGGCATTGAGTATCGCGCGTTGGGGATGCCGGTCATCGCCACCGATTTCGCGCCGAACCGGGAGTTGGTCGTCAACGAGCAGAACGGGCTACTAGTATCCAATACAGCCGCCGATATCGCTGCAGCCATGCTTCGTTTTGTCTGCGATCCCGCCCTTCTGACCCAGATGAGAGCCAACGCCCAAATCATGCGCGAAGGGCCGACCTGGGAGGAGATCGCGTCGCAGTACATGAGCCTATACCGGAGCCTTCCGTAAAGCCGCCACAAAGACGGGTGATAGGCCTTGTCGGGATTAAATAGTTCACGAATTGGATGTTTGAGGTATAGCCTTGAGTAATAACTTGAAAGTCAGAGCGGCTCGTGGGGGCATCTACATGGCCTCCATCACCTTTGCCCTGCGGCCTGTGTCCATGGGCCTGGCGATTGTTCTGGCGCGTCTGCTGGTGCCGAAGGATTTCGGCCTGATGGCGCTCGCCATGATCATGGTGAACGCGGCCAATTACTTCACCGACATGGGCATGCGTCCAACGGTTGTCCAGACGAAAGAGGATATCAAAAAGGTCGCCCACTACGCTTTCGTCATCGTGATGCTGACCAGCACCCTGTTTACGGTGGCTGCGGCGCTGGCCGCCGGCCCAGTGGCCGAGCTGCTGGGTGGAGGCCAGGAACTGGTTCCCGTCTTGCGCTGGATGTCGCTCTATATCGTCCTCGACGGCTTGTGGATCATTCCCGAGGCATTGCTGCGACGCGATCTCAAGTTCAAACAGTTGGGGCTGGCGTCGATCCCGGTCGAACTGTCGTCGACGCTTATCTCCATCCCACTGGCGATTATGGGCTTTGGTCCCTGGAGCCTGGTTGTCGGCCAGCTATTGGGCCAGGTCATTCGCATCATCATCCTGTGGGCCTTCGCGCGGCCGTGGATTTGGCTGCGGCCCCAGAGGTGGGAACTGCCCATTGTCAAGGGCATGTTCCACTACGGCCTGCCCAGCATGGCCGGCGGGATGACCAAGTATTTCCAGAATCAGATCGACACCTTCATCGTCGGCCGAAATCTGGGCCCGGCCACAGTCGGTATCTATAACAAGGCCTTCGTGCTGACGACGCGCCTCGCCGACATGCTGACCACGTCCGTCTTCGGCAACGTGCTGTTCCCCTCCTACGCCAAGATGCAGGACGAAAAGCCGCGCCTGACGCGCGCCTACCTGCTGAGCACGCGGATGGTCATCCTCATTATCATGCCCGTTGCCCTGGGCTTGGCGATCACCGCCCCGATCCTGGTGCCTGTCTTGTTGGGGCCGCAATGGACGCCCATGATTCCGCTGTGGCAAGTCTTCTCGCTCTATGGCCTGACCCGGCCCATCTCGACCAACGCCGCCCCGCTGTTCTCGGCCATCGGTCAGCCCCGCCGCAACCTGACGGCCAGCTTCGTCTTGCTGGCAGTTATGATTCCGGCCCTGCTCCTACTCATCGGCCCCTATGGCGCAATGGGCGCGGCCACGGCCGTGGCCGCGGCCAACGTCGCCGCCATGCTCTTCAACGTTTTCCAGGTAAATCAGGTGCTGCCCGGCACGGCTGTGAAAACGTTGCTGGAAAGCCTGCCCTTTTTCCTGGCCGGCGGTCTGATGGCGCTGGGAGTCCTTTTGTCTCAGAACTCAATCGTGAGCCTGGCCGGCGGCGAAAACGTCCTCGCGCTCGTACTCCTTATCGTGATCGCGGCGATCATCTATATTGCCGCCGTCCTCGTGTTGCAGCGTGCGCTGGTCATCGAGATTTATGAGCTGGCCGTCAAGGCGCTGGGGATCGACCGGCGCTGGCCGCGTCTGGTCCCGGCCCGTTTGCGCCCCGGCAAATAGCGCCTCAATTAACGATCTGTAAGCAAGCGGCCGGCAAGGGCGTAGCCCGCCGGCCCGCCTGATATACTTCGTGGCGTTTGTACACGTCTCAGTTTGTTGGCCTAACAACCGAATAGCAACAGGCGGCGACGAACCGCACGAAGATCGCGCGAGCTCTCGCGTGATTCTTTGTGCCTGTCGGGTGGGAGTAAGGGAGCGTGAAAAAACAGCAAGGGCCGACACTCGTAAGAAAAGTTGTAAGTGTGGCACGATAACGTAAACAGAAGCGAAGGAGTAAGGGCACAAATGAAATACTCAAGATTTACTCTGTTGATGCTGACAGTCGTTCTGATCCTGTCGGCCTCACCCACATTTTTATTCGCCGAATCGAACAGACAGGCCAGCCTTGACGGTCGCATTCCTCCGCCGACCGATCCGGAAATGCTCGATTCGAGTATTCCCGAGTGGGACGGCGGCGAGCCATACCCGTTTCCTGTTCCCTGGTATCAGCCGGCGGCCGAGCCGCAAGCTCCCAACGCCCCCGCCGCGCCCAGCATCAACGTCTGGTACGGCAATACGCAAAACTTTGGCCAGCCCGGCACGCCGCAGGAGTGGATCAACATCCTGGGCAACGTCTCCGGGGCAACCTCGCTCAAATATTCACTCAACAATGGCCCCGATCAAACGGTCAACATCGGTCCGGATAACCAGCGGCTGGCGAACGCCGGCGACTTCAACCTTGAACTGCACTATACCGATCTGAACGACGGTGCCAACACAGTGTTGATCAAGGCCAGTGACGGCACGAACCAGACAACCCAACTGGTCACCGTCAACTATGACGCCGGCAATATCGTCCCGCTGCCCTATACCTTTGACTGGGACGCGGTGGCCGGCATAAACGCGACCGGCCAGGTCGTCGACGGCCTGTGGTCGATCAACAATGAAAAATTGGAAACCGTCCTGCCGGGTTATGATCGCCTGGTGGCGCTGGGCAGCATGAGCTGGACCGACTACGAAGTCGAGGTGCCGGTCACCGTCCACTCGCTTAACCCCGCCTCCACCCAGGGGTCGGGCGTGGGTCTGATCGTGCGCTGGCTGGGCCACTTCGATAACGGCAGCGGCGCGCAACCCCTCGTCGGCTGGCGGCGTCTGGGAGCGTTGACCTGGTATCGCTGGACGTCCAGCGGCAAGTCCCAGTTCGAGATGCTCGGCAACGGCGGCCAGGACATCATCACCCCCAAGACCGACAAGGCAATCGAATTTGAAGTCCCCTACGTGTTCAAGCTGAGCGTCCAGTCGGCCGAGTTTGCCGACAACACCGCCACTTATCGCTTCAAGTTCTGGCGCGTGGGCGATCCGGAGCCGCCGAATTGGTATATCACGGCCACGGGCAACACCGGCGAGCCGACGGCTGGTTCGGTCGTGCTGGTGGCCCACCACGCCATGGTGAGCTGGGGCAACGTCCAGGTCAAGCCCATCGTCAACAAGACGTTCACCATCAACGTCCAGCAGCCGGCCAACGGCAGCATCATCGTGACGCCCGATAAGCCGGTCTATAATTACGGCGAGACGGTCCAGATACGCGCCCAGGGCCAGGGCAATTTTGTGATGACCAACTGGACAGGCAGTTTCTCCGGCAATCAGAATCCGCTCGAGTTCGACATCACGCAAAATATCAACGTCGGCGCTGTTTTCGAGGCCGGCGCAAAGCCCAAACTGACGGTCACCACCAGCGGCCAAGGGACGGTCGGCATCTCCCCGACGAGACCGAATAATCTCTATGCCTATGGCGAACAGGTCACGCTGACGCCTCAACCCAAGCCGGGCTATATCTTCGCCGGGTGGAGCGGTAGTTTGTCGGGTGCGGATAACCCGGCCATCGTAACCATGGACAGCGCGAAAAACATCGTTGCCACGTTCATCACGTCTAACCCCACCTCGCCCATCTCCGACGACTTCAACGCTTGCGCCCTGGACACCGGTCTGTGGACGTTCGTGAACCCCGTCGGCGACGGCAGCTACCAGACGAACGGCACCCAGCTCTTGCTGAACGTGCCGGGCGGCATTTCGCACAACATCTGGCAGGAAGGCAATCGCTCCGTGCGCGTCATGCAGCCGACCGCAAACGAGAACTTCGAGATCGTCGCCAAGTTCGAGTCGGCTGTCACGAAACGCTATCAAATGCAAGGCATCCTGGTGGAACAAGACAGTAATAACTTCCTGCGATTCGAAGTCCATTTCGACGGGACCACTAATCGACTCTACGTGGCCCAGTTCGACAACGGCAAACCCAAGGCCGTGATCAACAACGTCTTCGTAGACGCCACGCCACCCTACTTGCGTGTGACGCGCGTCGGCACACAGTGGAGCTTCTCGTCGTCCAACGACGGGCAGTCGTGGCTGGCCGCCGGCAGCTTCAACTTTCCGCTGGCGGTCACCAAGACGGGTGTGTTCGGAGCCAACCACGGTGCTTCGACCGGCGGGCAGGCTATCCCGCAGCACACGGCCATCGTCGACTACTTCTTTAACACCGCCGCCCCCATCGTGCCCGAGGACGGCAACACGGTCGGCAATCTGACCGTGACGGTCAACAAGGTTGGAGAGGGCACAGTCACGCTCAGCCCGGCGAAGCCCACCTACGCCTGCGGCGAAAAGGTGACGCTGACGGCCAACCCCGCCAACGGCTGGGTATTCAGCGGCTGGAGCGGCGACCTGAGCGGAACCAACCCGACCCAGGAATTGACGGTGACCCGTAATCACGTCATTACGGCGACCTTTATGAAATCGACATCGACAGGTTTCAAGACCTACTTGCCGCTGGTTATCGAAAACTAGGCTCGCGCGGTTCCGGGGAGCCGGGGGCCTGTTCTAGACCATTGCTGCACGTACATGGCTGAGGGAAAAATGAAGCGAATTAGTGGATTATTGGTAGTGCTCATTTTGTTTGGGCTTGTGATCGCTCTAGGACGGGCCCCCCAGGTAAACGCGGGGATCTATAATGCCGATGGCGAGGTGACATACAAAGAGTACTGGATGGATCATAAGCAATTCACCGGCGGCTGCATCGAGCCGGGTGTGAATAGCGAACCGAACGGCAACGTCTGGTATGCCGAGCCGGACACGCTGGCTAAATGCCCGAAGACGATGATCCTGAACATACCGGACGGCATCGCCGGGGCCTTGCGGGCCGAGATCTTCGTCGATCTGTGGCGTAATTATGACACGCATAGCGCGCGCTTGCGCCTCAACAACCACCCGACCAAGGTGTACCAGTCGCCGGTCGGCTATGACTGGAGCCGCACGCCCTGGGTGCAGGAAGTGCCCCTCAACGAACTCGTCTCCGGCGACAACGTCTTCCTGTTTTGGGGCGAGAGCGGCCGCTACCACATCCACGACGTGTCCGTGCGCATCTACTACGACGACGCGCATCCACTGGTTGCCGGTGGTAGCCCCGCCGATACCGAACCGCCGGACGGCGAGATGCTCTCAATCAAGTCCTTGGATGCCGGTGCCACGGAATACACCGACCTGGCCAATGGCGGTGTGCTGGATGTCAGCACCAACAACAAGATTAAGCTGACGGCCAAAGTCAGCAATGCCCGCTACGTCGAATTCCACGCCTACTACGACGGCTACGACGACGACAACGATGGCGTCTTCCGTGACTGGCACAACCTCAGTCGCAATAACTGGTGGCCGGAGGGTAAGGTGGGTGAGGGGATAAACCCGCATGTACCGAGCGGCACGATCAATCACATTGGAACGGTGTCGAAAGAAAGTTTGGCCGGGATCGACCAGGAAGTTAGCGTTGAGTGGGATGTTTCCCACATCGTTAATCAATCCGGCGTCAAATTCAAGATTCGCGTGGTCGACGAGAACGGCAACACACGCGAGGCCGCCGGCGGCGTCACGGGTGACTTCACACTGATTCGCACGTATCCTGTCGTGTACTACACGATGCCGGACTTTGACGACTTCGGTCTCCATATGGACGGCAACCGGCCCGACACGGTTACCTACAACTTCCCCTTGCCGGATGATTTGAATCTGGCCGCCTATAAAACGGCTTACCTGGTCGGAATGTACTGGCGCACACCCCTTTTCTCGTGGAATGGGGCCAAGTCGGCTACGGTCAAAGGTGATAATCAGCCCGATTCGTGGGAATTGCAGGTGCGAGACATCGGCAAGTCGTCGTTGAAGCCGGGCAATAACTCGCTGACCTACTTGTGGAAGAACGGCCAGGGCAACTTCATCGAGCACCCCGGCCCCATGCTGGTGCTCGTCGGCAACAACACGGGCGCGGCCGACGCGTCCGCGCCCACCATCGCCACCCGCACGCCCGCGCCGAACAGCACCAACGTCGACATCTTTGCTCCGGTGTCCATTCGCGTCAAGGACGCGGGCGTCGGCATCGATCTCGATACGATCCTCATGTCGGTTAACGGCCAACAGGTCACGCCCAAACTGTCCGGCCCGTCGAACGATCTGACCGTCACCTATACACCCACCACACCTTACCCGCCGGACACGACCATCCCGGTCACGATCTACGCCTGCGACCTGGTGGGCAACTGCATGGTGACGTCCGATACGTTCTCCTTCACGACCGAGCCGCCCGACCTGACACCGCCGGCCATCTCCAACGTCGTCGTCAACACGACCAGCACGTCGGCCACGGTCACCTGGCTCACCAACGAAGGCGCCACCAGCAAGGTGGAATATGGCCTGACGACCGGCTACGAAAACCCCGCGGTCAGCGACAACGCACTGGTGACGAGCCATTCGCTCCAGTTAGACGGCCTGACGGCGGCGACAACCTATAATTTCCGCCTGACGTCGACCGACTACTTCGGCAACACGGCCGCCACCGGCAATCTGACTTTCAAGACCAAGCTGACGGCCGGGGCCATTCAGTCGAGCGGTTTTAGCGGCTGCGAGCTGGACACGGCCGTCTGGTCCTACGTCAATCCGTTGGGCGACGCGCCGCTGACCCTGACCGGGGCCGGAGCGCAGATCGCCGTGCCCGGCGGCCTCAGCCACGACTTGTGGAAGCAAGGCTTGCTGGCCCCGCGCCTGATGCAGTTCGTCACCAATCAGGATTTCGACGTGGAAGTCAAGTTCGCTTCCACGCTGAACAGCAAGACCCAGACGATGGGTATGCTGGTGCAGCAGGACAGCTCGAACTGGCTGCGCTTCAATTTCCAGAACGATGGCTTGGGGGCCAATAGCCTCGTCGTCGTCGACACCAAGAACGGCAATGCCGCCGTGGTCTCCAGTACGCCAATCACCATCGGGACGGAAAACTACATGCGCCTCAACCGCGCCGGCGACCTGTGGAATTTGCAATACTCCACCGACGGCACGAACTGGATCTTTGCCGCGACGATCACGCGGGCGCTGACGATGAGCCAGATCGGGGCCTTCGTCGGCAACACCGGTTCCAATCCGGCCTTCACCGGCGTGATCGACTACTTCATCAACTTGGCGCAGCCCATCAGCAAGGTGGATCCGCCCCTGAACCTGAACGTGACCAAGGTCGGCGTCGGCACGGTGACCCGTGTGCCCGACAAGACCAACTATCTCTGCCACGAGGCAGTAGAGCTGACGGCCGTGCCCGCCACCGATTGGGCATTCCAGGGCTGGAGCGGCGCGGTCAACAGTACCGAGCCTACTGTGTCTGTCGTTATGACGGAGACGCAGGATGTGGTCGCCACCTTCACCAACGACTCGCTCTACACGATGAGCATCAACGTCGTCAGCAACGGCGACGGCACGGGCGGCACGGTCTCCAAGAACCCGGATCAGGGTAGTTACCTGTATGGGACGGAAGTCGCCCTGACGGCCGCGCCCACCGACGGCTGGAGCTTCACCGGCTGGTCCGGCGACTGGACGGGCACAGAGCTGACGCCCACAGTGCCCGTCACCGGCAACATGAACATCACCGCCACGTTCGATGAGGATGAATACACCCTCGAGACGTTGATCCTGGCCGACGGGATTGGCGAGGGCGGCAAGATCACTGTCGATCCCGTTAAGCCGACGTACAAGTTTGGCGAGCCGGTGACGTTGACCGTCACGGTTAACCCCGGCTGGTCATTCCTCGGCTGGGAAGGGGAGGGCGTCGCCGGTACGAATACGACGCTAAGCTTCCCGATGACCCAGAACGTGGTGGCCATCGCTCATCTGGAGCAGAGCCAGTACGTTCTGGACGTGAATATCGTTAATGACGGCGTGGGCGAAGAGATCGACAATGCCGTGATCCTGAACCCGGAGCAGATCGAGTATGGCTACGGCCAGATGGTAACGCTGGTGGCTGCGCCCGTCTTGGGTTGGGAGTTTACCGGCTGGTCAGGGGCGATCAACAGCACCGCCCTGACCGAGACCCTGACGATCACCCAGGACAATGCCGTCACAGCCACCTTCACCCAGGAAACGTATGCGCTCACAGTCACCACGGACGGCCCGGGAACGGTCGAGATCGCGCCGCTGAAGGATGCCTATTTGTATGGTGACGTGGTCACGCTGACACCCAAGCCGGAAAAGGGCTTTGATTTCGTGACCTGGACCGGCGACATCGTCCGGTCGGATGATCCCCTCATCCTGGCTATCGAGAAAGACACCCAGTTGGAGGCCGTGTTCGAGGTGGACACGACGCCCATCGAAATTCTCGACTACAATATCGAGGTGCATGGCGGCACGGTGGCCGTAGTCTCGTGGACGACCGACGTGCCCGGCACCAGCCGTGTCGACTACGGCGAGACGACCTTCTACGAGGGCGGCACAGAGGCCAAGGACGATCTGGTGACCAGCCACAAGCTCACCCTGTCGGGCTTGCAGGCCGAGACGTTCTACCACTTGCAAATAATGTCGACCGATGCCGACGGCAACGAAGTCCAGACCGAGGACCTGACCTTCTCCACCAGCGCTTCGTCGGGCCTGGCTTCCGACGACTTCAGTTCGTGCGACCTGAGCGATCGCTGGAAGTGGGTTGACCCGCTGGGCGACGGCGCCTACGGCGTGACCGGCCGCCAGGTGGAGATTTCCGTGCCGGCGGGTAAGAAGGAAGACGCGCATAATATCTGGACGACCGGCATCGACGTGCCGCGCCTGATGCAGCCCTCCAACAACACCGATTTCACCGTCGAGGTGAAGTTCGACTCGACGCTGTCCGGGCTGGTGGCGATGCAGGGCATCCTGGTGCAGCAGGACGAGCAGACCTTTATCCGCTTCGACTTCTACAAGCGCAGCCCCGAGAACGAGCCACAGCAAGTCACCATCTATGCCGCGACGTTCGACGCTCTAAACCCGGTGGTGCGCACGCAGAGCAACAACAAGGTTGACGAACAACTCAAGCCCATCTACATGCGCATCGTGCGCGAGGGCGACAAGTGGACCCAACTCTACTCTTATGACGGCAAAAACTGGACGGAAAACGTCTCCTTTACCTTCAAGATGAACGTCAAGCAGGTGGGAATCTACGCCGGCAATACGCCCTACAAGGGTGACGTGCCGGCCCATACAGCCGTCATCGACTACTTCTTCAATAGCGCCTCGCCCATCGTCCCCGAAGACAGCTACTACAAGCTGACGGCCGAGGTCGAGGGTAGCGGCAAGGTCGAGTTCAGTCCCGACAAGGACGGCTACTACTGCGGCGAGGAAGTGACCGTGACGGCCGTGCCCTCGGCCGGGTGGAGCTTCGCCGGCTGGGACGGCGCCATCACGGGCACGGGCACGACGCGGACGTTCATCGTCGATGAGCAACACTTGAACTTCATTGCTCGCTTCCGGCAAGGCGACTACAAGACGTTCATGCCTTTTATTCAGAAGCCCTAGACGGTCAAGTTCGGCGGCCGGAGTTTATCGCTCCGGCCGCCGCCCCTGGGGCCGCGCGACGGCCGGCCTTGAATAATCGAAGCCGGCCCGACGCGCTTTCGTGTTAAATTTTTTATATTCCCCATTCTTGGCGAAGTGGCGCTGCCTGCCCGCTCTCGTGCCTGACCGACTTCCGGATCGTGGGGGCTTTTTGTGAGGAAAATGACCAAATCATCTTCTGTCAGGATTGTTCCGTTCGTATTGCTCCTTCTGTTAAGTCTCACGACGCTGGCCGGCGCGAACGTGTTTGCCGCCCAGGACGGCCCGGCGGCAACCGCGCCGCTTGCCTTCCCCGGCGACGAGCAGTTCAATGACCCCACTATCCCGCCGCTGGTGGGCGGCCTGCCGGCCACCCCCAAAACGTCGGCCGACGCGCCGCGCGGCGCGGTGCAGCCGGGCACGCTGTTCCAGTCGTCGGCCGATGCACCGGCCATCACCGTTTGGTACGGCACAAACCAGACCTTCGGCCCCAACGGCGACCCGCAAAAGTGGGTCAACATCATGGGCAATGTCACCAGCGCCGCGCCGCTCACCAGCCTGACCTATTCGCTGAACGGCGGGCCAAACAAAACGTTGTCGATTGGCGCCAACAGCAGCCGGCTGGTGCGCAGTGGCGACTTCAACATTGAGCTGGATTACACCGACCTGCTGGCGGGCAACAACACCGTCAGCATCATCGCCACCGATAACGTGGGCGGGGTGACCCCCGCCAACGTGACCGTCAATTATCAGGCCAAGGCCGGCGGCTGGCCCACACCGCAGACTATCACCATCGACTGGAGCACGGCGACCAAGGTCAACGACGTGGCCCAGGTTGTGGACGGCAACTGGATGATCAGCAGCGGCAAGGCGCGGCCGGCCTCCCTGGCCGACACCGGTTTCGACCGGCTCATCGCCATCGGCGATATTTCCTGGCGAAATTACACCGTGACCGTCCCCGTGACGATCCACAGCCTCGACCTGAACAAAAGCCCCGGCGTCGGCGTCATTGTGCGCTGGCAGGGGCACTTCGACACCGGCAACGGGTTCCAGCCGGTCGTCGGCTGGCGGCGGCTGGGCGCAATGGCCTGGTATCGCTATGAAAAAGCCACGGCCACCGAAGGATTGCAGCTTCTGGGCAACGGCGGCAACCAGATCGGCGTCAAGGGCTTCTCGCCCGTGCTGGGCACGACCTACCTGTACAAGGTCAGCATTTCGCCCAACGCCGACCCGACCAAGCCCGCCACCTACCGCTTCAAGGTCTGGGTCCAGGGCCAGGCTGAACCGGCCGCCTGGGACATCGAAGCAGCGGGGTTGGCCGGTGAGCCGCGCAACGGCTCGATCATCCTGGTAGCCCACAACGCCGACGTCAGCTTCGGTAACGTAACAGTGAATCTGACCGCCACCGAGCCGAAGCCGGAATTGACCATCAACAAGGTGGGCACGGGCAGCGGCGCGGTAAACCCCGTTCCCCAAAAGGCGACCTACCGCTTTGGTGAGGACGTCAGCCTGACGGCCGTGCCCGACGCCGGCTCCACCTTCGCCGGCTGGCAGGGCGACGCCCAGGGCAATACCAACCCCACCACCGTCGAGATGTTTGCCGACCGGACCGTCGTCGCCCAGTTCAGCAATCCCAACGTGGCAACGCCGATCTCCGACGACTTCAACGGCTGCGTCCTGAATCCGCAATTGTGGAGCTTCGTCAACCCGTTGGGCGACGCAACGGTCGCCATGACCGGCGGCCACGCCGAGATCAGCGTGCCGGCCGGCTCCGCCCACGATCTGTGGACCAGCGGCCGAAATGCGCCGCGCATCATGCAATTTGCCGAAAACGGCAATTTTGAGTTCGTCGTCAAATTCGACTCGGCGATGAGCACCAAAAATCAGGCCCAGGGTATCGTCATTGAGGGAGATTCACAGAACTATCTACGCTTTAATTTCCTCCACGACGGCAACAGCTACAAGGCCCAGGCCTTTTACTTCATCGGCGGCACGCCCACCGAGAAATTGAACAGCAACATCACCATCACTCCGCCGATGTATTTGCGGGTCAAGCGCCTGGGGGACGTGTGGAATTTGCACTATTCCAGCGATGGTACGACCTGGAACTTCGGCGCCGGGTTTTCCTACCCCTTGACCGTCAGCAGCTACGGCGTTTATGCCGGGAATTCCAACCAGAACCCCGCCCATACGGCCAAGATCGATTACTTCTTCAATACGGCCAGCCCCATCACGCCGGAAGACAACGACCGCAAGCTGAACATCACCACAACCGGCAGCGGCTCTGTCACGCGCTCCGTCGTGAAAGACAACTATGCTTGCGACGAGCCTGTTTCCCTGACGCCGGTTCCGGCCGAGGGCTTCAAGTTCGATTCGTGGAGCGGCGATCTGTCCGGCTCGGCCGTTCCGGGCCAGCTGATCATGAACGCCACCAAGAACGTCACGGCCAACTTCGTGCCCAATGTCCAGTATACAGTCAGTGTCAGCGCCGTGGGGGCAGGCACGGTCACCAAGTCGCCCGATAAACCGTTCTACAGCGCCGGCGAAATGGTGACGCTGACGGCCACAGCCGAGGTGGGCAATACGTTTGTCAACTGGTCGGGTGGCGCTACCGGCTCCACAAACCCGCTCACGTTGCCCGTCAACGGCAACCTGACCGTGGTCGGCAACTTTGCTGCCGCGCCGAATCGCACCTTGACCCTGACGCCCATCGGCGACGGCACGATTAATGCCGATCCGCCCGGCCCCAGCTATCCGCACGGCCAGAAAGTGGTATTGACGGCCGTGCCGGGGGCCAACGCCAGCTTCACCGAGTGGGGCGGGGCGGCGGCGGGCACCGACAACCAGGTGGAAGTCGTGATGGACGCGGACCAGACCGTCACGGCCACCTTCAAGGACAATATCTATACCCTCGCGTGGACCGTCGATCCGCTTGACAAAGGCACGGTGACACTCAGCCCGCAGAAAGAAAAGTACTATGAGGGTGAAGTCGTTCACCTAACCCCCAATCCCGTCCCCGGTTACAAATTCGCGGGCTGGAGCGGCGATCTGAGCGGCGACGACGTGCCGGGCGAACTAACGATGACCAAAGACACCACCGTCACGGCCACCTTCATTCCCGGCGAGACCTATACGCTGACGATCAACATCGCCGGCGGCGACGGCACCGTTATTCCAACTCCGTCGAAAACGGAATATGGTTATAACGAGGAAGTGATGCTGGACGCGCAGCCCGGGCCGGGGTTTGAATTCGTGTCCTGGAGCGGCGATTACACGGGGACGGATAACCCCGCGACCGTAACTATCACCAAAGATACGGTGATCACGGCTAACTTCGCCGGGGAGGGCATCTATAGCCTGACGATCGTGCCGCCGGCCAACGGTACGATCACCGTCGATCCCCTGCGCGATCTCTACGCCCAGGATGAACAAGTGACGCTGACCCCCGTGCCGGCCCTCGGTTACATGTTCAGCGGCTGGGGCGGCGACGCCTCCGGCACGGACAATCCGCTCATCCTCACCATGACCGGGAACAAAACCATCTCGGCCGCCTTCGTCGTTGCCCCCAATTACATCCTGGACGTGACCACCAGTGGGCCGGGCAGCGTCGCCATCGATCCGCCGGGGACGGAGTTCATTGCCGGCACCACGGTGACGCTGACGGCCACGGCCATGCCCGGCTACGTGTTCACCGGCTGGAGCGGCGATGTGGTCAGCAACAACAATCCCTATCAACTCCTGATGGATGGCGACAAGAATATCGTCGCCAACTTCGGCGAGCCGGGCGACGTCGTTTCCGACGACTTCAGCGGCTGCGGCGCGCCCAATCCGCTATGGACGTGGGTCGATCCGCTGGGTCAGGCGGACTACGAGATGACCGGCTCTCAAGTGAAGATCATCGTGCCGCCGGATGTCGATTACGATATATGGAAAAACGGCAACAATAGCGCCCGGTTGGTGCAGGAAGTAGCCAATACTAATTTCGAGATTTTCGTCAAGCTCGAATCGCCCGTGACGAAAGCTTTTCAAACCCAGGGCGTCCTGATCGAGACCGACAACGATACGTTCGTGCGGGTCGACATCAATCATGACGGCACGGGCGTGCGCTTCTTCGCTGGGGCGGTGGACAATGGTAGCAGTCGTAAGGGGTTCAACATCGCCCTGACGCCGCCGGCATCATCGCCGATATACCTCCGCGTGCTGCGCAACGGCGACACGTTCCGAATGTACTATCGCTACGACGAAAATGAGCAGTGGGTCAACTTCAAGGGCAACAGCTTCAAGTTCTCGATGGATGTGCAACGAGTTGGCATATTTGCCTCCACTCAACCAGCCGGCACCCAGACTGCGCCGGGCCACACGGCATTGTTCGATTACTTCTTCAATGCCGCTCAACCCATCACGCCCGAAGACGCCGACGCGCCGGCTCTCCTCGTGACGAAGATCGGCGAAGGATCGGTGGCGTTGGTGCCCGCTCAGGCGTCCTACACATGTGGGCAGCAGGTTCAGTTGAAGGCCACCCCGGCCGCGGGCTGGCGTTTCCAGAACTGGAGCGCCGGCCTCAACGGCAGCAACCCCACGCAACTCCTGACGATCACCGGTAGACACGAGGTGACAGCCACCTTTGTCCGCCTGGAGGAGATCAAGCTCTTCCTGCCATTAACAATTCGCTGATGCATCTGCACGCCCCCGGCCGCCTCGAGCAAGGCGGCCGGGGATGTGTGCAAGTCACGTGCACTTAAGAGGCATCGTAAGTTTATCGGGCTACCCTTTTGAAAGTAGTGTTAACCTGTAAATAGGGGAAGATCGCCGCAAAAAAGCCGGCTGTCTTCGAAAGAAAGCATCGATAGTTGCAACAAACACTGTTGCATTGCCCCGAAACAACCATCCGGCCTTGTATAGGTATGGAACGGCTCCACTTGTAATGGAAGAAAACTAAGGGAAATCGGGCGCGTCACGTAGATTCACGCAGGAGTTTTTGCCGTATGAAAATGTTGCACATGACCAAGGAACGAAAGGGAAAATTTCATCCGGAGCATATCAGGAACGTGATGCGCCGTCGTTACTACCTTGATTTGTCATCCGACTACCGCGATTCTCTGGTGCTGGCCGGCACAGGGCGCAGCGGCACGACCTGGATCTCCGAGGTCATCAACTATCGCAATGAGTATCGGTTGATGGACGAGCCGGATCGCAACGGCCGCATCGAGGCCTTCGCCCACTTTAACGCCATCCAGTACATTCGCCCCGATGACGACAACCCCGCCTATCTGGAGCCGCTGGCGCTGGCGCTGTCCGGCCGGCTGCGTAACGACTGGGCCGATCGCTTCAACACACGTATTGTTTCGACCAAGCGACTGGTCAAATTCATCCGGGCCAGCCTCTATCTGAAGTGGCTGGTCAATCATTTTCCCGGACTGCGCGTGGTGCTGCTGATGCGGCATCCCTGCGCGGTGTGCCTCTCGCAATCACGACTCGATTGGGAGATCGATCTCCACGACATCCTGCTGGTGCAACCGCAGTTGATGGAGGATTTTCTGGAACCATTTCGTGATCAGATCGCCGCGGCCGACACGCTTTTTGAAAAGCGTCTGTGGATGTGGTGCGTCGAGAACTACATCGCTCTGGCCCAACTGGAGCCGGGTGACGTGCATCTGGCCTTCTATGAGTCCTTCTGCGAGGAACCGACAAAGGAAATCGAACGAATGTTCAATTTCTATGGCAAGGAATGGGATGCCTCTATCGATGAGGCCATGCGCAAGCCGTCGAATTCGAGCAAGCCGGACAGCGCCATCGTGACCGGCAAGAACCGCGTCGACAGCTGGATGAAGCACATCACCGACGACCAACGCCAGTTGGCCCGCCGCATGCTGCGCCAATTCGGGCTGGATGCGATCTACTCCGTCGACTCGCCCTTACCCGATACCGAAGCCGCCCGGGCCATGTTGGCCCGCCCACCGCAACCCCTGCCGGCCAAGGCCGTCGAGTCTATATCCCAATAACCTGTTCCGGGAAAGACCAATTTACTTGAACTAGGGAGCAAAAATGAAAAACGCGACGCGTATCACAATTGCCATTTTGGCGATAGTTTTACTGGGCAGCGTAGTGATGATGACGCCCAGAGTTGCCGAAGCCGGTATCTTCTCGGCCGATAATGAAGTGACCTACAAGGAATACTGGGTCCCTCATTCCCAGTTTACCGGCGGTTGCAACGAAGATGGAACCCCCACCTCTAACGGCGGCTCGTGGTACATGGAGCCTCACACGCTGGTTAAGTGTCCCAAGACGGTCGCCTTCACCCTGCCCGATGATTTCACCAACGCGGTCAAGATCGAAGTCTACCTTGACCTGTGGCGCAACTACACTTCGCAGGCGGCGATGTTCAAGATCAACAATAGCGCCAACGTCTATCATCCGCCCGTCGGTTCCGACTGGAGCCGCACGCCCTCCGTCATGGAGGTAGATAAGTCCGAATTTAATGTCGGCGCGAACACCATGACCTTCTGGGGCGACAAGCGCTATCACATCCACGACATCGGCATTCGCATCTACTATAACGACAACAACCCCCTGGTGGCCGGCCCCGGCAGCGACGTGACCCCGCCGGACGGATCGCTCACGGCCATAGAGGACGACAATACCTCGGTCGGCCCCAACGCGGGCGGCACGTTGACCGTCAACAACAACAAGCTTAAGCTGACGGCCGACATCTCCTCCGACACCGCCTACGTCGAGTTCCACGCCTGGTATGAGGGCTACGACGAGGACAACGACGGCATATTCCGCGACTGGCACAACTCCGGTCGCAACAACTGGTGGCCGGGCGGCACGAATGCCCAGGCGACTGGCGGCACGATCAACCACATCGGCACGGTAAAGCCCAAGGGCGGCGCTACCACCGTCAGCTACACCTGGGACATGGCCCATATCACCAATCAGGCGCGCATCAAGTTCAAGATCCGCGTCGTTGACGCGGCCGGCAACGTGCGCGAGGCGGCCGGCGGCGAATCGGCTAATTTCAAGCTGATGCGCTCTTATCCGGTCAATGCCTTCATCATCCACGACTTCGTGGATAATGCCCTACACATGGACGGCAGCAAAGCCGATAGCTTCACCTATAACTTCACCATGCCGCCCGCGGTCCCGGCCCAGTTCACCAGCGCCTATCTGGTTGGAGCCTATTGGCGCAACCCCAACTTCTCGCTCAATTCGGGCGCGAGTTCAACGGTTGGCTCTCCCGATTGGGCCCTGGGCGTCAAGTCGTTTAATAAAAACTTCCTCGTGCCGGGTAACAACAAGATTACCTACATCTACAGCGGGTCGGGAACCGGCCATTTCATCGAACGACCGGGACCAATGTTTGTCTTGATCGGCAACAGTTCCGTCGACAACGCGCCGCCCACGGTCAGCAAGCAAAGCCCCGCGCCGGGAGCGGCCGGCGTTGACGTCAAGTCGCCCATCCTGGCCTACGTCGGCGACGAGTTGTTCGGCGTGGACTGGACGACCGTCGTCATGCGGGTCAATGGCGTGGACGTGACCAACAAGGCCAAGCTGCAAGGCGTGATGGGCGAATATCGCCTCTACTACAAGCAGGGCAACCTTAACTTCAGCACTGAATACACGGTCGAGATAGAAGCTTGTGACTTGAAAGGCAACTGCATGAACCCGGCAAGCTACAAGTTCAATACGGCCGCGCCCGACACCACACCGCCGGTCATCAGTGACATCGTCGTCACCGAGTTGCCCATCGGAGCCAACATCTCCTGGATGACCAACGAGCCGGCCACCACCCGTATTGAATACGGCAAGACCAACGGCTATGGCAGCGAGATCGAAGACACGGAGCTTAAGACGAGCCACAGCGTACAGGTTCGCGGGTTACAACCCACCACACTCTATCACTTCAAACTGTTCGCCACCGATGAGCAGAACAACACCGGCAATAGCCCCGATCAGACATTCACGACGCTGGAGTTCGGTGAGTTGTTCTCCGACGACTTCAACGCCTGCCAGCTGAACGACGGGGTCTGGCAAGTGAGCAACGTCGGCGACGACAACCTTTTCATGAACGGTACGCAACTGGAAATAAGCGTGCCGGGCGGCAGTTCCCACGACTGGGATAGCCCCGGCGGCCCGCCGCGTCTGATGCAGTCTTCCAGTAACGGCGACGTGGACATCGCGGTCAAGTTCGATTCACCCGTGTCGCTGGTGGGCCAGACCCAAGGTATCGTCCTCACTGAGGACGAAGATACCTACGCGCGGTTCGGCTTCGAGTACACCCTGGCCAAAGGGCCTATCCTCTACGCGCGTTTCGTGGACAACGGCGGTCAGGTGAAAGCCGTGTCGGCCGACCTGGCCCCGTTGACTCAATCGCCGCCTTACATGCGCGTGACGCGCACCGGCGATACGTGGAAGTGGTACTATTCGTCCGACGGCGCGACGTGGACTGTCGTCAAGGGCAATCACACTGTCCCCATGACCGTGGTCAATGCCGGTTTCTTCGCCGGTAACAGCGGCAGCGCCGGAACGCAGCCCGCCCACAAGGCTGTGGTCGATTACTTCTTCAACATGCAAGCGCCCATCATCCCCGAAGACGGTTCGCCGATAGACATCAACGTCACGACGGTGGGCAACGGCACGGTTAGCAAGGACCCTGCCCAATCGCCCTACATCTGTGGGACGGATGTGCTCCTGACCGCCGCGGCCAACGTCGGCTGGTCGTTCGCCGGCTGGACAGGCGACGTCAACAATACATCGCCGGTCGTCTCGGTCCTCATCGACGAGCCTAAAAACGTTACCGCGACCTTCACCCAGGATCAATATCAACTCACTGTTAATATTGAGAATGACGGTGTCGGCGGCCAGGGTAACAAGGTCAGCAAGAGTCCGGACCAGGAGACCTACGTCTATGACGACGTCGTCCAGCTGACGGCCGTGCCCGAACCGGGTTGGAAGTTCGTTGAGTGGACAGGCAGCGTCACCGGCACGAACCCCGTCGTCGCCATCACCATGCGTCAGAGCGAGACCGTCACGGCCAAGTTCGAGCAAGAGCAATATATCTTGACCGTGAATCCTGTTCACCTTGGCGTGGGCACGGGGGGAACTGTCACCTGGTCGCCCCAGAAGACGACCTACCTCTACGGCGACGTCGTGACGCTCAACGCCACGCTAAAGCCCGGTTGGAATTTCACCGGCTGGAGCGGCGGCGTCACGTCAACCAGCCTCTCGACCCAGCTGACGATCACCGATGATACGACTGTAACAGCCACGTTTGAGCAGATCAAATATGATCTGGACATCAACGTCACCGGTGGCGGCACGGTGAACCGCGATCCACAGAAGGATTACTATCTCTACGGAGACGTGGTGGCCCTGGTGGCCGACGGCGGCACGTGCTGGACCTTTAAGGAGTGGGGCGGCGCGCTCAGCGGTAACAACCCCGTGGAGATCGTCACGATTACCGACGATCTGACAGTCAATGCCGTGTTCACCCAGAACGTCCACACCTTGCAAGTGAACAAGGTCGGGCCAGGCAATGTCTCGATCACCCCGGCCAAGTCAGAGTACCTGTGCGGCGAGGAAGTTACCCTGCGGGCCGTGCCCGCAACGAATAATTACTTTGCCGGTTGGAGCGACGATCTGGTTGGAGCCGAGAATCCGTTGACGTTCACCATCGAAAAGGACACTGTTGTGACGGCGACGTTCACCGACAATCCTCCGCCGACCGTTGCCCCCATCCCGGACAAATCGATCCTGGTGGGCCAGGTGGTCAGCTTCGACGTGACGGCAACCGATCCTGAAGACGAGCCGCTCACGCTGTCGGCCGAGGGTCTGCCCGACGGTGCGACCTTCGTGGATAACGGCGATGGCACGGGCGTCTTCACCTGGCCGGTGGGTGTCGGCCAGACCGGCACGTACACCATCACCTTCATCGCCCACGACGGCACGGGTCAGGGCAGCGCGACGGTGACAATCACGGTCAAGGGCATGGCGGTCATGATGCCGCTCGTCATTCGACCATAACGAGGCTTCCGGCTAAGATAATCGATCATGGATGTGAGGGGCGCGAAAACCCGACGCCCCTCACATCGGAAACGCGCCGGCCTGGTGGCCGGCCGGAGACGGTCGGGTTCTGAAATCTGTCCAAGGAGTTGACAACGTATGAAAGTAGGTATTCTGGCCGGTGGTCACGGGACGCGACTGGCAGAAGAGACGGAGATCAAGCCTAAACCAATGGTGGAAATTGGCGGCCACCCGATACTCTGGCACATCATGATGCATTATTCCTGTTACGGGCATAACAATTTCGTGATCGCGCTGGGCTACAAGGGCGAGGTGATCAAGCGCTACATGGTCGACTACTGTTCGCTGAACAGCAATCTGACCGTCAACCTCAAGGCCGGGCGTGTGGATACCCACGACACCGACGGCATCCAGGACTGGACGATTGAGTTGATCGATACCGGCCTGCACACGATGACCGGCGGTCGCATCAAGCGCTTGCAACCCTACCTGGGCAATGAGACCTTTATGCTCACCTGGGGCGACGGCGTCTCGACCGTCGATCTGCAAAAGCTGCTGGCTTTCCATCGTCATCACGGCCGCCTGATCACCATGACCGCCGTGCGCCCGCCCGCCCGCTACGGCCACATGGAGTTCGACGGCGACCGCATCCGCGAGTTCACCGAAAAACCCCAGACAGCCGAAGGCTGGATCAACGGCGCGTTCTTTGTCGTCGAGCCGCAGGTGTTCGACTACATTGACGGCGACGACACCCAATTCGAGAAAGAGCCACTGGAGCGCCTGGCCGCCGACGGCGAGTTGATGGCCTACAAACACGACGGTTTCTGGCAATGCATGGATACCCGGCGCGACAAGTACGTGCTGGAAAAATTGTGGGACAGCGGCGAAGCCCCCTGGAAGACTTGGTAAGGGCCGGTTTCATGCCCGTCTATCACCCGGAATAACCGGCAAGGGGCGAGTTTCAAACCCGCCCCCTGCACAGGCTATCAGTTAGGAGTGGAGAGATTTACAATGCGTGTATTAGTGACAGGTCATAACGGCTACGTGGGAACGGTGCTCGTGCCCATGCTTCTCAAATCGGGCCACGACGTCGTCGGTCTGGATACAAACCTTTATCAGGCGGCCACCTTCGGCGACGAGGATGCCGTTGCGGCGGTCCCGGCGATCAACAAGGATGTGCGCGACGTGACCCACGCCGACATCGACGGCTTCGACGCTATCCTGCATCTGGCGGGCTTGTCGAATGATCCCCTGGGCGACTTGAACCCCGAACTGACCTACGAGATCAACCACCAGGCGTCTGTTCGCCTGGCCGAGATCGGCAAGGAAGTGGGCGTCGAGCGCTATATTTTCTCGTCCTCGTGCAGTAACTACGGTGCCGGCGTCGATGACTGGCTCACGGAGGAGTCGGCCTTCAACCCGGTCACGCCCTACGGTCGCTCCAAGGTCATGGTCGAGCAGGACGTCGCCAAGCTGGCCGACGACAGCTTCAGCCCCACCTTCTTGCGCAGTTCGACGGCCTACGGCGTGTCACCCCGCCTGCGCTTCGATTTGGTTATCAATAACCTGACTGCCTGGGCCTATACGACCGGTTTGGTCTATCTAAAGAGTGACGGCACGCCGTGGCGCCCGGTCGTCCACATCGAGGACATGTCCCTAGCGTTCGTGGCCGCGCTCAATGCACCGCGCGAGCTGGTTCATAACGAGGCCTTCAACGTCGGCCGCCCGGAAGAGAACTACCGCATCCGCGAACTGGCCGAGATCGTGGCCGAGGTTGTGCCCAACAGCCGCGTGGAATTCGCCGAGGGCGCCAGCGCCGACAAGCGCAACTACCGCGTCGACAGCAGCAAAATTGCCCGCACCCTGCCGGAATTCAAGCCGCAGTGGACGGCGCGCAAGGGCGCGCAGGAACTCTACGAGGCCTACCAGCGTGTCGGCTTGCAACTGGAAGAATTTGAAGGGCCGCGCTACCGGCGCATCGATCACATCAAGATGCTGATTAGCGAAGGCCGGCTGGACAACCGTCTGCGCTGGCGCACGACCGTGCCCGCCTAATTTAGAAGAATCCACAGATTTCATAGATCCCACAGATGATGGCGCTTACGGCAGGGACGCTGGGAACATTTCTTCCCCCGCTCTTCGCCCACTCAGCGAGCTTCGCATGAAGTTCTTGAGATCTGTGATATCTGTGGATTGCTCTTCACATGTGAAAAAACAATGTCCATCTACAAAAACGAAACCACGGATCGCATTTCCGGCTCAACCAACCTGGAGACCATCATTGCCTTCGGCGAGACGCCGCTGGCCGACCGCTTGCTGCGCGCCGACCAGCTCGACGAGCCGGCTCTCCAGGCTCCGCTAACGCTCGTCTTCTGTCCCGACAGCTCGCTGGCCCAAATTCGCGAGACGGTCAACCCGGAGATCCTCTTCTATGCCGAGTATCCTTACTTCTCGTCCGTCTCGCAATCACTGCTGAAACACTTTCGCGAGAGCGCCGAATACCTCATGGAGACGCGGCCGCTGGGCCCCAACAGCCTGGTCATGGAAGCCGCCAGCAACGACGGCTACATGCTGAAGAATTTCGCCCAGCGCGGGATCCCCGTCCTGGGCATCGACCCGTCGGTTGCCCCGGCCACGGCCGCCCAGGAAGCAGGCATCCCGACGATGATCACCTTCTTCACCCGCGATCTGGCCCAGCAACTGGTGGAGGAGGGCAAGGCAGCCGACGTCTTCCTGGCCAACAACGTGCTGGCCCACGTGCCCGACCTGAATGGCTTTGTAGACGGCATCAAGACCATCCTCAAGCCGACCGGCGTGGCCGTCATCGAGTGCCCCTATGTCGTAGATCTGGTCGACCATGCTGAGTTTGACACGATCTATCACCAACATCTGTGCTATTTCTCAATTACGGCGCTGGACAAGCTGTTCCGGCAGCATGGCCTGTATCTCAATGACGTCAAGCGCACGAAGATCCACGGCGGATCGCTGCGCCTGTTCGTGGAGCCGCGCGAGAACGTCGGCCCGGTTGTGGAAGAGCTGCTGGCGACGGAGCGAGAGCGCAAAGTCGACCGCATCGACTACTATCTCGACTTTGCCGGCCGCGTGCAGAGCGTGAAGGACAACCTGCTGGCGATCCTGCGCGATCTGAAAGCCCAGGGTTGCCGCATCGCCGCCTATGGGGCCGCGGCCAAGGCCACGACGATGCTGGCCTACTGCGAGATCGATTCCTCACTGGTCGATTACGTCGTCGATCTGAATAAATACAAGCACGGCCGCTACATGGGCGGCAATCATCTGCCCATCTACCCGGTCGAGAAGCTCATAGAAGACCAGCCGGATTACGTGCTGTTGCTGGCCTGGAACTTTGCCGAAGAGATTATGCGCCAGCAATCGGCCTACCGCGAGGCGGGTGGCCGTTTCATCATCCCCATCCCCGAGCCGCGCATCGTCTGAGCTGGAGCCTGCCATGACAACACCCCCATCCTTGACCGTTGCCCCAGGCGAGAAGAAGCGTGGCCGTCGCAAGAAGGCCCGCAAACTGCGCGCCTTCGGCAAAAGGCTCGTTGTCACCGTTATCAGCGAAGAACGCTATCGCGCCCGACGCGACGCCCGACGCATGGACCGCAACAAGACACTGCTCATCGTCCACACGATGGGCAAAGTCGGCTCAACGACGGTGGCCGCCTCGCTGAAGGCACAAGGCATCAAGCGGACGATGAGTCTGTTCCAGCCGCACTTTCTCAGCGACGAAGGCGTTGCCTTTGCCGAAGCATTGGCGCTGGAGCGGGCCGGGGAGTGGGCTAACCTGACGCGCAAAGGGCGCAACGGCTTTACACGCGCCCGCCGCCTCAACAAGGAATTGAAGCGGCGTCAAGATGAGGGCGGCCGAGTCAAGGTCATTACCATGGTGCGCGACCCACTGGCGACCAACGTGTCCGGCCTGTTTCACAATTATCGCTGGTGGCCGGCCGAGTTGAAAACGCAATGCGATCCGCCTTCGTCCGAGTGCCTGGCGGCCGTGGAACGCTACTTTGTAGACACCTATCCCCACCACGTGCCGGATATGTGGTTCGACATGGAAGTACGCGCACTCTACGGCATCGACGTATTCGCCGAGCCGTTCGATACACAACGGGGCTATGCCATCTATCATAGTGAGTTCGCCGACCTGTTGGTGATCAAGCTGGAGAAGCTGAACCAGTGTGCCCCGGCGGCCATGCGCGAATTCCTGGGCCTGGATGATTTCCGCCTGCTGGAGACCAACAAGGCCGAGGACAAGGAGTATGCGGCGATTTATCAGGCCTTTCGTCGGGAACTGCCCCTATCCGAGGCCTACATCGACCGTATGTATAACTCGCGTGTGGCGCAGCACTTCTACACGGCCGAGGAGCGCGCCGCCTTTCGCCGCAAATGGTCGGCCGCCGGCCTGAAGGAGGAGCGTTAGGGCGATGGCTCAATCCTCTCTTCGCCGTGGCGTGACCCGTGCCACGGCGCGCACCTATCATGAATTGCGCCATCGCGCCCAGGACAGCGGCTTGTTGCCCACGTCGGCCGATTACGCGCACTTCATCTGCGTGGGCAATCCGCGCACCGGCTCGACCCTGTTGATGCGCTCGCTCAACAATCACAGCCGCATCATCGGCTACGGCGAGATCGTCAAGAGCATTGACCGTTACCCCGGCCACTATCACGAATTCGGCAACCGGGAGGCCTTGTTTCGACAGAATCCGGTCGAGTTCCTGGAAACAAAGGTGTTTCGCAAATATCCGCCCGCGGTCGAGGCAGTGGGGTTCAAGATTTTCTATCACCATGCGCCGCGCGACACGGCTTGGGGCCAGTCCGTGTGGGATTACCTGGTGGGCGATGCCGGGCTGAAGGTGCTGCGGCTGAAGCGGCGCAACCTGCTCAAGACTTTCCTGTCTCGCAAGCAAGCCGGACTGACCGGCGAATACATCAAGTACAGCGGCGTCGCCCCGGCGGTCACTCTCGACGCGGAAGAGGCGCGCGAATTCTTCGAGCACACGCGAGCCGCCGAAGCCGAGTATGACGAGATGTTCACCGGCCACGCGCTGCTCGAAGTGGTTTACGAGGATTTAACCCGCGATTATGCCGCCATGATGCGGCGTATTCAGTCGTTTTTGGGAGTTGCGTATGAGGACGTCGATCCCGGCACGGAGAAACGCCCCACCCGCTCGCTCTCGTCACAGATAGCCAACTACACCGAGCTGAAAGAGCGATTTCAGGCTTCGCCCTGGGAAACGTTTTTCATCGAATAAGCGTGACACATCGGCCACCCTGCCGATGACACATCGGCCACCCTGCCGATGCGTCACGCTTATGCCATTTATTGCGCCTGCGCACGAGCCGACGACAAAAGTCGGTTAAGGCGTTGTCGGTGCGGCGACCGATCCAGACCCTTCGCGCACCATAAACGCGTCGATCATCTCATTGCCGAAGCCGTGGTTTCCGCCGCGCCAACTGACGGTCGGGGCAGGGGAACAGGCAGTCGTATCGCCCATACCGGTCACGACGCACACGAACACGTCGGCCGCGCCGCCGCTAATTCCGCCCAGGTTGAACGCGCCCTTAGTCGAAAGATACAGGCGATTGCCCGACAACCACGACGCCCCCATGAGCGCCTCCGTCTTCGTGCTCAGACCGATGGCCGATCCCTTCACGAAGAGCGACCACTCGCCGGAAGTGTTGGCCCCATAGCCGTTGGCGTCGGGGTCGAAGATGAGCAAGTCCCACTTGGCGGCGGTTAGCCCCGGCACAGTCGCCTTGCCCAAGGTGCCCACGATCAGGCGGCCGTCGTCCGTTTCCGTCAGCGCGTTGATGTCTTCGCCGTTGCTGGTCAACCCAACGTCGGAGCCGTCGAAGTGAAGGCTGAACTGGCCCGCTGTGTTTGTCCCGGTCGAAGACGGGGTGAACAACAGCACGTCGGAATCATCAACTGCGCCCAGCCCGGCTACTTGTTGCGGCTTGCCGAGGCTCAGCAAAATCGTGCCGTCATCTCGCAAGTGGAAGCCGTCCACATCGTTGGAACCCAGACCCACGTCCGATCCGTCGAAGTAGAGCGTCCACTCGTCCGCTGCCGAATCGAACCGCACAATGTCTTCATCCGCGAAGGCTACCCCGCCGACGTTGCCCCCGCTGGAAGAGCTAAGGTAGTAGAATTGTGAAGACCCGCCCGGTGGAGGCGTCGCTGTTGCTGTTGCCGTGGGTGTGGGGCTGGGAGTTGTGGTGTCTTGGGTGGTTGCCGTGGGCGTTGGAGTGACCTCCTCTGTTGCGGTTGCCGTGGCCGTGTTTTCGCCGGTCGGGGTCGCCGTGGGCGTGTCCTGGGTCGTTGCCGTGGGCGTTGGCGTGATCTCGTCTGTCGCGGTTGCCGTGGCCGTATTTTCGCCGGTCGCGGTTGCCGTGTGGGTCGGCTGAGGATCAGTCCGGCAGCCGACCTGTTCATAGACCATCACGCGGTTATGCGTCCAGCCGATGGAAATGACATCCAGATCGCCGTCATTGTCGATGTCGACCAATTGCGCGCCGTCGTGATGCTCGTCGCCTGCGTCGATCTGGTAGCGCTGAAAGCCCGTCTCCGTCTGCTCGTAGGCGAAGATACGCCCCTGCGACGGCTGGTTCTTGTGGTGCTCTCCGGCCACGATGTCGATGTCGCCGTCGCCGTCCATGTCCCCCACGTCCAGACTCATCGGTCCGATGATCGTATCGATCACGTGTTCGGTCCAGGGTTGCCTGGGGTCGGCCGGTGCCTCGTACCAGGCCAGCTTGCCCGGCACACTGATAGCTTCATAGCCGACGACGGCATCGAGACGGCCGTCGTCATTGATATCGGCCAGGCGGTTGCGGTCGGGTCTCCCGGCTGTGTCGTACAGCGTATGCACGATCCAGCCGCCGTCGTTTTCCAGCCACATCGTGCCGAGCAGCAGGTCCTGGTCGCCGTCGCGGTCGATGTCGCCACGACTCAGGTCTTCGCTCTGGGACACCGACGTCTCCGGCTGTTGTGTCCACTGTTGGGTGCTGGGATCGGCCGGAACCGTCAACCCTTCGATCCGGTTGTCGAGATTGTGCCACGACAGCATCACCTGGGGACTGCCCGTAGTAAAAGTGCCGTAGACCGCCCCTTGCAAAAAGTCGCCCGTGCCGGCGTCAACGTTATTGAGGATGGTGAATTGCCCGCCCCCATCGTTGCGCGCCCAGACGAAGGTATTGCCCTTGTGTTTCTGGTTGGGGTTGGCCCCGTCCCACGTGGTACCCAGGATGTCTATATCGCCGTCGGCGTCGAAATCAACCGCCAGAGCGGCCTGGTCCAGCCCGTTGCCGATAACGTTGCGCTGCCACGCGCCGCCGGGCGAGCCGGGATTGCGATACCACCATGCGCCGGAGATGAGGTCCTGGAGGCCATCGCCGTCCAAATCGGCCGCGCGGACGAACACCGCGATGTTCGGCCGCGCGCTATCGATGATGTGAGTCTCCCAGTTGCTCAAAGGCGATTCGCACGCCGGTTCTTCGGCCCCGTTGAGCCAGACATCGACGCGGGGTGTGTCCCAGGTGAAAGGCTTGCCCAGAATATCGATATCGCCGTCGCCGTCCAGGTCGGCCAGACGCGATTCATGGTGGCCGATGCCGGTGGCGACCGTCTCGACCGCGAAGTTGCCTTGCCCGTCGCCCAGCAGCAGCAACGTGCGGGCATCGGGATTGCGGCTGTCGGCATAACGCATTTCGCCCACGAAGATGTCCAGGTTGCCGTCGCCGTCCACGTCAGCGATGTCCAGCGAATGCCCGTCCTCGATCTGACCAATCGGCAAATCGTGGCTGACCCAGCCTCCACCGTCCCATTCAAACCAGCGCCCCACCCCGGAGGCGTCACCGGGGACCTGGACGATCTCCGGCCGGCCGCCAAGGATGAGCTGGCCGGCAGCGACACGCATGAACAAGTTGCTCTCAATGAGATTGGCTGTGAAGTTTGCGCCGCCGGTGTGTTTGAACCAGTAGCCGCCGCCGATGATGTCGATCTTGCCGTCGCCGTCAACGTCGGCCTGGGTTAGGCCCTCGCGCTTGTTGTCCGGCGCATCAAATATGATCGCCGTATCCGGCCACACCTCACTCGTGAGCGGGTCGGATGGAATATCAACCATCAGCAGTTGCTTGGCATTTTGGTTCCAATAGACGAACTCGATGGCGGCATCATCGTCGAAGTTGCCGAACATCATGTCGTGATGCTTCTTTGCGCCGCCGTTCTTGATGTAGCGGCGCTCCCACTCACCGGTGGGAGACAGAGCGGGGTAGGGATTTTCCCACCACCATATCTTGTTGGTTTGTGCATTCGACCCGGCCACAATGTCCAGGTCACCGTCGCCGTCGATGTCGAAAAAGGCCCCGCCGGCCTCCAATTGCAGTGATTCGTTCTCGATAACGTAATGGGTCCAGCCGGTCGTGTCGCGACGATACCAGACGAGCGATGAGCCGGCGCCGCGCCGGGAACCGATCACAAAGTCGTTCGTGCCGTCGTTATCGATGTCGGCCACAAGCGTCAGCACTTGTTGCGAATTGGTGGACGGCACCGGCAGGTCGCCGTCAGCCGTGGAAAGATGCAGCCAGGCGAGCGGCTGGTTTTGAGGGCTGCCGGCCGCCTGTGCGCCGGCCCCGCTGACAGTCAAACCATAAGTAAGCCAAACGAATGAAATGGAAAGGGCGAGCAGCCCTAACAGGCCATACCATCGTAGGGGAGTGGATTTCAAAATTCACCTCCTCTGTGAATTCGTGACTATTCGGTTGTGGTATGCGCCCTTCCTTCTCAGATGCGCAAAGGAATCAAATATTGGAGGCCCCGGAGAGCGATGATGTGTCGGAGTGGCCCGTGCAGAAAATGGACGTCCCCAATGAAATATGAACACTCCAATTCTATTAAAGAATTCATCTCCGTCTATAGGTCTATAGTACCGAATCCCTTTGGGTCGTTTGACCCGGACAAGCGAACTTTTTACAGGTCATTGCCCGGGTGAAAAGGTGTTAAGAAACCTCGTAAGAAAGCCCGCCTATGATGTATACGTTACGATGGCCTGAATATGCCGTCCTCAATATGGCCCGGAGTCAGGAGCAAGCTTCGGCGATAAACAAAATCAAAAAATGAACGGCGGCCGTGTGCTGCCTGGCGTCCAGCGTGGCACATGGCCGCCAAACCGACGCAAGGAGTTCAAATACGTGAACGGGAATCTGAAATTGCGATCCATTCTCATCCTCTGTGTATTGGCCTTGCTAACGGCTATGTTGTCGGCCGTGCATCCGCTGGCGGCCGAAGCCAATGCGTTTAGCCTGACCCTCAACGTCAGCCCGCCCGGCAGTGGCACGGCCACCGCCAACCCGGGGCCGCCCTACAGCCAAAATCAGACCGTAACACTGACGGCCACCGCCAACCCTGGCTACGTATTTGACCACTGGGTGTCGTCTGCTGATGCCAAGTGGTGGGACGCCGGCTGGGACTATCGCGTCGAGGTGACGGCCGCTGCCGCCGGCTACGCGCGCAAGAACAAGCCGGCCGAGTTTGACGTCAACTTTACCCAGCTCTGGACGTCGCTGGGCACGTCCGGCACGCTCGATCCCAACTCGATTCGCGTAGTAGAAGTGGACGGCGACGACAACGTGATCGATGCCGACGTTCCCTTCCAGTTTGACAAGGCTACGGATTACAACGCCGCCACCAAAGCCGCGGGTAAGGTCGTGGTCATCATGGTGGGCAACACCGGCGCCGGCGCGACCCGCACCTATCACATCTACTTCGACGTGACCGGCAAGGGCTTCGCCGCGCCTAACGTGACGCCGCAGGTCGTCCTCTCGGAGGTGTCGGATGAAAGCGTGGCGGCCTACAAGCTCCAGACGGCCACCGGCAATCTGTATATCCACAAGAGCAGCGGCGGCGTGTCCAGCTATAACGACCTGAACGGCAACGACTGGGTTAGCTGGAACAGTTCTGCCGGTTCCAGTGGGTCCGATCGCGGCATTCCCAACGCGGCGGGCGGCTCTAACGAAGCCATATTCCATCCCGGCAAGGGCAAAATGACGCCCACCGTCCTGAGCCAGGGGCCTATCAAGGTGACCTTGCACTTCCTGGGCAAGAAACTGCCGGGTGATACGCAACGCTGGGAAGGTACGTTCGAGATTTACCCGAACTATACGACCTTTACGATGGTCAAGGCTCGCATCTCCGGGGCGCTGAGCTATCCTTTCTGGTTCCTCTATGAGGGCACGCCGGGCGGACAACTGAATACGGCCACCGATTACATCGTCTTCAGCGATGGCACGCAGGTGACCGGCGGCCAGACCCGCAACGGCGATCTGCCCAATGAAGAATGGGCCTACGTCGTCGATCCCGCCGTCGGCGCTGCCGGCCGGGCCATTTATTTTGTGAATCACAAGGACGATACGGCTAACGATACTTACTTCCCCGGCGCTTCGAATCAGATGACCGTCCTGGGCTTCGGCCGCAGTGGCAGTAGTTTGCTGATGCCCAACAACAGCGCGCCGCGCCGGTTGACCTTTGGCCTGACGGATGAGGTGGCCCCCGACGATGCCAAGCCGGTTCTCTACAACGCCTACCGCGACCTGAACGTCAACGTGGGCAGCGCCGAGGCGCGCGCGGGGTCGTCGCTGGGCACGCAGAACCCGGTGCAGTTTACCATCACCGGCGAGCACGCCATCACGGCGATATTCAAGCAGTCACAGACGAACTACACCGTCACGACCTCGGCCAGCCCACCCGAAGGCGGCAGCGTGACGTTGAACCCGCCCGGCGGCACCTACGCGGCGGGCACGCAAGTTATCGTGACGCCCCTGCCCAACCCCGGCTATACCTTCTCCGGCTGGAGCGGCGACGAGAGCGGCAACGCCAACCCGTTGACGATCACCGTGACCAAAAATATGAACATCACGGCCCTTTTTGCCGTCCCGTCGTTCACCGTGACCACTTCCGCTAACCCGCCCGAAGGCGGCAGCGTGACGCTAAATCCGCCCGGCGGCTCTTACCCGGCGGGCACGACCGTTACCGTCTCGGCTACGGCCAACAACGGGTATACCTTCACCGAATGGACCGGCGACCTGGGCGGCAACGCTCCCAGCCAGGACGTTCTCGTCGACGAAGACCTTACCATCGTCGCCAATTTCGCCCAGCCGCAATTTACCTTCAACGCCACCTCGGCGGGCAACGGCACCGTGGACTGGACGCCCAAGAAGAACTTCTACGCAGCGGGTGAGGCGATTATGGTCGAGGCGATGGCTGATCCCGGCTTCGCTTTCTCTGATTGGACGGGTACGATATCTTCGACCGTAAACCCGCTATCCTTCACGATCAGTCAGGACACCACTCTTGTCGCCAACTTCGTCGCCGCGCAGACCTACACCATCGACGTAACCGTGCCCGGCGGCGGGGGAACCGTGACCCGCGACAAGCCCGGCCCGAACTACCCGCTCGACACGGTTGTGACGTTGACCGCCGTGCCCGACGCCGGAAAGCGCTTCGTGTCCTGGAGCGGCGACGCGACCGGCACGAATCCGGTGATTCAGGTAACCGTTAACCGCAACTTCGTCATCACGGCCACGTTTGCCGATGATGGCTTCCCGCTCAATATCACCCTGTTACCCCCGGAGGGGGGCAACGTCACGAAGCAGCCCGATCAGGCCTTCTATCTGCCCGGCACGATGGTCACGTTGACGGCCTTCCCCAATCCGGGATGGTCCTTCGTGGGCTGGAGCGGCGACGCGAGCGGCACCAACTCCACCACGACCGTCATCATCGGCGACGATGGGGCCAACGTCACTGCTGCTTTTACCGCTCCCGGCCCCTTCACTCTGACAACAGGCACCACCGGCAACGGTTCGGGAACAGTCAAGGTCAGCCCCCTGAAGACGGAGTACCTCTATGGCGAGGTCGTCAAACTGACGGCCGAACCGGCCGGCGGCTCGATTTTTGCCGGCTGGACGGGCGACCTGACCAGCAACAGCAACCCGGTCAACGTGACGATGCTCAGCGACAAGAACATCGTCGCCACCTTCATCGTCCCCGCCGGCCCCTATACAGATCAGTTCGACACGTGCGCCCTGGACGCGAAGTGGGGCCAGCCTAATAATCCCTTGGGCGATGGTACGTTCAAAGTCAACGGCACTCACCTGCTTATCACCGTGCCGGAGGGCCCCACCCACAACGTATGGAGCGACGGCAATAATGCCCCGCGCGTGATGCAAGCCGCCGACAACGTCGATTTCGAGTACGTCGTGAAGTTCGATTCCGCGGTCACCCAAACCGCGCAGATGCAGGGCATCATCGTGGAGCAGGATGCGCAGAACTTTGCCCGATTTGACTTCGAGTACAACGAGGGGCTTAAGATCTATGCAGCCACATTCGCCGATGGCGCTGCCCGCAAACGCATTTCCCTCGACATCAATCCCCCCGGCGCATCCTACTTGCGCGTCTCGCGAGTCGGCGTCCGCTGGTTCGTGGCCTACAGCACGAACGGCACTGACTGGACGGAAGCCGGCACGTTCAATAATTACGTGTTGAACGTCAAAAAGGCGGGCGTCTTCGCCGGCAACGTGGCGTCGAAGGGCAACCCCGCCCCGGCGCACACGGCCGTCGTCGATTACTTCTACAACACCGCTCAGGGGTCGCTGCCGGCCGACCGGCCTCTGCTCGACATCACCGTCGTCGGCACAGGCTCGGTTTCCACCAATCCGCCGCTCAGCCAACTGGCTTGCGGCCAGACGGTTACCCTGACGGCTGTTCCCGGCTTCAACGCGACATTCGACGGCTGGAGTGGCGACGCAACCGGCACGCAGGCGGCGGTATCGCTGCTGCTTAGCGGCCCGAAGAAGGTAACGGCAACCTTTGTCGGCTCAAAGACTCAATATCTGTTGCTGCCGTTGGTCATCAGCCAGAACTAACCAGCAGAACAAACCCGCCAACGCAAAGACGCAAGGTTTTCTTTTGAACCTTGCGTCTTTGCGTCAATATCGTGGTTATCACCGATAAATCTCCATCGCCGCCCGCCGCAGATCGACAAACACCGGGTGGATGCAGGTGATGATCTGCGCCAGCCGCCCGGCGACGGCCGCGCGATATCCTTCGGTCAGCGGCTCGCCGGGGTAGACCTCGTAGATCTTCGTCCAGCCGCGATCCCACATCTCCGCCTCGATGCTCTCGCCCAGCGTGGCCTTGATCTCGAACAGGGAGCGGCGGAAGCCGTCGAGTAGCAGCCGATTCAGCCGGTAGTCGCGCGCTTCGCAATGGAATCCCAGTTCCCAGCCGGTGATGAGACGGCCGGGGCGCTGGCCCACGTAGCCGACTTCGTAGTGGAGCGACGGCTCACCATAGTGAAGCTGCAACAGACCCCACGGCTGCCGGGCCTGGAAATCCTGCAAGACCGGCGGCAGCAGCGGCCGCAGCGTGTCCGGCAGGGTCTTGATAAATTCCTTCTGTGATAACGCGCTCATAGCGCTTATAGTATAATCACGACCGACGGCTTTACCCATCGCTTTTTCACCCATCGGGAGACTTATGACCAGCAAACAGCGCACCTGGGGACAATTCGCCACACCCATCGACGTGGCCGACCTGCTGCTGGGCTTTTGCTTGCGCCGGCCGAATGAACGCCTGCTCGATCCCAGTTGTGGCGATGGAGCGTTGTTGCGGCGGGCCGTCCGCTGGCGCTCGTGGCTGGCCTCAGGCTCGACGGATGTCGCCGGAACCCTGCACGGCATTGAACTCGATCCGGCCGCGGCATCCGCGGCGGCGGCCATTCCGGGAGTCACAGTCGAACAGGCCAATTTCCTGACGCTCGACCCGCGTGCCCACCCGTCGTTCGATGCCGTGGTGGGCAATCCCCCCTACACCCGCGCGGAGTGGATCGACCGGCTCGACCCGAACGCGGGCCAGCTCGCCCTTTTTCCCACTGAACCCGCCGATCAGGCGAACGCTTCGCCCCTGGGCCTGTTGCCGCGAGACATGGCGTTGGCCCTCCCCGGCCGGGCCGGGCTATATGCATATTTCTTCATCCACAGCCTGCACTTTCTGCGCGAGGGGGGGCGATTGGGATTTGTAGTGCCCAACGGCTGGCTCGACGTGGCCTATGGCGACGCTTTGAAGCAGTTTCTGCTCGATCACTTTCGTATCGTGGCTGTGGTCGAATCGGCCGTCGAGCGCTGGTTCGCTGCGGCCAGCATCAACACCTGCGTCGTCATCCTGGAACGCGCCACCGACGCCGAAGATCGCGCCGCCAATCGCGTGCGCTTCGTCCGCCTGCGCCGCCCCTTGCGCGATCTGCTGGGCCACGAAACCGACAGCCGCCGCGTGGCCGCCGTGGAGCAACTCATCACCCGACTGATGCCCGCCGTCGACCGCGTGACTGCCGGGGCCACGGTGCGGGTGCGCGTTCAGGGACACTTTTCAGCCGCCGCGCGCTGGAGCACCTTCCTGCGCGCACCAGAGGTCTATCTGCGCCCCGCCACGCGGCCGGTTGCCCCGCTGGGCGACTGGGCCATCGTGCACCGAGGCTATACGACGGGAGCCAATTCCTTCTTCTACCCGGATCGTCGGCGCGTCGAGCAGTGGGGAATCGAACCGGAATTCCGCCGGCCGCTGCTCAAATCCTTGCGCGGCGTGGGCGGATTGCACCTGACCCCGGCTGACGCTCGCCACGAGGTATTGCTCATCCCATGCGATGCCCAGCTCGCGGGCACGGGCGTGGTCGCGTATCTGGCCTGGGGCGAAGCGACCGGCCTGGCCGCCCGCGCCACGTGCGCCGGGCGCCGGCCCTGGTACGCGCTGCCGCGGCAACCGGCTGCCGGGCTGTTGTTGGCGAAGGGTATCTGGCAGAGACACTTCGCTGTCGTCGCCGGAGAGCCGGCCGTTGACCAGCAGATTTATCGTGTGTCGCCGGCCGGGGTGCCGACTGCCGTGGCGGCGGCGCTGCTCAACAGCGCCTGGTTTGCGCTGGCCTGCGAACTGGGCGGCCGCGTAAATTTGGGCGAAGGCGTGTTGTGGCTGGCGACGTATGAATTGTCGTCCGTCCTCTTGCCCGACCCCCGTGCTCTGGATGAGGGCGCGCGCCGTGATCTGGAATCTTGTTTTGATCGGCTGGCGGTTGTGCCCATCGTTGATACACTGGAGGCCCTGGAGCGTCCGGAACAACAGGCCTTGGATGAACTGGTCTTTGAATTGATGGGCTTTTCGCCGGGCGAGCGCGCGGCGTTGCGCGCGGCGCTGGCGGAATGCCTGGCCGGGCGCCGCCTTCGGTCGCAGCGTGTGGGCGCGGGGGAGGAATAACCGGATGGAACTGGAGACTTTGCGCGCGAAATATGCCGCCGTCTTCGCAATTCTAAACGAGGCTTATGGTCGCCCGGTGTGGCATTCCCACGGGCCGCCGCTGAACCAGTTGGTCGGCACGATCCTCTCGCAAGCCACGGCCGACATCAATACTGAGCGCGCCTACGACGCCCTGATCACTCGCTTTGCCGATTGGGAGAGTGTCATGGACGCACCGCCGGAGGAAGTCATCGACGCCATTCGCCCGGCGGGGTTGTCAAACATAAAAGGGCCGCGCATTCAGGCCGCGCTGCGGCATATTCAACGCGAACGGGGCGAGTTGTCGCTCGACTTTCTGGCCGACCTGCCCATGGCCGAGGCGATGGCTTGGCTGACCATCATCGACGGAGTGGGGCCGAAGACGGCCTCGATTGTGCTGTTGTTCTCGCTCGGCCGCCCCGCCTTTCCAGTCGATACCCACGTCCATCGTGTCACCGGACGCCTGGGTCTGATCCCGGAGCACATGAACGCCAATCAGGCCCACGAGTTTCTGGCCGCGTTGGGCGCTCCGGAAACCTATTATCCGATTCACATCAACCTGATCCGCCACGGTCGTGAGATATGCCGCGCCCGTCGCCCGCAGTGTCACATTTGCCCGTTGCAAGATTGGTGTGACTATTACCAGATGGTTGTCGTCCGCGCGGCCGACGCCTAAACGAAGTGACGGGTTCAGGGGTGATGAATGACGAATTCAGGTGAAGAACGCCGAACCGGCGCGATCAAGGGCGACGGGGTGGGGAATAGAAGCTACAATAAGCCGGACGATGGCCTCGATGAGCAGTAAATCTTGATGAGTGCGATACCCACACGCACGAACGAGGAATGGTTGGCGGAGCTGTCGGCCGAAGGGCCGCTGCGCGATGCGGCGTTGGCCGATCTGCGTGTGGTGCTGACCAACGGCCTGCGCCGCGGTCTGCTCGGCCAGATCGACACCAACGCGCCGGAGTTCGACGCGCTCATCGACGATTTCGCACAAGAAGCGTTGCTCAAAATTCTCGAAAACCTGCCATCCTTTGCCGGGCGTAGCCTGTTCACCACCTGGGCCAACAAGATAGCGCTGAATGTCGGCCTGACCGAATTGCGACGCAAGCGCTGGCGCGACATGTCGCTCGACCAGTTGACCCAGACCGAAGACGGCGAATACACACCTTCCTTTGTGGCCGATCCGGCCCCGCGCCCGGAAGACCAGACCGAACGGCGCGAGTTGATGGCCTACGTCAGCCGCCTTATCAACGAGGAGCTGACCGACAAACAACGCACGGCGCTGACGGCGGCCGTGATCCAGGGCCGCCCGCTCAGCGAGGTGGCCTACATGATGGGTTCCAATCAGAATGCTGTTTACAAGCTGGTTTTCGATGCTCGCCAGCGCTTGCGGCGGCGTCTGGCTGTCGACAACCTGTCGCCGGAAGACGTGCTGGCTTCTTTCGCCGACGCCTAATCCGGCCCGGCATTGTAAGAAAACGAGACCTGGCTTCGTCAGAGAAAGAGAATGAGTAACCTGATCGACAGATTTCGCCAGAAGTTAGGGCTGACTCGCCATCCGGCTCCGGCGTGCGTCAACGTGCCGCTGAATGATGCATCCTTGGAGCGGCTGATGCACATGCTCAACGAAACGCGCAGCGACGAGTTGACCTGCGAAGAAGTCTTTAATTGCCTGGACGAATACGTCGACTGCCTGGAAGCGTACCAGGACGTGGGCGGCAAAAAGCCGCTTGTCGAGCATCATCTGAGCATGTGCCCCGATTGCCGCGATCAGCTGGATGCGCTGATCCATGCCTTGGAAAACGCGACCGCGACTGATACGGACAACTGATTACTGTCCACCATTTTCTGCCCCCACCCACACAGGAGAACCCCTGCACATGAAAGCAATTTGGAATGGCGTCGTCCTGGCCGATAGCGGCGACACGAAAGTAGTCGAAGGCAATTATTATTTCCCGCCCGACAGCATTCGCCGCGAGTATTTCCGCGACAGCGACCGGCACACCACCTGCCCCTGGAAAGGCCTCGCCAGCTATTACGACGTCATGGTCGACGGCGAAGTGGTGCGCAATGCGGCCTGGTACTATCCCGAACCGAAGCCGGCCGCGGCCGAAATTCGCGATCACGTCGCCTTCTATGGCATGGTCAAAATCGAGAGGTAAGGTATGTTACTCGCGGGCGACATCGGCGGCACCAAAACAGTATTGGCGCTCTTTGAGGTGGAGGCAGGCGCGTCGCTTATTACGCGCCACCCCGTCATCGAGCGCACGTTTCCCAGCCAGCAATATCAATCTCTGGAAATAATCGTTGAAGAATTCCTGCGGGACGGCGATTACGCCATCACTGCCGGCAGCTTCGGCGTGGCCGGGCCGGTGGTCGGTGACCGCGCCCAGGTCACCAACCTGCCGTGGGTGATTAAGGCCGGTGAGATGGGCGAACGCTTCGGCTTCGACGTTCATCTGCTCAACGATCTGGAGGCCCTGGCGACGGCCGTGCCCCATCTGGAAGCCACCGATCTGATCACCCTCAACGAAGGCCAACCCGTCGCGCGCGGGGCCATCGGCGTCATCGCGCCGGGTACGGGCCTGGGCGAGGGGTTCCTGGTGTGGAATCGGGGGCAAGAGCGGTACGATTCTTACCCGTCGGAGGGGGGGCATTGTGCTTTCGGCCCGACCACGCCTTTGCAACTGGAAATGCTCAATTACTGGCTGCCGCGCATGGGCCACGTCAGCTACGAGCGCGTTTGCTCCGGCATCGGCATCCCCAACATCTACACTTTCCTGCGCGAGACAGGCCGTTACCCCGAACCAGACTGGCTCCGCGAACAGTTGGCCGATGCTGTTGACCTCACCCCGATCATTGCCCGCGCCGCCGTGACCGGAGAGGCCGAGATTTGCGCCGCCACGCTGGAGTTGTTCATGGAGATTCTGGGTGATCAGGCCGGCAATCTGGCGCTAACCGTGCTGGCTACCGGCGGCATCTACCTTGGCGGCGGCATCCCGGTGCGCATCTTGCCCCAATTACAAAAAGGCCCGTTCATGGGGTTTTTCCAGGACAAGGGGCGTTTCAGCGAGATGATGAGCCGTATCCCCGTCCACGTCATCTATAATCCCAAAACTGCACTCTATGGGACGGCCTATGACGCGCTGGCCCTGACTCATGGCTAAACCGCGCATCCTCGTGGCCGACGATCTTGCCGGCGCGGCGGCCGAGCTGACGACGCGGGTGCTGAGCACCGCCGTGGCCCAAAAAGGGGTGGCGAGTTTCGTGTTGGCCGGGGGCGGCACGCCAATGGGCCTCTACCGGGCGCTGGCCGCGCCGCCGTTGGCCCAGGCCCTCCCGTGGGCGCACGTCCATTTCTTCTGGGGCGATGAGCGGCTGGTGCCGCCGGACGACCCCGGCAGTAACTATGCCGCCGCGGCCGGGGCACTGCTGGCCCCCTTGTCGATCCCGCCCGACCACGTCCACCGCATGAGGGGCGAACTGCCGGCCGAAGAAGCAACGGCCGACTATGACGAGCGATTGCGCGCCTGGGCGGCGGCCCATGATCCCGGCGCGCCGCATCCCTGGCCCCGATTCGATCTGGTGCTGCTGGGATTGGGCGAGGACGGCCACACGGCGTCGCTGTTTCCCGGCTCGCCGGCCGCCGGCGGGCCGGTGGCGGCGGTGAAGGCTGATTATCAGGGTCGACCGGCCGGGCGGGTGACGCTGACGCCGCTTGCCCTCAATGATGCCCATCACGTCGTCTTTCTGGCGTCGGGAAGCGGCAAGGCCGAAGCCGTCTACAACACGCTGCGCACGGACGATTCATTGCGACTTCCAGCCCAACGTATCCGGCCCGCCGCGGGCCGGGTGACGTGGCTGCTGGATCGCGCCGCTGCGGCTACGCTTGATTTGCCCCGGTAAGCCTTTTCGCCGCCGCCAATCCGCCGAAGAGCAACACCCCCAACCCGATAACAATAGCCCAGTAGGCCCAATCGTAGCGGCGCGGGTTGTCGCCCAGCGTCACCGGCCAGCGATTCGCCGTCTGGAAGCCGGGGAAGAACGCCGCTCCCGGTGCCAGCGACAGGGTGTATTCGTCGTCATCGACGCTCACCTGTAGCATGGGCGCGTCATAGGTGATAACAAGTTGGCGCGGCCGTCCGTCCCCGAACACACCCGGCAACAGTATCTCCGGCTTTTGACCGTTTTCGCCGCCGGTCGGCGTCCGCAGCCGGATGATGAGCGCATCCTTTTCCTGGCCAATGGTGACGTTGCGCCGTTCAGCGTCGGCCGAGACGGAAACGATGCGCGCCGGGCCGCGCTGCTGCGGGTCGTCCGAGGCCACAGTCGCGCGGATCGTAAAGCTGTTGAAGCCACGCGCGGCCGTGATGAAATCGCTAAACGGCACGTCTGTCGCCAGCCACTCGCCCGGCCCGACCTGCACCCCGGCCCCTGTCTGCGGCGTAGCCGGCCCGTCGCGCCAGTCCAGCGATGGAGTCGGGCCGCCGCCGGCATCCGCAAAAGGCCCTTCGCCCATGAAGTCGTAGCGGGCGACGTATTGCGGGTTGTCAAGCCGTCCCACCGCCAGTTCCAAGCGCTCCACCCGGCCGCTCCACTGCCGCTTGCCGACGGCCTCGTTGCCCACGACGAGCGGGAACGAAGCGTCCCAGTTGCTCAGATGGACGCTCCGATAGAGATAGGCGGTCAGCAGCCCCGCGCCCAGCGCATAGACCGCCAGGCCCAGGAGCAAATTGCGTCGTGTCGCATAGCGGTCGAGGGCGCGGCCGAAGCCCATCTCCCAGGCCCGATAGAAACCATAACCCAGCAGCGCGCCAATGCCGTTGGCCATGACATCGGCCAGCGAGGGAACGCGCTCCGGGATGAACATTTGCGTCGTTTCCAACATGACCGAAAGAGCCAGCCCACCCAGCAAGGCGCGCGACCCTATCCCGGAACGCCGGCCGCGTCGCGCGAGTACCCCGGATATACCGAAGCCGAAAGGGACGAACAGCAGTACGTTGAGCGGCGCATCGCGCAGATTAAGCGGCTGCCAGGTGATGCGGTCAAAGGGAACGTGGCCGGGCCAAACGAAGCTGAACGGAATCAGGCGCAAATAGAGGATGGTCGCCAGTGCCAGCAGGCTGACGACGACTACCCAACGGCCGGGAATACGCGCGGAGGTCATGATCTTGGCGGGCAGAGCGGCTCAGCCCGTGGCCCAGTCCAGGTTCAGCGCGCGGGCGCGGGCAGTATATTGCTGGATATGGTCGCGCGTTACCTGGTGCATGTCGGCCCCACCCTCGAAAGATTTGAACCAGTCGGTGATCTCGCCCAGCGCGTCGGCCCACGAGTAGACCGGCCGCCAGTTCAGGCGGTGGGCGGCCTTGTCCCAACTGAGGCGCAGTAGCCCCGTCTCGACCTCGGCATAGCCCGGTCGGGTGTGGGCCCACGAGCCGCTGCCCCACAGGTCTACAAGCTTTTCGGCCAGCGCCTGTGCCGGAACGCCCTTTTGCTCCAGCGGGCCGAAGTTCCACGCCTCGCCGAAATCGGGGCCACGTTCCAGAAGTTGCACCCCCAGCCACAGGTAGCCGCTGAGAGGCTCCAGCACGTGCTGCCACGGCCGCACGCTGAGAGGGTTGCGCACGCCGATGGGACGGCCGTCCATGAGCGCCTTCATGCAGTCGGGCACAAGCCGGTAGTCGGCAAAATCACCGCCGCCAATGACATTGCCCGCCCGTGTCGAGGCGATGGCTACGTGATGACCCTCGCCATACCGTTCCGGCGGGAAGTAGGTGCTGCGATAGGCGGCAATCGCCAGCTCGGCCATAGCCTTGCCCGCGCTATAAGGGTCATGGCCGCCGAGTTGATCAGTCTCGCGGTAGCCCCATAGCCACTCTTGATTTTCGTAGACCTTATCGGTGGTGATGCTGACCAGAGCGCGCACGCTGTCGCCGTGGCCGGCGCTTTGGCGAATCGACTCCAGCACGTTGACCGTGCCGCCGGCGTTGGTGTCGATGGTCAGCTTGGGCTGCTCCACCGAGCGCAGAACGATGGGCTGAGCTGCCAGGTGGAAGATGATCTCCGGCCGGTAGGTGACCACAGTCTCGTAGACGCGGTCGTAATCGCGGATGTCGCCGCGCACATCAGTGACGTGCTCGGCCAGGCCCGAGACGGTGAAGTTGCTCGGCTGCGTCGGCGGATCGGGCAGGCTGTAGCCCACGACGTTGGCGCCCAATTCGAGCAGCCAGGTCGTGAGCCAGGAGCCTTTGAAGCCGCTGTGTCCAGTAATGAGCACGGTCTTGCCCGCGTAGATATTATTGAAAGGGTTAGTCATGGGTGAGTTCTCGATAAGCAGTAGCCGGCGAGCAGCCGCCCGGCCGCTGGGCGCTCCTAAATGGGTAGTTCCTAATTTATACTTCGTCGCATAATCTTATCATACACCTTCAGCGTCTCCACTGCCGTTTGCTCCCAGGTGAATTTGGCTGCCTGTTGGGGGCCTTGGCGGCGGAGGTCGGCCGCCAGTTGCTCCTGCATGATGACGGCGATGATCGCCCCGGCCATGCCGCGCACGTCGTCGGGATCGACAGCGAAACCCGCCGGGCCGATGATCTCCGGCAGTGAGCCGCTGTCCGCGGCCACGACCGGCGTGCCGCAGGCCATCGCCTCCAGCGGCGGCAGCCCGAAGCCCTCGCGCCGGCTGGGGAAGGCGAACACCTCGGCCCGCCGATAGAGGAGCGGCTTGTCTTCTTCGTCCACGTAACCAATCCAGCGCACGTACTTCGACAGGCCGGCCCGCGCGATCATGCCGTCATAGTCGGGAAAGGTGGGCGAGGACGTATCGGGTTTTTTTCCGGCCAGCACCAGCGGATACTCGTCGCCCAACGCCTTGACCACGTAGGTATAGGCCTGGAGCAGGTTGAGAATGTTTTTGTGAACCTCGTAGCCGCCCAGATAGAGCACGTAGAACTCCGGCAGGTCATACTTCTTGACCACGGCCATATCGACCAGGCTGTTGTCGCCCCCGGCCGGGCTGGGCGTGTACTGCGGGCCGACGCCCAGATAGATGGCAGTGACATCTTGCTCCGGGATGCCCAGGTGGTCGATGATGTCGAGCTTGCTGGAGAAGGAGTCGGTCAACACGTGGTCGGCCCCGCGCGCGGCAGCGCTGACCAGGGCGTTGTAGAGCCGCGCGCGCCCGCCGCGATTGTACTCCGGCACGAGCAACGTCGTCAGATCGTGGATGGTGACGACCAGAGGCACGGGCGAGCGCAGCGGTGGCCCCCAATAGGGCACGTGGGCTAGCGTTGCTCCGACGCGACGGCAGGCGGCGGGGAAGCCGCGCTGCTCGAACAGCACCTTGCCCATGTGGCCGGGGCGCACGGTGACGCGCTCAACGCCGATGCCCGGCGGCACGCCCGCCGGCTCTTCCTCGCCGGGGGCCAGCGGGACGACCAGCGTCAGGGCCAGGTCGGACACGAGCCGGTTGAGATGATAGACGAGTTGGCGCGCATACTGGCCGCTGCCGGTGTGGGGCTTGTTCCAGAAATAGGCATTCAGGGCGACGTGCATCAAGACCGTAATTATAAGACACGGGCGCGAGAAAGAAACGTTTAGCCGCAGATTACGCAGATTCTGCAGATAGAAGAAGGAGATCTCCGTAATCTGCGGATCGTTATGCCGGGCAGGTCATAACTTTACCGGGCCGGAGCGGTATGATATAGTTGCCACGCGGATCGGCGCTAACCAGATGGAAGAACGAGAGAGACAGTTCATCCCCGGCCTGGGTATTCTTGTGCTCGCGATTTTAATCCTGGGCGGAATCGGCGCGCTTTTACACGATTTCAAGGGCCTCCAGCATGGGCTGTGGGGGGCGCTGGTATGGGGGGGCGGCGTATTTATCAGCTTTATTCTGGGCACAGCCTACATCTCGCGCCGCCTCTTGCCGCTGCCGTATAACCCCGGTTGGGCCGAAGGATTTCGCCTGTTGCGGCGGAACTACTGGAAGGGCGCGGCCAACGCTCTCTATGGACGGCGAGCAGAACCCGTCCTGCGGGGGAGCAAAAAGAGCAAAGCCAAGACGAACGAGCTTTCGCCCAGCTTCGAGTGGCTGGGGGCCGGCTTCCTCTATAGTCATCAGGCCGCGGCCATCACGCGTGGCAATGGCTATTCGCGGGCCGACGGCCCCGGCCTGGTCATTTTGCGCGACGGCGAGACAATTGCTCAGATATTTGATCTGCGCCCCCAATCACGCAAAATGAAGGTCAGTGCGCTGACGCGCGACGGTATCCCCGTCGAAACCAGCGTATCTGTTACGTTCCAGGTGCGCCGCCCCGCGCCCGACCGGCGACGTCCGCGCTCCGTGGAGACCGACCCCATCCCCTACCCCTATGACAAGGACGCCCTGTTCGACCTGAACTACACTGCCAGCGTCGTCGACGATGCACAACGAGACTGGACAGAGCAGGTCTGTCCCCAGGCCGCCACGCTGCTCGTCACCGAGATCGGCAAATACCCGTTGGCCGATCTGCTCGTGAGCGCCGGAGCCGAGCCGCTGGCCGAGATCAAGAACAACATCAAAGTCGGGCTGAAGGAGCAGCAGACCAACAGTGAATTCCAGACCATTTCCAAAGGGATCGACATTCTTGGCATCGGTGTTGGCGCTCTGGAACTACCGGCGGATGTGATTGCCAAGCGCGTGGCGACGTGGCAGGTGGAATGGCGCAATCGCGCCGCCCAAGAGGCTGTCAGTGGCGATATCGAGGCCAAACGTGTCTATCAACAAGCACTGGCCGAGGCCCAGGTCGAGAACATCGAGAAATTGCTTACCAGCGTCGAGGCCATGCGCAGCCAGGGCATCGAATTACACGAGGTCGTCATGAGGCGAATCATGGAAATTCTTGAAGGGATCGCCGCGGCGCGCACGCTGACGCCGCTTTCGTCTCGCGCGGCGACGGCCTCGCTGGCAGCCGGCGCCACGAGCGAGCTGCGCCGGATGCTGGAGCAAGACGAGGAATAGCGATTTGGCCTCCCAGACCCAACCTCGCCGACCCTCGCGACGCCTCCCCGTGCGCCTGAAGGCCCCCTGGCCGGCCATTAACTGGCCGTGGGTTGCTCTCCTGGCCCTCTTCATCGGTTACTGGTTTTTCGCCAGCAATCTGGAGCGCATCGACGCCAATCAGGTGCTGGCCCGCATCTTCGTGCCCAACCTGCCGTCCAGCCAGGCCGCTACCATCCCCTTCTCGCCGCTGGCTACGTGGCTGGTGGAACTGTTCCACCCGCGCGTTCTGCGCCATTTTATCCCCGTCTTTGCCGGCTGGTGGCTGGCTGTTCAGGCGGCGATCAGCCTCATGCAGGTCCTCTATAACTGCCCCGACCGGCGCACGGCGGCCGAGTTCCTGCGCCGCCAACGCCGCGACAGACCAGGCAGCGATCTCTACGTCATCTCGGCCAAAAATTTTGACGAGGAACGTGCCTCTTCCATTCTGCTGGGTGTAGGCGGTCCGGTGACGGTGCAGATCCCTCCGCGCCACGCCGCCGTGACCGAGCGCAACGGCCGCAAGCAGCGGGTGCTGCCGCCGGGTATCCATAACCTGGGGCGTTTCGAATACGTCCACAGTATTGTTGACTTGCAACCCCAGGAAAAAACCGCCACAGACATCATGATGTTGACGAAGGAGGGCATTCCACTCCGCGCCGACATCAGCCTCACCTTCCGGATAGACCCCGGGGGCAGCCCGGTTACCCATGAACAGCCCTTTCCTTTTAGTGTGGAGGCGGTTCAGCGGGCCGCTTATGCGGGCACAGTGGGGCCGGGCGGCAAAGCCTCCACCTGGTCCGACGCGCCGCTGGGCAAGGTGGCCGGCGCGCTGAGCAACATGGTCAGTAATGATTCGCTCGACGATCTGCTGGCCGCCGAAAGCCCCCGCGACGCGCATCATCTGATTACCCAGGCAGTCATGCGTCAGGTATGGGCCGGCAAGCCGGATGATTACATCAAACCCTTGCGAATGACCATCAGCCGGCTCACGCCGCCTCTGGAAGTCAGCCGGCAATACACGGAATATTGGCTGGCCCGCCAGCGCAAGGAGGATATGGTGGCGCGCGCCAACGGCACGGCCCAGTTAGTGCGCGAAGCCGAGACGGCGCGTGCCGCAGCCGAGTTGTCTATGGTCCAGGCGGTCAGCGAGGGCATCCGCAGCGCGCAACAGGATTCCGGCTCCACCCTGTCCGGCTACTTGTTGGTCTTGCGCCTGATGGAGGCGTTGCGCCAGATGTTTCACTATTCGGCTGACAGCCTGGAAGACCTCGGCGGCGACACCGATAAGCTATTGAATGAAATCGAGGCGGTAGACGAGCGGTTGAGCAAAGTGCAGGATCAGATGAAGCTACCTGCGCAGCAGAAATTCCGACCGTCGTCGCCGGACTAGACCAATCGCGAACCGAGCATTTTCAACGATGGTTTCCCGATCATTCCATTCCGGCGATCCTTCCCGACTGCCGTCCAACGCGGAGCAACTGCGCCCCGTGCGCGAAGCGGTGGCCGTGCTCCAGCGCCTGCTGAAGCTGCTGTATAATGAACCGCCGTCGCTTGACATCATTACCGTCGGGAACATCCTCGATCGCTACCCGCTCACCGGGCTGGGCGCCCCGGCTATGGCCGCCATTGAGCAGTCACAACGCATCGTGCGCGCCCGTGGAAACTATCAACAGGTCGGGCTGGCTGAGTTCCATATTGGGCTGATCTATCTGTATTGGGACGATTGTCGCGCGGCGGCCAACCAGTTTGCCCTGGCTCGCCAGCCGTGGTCGTTGGCGAGCGACGCCCCGGCGATGTGCCTGGCCCACTATGCCCAGGGGTTGGGGCTTTACCATTCCTATCACAATGAGCCGGCCATGCTCCAGTTTGGGCGAGCCGAGCGCCTGCTCAATCGTTCTTCCATTGGGGCCCAAGCCGGCCGATTCGCCGCGCTGGACAAGGAGATGCGGCCGTTGTTGTCGATTGCCCAGGAAACGCTGCGCGAGAGCCTGTGGCCCAAGGAGCAGCAGCCGGCCGAAGTGCTGCAAGCCGGCTATCTCTCCGTTCCCGCCGACGTGGCGGCGCGCGCCCCCCAGCCGGAAGCCGAGAGCGAAGTCTCCAGCGTCTACCAGCGCGCATCCGAGCGTCCGGAGTGGGTCAAGCGTGTGCCGTTGCCCATCTCGAATCTCCCCGGCGCGGGCGATGCGGCGCGCGGGCCGGTGCCGGGGCATGTCACGACTGATGATCGATTCGGGTGGTATCGCATTGCCGTCAAGAAGAGCGAATTCCTGCCCGCTCTCGCGTCGGGCACGTGGCTGCTGGCCGACCGGGACGTAGACGAGCGCCCGTCGGCGGGCCGGGAGTACGTTGTGGTGGGCAGCCGGCGGGCCGATCTTGGCAGCATCGCCGTCCAGCCCGTCTCCCACACCAGCGCCATGCCCCATTGCTTTCTGGGCTATCGTATGCCCGATGAGGCTGCGCCGTCGCATTCGCGGCTTGTCCTCGACGAAAGCGAACAACCACCGGCGGCTGGAGACGTGATCGTGCTGGCTGTGGTGGAAGGGTTCTGGTATGGCCTGAACGGCCATGCCTTGCCGGAACCCGTATGAAGTCAGCCCGTGTGCGGTCCCGGCGGGCTATTTCGATCAACGAGACGGGATTCACGTCGCACATCGAAGCAATAGACAGGGGGAGAGATGGCTGAACACGTTTTGGTAATCGGGGCCACGCTGCTGGACACCAAGGGGAAGCCCGTGGCCGGGTTGGCGCCGGGCACATCGAACCCGGCCGAGATACGATCCTCACGCGGAGGGACGGCGCGCAACGTGGCCGAGAATCTGGCCCGCCTGGGGGCCGAGGTCGTGCTGATCTCGGCCGTCGGCGACGACCCCACCGGGCGTCAGCTCTTGATCCAGACAGCCGAGGCGGGCGTCAACCTCGACTATGTGCAGATGTTGCCCGGCCGCGTCACCGGTTCCTACATCGCCCTGCTGGAAGCGGACGGACACCTCTCAGTGGCTCTCGATGACGTGCGGGTGATGGAAGCGATCACCCCCGCGTATCTAAACCGCAATCGGGTGCTCTTTCGAGACGCCTCGCTGATCATGTTCGACGGCAGTCTGACCGAGCCGGCCATCAAGACGGTCGTGCGGCTGGCGAAGGAGTACCACGTACCCCTGTGCGCCGACCCCGCTTCGGCGCGGCTGGCCTACAAATTGCGCCCCTATCTGGCCGATCTGGACTTGCTCGTTCCCAATCAGGTGGAGGAAGCGGAGTTGTGCGAGGTCGATTTTCCCGGCTATGACCCAATGGCCAGCCTGACGATGTCCCGCCGTTTGCTCAATGCCGGCGTGAAGACAGTGATCGTCACCTTGTCGGACTTTGGTCTGGACTATACTACGGCCGACGAGATGGGCTATATCCCGCCGTCGCACATCAAATTTGTCGACAGCACCGGCACAGGCGACGCGGTGACGGCGGCCATTATCTTCGGCCTGTTGAACGAGCTACCCGTCATCGAGGCCATTCGCCTCGGCGCGGCGGCGGCGGCCGTCACATTACAATCCGCCGAGACCGTCGTGCCCGACCTGAGCCTCGACATGTTGTACGATCACCTGATTGTCTGAGCCGGGAAAAGCGCTCGGCAAACCTGAGACAGTCATTCGTTGTTTGGTCCGCTGGCGATTGATCACGGAGCAGTCCCCATTATCCTATGAGCAACACACTCGGCATTATCATCTGTTTCGCCTACATTCTTCTCATGATCGCTCTTGCCGAGGGACTGCGCCGTTGGCAAGGATACGGCGCCGGATTCACGCGCAAGGTGATCCACATTGGTGTGGGAATGTTGAGTTGGGCTTTGCCGTTTCTCTTCACCTCGCCCTGGCCGTTTGTTTTCGCCTGCGCGGCCTTCATGGTCATTAATCTAATCGACTGGCGCTATGGACTGATCGGGGCCATGCAGAGCAAGCACCGCAGCAATCTGGGCACGGTCTACTTCCCACTGGCCGCGGCCGTCGTGGCGCTGGTATTCTGGCATCGGCCGCCCCTGATGGTGGCCGCCCTGATGCCGCTGACGTGGGGTGACGGGTTAGCGCCGGTGATTGGCGCGACTTACGGCCGCCGCTTTTATCGCATTCACACCAGCACGCGCACGCTCGAAGGGTCGCTGGGCTTCTTTGTGGCCGGGCTGGTCGCTACCTGGCTGGCGTTGTGGGCCATGCCGGGGATGCCGGAGATTTCGCCGGCGGTGGCCTTTCTGCCGGCGCTGGTCATCATGGTCGTGACGACGTTGATCGAGGCCGTGTCGATCTGGGGGCTGGACAATCTGACGGTAACGGCGGCGGCCATCGCTATCCTGAGCGTCTGGCCCTTCGGTGCGTAGGGTGGGTTTCAAACCCGCCCCAACCTACCAGCCCTCATCGCCGATCAACGGCACGAAGGCCACGGGAACAAGCATCTCTTCCCGGTATACAGTTTCTTCGGTGTGGGTGACGCGGATGAGGTGTTGTTGCCGGCGGCTGCGGCCGACGGGCATCACGAGTCGCCCGCCGACGGCCAGCTGGTCTCGCAGAGATGCCGGAACCGCCGGCCCCCCGGCGGCGACGATGATGCCTTCGTAGGGCGCGTGCTCCGGCCACCCGCGCGTGCCGTCGCCGTGGCGCACCTGGACATTGACGTAGCCCAGACCCGCCAGCCGCTCACGGGCGAAGTCGGCCAGCTTGCGGTGGCGTTCCACCGTGAAGACCTCGCGCGCGATGCGGCTGAGGACGGCGGCAGCGTAGCCCGACCCCGCGCCGATTTCCAGAACCTTGTCCTCCGGCCGCAGAGCCAGCGCGGCGATCATGTAAGCCACGATATAGGGTTGCGAGATGGTTTGGTTGGCGGGAATGGGCAGGGGGGTGTCGTCGTAGGCGTAGGCGCGGTAGGGTTGGAGGACGAACGCCTCGCGCGGCACCTGGCCCATGGCCGCCAGAACGGCCGGGTCGTGGATGTCGCGCTCCGCCAACTGGTTTCTGACCATCTGCTCGCGCCGGGCAGCGTAATCGGGGACGGTCGATTGTCCCGCCGGGTCGTCCATTCCTTATTGATACCACCTCGGATGCGGCCGGGCAAACCTCAAAATCATGACGGATCCTCATTAGTAGGCATTGCGCTGTTTACGCTTATAATCTCTGGTAGATTGTGCTCGGCAGTATGGGTAGGGGTGGATTTATCATATGGTCGGTCTGTTGTGGGAAATCTTCAATATCCTCAAGGAAACCGTCAACCGGATCATCAAGTTTCCGGAGTTGTTGCTGACATTATTGGGGTGGCGCTTCACCAAGCGGCTGAAGTTACGCATTGTCGTATTGCGCGACGAGCGCGGCCTGCCGCTGATCGGCAACGAGGAGGTGACCCCGGCATTCGATGAGGCGCGGCGCATCCTGAGCCGCATGGCCGGAGTGGTCGTCGAGCCGGCCGGCTGGCGGGTGGTGACAGCGCCCCACGCCGCGCCCAAGGCCGCCCTGGACGTACATTGTACCGATGGCGCCTGGCGCGATGATCTGGGGCAGGCGGGCGATTTCTATCGCAGCCTGATGGCGACGACGACGGCGGGTACGCTGCTCGGCTATGGCGCGCCGCTGACGGTATTCATCGTCCGCTCGATCTCGTCCCACAACGGCTGCTCGCTGGGCGCGGCCACCGACTACGTAACCGTCGAGGCCAGGACACTCAAGAACACGCGTCGCCTGCTGGTCCACGAGGTGGCCCACGCTTGCGGCTTGTGGCATTCGCAGCGACCCAACAACCTGATGATCCCCAAGGGGCCGGGCGAGGAACTGACCGGCTGGCAGGCGGCCGTCTTGCGCACGTCGCGGCATGTAACCTACTTCTAGTCATGAGTGACGATTGACGAGTGCAGACCCGTCGCTCCACCATAGACGACCCACTGTTTACTGCTTACCATACTTACTAAACCATGACTCAACATTACGGCGGCCAAAGCATGTTCGCACCCTTGCAGACGGTATTGGTGCGCCGGCCCGACAGAGCCTTCGGCGCGGCCGACCCCCTGCTGTGGCACTATACCGAACAGCCCTATTTGCCGTTGGCCCAACAGGAGCACGACGCCTTCGTCAACACCCTGCTTGGCAATGGGGTAGAGGTTGTTTACCACGACGCGCCACTGCCTGACCATGCCGACGCAATTTTCGTCCACGATCCGGTGCTGATGACCGACCGTGGGGCGATTATCCTGCGTATGGGCAAGATGTTGCGTAGTGGGGAAGACGAAGCGATGGCCCTGACCCTGCAACGGCTGGGCGTGCCCATCCTTTACCGCCTGAGTGGCGAGGCCACAGCCGAGGGCGGCGATCTGCTGTGGCTCGACGAGCGGACGCTGTGCGTCGGGTTGGGCTTTCGCACCAATGCGGCGGGGTTTGCCCAACTGGGCGAGGCGCTGGCCGGGTCGGGCGTCGAACTCGTGCCCGTGCAATTGCCCTATTTCGAGGGGCCGGAGGCCTGTCTGCACCTGATGTCGCTCATCAGCCTGGTAGATGCCGATCTGGCAGTGGTCTACCGGCCGCTGTTGCCCGTGCCGTTTTACCACTTGCTCGTGGCACACGGTGTCGAGTTAATTGATGTGTCGGACGAAGAATTCGCCACCATGGGCACGAACGTGCTGGCGCTGGGGCCGCGCCATTGCCTGATGCTCGATCATAATCACGAGACGCGGGCGGCGCTGGAGGAGGCCGGCTGTCGAGTGGCGACGTATCGGGGAGACGAGATGTCACTCAAGGCCGAGGGCGGGGCAACGTGCCTGACACGGCCGATCCTGCGCGGGTGAGGTAGAGACGTTCCGCCGGAACGTCTCTACAATTGATTTATGCCACGAATCAGAGAGTTGGGGCCTTATGAGAGCGCGCTGCCCCCCGGGCCGCGCAATGCTATTAGCGATGTGGCCGGGGTGACGGTCGGCCACTACACGCTCATCGAAGGCGCGGGCGCGGCCGACCCCCATTGGCAGCCGGGCAACGGCCCGTTTCGCACAGGCGTCACGATCATCCTGCCCCACAATGGCAACCTGTACGACGAGAAGGTGGCTGCCGCCGTCCATACCATCAACGGCTTCGGCAAGCCCTTTGGCTTCGAGCAGGTGCGCGAGCTGGGCGTAATCGAGACCCCCATCGCCCTGACGGGTACGATGAACGTGCCGCGTGTGGCCGACGCGCTGTTGACGCTGGCCGCCGCGCGAAACCCCCACATCGGTGTCGGGTTCCCGGAGTCGGGCTGGATGGGCTATGCCAGTGTCAACCCGGTGGTGGGCGAGACCAGCGACGGTTATCTGAGCGATCTGCAGGGCCGGCCGATCGGAGTGGCGGCGGTACGAGCGGCGATTGATGCGGCGTCGGCCGAGGTAGTCGAGGGCGCGGTGGGTGCGGGGACGGGTACGAGTTGCTACGGTTGGAAGGGCGGCATCGGCACGGCCTCGCGGGTGTTGCCGCCGGAGAAAGGCGGCTACACGGTAGGAGCTTTGGTCCAGACCAACTTCGGTCGGGCGGAGGAGTTGACGGTGGTTGGCGTGCCCGTTGGGAAGCAGCTACGACCGCCGAAGGACGACGAGCCGCCACCAGCCATATTGGGCGGCTCCATTATGATGGTGCTGGCAACCGACGCGCCGTTGGATGCGCGCGGATTGGGGCGGTTGTGTCGCCGGGCGGCGTTCGGGCTGGCGCGGACGGGCAGTACTTGCCACGGAGGCAGCGGCGATTTCGTCATCGCCTTTAGCACGGCGGGTCATATCTGCGACCGGCCGGCGTCTTTGACGGCGATGCGCAAGGTGATCGACGAGCAGCCGATCATGAGTTGGCTGGCTACGGCCGTCGTCGAGAGCGTCGAAGAGGCCATTTACAATAGCTTGCTGATGGCCGTGACGGTGGTAGGACGCAACGGCCACACGCGCCATGCCTTGCCGGCGGCGGAGGTGGCGCGGATTGTTCGAGCACATCGACCCGGAGCATAATATTGATGAGGGTTTCCGGTTTCGGTGGGCGCTGTTCGAGAGAAGCAAGCTTAATACCTGCCAACGCCCGCCGGCGATCCGGTCGAGGAAAGATTATAAGTATCCCCATTCTAAGTGAAATCATACGGTTTCTGTCGTAAACTTCTATCTATGAGATGGGTAATGAGTTCCAAGATTCACAAGGCGACGGTCAAACAGGCCGACGTCAACTATGTCGGCAGCATTACGATCGATGAGGATCTAATGGATCGGGTCGGGTTGTGGCCGAGAGAGAAAGTACTGGTTGTCAGCAACACCAGCGGATCACGGCTGGAGACCTACGCCATTCCTGGCGAGCGCGGATCGGGCGTGATCAATATGAACGGCGCGGCGGCGCACCTGATCAAAGCCGGGGAAGAGATCATCATCATCGGCTTCGAGTTGGTCGACCGGCCGATCGCGGCGCGGCAGATATTGGTCGATAAAGACAATCGTTACGTGCGCGACCTGTAAACTTCGCTTCCCGCCCGCAGCCGGCAAGCAACATCCACGACTATTGAAAAGCCGCGCCATACCACGAAAGGAGCGGCTTTTATCATTTCCGTCACAGTGATCTCGTTGATGTGGCACAATACACGCCTTCTCCCCTCCATTCAGAGAAGGTCCGGGCGCGTCTCCCTGTTCCATACCCAACAGCCGAATTGGTAGCCCAATCAGCTACTTGTTGCTATTCTCCCGCCTGAACCCGAGCAGAACTGCGAGATACATGGCCGACAACAACACGCCCTACCGAGCACAGCCTGCGCGCCCATCGCCCTACGTCGATGCGCGACAACTGATCAAAATCTACCGCACCCCCGCCGGGGATTTTCCCGCGCTGAAAGGCATCGACTTGCAGGTGAATCGCGGCGAGTTCGTGGCCGTCATCGGCAAGTCGGGCAGCGGCAAATCGACCCTCATCAACCTCATCACCGGCATCGACCGGCCCACATCGGGCGAGGTGATCATCGGCGGCGAGCTGTTGCATACCTACGACGAGGAGCAGATGGCCCAGTGGCGCGGCCGCAACATGGGCATCGTCTTCCAGTTCTTCCAGCTGTTGCCCACCCTGACGCTGGTCGAAAACGTCATGTTGCCCATGGACATCAACCGGCTCTACCCGCCCGCCGAGCGGCGCGAACGAGCCATGCAGTTGCTGGAGCTGGTGGAGATGGGGGAACAGGCACGCAAGCTGCCCGCGGCCGTCTCCGGCGGCCAGCAGCAGCGCGTCGCCATCGCCCGATCGCTTGCCAACGACCCCGGCCTCCTCATCGCCGACGAGCCGACCGGCAACCTCGATTCGCGAACGGCCGAAAGTATCTTCACCCTCTTTACCCGCCTGGCAGCCGAGGGCAAGACGATCATCATGGTCACCCACGACGAGGCGCGTGCCGCCCGCACCGACCGCGCGGTGATGATCGCCGACGGCGAGGTGGTCAACGAGCATTTGACGCGCGCGCTGGCCGTGCTGAATTACGATCAGTTGGCCGAGGTGCAGCGCCACGTGACGCCGACCACCTTCCATCCCGGACGGGTGATCATCCGCCAGGGCGAACCGGGCGAGCATTTCTACATTCTGACCGACGGCCGGGCGCAAGTCTTTGTGGATCACCCCGACGGCCACGAGGTACTGGTGGATCGCCTGGGGGTGGGGCAGTATTTCGGCGAGATGGCCCTGCTGGGAGGCCGTACGCGCCGGGCCACTGTGCGCGCGGCCGAAGACGGGCCGGCGGCGGTGGTCGCCCTGGATCGAGAAACGTTCGAGCGGCTGGTAGCCGACTCTCCCGCCCTGCGTAACGAATTGCAACACATCGTGAGTTTACGTCAGGTGCAAAGCGAGGTAGACGCGCTGGCCGGCATCGACCGCGAGCGGCTGGCCGAGCTGACGGCCGGCGCGCCGACGCGCGTCTACGCCCCCGGCGATACCATCGTGCAGCAAGGCGCATTGGGCAACAGCTTCTACTTCATCCTGGAAGGGGAGGTTGCGGTGTATGCTCGGCGGAACCTGGGGACGGAGGCGCTGATCGACCGGCTGGGGCCGGGGCAACACTTCGGCGAATTGGCCCTGCTGGGCGACCGGCGGCGCACGGCAACGGTGCGAGCCGCGGGGAACGCGCCCGCCCGATTGCTGGAGCTGGACGAGGCGGCGTTCAGGACGTTGTTAAGCCTGTCGGATGAGTTCGCGACTGACGTGCGCGAGACGGCCGCCGAGCGGCGCGCGCGCGTAGCCGTGGCGGACAGGCGCGGGTAGATTAGGAAGAACGGCCTGCGGATTGAACGGATGAAACGGATCGTGGCTGACGGATGCAATCCGTAGAGGCCTGTGGGTAGCTGTCGACATCGAATTTCACTCATGAACACGCTTTGGCTGAAGACGCTGCGGGATTTGTGGCTCTATAAGGCGCGGTCGGCGCTGGTGGTGCTGGCTATCGCCGTGGGCACGGCCGCTGCCGGCGTGGCGACGACCAGCTTCATCGTCCTGCGCGGCGATTTGCGCGATGGCTACCGGGGTACAAATCCGGCCCATGCCGTTCTCGATACCACACCCATCGACGAAACAATAGCCGGGCGAATCACCGACCTGCCCGAAGTAGCCCACGCCCAGGCGCGACGGCAGACCGCCGCTCGCCTATTGTTGCCGAGTGGCGAAGAACGCTTCCTGCAACTGTGGACGCTGCCCGACTTCGATGCAACTGTGGCCGCGCTCTATCCCCAGACGGGGGCCGTCGTCCCCCCGCCGGAGGGGACGCTGCTGCTGGAGCGTTCCGTCGCGCCGGTTCTGGGCATCGCCCAGGGAGATACCGTGACGATTCACCTGATCGACGGTTCCGGCCGTGCGGCTACCGCGCGCCTGACGGTGGCCGGATTCGTCAACGACCTGGCCGTAGCCCCCACGACCGTGCAGCCCGGCGTCTATGGCTACATGACCGACGCGACGGCGGCACAGCTGGGGCTGCCGGCCACTTATAACCAATTGCAACTGACCGTGAGCGCGCCTGATCCCGACCGCGCAGCAGTAGAGACGGCGGTCACAGCCGTTACCGGGTGGCTGGAACACGAGGGGGTGGTCGTGACGCGGGCCGAGATCCCGGAACCCAACGTCCACATCATGCAGGGCAGCGTCGATACCGGGTTGCTGATGATCGGTATCCTGGGTGGGCTGACCTTGTTGCTGAGTGCTTTCCTGGTGACGAACGTGATGTCGGCCGTCGTCGCCCAGCAAGTGCCCATTATCGGCGTGCTGAAGGCGCTGGGTGGCCGGCGGAGGCTGGTGTTGCGGCAATACGGCCGGATGGTGGCGTTGTTTGGGCTGATGGCGCTGGCTCTGGCTGTGCCCTTGGGGCTCATGGGCGCGTGGTTCATGTCAAGCTTTCTGGCTGCGCAACTCAATTATGACATCCCTTCATTTGGCCTGCCCTGGCAAACGATAGTGGTGCAATTGATTGGGGCCGGCCTCATCCCACTGTTGGCGGCGCTGGGGCCGGTGCGAACCGCGGGCAACCTGACCATCCGCGAGGCCCTGTCCCAGATAGGCGATACGAAGTACGCCACACAAGACAGGCGGTCGTTGGTTCCCTCATATCTCCAATCTCGTATTTCATATCTTCTGGCCTGGCGCAACGTAGCCCGGCGCAAGGTGCGGCTGGCGCTGACGCTCATCGCCCTGAGCCTGGCCGGGGCATTGTTCATCGCCACGTTCGGCCTGAAGCTGGGGCTGGATGAGGCCATCGAGATCCTGGTCGGCGAGTTCCCCTATGACGTGGAAATCGACCTTGCCCAGCCGGAGCTTCGGCAACGCCTCGAACGCGAGGCCTTGGCCGTCGAAAACAAGACCATCGAGCGGGTCGAGGCCTGGGGCGTGGCCGACGCGCGCCGGGTCTATGCCGACGGGCGGCTGGGCAGCAGCTTCACCCTGTTCGGCGTGCCGCCGACGACGGAAATATCGCCATTCGCCAATCGCGCCGGGCACTGGCTGGGGCAAGCGACGAGCGCCGGCGACGATGCCGAGCTTTACATCAACTACGAGGCCGAGAAGCTGACCGCCGGCCCCACAGTGGGCGACGAATTGACGCTGAAGCTCAATGGTGGGCCGGAGCGCGTCGCCCGTCTGGTGGGCATCAGTCTGCGGCCGTTCAACGCCAATGCCTACATGTCCTACGCCGCCTTCGAGCAGGCGACGGGCATACGCGACCGGGCGCAACGGGTCGTCGTCTACCTGGCCGACGCCCCCGAAACGGACGGCAATCGGGTGGCGCAAGAGGCTGTGGCCGCGGCGCTGGTCGCCCGCTACGAGGCGGCGGGCATGACCGTCTTGCGGGCCGAGACGGCCGCCGGCTACCGCGACGGCTACAAGGCGCAGTTCAACAACCTGGTGGTGCTGTTGATGTCCCTGGCCGGGCTGACGGCGCTGGTGGGCGGGTTGGGTCTGGCGAACACCATGGCCCTCAACGTGCTGGAGCGCTCGCGGGAGATCGGCATCCTGCGTTCGATGGGGGCGGGGCGGCCGTTGCTGCGGCGGCTGGTGCTGGCCGAGGGGCTGGCGGTGGCCCTCATCAGCGCCGTCTTCGGTATCCTGCTGGCACTGCCCCTGACGCTCATCCTCGACCGGGTGATGGGGGGGACGCTGCTGGGCAGCCCGTTGTCGTTCGCCTTCGCCCCGGGAGCCGCCGCCGGTTGGCTGGGGCTGGTGATGGTCATCGGGCTGGCCGCGTGCTGGCTGCCGGCCGAGAGCGCGGCACGGATGACGATTCGGGCGGCGCTGGCGTATGAGTAGGGGCGGTTCGCCAAAAAGACCAATTCCCAGGGCGACGGCAGAAAACCGGGGATGATCCGATCCTCATCGCTCTCGCCGCCGGAGCAAACATTACCGTCCATCATAGACGTATGTTTCAGATTCTCAAATAAAATCATTGGGAAGTGTTGCCCATACGATGCGCTTGACCTTCTCCGCCAGGGCCAAGACCTCAGCCGCCGTCTCCTCGTCCGGCCAGAACTTCAAATCATAGCGAGCCATGACTGCGAAATCGGTGGCCTCGACCAAATCCAACGCCGCCCTCAGGAATATCAGCTATCTTGAGTAAGGTTCGTTGAATTTCTTCCAAATCGTGTGAGCGAGCGGGAAGGCTGATCGAGGAAAACAGAAGCCCCTTCAATAATTTCTCAATGCCTTGTTGGGCATGAAATCATACACTGTCATGTGGGCCGCCCAGCGCCATGAGCTGCTGTCCTGCTGTCAAATCGCTTTCAGCTTTTGCCAGCCATCCGCGAACGAGATCAACTCTCTCTTTCATAAAGCACAACCCCTTCATCCAGAGCGGTGGTGATGAAGGGTTGAGGTATGGCCGACCACTCGACCGCTTCGTCCGGCGTCCACACACCAATATCCTTGGATGGGAGCAAGCCGGCCAACGCCCGACGATAGCGGGGCAGGGACCTGTCTTCGATCACCAGAAAGTCATAATCACTCTCCGGCCTGGCATCATCGCGCGCCCGCGATCCGAATTAAACGATCGATTGCGGATCGCCCGCTTCAACCATCCGCGTGACGGCTTCGGACAGTAATTCTCCCTGCTCGGCGACATTAACCGATGAAGTAAGCATTTCGACTTTTCTCAACAACTCCTGAGAGCTATTATATCCCTGCTCATATTTCCTGCCTTTGCGCCATTGGAATTATTGGTGACAACTCGGTTTCATTTTGTTATACTCCCAGATATTTGAAACCCCATTCCACCATATGAACCGACAATTACTTAATTCCCTAATCTCTTAAGGAGCCCCCTCATGCCCAAACCCACCACCTCCCCCCTGACCGACCCCGTCCACACCCGCGCGCCCTATTGGGCCGACGTGCCCGATGAAAAGTGGATGGACTGGCGCTGGCAGATGTCCCACCGCCTCAACTCCGTCGAGGAGCTCGGCCGCGTCATCAACCTGACCGACTCCGAGCGCCGCGCCCTGACCACCAAGGGGTTGTTTCGCGTCGACATCACCCCCTACTTCGCCAGCCTCATCGACCCCGACGACCCCCACGACCCCGTCCGCAAGCAAGTCATCCCGACCGACCGCGAGATGGTGCCCTTCGAGTCGATGATGGAAGACTCGCTGGCCGAAGACAAGCACTCGCCCGTACCCGGCCTTGTCCAC
>JACKBY010000007.1 GCA_020634335.1 Promineifilum sp. | reverse complement strand
ACACATCTTTCAATCGATGACCTATTATCCTTGGCAACAGGTCATCCGACAGGTAGTTGGACTGAGATCCGGCGACCAGAACGGTGAGTTGTCGGAGAGCGCTCGGGTCGAAGTAGTGGAAAAGGCGCTGTTACAGATGAATCCCGATTGGCAAGTGCGCCTCCCTCTGCTTGGTGATTTGCTGGAGATGCCCATCCCGGATAACCCGACGACGGCCGCCTTTGACCCCAAGCAGCGGCAGCAGTCGCTGTTCTCATTTGTCGTCGAGTTGCTGCGCCGGTGGTCTCGTTCCCAACCGTTGTTGTTGATTTTCGAGAATGCACACTGGATGGACGAGCCGTCCAGTGAACTGTTCAAGGCCCTGGGCAAAGCGATTGCCGACGTGCCGATTATGATCGTCGCCGTCGTGCGCCCCATCTCTGAGACGGGTTCTCCTCTTCAGGCTTTGGGTGTCCTGGAAAAACAGGAGAATTATCAGCTCCTTAAAGTGGAGGAACTAACAGAAGATGAAATTGAAGCCTTGCTGGAGAGGCTGGTGGGCGGCCAGCTCTCCCTCCTGGCCAAGCTGGTGATCTCGGCCAAATCTCAGGGGAATCCATTTTTTGCCCGCGAACTTGTCGATTCCCTCCGCGAGTCAAGTCAACTTGTTCGGGACAGCGACAATTGGATTCTATCCGACAAAATGGTCGAGACGATGCGCCGCGCCAATGTCCTGGTTCAGGAACAAGAGGCCTGGGTGTTGGCCAAGGCGGCCGATCTGTCGACAATCAATCTCGGCATCCCGGATTCGGTCCACGGCGTCATTCTGGCCCGGCTTGATCGGTTGCCCGACACTCACAAGCCGACGATCAAGGTTGCCAGCGTCATCGGCTACAGTTTTGAGTTGGGATTAGTCGCCCAGGTTCATCCCTCCAGCCCGCCCACCGGCGCGCTGCGCGATCAGGCCCACACACTTGAGGAACGCGATTTTATTTTCCAGGATTGGCAAGCGCAAGATCAGCCGAACGAAGAAACGTATACCTTTCGACAGCAAGCCACTCAGGAAGTGTCATACGAGACGCTTTTATTCACCCAACGGCGTGAACTCCACCGCAAGCTGGCCGAATTGCTGGAAAAGCAAACGCCGGAGGCGGTCAATCAGATCGCTTACCATGCTTACCTGGGCGAGGATTGGGCGCGTTCGATGCGCTACCATCTTCAGGCGGGCGGGCGAGACAAACAGCTGTTTGCCAATTTGCAAAGTATCGACCATCTGCGCAAGGCACTTGTCAGCGCCGACCATTTGCCGCCGGCCGACACACTGCGCCCACGCCAAAAAATTCACCTGGATTTGGGCGAGTTGCTGATCACGATAGGGCAAAACGATGAAGGGCAGGAACATTTACACTCGGCTCTGGCCTTGGCCGAGGAAATGGATAATTCTGAGGCCCAGGCTATCGTTTGCCGCTGGCTGGCCCGTGCCTTCGAGGTTCGCGGCCAATTTTCTCAGGCCATGGTGTGGATAGACCGAGGCCTCGCTATCCTGGGTGATCAGTTGACACCCGCAGCCCTGGAATTGCGACTGATAGCTGGACTTATTTATTCGCGACAGGGAGACTATCGGCGGGCCAGCCAGCAGGCTCTGGCCAGCTTGCTGGCGGCCGAGGAATTAAACGTCCCATCGATCATCGCTCGCTCACACAACCTGCTGGGTATTATCGACCGCAGCCGGGGACAAGGTAGCAACGCCGTCGCCCACTTTGAGGAATCCTTGGCCCTGTACCAAAAAATCGGCGACTTGCAGGGGGCGGCACAGGCCCAGAACTCCCTCGCCAACGCCTACTTCGACATGGGTGACTGGTCCGATGCCGATCGCTTTTATCGCCAGGCGGGGCAGACCTTTAGCCAGCTGGGAAACGTCTACAATCGCGTACTGGTCGATAATAACCTGGGAGGCATCGCCCTGAATCAGGGCCGTTTGGATGATGCCCTGCATTATTATCAGCGGGCGTTGGATGCTCTGATTCTCATTGGTGGGTCATTGTGGGTGATGGGCGCTCTGCATCTCAATCTGGGAGCGACCCACATCCGGCGACAGGAATTGTCCGTCACCTTCGATCATCTGCAACAGAGTCGTAATCTGTTTGAACAAGCCCATGTACGCGACCTGCTGCCGGAAATGCACCGTCGACTAGCAGAAGCCTACCTGGCGGAAGGTGACCTGGAGCGGGCCAAGGAAGAAGTATCAACTTCCCTGACCATTGCCGAGGAGCTGGCCGTTCCCGGCGAGCAGGGTTTAGCCTGGCGTGTGCGGGGAGTCATCGCTATGGCTGAAGGACATAAGGATGAGGCCGAGGCCCATCTGGAGAAGGCTATTGCCTTGCTCCAGAGCGTGGGTGACAATTATGGGCTGGCCTGCACCCAACTGTCGCTGGCCCAGCTGAGCACCGAGCGTACCGAATCGCTCCTGCGCGAGTGTATGCCGATCTTCGAACGCCTGGGAGCCAAGATAGAGATGGAGCAAGTGCGCTCGCTCTTGGGCCAATCCTCTGCCGCAGCCTAAACGAAAAAGGGGCAGAACGGTGGAATGCCGTTCTACCCCTTCCTGTTATCTTCGTCGCGTTTCTATCACCGGTTTATTTTCACGTAGCTAAAAACCGGATGGGTTTCACGCTGAGCCCTCTCACCGCTGGACGAAGAGGCCGCTGATGTTTTTGTTCAAGCCGGCGTCGGCCGCATCCCAGAACGGGCGATAGGTGCAGGTAGTCGTTGAGCCAAGGCTACCCGGATCGCAGATAAAGACGACGCTGCCGCTGCCGGAGACGCCGTTGCCGACGTCGAACCTGTTGGCGACCGACAGATAGATGTCACCATTGGCCGGATCGATCCACACTGCATCGACGTTTTCCAACGCCAGGCCGACGTCGGCGCCCTCGAAATAGAGCGACCAGGAGCCTGACGTCGAGCTGCCTGTCGTGCCGAAGGTAAATGCCAACAGGTCCTGGCTCTTGGTCTTCAGCGTGTTGGGCGGGCTTTTGATCGTTGCCTTGCTCTTGGTGCTGATGATCAGTTTGCCGCTGCTGTCGATTGCCAGCGCGTCGATGGATTCAGCCTTGCCCGAAAGGGACACGTCGGAGCCGTCGAAGTACATCTGGAACGTGCCGGCGGTATTGGCACCGGTCGAAGTAGGAATGAACCGCATCACATCTTCCGACGCTACCCAGCCTATCGCTCCCATATTGGTAGACTTGCTGATGCTCAGCAAAATCGAGCCGTCGGACAACAGGGTGAAAGCGTTGATGCTGGTTGAGCCCAAGCCAACGTCCGACCCGTCGAAGTACAATTCCCACTGCCCGGTAGACGTATAGCGCAGGATGTCGGCCTTGTCATAGGACACACCACCGACGGAGCCTTTGCGATTTACCGTGAGGTAGATGGTTTCGCCCGACTGCGGGTTATCCGGCGCGTTCAAGAAGGTACAGGTAATCGCCTCGCCGGCATCCAGATCGATGAGCACGCGGTCGTTGCCGATGACGGCCGTGCCGCCGTCGGGATCGTTGCAGGTGATACTATTGACTTGCCAGCCGGTGGGTGTCAACTCTCGCACGCTGTAGGCTCCGGTTTCCAAATCGGTAAAGGTACGCTGCGTGTTGCCCGGAACTTCCAGCGAGAAAGTGCCTAGATCGCCGTTGAAGTTGAAGGTACCGCTACCGCTGACGGTCTGCTTGACGATGGTGATACTGCCGGCCGGCGGCTCGAACGGCAAGCCCTGGCCGACATCCATGCTTTCAATTCGCAACCCTTCGCTCGGTGTGCCGCCCCCCCAATAGAGGGACAAGGCGCAGCCGGTGATGGGGCCGGAGTTCAGCGGATCACACCGGACGATGTCGGAGGAGGTATAGGATTGATTGTCGAGGGTCACGTTTGATCGTGGTGTGAAGTAGACCTTGCCGTCCAGCGAGTCGATCCATTGTGCTGAAATGCGGTTGTTGTCTAGTCCAAACGCGCCGCCGTCGAGATAAGATTCCCAGTAGCCGCTGGTGCCTGCTCCCAAAGTGTTGGCCTGGAAGCGAAGCATCACGTTGCCGATGGCATTGATCGGTTGCCCGCCCGGGCCGGGGACGGTCGCGCTGCCCACGGTCGAGATGACCAGCCGACCGGCGGGTGTAAAACTGATGCCGTTGATGGCCTCGTTGGCGGTGGTCAGACCGACGTCCGAGCCGTCAAGAAAGATCGAGAAAGTCCCGGCCGTGTTCGGTCCCAGAGCCGTCGGCGTAAAGCGAACGATGTCCTGGGGTTCGACCCAGCCGATGGCCGACACGTGAAAGCGTGTTTGGGGAGTCAACAGGATGGAACCGTTCGACAGCAACGAAAAACCGTAGAGATTGCTGGTAATGCCCACGTCGGCACCGTCGAAGTACAGTGACCAGGAATCGGTCACCGGATCGTAAGCCAATATATCATTGGTATCGTAGGTGATGCCGTGGACGGTTCCGGCCTCTCGCGCGGACACATAGATGATGCGCTCGTCCGGTTCGGGGTCTACGTTGGGCACGTTGACCGTGAAGTAATTGCCATGGTCGAGAACCGGGTTGACGTTCCCGGCGTTATCGACGGCCTGAACGAAATATTCGTAATCGCCGCTGTGGGGCAACACAATCGTCTTCATGGCGATCTGCGAGGTGGGGTTGTAGGACAGTTCCGCACGCGACCAAGTCGTGTCGTCTTCGTGCCGATAGAGAACCACGACGCGTAATACACCCGTGGCCGGCAGAAAGTCGGTCGCCGGGGTGTCAGTAACCAGCGCGCTAAAGGTCAGAGCCTTGTTCGTTCCCGGCGTGGCGGCAACTTGCCAGACGCCCGGCGCCTTGTAATCCGGTTCCTCGCCGGGACCTTCATACACGAGCAATTGCAAGTCACTGTAGAGGCGCATAATGCCGACAGTCTTGGGACTGTTCGACGTTGAGGTCGCCTTGAATTGTCCGGGCGTCACGACGACTTTTTGGGAAAACACCCCTTCGCCAATATCCCAGAAGCGATTTATGGTGGCCGGCATGAAAGGCAGCCACTGCGTGACGTCGTGGCGCAGTTCGCCGGAGATGGTATTGCTGTCCTCGAAGAGGAGGCCCATGATGACCGGATCGAAGTTGGATATATCTTCAAATGTGCCGCCCAGCATGAGGACACCACGCGCCACTTTGTCCGGCGAGTCACGGTTGACTGTTGTTAGCGGCAAAATGGGACGTTCGGCCGTCTGATACAGGTCGGATTCTCCCTGAATCTGATAGTATCCACCACGCGCCGTGTTTTTGAGCGTGTAGTCGAATGCCAGATTGAGGGTCGTTTGATCTAGCCCCGGTATGGGAGCCAGTGCCGGGGTGTTGCTGTCCGAGGCCACAGAGGCTGTGTCGATTACGGTCGATGACTGCGCACCGCCCGCTGTTCCATTCGGATCGACGTTCGTCTGATTCGGCATCTCCACCTTTTGCATAGGTAGCCCATAGAGCGTCATCTCGGCCAACACTTTCTCGTCGTAGACGCTCAGCGACCCCGCCGCCAGACTGTTGAAGTATTGTTGTTTGGCGTCCAGCAGCGCGCCACCCACGGATGGATTACCGGAAGCCTGTCCTGTCGGATTGTAGCCAAGGTGTTGCACAAAATTGAGCATCAGCTTTTCCGAGTAGGCCAGCAAATCGACGTCGCCGTAGCCGAATCCGGTGTTACCGAGAAACGTCGCGCCCTCGCCGGCAAACATCTGCGCCCAGTCCGCGCCGGCGAAGGGCGTGCCCGGCGCATACCAGCGGTCACTGACGTTGAGTCCCGATTGGCAGCCGACCGAGAACACCAGGGCGCCGGTAAAGTCGGTGCTGAGGTTATCCAGCTCATCGGCATAAACCAGGTTCGGTTCCCCCGTCTGTTGTTCGGTGGGCGAACCGTTGGGGTAAAAGAGCATATGGTCGAAGTGGGAGTTTAGCGAGATGAGATCGTAGCTGGTGCTTTCAAAAGCCGCGTCGCGGAAATCCCAGCCCCGCCAGGCGTTATTGATAAGGGTGGTCTGGTTCGTCACGCCGCGCGCGTTGAGTTCCGCGGACACGGCATCAGCCTGGTCGATCAGGAAATCGTAGCCGGTCACCAGCGCGTTCTGCGGGTTGATCGTCTCATACCCATTCTGGTAGACATCGATCATGTTCTCGATCTGTGCCGGCGTCTCAACCAGGCGACCGATGGCGAACTGTGGCAGATAGACCTCGCGGCCGAAAGCGCTGAAAGGTAGCACGGCCGCGTAGTAATCATCGCTCAGGTAGTAGCGGTTTTCGTAGGCCGCCTTGATGGCCGGGTCCTGGGCCTGTGTATAGCGGCGCTGGTTGGCGACCAACGTGCTGTCGATCATGCGCCGGTGCGGGACTATCTCATCGCCGCCCACCACCACGATGTATTTCAGGTTCGGGTAGGCCGGGATGATGTCGTAGAGGAAATGTTTGATGGTCTGGGCCACGCGGTTGGCCGTTTGCGGGTTGAGCAGTTCGGCCGTGTTGTTTTCGTCCCACTCGGCATAGACGTCGCGCAGGGCGAAATCGCCTTCCGCATCCTGCACCACGTCGAGGTCATAGACGATGCCGTTAACCGTGGATTCGTCTGCCAAGGAGTCCAGCGCCGTCATCAGGCCATCGGCTTCGGCCTGACTGTAGCTGGCAACAAACCGGGCTTTGTTGGTCAGGATGATGGTCTCAATGCTGTTGTCGGGGTCTGGAGTGAGGAAGTCCCGTTCCGGTTCGTCCGGATTGGTTGGCAGCGGATCATCAACCGTCAGGGTTATATCCAGGGTGAAGGGTTGCCCCACGGCCATCTCATCGTGGGCGATGACGCCTAGAAAATAGGGGCCACTTAATTCGTGCACCAGATGTTCGACGCGTTCATTGCCGGCCGTATTGGCCGGGCCGCTCTTGAGCGATACAGCAACGAGCGTGCCGTCGACGTTGTCGCGTGCGATGTCGCTTAGTTGGGCGATGTCGCTGAGTTGAGCGATGTCGCTGAGTTGAGCGATGTCGCTGAGTTGGGCGATGTCATCCAGTTGGGCCAGATCGATCAGGTCGCCGATGTTGGCGAGCAAGGCGATGTCGCTGAGTTGAGCGATATCGCTCAGTTGGGCGATGTCGCTCAGTTGGGCGATGTCGCTCAGTTGGGCAATGTCGCTTAGTTGAGCGATGTCACTGAGTTGGGCGATGTCGCTCAGTTGGGCCAGGTCGCGAATCGTACCATCCTCTTCGTTGATGCCCGGTGCAAACAGATACAGATCATAGTCGTAGTCGCTTTCCAGCGTGACGACTATCTTGGAGCCGGGAGTGGGGACATTAAAGCGGTACCAGTTCGGATCGACGCTGTTGACGGCCGTATCCGTCGTCGGATCTGACGTGGTGATAGTCACTGCCTCGTTACGGATGTTGTTTTCCAACACGATGCGCACCGTGGCTGGGGCTGAGCATTCCGTGGCGTCGCAGGCACGATAGGTGAACGTATCGGCCACCATGTTCGTGCCGTCGTGGGTATAGTTGAACGTACCGTCCCCATTCAGCGAGAAATTGTCAGCATGGGCCGGGCCGTCTGCCAGTTGAGCCGTTAGGGGATCAAGATCGAGGTCGCTATCGTTGGTTAATACGGAGGCGGAGCCGTTTTCCAGGATGGTGACTGTGCCGCCAAGAGGCACGATAGCCGTGTCGCCGGCGGCTGTCGGCGCGTTGTTGGCCGCGCCCGAGACGGTGACCATGAATTGAGCCGTGACCAGTGGCAAGCCCTCCGTTTCGTATTGGGCGTTGTAATCGAGGGAGATGGTGATGTGGGCCACGCCGGCGGCGCTGGGGGTGAAACTGATATTTCTGTTGGCGCAGTCGCCGCCCAGGCTGATGGAGGCATTGGGGACGGCCGCCTGATTGTCCGACGTGGCGGAGAGTTCGATGCCGTTGGCGTCGCACAGCGAGGTCATGTCGTCGGCGTCGGCGATGGTGAAGCTAAACGGGCCGGCCGGCACGCCAACTGTCGCTTCCACGTTGCCCGGCGGGATGATGGTGGGCGGGTAGTTCGTGCCAATGGTGAAAGTGGCGTCGACAAAAGCCCCGCCGGCATCCGTCGCCCGCACGACCACTTCCACGTCGGCCGGGCCGGGCGGCGGGGTGAGATTTGTGGCCTGCAACGAGGTCGAATCAATAAAACTCAGGCCGATCTTCGACGGGTCGCTATTACTGCGAATCTCGTAAATCAGGGAATTGGGATCGGTCTCATTATCGGAGAAGTAGTTGCTGAGATTGATCTCCGTTATGCCAAAGCCATAGAGGATGACGAAGTGATTGCCGTCAAGGCTTTGGGTCGGCGAGGCGTTGGGGTTGGTGTCGGTCTCGTACGCGCCGCTGTCGCACGCGCCGGCGATGACTCGCATCAACCCCCGCTGGTCGGCCGCCGGGCAGTTGTCGGCCACGCCGGCGTCAACGGCCTGGCTGCTGCCACCCAAGGCCATCGTTTCCGTATAGCCTCCATTATCGGCCAGAGCCAACAGGTCGGGATCGGCCGCCGTGCCGGGGCAATCCGTGCCGACGCCGGTGTAGTCGCCCGACCAGTGTACGTTTCCGCCGCCGTCGCCGATGCTGCCGGAACAGCTGTCAGTCGCGCCCGCCTGAGTCCAGAAGATCGAGTTATAAGCTGTAGTTGACGCCGATTCGACGGACAGGGAGTCATCCAATCCGCTGGCTTCGTTCAGAGCCAGGGTGCTGTTATAGATCCGCATGTCGCCCAGCCGAACGTTGATCGCGCCGCCGTTGATGGCGAGGTTGCCGACAAACGTGCTGTTGGTGATGAAGAATGAGTTGGAGTTGCTGCGAATGGCGCCACCGGTGCGGCTTTCGTTTTGTATGAAGGTGCTGCGCACAATAGTCGAGGTGCTGGAAAAGCCGCTGTCATTTGTATAGAATGCGCCGCCGCCTGTGTCCGTGGCCGCCGCGCCAAGAGACGTATTGCCGTCGAACGTGCTGTCACGGACGGTGACTTCACCGCCGTTTTGGCACACCGCGCCGCCGCCCCACTGTGCTTCATTTTCGGTAAACTTGCTTCGACTAATGACAACGGTTCCGAATTCGAAAATGTATAGAGCCCCACCGCATTCGGTACTCAGGTTATTGCCATCGTTCCCATTATTGCTACTGTTTTGTTCAAATGTTACGTGATCGATGTTTAAATAGTTCCCGTAACTGGCGATAGCACCGCCATACGATTCCGCCTGATTAGAGCCTAGGTAGCTATCACGGACGGCCAGCCACGTGCCTTCGTTTAGAATGCCGCCGCCGCCTTCTGCGTCATAGGTAACCCCATTGGTGATCGAGACGGCTTCGATCAGGACTGTCGCGCCGTTATGAATGTGGATAGCGCGATAGCCGTTCGCATCGATGACCGTGCTGTCTGCTCCCGAACCGCGAATCATCATGTTGACCATGACGTCGAGATCGCGGATGGATTCGTCGTCGGGTGTTTCATTGTCCCGGGTCAGGGTGTAGGTGTTGGGGCCGCCCGGGAAGGTAATGGTATAGATATTGGTCGGGTCGGCGTTGGCCTTCATGATCGCCCCGCGGAGGGAACAGTCGTTGGCCGCGGCCGTACAAGCCTGGGCTGCCGGGGTGGCTGTGTCGTCGGTGCGGTCGACCAGAATCGTTAGTTCCCCGGCCAGAGCCGCCCGGCCGCCCCCCAACAACAAGGCCAGGGCCAGGATGAAACCGTATATGAAGAGCGTTTGTCGGCGTACGCTAAACGTTGGCAAAATTTGGCGGAGATTTGTCATCGGTGTTCCTCATTAGCACTACGATTTTGCAGTACAAATATTTTATGCGGAAACTATTCCTTTCTACATTACAGTACAGTTGACTTAATTTTTCTGAAACGATGTGAAAAGTCGGCAGTTGACCCACCGACAGTTGCGCGACGCGAGCTCGCATACGATAAGCCTGCCTGCTTTATCACTAATCCGAGATCGGGATTGTATCGACAATTTCAAGTGTCAGTACGATTCCAATCAAACAATAACATACTTTACAGGCCTTTGTATGTCATCCAGGCGTCATAACGGAATATTGCTCGCCAAAAATCCCATGAAAATTAATAACAGACCCCTATTTGTCGCCTCTTGCCATTCAAAGGTAACATAGCGTCGGGAATCAGAACATTTAGCCACTGGAGAGCGCCGAATGAGCGACCAACCTTATGAGCCTATCACACCTCCCCTCCTCGAGTTGTTGAGCGCCAGCCCACTGTTCGGCCGGCTGGATCGGTCGGCGCTTGCGGAGATCGCTGACCATCTGGATGAGGTGTCGCTGGCTGCCGGTGACGTCCTCTTTCGGCAAGGCGATGCCGGTGACAGCCTCTACATTGTCGATCGAGGATTGCTGGAGGTTCGGGTTGCTGAACCCGGCGGCAATTTCATCGTCCTTGACCGGCTCGACGCCGGGGCGGCCGTCGGCGAGATGGCCCTGCTGACGGGACAACCCCGCACGGCCGATGTGGTGGCCGTGGTCGATAGTCGCCTGGTTCGCCTGAGCAAGTCCGGTTATGAAAATTTGGCCGAGCGTCACCCGGCCATCGCTTCCGGCTTTGCCCTGGCGATCACGCCGCGCATCCAACGGCTGAAGCTGGCGGCCATTCTCAGGCGTCTCTTTGGTCAAATAGATCCCGTCACTCTCCACGGCATTCAGGAGAAAATTGCGTGGCGACGCCTGGCGGACGGCGAAACCCTCATGCGACAGGGGGAAGTCGGCATGTCGATGTTCGTCGTCGTCAACGGCCGCTTGCAGGTAATTGTGGAGGGCGACGACGTTACGCCGGAGCGTGTGGTGGGCGAAGTGGGCGCGGGGGAGACGGTAGGCGAGTACGCGCTGCTGACCGACGACGTGCGTTCCGCCACCGTTGTGGCCTCGCGCGATACAGACGTTGTCGAGATCACCCGTCCGATTTTCGAGAGTCTGGCCGCTGACTATCCCCACGCGATGACCGAAATCGCAGGTATCATCGTGGCTCGCCAGATCCGGTCCATTCGAACTGCGGTCGATGAGCGGCTGGGGGCGTTGACTATCGCCGTTTTTCCCGCAGGACCGGCGGGCGCGCCGCTAATGGAGTTCTCGCAACGGCTGCGGGAAAAATTATCGGAATACGGGCCGGCCGCCTTGTTCACCAGCGAACATTTTGATGCGGAGTACGGTAAAACCGGCGCGGCTCAGACCGAGCCGGACGACGTGCTGAGCCTTATCCTAAACGGGTGGTTGCAGGAGCAAGAACAGCGCTACCTTTATATCCTTTTTGTCGCTGACGTGGAATGGACGAACTGGACGCGTCGCTGTCTGGCCCAGTCGGACCGTATCATTCTCGTGGGAACTGCCGGAGCAGATCCGACTCCCGGCATGCTCGAGCACTACTGCAATCCACGCACGCGCAAAGAATTAGTGCTGATGCATGGTGATGACGTGGCCGAGCCGACAGGTACGCTGGCCTGGCTGGCCGAGCGGGACGTGTGGGCACATCATCACGTGCGCTGGGGTGACGATGCGCATTGGCAACGACTTGTGCGGCGGCTAACGGGCCAGGCCATTGGCGCGGCGTTCAGCGGCGGCGCGGCCCGCGGACTGGCCCACATCGGCGTTATCCGCGCCCTGACCGAGGCCAACCAGCCTGTCGACTACATCGGCGGGTCAAGTATGGGGGCTTTCATCGGCGGGGGGTGGGCGGCGGGCTTGACGCCCAGGACGGGCATGGAACTGGCCGCGCGCATGGCCAATCCGCAATATCTTCTGGATCGCACGCTGCCGTTTACGTCCGTAATGGCCTCGGAGAAGATCACGGCGGCCATCCGTGAAGTTATGGGTGATCGGCAGATCGAAGATTTGTGGCGGCCATTCTTTTGTGTCTCAACGAATTTATCCATCGCCGAACCGGTGGTTCACGACCGCGGCCCTCTGTGGCGCGCCGTCCGGGCCAGCATTGCTCTGCCCGGTGTATTTACACCTATTCTAAACGAAAGAAACGAGGTGCTGGTTGATGGCGGCGTCATGAACAACTTCCCCGTTGATATCCTGGCCTCGCGCGGCGAATTTGGCCTTATCATCGGCTGCAATGTCAGCCCGCGACGGGAAGAACCTAGCCCCTATGAATTGGGTGAAAGCCTGTCGGGCTGGCGAGTGTTGCGCAATCGCATCAACCCATTTGCCACGCGGCTGCACGTCCCGTCATTACCCAGCATCATGCTGCGAACTGTTGAGGTTAACAGTCTCTACCATCGCAAGGAGGCGGAGCGCCTGGCCGATATCCTCATCGAGCCGGACACGCGAGGTTATAATTTCCTCGACTTTGCTGCCTACCGCGCTTTGGAGCAGTTGGGCTATGAGGCCGGCCGCGCGGCGTTGGCCGCCTGGACAGCCAAAACTGCATGACCGCCAGGCCCGTCGTCCTTGTGCCCGATGCGGCCATTTACCAGGAGTGGACCCTTGAAAGAAACAGATAAAACGCCGTTTGACTGGCAAGAAGTGGCTCGTCTGGCGCTTGTCTCCCGAATGATGGATGAGTTGGAAGAGCGCGAGCTGACCCCGAAGGGACTCGTTACCTACCAGTTTTCGGCGCGCGGCCATGAATTGGGCCAAATTCTGCTGGCCCAATTGCTGACAAAACCAATGGATGCCGCGTCGGTCTACTATCGCTCGCGGCCGTTCGTGCTGGGCAGTGGGCTGACGGCCGAAGAAGCGCTCGCGTCCGATATGGCGCGCGCCGGCGGTATGAGCGAGGGACGAGACGTGGGGGTGGTGTTCAACATGCCGCGTCGCGGTCGCGCCCTGATTTTGCCCATGGCAGCCGATGTCGGTTCTCAATTCACCCCCGCCGCCGGCTGGGCGCAGGCCATCTGTTACCGACGGTCGGTATTGGGAGAAGAAGTGGTCGCGGACAGCATCGCCGTCGTGTTCGGCGGCGAAGGCTCAGTCGCCAGTAACGGCTTTTGGTCGGCCTTGAACATGGCAACCACAATGGAGCTGCCGCTTCTCTTTGTCATCGAGGATAATAGCTATGCCATTTCGGTCAAAAGTCGATTGCAGACGCCGGGGGCCAACATCGCCAGCAACCTGGCCTCATTCCACGGCCTGACGATCTGGGACGGCGATGGGTGTGACCCGGCGACAACCGCGGATCTCGTCGATACGGCCATCGCCTACGTGCGACAGGGAAACGGCCCCGGCCTGTTGCGGCTGACGGTCCCTCGCCTGTCCGGCCATTCCAGCGTCGATAATCAGGCCTACAAGACCGAGGAAGAACGGGCCGAAGAATGGGCGCGCGATCCCATCGTCGCCTTGAAGCGCTATTTGGTCCCCGCTCAAATTGATGACGATGGCTGGGCGAAGCTGGAATCCGAGGCCGCGGCGGAGGTGAAAGGGGCCAACGACGCGGCCCAGGCGCAACCGCAACCCGACCCGGCGCGCATCACCGAGCGAGTATGGGCGGCCGGCTCACCTTCCCCCATCGCTGGAGGTGTAGCAGCCCAGAAGGCCGCCCTTCCGGCCGGGACCGACGTGCCCCACCCGCCCGACCCGCGCCGGCTGACGATGGTGGAGGCCATTCGCCGCACGCTCGACGTGGAGCTAGGCGTCAATCCCCGTTGCCTAGTGTTTGGTGAGGACGTCGGGTTGAAGGGCGGTGTCCATGCGGCGACACTGGGCTTACAGGCCAAGCATGGTGACGCGCGCGTCTTTGACACCAGCCTGTCCGAAGAAGGGATCATCGGTCGCGCCGTGGGCATGGCCCTGGCCGGGTTGATGCCCGTGCCGGAGATTCAGTTTCGCAAGTACGCCGACCCGGCCACTGAGCAATTGCACAATATCGGCTCGTTGCGCTGGCGAACAGGTGGGCGATTTGCTGTCCCGTTGGTGGTACGAATGCCCGGCGGCTTCCGGCGTATCGGCGATCCCTGGCATAGCGTCACCGATGAGGCCGCCTTTGCCCACAGCGTCGGCTGGCGTGTGGCCTATCCGTCGAACGCCGAGGACGCAGTCGGGTTGTTGCGCGCGGCGCTGCGCGGGGAAGACCCGGTGATGTTCTTCGAGCACCGGGCGATGCTCGACGCTGCGTCGGCCCGCCGCGCCTACCCCGGCGACCAGTACGTGTTGCCGTTCGGCCGTGGTCACGTCGTCCGGCAGGGCGATGCGCTCACCATCGTGACCTGGGGAGCGATGGTGGAACGATGCGTGGCCGCGGCCGATGAGACGGGCAGGGACATCGAAATCATCGACTTGCGCACCATCGTGCCCTGGGACAAGGCGCTGGTGCTTGAGTCAGTGCGCAAGACCTCGCGTTGTCTCATCGTTCACGAGGACTTTCAGCTGGCCGGATTCGGCGCCGAGATCGCCGCGGTCGTTGCCGATCAGGCTTTTCTGGACCTTGACGCGCCGGTGCATCGCTTGGCCGCGCCGTCCATCCCCGTGCCCTTCAACACTGGCCTCATGGACGGCATGATTCCGCGCGTCGACCAGATCGGCGAACGCATTCGGTGGCTGCTGGAATTCTAGCCTTTTTGTCGTAAACCTGACTGGCGGGGCGTGTCCTGTTTAACAGACAGGCTGCTGTCCTGACATATAATTTTCCTGAGGCGACATTCTGTCGCATCCGCCGCATGCTGTACCCACCCATGACCTTTCCGCTCACCTGGGCAAGCGATGCCTGGGAGGTATTCAATGATTCAGGCTGACCATTTGACCAAGGTCTACAAAATCCCCCAGAAGGACCCCGGCCTGACCGGCTCGGTGAAGGCGTTGTTCCGGCCTCGTTACCAATTAAAGCCGGCTGTCACCGATGTATCCTTCACCATCGAGCCGGGAGAAATCGTCGGTTATATCGGCGTGAACGGCGCGGGCAAGTCGACGACGATCAAAATGCTGACCGGTATCCTGTTACCCACGGATGGCAGCGTCAGGGTGATGGGCCGTGATCCTCACCGCGAGCGCGTGGCTAATGCCCGCGACATCGGCGTCGTTTTCGGTCAGCGAAGCCAGTTGTGGTGGGACCTGGCGCTCATCGAGTCGCTGACGATGGTCGGCCGGATTTACGAAGTGCCCGACGCTCGTTTCAAACAGCTCATGGATGAATTCGCCAAAACCCTCGACCTGAAAGAGCTGCTCAAGATGCCTATTCGCAACATGTCGTTAGGTCAGAAGATGCGTGCCGAGCTGGCGGCCACGCTCATCCACGAGCCGACCATTGTTTACCTCGATGAACCGACCATCGGCCTGGATTTGCTTGTGAAGGAGCGCATTCGCGATTTTATCAAGCAGATCAACCAGCAGACAGGTACGACGGTCGTGTTGACGACCCACGACTTGGGCGACATTGAGGAGCTATGCAAGCGCGTGCTCATCATCGACAACGGCCGCCTCATCTACGACGGGCCACTGTCAATGATTAAGGAACGGTTTGGCAAGTACCGGGAGATTACCTTTGAGACTGCGGCCGATATGAACGGGCTGGTATTGCCCGAAGGAGCCGTGCTCCTTGAAAAAGATGAGCGGCGGCTGGTGTTGCGCTTCGACCGCACAATGACTTCCGCCAGTCGCGTGTCGGCGGCGATCATGAGCCAGTTAGAGGTGCTCGATCTCTCCCTCAAGGAACCGGATTTGTCGCTGATTGTCAAACAGATTTATCGCGGCGGGCTGAACGAGAACGGGGCAGACCATGCGACCGTCTTTGAATAAGCCGACCCGCTTCATACGATGTCTTGGGGATCATAACGATGAGCGCAACCATTAATCGTCTCGTTCGCGTTTATGGCGGCATGGCGGCCATTGAGCCCAAGATGTTTATGGCTTATAGCATCTGGGTCTGGATGGATTTCTTCGTTAGCGTGATCGCCGTTGGCATCCTTGTGGCCTTCTGGCGGGCGGTCTATGCTTCCACTGCCTTGCTGGGCGGGCTGACGCTCGATCAAACCCTCAATTATATCCTGCTGGCCCAGCTCTTCGGGGAAGCGGCCCAAATCACGAACTCCATCTACGACATCGGTGCCGGCTTGCGCGATGGGCAAATCGCCGCGACCTTGCTGCGGCCGCTGGACTACCAAGCATCGATGTACGTACAGAACTTGGCCCAGCTTGGCATACGGTACGCCCTCAATATCCCATTGGCTCTGTTCATCTGGGTTGTTTATGGCCTGGATTTGCCGGCGTCCCCGCTGGTGTGGTTGGCATTTGCCTTCACCCTGTTGCTTGGGCACGCAGTCATGTTCTGTTTTGACTGGATCGTGGGCTGTACTGCCTTTTACAGCACCGAGATATGGGGCATGAGCGTGGTTCGACACAGCCTTGCCATGTTTCTGAGCGGTGCGCTCATCCCCCTGACCCTGATGCCCGACTGGCTGCGCACGGTCGCGACCGTCTTGCCCTTTTCGCAGGTTGTATTTCTGCCCGTATCCATCCTGAGCGGCATCACCCCGCTGACAGCTATGCCCCGCATCTGGCTGATGCAGGGCATCATGCTAATTGGTCTGTTGATTCTGTCACGTTTTGTTTTTGGCCGTTCGCTGCGCGTAATCACAGTACAGGGAGGGTAGGTGATGACAATAGTACCCCGCTACACGTCCCTCTACTGGCTATTCTTCAGGAACCGCATCAAGATATTGATGGAATATCGTGTCAATTTTCTTATTGGCGCGATCTCCACTATATTTGTGCAGGCGGCCGGCTTGCTGACAGTCTGGGTCATTATGGAGCAGATCCCCGACCTGGACGGCTGGAGCCTGCCCGAAATCCTATTCATCTACGGCCTGCTAACCCTGTCGAAATCGATCAACCACATGTTTGCCGACAATCTGTGGACGCTCGGCCGTGATTACGTTCGCACGGGAACCTTCGACCGCTTTCTGGTGCGGCCGGTCAATCCCCTGTTTCACCTGTTGGCCGATCGCTTTTGCCACGACGGCATCGGCAATTTTCTGGTCGGCCTCGCATTGATCCTCATCGCCGCGGCCCAACTCAATATCGTCTGGACGCCATCCACGGCTGGCTATCTGGCTCTCATGACCCTTAGCGGTGGCTTCATCTTCATCGCCCTCAACCTTATGGCCTCCGTCAGTGGCTTTTGGCTGATGGACTCCGTGCCTGTGACGCGCGTCGTGTTCGAGATGAACGAGTTTGCCAAGTATCCACTGACCATCTATCCGCGCGTGGTCGGTATCGTGCTGACGGCGCTCATTCCCTATGGCTTCGCCTCTTTTTATCCGGCGACCTTTCTGATGGGACGCGGCAGTCACCCAGCCTTAGGGTGGGGCGCGCCGCTGGTAGCGGCTGTTCTGATGGCTTTAGGCCTGGTGGTCTGGCGCTTCGGCCTGCGCCATTACAGTAGCACGGGATCATAACCGCGCGGTTTGACAAGGCCGCGTGTTCGACTATACTAGAGAAGCATATTGAACGGCGTTGATCGAGACGAGTAGGCGGGCATGGTTTGCCCAGCGAGCCTGAGGTGGTGTGAGTCAGGCGCAAACCTCCAGCCGAAAATCCCTCGGGAGCCGCCAGCCGAAAGGCCACGCGCCGAGTAGACCTGGCCGGATTCGCCCCACGTTATCGGGGATGCGGCACTCAGGAAGTAGAATCCTCGTTGCCGGAAGAGCGCCGGGCACAGTTGCCCGGAACTTGGGTGGTACCACGGAGCATCCGCGCCTTCGTCCCAATGATGGACGAGGGCGTTTTTGTTTCTATGGCGGACATGCCCGCCCGGCGCACTGGGCAAAGGTTGAATGAAATGACCGAACTACTATATGTGAAGGATTCATACGTGAAAGAATTTGAGGCGAGCGTCGTCGAGCGGGTCGAAGGCGGCGTTGTCCTGGACCGGACCGCGTTCTACCCGGGCGGTGGCGGTCAGCCGTGCGACATGGGGACGCTAAGTGATGGCAAGTCGTCATGGCCAGTCACGGCCGTAAAGAAAGTTGACGGTCGCCTGATTCACTACATGGATGGCGAACTGCCTGCGGTGGGCGACAGGGTCACCGGCCGGCTGGATTGGGAGCGGCGCTACCAACTGATGCGCACTCACACGGCGATGCACATCCTGTGTGGCGTCGTCTTCCGTGACTACGGTGCGCAAGTCACTGGTGGCAATATGGATCCGTTGCTAGGGCGGATGGATTTTGAGTTCGAGACGATGCGGCAGGAATTGGTGGCGGCCATCGAGGAGGCTATGAACGCGGAGGTCGCAGCGGCGCGACCCATCCGCGTGCGCATTTTGCCCCGCGAAGACGCCTTTGCCATTCCCGACCTGATCCGCACCAAGATCAACCTCCTGCCGGAGGGCATCAGCGAGGTGCGGACGGTGGAGCTGGTAGGCCTTGATTTGCAAGCCGACGGCGGCACCCACGTCGCCAACACCAGCGAGGTCGGCCGTATTCGCGTCAGCGACTACAAGAGCAAAGGCCGGATCAACAAGCGGATTTATCTGGAACTGATGTAAGGGCCGTTTGGAGAAGGGGTAGGTTTCAATCCTGCTCCCGCAGAGGGTCATCATGCGCTTCATCATTCACGAACTGCCCTATGAACGCCCCTTGCTGGCCGGCCGCCTGCGCTATGAGCGCGACGGGGTCCCGACTGGTGCGGTCGAATCGTGGCGTTTGACGCAGGCTGTCGATGACTATCGCTTTCTACGGGTCGATCTGGACGCGCGCGAGGCGCCTTCCGGTCGCTCGTGTCTGTTTCACGTGACGTTGAACCCCGCCGGGCGGCCGGAGCAACTCAAATATCGGGTATGGGGCAACGGGCCGGAGATAAGCGGGACGGCCGTTTGGGAAGGCCACGATGTCATTGCTGCTCGTCGCGTCGATGGCGTCGCCTACGAGGATGTGGCGCGCGGCGAGGCGTTCTGGTTCCCGGCAGGCTCGGGGCTGACCTTGTTAGCGGCCGATGCCGGGGAAACGAAAGGCATCACGATGCTGGCTGACACGAGTGATCCGGCACAGTTGATGGCGGTCGTCGAGACGCCGGTCGACATAACATTAGGCGCGGCGGCCACCGAAAATGTCAATGGTGAATTGCTGCTTGTGAGACCGTTGACTGTGGCCTGGGCCGGCCAGCACCGGACACTTTGGATCGATACCGAAAGCCGCCCGCTACGCTTGCGGCGAAACGATGATTTGACGGCCGTGGCCGAACGTCTGGTTCGTTATGGTTAGGGCCTACGCTATTTTGATTGGGAGAACTGCGAGATGAGCTTTAAAGACGTATCAAACAAGGTCGATTTTGTGGCCCTGGAAAGTGAAATCCTCGATTTCTGGCGAGAGACGCAGGCCTTTGATGAGTTACGTCGCCTGCGGGCGGCGAGCGAAGCCGAGCACGGCATCTTCAGCTTTATCGACGGGCCAATCACCGCCAATAATCCGATGGGCGTCCATCACGCATGGGGGCGGACATACAAGGATTTGTACCAGCGCTACCAGGCCATGCTGGGGAAAAACCAACGCTGGCAAAACGGATTCGATTGTCAGGGCCTGTGGGTGGAGGTGAACGCCGAAAAGGAACTTGGGTTCAAATCCAAGCGTGACATCGAGCGGATGGGGCTGGCTGAGTTCGTGAAGTTCTGCAAATCCCGCGTGCTGCGCTATGCCGCCGTGCAAACGGAGCAATCCATTCGCCTCGGCTATTGGATGGACTGGAATGATCCGGAGCAGCTTCGTGAATTGGGTCGCCTGCTGAATGAAGACCCCGCCCGGGTCATCACTGTTGATGGGCCGCAAGGGCCGGTGACGGACACCGTCGAGCAGATGGTAGCTCGCTTGGGGCTGGCCGAGTTAGGCGGCTCCTACTTCACGTTTAGCAATGAGAATAATTATCTGATCTGGGGGTTCCTCAAGGAGTGCCACGAGCGTGGCTGGCTCTACAAAGGCAAGGACGTCATGCCCTGGTGCCCCCGTTGCGGCACGGCCATCAGCCAGCACGAGATCGTCACCGACGGCTATTTCGACGTGACGCATGAATCCGTCTTCGTGCGCTTGCCGTTAGTGGGCCGTGATAACGAAGCGTTGCTGGTGTGGACCACGACGCCCTGGACGCTGACCAGCAATGTCGCCGCGGCCGTTGGCCCGGAGCTGGACTACGTGCGCGTGCGCGCCGAAGACGGATGGACGTACTATTTGGCTGAGGAGGCGATGAAGAACACGTTGCTCGGCAAGGACAACGAGGTCGTCGGCCGTGTGAAAGGCGCCGAGATGGTCGGCTGGGCGTATACGGGTCCGTTCGATGACCTGCCGCAGGTTGAGACGGTGTTCGCTGAAGCGGGCTATACCCATCAAGTCGTGCCATGGGACGCCGTCGGTGCCGAGGAAGGCACGGGCATCGTCCATATCGCCCCCGGCTGTGGCGCGGAGGACTTCGAGCTAAGCAAGGAACATGACCTGCCGGTCATCGCCCCCATCGATGAAAATGGAGTCTATCTCGACGGCTTTGATTGGCTCACGGGTCGCGACGTCATGGGCGTGGCCGAAGACATCTTTGCGCGCATGAAAGAGAACGGCTTTTTCTACCGCAAACAGCGCTACACCCATCGCTATCCCCACTGCTGGCGCTGCGGGTCGGAGTTGGTCTACCGGCTGGTGGACGAATGGTTCATCAGCATGGGCCCACTGTATGACAAGCCGCGCAACGAAGTGACCGCGGCCGAAAAACGAGACAGTTTGCGTTACCAGATCATGGATCGCGTGGACAAGATCGACTGGGTCCCCAGCTTCGGCTATGACCGCGAGATGGACTGGTTGCGCAATATGCACGACTGGATGATCAGCAAAAAGCGCTTCTACGGTTTGGCCCTGCCGATATGGGAGTGCGAAGCGTGTGGCGAGTTTACAGTTGTCGGCGATGAGAACGAACTCCGCGAGCGAGCCGTCGCGGGGTGGGATGAGTTTGAGGGTCACACGCCCCACCGCCCCTATATCGACGCGGTCAAGATCGCCTGCCCGGGCTGCGGGGCCGTTGCCGACCGCATCCCCGACGTCGGCAATCCCTGGCTCGACGCGGGCATTGTGGCCTTCAGCACGTTGCGCTATCGTCGCGACCGGGCCTTCTGGGAAAAATGGTATCCGGCCGATCTGATCACCGAGAGCTTTCCAGGCCAGTTCCGCAACTGGTTCTATAGCGTGTTGGCCCAAAGCACGGTGCTGAGCGACACGCCGCCTTTCCGCAACCTGTTCGGTTACGCCACGCTGCTGGCCGAAGACGGCCTCGAGATGCATAAGTCGTGGGGCAACTCGATTGAATTCAATGAGGCGGCCGCGGAGATGGGCGCGGATACCATGCGCTGGCTTTATGCTGGGACCAGACCGGAACAAAACCTGCTCTTCGGCTTCCACCGTGGCAATGAGACGCGGCGGCGCTTCCTCATTCCGCTGTGGAATGTCTACGCATTTTTCGTCACCTATGCCAATGCCGACGGGTGGGCGCCGAATGGTTCTTACGCTGACTATTCTTCGCCCATCGAAGGTAATGCCCAGCTTGATCGCTGGATAGTCGCCCGGCTGGGCGAGACCACCCTGACCGTGCGGGCTGCGCTCGATCAGTGGGACGCCGAACGGGCGGTTCAGACACTGGAGCAACTGCTGGACGATCTGTCGAACTGGTACGTTCGGCGGTCGCGGCGGCGGTTCTGGAAGAGCGAAGCCGACGAAGACAAGCGAGCGGCCTATGCCACGCTGTATCACGTGCTGGTCGAATTCATCAAGCTGCTGGCTCCCTTCGTGCCTTTTGTGACAGAGGCGATGTATCAAAACCTCGTCCGTTCCCATTGGGCGGATGCGCCGTTCAGCGTCCATCACCAGTTCTATCCGGCGGTAGATGAAGATGCGCTGGATCGCCGGCTGTTGGACAAGATGCGCCTGGCAATCGACACGGCCGCCCTCGGCCGCTCGGCGCGGGGGGCGTCCGGCAAGCTTCGCCAACCCCTGGCGCGGGCCAAAGTGTTCGTTGGGTCGGAGCAGCAGCGGGACGATCTGCGTGAATTGGCCGATGTGTTGGCTGAGGAAATCAACGTCAAGGAGATCGAGATCGTGTCTGAGGTGGGCGAACTGGTGAGCTATCGGTTGCTACCAAACAACCGTGCCCTGGGACCCAAGCTTGGACCGCTGTTTCCGGCGGTGCGTGACGCGCTGGCGACCCTTGACCCGGCTGCAGCCGCTGTGCGGCTGCTGGCCGGCGAGAGCCTTGATCTGGCCGTTAATGGACAGATCGTCAGCCTCAGCGGCGAGGATGTCCTGGTGCAGACGGAGCCGATTGGCGGCTTGGCCGTCGCCGGAGAAAAAGGCGTGACGGTTGCCGTTGACCCGCATCTGACGGCCGAACTGGTTCAGGAGGGTTTCGCGCGCGATCTGGTGCGCATTGTCAACACCATGCGCAAGGATGCCGGCTTCGACATCTCTGACCGCATCGCGCTGGGTTATTCGGCCGATGAAGAGATTGGCGAAGCTATGACCCGCTTTGGCGAATACATCAAGGGCGAAACGTTGGCCACCCGACTGGAAGACGGCGCGCTGGACGATGCTGACTACGAAAAAACCGTCGCCGTCGACGAGCATCAGGTGCACCTGTCTCTACGCAAATTGTAAGCGTGTTCAGGCCCGCCGAAGCCTAATCAGGGGTTTCGGCGGGCACGATGATCTCGATTGCGGCGGGGATCAGCTCGATCTCGGCCGGCGTTTGCCCGCCGTTCTCGCCGTCTAGCGTGATTGTCTGGGGCGACGTGGTGGAGATTGAGACGCGCTTGCCCTGGAATAGGTGGGCCTTCGCCAACGTGCTGTCCTTGTTACGTAAGGGCAGGCTGAGAATTGATCCCAAAACCGTCTGTGTACTCGTAACCAGTATGACGTCCAGGAGTCCGTCATCGGGGGTAATTTTGTCCAGCACCGTGCCATCGACCGTTTCGACGTCCTTGCCTTCGTGAACCTGCACCTCCAGAAACACGCGCTCAGCGATGTCGCGCAGGCGATCCGAGTTCGAATAGCCAACATTATTTACCAGGCACAGGATACCGTCATCCTCGAAAACGAAGTCGTCTATGGCGATGCGATAGCGTATGCTCGGTTGGTCGGAGATGAAGCGCAACGCGGAAATCGGGTAGGCCAGGAAACCGACGCTATCCTTCATCTGGCGGTCAGGAATGTACTCCTCGGACAAACCGACGAACGCCCTTTGAATAAAATAACGGTCATTGCAACGAACGACGTCCAGTTTTCGTCGCCGCGCGAGGTCGCCATCCGGACCGTCGTTGCCAATCAGCATCAAAGCCTGGCGTAAATCCTGGGGAATGCCCATGGCCAAGGCCACGCCGTTACCGGTGCCGCCCGGCAAAACAGCCAGCGGCACGTCATGGCCAACCAGGCCGTTGACAACTTCCATCAAGGTTCCGTCGCCCCCATAACTGACGATAAGATCGGCCCCGGCCGCTAATGCCTCGGCTGTCAGCCGTGTACCATCACCTGACTGATGAGTGATGTGAGCATCCCACTTGAGTTCAAACTGACCCAATACGTCGTTAATCGGGTTTAGGATTGGTTCGTCGCTGCCCGACGCCGGATTGATGATGATGTGGATGTTCCGGAAGGGTGGTTTCATTGATATTCCTGATTGCTCGATTGCGTTCTTGCCACTGTTGCTCAAACAATATTATGCGTCGTCGGATGTGCCAAGCCGTGGGATCGGCGACGGGTCGTTTTTCCTTCACCAGGTTCATGGCATCGTGGGCCGGGTAGCCGAGCCCGATCAGGATGCAGCAGGCCATCGCCACACTGCGCCGCCGGCCTTGTTTACAAAAGATGGCAACGCCCCCGCCGGCGTCGATGACGGGCAGCGCAGCCTCGACGCCGGCGTGCAGCTGCTCCATGGGCATGGGTATAAATATCGAATCAGTGGTCGGCAGATGAATCACCCGAATATCCGCGTGAGCAAAAAAATCGGGCGGCACACGCTGGCGCATGCTCAATATCAGGCGCACGCCTTGCTCCTCCAGCATGTGAATGTCCTCCTGAGTGGGCCAGGAAGCGATGAAAATGGTATCGGTGATTTTGGATATGCTCATAACAATATTGACTGTAGAGCCATTTGATTGAATAGGCAAGATGCACTGGATACATTTTGAGGAACTGTTTTATGCGAACCGCTCCACAGTCTGTCAATGTCGACGAGCGCTGCGTGATTGTGCCTTTTTACGCGAGTCTTGCTATCATTGCCCACCATATGCGCCGATTGCTGGTTCTTCTCCCAGTCCTCCTCGCGTTGGTGGCTACGGCCGCTGTCGTGGGAGCTAATAATCACCTCGCCGGCTCTGGCGACTCACCGATCATCGTCGAGCCGCCGGAAGACTGGATCGGGGCCGTCGTCAAGGTAACTGATTTGCCCCCTGCGCCACGCCGTCCCGATGCCGGGCCGGCGGCCGATAGATGCGCCGAGGCCACGCCGCTCCAACTCTCATTTAAAAATACGGCCGATGGCGGCGGGACCACTACCAATCTCTATAGCCAGGAAGCCACCGATCCAGTCTTGGCCTGCATGTTCGGTGATCCGACCAATCCGCAAGGCTACCGGACGGCTTGGTACGTGCTTGTGGCCGGGGACACGAGCCTGCTGACCCTCACGACCGAGGGCACCGATTACGACACCGTGCTGGGGGTGTTTGCCGGCACGTGCGACGCCCTGCAATCGTTGGCTTGCAGCGACGATTTTCGCGGTTTTCAGTCTAAAGTCACCTTGCCTGTCGTTCGTGGACGAACATATTACATCCTCGTGGCCGATTACCAGTCCGGCACGCCTGCGGCGGCCACGCTAAAGTTGTCAGCCACTCTTCAGGAGGGTGGGGCGCGCTGGAACCAGATCACTTCTATACCCTTGGGCGGTGTCAGCCGTCACGCGTTTGTCAGTGACGGCCCCGAAATGTTCCTTATCGGCGGCCAGACCAATATCTCCGGCATACCTGTGTTGAGCAATAATCTGTTGCTTTACAATGCTCTCTCCGACAGATGGCGCGAATTATCTGACCTGCCCGGCCCCGGCCTGTCCAACACGACGGCCGTCCGCCTGGGCCGAAAAATCTACATCCCCGGCGGCTTCAACGGCAATACGTCGGATTATGCCAACACCCATCTGGTCTATGACATCAACACCGATTTCTGGCAGCAAATAGCGCCGATCCCTGTTGCGCTGTTGCCCAATGGGGAGATGTTTGCCTGGTCGGCGGCGGCGGCCGAGCCGGCTGAATCGTCATACTTCACAACCGGCGGCATCACCAGTTATCCCGCGCTGGACGCGGACGCCGTAGTCATCAGCCGCACCTACCGCTTCACCCCGGCCACAAATCGCTGGGAGGACTTCCAGCCCATGACGACGGCGCGCTACGCGCATACGGCGGCCTGGGTATCTCTCGGCAACCGGGGGCTGTGTGTCGCCGGCGGTTTGTCAGTCGGCGAAGATTTGGATGGCGAGGCAGTGACGGTCTTGCTGACCGGCGGCGAGTGCTATAATCCAGCCACCGGCGGCGGCTGGCAACCGACGGGCGATCTCAACTTCCCTCGCTATGCGGCCGGCAGCGCCATCGGGCCGGATGGGAACTGGTACGTCTTCGGCGGACTGGATGCCAACGGCGGTGTCCCGGAGACCGAATTCTACAACCCTCGCACGAATAGCTGGCAGGTTCTAGGGGGTGAGTTCAGCCTGGGTGGATTGCCGCAAAATCCGGCGCGTGTGTGGCCGCGAGGCGCTTTCTGGGGCGATCAACTGTACGTTTTCGGCGGCAACACGCCGCCCGGCGAACAACGGGTGATCTCCTCTGTCGAGCGGATGTCCCTGGGGGCCGGCTTCGCGCCGCTTCCCAACAGGATCGTCTTCCCCTTCGTCACCGTCCTCGGCTCCGACAACCTGTTGAATAATGCCGTCGGGCTGGCTATCAACGGTCGATTATCCGGCAATTTTTCCGAGTCGACGCAGTTCTACAACCCGTACTACTTCGACTGGCCGGCCTTCGGGCGAGCCACGATCCGCCTCAGCGACATACCGGCTAACAGCAATTTCAACATATCCGTGTACGATTCCCAGAAGGTACTGCGTGGGCAGGGCAACACGGCGCTATATGGCGGGGAGAAGACGGTCTCGCTGACCCTGGCCCCCGGCCGTTACTACATCCTCGTCGAGCGCATCTTTCCCAAGGACCTGCCCAACCCGGCTGATTTCTATCGTCTGTCCTTGTCGCCGGGTTGATCGCCCACTCGATCACGATGTACACTGTCACATCAATAATTTTTCGAAAGAAGAAGGATCCGCAGATTACGTAGATGTTCTCTTAAATCTGCGTAAGCTGCGGATCATATTTCTTTTATTACCTACGTATAATGGCTACACCCGTTAAAATTCTACACTTTGCCGATGCCCACATCGACATCGCCAATTATGGCCGGCACGATCCCGAAACCGGGCTGCCCTATCGCGTGATTGATTTCCTGAAGTCGCTCGATCGCATCATCGATGCGGCTGTCGATGAGCGTGTAGACTTAGTCATTTTTGCTGGAGACGCTTACAAAGACCGCAATCCGCAGCCGACGTTCCAGCGTGCCTGGGGGGAGCGGATGATGCGGCTCTCGCGGGCCGGCATCGCCACGCTCTTGCTCGTGGGCAACCACGATATGGCCCCGGCCGATAACCGGGCCCACACGTTGCAGGAATACGGCACGCTGGCCGTGCCCCACATCTTTGTGGCCGACGAAATTCGCGTCTGGGGGCCGAAAGAGTTGGGCTTGCCCGTCCAGGTACTGACTTTGCCCTGGATCACACGCAGCCGCTTTTTGGCTCGCCATGAGATGACGGGTAAATCACTCGATGAAGTCCATGCGGCCCTCGCCCAGCGAATCGCTGATGTCCTGGATGGCGTTCTGGAGGACGAAGTCGATCCGTCCCTGCCGCTCATTCTGACCGCCCATACCAGCATCGGTGGGGCCAGCTACGGCAGCGAACGTCAGGTGATGTTGGGCCAGGACCTCACTCTCAGCAAAAATCTGGTGACGAATCCCCGATTCGACTACGTGGCCCTGGGCCACATCCATAAGCACCAGTCTATCCACGATAAGCCGCCGGTTGTCTATGCCGGGTCTATCGAGCGTATCGATTTCGGTGAATGGCGCGAGCCGAAAGGTTACGTGTTGGCCGAGGTGGAACGTGGGCGGGCGGTGTGGAAGTTTATCGAATTGAAAACGCGGGCTTTCTACGATCAACTGATTCGCGTCGAAACGGCCGATGGGTTTATGGACACATTGATGGGACATATGCCCGACGCCGACCGCATCGCCGAGGCCATTTGCCGCCTGCGACTGGAATACCCCCACGAGCTGGAATCTTTGCTGGATGAGAAGCCGATTCACGAGCACTTTGCCGGGGCCTTTGCGCTGCGCATCGTCAAGAATCGTACCGGCGGCAAGCAATCGAAGCTGGGTGCTCTTGGTTCCGTCGAATCGCTTGGCCCGTATGAATTGCTGCGCTTCTATTGGCGAACCAAGAACTATAGTGAAGACGAGCTGGCGGAGCTGTTGAATGTGGCCGAAGAGGTGCTGAATATCCACGCCCCGACCGGTGCTGTGCCCGACTCTCCGGCCGGCACGATTGAATCATGATTCCCATTCAATTGTCCCTGCGTAATTTCTTGTCCTACCGCGAGCCGGTCGAGTTGGACCTGACCGGCATCCATCTGGCCTGTATTGCGGGCCCCAACGGTGCCGGCAAGAGCAGCATTCTCGACGCCATCACCTGGGCGCTGTTCGGCAAGAGTCGTGTCAAGAGCGACGACGACCTTGTCAATCGTATCGCGGCCGCCAACGGCGCGGCGGCCGAGGCGCATTTTGTATTCGAGCTAGAAGGCGCTGTCTACCGCGTCATCCGACGCAAGGCGGCCGGCAAGACTACAGAGTTAGAGTTTCATGCCCGCGCCACGGACGACGAGGCTGACCGCTGGCAAGTGCGGACTGAAGCCAAGGTCAGGGAGACCCAGGCGGAGATCGAAAGACTTCTGCGCATGAACTACGATGTCTTCACCAACGCCAGCTTTCTGCTGCAAGGCAAGGCCGACGAGTTCACAACCAAAACGCCGGACAAGCGTAAGGAGATTTTGGCCGAAATTTTGGGGGTGAGTCAGTGGGACGGTTTCAGGGAGAGAGCGACGGAAACGCGCAAGGCGACCGAGAGCGAGGTGGCCGCCCTTGACCGCCAACTGGCCGAAGTGGAAGCGGAACTGGCACAGGAAGAGGAACTGACGCATACGCTGGCGCTGGCGGAGTCTGAGGCAAAGTCGGCCACAGCCGAACGCGACCGGCAAGAGGTGCTTGTCGCCGCTGCGCGGCAAAACAGAGCGATGGCCGATCAACAGCGGGAGACCCTGAAGCGTCTTGTCGGTGACCTGGAGGAGTCCAACCGTGAGCAGCAGCGGATTGAGAGCACGACCGCGCAGCGGCGGGCGGAACTGGCCGCTTACCACACGCTGATAGACCGGCGACAGGCCATCGTCGACGCCTTTGCGAAATGGACGTTGGCGGAGAAAGATTATAATGAGCGGCAACAGCGGGCCGAGCAACATGCCGCCATCGTGCGCGAGATCCATCCGGTAGAAATGGCTATCGCCCGGCTTGAGACCCAGTTGGAACAGCAGACGAAGGAATTGGAAGCTAACGAGACTCGCGCGGAGCAGGCTTCGGCCGAGCTTCAACGCCTCACAGCCCAGCTTCAGGAGCAACAAGAGCGATTAGCCCACCTGCTCCAGCAATTGGGTCAGGTATCTGAACGGCAAGCGGCTTGGCAAGAAGGGCAAGCCAGATTGCAGACGCTCGCATATGAACGTCGCCTGTGGGAACAGGAATTGATCCAGCTCGAAGCGCGGGCTAACGAAATCAATACCTTGCAACAAGAGCGCGAACAGTTGGAATATAGCCGTGTCGCTTCGGCCGAGTCTCTGGTCAGGCTGGATGCCTCGCTGGCCGAGCTGTCGGCCAAACAACTGCGTCTGAACGAACTGTCGGCCGAGAGCGCTGGTTTGGAAGCCAACCGGGTTCGCCTGAAAGAGGAGATGGACAATCTCAAGGCGCGCATTGATCAATTGGCGGTCGAGACCCAATGTCCTTTTTGCGGCCAGCCGTTGACCGAGGACTCGCGCCCCCACGTGTTGGGCAAGTTACAAGCAGAGGGCGAAGAACTGGGCGCGCAATATCGTCGCCACAAGAGTGCTCTCGGCGAGTTGCACGTTGAAAGAGAAGAACTGACATCGGCCCTGAAACGGCTCTCCATCGTCGAGAAGGAGCGCCAGAGCCAACAGGCGACCACGATACGTCATGAAACGCGATTACAGGACGTCGAGAAAAAATTGCAGGCCTGGGGGGATGGAACGGAGGCCGGCAGGCTGGCTGAGTTAAGGGCCAACTTGAGTGACGAATCGGAAAAGAAAAATCTGGTCGCGCAGTTGGAAACGCTTAAATCGGCCGCTGATGAGGCTCAACGACTGGGCCGCGAACAAAAACAAGTTGAAATGACTATCACCCGCGACCAGACGCGGAGCGAAGAACTGCAGCGCATCAAGCAGACGTGGGAGCAGTCGGGCCGGTCGGCATTGGCCGAGAACCGCCGCCTGTTGGCGGAAAAGTCATTCGCCGCGACGGAGCGCGCCAGGCTGGCCGAGCTGCAAGCGCGTCTGGAGGCTGTCGAGCACGATCCGGCCGCGTTGGAAGCCGCGCGCAGCCAACGGGCGCGGCTGGCTGCCGCACCCCAGGAGCACCAGCAACTTATGCAGGCGGACGCGGCCATCAAGCCCCTCAGCGACGCCCTGGCCGATCTGGAGCAGCAGCATGAGCGGGTGGTCAAGCGTGTGGTTGGCCTGCACGCGGAATGCGAACAATCGGAGCGACTATTGGCTGAACTTGAAAAGGGCGTCGGAGATTTGCCGGCGGCCGAGGCCGAACTCTTGCGGCTGCGCGAGAAGGTCGTATCGGCCAACCGCACGGCCGGTGCGGCCAAGCAGCGAGTGGAAGTGCTGGCTGTGCGGCACGCGGATCGCAAAAAGCTCACTACCGCCCGAACTGCACTCACCCGCCGCGCCGGCCGGCTGCGCCAATTGGAAGAGGCGTGCGGCCGCAAGGGGGTGCAGGCCATGCTTATCGATTTGGCATTACCCGAAATCGAGGATCACGCCAATGAGCTGCTGGATGATCTGACCGGTGGGGAAATGCGAGTAATGTTCGAAACCCAACGCGCCTCCAAATCGAAGCAGGACAACATGATCGAGACGCTCGACATCAGGATTTCAGATAGCACCGGCGAGCGACCCTATGAGAACTACAGCGGCGGCGAGAAGTTCCGCATCAATTTCGCCGTCCGTTTGGCCCTGTCCCGGATATTGGCCCACCGTTCTGGGGCGCGGTTGCGGACGCTGGTCATCGACGAGGGGTTCGGCAGCCAGGACCCGGAAGGTCGGCAGCGATTGGTCGAGGCGATCAACGCCGTTCAGGATCAATTTGCCTGCATCCTGGTCATCACCCACATCGATGAACTGCGGGATAAATTCCCGGCGCGAATAGATGTTGAAAAGACGGCCGCCGGTTCGCACGCGACGGTCGTCGCTATCTGATGGTGATCTTCGGAAACAGGGCCCACAGATTTGGCAGATGACACAGATTTTTAGGAGGCGTGGTGGGCGATCCTTTAGGTTATGCAGATTTAAGAGAATATCGTCCTCATCTGCGGATCCTTCTTCTGAAAATTATTAAAGTGACAGTGGACTAGGTATAGAGATAGCCGGTGGCGCGCAGGCCGAATTGCACCATGTCGCCTACCGCTTGTTGCCCCTCGCGCTCCGTTTGGGTCGCTGTGAGGAGGTGAAAGATGATCTCGTCAAACGCGCCGACCAGCGCTTCGGCCGTGCGGCGCACGTTTTGCGGCTCGATCTGTTTTTGCTCCAGGGCCGAGATCAGGGGACGTTGCCAGGTGCGAATCAGCTTTTCACGATACTCCGCCCGGCGTTCGGCCAGCGACGGCACCGACCCCATGCCCCCCACCAATAGGAGCTGGACGACGGCGGGTTCGTAAAAGGCGACGTTGATATAGGCCTGAATGGCAGCTTCCAGTTGGGCTGGAAACGACGTTCGGCTGTTCATGGCCTGTTCGATAGCTTGCAGCAAAAAAGCGGCGGTTTCTTCAAAGAGATGGACGAAAAGCGTTTCCTTGTCGGGAAAATAGAAGTAAAACGTGCCGATGGCGACCTCGGCCTCGTTGACGATGTCGCGCACGGTGGCCGCGTGATACCCTTTGTCGGCGAACACGCGCACGGCGGCCTGCATCATGGCTGTGCGTTTGGCGTCTTTTTTGAGGCGGGTCTTTTCGGTGCTTCGGTACGGCATAGCGATGGAGACTATCTTAGTCCAAGTTCAGGGGAGTCGCAACGTGGTGGAACTAGAAATTAATCGGGATGACGTCGATCCCGTCTATCGCCAGGTCTACCGGCAACTTCGGGAGGCTATCCTCTCCGGCGCGCTGTCGCCCGCATCGCGCCTGCCATCCAGTCGCTCGATGGCCCGCGACGCTGGCGTGGCCAGAATCACGGTCGTGCGCGCGCTTGAGCAGTTGGCGGTGGAGGGATTTGTTGAAAGTCGTGTCGGCGCGGGCACTTACGTGGCCTCCAACTTGCCTGCGGGCGAGATGCAGTCCCATATTTTCCGGCCGGCGCTGACGGACTGGGGCCGGCGAGTTCGCACCCTCCACCACGCAAATGGCCCCCTTGTTGACAGCTCCCGGCCGGAGATCGACTTCGGTTTTGGTCGCTCGTTCGCCGAGCGATTTCCTTACGATATCTGGCGGCGCTTGTTGGGGCGTTATCTATCTACGGATGATGCCATGCTGTCCCGCTATGGGTCGGCCGCGGGTTTCTATCCGCTGCGGCGCGCGTTGGCTGAATACCTGACCCAATCGCGCGGGGTTCGCTGCACGCCGGAAGAGGTCGTTATCGTCAGCGGCGCGCAGCAGGCTATCGACATTCTCGCCCGCTTGTTGCTGGAGCCGAATGACGAGGTGCTGGTGGAGACTCCCGGCTACCGCGACGCCTATGCCTTGTTCCAGCTTCATCAGGCGCGTTTGGTCGGCCTACCGGTCGACAATGAGGGGTTGCCCGTCGATCACATCCCGGCCGACGCTCGCCCGCGTCTGGCTTTTGTAACACCCTCGCACCAGTTTCCCAAAGGTGGGACGATGCCGCTGGCTCCGCGGTTGGCTCTGCTGGCGTGGGCCCGCGAACGGGAGGCCGTCATCATTGAGGATGATTACGACGGTGACTTACGGTATGAGAGTAGTTCTCTGGCGGCTCTGCAAGGACTGGACGAGGAAGGGCGAGTCGTCTACCTGGGCACCTTCTCGAAGGTGCTATTTCCGGCGTTGCGCCTGGGCTATCTGGTCTTGCCGCGCGCTTTGACTGCCCCATTTGTGCAAGCCAAGGAATTGGTCGATCGCGGAGCGCCCACACTGACGCAGGCGGCTGTGGCCGACTTCTTGACCGAGGGGCACTTCGAGCGCCATTTGCGACATCTGCGCCGCTTATATGGTGACAAGCGAACCACGTTGGTGAGCGCATTGGACGAACATCTGGGCCGGCGTGTCCGCTATTCGCCCGTAGCCGCCGGCCTACACGTGATGCTCTACGCCACTGATGCGGTCGACGAAGGACAACTGGTGCGCGACGCGGCCGCTCGCGGCGTCCGAGTCTATGGCGGCGCGCCTTATCATCTGGAGCGGCCGGCGCCACCTTCGATTTTGCTGGGATTCAGCGGCCTGGATGAGGACGAGATCGTAGAGGGCGTGCGTCGTTTGGCCGAGGCGTGGCCTGATTAGAGCGTATGAGCGTGGGGGAATCGGCGGGCGTTAAATCAACCAGCTACCTTCCAGCCTCAGCAGCCACGCTTTGGTTTCCAGCCCACCTCTTGCCCCATAGCCGTGCAGGCGACCGTCTGCGCCCAGAATGCGATGACAGGGAACAATGATAGGGTATGGGTTGGTCGCATTGGCCCGCCCGACGGCCCTCACCGCGGCTGGCCGACCTATCCGCTCGGCAATGGCCCCATAACTGGTCGTTTGACCATAGGTTACGTCTCGAACGTGCTCCAGGACTTGCCGCTGGAAAGGGGTAAGGATAGACCAGTCAATCGGCACGGCGAAGTCGCGTCGTTGGCCCCGGAGGTATTCGTCCAGTTCGGTCAGGGCGGCCGTCACGATGGGGCCGGCCGCCCCGTCGACAGCGACGGCATCGCCGGTGTGCCGGCTGATTTCGATCAGGAAACGGTCCGCGTCATCCCACAGGCTGATGCCCACTACTCCATCATCCGACGCGGCGACCCAGATGGTCCCTATCGGCGTGTTCTCCAGCTTGCCCATCGTCGTCATGCTGATCTCCAGATTCGCGATTGGGAATCGGCGCTAATAGTTTACCATATCGCACCCAGTAGAGGGCAATGCCGAAAGCCACGGCCACGTTCAAAGACGATTTACGGCCGCTCATGGGCAGGCTGAGGAGGGCGTCGCATTCTCTTTGGATGGCCGGATCGATGCCTGCCCGCTCGTTGCCAACGACCAGGGCGAGCTTTTGGGGGAACCCAGAGGGAGGGGACGACGTGGACTTCCGGTCATCAACATTTTCCAGCGCCCACAGGTGGAAGTCGTTGGCCCGCAGATCGGCCACTGCATCCAGCCCATTGGCATAGTATGACCAGGGTACGTCTTCATTGGCCCCCAGTGCGGCTTTGGCTAGTTTGGGATGTTCAGGTGTGGCCGTGATCCCCGCCAGATAGAGGTGGCCTACACCCGCGCCATCGGCCGAGCGGAACATCGAGCCGACGTTGTGAATACTGCGGATATTGTCCAGCAGCCCCACCAACGTCAAGGCTTCTAATACCGACCTGGGCCGAGCGGGGTTGCTCTTGAGTGTCTCGGCCACAACCTCTACTTCACCCCCGCAGCGGGGGCAGACCAGCGCTTGGCTTTCTTCAGCCGACGCCGGAAACCGGAACCGGCAGCGCTCGAGGCGACATTGCAGAAAAAAGTAACTCAACGGCTTGATATGAATAAAGTACCTGGCAGCATCACAAACTTGCCGATCACATCTCTGGAAGAATTTCGTAATCTGCGAAATCTGTGGATGTTTTCTTCATTAGCCTTCAAGCGCGCTCAGCAGTGCAGGGAGCAACTGTTTCTTGCGCGAGACGACGCCGGGCAAACGGAACGTTCCATCCGGTAGCTTGGGATAGGGTAATCCACCTAACCCTGGCACGTCAGAGGTCAACAGCAGCCGGCTGGAGCCGCGCACCACGTCGGTTACCATCAGCACCGCGAAGTTCAGACCCTTGGCATCGCGCAGCTTTATCAGGGCTTCCTTGAGCTGATCGTGGTACTCGTCCAGCTCCACCAGAGACGTCACCTCTGCCTGGGCTACGCCGAAGGACAGGCCGGCCTCTTCATACAGCTTGAGGTCGGCGCTGACGATGTCGGCCGGGTCGCGCGTGGCCAAACCTGTGCCCGAAGAAATCACTTTCTCGCCGTATGACTGAACCGTCTCGCCCGCCAGGGGCGACCCGATGACGAATGCCCAACGGCCAAGGCGCTCGGCCGCTTCGTAGTCACGCGGTGTGGTCGTGGGCGAGGTCAAGATGAGCGTATCAGACAGGACCCCGGCCAACAGCAAGCCAGCCAGCTCCGGCGGCGCGCTGAGTCCGGCGTCGTTAATGCGCTCGGAGATCAGGGTAGAAGTGCTGCCAACGACGTCAACCGTGAAGCGAATCGGTGTCCTGGTCGATGGGTTGCCCAGCCGGTGATGGTCGACGATCTCGATGATGTCAGCTTCGTCGATAGACCCGATGGCCTGGCCTGGCTCGTTGTGATCCACCAGGATCAGTTGCATCCGCGGTGGATTGAGGGCCTCCCTATGGCGGCAAATGCCCACGTAGCGGCCGGTTTCATCCACCACCCAAAACTCCGTGCGCTCTTCGCGCAAGATGCGATTCAGGGCGTCCCGAATGCGGGTATTACCCAGGAATTGCGGGACTGTGCGGTCGACGGCTTCATGCCCCGGCATATCCATCAGTTCGCCGATGCGCATCTCTTCGCGACGCGGATGGGAGCCGATAGTTCGGCTGAGGAAATCGAACAGACTGATGACCGTCACCAGGCCGAACGGCTTGCCCTCGCTGTCGACAATAGGAGCCACTCCGCCGGTGCGATTGGCGATGGACCATACTTCGCGCAGGGGGTGATCGGGCGAAGCGGTGTTGAGACGGTGCGAAATACTGGCGAAGCGCGGCGATGCGTCGGTTAGAAGCATGGGCAGCTCGATTTTTAAATGATTGAGCACCCACGTCGTTTGTGGGTTCAGATGTCCCGCGCGCGCGGCAATAGCATTCTGTCCCTGGTCTTGCAGCAGCCAGGCATAGCCCATTGCTGCGGCAATCGAATCGGTATCGGGATTGACGTGCCCAACCACGTAAATTGCATTGTTCTTGTTTTCTGCCATTCTCTGCATCCTGCTTCAAATTGTCGGCCCAGACTAATTTTGATGGGCACACCATGGGGCATAGTAGGCTGCGAAGCTTACGACCGACCTATCTATCAGTCTTCACGGTTTGAGTCGCTCCCGATGCGCGGCCAACATCCAATGATACACGATGGATCAAAGGCGCGCATATCGCGCTACGGATTCAGGCGCGGCCGGAATAACCCGATAGCATGATTTGGAAGTCAACGACGATACTGTCATAATCGATCATATGGTCGTTTCTCGAAATCAGTGGCCGGCTTTGTTGCTGCTGGTAATCTTGTCGCTGGCTGCCGGTCTGCGCTTTTGGTATCTCGACAGACTGCCCCCGGGCCTCTACCACGATGAAGCCTATAATGGACTGGATGCGCTTTCTCTGCTACAGGGAAAGGTGTTCCCCCAATATTACGAGGGGTGGGAACTCTATGGGGGCGATGCCCATGCGGATAACCCGGCTGCTCCCACTCGACTCCCCGTGTTCTTCGAAGGGAACTACGGCCGCGAGCCGCTGCACATCTATCTGGTGGCGCTCTCTATTTGGCTATTCGGCAACACCGCGTTTGCTATCCGCGCGGTGATGGCCACGGCGGGCACGCTGGCCGTGTTCACGACCTGGCTGGCCGCGCGGGCATTGTATCCCCCAGATTCGCGCCGCCTGATGCGTGGCGAGTTGCTGCCGCTGCTGGCCGCCTTTTCTCTGGCCGTTCTCTATCCAGCATTGACCTTTAGTCGCTTTGGCATTCGGGCCATGGTTCTGCTGCCGCCGATGACGTTAGCGGTCTATGCATTTTGGCGCGGCTGGAATGGGCGAAGCAGTGTGTGGATGGGGCTGGCCGGGTTCTTCACTGGCCTTTCCCTCTATACGTTTGCCGCTTCTAGACTGTTTCCGTTGGCGTTTGTTCTGTTTGGTCTATTCATGCTCATCGTGGATTTACCCAGCTTGCGCGAGAGATGGCGAGGGTTGGCTCTGGCAACGGGCGCAGCGCTGTTGACGGCGCTGCCTTTATTGTGGTATTTCATCCGCTACCCCTACTTTTTTGTGTTTCGCATGAGTTTTGTCGCCAATCGAGGCGCAGGTGTGGTGGAAGGAGCTCCGGCGCTCACGTGGCTGCTAAACGTGGGGCGGGTGGTCGGCGGGCTTTTCTGGAAAGGCGATACCCATCTGCGGCACAATCTGCCCGGCCGCCCCTATCTTGATCCGCTGCAGGCGCTTCTACTGGTGGCGGGTACTGTGGGCGGGGTACGTTTTATCCGCCAGCCGGCTAACGCTTTCATGTTATCCTGGTTTGGGGTCATGTTGCTGCCCAGCATTCTGAGCGGTGACGCCCCACACTTCGGCCGGTTGGTTGGCCTGGCCCCTCCGGCGGCGATCCTGATCGGCAGCGGCGGCACCTGGTTGGCCGAAAAGATCGCTGCCGGCGTTCGCTCGTCGTGGGTTGCCCCGGTCGCTCTCATCGGCCTATCGGCTGCTAGTCTGACCCTGACGGCCCGAGATTACTTCGACCGCTACGCAAGTCAGCCCGACTTGTCGCGCGATTTCTATCAGGCGGATTGGCGTCTGGGCCAATATGCTGCCGCCCAACCGCCGGAAACCGTACTCTACCTATCGCCCTCCCAAGAAGAGATGGCGACCATCTACTTCGCCCTGGCCGATCCCGATGGAATAAGGAGTTTCAACGGCGATGACGGTTTGATTCCGGCCGGCATTCCGGGGCAGCCGGCGGTCTATCTGGTTCGGCCGGCAGCCGAGGCCGTGTTGTCCAATCTGCAAGCGTACTTTTCAAGCGGCGAGATGCGCCCGTCAGAAGATAACTTCGTCGCCTTCCACGTGCCGGCCGACGCCGAGCGCGTCCGAACGGATACAGTGGCCGATTCTGATTTCGGCGGGGTTATTAAACTGGTCGGCTATACTATTGACCATACGGATAACCAGGTGCTCATTACATTGGCCTGGAAAGCGGTCGTTGCCACTCCCGTCGACTACACCGGCTTCGTTCACCTCCTCGATGCCAACGGCGAGCTGGCGGCGCAGACCGACCGGCCGCCGGCCGGTTACCCGACGAGCGATTGGCGACCTGGCGAGATCATTATCGATCATTTTCGCGTGGAGCTGCCGCCCGATATGCTTCCCGGTACCTACCGTTTGCGGACGGGCTTCTATGATCCGGCCACAGTTGTTCGATTGGGCGAGGCGGCCGAGCTGGGGCTGGTTAACTTGCCTTGAGGGAGCACCCCATGATCGCGATTCGCCCGCTAGCCAGTTTTGATCCCTCCAGCTTCCAGGCCATTGCCTCCGGTTACAGAACTCAGGAGGTTTTTCGCGTGTCTCATTTTGAGGAAAGGGAACGGATTTCGTTCAATCTTACCCTGGAGACGCTGCCCGAATCGGGCGTATTTCAATTTTCCTATGACGCTGGGGAACTGGCGCGATATGCCACTCTTGTCCCGGATACCTATTGCCTGGGGGCCTACGATGATGCGCTGCTGGTGGGTGTGGCCCTGGCCGAGGCACAGGCGTGGAATCGAACGCTCCAGGTCTGGGAATTTCACGTGGCCGAGGCATATCGCGGGCAGGGCATCGGCCGCCGCCTGATGGAGCGGCTGGCCGGCCTGGCCGCGCCGGCCGGCTTGCGGGCCTTGATCTGCGAGACGCAGAATACCAACGTCCCCGCCATCCGCTTCTACCGTGCCGTGGGCTTTCGGCTGGAGGGGGTGGATATTTCGTACTATTCCAACGAGGACATGATGCCCGGCCGAACCGTGGCCGTTTTCATGAAACGTAGACTCTGATGAATGCATTACTCCATTGGTATCATCGACGTCCTACCTTGACCGTTGCGTTGTTGTTTTTGCTGCTCGGTCTGGTCTTCTTTGCCGCTGTACTCATTCCACCCGAAGGTCAGGTAATGGCTGGTCACGACATGATCGGCAACTATTATATTTATTGGCAAGCTGTGCGCGAGGCCTTGCGCGGAGGGAGCCTGCCGCTCTGGGAGCCGAATATTTTCGGTGGGTTCCCCTTCCTGGCTCAACCCCAACAGAGCACCTTCTATCCGGTGAACTGGATCAATCTGCTCGCGCCCGTTCGCGTGGGCGTCACGCTTTACACGTTGTTCCACGTTTGGCTGGCCGGTTTTGGGATGTATCTGTTCGCGCGCTACATGGGCGGCCGCCGTCTGCCCTCTGTTTTGGCGGGTGTCGGCTTTGCTTATGGCGGTCTGCTGGCCGGGCGATTGTGGGCGGGGCATCAGCCCGTGTATGCGGTTTTCATCTGGACGCCGCTCATGCTGGCCGCTTTGGCCTGGGCTATTGACCAGCAGCGTTGGTACGCGAGCGTCTTGGCCGGTGTGCCGCTTGCGCTTTCCTTGCTGGCGGGGCACGTGCCGTCATTTTTATACGTCGGCATAATCTGGGCAGCATTCGTCCTCTACTACCTGATTATTCGTCCGGGCGCACGCCTGCGGATTGTTCGCACAGCGTTTGTGGCCGGGTTGGTTGGGTTGGCCATAGCCGCCGTCCAACTCGTGCCGTTTCTGCAGTTCACGGCTGTTTCCGGCCGGGTGGCCGAGGCCGATTTTGCCTTTGCCACCGACTATTCTTTGCCTCCCGCCCATCTGATCACGCTGTTGATCCCCAAGTTTTTTGGCGAACCGTTGGATGTGGGCTACTGGAGCGTTCCTACTTTTGAAGAGTTGACTTATTATGCCGGGCTCTTGGCCGTCCTGGGCATTATCCTGGGCGTGCGCCGGCCGACACGACTGACCTGGTTTTACCTGATCCTGATCATAATAGGATTATGGTTGGCACTCGGACGCTATGGTGTGCTGTACGAACTGGCCTATCGCTTCATGCCGCCGTTTCGTCTGGTGCGAGCGCCGGCGCGAGCGGCGTTTCTCTATTTGTTCGCCGCCTCGGCCTTGCTGGCCCACTCGTTGACGGTCTGGCGAGACCTGCCGGACGCCGAACGACGTGGGGCATTGAAGCCGTTTTGGCCTGTGGCCGTCGCGGTGCTGGGCATAGGCTTGTTTGCCGCTTTGGCCGCTACCGGCGCAATCTTCATGGCGGTGCATCCGACCGATACCAGCGGCCGGCTATGGCAGCAAATCGGCGGTTACTCATTGGCACTTGTTGTCGTAGGCCTGGGGGCAGCGCTGCTGTGGGCCTATCTCAATGCTGACAAAGTGACCGACGACAGAGTGGGAGCCGGTCGAAAGCCCCCCAGCCGTCTCATGCTGGTTTCCGCCGCCCTGGTGTTGCTTGTCGTGACTGATACGTGGTGGTTTTCTTTCAATATGGTGAGGACGGCTTCGACGGCCCCTGACCCGGTATGGACGGACGGCCGCGCATTGATAGATGATCCTTCGGGACGAGTGTTACCCTGGGGCGTTCCCCTGTTTAGTCAGAATGGAGCCATGCAAGTCGATTGGCCCAGCGTCTTCGGCTACGATTCGCTGGAGCCGGCCGCCCACATCACCCTGGCCTCGTCGGTGCCCGACCCGCGCTCGACGGCCTATGATGTGTTAGGCGTGTCCCACGTACTGGCCGGCGGGCCACTTGATGAGTTCACGGAAGGCGAGCGGCCGTTGACGTTGCTGGGGCATCAGGGTTCGGCCTGGGTCTATAGCCGGGCGCGAATATTGCCCATCGCTCGTCTGGTGTATGGCGTGGAAGTTATCCCCGACGCAAGCGCGGCCATCACCCGAATTCACGCCTCTGATTTCGATCCGGCGGCCGTAGCAATCGTAGATACGCCTCCCCCTTGTGAGCTAACGTCCCCTTCGGCCGAACCAGGCGCGGCCGAAATCGTTGCCCACAAGCCGACGTGGTGGGAAATCCAAACCCGCAGTGACTCGCCGGCCCTGCTCGTTGTGGCAGAAAATGCTTATCCGGGTTGGGAGGCGACGATTGACGGGAGCCGGGCAGAAGTGATCACTGCGTATACGTCTTTACGCGCCGTCTGTGTCCCGGCGGGTGATCACACGGTGGTATGGACGTTTCGTCCCCGTCTCTACGTGTTGGGGGCGATGCTCTCGCTACTGACTATTGTTCTGGTCGTGGTGGCGCTTGCCGCTTTCCGTCGCGAAATGCGGGGAATAAAACCCTAGCAGCTGGGCTCTAAGGTCGATCACTGCAACAATCTGCCGGCAATTCGATCGGCCCGGTTCAGGGCGCGTTCCATTTCGTGGATGTCCGGTCCTTTCATGCCCAGGGTTTCCCGCGTGCGGAAGTAGTGGCTCATAGCCGCGCGGCCGGCGGCGATCAGCCTCTCGCGCCGTTCATCGGTCATATTGAATTCGATTGTCCCATAACCCTGGGCCGGCAGGCGGCACACGAATTGCTCGAAGGCCTCGATCACCATTTTGTCGTGGGCTTGCGTAGCCGTTTCCACAAGGTCGATGATGCGTTCCATAGGGGCCAGGTCGGCTATTGAATCGCCCGGCGGTGTGGGATCGATCTCCGCGCCGGGTACGGGCAAACTCTCGTCGATCAACAACCCCAGGATGCCCTGACTGATTTTTGGCCCCATGATCGCCTGGACGTGAGGATCACCGGATATGAACAGTTCCATGGGGAAGTTCGATAAGAGACCGCCGTCGACGATCCGATGCCCACTGACGGCGCGATTCAGGTAATTACCCCACTCCTCTTGCCAGATAACTTCCTGCCAAACGAGTGGTAGACTCATCGACATGCGCATGGCCCACACGACCGGCAGCATAGGGGCGGTGCGATGGTTCAGCACGAGCAAACGGCGCGCTGTCGTGTCGGCGGCGACCAACGACAGGTCCCGGCCGGTCCTGATGTAAAATTCCGCGAACGTGAGATTGCCCAATTGGCGAGGGTGGCCGCCCGGTGTGGGCTGGTCTAGCTTGCTCCGCGCCCACGCGATGAAGGCCTCCCCCGAATACCAGCCTCCCCGTTCGATGAACGAGAAAAAATGGACAAGTTCCTTATAGGACATCAGGCCAAGGAGCTGGCGATCGATCTTGCTTTCCAGGAAGTTGGGGATGAAGGGGATATCTAATCGCTCGAGTACCTGACTCGTGGCGCTGCCGGCGATTTCATCGGCCGTGAAAGGTCGCGGCCGGCCCAGAAATTGCCTGAAGACCGATACGCCCCGTTCGTCTTTCTCTTTGAGCGCGTCGAGCATCTCGCCGACGGAGAATCCGGCGGCCAGATAGGTGGCGGTGATGGCCCCGGCCGAGGTGCCCAGGAGCCGGCCGAACGTGTGGCCGCGGCGCGCGAATTCTTCAAGCGCCCCCACAAAAACCGTCCCTTTGGCTCCGCCGCCTTCAAACACCAAGTCAAATTGCATATCGATCCTAACATTCAGGATTCTTATCCCTATTGTATCATAGGCGCGATCATGAACATCCTCTATGTGATCGCTGTTTCAGCGCCCGGTCTCATTGCTCATGGACAGCGGCTATGCTAAAACCCTTCTGAACGGTTCAAAACCAGTCGCCTTCTAATCCGTTATCATTTGGAATTTTCCTGCGCATGATCAATCTGACTCTTTTGAAGAGATCCATTTGGGTAGTGGTAGTTCTCGTTGCCTTTCTCGGGGTGCGTGGCGCAGCCGCCCAGGACACCGAGCCTGCTTTTATCCCCTCGGCGTGCATGTTCGAGGGGGTTGATCTGGGCCTGACGACTCTTGATGGCGCGGCCCTTGGTTTCGAGTGTGGTTACGTGGTCGTCCCCGAACGCCATTCAGAGGCAGACGGGGCGACGATTCGCATTCCGGTCGCCGTACGACGGGCGACGGCCGCCGACGCCCGCCCCGACCCGTTGCTGCTGGCCCAGGGCGGGCCGGGTGGCGACGCCTTCGGGGTTTTCTCGTTGCTGGTTCCCAACACCGAAATCGCCGCCAACCGCGATATTGTCATCTTCAATCAGCGTGGCACGCCCTATGCGGAGCCGGATTTGAGTTGCCCCGAGACCGAGGCGATTCTGCCCCAGATGCTGGCGGCGTCCGAGGAGATCGGGCAGCAACTGTACGACGAGGCCATTGATGCCTGTTACGCGCGCCTGCGTGGCGAGGGCATCGATTTGTCGGCCTACAACAGTCTGGAGAACGCCGCCGATATACCCCTAATCGCCCGCGCGCTTGGGTACGAGACGTATAATTTTTATGGCGTATCCTATGGGACGCTGCTGGGATTGCATCTGATGCGCAATCATCCTGAGGGGTTGCGGGCTGTCATTCTGGATAGTGTGGTGCCCCCCGACATCAACTTTATCAGCGAGATACCAGCCAGCGAAGATCGCGTCCTGAGCGAGGTCTTTGCCGCTTGTGAGGCGGATCCGGCTTGCCGCGAACAATACCCAGACCTGGAAGAACGCTTTTTTACCCTGGTTCGTCAATACAATGAGAATCCCGTCACATTGGCTCTCGCAAACCCGGACACGGGCGAACGATATGATGCCTACATGGACGGTACGACCCTGCGCTCCATTTTATTTCAGCTTCTCTACGTGCCGCGCATGAGCGCTGTGTTCCCCAAAATGGTGGCCGATTTGGAAAAGGGCGATACGCGCTACATTGAGAGCATGTGGCCTTTGCTCGTCTTCGACCAGCTCGTCTCGGAGGGAATGTATTACTCGGTCATCTGTGCCGAAGATGCCGACATCGACGTGGCGGCCATACCGCTTGAGTCGCTACGGCCCGAGATCGGCGAGACGGCGCGCGATGATATTCAGAGCTACGTCGACGCCTGTGCCCGCTGGCAGGTCGAGTTGCTGCCGCCGGCGATTGACGACCCGGTGATCAGTGACATCCCGACGCTATTATTGTCCGGTCGATTTGACCCCATTACCCCACCTGCTTTTGCCGCCGCCGCCGCTGCTCGCCTGAGCAACGCCACGGTGTTGGTTGACCCTACGGCCAGCCATGGCGTGGCCTTCTTCAATCCCTGTGTGAATGGAATCATCAGCGAATTCCTGGACGATCCCACCGCTTCGCCCGATTCGACCTGTCTGACCGCGCTGCGAGCGCCGGCGGCCGTACCTGTGGATGCCATTACTGTCCCGCTGTTAGCCGACGTCAACAGCTTGAATTTGCGCACGTTGGCGTTATTCGGTCTAGCCGGCGCGCTCTTGATGCTGGTTTTGTCGCCTTTCCTGGTTTGGCCCAGCGTCTATATCGTTCGGGCCTTTGGCGACGGACAACCAGCGCGGACGCATAAGGCAAGGCGATTGCGCCTCATCAGCCGGCTGGCGGTATTGGTCTTTGGTGTCCTGGCCTTGATCTTTGCTGTGGGGCTGCTCGGCTTCATCGTTCGGACCGTGATCGTCGACCAGACCTTGTTGACGGCGTTGGCTTTGCCGGCCTCGGCCGCGCCGGTTTTGTGGCTACCTTTACTCTTGATGGTGGTGGGGGTTGTGATCGTGAGCGCCGCGGTCTTGATTTGGCGTCGTCGCGACGCGGACTCCGTGCTGGGAAAGATCTACTACGCTATCCTGACCATCGCCGCCGTGACCCTGCTGGTCATCATCGCCTTGCAGGGATTGTTGCTGCCGCCTCTCTAGGGAACCGACCCGCCGGATAAATCGTCCTTCCTCTAGAGATTGGATGCAGGCATACAGTTATCCGGCAGGTGAGTCATGAACAAACAAGGCAGTCGATCCCGGCGCATCATTCGCGTGATTATCTTTCTGTTGGCGGCCGTGACATTGACACTCTTTTTTCTGGACGATGTCCGTCGCGATCTGACCGATCCCCCGGCGGCGCGGCTGTTGCCCGATCTTCCAGCCTATCGCCAGGTCGAGGGGCAGACGTTAACGTCCTACATCGGTGCCCTGAGCGAGGGTGCGGCGCTCGTGGCCGGCCAGCCCCAACTGGCGGTCACGGTAGGCGTTGTGGATCAGGCCATTGATTGTTACCAGGAAGTTGGTGCCGTGCGTGCCCGACTGTACAGCCATGGGGAACGGCCGCTGGAAGCCGGTCTGGTCGCCATCGTCGACGACGCCCGCATCAACGATCCCAGCAATTTGTTCCGCTGCGTCGCTCCGGCAACGCTTGATCTGGAAGGAAGTGACGAACCGGTACTCGAACCGTGCACGGCGGCCTTCACTTTGGTCCGCGAAGGCCACACCTTTCACGTCATTTATGCGGGGTCTACATATTCCGTCTGCCGGGATTTTTGCTCTTCAATTGAGGGCTGTCAGGTTCATGCAGAGTCACAGCCGGCGAATTTGACCATTGCCGTCTCTAGACAGGCTGCTATAATGCATAGGTTTGCTCCGGGACAGTAATTTGCCCTGAGAGAAGGGATACTCATGAAAAGACGAAGTGATATAGTCTGGCTGATTTTGGTATTGTTCATCGTGGCGGGTGCCGTGTGGGTGATCACCAACCCCAACTTGCCCGTCCGCCTGGGTCTGGACTTGCAGGGTGGCTTGCAGGTTTTGCTGGAGGCCGATGTCCCGGCGGAGCAGGAAGTGACCGCAGACGCCATGGACACAGCTCGCCAGATCGTCGATCGTCGCGTCAACGCGATTGGCGTAACGGAGCCGCTGGTTCAGGTTGAAGGGAATCGCCGCATTCTGGTTGAATTGCCCGGCATCGAAGATACGCAGGAAGCGATCTCGCTAATTCAGGAGACCGCGCTGCTGGAGTTCGTCGACACGGGCGACACCCCATTGCCGGCGGGCATGTGCATCCGTACGTCGCTCAATGAGGGGCCTTCTCGCTGCGAGTTGGAGGGCGCGAATGGACAGAACTCGCTCGATGGCGGGGTGCCGCCGACTTTCACCACTGTTCTGACCGGTGCCGGCCTGCGCGAGGCGGGGGTCAACAGTGACCAACTTGGTCAATATTTCGTCGATTTCACGTTGACAGATGAAGGTGGCGTGGTTTTTGCGGAGCACACGCGCGCCAATCAGGGCAAGCACCTCACAATTGTGCTCGACAAGCAAGTGATCTCCAGCCCAACGATTAATGCCGTCATAGAGGATCGGGGCACGATTACCGGCAACTTTACGTTGGATGAAGCGCAGCAGTTGGCGACCCAATTGCGCTTTGGCAGCCTACCCGTTCCCTTGCGCATCGAGAGCACCCGGCAGATCGGCGCGACGCTGGGCGAACAATCCATTGACGCCAGCATCCGCGCGGGCGCTATTGGAGTCGTCATGGTGTTGCTGTTCATGCTGATTTACTATCGCCTGCCCGGCGTGCTGGCCGACGTGGCGCTGATTATCTATGTCCTGCTCAGCTTTGCCGTTTTCAAGGGCCTGGGCGTCACGCTTACTTTGCCGGCCATCACGGGTTTTCTGTTGTCTACCGGCATGGCCGTCGATGCCAACGTGCTCGTGTTTGAGCGCATCAAGGAAGAAATGCGCAAAGGGGCGCATCTGCAGGATGCCATTGACACCGGCTTTTCTCGCGCCTGGAGCTCCATTCGCGACTCCAATATCGCCACGTTGGTGATCTGCTTCATCTTGTGGACGTTCGGGCGTAACTTTGGAGCCAGCTCGGTGGAAGGGTTTGCCGTCACCTTGGCGATCGGTGTTTTCATCAGCATGTTCACGGCCGTATTCGCCACGCGCACGCTCGTTCGCCTCTTCCTGGGTCGTAACGCGGCTCGTATCCACAATCAAAAGTGGCTTCTGGGAATATAGTACCCACGGGGAAAACTCGTCATGTCTTTCATTTATCATATTGTAGAGAATCGTCGTCGCTATTTTATTTTCTCCGCTATTCTGCTGGGCCTGGGTCTGAGCGCGATCCTCATCTCGATGGCGCGAACCGGCTCTCCGTTTCGCGTCGGCGTTGATTTTCGTAGCGGCACGCGATTTGAAGTCCAGTTTGAAGAGCCGGTTGAGGAGAACGACATACGGGATGTCTTCGCCCAGTTTGGTATCACCAGCCCTGCGATCATCGCTTTGCGCGGCGAGGGCTTAGATAATGCCTGGCAGATCAGGGGAGAATTCGTTTCTCCGGAAACGTCCCAAGCAATCCTCGACGCGTTGAATGAAATGACCCCATTGCGCCAGGAAGCCTCGCAAGTGACGAGCGTGAGCGCGGCCATCGGCAACGAGGTCACCCGCGCCGCTATCATTGCCGTGATTTTTTCGGCTATCGTCATTCTGTTCTACATCGTCCTCGTCTTCAGGCAGGTGCCCAATACATTTCGCTATGGCACGACGGCCGTCATTGCCCTTCTCCACGACCTGTTCATCGTCCTGGGCTTTGCCTCCATCACCGGCCTGCTGCTGGGTTGGGAAGTTGATGCGCTGTTTCTGACGGCTGTCCTGACCATCGCCGGATTCTCGCTCCAGGACACCATCGTCCTCTTTGACCGGATGCGCGAGAATATCGGCCGGCGACCCTTCGAGAAGATCGATCTCATTGCCAACCGCTCCATTGTCGAGACCATTCACCGGTCACTGGTGACCCAACTCAACGCCATGTTCGTGATGGTGGCGATTTTGCTGTTTGGCGGCATCTCTATTCGCCCCTTTATCGCCACATTGTTCATCGGCTTGCTCCTGGGCACTTACAGTTCGATTTTTATCGCCGTCCCGCTGCTGGTGACCTGGGAAGAGCGTATTCAGAGCCGGGCACAAACTGCCTGAGCCGCTTATGCAAGCCCTGTTACTGCGTGACGGAAAACTCTCTTATCAGAGTGACTGGCCGCAGCCCGAGCCGAAAATTGATGAGGCGCTTATCCGCGTCACTGTGGCGGGCATTTGTTCCACCGACCTGGAACTTGTCAAGGGATATGCCGGCGGGTTCAATGGGATACTCGGCCATGAATTTGTCGGCGTGGTCGAGCAAACGGGGTCTCCCGCGTCGTCCGAGTGGCTCGGCCGCCGGGTCGTGGGCACGATCAATCTTGGTTGTCGTCAGTGCGCCGTCTGCCTGGGCGACGGCCCGGAGCATTGCCCTAACCGGACCACGCTAGGGATTCACAATCGTGACGGCGTCTTCGCCGATCTCGCTACGTTACCTCTGGTAAATTTACTGCCCGTTCCCGATGTGGTGGCGGACGAATGCGCGGTGTTCACTGAACCGCTGGCCGCGGCCCTGCGCATCCGCGAGCAGGTCAACGCGCGCCCCACGTCACGTGTGGCTGTCGTGGGGCCGGGCCGCCTGGGCTTGCTGGCCGCGCAGGTGTTGGCCCTGGCGGCGGGTGACGTTGTGGTGCTCGGTCGCCGGCCGGAATCACTGGCCTTACCCGAGCAGTTAGGGTTCGAGATCGGCCTGGTGGACGAACAGCCGGATGATCGCTTTGATCTGGTCGTGGAGGCCACCGGCAACGACGCGGGGTTGGCCCACTCGTTGCGTCTGGTTCGGCCGCGGGGGACGCTCGTTCTCAAGAGCACGTTTCACAACCGGGCCAATGTCGATTTAACCAAGCTGGTGGTGGGGGAAGTGACCGTCGTCGGATCGCGCTGTGGGCCTTTTGAACCGGCGCTGCGCCTGATGGCGATGAGCGCGAGTTTGACGCAGAAGGCTCCGGCCGGCATCGGTGTTCAGGTGCGACCGATGATCGAGGCCGAATACTCACTGAGCGACGGTCTGATCGCGTTCGACCACGCCGCTCAACCTGGCGTTCGCAAGATATTGTTACGGCCGAACTAGCCGCCCAATTCCGCGTACAAAGCGTTGCGGAGGATGCCGACCATCTCCTCTATCTGTGACGCATCGATGATCAACGGCGGGCCGAGCATGATCACGTCACCGTTTTTTCCATCGGCGCAGCCGGTCGAATAGTAGATGACCAGGCCCATATCAAAGGCCCGATTCCAAACCCGTCGGGCTATCCCTTTGTCCTGAGCGAAAGGTTTTTTCGTGTTCCTATTCTCAACCAGTTCGATCCCCCAAAAGAGACCGCGGCCGCGAATGTCACCCACGTGAGGATGCTCGCCCAGTTGCTCCCGTAACGCATGTTCCAATACAATGCCCATAGCCGCCGAATTGTCTACAAGTTTTTCGCGCTGCAGAATGCGCAGCGTCGCTAATCCGGCCGCCGCGCCAACGGCATGATGGCTAAACGTGCCTCCGTGGTTAAAATCGCCCAGTTTGAGGCGAATCTGTTCCACGTCTTCCCCCTTGGCGGCGATGAGACCGAGGGGGAAATAGCCGCTGGCCGTTCCCTTGGAGGTAACCATGATGTCGGGGGCGACATTCCAGTGATTCAGTGCCCACCATTTGCCGGTGCGTCCCATGCCGACGAGCACTTCATCCGCGATCAACAGCACGCCATATTGATCACATATCTCCCGGATTCGAGGCCAGTAGTCGTCTGGCGCAGGTGCGGCCCCCAGTGACGCGCCACTCAAGGGTTCGGCGATGAAACCGGCGATGTTCTCAGCCCCATAGGCTTCGATGGCTTCCTCCAGCCTGTTGGCCAGCTCGATGCCGGTCGCGGGATAGCGATATGTGTAAGGCGTGGGGATGTGGGGCACGTCGTGGAACATGTCCAGGTAGGGTGCGCGGAGGGCAGCCCGACCGCTAACAGCCAGCGCGCCGAGTGTCATGCCGTGGTAGCTTTGCCAGCGGCTCAGGACGATGTGGCGCTTTTCCTCACCACGGGCGATCTGGATTTGGCGGGCCAGCTTGATGGCCCCTTCCACGACCTCGGAGCCGCTGCTGAGGAAATAGAAGCGTGGTTCCGGCATGGAGACGACGGCGGCCAGCTCGGCGGCATACGTTTCCAGAGGCTCGCTGGTGAACATGATGGCATGGACGTAGGCGGCCGCCGTGGCTTGTTTGCTCATGGCCTCGACGATTTCCGTCCGACCGTGGCCCACGTTGACGACCAGGGGGCCGCCGCTGCCGTCAATGTAGCGCGTGCCGCTCTCGTCGTAGAGATAGATGCCCTCGCCGTGTGAGATCATCGGCCGGGGGTGGTTCATCGTGCGATAGAAGACGTTGCCGTAGGGATGGGAGTAGAGCATGGCTTAGGCTCCGATTCGCGCCAAGGGATTAGATCTCAATTCGAAGGGTTTATCGTTGCCAGCATATCCGCTGTGGCGTCGACCACGATCTGTTGTTGTTGGCTGCGGTCGATGGTCGCAGGGTTATCACCCCGCTGCAATCCTTCGCCGTAATGACCAAATTGGGTGTGATTGCCGCCGGGGATGAGCACGAAAACGGTGTCGGCGGGGAGCCGATTGGCTCCATCCAGCACGTCTTCCAGCACAGCGACGCCGTCGGCATCGCCGTAAATCGAGACTGCCTCGATGTCGAAGGTGCTCAAATCGCTGTTCGCCGCCGGAAAGGCGGCCCACAACGCCAACCCCTGCACCGCACCCGGATTGCGAAAGGTGAACTCGGCGGCCATGGCCCCACCCAGCGAATGACCTCCAATGCCCCACGCGGTGATATCTGGGAACCCGTCGATAATGTCGCCGGCTCCCTGAAGACCGAGCACGGCAAGATTTAGAGGCATTGGATCGATGATGGTCAGGTATCCGGCGGCGGCAATATCACGGGCCACAGGCGCATAGGCGACGGGGTCCACGAAACCACCGGGATAAATGATGAAACCCGTCGTTGGGTTTTGTCCGGTGGGGGAGAAAACGATCCAGTCTTCGTCGGCCGGCTCGCTGACGGCAACGAATTCATTCCCAGCCATGGCCGCTACGGCCTCCGGCCGCGCGGCATTGCGATTGTTGGCGGCGATGACGTAGATCGTTCCGACGACCAGCCCAGCCACCAGAAGCACCAGAAGGCCGGCAAGAATATAGCGAACGACGCGGGTGATGGGTTTCAACGGTACAACCCCTGTGGATCAAGGTGCTCGCGAACGACGGTCAGCTCGGCGGCCGAGGGTAGGCTCATTTGTCGTATCTGGTTAGCTACGCGTATCGGCCAGCCGATGACGGCCTGTACGCTCTCGATTGTTTCGCCTGGCGCCAGTTCAGCCAGCGTCATTTCCCGTTCAGGATTGTCGAAAGTAAAAAGCGCTTTATCGGTAATAACCTTGTCCGGCCCATAGCCGGGCATCCCCAGTCGGACGCGCTCATCCCCACCGTCGAGGTGGCCGGGACTGGTCATAAAGTCTATTTTGGGCACAAACGCTCGTTTGGAAAGGCGCATGATCATGAAGATGCGCCGGGCATTGATGGCGATCTCGCATGCCCCGCCGGAGCCGGGCAGGCGGATCTTGGGTTTGTGGTAGTCGCCGATAACCGTCGTGTTGAGGTTGCCGAACCTGTCGATCTGCGCGCCCCCCAGCAAGGCAATGTCGATTAAGCCCCGTTGCAGATAGAGCATGAACAAGTCGGCCATGCTGACAACGGATGTTGCCCCGCTCACCAGGGTCGGATCGCCGATGGAAAGGGGTAAGCGCGCCGGCTGCGCTCCAAAGACGCCGCTCTCGTAGACAAGCTCCATTTCCGGGGAGTGGGTGCGCCGGGCCAGGTTGCAGGCGATGTTGGGCAGCCCGACGCCGACGAAGACCGTGCGGCTACCCTGTAGGGCGCGCGACGCCGCCACGATCATCCACTCGGATGAGGTAATCTTCTTTGACTCGTCCATGTGCTTCCTGCTATAAAGTGATTAGGTGAGACGGCAATACTTGCTCGGTTAGAAGCCGGCGGAAAGTCGTCACCGGATCGGCTGTGTTCATAATCAGATCGTGGCCGATGGAGTAGGTGAAGATGTAAGAGCGATAGAGCGGGTGGCTCAGAAAGTCAAAGCTCTTAGCGGCCCGCGCAGCCGTTGCCAGCCCGTACGTCCGTATATACTCGATGGCTTGCTCTCGGTTTATTTGTCCTGTGTGGTAGAGAATGGCGGCGTTGCCGGTTACGTAGCGCAGCGCTTCGCCGGCTTCGCTGACGCCATGCAGCGTCTCGGCCGTTGTACCGTCGGCGGCAATGCCCGCAGCCGGAAACAAGAACTCGGCGTTCCACTGGTGATGCTCGCCGCCGGGAAAGATCATGTCGAGCGCGGTTGTGGCGATGCCCTCGGCAATGACCGCTGCGGGGGAATGGAGGCGCATGGCCGCTTGTTCCGCGTAACCTTTTTGTAGATAGAGCGCTCTCTCTTTTAACATGGCCTCGGTATGGTGGCCGGGATACCCTTCGTGGGCAAAAGTTCCTAATAGCGAAGTGGCTTGCAATGGTATATCCGTGTTAAATTCGATCAGGGATCGGCCGTTGCCCAGATACCAGTTGTAAGCGCCCCAGGGCCGGTCTCGCACCAGAGTCACTTCGATGCTCTCGTTATAGGGCAGATCGATGAGGGTGGTCGTTCGCTGATAAGTTTCAGCCCGAACCAATTCCAGCAACGGCAACGCCTTTTCGACGGCGATCTCGAAGCGCTTGTGCCAGGCATCGAGGCGTTCCGCCAGCGTTGCGCCATCTTTTCCGGCAGGCAATACGCGGTCAAGCTCCCGATGCGTGGCCTCGAACCGGGAGTCGTCCACCAGTGTCGGGCGCACGTCGTAGATGTGGTAGACCTCGTCCAGGTAATCAAACGTCTCGTGGTTCAGCATCCGCACCGTGCACTCGATGGCGCGTAGCTCGGCCCGCAAGTACTGCTCGCGGACCGGATCGACGTCTGGAATGCGCGCTTGCAGGTCGGCCACGGTCGCCAGCAGGGCTTCCGGCTTTTGGGGTGGGGCGGCCTCCACTTCGGCCTTGATCGTATCCGGGCCGTAATAGCTATCGACGTAGCCGTCCATGTGGTGGGCGTCAATCTCCAGTACCAGGCGCAAGTAGTCAAGCCCGAAGGCGTCCAGAGGTGGCATCACGGACTTATCCATAGCGGCCATAGTTGACTGGATCAGCTTCAAGTTTGCCGGGTTCCAGGCGGTCGAGGGTCTCTCGACCGAGCTTGTCCAAATAGGCCGCGCGGTCGGGCAGGGCGTAGACCCATTCCTCCAGCCATGCTTCTGTTGCGGCCTGATCGCGTGACCATTCGTCCCACTTCAAGTAGAAGTCGTTATCGCGGTCGTAGTAGCCCTGAACGTAGCTGGGATGCGCGCCATAAGGTTCGCAGACCACGGCGTCGACGATGAGGCCGGGGATGAGCGTACGGTTCGGATCGCGCCGAATGACCTCTTCATCGACGATTTCTTCAACGACGACAACTACTTTTTTAGAAGCAAAGGCTACCTCTTTTTGCGTGCCCAACAGGCCCCACAAATGGGTATTGCCGTGCACGTCCGCTCGTTGGGCGTGTACAAAGGCCACGTCCGGTTTTAGCGGCGGCACGACGGCGATTGATCCATCGCCATAGGGGCTATCGACAAAGCGGATTTGATCGTTGGCCGCCGGCATGTCGCTGCCCAGATAGCTGCGCAGGGGGAAAAAAGGCAGATTGGCCGCGCCCGCCATATAGCGGCCGACCATGCCGAAGTGGGAATATTCTTCGATTGCCAGCGGCCGGGGCACACCATGCTCGACGGCGCGGCGAATGCAATGCAGACTGCCCACACCAGGGTTGCCCAGATAGCTGAAGACCAGCTTGGCGGCAACGCCGGCAGCGATCATCTGATCGTATATGAGATCGGGGGTCAGACGGCAGAGAACGAGGTCACGTTTGCGCTGGCGAATGATCTCGTGGGCGGCGGCGAAGCAAATGAAGGCCGTGAAACCTTCTATGGCGATGGTGCAGCCGTCGGGCACATGGTCGGCGACGGCTTGTCGCATGGTGACGAGTTTGCCGGTGGTGGACATCGTCTCACCTTCTATGTGAATCGGACAGACAGGTGGGCGACATGAGTATGTACGCCCACCTGTCGGTTAAACGTGTTCTAGTCGATGATGGTCTGGCTCTGTTCCTTCATGTACTGCTGCACGTAATAGAAGCTGCCCGCAGCTTTGCCGGTGGAGCCGCTGCCCTTCCAACCGCCGAACGACTGGTAGCCGGGCCACGCGCCGGTTGTGGCCCCTGCTGCACGATTGACATAAAGGACGCCGGCCTCCATGTTGTCGAGGAACCATTCCACCTCATCTTCATCTTCACTGAAGAAGCCGGCCGTCAAGCCATATTCCACGTCATTGGCCTTTCTCATCGCTTCGTCGAAATCCTCGAATTCCTCGACCATGACGATGGGCAGGAACATCTCCTGTTTCCAAAGTTTGTGATCTTCGGGCACGTTGGTGGCGATAGTCGGTGCGACGTAGTAACCCGTTTCGTCTAATACCTTGCCGCCGAAGACGATGTCCCCATGCTGCCGCAAGTCATCGACAAAATTCAGGTAATCCTCTAAAGCGCTTTTGTTGATGACCGGGCCCATGTAGTTGTTCGCGTCGGTGGGATCGCCAACGTTGATCTTCGCGGTCAAGTCGACGAATTTCTCCATGAATTCGTCCTTGACGTCCTTGTGAACATAAATGCGCGAGAGGGCTGAGCACTTTTGTCCCTGCAGACCGAAGGCAGAGCGCATGGCCCCCATAGCTGCCTTGTCCAGATCGGCCTTATTGCTGATGATGGCCGGATTCTTGCCGCCCATTTCGGCTACGCATGGTCTTGGGTATTGGCCCGTGGTAAACGTGCGGATGATATTCATGCCCACGTCGTAGCTGCCGGTAAAAGTAATGCCGGCCACGTCCGGGTGATCGACGAGCGTCTGGCCTACGCTGCGGCCGCCGCCGGTGACGAAGTTAAACACACCGGCCGGAATACCCGCATCGCGGAAGGCTTCGGTCAACAGCCAGCCGGTGAAAGGCGTGTCGGTCGCCGGTTTGAAAACGACCGTATTGCCGGCCACCATCGCGGCGCTGCTGGGGCCGCCGGCCAGCGCGCCGGGGAAGTTAAACGGCGAAATGACCACCCAGACGCCATACGGTTTGAGGACGCTGCGGTTGTGATGATGGTCGCTTTCTGACTTCAAGGGCCGGGAGAAACCGTTGTTGGCCTCGATGGCATCGCAATTGTAGCGAATCAGGTCGGCCGTTTCCTCGACATCGCCCATTGCCTCCAGCCTGTTCTTGCCGACTTCGAGACTCATGATCGCGCCCATCTTGAAGAGGCGGTCGCTAATGAGATCGGCCGCGCGTCGCAAGATTGCCACACGCTCTTGCCAGGGCGTATCGCGCCAGCCGGGGAAGGCCGCCTTGGCCGCAGCCACGGCATCGTTGGCGTCTTGCTCGGTTCCCTTCTGAAAATAACCCATCACCAGGTTCTTGTCGGCCGGGCTAACTTTGGCGAAGGTCTGTTGGGCGTGTCGCTCTTCGCCGTTGATAAACATCGGATAGGTCTGGCCGGCATTGGCCCGAAAATCGGCCGCGGCTTCGTCATAGCGACGGTGCAACTCGGGGTCCGGGCTTGCCAGCGTCGAATAAGTAACCTTAAATTTACGTTCCTGGGTCATCAATATCTCCTCAGTAGGTAATGTGGGATCGTGTGGAAAAGAATAGGCGCTTGCCTGCCGTGCGGTTGGGAAAATAATCTCCACCACACTCTATTATAGCCCGATTAGCGAAGGATCTGCCAACCGAACCGACAATGTAAAAGCGTCGGGCTGAAAATCAGATGAATGCTTTTCAGACCGACGCTTGGGAGGCTCTACTTTTGTACCTGGTTGATTATCCGCCCAGGGAATCCAACGCTATCTGTGCCGGATAGAAATTCTCATTGGCCGCCAGGGAAGCTCGATAGGCGGCGATAGCCCCGGAGACATCGCCCAGATAAGCCAGCGCATGGCCTTTGTACAGGAAGGTTTCCTCCACATTTCGGCCGCCCTGCGTTTCAAGCGTGGCGTCGGCCAGGTCGACGATATCCTGATAGCGATCGGTGCGCAAGTAGGCCAGATATGGCTCGAACTGGTACCACAACATGCGCGGCGGCAACCCGATTTCGCGCGCCTTGTCAAAAGCCTGCGCGCCGCCCTGATAATAATTGTTATCGCCGGTCAGGCCGCCGATGCGCGTGAGGGCTGTGCCCAGATTGAACCACGAGAACGCATCGTCCGGCCGCTCTCTGGTTTCTTGCTCGGCGTTGGCGGCCACATTCTGCCACATCTTGACGTCGTCGAACATATCCGCACCCATCAGCGAGGCGACTGTTTCCTCTTGTTCCGGGCGATAGACGATGTAGAAGGTGTTGTTGAACTGTTGCCAGAAAGGCAAGAATTCCCGATAGGCATCCGTGCGGCCACTGCCGTCAAAAGGCCCCAGGTAGGAGTCCTGGCTATACAGTTCTTCCAGATCGTCGTCATAACCGTAGACGGTCAGATAGTGACCCCACCAGCCCGAATCGGGCAATTGATAGCCCTTTTCGATGACCACAGGGAACCCGGCAGCCAGAAAGCGCTTGATCATTTCCAGATCGCCGCCGCTGCGCGTGATGGCCTTGAAACCGCCCATCTGCTCATTGACATAATCAGAAATTTGCCACGGACTTACATTCCGATCTTCGGGATTGGGCTTCAGATAGGACGCCACATCTTCCTGGGTAATGTCCGATCCATACCAGTTCAACACCTGGGTGAGGTTGGCTGGGCCGCAATTGTTGAATGACTGTTTGACGACGCTCATCCCCTCGAGAATAACCCGATTGGGCAACGGCATGGCCGTGGCCGTGGGGGCGGGGGTGCTGGTTGGCTCAAGCGTAGCTGTAGCGACCGCGGCCGTCGGCTCAACGTCGGATTGGGCCGTGGGCGTGGTCCCAATCTCCGGCTGAGGCAGATTAATCGCGTCACCGGTGTCGACCGCGCTTTCCAACGCGCCGGCCGGTTGTTGGGCCACGAGCGAAGAAAGATCGATCTGCGGCTGTGTATCCGGTTGGGCGGCCGGCAGAGCCGTGGCTACGGGAGCTACCTGGGCGATTACGCCTTCCGATATTTGGCCCATGGCCGGATGGTTTTCCTGCAACCAGACGCGATAGCGGCCGGGTATGGCCTGGACAACGGTCGGCAGGGCCAACAGACCCAATATGATCAACATCTGGCCTACAGCAATGAGCAGAATGATGCTTTTTGTGCGTTTACGCATGTCTTTTTGGTTCTCCGAATCCATTCCCGTAAGTCGCTACCCGTTGGGGGGTGCTAACTCGGCCAACGCCTGCGCGGCCGGCGCGAAATTGGGGTTTAACGCGGTCGCCTTCTCCAGACTGGCGCGCGCGGATGCATCGTCACCCAAGGCGGACTGCGCCAGCCCCAGATAATAAAAAGATTCTTCCAGATAGGGCCGGTCCTGCAATGTCGTATCAGCCAACAGCACGATATCTTCATACCGTCCGGTGTGGTAATATGCTTCATAAGGCCCAAACTGATACCACAGCATACGCCAGGGCAAGCCGATAGACCGGGCCTGATCGAATGCGACGGCCGCTTCTTCATACCGGCCCAGCGCATTATAGGTTGTTCCCAGATTGAACCAGTAGAAGGCATTGCCCTCGTCCTGACGGGCGTCTGCCTGAGCGTGTTCGAGACTATGTTGCCACATGGCGGCGTCATCAAGCACTGTTTCGCCCAGCAGTTCCTTGACCAATGCTGCCTGATCCGCTTCGTACACTACAATGTAGGAACGGTTGAACTGGGCCCAGTCGGCTTCCAACTCGTCATAGGTCAAAATGCGGCCGTTGGGGTCGGCGTTGGTCTGAGGAACCTCGCTGGTGCCCAGCCACGAATCATAGACCCATAGTTGTCTTGAGGCGTCGTCATAGGCTACCGGCAACAGATAGTGACCATACCAGCCCAGCCACTGGTATTCGCCGGGCGGGTCGAACCCTATCTCAATGATGACCGGGATTTCGTTAGCCAGCAGGCGTTTCAGCAGGTTGAGGTCGCCGCCGACGCGAGAGATAGCGCCGACTCCTTCTTGTGCCTCCACATAGGCGGCCATTTCCTGAGGCGTCACGTTGCGATCTTCCTGATTGGGCCGCATGACTCGCGCGGTATCCCGCTGGCTATAGACACGACCGAAGTAGGACAAAGCCATCACCATCGTCGCCGGGCCGCAGTTGTTCCACTCCTGATACACGTGGGTAAAGCCGTTCATCCGGGCAGCGGCGGGGACAGGCCAGGGTGTGACCGTCGGCAACTCGGTTGGCGAGGCTGTCGCCGTGGGGTCAAGCGGTTCGTTAGTGTCGTCACCTTGCCGGGCCAACGTGGGCGTAGCCAATGGCGTCGATATCACGACAGCCGGCGGCGGGATTGCCTGAGCGATGAGACCGGCAGCCGCGCTGGGCGCAGCAACGGTCGGCAGGATAGGCGTTGGGTCGGCCGGCAGCGCCAGGGCCTGCAGCGGTTGCGGCAAACGTATGGCATAGCGCGTGGGCAAACTCCGCAGAATGGACGGCATCAAGCCTATTGCTATAATTCCTGCTATCAGCAGGATGATGAGCGGAAGTAGCCGATTTTTTCGCATAGAATACTTGGCCAGGTTTGAGCAACTCGACCGGAGAAGATTGTAGCGTATAGCGTTAGTGCGTGGAAGACGGTCGTCCAACAGTTCAGCATCTTCTAACAACGTTGGAGGACGCTGAAAGTGGGAAGATAGACTGCTGACACACGATGAAGGGCAATTAGAACCTGATGGGATTGAATATGGCCGGCAAGCGCGTCAAGAATGATTTCGTGATTATCGGACTAGACAGCTTCGGCGAAAATCTGGCGCTTAGTCTACAAGAGCTGGGATATCAGGTACTGGGAATAGACCGCAATCGGGAGGTCGTGCAACGGCTGTCGGACAATATCCGCGAGCTGGCAATTCTCGATGCTGGTGATTATGAGACCATGGCCTCTATTGGCGTCGATGCCTTCGAAGTAGCGGTCGTCGCCGTCGGCGGCAACATCGCTCAATCCGTCCTGATCACGCTGGCCCTGAAAGAGTTAGGCATCAAACGCGTGGTGTGTGAGGCTCAGTCTGAACGGGATCGTCGCGTGTTGTTGCGCATCGGCGCGGATGATGTTGTGACACCGGATATCGAATCGGCCCGGGCCATTGCCTATCAGTTGACGAGTCACATGCCGCAGTTCACCCATTTTCGTTTCGGCAACCAGGTAGCTATCAAGTGGCGTCCTCCTTATCCCTACCAGGGCACTTTGGGGGAGTTGATGGCCGGCTACCCGGCTGACCTTTCGATCCTGCTCATGGCCGGCCGCGACGTTATCTACAATCCCCCGCCGGAAACGCCTGTGGCCCACAACGATGAATTGCTGGTAGCCGGCCCCGAGGAGGCAATCGGCGTACTGCGGGAGGAAAATCGCCGTCGTGACTGACCCGTCGCCCCCGACGGAGGAGAATCACGGCGGTTCCTGGGTCTCGCGAAAGTCCCTGACGCGGATCATATCGTTGCGCGTGCGGGCCCCCAAACTGGGCCAGGCGGAACGCGGCCTGGGGCTTGTCGGTGGTTTGGGCGTGCTGGTCATTGTTGGCACGATCCTTCTGTTGCTGCCGATTAGCGGCGCGCGACGGCCGCTGACGCTGAATGAGGCCTTCTTCACAACGGTTTCGGCCGTCTCCACGACTGGGCTGACCATCATCACGCCTAGCCGCGACCTGTCCACGTTCGGCCAGGTGGTGTTGATGCTTCTGATGCAATTGGGAGGTATCGGCTTCATGGTGATGGCTATCACCGTTTTTCGATTAGCCGGCAAGCATGTGACGTTTGCTGAACGGCTTACGCTGCGCGATTCGCTGGGGTTGATTTCGGCCAAACAAATCCTTCGCTTGACCACACAAATCCTGGTCGCCGTTTTGCTCGTGGAAGCCTTGGGGGCGCTGCTGCTGTGGATCAATTGGACGCGCTTCTACGGGGCAGATCGCGCCGCTTATTATGCCGTTTTCCATGCCATCTCCGCTTTTACCAACGCCAGTTTCGACCTGTTTTCCAACACGCCGATCTCTTCGGCCAGGTTTCCCACCGACGCTTTTACCTTGCTGACCTTATCATCGCTCATCTTCCTGGGCGGGATCGGCATACCGGTTGTTAGCGACGTCCTCCAATATCGCCATCGTCGCCGCTTTTCCTTGCATACGCGTTTGACGTTGGTAACCGCCGCTGCCCTGATTCTGTTCGGTACAGTACTGTTTTTCCTGACCGAATTAAAGTTTCGCTCGGTTTACGACCAGGAAGGTGCCGCACGCCTGTTCCTACTGGCTTTTTTTCACTCGGTCGCCAGCCGCACAGCGGGGTTCACCGTTACCGAGCAGTTCGGCCAGTTGGAGCCGGCCAACACGCTGCTACTGACATTTTTGATGTTCATCGGCGCGTCGCCCGCTTCGATGGGCGGGGGAATAACTACCAGTACATTCGCCATCCTCGTCCTGGCCTTTAGGGGCTTTGTACGGGGAGAGGGAGAGATCGTCGTCGGCCGCCGCACAATTCCCCTAGAACTGCTCTACAAAGCCACAGCTGTATTGACCGCCGCCACGGTCGTGATTGCCGTCGCTACCTGGTTGCTGCTTTACACCCAGGACAACATCAGCTTGTCCGCGGCCCTGATCGAATCGGTTTCAGCTTTCTCCACAACCGGCTACTCGCTGATGTTGACGCCGCGACTCAACCTTTTCGGGCAACTGTTGATGGCCGGGTTGATGTTCTTTGGGCGCATCGGCACGTTGACGATCATCATCACGCTGGCGCGACCAACCGTTCCCCCGGCTGTCAGTTATCCCGAAGAGCGCCTTCTTATTGGCTAGTTAGACTAGACGAGTCCTCAAAGGGGCGCTCCGCCATCCAGACGCATATGCCCAGGAGGAGGAAAAAGGTGAAGGCCAGGTCGATCAGGAAAAAGCTGTGGTCGACCAAACCATGGGCCAGCATGGCGGCCAGTGCGCCGCTCAGGCCGGCGGCCACGGGCCGCCAGGTTGGCCCGGCGTGCCTGAGCGCCTGCGACGCCGCGCGCCCTGCTTCCCATATCAGCCAGCCGCCCGTCACCAACCCCAGTACGCCCAACCGGGTGGCGAAATCAAGCAGGATGTTGTGGGGGTGGTTCAAATTTGGCTCTTGCCAGGCGGCGTCGAGAATGTAGCGGCCGCGATAGGCGTAGAGAAAGTTGTCCAGACCGACGCCGAACCAGGGATGGTCGGCAAACATGTGGATGGCCGCCCGCCACAGACTTACCCGAAAAAAGCCGGTCGTGCCGAAGAGATCGAGCCGCGCCGCCAGAGCCGGAATTTGGCTCGCCACAACCACGGCCACTATTCCACCGGCCAATCCGGCCGCAAGCCACGGCCAGGTACGCCGTCCCGCTCGCCGTTGCCACGTCCAGAAGACTACGGCCAGCGACACTGGTACTCCCAGAAACAATGCCCCCTTGCTGAAGGTGAGCAGCAAGGCTATGGTCAGAGGTATGAGTACTGCCGGGTAGACCCATCGCCGCCGGCCATGGAGTGCGCGTTCGCCCAACAATCCCATGGCGACCAGAAGCGGTAGGATGCGTTCCAGATACAGGGCCACGTTGTTCGGCGAGCCGTAGATAGAGCGCAGTCGCAGCAATCCGCCCTCGGCCGTTATGAGGTTTTGGCCGGTAGCGTACTGCCACAGCCCATAGAGGGCGACGATAACGCCGCTGAGCACGAAGGCATCGATTACCACCCACATCTCGCTGTTGCGCAGGCGAACTACGCGCAGCAGCAGATAGAACAGAAACGGCTCCACGATCACAACTCGCCATTCGTTCACAGCGACGCCCAGGAACTCGGTGAAAGCCAGTGAGAAGGTGGCAACCAGTATAAAAGTCAGTGCTGCCCAATCCGCGCGCCTCAGGTGGATGCCGCTCAGGCGAAACGACTCTCGTCTTGTTCTCAAATCTGTATCGAGAACGGCGCGCGTGAGCCAGGCGGCCGTCGCCACCAGTGTGAAGACCTCAACCGGCGAGAATCGATAGCCAAGGATTAGTTTAGGTAAGGGCGGTACGTAGAATGGTATGGTCAGCGCGATGAGGGCCACGCCCCAGGCCGGTCGCAAGACCAGCAGGCCATAAAGGACCAGTAAGGCCGCCGCAAAGAGGATGAAGGACGGCGTAACGTAGAACACCGTTGCCGCGGCGGCCGTCACCGCTAGTTGCCCAGCGTCGCCCAAACGACGGTAGAGGCCCAGCGCTTCCTGCCCCCACGTCAGCCAGCCGGTGAGCGCAACGAGAGCGGCTACGCCGGCCACAACCACTAATTGGGCGCGCTCGCCCAGCCGGCCGAAAATTGTTTGGGCCGCGGGCCACAGCGCGCCCCACTCCGCGTCTCGCCCCCACACAATAGCCACTACGAGGAAAACGAGAACCAAAGCCGCCAGAGCTGGTGGAATCCACGGCTGAGTCGTCCCCGCCGGCCGATAGCCGATGCTAAACCCGTCCAATGCCCATTGATCCCACCCGCGCGCGGCGACAAGCTCCAGAATATGGGGGCCCGGCGGCAGGTTGCGGGCTACCCATTCGGTGCTGAGGTAATCCTGGGTGGGGTCCGGGGAGGTTAAGACCAGGGTAGCGCCGTTCTCATCCTGGGGTAGAGCGTTGGCTGGGCGTCCGTCGATGGTCACGTAGAATCGGGCACGGAAGTCGGCGCGGCGCACCCGCACGCCTGCGTCGGTTCCCCAAAATGAGAAGCGAACCGCGTCGCCGGATTGGCCGATGTCGGCGCCGAATTCGGGCGAGAACTCCCATTCCCCGCTGAACTGCTGGGATGGATCTCGCGCGTCGGCCGGGTGAAAACCGGGCATAGCCAGATCAGGTGGCTGGGCGGTCAGATAGGCGGCCAGCGCATCGGCCGTGCTCCGCCCGGCAATGCTGAAGCCCCACCGCGGGTTGTCGGCCGGTGCGTTCGGCTCCCAATTTTCCAGGAAAAGCACCCCCATCCACGGCCACTCGCGGCGCGCGCGTTCCAGCGCGGCCACAGTGTTGACGGCCTGATTCGCCTCGCTCGTCTGGCCCCAAATCGATGGCTCACCCAACCAACCGTTGGGCAAGCTGTTCCAGCCCCAATTACCGGCCCAGATGGCTTTGTGCCCATCGCCTTGCGCCTGCATCAATTCGCGTAGCAAAATGGTGCGACTGAAATTTAGCCGGTCAACATCGACGGCGCGATCCTCCGGCCCCGTATCGAAACCATAGGGCTTGGCGGCGACGATGTCGAATGCATCGCCGGCTCCGGCTTCGTATAAGGATTGCAGATAGAGAGTCTCCGTCAGGTTGTCGGGGCCTGTTTCGGTAGTCGGCGCGAGCGGTCCGGCGATGATGATCGCGTCGGGGTCGGCGTCGCGAATTGCCGCTGATGTGGCATTCAGAAGGGCGGCATATTGGATCGGGTTGGTCGCTGTGCCGCCCCAATGGCTGGCGAGGTTCGGCTCGTCCCAAATGATGTAGTGGCGAATGTGTTCGCCGTAACGCCGGGCAAACTCGCTCGCCCAATCGGCAAAGGTTTGCATGTCGTCGGGCGGCGCAAATCCCGTGGTCGGGTCGCCATCCAACAAGGGCACGATATTCATGCCGCGCTCACTGGCGGCGGCGATAATGCGGTCGGCGCTTGTCCACTCGTAACCGTCCCGATAGTAGAACGACTGTTTGACGTCATTGATGCCCAGGGCATGGATGTCCTCGAGGGTTGCCTCTACATCCGCGCCGTCATGGTCAAGGTAAACGTTAAGGCCGAGCCGCGCCCCGCCCTGGGGCACGGGATCGGGCAGGCCGTAGGAGATGCCGCGCGTCAGGAAATCATCGCGTGCCGACAACGCTCCAATTGCCAGCAGGCACAGCGCCGCCAGAGCAAGTGACAGGAGGGTCAACAGACGCCGGCGTCGGAGAGAAGCGGAATGCGGGATGAGCATCACCTTAAATGGTTAACAGCATCAGGGCGTGACGGCCGCGCCGTAGGGGGCCCAGGTCGGATGACTACTAACCGTATCATCTTCTCCGGCGCGAAACAGGTCGCCGGTTGCCAGGTCGAGCAGATGAAGCTCGTCGTCAAAGACAAAGGCCACCTGATTGCCATCCGGCCCCCAGGTCAAGGACGAACTGGTACGCGCGAATTGCCCCGCTTCGCCTTGCGGTGGAAACACGCGTCGCCTGTCACTCCCATCACTGCCCGTCACCCATAAGGCGTATGTGCTGTCCTCGTCGCCATCCGGAGCGACAGTTTGTAAATAAGCCAAGCGGGAATCGGCCGGCAAATCCGGCGATGACCACTGGACGGCCGACCAAATGCCCACGCCTTCCACGAACGGCAGCGTGGTCTCTCCGATCGTGTCAGCCAACCAAAGATCAAAGCGATCCTCGTCCTTCACGAAGGTCGTGAAGGACAAAAAACGACTGTCGGCCGACCAGCCCACAGCCGGTAGCCAGGCCCAGTCGGCCCCGGTTTCGTATTCCGCAAATGTGTGCAGCACAGTTCGAGTGGGTTGGGGGATGTCCGCCGGGCCATTCGCGTCAATCGCGCTAAGAACTTCAGGGAGGTTCAACAGCCCAATCTGATCGGCAAAGGCATAGGCGATCTGGCTTCCGTCCGGCGACCAGGCATAAGTGCCGCCCCACCAACCCAGGGTGGCCGGGTAGGACTCGACGATACGGATAGGCACAGCAGGAGCACCATCGGCCGGCAGGGGCAATAACCACAAATCATTGATCGCCTCCCAACCCGGCGGCAAACTGACCGAACGGGCCGTCGTGTAACCAATGCGGGGTGATTCGATGGCCGACGGATCCCAGGCCGCCCACAATACGTTCTCGATATCCAGCGCTCGTGGTTGGCCTCCTTCGGCAACCGGCGCAACCCACAATTCATTGTGGAATGCCGCCTGTTCAGTCGCTTCCAGTTCAAGTGTATAGAGCAAGTATTGTCCATCAGGAGAAAGTTGGAAGACGCGGCCGTCGAAAGCGCCGTCAATCGACAATTGGCGCGGCAGGTCGGTTGACCCTTCCAGGATGATTGCTCGACCATTGTTCAGATAAGCCAGTCGCCCACTGACCGATGTCGTCTCACGGGCGGAATTCACGCCGATCATCACGATCTCATCCACCGCCGGTTCCACCACACTCACCGAGAGGGGCCAGCGTTCTGCTTCAAGACCGTCCCGAAACACGAGACGCAGACTGACCTCTCGTAGGCCGGGCGCGCCGGTTTGCAGGATTCGGGGCGGATCATCCGGCGACATCTCGGCGCTGCGCACGATGCGGCGCTGGAAGGGAATACTTTCGGGAACCACCTCGATTGTCTCCGTCACCCGCGTGATGGTGACATTCAAGGGTGAGGCACCGGTTTGTTGCGCCAACTCAGTCGTCGCCGGGGGCTCAACTTCATCTGACGGCGCAATGGCGATTCCCGCCTCTTCAAGTGCTTCCCCGACTGTGGCCGCCGCCGTCGTTATCTGATGAGTTGTTCCGTCGACCAGCAGCGTGAAGGTCACCGGCGAGGTAAGGGACAGCGTAGATGAGTTGCGGAGTGTTGGCGGCGGTGCGCACGAGGCCAAAACTACCAGGCAAAGCCAGAGAATCCTCGTGCCTCTTGCCGGTCGATTATAGATGATTGACAAGGCGAATGGCCGCACCAAGGAGGTTGCCTAAGCCGCGTTCCAGAATTCGCGCACGTCGGGGCTTAAATCCCTGGCGACTGCGCGCACCAGATCGTCGTCGATTATCTTCTTGATCTGTTTGAAGACCACTTTGGTGGCTAATTGAGCATATTGGGGATCGGTATTGCCGCTGTGTCTGGCAACATCCTTGGCGAAGTCATGAACGGAAAGCTTGCTGTGACGTATGTTGATCAAACGCCAACCACGTGTGAGATCTTTCGCCATCTCTTTGGGCAGCGCATCCGCCAGCTCGCGCTTCACCCGGCCGCTAAGGTTGAATCCCAGCGTGTGGAGCACGGCAAATGTCAGGCGCGCAGCGTGCTTGGGCGTTCGCAAATCGCCTTGATGCATGATCGTCTGATAAAAGGTTTCGGAGGTTATCGTTTGTTGGCTCATATATTTCGCTACCCGGATTGACTTGCCATATTTTGTGGCTATACTTCTATACTCGGTCTGATAGACACTGATTATAGCCGACAAAACGTTTAGTAAGGAATATAACCGCAGGGGCAGTGGCGATCAAATGAATCGACCATGGTAATTGATCACGCGTTACGAATCGCGCTGACCGTTTTCCGAAGAGGCCCGCTGCAAGACAAGGTAGAATAAGCATGAGTGAGAGAATCGTTATCGAAGCAGAACCACGCGAGATCATCGGCAAACAGACGAGTCGTCTGCGACGCGAGGGCTGGATCCCCGGCGTAATTTACGGTCGGGAAACACCGAAAACTGTTCAGATGGAGCAAAGGGCATTGCGGCGCGCTTTGCGCGTTGTGGGCACGGCCCATCTGGCCGATCTCAGCGTCGGCGGTGCGACCCACACCGTGCTGGTTCGCGAGATCCAGCAGCATGCAACGCGTGGCGATATTATCCATGTTGACTTCATGGAAGTTGATATGAAGTCGAAGTTACGTGCTTCGGCGGCGATCGTGGGCACCGGCGAGGCCCCGCCGGAAGCCGATGGACTGGGCGTTGCCACCATTTTGCTGCGCGAGGTCGAGATCGAGTGCTTGCCCGAGGACCTGGTGGCCGAAATCGAGTTTGACCTGGGCCTCATTGCGACCCCTGAAGATGTGGTCTACGTTCGCGATCTGGTTGCCCCTAAGGGAGTCGAGATTCTGGCTGACCCCGATACAGTCGTTGCCAGCTTCGAGTACACGACTATTGAGGAAACAGAAGAGGAAGAGGGCTTCATCGAAGGCGAGGAATCGGCCGAGGACGTTGAAGTGATCTCCAGAGGCAAGAAGGAAGAAGAAGACTTCTAGCCCGGCTTTAGCCGTGACCCGCGCACAACGCATCGCTCTGGTCGTTATCGTACTGTCGGCGGCTGCGCTGCGTTTGACTGGTCTGGATTGGGATGGTTACCAGCATCATCATCCGGACGAACGCTACATTTCGTGGGTGGCCACGACGATAGAGTTTCCATCGCTCGGCAGTAACCAATGGGCTGCGCAATGGCAGCCGGAAACATCAACCTTCAATCCCTTCCGCTGGCCCCCCGGGGCCAGTAGCGAAGGGATTGTTGTTTTACAGAACCGACCGCGAGATTTTGCTTATGGGCATGTCCCTCTCTATGCGGGTGTGGCGGCGACCCGGCTGGCAGAGTGGATCGCCCCTTTCTTGCTTCCTTGGCTGCCGCCGGACTGGACGTTGACGGCCGATATCTTGAACGGGGTGGGCCGCATCGAATACCATCACCTCACTATCGTCGGTCGCGTGTTGACGGCCTTGCTCGATACGGGCACAGTATTGTTCCTCTTTCTTCTCGGCCGGCGTCTTTATGGCCCGGCGGTGGGGCTTTTGGCGGCGGCGCTCCTGGCGTTCGCGGTGTTGCCCATCCAGCTCGCCCATTTCTTCACCAGCGATCCCTATATGACTTTTTTTGTTGTCGCCGCGCTCTATTTCATGGTGGTTGCCTGGCATCAAGCTAGAGATCGCGGCGCTGAAGGCGGTGGGGGCCGCCACTTGTATCTCGTGGCGGCGGCTGTGATGACGGGGCTGGCTATCGGCTCAAAGTTTGGGGCGGCCTTGCTCGTCCTCCCCCTGCTATGGACGGTGTGGGCAGCCCGCCCCGGCGCGCCTCATGGGCGGACTTCGACCCTCGCCCTCATCACAGTGCTGCTCACCTTTGCATTGACGAACCCGTTTGCCTTGCTCGATTGGACTTGTCCCCCAATTGCATCGGACGGCATGGTCGGGACGGTAGCGTTGTCCTTGTCCCGCTCGTGTTATTGGCAAAATACCCTGACTCAAAGCGGCATGGTCAGCGGCCGTCTCGATCTTGCCTTCACCCGCCAGTATGCCGGGACCATTCCCTTTCTTTATCAATTCGAGATGCTGCTGCGCTGGGGCCTCGGCCCGTTTCTGGGGCTGTTCGGCATCGCCGGGTTGGGGTGGGCCTTCTTCACCGTAGTCCGAGTAATAAAAGGCGATGAGGGTCAGGATGAACGCACGCAGACTCGCCTAGGCCACGATCCCATCGTCATTATTTTATTGTGGGTCGTGCCCTACCTACTTCTGACCGGAAGTTTTTATGTAAAGTTTTTGCGTTACATGCAGCCGCTTGTGCCCTTCATGCTCTTGTTCGGCGCGGCCATGCTGTGGCAATGGCGGTCGCGTCGAGGCCGGCTCCTCGTCTCTTTTGCGCTGTTGTTCGCCGGCTTGCTCTATGCCGCCGGCTTTGTGGCGCTCTATGGGGATGAGCATCCCTGGAACGCCGCCTCTCGCTGGATACACGAGAATGTCCCCGCCGGGACGAGGATCCTGAGTGAGCAGTGGGACGACTACCTCCCGATCACGATGGTGGTCGATGGGGTGCAACAGTTGCGAAGCGACTATCCCAACGCCGAATTGACCTGGTTGAACTATCCCGACGCCGCCGACGATCAAAATCATCTGGCCGCCAATCTCGATCTGTTAGCCAACTCCGACTATCTGACTGTTCTCTCGAATCGCGTCTACGGCGTGGTACCTCGCCAGCCGGACCGATATCCGCTGTCGTCTCAGTACCACCAACTACTTTTTGACGGCGATCTGGGCTATGAGCTGGTTTGGGTTGGGTCGCGAACGCCGCATTTGTTCGGAATCTCTTTCCAGGCTGATACCTTTGCTTGGCCAGGGTTGTGCCCGTCCGCGGGCGTGGTTGATTACCTTGAACGTGATGGGGCGTTGAACTTGGGGCGTGCCGATGAGAGTTTTACTGTGTATGATCAACCACTCACGATGATATACCGCAACGTGGGCAAGCTGTCGGCCGAGCAAATGCGCGATGCTTTCGAAGCGCGGGACGACGAATGATTCCATATAGAGGTGGCTTATCCTCGATCCAGTGGTGAGCCGGCGCTATCTATTTCTGACTGTCTTCGTGGCCGGTATGAGCACGCTGGCCATCGAGTTTACGGCTAGCCGATTGTTGCAGACAGTCTACGGCACGTCTAACATCGTCTGGGCCAACGTGATCGGCCTGGTGCTGCTGGCCCTCACGGCCGGCTACTTCATCGGTGGGCGATTGGCTGATCGCCGTCCACGGGAACCGGTCTTCTATGGTTTGGTTGCCGCCGCCGGCTTTTGCGCCGTTTTCTTTCTGTTGTTGACCGGGACGATCTTGCGCGGGGCATCCACGGCGCTGGCCGATATGAATATTGGTGCAATGGCCGGGTCGCTGCTCCTTGTTGTTTTCGCGCTGGCGGTGCCGGTGACCTTGCTGGGTTGCCTGTCACCTTTTGCCATACGGCTGGCTGTACGCGATGTGAGTGAGGCAGGGCGCATCAGCGGTCGAATCTATGCCATATCCACCTTGGGCAGTTTGCTCGGCACCTATCTGCCCGTGCTGCTCGTTATCCCGCTGGCCGGTTCGCGGGCGGCGGCCGTGCTGTTTGGGTCGCTTCTGTTGGCAGTTGGGCTCATAGGTCTGTGGCGATCCACCGGCAGCCGAAGAGCTCACTCTGCTGTGCTGCTCTGGCCGATTCTGCTGTTACCAGCCGTTCTCCTCTGGTATCAGGGCAATATCAAATCGTATGAGGGGCAACTCTATGAGACCGAATCGGCCTATAATTATATCCAGGTCATTCGCCGGGATGATTGTAACTACCTCCTCCTGAACGAGGGGCAGGCCTATCATTCGTATTATTGCGACGACGGCCGCGTCCCGTCTGTCTCGGTGTGGAGCATCATGCTGGCCGCGCCCTATTTCAATCAGCATCCCGCAGCGCCCCAATCGATGGCCGTCATCGGGCTGGCCGCTGGTACCATCCCGAAGCAGTTCACCCGTGTGTTCGGCCCCTTGCCAATTGACGGCATCGAGCTGGACCCAACGATTCTCGAGGTTGGGCGGCAGTATTTCGCCCTGAATGAGCCGAATATCCACGTCCTTGTCGGCGACGGCCGCTATGCCTTCGCCGGCCAAACCGGTCCCTATGACATCGTCACGATCGACGCCTATAAAGTGCCCTACATTCCCTGGCATCTGACCACGCGTGAATTCTTCGCTGAAGTTAGTCACAAGCTGAGCGAAACCGGCGTCCTGGCTATGAATGTCGGGAGCGTGCCGGGTGACAGGCGACTCGTTGACGCGGTGGGAACAACGTTGCTCAGCGTTTTTCCAACGGTCCACGCTATCGACGTACCGGGCAGTTTGAATACAATTATGGTGGCGACGAAGCAACCAACCACGGCCGGTAACTTGCAAGCCAATCTTTTCGGGCTAAGCGAGGATACGGACCCATTGTTGCGCGACGCGCTGAATACGGCCGCGGCCAACATGGCTTCGTTCGAGGCGACGGGGCCAATCATCACCGATGATCGGGCTCCCACTGAGTATATAAGCGATTCCATCGTGATTCGCTACTTGCTGAAAGCCGGCCCATCGAGCCTGGGTACGCTCGACCGGTAGCCGGCACACGACGCTATTATGAGGCAAACCATTGGAAAACAAGACACTTCTGAAGCTGATTCGCTGGTTGGTCATCCTGGCGATGCCCTTTTTCCTCGGCCTGGGGACGGTGCGGGCCATCATTGCCTGGGATTATCCGGCGTTTGAATATGGGCGGATTGCGCCCGATGGGTTCGGTTTCACGCCCGAGCAACGGCTTGAGCTGGCCCGCGGCACGCTGTACTATTTGCAGCGTCCCGAACCGGCGGCCGAGGTAATCTACATGCTGGAAGCGCTGCGCCGGCCCGGCACCGATTCGCCCTTATACAACAACGATGAGATCGGCCACATGATCGACGTCAAGAACCTGACCGACGTCATTCGGCAGATCGCCTACGTGAGCGGTGCAATCGTCATCGCCGGGTTAGCCTTCCTCCTTGTTCCGTCGCGGACTCGCTCCTTCGGTTGGCGAACCATGATGCTGGCCGGATTAGCTACGGTGATCGTCCTGGGCGTCATCGCCCTGGCGATCCTGATAGCCTGGCCGATATTTTTCGTCCAGTTCCACGAACTACTGTTCCCGCCCGGCACTTGGACATTTGCTTATACGGACTCGTTGATTCGCCTGTTCCCTGAGCAATTCTGGTTCGACATTGGCGTGTTGATCAGCGTCACCACGCTGGTATTAGGCATTTTCGTTGCACTCGTCGGCTACTTCATGAGCAAGCGGCAGCAGCCGGTGTTGGCAGGGTAGGTCCCTGCGTCGATCAAGGGCTGACCACGATCTCGACCCAGTTGACGCGACCGGGGTAGACCCACAAGTCGGTCGTGAACCGACGGCTGCCCGTGTCAACAATGGCCTGATAAAAACCGGGGATGACGTCATCAACGGCGAAATTCTCGCCCAATGCTCCGTCGGCGTTGGGTACGCCCGCTGCATACGATGTCGTTGCCGTGTACGGAGCGGGGGCATCGACGCGAACCAATGTGAGCGGCGCCTCATAGAACAATTCACCGCCGGGGCCGGCGATGCGCCCGGCTACTACGCCCGTTTCGTGTAGTGGAGTCAGCCAGAGCAATGGATTGCGGGTGGACTCGTAGGTGTTCTGCCCAACCCTCACCTCAAAATGAAGATGCGGCCCATCGGCCACCCCGGTTGACCCAGATAGCCCAACCACGTCTCCGGGGGATACCGACTGACCCACAGAGACGCTCACTTCGGACAAATGTCCGTAGAGAGTGAAAACAGAGGAATCCGTAGCCTGCCCCGCTAACTCGATAATCACCAGGTTGCCATAGAAATCGGTCTGTGGGCCATAAGAAATGGTCGTATCATTGCCGGCGGCGACCACTGTGCCCGCGGCGGTTGCCAGAACCGGCGTGCCGGCCGGCACGTCAAACTCGACGCCTGTGTGCGGCCGCAGCAGCCCGCCGCGCGTACTGCCATACGGGTACGCTTTATCCGTCCAGGTCGGTCCAGACGAGGGGACGGGGCGCGGCAACCACAACTTTTCCCCCTCCACAGGTGGCGGCGGTGGGGGAGGGGTAAAGGTCGGTGGCGGCGCGGTTGAAGTGGGCCAGGGGGAAGCCGCGTCGAGCGCGGCCGGGGAGGCGCCGGCCGGCCGCGGCGTGGACGTCTGGATGCTTGTCGGTGATGGAGGTGGGACGGGCGTTGTCATGATGATTGGGCGTGGCGGGGCGACAGGCGTTGGGCTGGATGGAGCAGTCGCCCGAACAAAAACTGCTCCAGGTGGCACAGCGGTTGCGGGAGTCCGCGTCCCGCAACCGGCCAGAACAAGCCATATCAAGAGGAGCGCCGCACAGCGCGCGCGCGCTGTTCTCTTGCGGGAGAGCACCAAATTAGAGGCCTCCGCGTTCCTTGGCAATCTCAACAGCTTGGCGGGCCAGTTCTTCCGTCTCACCCACAAGCGCGTCGACCTCGGATGACCAGGCCGCGGCTTGTTCGCGGTTCTTCAGTCCTGCGCCATTGACTTTCACGTTTAGTCCAGCACCATGAACCGCGGCGCGAGCCATAATCGCGCCGACGGCGGCGTCGGTGGCGGCATTAACGTTGCCGATGGCAGCGATTGTTTGGGCAAGCCGGGCGGCATCCCGGCTGAGGCGGGCAACCTGCAGCGGCACTTCCCCGGCGTGCACAGTGGCCGCTTCCATGGCGGCCTCTTTCGCATCGTTGCCTAGTTCCTTATTGCGGACGACAGCCAGGATGGCTTCGAAAGAGGCTGCGTCCTCCTCGATGGCGGTCGTGAGTTCACGCCGAATTGCCTCCGCCTGTTCCTGAATCTGGCCGGCCTGTTCGCTCACGTCGATATAACGTTTGCGGCCGACCGTTAGTCCGGCCGCCATGTGCGTGAGTGCCGCGCCCAGCGCCCCAACCAGGGCGGCCACGGAGCCGCCGCCGGGCGTCGGCGTGGCCGCGGCCACAGCGTCAGCGAAGCCCGCTGCCTGAGGAATGCCCGAGCCGGCGGAAGGGGCCGGCAACGACGATTGAAGGCGCAGCTCCAGTATTTGCTCATCCTCGAGGTCATTCAGTTGCAGATACCATTTGGCGCTGTCGAGCAGGGCTTTCTGAGGAATAAGCCCCACCAGTTCGGCGCGCGTGACCATCAGGCCATGTTGCGCTGCTTCGCGGCGGACGGTTTCCTGCACGCGATAGATGGGCGTTCGCTCGAAATGGGTCAGGTTCATGCTGACCTGGGCCTGTCCGTCCACCAGGAAACCTCGCGCCTGCACATAACGAAGCCCGCCACTGGAATGGCGTATGGCGCGGGCGATGGCTTCGGCCACGGCGACATTGTCCGAGTTGAGATACAAATTGTAAGCGATTAAAAATGGCCGGGCACCGATGACGGTCGCCCCCCACTTTTGGGGTTCGGCCGGGCCGAAATCCGGCCTACGATCGGGGTTGGTGGCGACTTCCTCTTTCCACTGTTCGTATTGCCCCTTGCGAATGGCGGCGAGGCTTTCGCGTTCGGGGCGAGTAGCGGCCGCTGCGTATAGGTAGACGGCCACGCCCAGCTCCTCACCGACCCGCTTCCCCAGTTGTTGCGCCAAGGAAACGCACTCATCCAGCGTAACGCCACGCACGGGGATAAAAGGAAACACATCCGTGGCTCCAATGCGGGGGTGCTCTCCCTGATGCTCATCCAGGTTGATCAGGTCTTTTGCGGCGGCGATGCCGCGAAAACCTGCCTCGACGACGTCTTTAGGCGCGCCGACAAACGTGACGACGGTGCGATTGTGGTCGCGGTCAGCGCTCACGTCCAGCACCTGAACCGCGGTGACGCTGCGGATAGCATCGACAATGCGGCCGTAGACTTCAGGGTCGCGGCCGTTGCTAAAGTTGGGAACACATTCTACGATTGATTGCATGCAACTCTCCTAATGAGCCGCAGTTTTAGCAGGAGTTGAACCTTTCGGCTACTCATGATCGCCGGCGCAGTGTGGTTCTGAGCGTTTTCCAAAGTTGTTTGATCGTATTGGCCTTGGGCGCTTCAATGGGTTGTGGGCTGTAGCGCGCTTCCAAAAAAGCCTGAGTCAAGGCGTCGACGTCTGTATCAGATTCGGGCCAGGCTTCCTTCAGGTCCTTGGCAAACTCGAGCGGTGTCTCGCTTATTTGCCGGCCCACTCCCCTCTCCCCGGCGCGCCGGACAAGCGCCAGGTAATAGAACCTGATTTGCTCGCGCGGAGAAAGGCGCTGGAGTCGCAAAAATCGGGGGCGAGAGATATTCAGATCGCCGAGGCCGGGCGAGCGTGATGATGGCGCGCGCAGGCGGTTCTGTAGCTCCATGGTCAGCGTCCTCGCCCGGCCTCTCAGCCTGTCCCACAGAGCGCGCAGCCAGGCGGACACCGTTGTTCGATAGCTATTCACCCTTTCCACGTCCAGCCGATAGCCCCTTTCTCTTAGAAAAAAGAGAAAGGCCGCGATGATAAAGGCGATCATTAAGGCCCAAAACGCGGAACTGATGACCATGCTGAAAAAAGGATTGGGATTTGACGGAGGCGCAATGGCCGGATCAACCGGCGGCAGAGGAGTCAGTTGCGGCGGCTGCAGGGGCATTTCCTCAGCATTGCGAGTCAACAGGATAAGAGCCGAGCCGACGAGATAGCCAAGGAACGAGAAAACGGCGCTGACTACGTAGCTCAAGCCGGTCAGGCCAAGGGTGAGGATGCGGCTAATCGCCAGCGAGGAACCGATGGGCAGGAAGGCGGCCAGCAGGGCGATTCCCAACAAAATGATGAGTGCCTGACGTTGCCAGCCGCGCTCAAAATCGGCATCCTTGGCTACCCCGTCCATCAGCCAACGGGCATTCAGGCGTAGCAGGCGAGCATGACTGAGCAACCAGAAGCCGGCCAGAAAATAGGTCATCAGGGCCAGCAGCATTGCCGGAGCCAGACCCAGGCGGGTGATGTCCAACGGGTTCACGATCGTTGCCAATTGATCGATCTCAAAGGTGCTGAGTGCGGCCATAAAAATCATCAACATGCCGACGATCAGCCAGTTGCTCAGGTACTGGGCTTGCAACGCTTCGCGGGGCATTTGAATGGGCCGATCATCTGCTTTGGCTTTTTGCTCGGCTGGGGACAGGGTGTAGAAGTTGATCTCATAGATGCTCACGTCCAGTCGTGTAAAGGCGCGACTATGCGAGACAGCCAGTCCCCAAGCCACCAGCGTGACGAACGCGGTCGTGAAAAAGCCTCCCACCAGCAGGAGCGACGTCGGCGCGGTCAGGTAGAGGCGCACTTCATCGGGCGATGGGATTCCATTGCCGAACAGTACCCAACTGTAGAGACGCGCCACAACCAGCAGGAGAAATACTTCGGCCACGCGATACGTAAGCCTGTCGACGCCATGGCTGTCGGGGTTGTTCAGCCACGCGGTGGTGTAAGCCCCTTCCAGTGCGGCCACGAAGCAAAGCGGCACGACCGCCATCCAACCCCGATCGGGCGAGAGGATGCGCACAATTACCAGCAAGGCCATGGCAACCGAGATGGCAAGCAGCGTGATGAGCAACGGACGGATTAATTTTCGCGTCCATGGATCGACCCGGAAGTCCAACCTTTGTCCGGGTGCTGGTGCGCGTTGAACGCGTGCGGCGGCGATCACCCCCTTATTGCGTACCGTTCGCCGACGGCTCATAATCTACTGCCTTCCCGTTTGAAATTTCCAACTGGCCGTTGCCATTGCGCCAGCTCGCGGCGATTGTGCACATTGAAGGCCTGGAACCCCAGTCGTCGCGCTCGCTCGCGAACCACGCCGAAGTTGGCATCAGGTTCGATGGCGATGAGGATAGGGTTGAATCCGGCGCGCGCCAGTCGGTGCAGGGTGTTGCAGGTATCGATGTCGCCCGCGCCCGTAATCGCCAACAGGGTGATGCCCCAACTCTGATGGACGCAGGCCGCGGACGCCCACGCGGTGAACGGGACGGTGTCGTGACCATCAACCCGGGCCAGCAGTTCGAGGATCTTCATGAGATGTGACCGTCCAGTGCGGGCTTCCGTAGCTGTCGCCATGTAACGTGCCAGGTCACCTGTGGTATCGACCGACTGGAAGAGCAGTCGCCCCGATACATCGTCGAATACCCGCGCATCTTCCTGCAATCGTAGTGGGTCGACACCATTGGTGAGCAGGCCAACCGCTTGCCGCCGGTCGATCAAGTGGTTGGCTAGCGAGGCAGCGATGACGATAGCCCATTCGATGCTATCGTAGCGATTCCGTCGTTCGTAGCCGGCCGTGTGCAGGTCGAGCAAAATCGCGGTTTCCAGCGAAATGGCTGGCTCCAGCGTGCGCACCATGAGTTTTTGCGTGTGGGCACTGGCCTTCCAGTTCATCTGCCGCAAGGAATCACCGGAGCGGAATTCGCGCACGCCCATCGGCCGTGCCGGGTCTTCGAACAGGCGGCGGTGGTCAGCGATGGTGCCGAACGGCAAGCGCGACGGCAGCCCCAACTGGGTGAGCGGGATGATGCGCGGATAGACGGTCAGGAAGTCGGGTCGCAGTGTGCCGGCGCGCGGCTTGGCCAGGCCGAAAAGATCGCCACTGGTCAACTGCAACGGGCCGAGACGATAATAGCCGCGCTGGAGTGCTTTAACCTTGTAGAAGAAACTGAGTGACTGATGGCCGCGCAGACCGGTGACCTGGCGGATGGGGGTTTCGAGTCGCAGCTCGGGGGGGATGCTCTCGTGAAACTGCACCCAGGGTACGGCCAGTCGACTGTTGTTCTGGAGTGTAAGCTTGACGTCGACGGACTCGCCCAGGAACGCCCGCCGGCGATAATCACGCGTGGCTACTATCTTGCGCAGCGCGCGGGTGTTATTCCACTGACTCCAGGCGAAGATGCCAATGGCGACGTAGAGGATGTAGAAGACGAAATCCACCCGCAGCAGAAAGGCCACTCCCAGAAGCAAGAGGATGAGCCAGCGGAAAAGGGTCATGATCACAGCTCGCCGATGGTCAGGGGCGTTTCCTGGATGATGCCGGTCATCACGTCGCGGATGCCGGCTCCGCGCAGGGCGCTTTCCGGATGCAGCAGGCACCGATGGGCCAATATCGGGATGGTCAGGCGCTTCACGTCATCAGGCAGGACGTAGTCGCGGCCCTGTAATGCGGCGTAGGCCTGCGAGGCGCGGTAGAGTGCGTGGCTGCCGCGTGGGCTGGCACCGAGGATGAGGTCAGGATGCCGGCGGGTGCCAAACACGAGGGCAACAATATAGCCGCGCACGGTATCATCGACGTGGATTTGCCACACCTGTTGGGCCAGCATGGGGAGCCGGCGGCCGTCTACGACTGCCCCGAGCGATTCTATCGGATGCGCGCCGCCCAGATTCTTAAGCATTTGACTCTCTTGCTCTTCGTCCAGGTAGCCCAGATTCAGCTTCATGAAAAAGCGGTCGAGTTGGGCTTCGGGCAGCGGGAAAGTCCCCTCGTATTCCACCGGATTTTGGGAGGCAATGACCAAAAATGGTCGCTCCAGTGGGCGGGTGACGCCATCGACGGTTACCTGGCGCTCGCCCATGGCTTCCAGCAAGGCCGACTGGGTGCGCGGAGTGGCCCGATTGATCTCGTCGGCCAGGAGAATGTTGGTAAACACCGGGCCAGGGATGAACGTGAACATCTGCTGTTTCGGATCGTAGATCGATACGCCGGTGACGTCGTTGGGCAGCAAGTCCGGCGTGCATTGGAGGCGCTTGAAGTCGACGTTCAGCCCAGCGGCCAACGCGCGGGCAAGCATCGTCTTGCCCGTGCCGGGTACGTCTTCCAGCAAGACGTGACCCTCGCACAAAATCGATACCATCAGCAGCTCCAAAATGTCGCGCTTGCCGATGATGACTTGTTCGACGTTGTCCAACAGTTGCCGGGAGAAGTTCTGGATTTCGTTCATAATGGCTTTTGTTGCATCTTAGCATAGTCTGCGACGGGAGGAAACAGGATCGGATTCATCAAGCGCTTACGAAAATTTGAAATTACCCTTACAATAGGCTCGATGTGTCTTCCAAAAACCGAATCGCCCATCGACGCGCATTTTGACGCGACATTTGCCGATGCTTTGGCTACGTACGAGACGTATAACAAGCATCACTACCGACCCAATACCTATCTCCACAAGTGGTGGGGCCGGCGGTGTGGCAGCACCTTTCGCCTTATCCTAAAAGGGCTGGTGGAAGACGAAACATCACAATCGTATTACGCCGGTGGGGGCCTGGCGGGAAAGATCATTCTCGATCCCATGATGGGCGGCGGCACTACCCTCCACGAGGCGATACGCTTGGGCGCGTCGGTGATCGGCGTTGACGTCGATCCGATCCCCGTCCTCCAGGCGCGGGCGACGCTGACCAGGCGGCCGTTGGCCGCATTGCAGGCCGGCTTCGACGAATTCTTTGCCGGATTGGCCGAAGCATCCGGCGATCTGTCTCGTACCCATTGTCCGACGTGTGATGAGGCTCTACCCTTGTGGTATGCCCTCTACGGGTTGCGCCGCCGGTGTGAGTGCGGCGAGGTGCTCGTCGTTGATTCACTTATCATGCGCCACGAGCCGAACGGCACAACCTTGCGCTGGTGCCCCGAGTGCGGCCTGCTGCGTAACGGTGGCGTTCATCAGTGCGCGTCCGGTGGCGTCCGCATCGTTGAAAAAGGTCAAAGGGATTGTTTGCAATGTCGCCGGCCGTATCAGGAATTGACCGATACCCCGTTTTACGCACGTTATGTCATGTTAGCCGTTGCCGGTCACTGTCCGGACCACGGCTTGTTCCACAAGTCGCCGGACTGGCGCGATCATGCCGTCCAGGCCCGCGCCAACGATAGGCGGGCCACCCTGGCCCTTCCGGTCGAGGCGTTTCGCGTCGTGGCTGGTGACAAATCGATCCAGCTGGAAAACCGGAATGTATTCAACTATCTGGACTTATTCTCCAGCCGGCAATTGATCTTTCTGGATGAAGCTATCCGCCGGTTGCCTGATGGTGATCCCATTGTGCGCCTCAACTTGGGGTTGCTGGTTTCCACGTCACTGGAATTTAACTCGATGCTCTGCGGCTACAAAGGAGTCAACAAGCGTCGCGCCGGGGCTGTCCGGCACACCTTCGCCCATCATGGCTACTCCTTCCCGTACACCGCTCTGGAGAACAACCCTCTCTACCCACGGCGTGCATCGGGGACTTTGCAGAAGCTATTCTACAGTCGCATCATCCGTGGCCGCCGCTGGGCGGCTGCGCCCGTGGAGCGCGTTCTCGATGGCGCGAAGCCGGCCTTTGTTCCCGTACCCAACGAGCAGGATGTCGGACTGGAGGTCAGCACGGCCGCCGAGTTGTCCCTGGAACCGCGACGTTTCCTGCTGCTCCAGTCCTCGTCCGTTGTCTTGCCCATCGAGACGGCCAGCATTGATGCTGTTGTGACCGATCCACCCTATTTCGACAGTATTCAGTATGGCGATCTTTCGGCCTTTTTTCGTGTCTGGTTGCGCCAACTCCTGCCAGGCGCGGCCGACTGGGGCTACGATCAAACTGCCGCGGCTGTCAGTTCCGAGCGAGCCAGTTCTTCAGACGGTCACTATGTTGCGTCGATGACCACCATATTTAGGGAGTGCTGTCGCGTCCTGCGCCCGGATGGCGGCCGGTTAATCTTTACCTTCCATCACTGGCAGCCGCGCGCCTGGGCGGCACTCACCATCGCCTTGTATCAGGCCGGGTTTTCATTGGTCAACCGCTACACAGTTCACGCCGAACATCCGATGTCGGTCCACATCAACAACATGCGTGCCCTGACCCATGACTCCATTCTGGTCATGGCGGCACGGCCGAGCGATGAGGCTTCACGATGGGCGCGGCCGGCGACCCACGATCACCACGACAGTTACCGGTTTACCGAGTCATGTGCTACCTTCCTGGGCTGGGTTCTGGAGCAACCAAACCTCTCGGCCGCGCACATAGAACAGCTGTGGAATGCCGCCCTGAACGGGAAAGAGGACGACAAGAGTGGCGTCTCCGGCTGAATCAGATGAACTCCAGATTCAGCTGCATCTGTTTGCCGGCGGTAGGTGAAGGCTTGTCGGCGCGCACACAGAAGAGTAGTCCCCGTGCTGTTTTCTCCTTCCGAAGAGTGAACCCCGCTTTCATCAATGTCTCGCGCCAATGCTCAGGAGTCGGCAATCCATAGGTGATTAAACCGGTCAGTAATAGATGGGATTGTGCCCGAATGGGCTCAGCCAGTAGCAGCCGCCCTTCCGGGATCAGAATGCGGAATACCTCTTTTAATAACTGTTCCCGCTCTTCGGGCAACCAGAACTCCGACAGAATCCGGTTCATGTAAACTGCGCTAACGCTGCGGTCGGGCAGGGGCAACAATTCGATATTTCCATCAATCCATTGCAGGCGAGGGTCGGCGACCGGTTTTCGCGCTCGGGCACGGGCCCGGTGTAGAGAAGCACCAGTGTTCGATTGGGGATTATAGAGATCGATGGCCATCACTTCGCCCGTGGTCATATATTTGGCGACGGCGACGGGCGTTGTCCGAAGTCCCAAATCTAAGCAGACGACGCGATCGATGGGTTTTGCCTGCCCCAAGTCGATTAAGATGTCGGCCGCGGTTCCCCCCGGTGCGTCGTTCAGAAGGTAGGCGAGGTACAGATAAGCAATTAACAGGTAAGAGGCGACCAGCACTATGGCCAGAGAAAACGTGATGAATGAGTACCATTCCAGGGCCAGACTCAGACCGATAAACAAGACGGCCAAGACCAGTGAACCGTAAAGTCCGGTATAAACCGGCCAATGGGTGCGAATGTAGCGCGTCGTCCGCTGGAATTGTCGGTTAATGGACACGATTGTGCTCTTTGCCCATAATCAAGTGCGTTGCTAGCCGTTTTGCTATGGTTGACTATTGTACGTTCCTGAAGGACGTGCGTCACTTTTCACAATTATCATGATCCCAGAACCCAACCCTTATGAGCGATTTTTAGAACGGTATGAAGCGGGCCGAGTGCCGTGGGGTGATCCGCTGCCACCGCCGGAGATTGAATCGTTGGCCGCTGGTCTGGCTCCCGGTCGCGCGCTCGATTTGGGCTGTGGCTTTGGTCGCGTGGCGATTTACCTGGCCCAGCGAGGCTGGTTGGTTGATGGGATCGACTTCATCCCCGCCGCCATTGAGGAGGCCCGGCAACGAGCCACCGCCGCCGGCGTGGCCGAGCGTGCGCGGTTTCATGCTGCCTCTGTCGATGAATTGGATTTTCTCGATCCGCCCTACGATTTGGCCGTTGACATCGGTTGCATGCATTCATTTTCGGAGGAGATGCTACGTATCTATCGCGAGGAATTGGTTCGATTGCTGCGCCATGGCGGGCGCTATGTTCTCTTCGCTCACTTGCGCGATGAAGAGACAGCTGCGAACGAAGAAGCGCCGCGTGGCATCCCCGAAACCAGCATTATCACCCTCTTGCAAACTGACTTCGAACTCGAAACCCTGGAACGCGGGGTCACGCAGGTGGAAGATCGACCCCCGTGGAACTCGGCCTGGTTCTGGTACCGTCGTCGTTGACGAATTAGCCGGCGATCTCTGCCAGACGCGCATCATACTCTGGCGCCAGCCGGTTCCAGTCATAAACCGCTGCCGTGGGGGCCAGACGCTCGGCCACCTCGCGCGCCGCGGCCGGATCGGACAGCGCCCAGCGTAAGCGGCGAAACAAATCCGCCCGGCCACGATAGAGGCAATCGGCATGGAACGATTCCGGTATGATCTCCGGATAGCTCAAGCGTGACGGCAACAGGGGGAAGGTGTGGCAGTAGATAGCCTCCAGGATCGAAATGCCGAAGTACTCGTGCCCGGCCGTCGATACCGTCAGGTCTGATTCCCACAGTAGACGTCGATAAACTTCATCTTCAGCATAACCGTTGTGGATGACCCGGTCGCCCAGTTCCGCAACCCCTTGTTCCCAACGCTCGCCCGGCCGGCCAAACCGCTCGCCACACAGCGCGACGCGAAACGGAATACCTTCGGCCGCCAACTGCACGAGGACGTCGATGAAGCCCTCCGGATTTTTGTCGTACTCAAGACGCTGGTTCCACATGATGAGCGGTTCGCGCTTCTGACCGTTCGGCACTAATGGCGGGTCCAGCCGCCGCAAATTGATTCCCACGGGCAACACGGCGCTTTTCAGCCGGAGCAGGCCCACTGTATCCAGCTCATTGTATTCGGGATAGTGACGCAAGAACGGCAAGAGGGCCGCAAAGAAATTGTCCAGGTGGTATTGGGAGTTAAAGAACACCCGATCGGCGGCCAGCATGGAGACGTAGTTAATAAAGGCGTAATGGCGGTCGCGCTCGCCCAACTGGCGGCGCATCGGCCCTTGGGTGGGGTCGGCCGGCAATGGGTAAGTCAGTTGATTTTCGTGCATGTAAATGACCACGGGAACGCCGGCCGACTTGTCTCGCGTCAGGGCCAGGAACGTTGTCAGATCGAGGATGTCCGTCGCCAAAATTAGATCGGGCGTGACCCTTGGCAGGGCCCCCAACCACCATCGGGCCAACGTAACCGCGCCGCCGTGCATGCGCCACTTCCAAAAGTGGGCCGGCAGCGTCAGCAGCGTCACCTTATGGCTCGACGCCGCTGCGTAGCCCTCGGCCCATGCCTGGTGACTACCCCCGTGATAGGGAGAAAGCAAAAGGATTTGCATGAGTTTTACTCAACACGATCCAGAGCGGATTACGTGTTTGATTTCGATAACAATTCGACCAACCCTTCACAATCGACTATACTTATGGGCGTTGCGAGCAGGGCAAATGCTTTGTCTGATCACGAACCTGAACTTTACTGGGATTCGACCTACGCCATCGTTGTCTCCTTGATGGAGCACTACCCCGATCGGCCGCCCACGGAAGTTGGTTTGGAAGAATTGGTCACTCTGGTTGAATCGTTACCCGGTTATCGTGATGATTCCGCCCTGGTGAACGAACAGCTACTAATGGATATTTTAACCGTTTGGTATGAGGAGGCGACAACGTTATGACCGTAGCGAATACGGGAGCCATCGCCGGGGACGTTTCCGTCCCCGATGAATTGGCGAATAATGTCTTCATCACTAACATCGCCAAGCTATTAGACCCGGTCTACAACTGGTCCCGGCGCAATTCGATCTGGCCGGTTACCTTCGGTTTGGCTTGCTGTGCCATCGAGATGATTTGCACGGCTTCGAGCCGGTTTGACCTGGCCCGATTCGGCATGGAAGTGTTCCGGGCGACCCCGCGTCAGGCCGACCTGATGATCATTTCCGGCACAGTTACCAAGAAGATGGTGCCCACTATCGTGCGTCTCTACAACCAGATGCCTGAGCCGCGCTACGTGTTGAGCATGGGGGCGTGCGCGTCCGGCGGCGGTCCCTTTAAAGAGGGCTACAATGTGGTCGACGGCATTGACAAGTTTCTGCCCGTCGATGTTTACGTTCCCGGTTGCCCCCCAACACCCCAGGCGTTGATCAACGGCTTGATCGCGTTACAGGAAAAGATCGACCAGCAGTCAATCTCCACGGCTCCCTGGTATGACAAAAAAGACCCGACGGCCGGCCTCTATCCCGTGCCGGTGCTGGGGCCTGACCTGGTAGACGTGCGGCAACTCGACATCATTCGACAAGAAGCGACCCGCTATACGCCCGAAAACCCGGTGCGCGCGGCCGAGGCCGAGCCGACGGAGCCGCCGGACGTGGAAGACGCCCCGAAGACCGTTGAACCGCAGTAACCGGAGAGAACCTGATGAGCGATACCACTCTTGATCCTGTGACTACTCCGCCGCCCGTAGACACACTGACCCCGGCGCAGGAAGCCACCGCCAGATTAAAGGAACTACACCCCAATATCGTTAGCGACGACACACGCGAGGGGTATGAAGGTCTGATCGTCTATGCCGACTCGATCACCGAAGTAGCCAAGTCACTGCGCGATGAGCTGGGCTTTAATTACCTGTCCAGCGTCACCGGCGTCGATTACCTCGAAGAGGGCAAGCTGGAGGTGGTCTATCATCTATACAACATCGCCCGTGGCGGTGGGCCGGTTGTCCTGAAGGCCCAAGTCAATCGGGATGAGCCGGTCTTGCCGTCATTGACGCCGATCTTTCCCGGAGCAGACTTCCAAGAACGCGAGGCCTTCGATATGTATGGCTTCAACTTTCTGGGCCATCCGGACCTGCGACGCATCCTGACCTGGGACGGTTTCAACGGCCACCCCTTGCGCAAGGACTGGAAAGAACCTTTCTACGAAGAGGAGAACAAACCATTTGGCAGTCGCTGGCCCGACGGCCAGGTGTTTCGCGCCGAAGAGCATAATCCATACGGCAAAAACGTGCAGTACCCGCCGGGGTGGGTGCCCACCGGCGATGAATACGACGTCGAAACGGACGTCTATCTCGGCTTGTCCTACTCGCGTGATTCGACCCCCGGTCTGAAGACGGATAAAGTGACCGTTAATCTGGGGCCGCAGCACCCCTCGACCCACGGCGTCTTCCGTATGGTTGTTACCCTCGACGGCGAGACGATTGTCGACCTGAAGCCGGTCATGGGCTATCTGCACCGCAACCACGAACAAATCGGTGAGCGCAATACGTTCAACATGAACATGCCCTACACTGATCGCCTCGATTACCTCTCGTCCATGTCGAATAACCTGGGTTACGCGATCACGATTGAGAAACTGTTTGATATGACCGTTCCGGAGCGGGCCGAGTGGATACGCATCCTGATGGTGGAATTGACGCGGATTTGCAACCATTTGTGGGCCTTGGGCTTTTTGCTCAATGACCTCGGTGCCTTGCAGACGCCCATGCTCTACTTCTATCTGGAGCGCGAACTGATTCTGGACTTTTTCGAGGCAACGTCCGGCGCGCGCATGCTTTGCAACTATATGCGCTTTGGCGGGCTGGCCTACGATCTGCCCGACGAGGTTCGCGGCGTGCCGACGTTAAAATTCCTGGAAGAGCTTATTTTCAACAGGTTGCCCAGTGTGCTGGATCAGGGCGATGACCTGATCACCGGCAATGAGATCGTCCGGGCGCGTGCCATTGGCGTCGGCATTTTGACCCCCCAGGACGCCATTGCCATGAGCACGGCCGGGCCGCTGCTGCGCGCCAGCGGAGTGCCCTATGACATTCGCCGCGCCGAACCCTATTCATATTACGAGCATCTCGATTTTGACGTGGCCGTCCGCTACAACGGTGACATTTATGATCGCTATCTCATTCGCATCGATGAGATGCGCCAAAGCCTGCGCATTTTAGAGCAGGTGTTGCCACACCTCAAGCGCACGATGGGCGCGCCGATTATCGGTGATAAGCCGCAGTATGCGATGCGCGCCCCGCGGGCCGGCGAATCTTACGGCCGCGTCGAAAATCCCAAAGGCGAACTGGGCTATTATGTGACCACCAAGCGCCGCAGCGGCAACCCGGAGCGCTATCATGTGCGTGCCCCATCCTTTATCAACCTGACGGCCCTGGGGCCTATGTCTCGCGGTTATAAAATCGCCGACGTGGTGGCTATCCTCGGCAGCATTGATATCGTCCTGGGTGAGGTTGATCGCTAGAGCGGCATGAAGTCCGCCTGATGAAACGGGAGTATTCATGTACGGATTAGGAATAATTAAAGGAATGGGCGTCGTGTTGCGCCATTTCGTTCGCAGCTACGTCGATGACGTGAAGTGGGTCAACAAGGGCGGCCGTTATTACAACGATGAGGCCTTACTGGTTCGCCAGGGGCCAAAGGGCGAAGGCATCAAAACTGTCTTTTACCCCGAAGAAAAATTGCCCATGCCGGAGCGTTTTCGCTTTGTGCCCTTTCTCGTGACGGATGAGCCGCCGCCGGGCCAGCGGTGGGGGCACGATTGGTGCACCTCTTGCGGCATATGTGCCAAGGTGTGCCCACCTCAATGTATCTGGATCGAGCGCGGCAAGCAGCCTAACGGCCGGCCCAAACCGGAGCCGGAGAAGTTCTTTATCGATATCGACATTTGCATGAATTGCGGCTATTGCGCCGAGTTTTGTCCTTTCGACGCGATCAAGATGGATCATGATTACGAGTTGGCGAGCTATGATCGCCGGACGGCTCATATTCATGACAAGGAACGCCTAAGCAAGCCAATCAGCTACTGGCGAGAGATCGCCCCGAAGAAGGCAGAAGCGGAAGAGCTTGCTCGTCAAATGGCTGAGGCGGCCAAAGCCAAGAAAAAGGACAAGGACGGCGACGGGCGCGAACAACGGATCTCTGAGGCCGTGGCCCGCCAGCTCTACTATCAAGGGTTGCAGTATTAATTGATGAGTGATTACGGATAGGTGGGTCTGCGGCCGCCTGTCCCGGTATTTTGAGTTGCTCAGCGAGCTTCGCGGTTCGCCATCGAAATTATAGCGCCGCCGAAGTCGCTCCCCAGGAGCGATTTCGTTTTAGACGGTCTGGAGATACCCATAATGTTTGGACAAGAAAGCGACCACACAGGCGTGACGGAAGATAAGGTGATGAGGGCTTTATCAACCGTGATAGAGCCGGAACTACACCGCGACCTGGTGTCGCTCAATATGATTCGCAATTTGAAGATTGAAGGCAACGACGTGGCCTTCACGATCATGCTGACGACGCCCGCCTGCCCCCTGCGGGGCAAGATGGAGGGCGATTCGCGCGCCGCGTTGGCCCGCGTGCCAGGCATAGGGCAGGTAACCATTAATTGGGATTCCAGCGTTCCTTCGGACCGGCGCATTAGCGACCAGATCGGGCAGAACTTCCGCAATACCATCGCCGTTTCCAGCGGAAAGGGTGGCGTTGGCAAGACGACGGTCGCTGTCAACCTGGCGATTGCCCTGGCTATGGAAGGGGCGCGAGTCGGGCTGCTGGACGCCGATATTCTGGGGCCAAACGTGCCGATGATGATGGGGCGGGCCGAGATGCCGCCGCCGGTCAACCGCAAGATGGTCCCGGCCGAGAATTACGGCGTCAAGTTCATCTCTATGGCGTTTTTGGTCAAGCCCGATCAGCCGTTGATCTGGCGTGGGCCGATGCTCCACAGCGCGATTCGCCAATTGTTGACCGACGTCGATTGGGGCGAACTGGACTATCTGGTGGTGGACTTGCCGCCAGGCACGGGCGACGCGCAGCTCACCTTGGCCCAGGTGCTGCCGCTTTCCGGCGCTCTGGTGATTACGCAGCCAATGCAGGTCGCTGCTTCGGATGCCGTGCGCGGCCTCAAGACATTCGAGAAACTGGAAGTACCGATCATCGGCGTTATCGAAAACATGAGCGGCGAATTTTTCGGCACGGGCGCAGGCGAGCAATTGGCCCAGCAGTATGATACGGCCTACTTGGGTTCTATTCCCCTGGAGGCCGAAGTACGTAAGGGTGGCGACAGCGGCCGTCCGATTGTGGTTGCCCACCCGGACTCCGACGCGGCCCAAGCCTTGCGGCGCATAGCCCGCGAGGTCGCCGCCAGGGTGAGCGTCCTGACTCTGCAAGTGCAGTCGGATAACTTTATTCCGATCACCATGATCGGCTAGCAGCAACGTTTTTTCGAAGGCGAGGGGCTGTTTGGCGGCCGCTCGCCCTTTCCTTTATTATATGTCAAGTTGCCGGAGACACCCCGTTTCCGGTATAACTACTCCACTCTAAACGACTGCGAGGAAAAAGGCCTATGGCCACAGTATTGTCACCAGGCGAAACCTCTGAATTCATTGGGGTTCGCTTTCAAAAATTGGGCAAGCTCTACCATTTCAAGGTGGGCAGCCACGACGATCTGGTTGCGGGCGATCACGTTATTGTCGAGACCAAACGTGGCAAGCAGCTTGGTCAGATCATCGCTTTTATCGAGCCGAAGGAAGTCCACCGGCACAAGGGACTGAAGGCTGTGCAGCGCAAGGCCACCCCTCGCGACATGGTCATGAAGCAGGTGTGGGAGTCCAAGGAACTGGACGCGCTCATTGCCTGTCGTGAGGAAGCGTCGAGGGCCGGCATCAAGGATGCGAAGTTTGTCAAGGCCGAATACAGCTTTGATGGCTCCTGGCTAACGATTGCCTACACCACCGAGAATAAAAAGCTCGACGTTCGGCAGGTCCAGAGTGCTCTGGGGCGCATCTATCGCACGCGAGTCGAGATGCAGCTCGTTGGGCCGCGCGACGTGGCCAAGGTAATGGGCGGCTACGGCGCGTGCGGCATCCCGCGATGCTGCTCCACCTTTCTGACTGACTTCAGCCCCATCTCTATACGCATGGCTAAAGAGCAGGGCATCTCGCTGAGCCCGCAGGAGATCACCGGCATGTGTGGCCGGCTGCGCTGTTGCCTGGTCTATGAGTACGAGCAATACGTCGAAGCCAAGAAGCAGCTCCCCAAAGTCGGCAAAACTATCGGGACGCCCCACGGGCAAGGGCGCGTCATAGACGTGCGGCCGTTGCGCGATTCCGTCCTGGTGGCCGTCGAAGACGAAGTGCACGAAGTCTACCGGCATGAGCTCGAACCGCTCGAAGAACTGGAAGCGCTTAAGAAGAAGGCCGAGGCCGGCTGCTCCAAACACGAAAATGGCGGCTGCGACTGCGGCGCCAAAAAATCGCAGGATCAAGCTGATCCGCCAGAAGGTGAGTAAGTGAAGACCAAAGACGATGCGTGGGCCCTGGTATGCCGCCACGTTCAGGAGCCCGGCTTGCGTCGCCACATGCTGGCCGTCAGCGCCGCGATGGGCGCATACGCCCACCGGTTGGATCAGGACGTTGTCTATTGGGAGACGGTCGGGTTGCTCCATGACTTCGATTGGGAAATCCACCCCACCCTGGATGAACACCCCGGCAAGGGAGCCGGTATGTTGCGCGCCGAGGGGTGGGACGAAGAGACAATCCGCGTCATCCTTTCTCACTACACCGAGGGCACCGGCGTTGAACGACATAAGCCTATTGATTTCGCCCTGATGGCTTGCGACGAGATTACCGGGCTGATCATCGCCACAACTCTGGTAAAGCCTTCCCGCAATATCGCCGAAGTGACTGCGAGCACCTTGCGTAAAAAGTGGAAAGATCGCCGTTTCGCGGCCGGTGTAGACCGGGTTGACGTAATGGCGGCCACGGCCGATTTCAGCCGCGAATGTTTTGCGGGCGAACTTGAACTGTGGGCCCACATCGACAATGTCCTGCAGGCCATGCAAGACGCGGCGGCCGCACTCGAATTAGACGGACGATTGGCGGCGTAAGCCCTGACGGAAGTTGGCTATGAACTTTGTCCAGTTAAGCGACCAGATCAACGACTACTTTAACGCCGAGGAGTTGGCCGATCTGTGTTTCCGGCTAGGTATTCAGTACGAAAATCTGGCCGGCGGAACCAATTCGGCCAAGGCCCGGGAATTAACCGACTATTGCCGCCGCCACGGTCGTATTGAGAAGCTGATCGCGGTCTGTCGGGAACTGAGACCCCATGTGTTGTGGTCGGACCCAAGCCCGACGTCGGGGTTGTCGGGCGAACAAACTGCCGTATTTGACACGCCCCCATCCATCACAGGTGAACAAAACGTTCCCGCGGCCATGCCTGCCGGTCCACAGCCCCCGCAAGTCCCCGGCATGTTCTGGCTGACCTATCCCAATACATGGTATGGGCCTTTTTATGGTTATTTTATTGGCTGGATGATGGTCGGCGGCTTTCAGGTTTGGCACCCGATGACAGGACCAATCGTTTACCCGGACCCCTATCACCAACTGCAACGCAATATGTGGGTACGATTGTTCAACTCCCCGTTCAACGTGTTTGTCGATGGTGGCCCCAGTGGCTACGTCTACGCTCAATACAGCCCCTTATAATTGCCGAATCATGAATAGTCAGGAAGATTTATCCGTGCGCGAAGCCTTGCACCTGGTGCTGGCTCGTGTTGACATTTTGCCGTCGGAATCTGTGCCGCTGCTCGACGCACTGGGTCGAATCTTGGCCGCACCGGTGAGCGCCGCTGACGATTTGCCACCCTTTGCCAATTCGGCGATGGATGGTTACGCGGTGCGCGCCAGCAACGTGAGCGGGGCCTCGCGGGAATCACCGGTGACCCTGCGCGTCGTAGGCGATATTGCCGCCGGTGCCGATCCCGCACTGGAGTTGACGTCCGGCACGGCTGCGCGCATCATGACCGGCGCGCCGTTGCCGGCTGGGGCCGATGCCGTTGTACCGGTCGAGGATACCGACGAACAGTGGCGCGGCAAAGAGCGCCCGCTGCCGGCCGTTCTCAACGTCTTTCGCGCGGTGGTGGCGGGGGACTACGTCCGCTATCCCGGAGAAGACGTTCGGGCAGGGGAAGAAGTGTTGTCGGCCGGAAAGCAAATTCGCCCGCAGGAGATTGGCGTCCTGGCTTCGTTGGGGATCAGTCATGTATCCATCGTCAGGCGGCCGCGAGTCGGCATCTTAGCCACCGGCGATGAATTGATTGACGTGTCCATGCCCCTGACAAAGGGGAAAATCCGCAATAGTAACGGCTATGCTCAGGCGGCTCAGGTGTTGGCGCTGGGCGGAGTCCCTGTCCAATTGGGCGTGGCCGGCGATACGGAAGCCGCGGTGCGCGAAAAGCTCGATGAGGCTGTTGGTGTGGGTGTTGACCTGCTGGTGAGCTCGGCCGGCGTTTCCGTCGGCGCTTACGATGTGGTCAAGTCTGTGCTCGATGAGGCGGGCGGCGTCTCATTCTGGCGCGTGCGCATGCGTCCGGGCAAGCCCTTGGCCTTCGGCGCCTATCGCGGCATCCCGTATCTGGGGCTGCCTGGTAATCCTGTTTCGGCCATGGTCTCATTCGAGACGTTTGCGCGTCCAGCCATCCGAAAGATGGCCGGACACTCCAACGTTGAGCGACCGAGTGTTCCGGTGATTGTGCTTGAGGATATCCGGTCGGATGGACGAGAAAGTTACCTGCGTGCCGTCGTCACGCGTGAGGAGCGCGGGTACGTTGCCCATACCACCGGCGGGCAAGGTTCGCACATGATGACCTCATTGGTGAAGGCGAATGCTCTGGTGGTGGTGCCGGAAGGGGTAACCGCGGTGGCGGCGGGGACGACGTTGGCTGCGTTGATGATCGATTGGCCGGGAGGCGTATTTTAGCCTCCCGATAGTCCAATCCGCCTTACGAGTGACTTTAGTTGTCGCTCTGCATCGTCAGCGTGCGCTTGAGCAACTCTTCCTGCATTTGGCGTTGCCCTTCGCGTATCGCTTTCTTGCCTTTGCGCCCACCGCGCTGTTCGGTCTTCACGGCCGAAATCGTGTCGTTGCCCAAAGCGCGCCGCATGGCGATCTCCATGGCTGTGGGCACTTCCTCGTTATCGTCCTCGACGATCTCGTACACTTCCGGCTCATAACGCTCGCGGCTTTGGCGTCGCTTGCCGCCGCTGCCACTTTGCCGGGCACCACTTTGCCGGGGTTGTGATTCTTGCATGGGCTGCATTTCCGGCCTCTCGGTGAGGGCTTTCATGCTCAGATCGATGCGACGTTTGCGGCGGTTAAAGCCGAGGACTTTCACTTGCACTTCATCGCCGACGTTCACAACCTCGCTGGGGTGCTTGACGTAGTTGTGACTCAGTTCGCTGATGTGGACAAGTCCTTCGCGCTCGGCGCCGATGCCGACAAACGCGCCGAACGTCTCCAGCCGCGTAACTTTGCCTTCGTACACCTGGTCGGTCTTCAACTCGGTCCAGTCGACCGCCAGCGGTGGCACCATCGTCAACATGACTTGCTGGCGTTCCGGGTCCACTTTCTCGACCCAGACGGTGACTTCTTCACCTTCGTTCAGCGCATCGGAAACGCGGTTGACTTGCTCGCCGCCGATCTTCGAGATGTGGACAAGCCCGGTGGCGTCGATGCCCAGATCAATAAACGCGCCGTACAGTTCCAGGCGTTTGACCGTTCCCTTCAGCTGCATTTTGGGCGTCAGGTCGGTGATACTGGTAGGGGTTGCTTCAGCGGTTGCTTCCTCAGTGGCGACTTCTTCGGCGGTAACCTCTTCAGATGTACCCTCCTCGGCGGTAACTTCGGGGGTATTTTCCTCAGCGGCAACTTCTTCAGTGGTAACTTCGGGGGTAATTTCCATGGTGTCTGCACTCATGACAGAACTCTCCTGCAAAGGCGTTTTTGGTATAGCGTCTGATGCTCCCAGGCGCTTCGTTTACTTTATGCGTTGTTCAACGGGGGTAGAACATTGCCAAGTGTTAACTCGATAGGGTAGGATTATAACAATCGAGGCTTTTGTGTCAACCCAATCGGGGCTAACTTGCCACCCTTGTCCACTTGGCTAATCCTACCCTCTTTCCCTTACAGTGCTTCTGTCGCTGAAACTGCTCTAGAATTCTTCTTCCTCAGGCGTGACTTCACCCACCGTCGGGCTTTCGACCAGAACCGGGGTCAGATGCGATTCGGTGCGGATGAGGCGCTCCAATTCGGCCAGGATCGTGGGGTTCTCGGCCAGAAATACCTTAGCGTTCTCGCGTCCCTGGCCCAGCAGCATGTCGTTATAGCGGAAGTAGGCGCCGCGCTTGTCCACAATATTGAAGTTGGTTGCCAGGTCGAGGACGTCGCCGGTGCGGGAGATGCCCTCGTTATACATGATGTCGAACTCGCACTCGGTGAAGGGCGGGGCGACCTTGTTCTTCTTGACCTTGACCCGCGTGCGGTTGCCGATGACGTCGTTGCCGGCCTTGATGGCCTGGATACGACGGATGTCCAGCCGGATGGAAGCGTAGAACTTCAGGGCGTTGCCGCCGGAAGTCGTCTCCGGGTTGCCGAACATGACACCGATCTTCTCGCGTAACTGATTGGTGAAGATGACGACGGTGTTGGTCTGCTTGATAGCGCCGGAGAGCTTGCGCAGAGCCTGGGACATGAGGCGGGCCTGGAGACCGACGTGGGTATCGCCCATCTCGCCCTCGATCTCGGCGCGGGGGACGAGGGCGGCCACGGAGTCGATGACGACGACGTCCATGGTGCCGGAGCGAATGAGGGCATCGGCGATTTCCAGGGCCTGCTCGCCGGTGTCGGGCTGGGAGACGTAGAGGTCATCGATGTTGACGCCGCAGCGGGCGGCGTAGGTGGGGTCGAGGGCGTGCTCCATATCGATGAAGGCACAGATGCCGCCGAGCTTCTGGGCTTCGGCGACGACGTGCTGGCAGACGGTGGTCTTGCCGGAGGACTCGGGGCCGTAGATTTCGATGATGCGGCCGCGCGGCACGCCGCCCACCCCCAATGCAATGTCGAGTGAGATGGAACCGGTTGGGATCACCTGAATGTGCAGGTTGTGTCCTTCGCCGAGACGCATGATGGTACCCTCGCCGAATCGTTTGGTCAGGGAATCGATGGTCTTGTCAAGGGTAGCCAGACGGCCGTCGTGGTTATTGCTGCCGTTAGAGCGAGACATGGGGAATACTCCTATAGAACAAATATCAGTTCGCGTGGCTCACGCGGCCAAGCGTTTGGGCAATGCTGATAGAATAGCACAGATGTTCTTATTCGTCAAGGCCTAATATATAAAACTGAACGAATGTTCAAGGATATGCTGGCGGTTCGGCCGCGGCATTTTCGGAGCGCACAATTCGCCACAAAGCCGCTAGCTCGCGCCCGCCCAGCAGCCATGTAACGGATAAATAGACGACGATCCCCACGACCGCCCCGATTGCCAGGAAAAGAAATGTATTCTGAATGAATTGTCCTACCAGCCAGATAAAGACGCTCATCACGGCCGCGCCAATGGCCGCGCGCACAAATGATCGCCGCAGCGCTGTGCCGCCCAGCCCACCCAATTCCCGGCGATTCAGTTCGAAGAGGACTGCGGCCAACGCCGTGAAGCCCAGTGCCGTGGCCAACGCCAGACCCACGATGCCGAATCGGCCCACTAACAGGTAGGATGTGGCCCCCGTCAAAATCAGCCAGCCCACGTAGGTCAACATCGGTACCAGGGTGTTGTGTCGCGCGTAGAACAGACGCGCCACCACTTCAAGGGTGGACTCGCTTACGATGCGTATGCTCAGGACGGCCAGCACGGCGTAGACGAGTTGCGTGGCTTCCGCATCGAACGCGCCGCCCTGAAAGAGAAAAACGATGATGGGACGGCCGAGCAGGACTGTGGCCGCCGCGGCGGGGATGGTTAGCGTCCAGATGATCCCCAGGGTATTGCCCGCGGTTCGCTTGAGACCCTCCAGATCGCGCGCGTTATACAGTTCGGCCAGCGTAGGAAATACGACCAGCGCTATGGCCGTGCCAAAGAGTGTTTGTGGAAATTGCATGAGGCCGTAGCCGTAGAAGTAGCCCGACGTGGCCCCGGCGGGCAATCCGGAGGCCAGGCGGATGATGATGAGGTCGGCCAACTGAATGACACCCAGCGTCACGATACGCGGCCCCATGAGCCGCACCAGCTCACGTATGCCGCGCATTTTGAGATCGATTTGCGGCCGGTAGCGCACGCCATAGCGAACAAGCGCGGGCAGCTGGATGACCACGAAAAGGATGCCACCCACCACTGTCCCCCAGGCTAACCCGACTATTCCTCGCGAGGGCACGAAAAAAAAGAGGCCAACAAAGTAACCAATGTCCAGCGCGATGGTCGCCAGAGCGGGCAAAATGAAATGCTGGTGGGCATTGAGGATACTACTGAGCACGCCGCCGATTCCGAAAATCGTTGTCTGGATGAGGATGACGCGCATGATCTGTGCTGTCAGTTGTTGCTGGGCCGCGGGAAAGTCAGGCACCAGTATGTACTGCGCTAGCCAGGGTGCCAGGATCGCGCCGAGGGCCGAAATCCCCCCCAGTAACAGCATCACAAGCGTCAGGACGGAATTGGCCAGGCGCGCGCTGTCGGCGCGGCTCTCCTGGGTCAGGTACTGGCTGTAGATGGGGATGAAGGCGGCAGCCAGCGATCCCCCGGCAATGACGACGAAGAATACTTCCGGTAATTGATTGGCGGCCGTGAAAGCGTCGAATTCGGCCGTTGCCCCGTACGCCTGGGCCACCAGCCGTGCCCGAAAAAGCCCCACCAGCTTCCCCAATGCAAACAGGGCAATAACGATGACGGTGGATTGGAGAAGACGGCGGGCACGCTGCATATAAGTCGAATTTTACCGCGATCAGAGAATTGGTCTAGCGGCAGCACACGCCGGTCTATGCGGTGAAGCGCAATTATCCCCGCCGCTCGTTTCTGGTAAGATAGGACATTGTTATGCACCTCTATTTGATTCGTCATGCTCAATCAGCCAACAACGATTTGTACACGCGTACGGGAGGAAGTCAGGGGCGAACGGCCGACCCCCCATTGACAGCACTGGGCCATCGTCAGGCTCAATACCTGGCACAGCATTTGGCGGAAGACATTTCCGATGCGCGTGATCCCGACCGGCTTGTGGGTCAATATGCTGCCCGCCATGACCGGCTTGGCTACGAATTGACTCATCTGTACTGCAGCCTGATGACGCGATCCATACAGACCGGCAGTTACGTAGCCAAGACTACCGGCTTGCAGTTGGTCGGCTGGGCCGAAATCCACGAGCGCGGCGGTCTGCACATTCTTGATGAGGCTTCGGGCGAGGAAACCGGAGTGCCGGGGCCGAACCGCGCCCATTTCAGGCAACACTACCCTTACCTTGTCCTGCCAGACTCAATCGGCGCAACGGGCTGGTGGGATCGACCCATCGAGACCGTGGCCGAAGCGCTGGAGCGAGCCAGAGTCGTTTTGGCGCAATTGCAGCAGCGACACGGCGGTACAGAGGATCGTGTGGCGCTCATTAGCCATGCCGGTTTTTTCCAATCGTTTATGAGAGTTCTGTTGTCCATTGCTGATGACTTCACCGTTCCGCAAATGTCGGTGGAGAACACCTGGTTCGGGGTCAGTAACGCGGCCATCAGCCGGATTGAGTTTGAGGAAGACGCCCTGATCATTCGCTATCTGAATCGCGTCGACTTTCTGCCTAGCGAACTAATTACCGGCTAGTCAAAGCCCCGGTGCTTTTCGCCCCCCTTTCGTCATTTGTGAAGCGTTTTCGCCAAGAATTTCGTTTGTCCTAATCAACATAGACAATATATTGACAAAATGTGGATATAAAGCTATGATTATCTTTGTGGTTGCGCTCTTGAAATTTTGGAGAGCTTGTTCGGCCGCAGGAGAAGCATCATGGTAAATGGCGAAATCATCGTTGAAAATTTGGTAAAGCAGTATCCCGGTAATGTTCTGGCCGTCGAGGACGTATCATTGCAGGTCAAAGAGGGGAGTATCTTCGGCTTCCTGGGCCCCAACGGCGCGGGAAAAAGTACGATCATCAAAATCCTGACCACGCTGGCGCTGCCGACCAGTGGCCGGGCCACCGTTGGTGGTTATGATGTCGTTACTGAGGCCGAAGACGTGCGACGGCTGGCGGGTGTCGCGCTCCAGGACATCGGTCTGGACCCGCTTATGAAACCTTTGGAATTGCTTTCGTTGCAGACGCGAATGTTTGGTGCGTCGCGGGCGCAGGCCGCCCAGCGAGCCTCCGAGCTGATGGAGTTGGTGAACTTGACGGATGCGGTTGACCGGCGGGTGGGGACCTATAGTGGCGGTATGCGACGCCGGTTGGACCTGGCTCTGGCGCTGGTTCACGAACCGCGCGTCCTCTTTCTCGATGAGCCGACGACCGGCCTCGACCCGGCCAGCCGCCGCGATATTTGGGAGGAAGTGCGTCGCCTCAACCGACAACTCGGCATGACCATTTTTCTGACAACCCAATACCTGGAAGAAGCGGATGAATTGGCCGACATCGTCGCCGTTATTGACAAGGGGCGAATAGCCATACAGGGTTCCCCTGCCCGGCTAAAGAGCGAACTGGGCAATGAGTCGATCAATCTGGCCTTCGATGGCCGGGACATGGCCGAGAAAGCGCTCACCGAGCTTGACGGTTTTGCTACCCAGACTCAACTCGACCGCGAAACGGTGCGTCTATACATGGAAAATGCGGCCGAGGCGATTCCCAGTGTGGTGAACCGGCTGCGAGACGTCAACATCGCGCCCATTTCTTTAACCCTGACCCAGCCGACGCTGGACGACGTCTTCTTGCAGGTGACAGGCCAACGGCTGCGGGCTGAGGCGCAACCTGCCGGTGCCCTGGCTGCCGATGGAGAACGCGAGAAACGCGGTCGCTGATTCAATTTAGCTCGATAGAGGAAAATACTATGGCACAAATTGCTGCACCCATGACAGGCCGATATTCTGCCGGCGAAGCCGGTTTGGCAACACAGATCGCGATGATCACCCGACGAAACTTGACGGTCATCTTCCGTACGCCTCAAGCGTTGCTTCCACCGCTTATCATAAGTGTCTTTTTTCTGGTCATCTACGATTCGACGCTGGGCGAAGCGGCCGCATTTTTGCCGGGCCTAAGCGGCAACAGCTATCTCGGCTTTATCCTGCCGCTTTCCCTCGTCAGTTCGGCTCTATCCGGTTCCAGCCTGGCGGCCCAGAACCTGGTGCGCGACATCGAGAGCGGTTACTTTGATAAATTACTGTTGACGCCCGCCAGTCGCACCGCGCTTCTACTGGGCCCTATTGTGGCGGGGGGCTTTATTCTGGGCCTGCAAGCGGTGTTCGTGATCGTAGTGGGCTTGCTGATGGGTTTGCAATCGGCTACCGGAATGGCCGGTCTGCTGGCGGTCATTGGACTGGCGGTTTTACTGGGGAGCGGCTTCGCCGGTTTTACCGTGTCGGCCGCGTTGGGCAGCGGCAATGCCGCCGTGACACAAGCAGCCAGCTTCCTGTTCTTTCCGCTGACATTTCTGACGGCCAGCTTTGTCCCGTTGGAACTGTTGAGCGGCTGGCTGAAGGTAGCGGCCAAATTGAATCCCATCACCTACGTGCTCGAGGCGATGCGCTCTTTGCTCAACAGCGGCTGGGACATGACGGCCCTCTGGCAAGGTATCGGTGCCTGCCTTATCCTGGCGATTGCCATGTACGCACTGGCAGTTTATGCGCTTCGCGTGAGGACAAAACGAAAATAGTCCGAGAAGCGATTGGGGGCGAGACATGATAAACAATATCGTGTCTTGCCCCTCTTTTCTATAGCACCTTGAATCTGGCAGTTCTGTGGGCCAGATCGATGCTCTCAACGGCGAGCGTGATGGTGCTATCGAGCGGACGTGCCGGACGGTGATAGATTTCGGTTTCCCAAGCCAGGTCAGGGATGAGCACGATGTCGCGACCTGGCTTATTTTCCACAACAACCCCTTCTCCTTGCCAGTCCGAATGTTGCATCAAGTAGGCCAGCGTCCAATGCTGATTGGACAAGCGCTCAGTGGCGCGCACGGCCCCGGCAACGGCGTCGGTCAGCCCGATCCTTAACGTGACGGCAGCCTTGTCGAGCGGCGGCTCGCCCCGCAGGTAAGCACGCAGTTGTTGATGGGCGAGCAGATCGAGATAGCGCCGCAACGGACTGGTAACCTGGACGTAGATATCAAGACCAAGGCCGGTGTGACGGCCGGGCGTCGTCGTGGGGCGGCTACGCTGCATTTGCCGGCGCTTGGCCCACATGACGGATGGGCTGGCGTTTGTCAGGTCTGCGGGCGAATTGCTGTCGAACGGGGCGTCCTGGGCTGTGTAAGCCATTGGGATGTCATGGGCCTGTGCCAGACGCCCGGTTGCTTCCCCGACCACGAGCATTGCCTCGCGCACCAGGGTTCGGCTGCGCAAAGGCGGCAGGGACTTGATGCTTACTGTTCCGTCTACGGCGGCTTTGATTTTGACTTCCGGCAGTTCGATCTCGACCGCGCCTCCTGCCAGCCGGCGAGCACGACGACTGTCGGCGATGGCCAGTAGTTCGCGATAAGGCGATGTCTGTAGCTGGGTTTCCACCGCTTCGTAGGTGGTTCGCTCCACGCGCACCCAACTGGGCACGATCTCCAGCAGTGTGAAATCGCCGTCGGCGTGGGGAGCCAGAGCAAAGGAAAGCGCGGGCGACAGTGGTTGCAAACCCAGCGCCAGCTTGTCAGTTAACTCGTCGGGCAACATCCGCACGATGCCTTCCGGAAGATACAGATTAGCCGCGCGGCCGCGCGCTTCCTCGTCGGCAGGGCTATCGGCGCGTACCATCGCCGCCACGTCGGCGACGTGGACCCATAACCGTTCGCCATCCAGGCTGACGGCGTCATCGGGATCATTGCTTCCCTCATCGTCAATTGCCAAGGCGCGCAGGTGGGTCAAATCACGGCGAGGCTCGTCGACCAACGGATCGACTGCGACGTTCGGCTGCCCAGTGATGATGCCAGCCCGCGCCGGGTAGGGGTTGTCGGCTGGGAGCCAACGACCGATCTCCAACAGCAACTGGTGCGCGGCCTCCGGCGTCTGTGGCCGGCCAAATTGGCGGAGCGTCCGGCTGCTGTCTACGCGGCCGAGCGCCAGCGCGATAACGTCGACGAGGTACCTTTCATCATCAAGGGCATAACTGCCCTTCGCCACCCGAGCGACAAAGTCGCTCCACTCGCGTTCTTCCGCCGCTTTCAGCTCCCGCGCGGCCACAATTTCCTCAACCTTGCCCGGCGAGTGGGCGATGACCGCCTCCGGGGTGCCGTCGAAGTAGGTCCCTTCGGTTACTAATTGCCACGTTGTCCAGGCCGCGGCCGGCGTGTACTCGCCGAAAGCCAGGGCGGATAATTCCGCCAGGGTAGTTTCGCTCCCGGCAAGCAGCTCCCATGCTGTTTGCGGGTCTCCGATGGGGATTTTGAGTTGTCGCGGGTGAGGACTGGGGCCGGGATGCAGCAGGGTAACATCCTTCGGCCGAACACTGGTACGACTCTCATCGGCAAATTCGATGGTCAGTTTTTTATCAGTCAACTGGCGCACGATGGCCGGGCGGCTTTTATAGAGAACGAGGCTTTCCAACTTGAGTGTCATCCGGTCGTCCTCATGCCGTGGCTGACCTCATTCACCCCGTCCCTCGAAATCGTCCATCGAGGAATTGATACCAAAGAATTCGGCCAGGCGGTCGAACCAGGGCAACGGCAGCATTCGGCCAGGGAAAATTACCTGCGCGAAGGGCGGCATAATGAGGCGCTGTTTATCCTTCTCAATCGCATGGATGATTTTGTTGACGACGTCTTCGGGCTCCATGATGGGCAGGAGCCAGGGTACGCGAGTCTTGACGCCTTTGAACATACCGGTATTGATGTAGTAGGGACAAACGATTGTCGTGCGAATACCGCTAACTCCCAGACGCTTCAATTCGACCCGCAGGGATTCGTCGAAACCGATGGCGGCAAACTTGCTGGCGCTGTAGTCCGTCATTTTGGGCACGCCGATGAGGCCGCCGGCCGACGAAATCGTCACCACATGACCCTGATTTTTGGCCACCATGGCGGGCAGGAAGGCGCGAGTCGTCCAAAATAGAGACAATGCATTCACGTCAAATGTGCGTTCGATGGCCTCATCCGATAATTCCAGCAACGGCTTGCCGGACACGATCCCGGCATTGTTGATTAGAATATCGACCGGCCCTTGTTCGGCCAGCACGCGCTGAGCCGTTTCCCGAATCTCTTCGCGGTCGCTCAGATCGCACTGGTGATAGGCCGTTGCCTGATACCCCCAACGCGCCAATTGATCGCTGAGCGACTCGAGCCCGGCCAGATTGAGATCCCACAGGATGACGTTGGCCCCTCGCGTGGCGAGTTTTTGGGCCATCAGGCGGCCGATGCCGCTCGCGCTGCCGGTGATCAAAACGTTTTTGCCGTCGAAGGTGGTCATGCTCCCTCCCGGGAAGTGATGAAATGATGAGGTGATTATAAGCGGACGAGCGAACTGATTCAAAGATCGTCTATCCGGTCAGTCCGCGGGTTGACCTTATTCTACTACTGACCGGCGTTTAATCGACTCTTTACAGATTGTTAACAAAAACCGATTGACTTCGTAGCCCGGTTTCGGTCTAATCAGGCTATATGAACGCGCAAGAAATTAAGACTGACTATCACATGCATTCGACCTTTAGCGTGGATGGACAGGATACTATTGAGACTCTATGTTGGCGAGCTTTGGCGCTGGGTCTGACGGAGATCGCCATTACCGAACATGCCGAGTGGCATCCCCAATGGCATGCCGGCGCGCCGGCCTTCGATGACTATTTCGAGGAGATCAATCGCCTCCGGAGCGAATTTGGCCCTCGTGGACTAACCCTTTACAGCGGTGTCGAACTTGGCAACCCGCATGAGTTTCAAGCCCAGGCCCGTGAATTGGTCGGCCGCTACCCCTTCGACGTGCGCCTGGCCTCTCTGCATTGGCTATACGGTGAAAACATTCACGATGCGTCCTGTTTCGCCGGGCGCGAGCCGCTGGATGTTTATGCCGACTACTTTAGCGCGGTTGGTCATATGGCCGCCGAATCGTCAAATATAGACGTGATTGCCCATTTTGATCGGATCTTGTGGCGCGGCACACTCCTGGGTGCGGCTTTTCGGCCACAGAGTCTGGAGAGTATCATCCGCGACACGCTAGCGACCATCGCCTGGCGCGGTTTGGCGCTGGAACTTAACACCAAGCTACTGAATTTGAACCCCGGCTGGCGGTCGGCGCTGGTTACGATGTTGCAGTGGTACCATGAAGAGGGCGGCCGACGGGTGGTCGTCAACTCAGATGCCCACCGCGCGAGCCAAATCGGCGCGAATCTGGAGCAGGCACGCTTGGCTCTGAGCGAGGCCGGCCTGCAACCGGCCACGTTGCAGTCGGCGCTTTCCCTAGCGTAGCCGAAGAATCGAACCAAACTTATACGGCCGGGACCATGCAATAGCATGGCTCCGGCCCTGTTTACTTTCTGCCCGGCTTCTACTCTACCGTCACGCTTTTGGCCAGGTTGCGAGGCTGATCGACGTCGGCTCCACGCCGCACCGCGATGTGGTAACTCAACAATTGCAGCGGGATCACATTGACGACGGGGGCCAGTAGCGGGGGAGCGGCCGGCACGTAGATGACGTAGTCCGCTTCCTGTCGTATCAACTCGTCCCCTTGGGTCGCCAAGGCAATGACCACCCCGCCACGCGCCTTGGCCTGCTGCACCTGGCTGATCATCTTGTCGTACAGGGCATCCTTGGTAACGATGGCCAGCACAGGCATGGACTCGTCGATCAGGGCTATCGGCCCGTGCTTCATTTCGCCCGCCGGATAGCCTTCGGCATGAATGTAACTGATCTCTTTCAGTTTGAGCGCCCCTTCCATGGCGATGGGGTAGTTGATGCCGCGACCCAGAAACAGAAAGTTTTGCGCTTTATGGAATCGCTCTGCCAGCGCTCGATACTCGGCGTCATGCTCCAGCACCTGCCCTACGAGTGACGGCAGGCGGGCCACATCTTCACCCAACTGTTGTTGGCGATCCAGCGACAGAACACGGCGCATCGCGCCTAGGGTGCAGGCCAGCAGGTAAAGATCGACGATAGAGGTGGTGAAGGCCTTGGTGCTGGCTACACCAATCTCCGGCCCGGCATGCATCGGGATGGCCCCATCGGCCGATCGCATCGCTTGGCTGCCGATGGCATTGACGATTGTCCACAAGATGGCGCCCTGCTCGCGCGCCTGTTCGACCGCGGCCAGAGTGTCGGCCGTTTCGCCGCTTTGAGTAATCGACAAGACGGCCGTTCGTTCGTCGATGACAGGATCGTAGTAGCGAAACTCCGACGCGTATTCAACCTCCACCGGCAGCCGGGCCAGCGTCTCGATCAAGTATTTGCCGACGAGACCGGCATAATAACTGGTGCCGCAGGCGATGATGAACAGCTTGTTGATCTGTGCCACCGTCTCGGATGTCAGATTCATCTCCGGTAGACGGACAGCCCCGGTTTCGAAGTCGATTCGACCGCCCAAGGTATCGATGAGTGCCCGCGGCTGGTCGAATATTTCCTTCAGCATGAAATGCTTATACTCGCCCTTGACTGCGCTGACGGGATCCCAGGCGATGTGGTGTATTTCGGCGGCCACCGGCTGGCCGTCCAGATCATGGATCGCGTACCCTTCGCGGGTGATGGTCGCCATCTCTCGGCTCTCCAGAAAGATCATGCGGCGGGTGTATTCCAGGATGGCTGGGATATCGGAGGCGATGAACATCTCTCCCTCGCCGATGCCCAGCGTCAGGCCTCCCGCATTCCCCACGCGCGCGCAGACCAGCCGATCCGGCTGACTGACGGCCATCATCACGACGGCATTGGCCCCGTTCAGTTGAATCAGAGTCAGGCGGGCTGCTTCTTCCAGGGGCAAACCCCCGGCCATATATCGCTCGGCCAATTGCACGATTACCTCTGTGTCGGTATCCGACTGGAAAACGACACCCTCGGCGGCCAGTTCTTCGCGCAATTCCTTGAAATTCTCGACGATACCATTGTGAACAACGACTACACTGCCGTTCATGCTCAGGTGAGGATGCGCGTTGCGCTGGGTTGGCGCACCGTGGGTGGCCCAGCGTGTGTGGCCGATAGCGCTATGCCCCGCCAGCGGTGATGATGAGAGGAGTGCCTCGAGATTGGACAATTTGCCGACGTCGCGACGAATGTCGATGCGGCCATTCCCGTTCAGCGCCGCGATGCCCGCGGAGTCGTAACCTCGATATTCGAGACGCTTCAACCCTTGCAGCACAACGTGAGGGGCCTGTCGCGGCCCAATGTAACCGACAATACCACACATGGTCAACCTCCATGGGTTGCAGCAAAGCAGCACTCGCCGCCGTCTCCGGACAGAACAATGCCCGTGGCAAACGGGATCGTTCGGCGCTCGGCCGTCCGCAATGCCATAGTTGGCGTTCCCTGTAATTGGTGTGACCGGGGACGCCCCTTCGGATTGATGTTGTTCGTTGACCACATGCCGGGGGGATTGTGGGTTGGTTTCCCGAACCTGTTTGTTTCCCGGCTGGTTGAAGGGGCAAAAGCTCAGAGTGTAGTCGACCCTGGGAGGCATCCGCTGATCTTTCGATTTTCGCCGACCTCCGAAAATTCCAACCCGACCATGAATGTCTCATGATCCCGGTTAAAAATCCGTACCGTCGGCTTAACCTCGCGTCGCCGCGAGGAACCTCCACCTCGTCACCCGGACGGGCGAAACTGCTCGCCTGATGTTCCGGGCCATGCGCTGTCCGGCCCCTGGGGTGGTTGCTCCGGAGCAGGAGACCACCCCGTATTCAATTGTTGGATCACAGCATAGCCCCAGGCATTTCCCTTGTCAAGCAAGGATAAGTGAAATTGACGTGGGAACAAGGGTTAGAGTGCTGTTAGATCAGGAACTCCTCCCTTGCAGTCGGTCGTCTAGTAGACATATAATCAGGAGCGAGCGCGACCGCTTTTGTACTCTCGCGCATACGGCTTTTCGCTCGACGGAATTCAGACAGACCGGGTATATCTATGTTGACTTCGAATTTACTCTGGGCCGTGGGTGGCTTTCTGCTCATCCTGACGCCTATTGTCATTATTCATGAGTTCGGCCACTTCTGGGCCGCCAAACTGAGCAAAATACGCGTCGAGGAATTCGGCTTCGGTTTGCCGCCACGAGCGATCAAGCTGTTTGAGCGCGGCGGCACGATCTACTCGCTCAACTGGATTCCGGTGGGCGGGTTTGTGCGCCCGGCGGGCGAGGACGATCCCAACGTGCCCGGCGGGCTGGCGTCGGCCTCAAAACGGGCGCGACTATTCGTGTTGGCCGCGGGACCGGGCATGAATTTCATCACCGCCATCCTCTTTTTCTGGTTGGCGCTGGTGCTGGGCGCGCCGGCGGTACAGGTGACCGATGTCAATCCGGGTTCACCCGCGGCCATCGGCGGCTTGCAGTCGGGTGATGTGATTCTCCAGGTCGACGGCCGCATGGTGATGAATAGCGGCACCTTGGTCAATGCGGTAACAGATCGCGCCGGATCAGAGGTTGGATTAGTCATCCTTCGGGACGGCACGGAACAGGCGATTAGCCTGACCCCCCGCCGGCCCGGCGAGTACGATCCGGCCACTGACGGCCCATTGGGCATATCCCTGGGTTTGGGGCCGCAAATACGGCGGAATCCCGTCGATGCCTTGTCCGGTTCGCTGAGCTTTATGTGGGAATATATGACTCTTTACGCCAAACTTCCTTCCATGCTCATCAACGGCGAGATCACGGCGCGCGAGGCGCGGCCCGTCAGCATTATCGGCATTAGCCAGATCGCCGGCGAGGCGGCCGAGTCATCCGCCAGTGGGCGAACCCTCTATCCCGTGCTGACAATGGCCTCATTTATTAGTGTCGCTCTGGGATTGACGAATTTGTTGCCTATTCCGGCGCTGGATGGCGGCCGTATCCTGTTCGTGCTGATCGAGGCAATTCGCGGCCGTCGCATTGAGCCGGAGCGCGAAGGCATGGTTCACGTCATTGGTATGGTCGTGCTGCTGGCGCTGATGGCTATCTTGATCGTGCAGGATATTATTAATCCGATCATTCCCCTTCAATAAAAAACCATTATGGCTGATCAAAAGGAACTCCCGTTCGCCTCAGTGTTGGAGGCGTTGCTTGTGGCCGAAGACATTCCGGTCCACTTGCTCTACCGGCTGTCGGACCTGTCCGAGGCTGACTTCCGGCATTTCGGTAAGGAATGGCAGGGCGTGGCAGAGTCACGCCGTGTGGCGCTGGCGGTGCATATGGCCGAGATTGCCGAAGATAACTTTCTGGTCGACTTTACACCAATATTCACCTACTTGTTCGAAGATTCCTCGCCGGCTGTGCGCATCGCGGCGCTCGATGGTCTGTGGGATTCGGAAGATCAGACGCTAGTCGGCCCAATCCTCGATCTCATGCGGACGGACGATAATGTCGGCGTGCGGGCCGCTGCGGCCCGTTCTTTGGCCCACTACATCCTTTTGGCCGAGTGGGGGCAAATCGATGACAGCCAGACGTCTACCATCATCGATGGTCTGCTGGCCCAATACGACAATCCCCGTGCTGCGCTAGAAGTCAAGCGGGCAGCGTTGGAGGCGGTTGCTTCGGCTTCCCATCCGCGCGTTCCAGAACTGATTCGGGATGCCTACGAAGAAGGTTCAGACGAGCTGCAACTGAGCGCGATTTTCGCGATGGGGATTTCGGCCGACGAGCGTTGGTTGCCTTTTCTGGAGCAGGAATTGAGCAGCCCTTCGCCCGATTTTCGAGCCGAGGCGGCTCGCGCTTGCGGCATCATCGGCGATGAGGACTCTATTGATGCTCTGGAATATCTGCTGGATGATGAAAACCAGGAGGTGGGCATGGCCGCCGTTGCCGCCTTGGGGCAGATTGGGGGCGAAAGAGCCTACAGTTTGCTGGCACGTATAGCTCAAGATCCCCAGTATGAAGTCTTTTATGAGGCCATTGAGGAAGCGATAGAAGAGATGGAGTGGATGGATGGGGGATTAGAGATATTGGCCCTGTCCGAAGATGACGACGATTTTGATGGTGACATTCTCGATGAATTGCGCCTCAATTGAACGTCTTTGTCTACGTCCTCACCCACAACATCCTGCCGATCATGCTGGTGGCCTCATTTGGCTATCTGCTGCACCGCCGGCTGTCATTGCAAATCGGCACATTGTCCAGTGTCGTCTTTAACATTCTAAGCCCCTGTCTCGTTTTTGCCTCCCTCGCCAATTCCCAACTTCCCGCAAAAGAACTGGTGAGGCTGGTTGCCTTTTCGGCGATCAACATCCTGGTAATGGGTGTGCTGGCATTCTTGCTGGCGCGTCTACTTCACCTGCAGAGGGCGGAAAAGGCTTCTATGCTCATCGTTGCCATGTTCGTCAACGGCGGGAATTATGGGCTGACGCTGCTGCAATTGCGCTATGGAGAGGATGGTCTATCGCGCGGCGTAGTCTACTATGTGACGAGTACGGTGATGGTCTACACGGTGGGGGTGATTATTGCCTCAATGGGCAACGTTAGCTGGCGAGCGACGCTGCAACGCATGGTCCGCTTGCCCGCTGTTTACGCCGCCGTACTGGCTGTTATCGTCTACGGGTTTGGCATCTCGATCCCAGGACCGATTATGAGCGGCATCACCATTGCCGGCAACGGCGCGATCCCGGTCATGTTGCTCGTACTGGGGATGCAAATCGCCTCCATTCGCCCTGACGATAGGGGACGCTACGTGTGGCCGGCCGTCGGTTTGCGTTTGTTGGGCGGGCCGGTCGTGGGAATAGCAGTGGCGCTCTTTCTGGGGCTGCAAGGCGCGGCCCGCAGCGCGATGATCATCGAGGCGACAATGCCCTCGGCCGTCATCAATCTTATTCTGGCCGGCGAGTTCGGTTTGCCGACTACCAATGTGGCTCGTATAGTTGTGCTATCAACGCTCATCAGTCCGCTGACGATTGCGGCCATGATCGCGCTGCTGGGATTATGACCACGCCGACCTTTTCCTCTCGCCGTTCCTTGATGATCGCTTGCGTGGCTTTGGGATTACTTCTTGCTGCCCCGATGGCCCAGGCCCAGGGCGGACAGACGGAGTTAAGATCCACGGCCGATTACAATTATGGTCAATCGATCAACTTCCATTTGTCGGCGGCCAACGTCGGTGAGATCGAAGCGATTACTCTATATATCCGTCTTGGGGTTTCGCCGGACTCGTTTGCCGTGGATGTACCGATTGATCCCGGCCCTAATATCGAGCTTTCCTATGCGCTCGATCTGACTCAGACGCGCTTGCCGCCGTTCGGTTCCATAACCTACTGGTGGGAACTGGAGCGAACTGCCGGCTCGCCGTTGCGTGTGCCGGAGCAGATCATCAGTTACGTTGACGACCGATTCAATTGGCGGCAATTGGTGACGACCGACGATCAGGGCGGCGGCAGCGTGCGGATTCACTGGACGGGTGATGACGAATTGCTTGGGGAACAGGCACGCGACATCACCTTCGAGCTATTGCCCGAGTTGGGGCAACTGATGCCCATCGAGCAAATTTTACCCTTCGACATTTACATCTATCCGTCTACGGCCGACCTGGGGGCTGCGCTGCGGCTTGCGGGGCGAGATTACCAGCCGGGCCAGACCTATCCTGACCTCGGCGTTGTGCTGCTGACCGTGCTAAACCCGCAAACGGCTGAAGAGGAGTTGCGAGCCGGTCTGTCGCTGGGATTGACCGATTTGCTTCTCTACCAGGGGCTGAATCAATATGCGTTCAATGTGCCTCCCTGGTTGAGGCGTGGGTTGGCCGGGGCGGCGCAGGGGTCGAGCGACATCGTGCAGAGCGATGTTTTGCGCTCGGCCATCGCCGACGGGACAACTATGGCTGTGGCCGACTTGTGCGCGGGCATGCCGGTTGAAGATGATCTGGCAATTGCCCAGAGCGAATCGTTAGTCAACCATATTATCGCGACGAATGATGATGCGGCCGTTCGCGATCTGGTGCTCGCATTTGCCGAAGGTCAGGATTGTGCAACCGCATTGGCCCAAACGCTGCAACTGACGCCGCAGCAACTGGAAACCGCTTGGCTGCGGGCCAATAGCGGCAACCAGAGCAGTCAAGATGTGGCCGAGATAGCCGTCTGGCTGGTGTTGGTGTTAGCCGGTTTCGGCTTAGCCGGCCTGTTGCTGATACGGCCGCGGCATTCCTGACGTGCAGGACTTGGCTTAAGCTGTTTGATAAGCTGGGCCATTTAATATGATGCTACTTATTGCTTTGTTATATTGGATTTAAGGTTATGTTAGCAGTTGGGGCTCTCGTGCCGTGGGCGGACGGGAGTCCTCTCCAGAACGCGACTGAGGTCGCAAATTAAACACAAAACCTATGTAACAGAGTAACTTATAAAGACTGGAAAAGACTTGGATACTTACACGAATTCCTCCGAAAAGCTGGCCGAAGATTCTCATATTACCTCCTATTCCGCCCGATTCGCCCCCTTTGTCGAACGAATGAGGGCCGAACACGTGTCGGAGATTTTCATAGACAACTTTGCCTACTATTACGACAAGCTGCTGGATGGCGACGATGGATTGATTTCCGAGCGGAGCATCGTTCCCGTTGACTCGTTGCCCGATGTCGAGAGACTGCCCGATTCGCTCGAAGCTGTGGGACGCGCGGCGATTAAGAAAACCGTCATCATCAAGTTAAATGGCGGCCTGGGAACCGGCATGGGCCTGACCGGCCCCAAGTCGCTGCTGGAAGTCAGGGAGGGCTTAACTTTTCTGGACATCATCGCGCAACAAGCCATTGGAGTGGGCGCGCCACTGTTGTTGATGAATAGCTTTGCCACGGAAGAGGCATCTTTGAAGGTCTTACAGCGTTACTTTCCCCAGTCGCGCGACATGCCGCTCAGTTTTCTGCAGCACAAACAGCCCAAAGTCTGCGCCGACGGCTTCGGCCCGGCGAGTTTCCCGGAGGATCCAGAGATGGAATGGTGCCCACCCGGCCATGGCGACCTTTACATCGCTCTGGCTACCAGCGGCATGTTGACCTCTCTTCTGGATGCCGGGTATGAATATGCCTTTGTGTCGAACGCGGATAACCTGGGTGCGGTCCTGGAGCCGCACATCCTGGGTTATCTAGCCCAAAGGGAGCTGCCTTTTCTGGTAGAAGTGGCGGATCGCACTCCGGCTGATCGAAAAGGCGGACACTTGGCCCGGCGTCAGGACGGCCAACTTATTTTGCGGGAGATCGCTCAATGTCCTGCCGAGGATATGGCTACGTTTCAGGACATCGGCCGTCATCGTTATTTCAACACCAACAATCTATGGCTCCACTTGCCGACGCTGCAACGAGTGCTGGAGGAGCGCCACTTTCGGCTGGGATTGCCCATGATTCGCAATCGCAAGACGCTCGACCCGCGCGACCCGGAATCGCCGGCAGTTTATCAACTGGAGACGGCGATGGGTTCGGCCATCGCCGTGTTCGACGGAGCCGAGGCGGTGCGGGTCCCGCGCACGCGCTTCGCACCGGTGAAGAAGACCAACGACTTGCTGGCCGTTCGTTCGGATGCCTACGTGCTGACCGAGGATTTTCGGGTGGTTCTGGCCGATGAGCGGGGCGGCGAACCGCCGACCGTCGAACTGGACAGCGAGCATTACCGATTCGTCAATGATTTGGACCAGCATTTTCCGATGGGCGCGCCATCGTTGCGCGGCTGCGATCGGTTACAGGTAGATGGGGAATTCCGGTTCGGCTGTGGCGTTGTCTTGCGCGGGGACGTTCATTTTCTGAATACCTCGACTGATTGTATGCTTGTGCCCGATGAATTGGTGGTCGACAATGCTGTGTGGCCCCCATCGGCCGCCGGCCAGCCCTAGGGATTCTACGGCACAGGTGGTGTTACTAAAGGCGCGCCCCAATCGGAGCGCGCCTTTTCGTTTCGTTTATATGTCGTGGGAATGACCGACTCGTCCCGCGCTTACACTTTGCCCGATGTGATCGCCTGCTTAACCTCGGCGATGGCCTCGGTCACTTGAATATCTCGCGGGCAGGCGTTGGTGCAGTTGAAAATGGTGCGGCATTTCCAGACGCCGAAGGTGTCAGCCAGTACGTCCAGTCGTTCATTCATGCCCTCGTCGCGCGAGTCGAACACGAACCGGTGGGCCTGAACGATAGCAGCCGGGCCAATATAGCGGTCGTCGGCCCAAAAACTGGGGCAGGAAGAGGTGCAGGCGGCGCAGAGAATACACTTGGTCGTATCGTCGAAACGTTCGCGGTCGACCTGCGACTGTAGCCGTTCGCGGCCGTCGGCCGGCACGGGTTGATCGGTGATGAAGTAGGGCAACACCGCCCGGTAGTGGTCGAAGAAAGGTTCCATGTCGACAATAAGATCTTTCTCAACCGGTAGGCCCAGAATGGGCTCTACCTGAATCTTGATCTCGTTCCCTTTGACCCCCAGACGGCTGACCAGGGTCTTGCAGGCCAACGCATTCGCGCCATTGATGCGCATGGCATCGGAACCGCAGACGCCGTGGGCGCATGACCGGCGCAGGGTTAGCGTGCCGTCCTGCTCCCACTTGATGCGGTGGAGCAGATCGAGCACCGTATCGGTACGGTGCACATTCTCCAGAGTGTATTCGCCCCACCAGGGCTTTTTATCCGTTTCCGGGTTGAAACGCCGGATTCTTAGAGTAGCTTGCATCGTCATGACCTCTTAATAGACACGCTTCTTCGGTTCATAGCGGCCGAGCACGACCGGCTTGTAGTCGAGCGAGTAACTGCCGTCTTCATTGCGGGCGCAAAGGGTATGTTTTAACCAGTCGTCGTCGTTGCGCTCCGGGAAGTCTTCGCGCGCGTGGCCGCCTCGGCTCTCCTTGCGGGCACGGGCCGAGACTGCCGTTACCTCGGCCAGTTCCAGAAGGCAGCCCAGCTCCCAGGCTTCCAGCAGATCGGTATTGTAGCGTTGCCCCTTGTCGTCGATGTGCATCCTGGTATTGTAATCGTGGCGAAGTTGACGCAGGTCTTCGATGGCCTTGGTCATCGTCTCTTCCGTGCGGAATACGCCGACGTTATCCGTCATGGTTTTTTGCATTTTGTTGCGTAGTTCAAACGGCTTGATGCTCCCCGTGCCGTGGCGAAGCCGATTGAACTCTGTCTGCAAGGCCTCGCCCGTGCCTGTGGGCAGGGGTAAGAGTTCGGCTTCCCGGCAATATTCAGCCATGTGGCGGCCGGACCGACGGCCGAACACGACCAGGTCAACCAGGGAATTCGTACCCAGGCGGTTGGCCCCATGGACGGACACACAAGCACACTCTCCGGCGGCGTACAGGCCGTTCAGAACGCGATCCCCCGCGCCGATGAGCACGCGGCCGTCGACGTCCGTGGGGATGCCGCCCATCGCGTAATGAGCTGTCGGCTGAACCGGCATTGGCTCTTCGACTGGATCAATTCCCAGATAGGTGCGCGTGAAGTCGGCGATGTCGGGCAATTTTGACTCGATGTAGGCTCTATCGATTCGCCGGGGATCCCCGGCCAGCTCGTTATACTTGTTGACCGTTTCCGGGCGCACGTCCAGGTGGACGTAATTCTGGCCGTTGATGCCTCGCCCGGCCTGGACTTCCATGAAGATCGCCCGGCTGACGACGTCGCGGCTGGCCAGGTCCTTGATCGTGGGTGCATAGCGCTCCATAAAGCGCTCGCCCTGGCCGTTGACCAAAATGCCTCCTTCGCCCCGAACGCCTTCGGTGATCAGGATGCCCAGCTTGAAGATGCCGGTGGGGTGGAACTGGAAAAACTCCATATCCTCCAACGGCACGCCGTTGCGCAGGCAAATCGCCGTGCCGTCGCCGGTCAGCGAGTGGGCATTGGATGTGACTTCCCAACAGCGGCCCCAGCCACCAGTGGCAAAGTGGACAGCCTTACTATGAAAGACGTGCATTTCGCCGGTGGCAAGTTCATAGGCCACCACGCCGCGAATCGTATCATCTACCCGGATAAGGTCGATGACGTGGTATTCATCAAAAAAGTTGACCCGGTTCTTGATACATTGCTGATAGAGGGTTTGCAGGATCATATGGCCGGTGCGGTCGGCGGCGTGACAGGCGCGCATCACCGGCTTGCCGGTTTCGTTGTTGGTGTGGCCGCCAAAGCGGCGCTGAGAGATGCGGCCGTTGGGCAGACGGTCGAAGGGCAGCCCCATGTGCTCCAGTTCGACAACTGTATCGATTGCTTCTTTACACAGCACATCGACGGCGTCCTGGTCAGCCAGATAGTCCGACCCTTTCACCGTATCGTAGGCGTGCCATTCCCAATGATCTTCTTCAACATTGCCCAAGGCCGCGCCGATGCCGCCCTGGGCTGTGCCGGTGTGCGAGCGTGTCGGGTATAGTTTGGATATGACAGCGACGTTTGCGCCACGACTGGCGTAGAGGGCAGTCATCAGCCCTGCGCCGCCGGCGCCAATGATGACTGCGTCAAATACATGCGTTTTCATGAATGCCTTCCAGATATATCGTGCTTAGGCGGTTTATGGGATCATGGCCGAATCAAAGAGCGAGATGGCAATCGTCGCCCAGATGACGGTGGCGACCACGAACAGCGTCAATAGAATGCCAATCGTCCGTTTGAGGCCCGGGTTGTGAACATAGTCGCTCAAAATATTGAACAGCCCCCGGATACCGTGGGGGATTGCCATCCACAACAAAAAGATGTCATAGGCCTTCCAGCCCCACGAACTCCATTGGACGGCCACAAATTGCAGGGTCAGGTTGGTCGAGCTGTTAAGAACATGTTGAATGACCATGTGGCCGACGGCCAAAACCAGCATCGCCACACCGGAGAGCCGCATGAACAACCATGCGTAGCGCTCGCGGTTGCCCTCGATCTGGACACGCCGAACCGTCATTCTGTCACTTGTTTTTTCTGTAATCGCTGCCATTTTCACTCCTCCTAGCGGGCGTATTGGGCGAATTCGCTGAAGGCCGGGATGCGCAGACAACTGTCGCCGGCAGACGCCAATTCGGAACAGTGGCCAATCATCGCACTGAGCATCAGAACGGCGATAGGAATGAAGACCAGGAAGAACAGAGTCCAGGTGATCAGCGAACTCAGGCGTTGGTGTCGCCACCATTCCGGCTTGAAGTCGAGGATCGTGATCCGCGTGCCGTTGAAGGCGTGATAGAGAACGGCGGCCATCACGCCGATTTCTCCCAGGCCGAAAAGCGGGTTTTTGAATAACGCCAACGACCAGACATAGGCTTGGGGCCAGAAGAAGGCATTGGCGGTGTCCCAGACGTGGATGACCAGAAAGAAGAGAATGGCCAGTCCGGAAAGGCGGTGCGCCAGCCAGCTATACTGCCCGGAGCGGCCGCGATAGCGGATGCTTTCGCGTACGGTGAGGATAAGAGAGCTCATAAGGGGATTCTCCTGACTGAAGTTACGGGTGAGTATAACATGATGCGAAAAGGCAAGCCATTTAAGAGCGCTTGCCCTGCCGCCAGGGGGTTGATAAACTACAGGCAATGGTTCGGTCCTTTGACCTGCGCGATCTAGCCTTCATTCGCCGCATGGGCGAACGCGGTATTTCGCTACACACAGTCTCCGCACTAGCCGAGAATTTTCATCCTCTACGCGGGGCCATCGTCAGCATGCTGGTGGGCGGCGAGTATCCAACGTTCGTCATGAGGCCGGAAAGCGGCGAGCGCGCCGGTTTTATCCAGTTGCGAATCCCGAATGGAGCGAGTCAAGCCAATGTGCTTTACATCAGCCCCCGCTGTATCGACGCGCAGAACGACGAAGATGCATCGGTCGCGGGTGGCTGGGGCGATGCGGTGCTACGCACGCCCAATTGCGCTGTTTGGCTCGCCTTGCTGGACGAGGCAATCGCCGGCGCGGGCCAGCGCGGCATTCACCATGTGATCGCCGAGGTGGACGAACGCAGTGCGGAGCTGATGGTGTTGCGACGATCGGGGTTTGCTGTCTACACTCGCCAGGACATCTGGTCGGTCCGGGCGGCCGATTACCGACCGCGCGGCTTGGGTAAACGACAGTTAACCCGCCGAACGCCGGCCGACGAGTGGGACATCCAACTCCTTTACGCCAATACGGTTCCCCGGCTGGTTCAAGCCGTTGAACCGATGCCGCTCAACGGCGACGGCGATGGGTGGGTGCTGCGCGAAGGGGGCGAACTGGCCGCCTTCGTCAATATTCGCAAGGGAGCCGTCGCCACCTGGTTGCGATTTTTTATTCACCCGGAGGCCGAGGCAGAGGCGGAAGAAATTATCGCTGCGGCTCTGGAGGTCACTTTTGCGCGCGAGCCGGACCTGGTGTATTGCTGCGTTCGCCGCTATGAGAGCTGGTTGCCCAGCACCCTGGAAAACAGCGGGTTCAGTCTGTGTGGCAGTCAGGCGGTCATGGTGCGCCACATCGTGCATCACGTATCTCGTTCGGTACCGGAGGCAGCGGTCGCGCTGGAAGGGCAACGAATTTCCGCCTCATCACCCATCGTGCGCAATTTCCGAAAGCCGGATCACTCAAAATCAAATGGTGGTGCCGGATCCTAACTTAGGGCTTTTTACAGGTAGAAATGAATTCTATACAGTCGCATGAAGACTTACGCACGTTACTTTCCGTTTTACCGGAGAGTATTCGCGAGCGCGTTGACCAAATTGGTCGGGAAGATGAGTTGCTGGAGATCGTGATGGATCTCGGTCGCCTGCCCACGGCACGCTACGTCGATGGAGAAGTTATTCTGCGGGATACGGAAGTGACTCACGAGGAAATCGAACAGGTGGTGGCCGGCATTGGCGATTTTGACGACGACAACCGGGCCGGTATTGCCCGAACCTTGCATCGCATCTCCGGCATCCGCAATCGCCACGCGCAGGTCGTCGGCCTGACGTGTCGCGTCGGCCGCGCTGTCTACGGAACGATCGACATCGTTGAAGACATCGTGACGCAAGGTCACAGTATCCTGATCCTGGGCCGGCCGGGCGTGGGTAAGACGACGATGCTGCGCGAGATGGCCCGTATCCTGGCCGAAACCAAACGGGTGATCATCGTAGATACCAGCAACGAGATTGGCGGCGACGGCGACATCCCGCACCCGGCCGTCGGCCGCGCCCGTCGTATGCAGGTCCCCCATCCGGCGCACCAGCATGAGACGATGATTGAAGCGGTGGAGAATCACAACCCGGAAGTGATCGTCATCGACGAGATTGGCCGCGAGCGCGAGACGGAGGCTGCCCGTACGATTAACGAGCGGGGCGTCCAGTTGATCGGCACCGCTCACGGTAATACGCTGGAGAATATTCTCCTGAATCCGACCCTGTCCGACCTGGTGGGCGGGATTGAAAGCGTGACCCTGTCTGACGAGGAAGCCCGCCGCCGCGGCACCCAGAAGACGGTCCTGGAACGGCGTGCTCCGCCGACGTTCGACGTCCTGATCGAAATGCAGGATCGTCAGCGACTGCTGGTCCATAATGATGTGACCACGTCGGTGGATGCCATGCTGCGCGGCGAGCCGGTGCAGGTTGAGTTGCGCTATAGTGATGACGACGGGAAGATTCACTCCGAGCGGCAATCCTTGGTCGTGACATCGGCGGCAGTGACCGGACGGCGCGGCGGCACTCCCGGTGTTCGTCAAGGACGAGGGGGGCGCGAAATCAGGGCCATCGGCGAATCGACCGGACGGGCCGAGGAAAGTAACCGCCAAGCTACCTTGTTGCCGCCCACGCGTCCGGCGACTTCGTTGGCCATCGGTAACGAGGGCGAACGGCCTTTTCCCCAGCCGGCGGCCGGCTATGACAATGGCGGCAACGGCAGCACACGCAAGTTGCGCGTGTATGCTTATGGCGTGGCACGCAATCGCCTCTATCAGGCTGCCAAACATCTGGGCGTGAAGCTGTTGATCGCCGAGACCTTGGAAGATGCCGACGTGTTAGTGACGCTAAAGAGCTACTACCGCAAGCGCCGCCGGCTTATCAATGATGCCGAGCAGCGCAATATATCGGTCTACGTATTGCGGGCCAACACTGTCAGTCAGATGGAGCGGTTTCTGGTGGAGGCGTTGGGGCTGGAGGTGGCCCCGGCAACCGACCCTTTTGAGTCATCGATTGCTGAGACGGAGCGCGCCATCATGCTCGTCCAGTCGGGACAGCCGAGTATGGACTTGCGCCCAGCCGGCTCGGCTATTCGCCGCTATCAACACGAGATGGTGCGACAAGCCAACCTGATCTCCCATAGTTATGGTCGGGAGCCGCTCCGGCACGTTCGCATCTTTAACACCCCGCGCAACGACTGAGCCGACTGATTTTGCCGGTCACCATGTTTATCACCTTCGAAGGGCCGGAAGGCAGCGGCAAGTCGACCCAGATTCGGTTGCTGGCCGATTATTTGCGGCTGAACGGCTACCGGGTGGACACGCTGCGCGAACCGGGCGGCACGTCCATCGGCGATCAGATTCGTGGCGTCTTGCACGACACAGCCAATACGGACATGGTTCCGATGACCGAAGTGATGCTTTATTCGGCCTCGCGTGCCCAATTGGTCGCGGCCTGCATTCGTCCGGCGCTGTCTGAGGGTCGCATCGTTCTGTGTGATCGGTTTGCCGATAGCACGCTGGCCTACCAAGGTTATGGGCGTGGGCTTGACATGGGTGTGCTGGCCACGCTGACGGCCTTCGCCACAGGCAGCCTGAGACCGGATTTGACCATTCTGCTCGATATGGATGTGCGTCACGGGCTATCGCGCCGCCGCGATGAGGGCCAGGAGATGAATCGTCTCGACCTGGAAGCGGTTTCTTTCCACGAGCGGGTGCGGGAAGGCTATCACGTGCTGGCGGCGGCCGACCCGACGCGCTGGGTCACGCTCGATGCCGATCAACCGGTATCGAGCGTGGCCGCCGACGTCCGGTCAACTGTGCTGGAACGGTTGGGCAGAACCAGCCTCTGATTTGCCCTATTATCATTCGGTGCCGTTACGCCGTCAGGCTTGCGTTGCGGAATCCTTATAGCGGCTCGTCATCGATGCTCGCGCCACCCAACTCAGGCATAGAGCGCTCAATAGATGCCATTGATTCGCCCTTTTCCAGGCGTTCCGCCACCTCTTTCAACTCACCGCCCATTTCTTCGCCCGTCTCCCGGCTCATGGCCCGCATGAAACGGCCCATGGCGCGAGGATCTTCCTCTAGGCCTGCCAGCGACTCATCGGTCATGAGACTGTCGACGCGGGCGTCATCGGAGCGGGCGACGGCCACGCGGCCGACACGCCGCTGCAGGCTGTCCTGGCCGCAATGGGGGCACACGGTTGAGGAGTGGTCGTATTCGGCGTAGGACAGGTGCAAGCGCGCCGGTCGGCCGCAGTTCAGGCACTTGTATTCATAAAACGGCATCGCGCCCCTTCATTCACACTTTCGGTAATTGCTGCTACAATCAACCCATTATAGGGGTGGGTTTGAGAAATAGACAAGCCGCCCTGAAAGACTATGTCGATGAGTATTGAAGCTATCAAGGAAAGCCCGGACGCACAGGTTGATGATTTGTACGGTTGCACGACCTACCCGCTGTTGTTGATATTGTCTGGCCCCTCCGGGGTCGGCAAGGACACCGTGGCGCGAAAACTGATCGAGCGTCGTCCCGACAGTTTCTACTTTGTTGTGACGGCTACCACACGGCCGCCGCGCGACGAAGAGGTGCATGGGACAGATTATCTCTTTGTTTCCTTTGACCAATTTGCCCGTATGATCGAGGCGAACGAACTGCTGGAGCATGCCATCGTCTACAACGATTACAAGGGTATACCGAAGCAGCAAATACGCGATGCCTTGGCGAGTGGACGTGACGTAATTCTCCGCGTCGATGTGCAGGGCGCGCATACGGTACGAAAGCTCGTGCCGAATTCTATTTCCGTCTTTCTGACCACGCGCACGGAGCAGGGTCTGGTGGAACGCCTCCGACGGCGTAAGCAGGATACTGCAGAGGGCATGGCCCTGCGAACGGCCACGGCGCGGCAGGAGATGAAGCGCATGACGGAGTTCGATTACTGCGTGGTCAATCCGGAAGGTAACCCGGAATTAGCCGTTGATCGCGTCCTCAGTATTATCGATGCCGCCCACTGCCGGATGGTTCAGGAACCGGTAGAACTATAGGTTGTGCCAACAGGTTAAAAAACCTTTTCGATTCAAAACAAACATGTTAAAAACTGTCGCCACGCTGAGCCGCCGGATAAGCCGAACCGGCGCTCTCCATCAAATTAGCGTGGATTAATTGAGTAGTCTAGAGAAGGAGATGAAGAACATGTTGTTGAAGAGATTGACCTTGTTGATAGTATTATTGATATCGCTGGCTTTGGTGGCCTGTGGCGGCACGGAGACAGACGAACCGGCGGCCCAGACAGAAGTAGGGGCCGGCGAACTGCCCGATCTGGGCGGCCGTGAGATCACCGTCGCCGTCGAGAACGCTTACTTGCCGTTCAATTACATCGACCCGGCCACAGGCGAACCGGCCGGCTGGGACTATGACGCCATCAACGCGATATGCGAGCTGCTGAACTGCACGCCTGTGTTTGTCGAGGCGGCGTGGGAAGGGATGATCCAGGCCGTGGCCGACGGCCAGTACGATATGGCCGCCGACGGCATCACGATCACCGATGATCGCAAAGAGATCGTGGATTTCTCGAATGGTTACATCAATATCGAACAGCGGCTTCTGGCGCGCATCGACGAAGACCGCTTCGATTCGGTCCAATCCTTCGTTGATAATGCCGATTTAGTCATGGGCACGCAGACGGGCACGACCAATTTTGAGACTGCCTCCCAACTGCTGCCGGCCGACCGAATCCAGGCCTTCGAGCAATTCCCCTTCGCGGTGCAGGCTCTAATCGCCGGAGACATCGATGCCGTGATTATCGACGAGACGTCAGGCCTGGGTTACCAGGGCGTCAACGCCGATTCGTTGAAGCTGGTTGGTGATTCCCTGTCCAGCGATCAGTTGGGTTTCATTTTCCCCAGGGGTAGCGAGCTGGTCGGCGCGGTCAATGCTGCCCTGGCTGAGATGCAGGCCAACGGCACGCTGGCGACGCTGGCAGAAAAGTACTTCACCGAAGCCTTTACCATCACCTACGATGATCTTGGCTAACGTCCTCATCGGAGCGGTCACGCGATGGTTTACGACCGTTTAGCGATGTAGCTCGCTAAAACCGCTGCCATGTTTTCAGAAAGACGCCGCGCAATCTTGCCGGCGTCTTTTCAATTAGTAGAGTACGTGTATTATTGCGCCTGTCTGCCTGATACTCAGTGCATAACAGCACATTACAAGACGAAAGGAGGCTGAATGACTGGCGAGGTGCAAACCAACCTGCAAATCGGTGAAGACGGGAACGGCCGATTCAATGTAAGAGGATTCCCGTGGTGGCTTGTCGCCATCATCGGTTTCCTTATCATGATGTTCCTGCTCATCATGACGAATCCCGACTATAACCGGGCATTCAATTTCATCAAGGGTGATTTTGGCGGCATTGAGGGGTTGCAGGACAGCGGAATAGCCGGGTTTATCGGTACCGGCATCGCCATTACGATCTATACGACCCTCATCGCCTTTGCCGTCGCGTTGGTCATCGGTTTGCTGGCCGGGTTGGGGCGGGTCAGTACGAATGTATTCGTTCGCAATATCGCCATCACCTATATCGAATTTATTCGCGGCGTGCCCACTCTGGTGCTCATCTTTACCGTCGCTTACGTCATTGTTCCCCCCGTCTCGGAAATGCTGGGTTTCTCCGGCCAGAGCATTTCCAACAATTCGCGCGGTATCATTGCCTTGTCGATCATTTACGGCGCGTTCTTGGCCGAGGTGTTTCGCGCCGGGATCGAATCGGTACCTCTGGGACAGACCGAGGCCGCGCGTTCGCTGGGCCTGAACGGGCGGCAGGCCATGCGCCACGTCGTCCTGCCCCAAGCCATCCGCAATGTATTGCCCGCGCTTGGCAACGACTTCATTGCCATGTTGAAAGACTCTTCCCTCATTTCAGTTTTGGCCGTGCGCGACATCACGCAGATGGCGCGGCTCCACGCGGGTAGCACCTTCCGTTTTCGCGAGAGCTACCTGGTGCTGACATTTCTCTATTTGTCGATGACCATCGCCCTGAGTTTGTTCTTGCGCTGGTACGAAAAGAGGTTGCGACAAAATGCACGATAATTCTTCCGACGGCGTTCAAACGAGACCCGGCCACGTTCTAGGCGACGATATCATCGTCATTAAAAATATTTACAAAGTATTCGGCAACGTCATGGCCGTGTGCGGCTTCAGCCTGAATGTCCGGCAAGGGGAAGTCGTCGTCGTCGTGGGGCCTAGTGGCTCCGGCAAAAGCACGGTGTTGCGTTGCATCAATCACCTGGAGGTGCCGACAGAGGGGGCGATCTATGTCGACGGCATCCACCTTGAGGATGAGAAAACCAACATCAATGCCGTGCGAGCTGAAGTTGGCATGGTCTTTCAACAGTTTAACCTGTTCGGCCACTTGTCAGTTTTGGAAAACATCACCCTTGCCCAGCGCCTCGTCCGCAAACGCACCACGCAGGAGGCCGAGCGGGTTGCTATGGAACAGCTGGAGCGAGTGGGTATCCCCGAAAAAGCCCGCGCCTTTCCCCGCCAGCTTTCCGGCGGTCAGCAGCAGCGGGTTGCTATCGCCCGATCCCTGGCGATGAACCCCAAGATCATGCTATTTGATGAGCCGACCAGCGCTCTGGACCCGGAGATGATCAAGGAAGTCCTTGACGTCATGCTCGACCTGGCGCGAGGCGGAATGACGATGGTAGTGGTGACGCACGAGATGGGCTTTGCCCGGTCGGCGGCCGACCGCGTCGTCTTTATGGATCAGGGTTGTGTCGTGGAGACGGCCTCCCCCAGGACGTTGTTCAATGATCCACAGCACGAACGGACCAAATTGTTCCTCAGCAAGATTATCAGCCATTGAGTCGTCAAGAAAAGTCGATGTCATCCCATACCCTGAAGGAGAAAAGCCATGACTGAATTGCTGCATCAACCGGGTTTTTTGGGGACGAGCGCCAACTGGGCAGCCGACATGACCTTGGTCGCCAGCGCGTTGGTGGCGATCTTGCTCACCATTGGCGTTGTCCTGGCCGTGCGGGGCAATTACAAGGCTCATCGCTGGTTTCAGACGAGCGCTGCCACGCTCAACGCCGTTCTGGTATTGTGGCTCATGGTATTGCCCTTTCGCGACTTCGTGGCGCCGGCCTCAAACCCGGCCGGGCTGCCGCTGTCGGCCATTGCCACGACGCGCATTCACGCCACTGTGGGCTTTACGGCTCTGGTGTTCGGCTTGTTCGTCGCCCTGCGCGCCAATGGACTGATGCCCAAATTCCTGAGGTTCAACAATTACAAAGCCTTCATGCGCGTTTCCTTTGCGCTCTACATGCTGGCGACGCTCATCGGGTTATTTGTTTACATCACCTGGTTTGTCGGCAATCCGGCTCCGCCTAGCTATTGAGGATAAGCCCGCTTCAGCTCTCGGATGGACTCCGTCAGTGGCCATTGGCGCTGAAGACCGGGCTGGGTTGCCAGTCCCAACCAACCATCGTCTCGATCATCGGGCTTGCGGTCAGGTCGAGCCAAAGAGGGGTTACGGACGCATAACCGGCAGCCAAAGCGCCGACGTCGGTGCCTTCCTTGGGCACGCCGGTTGGTCTGTCGCCCCCGATCCAGTAATAGTCACGGCCGCGCGGATCGACCCGTTTGTCCAGACGGTCTCGATACACTCGTAACCCTTGCTTGGTTGTGAGAATCCCTTTCATTTTCGATAGCGCCCCCAGGAACGTTGACATTGAGAAAAACGCCTTCGGCAAACCATACTTGATTACGGCGCTGACGACGCGCGAAGTCACGTCGGTGGCTGCGCCATAGTCCAGGTCATAGCTATCCGTATCCCCGCCATCGAGCGAGACGGCGATGCCGGGCACCCCCAGATGATACCTTCCATGATGAGCCGTTACCGTGCCGGAATACGTCACGTCGGACCCAGGCTGGCTGTTGGGTTTATGCCTGCGACGATCCAAACCGACCTTGGTCGACAACATGCCCATCAGACCCAAGGCGGCCAACAGTCGGAAGGCGCGCCATCGCTGGTCAGGGGCGTTCGTGATTCCGTCGCCCATTTCACCTGGCGCACACGCAACGGCCGGCGCAATGTCTTAACATGCCCCCGCCGGACCAGTCATGGTCTGGCGCCAGAACGCTAACCTCACTAAATTCGGCCATCGCCTGCGCGAGGGCGAGAAGTCCGGGAGATGTAACGCCGTCATCGTTCGTTACCAAGATGCATAAGCCTCTCCGGTGCATTGTGATAAGTGATGTTGTACAGGGGTTCTTAACTTGTATTTGGTTTGTCCCGCTAATCCGGCCAGGTGAATGCCTTTGCCCTGCCTGACAAGGGCAGGTTTAGAAACTTGCCACCTTACACAGCTTGCGCTATATGAGACGACAATTTACCTTCACGCAGTTTAAATGACGGACGTCAACAGCTTATTAAGGGGCGGATATGATTCATTAATGGAAGGTGGATTGCCGCAAAACGGGTAGAATCGAGCGATATGGACTTGTCCGTCATCGTTGTTTCCCTACAACACGCGCCAGTTGCTGGACGATTGCCTGGCCTCTTTTCGCGGCCGAGGCCCCTGTGGAAGGTATGGAAGTTATCGTCGTCGATAACGCCTCGACTGATGGCAGCGTCGAAATGGTGGCCCAAAAGTATCCCCAGGCGGTGCTGCTTGCGGGTGACCAGAACCTTGATTTTCGGCCGCCAACAACCGGGGGCGGCCGTGGCGGGCGGCGACACCTGCTTTTTCTCACCTAGATTCGACACAGTCGTGGGGCAGACGTGCGTTGGTTGCGCCGTTGGTTAGTCTGCAAAGCCAGTCGCAAGTCGGCGCACTGACCGTTCGTCTGATTTACCCCAATGGCGAGCGTGATCCCGATAATCACCGCGGCTTTCCGACGCCCTGGAACGCCTTGTGCCATTTTTCTGGATTGAGCCGGTTGTTTTCCCACAGCCCTCGCTTCAACGGCTATTTTCGCAGCTACGAAGACTTTTCGCGAGTCCACACCGTGCCGGTCATCGCTGGATCCTACATGCTGATGCCTCGCTATCTCGACCGGCAACTCGGCGGGTGGGATGAGACCTACTTCTTCTATGGCGAGGATATCGATTATTGCTATCGGATTCACGAGGCGGGTTACGAGATCATTTATTTCCCCTTGGTCGAGGTTCTGCATTACAAGGGTGCCAGTTCCGGGCTGCGCAAGGAGTCGGCCGACATCGCTCGGCCGCCCAAGGAGATACGGGTCAAGGTTGCCCGCGAGTCGGTGCGCGCCATGCAGTTGTTCTACCGGAAGTTTTATAGCGACAAGTACCCGCGGCCGGTGACGGCGCTCGTATTGGCCGGCATTTGGTTGCGCGGCCGGCTGCGTATCATGAAACACCAGTTGACTTAGCGATTCCCACGACCCGGATTTTGCCCGATGGAGGGATTTTCCATGCCCCAAATCGCTTTTATCGGTGCGGGGAGCACCGTATTTGCCAAGAACCTGCTGGGCGACATTCTCAGCTTCCCAGAGCTTGCGGGTTCAACCATTTATCTCCACGACATTGACGAAGCGCGATTGCGGACATCCGAGATCGTCGCCAATCGTCTGGCGCGGACGCTGGAGGCACGGGCGACGATCATCGCCACCACTGACCGCCGCGCGGCGCTGGCCGGCGCCGATTACGTCATCACCATGTTCCAAATCGGCGGCTACAAACCGGCGACGGTCACCGATTTCGAGATTCCCAAACGATACGGCTTGCGCCAGACGATTGCCGATACGCTGGGGATTGGCGGAATCATGCGCGGACTGCGCACCATCCCGGTGTTGCTCGACCTATGCCGCGAGATGGAGACGCTCTGCCCTGACGCTTGGCTGCTCAACTACGTCAACCCGATGGCGATGAACTGTTGGGCGATCGGCCAGGCCACGACCGTCAAAACCGTCGGGCTGTGTCACAGCGTACAGGGAACGGCCGAACAACTGGCCCGTGACATCAACGTGCCGGTCGACGAGATCAATTATCTGTGCGCCGGGATCAATCACATGGCCTTCTACTTACGCTTCGAACGCCAGGGTGAAGACTTGTATCCATTGATTCGCCGGGTCATAGCCGACGGCCGCGTGCCCGACTGGAACCGTGTGCGCTACGAGGCGTTCGCCGCCCTGGGTTATTTCGTCACGGAGTCGAGCGAGCACTTCAGCGAATACGTACCCTGGTTCCTCAAACGCGACCGGCCCGATTTGGTCGAGCGCTATCACATTCCACTGGATGAATATATCACCCGCTGCGAGAATCAGATCGTGGCCTGGGAGATGATGCGCGGCTTCCTGGAAAATGATTCATTGGAGATGAGCGTCGAACGCACTCACGAGTATGGCGCTTACATCATCCACAGCCTTGAAACCGGCGCGCCGCGCGTGGTTTACGGCAATGTGCCCAACGATCACCTCATCGACAATCTACAGGCGGGCTGTTGTGTCGAAGTACCTTGTTTGGTCGACGGCAACGGCATCCAGCCGACGAAAATCGGCTATCTGCCGCCCCAACTGGCGGCGCTGATGCAAACCAACGTCAACGTGCAATCCCTGACGGTGGAAGCGGCTCTGACGCGCAAGCGCGAGCACATCTATCACGCAGCGATGCTCGACCCACACACGGCGGCCGAGCTGGACCTCGGTCAGATTCGCTCCCTCGTCGACGACCTGATCGCCGCTCACGGGGAGTGGCTGCCCGAATATCGCTAGTTGCCCCATCGCGGGATGGGGGTGACGAAATGAGTGACTGCTTGATCGGCGTATTGTCTAACTAGGCCGCCATGATCTCGATGGGGCCGAACATCTGACCTTGCTGCGCCCGGGCTTCACGGCGCTTGATTAACTCCAGCAACGCCAGCAAGGTGACGGCGATCTCGGTGCGGTCGTGGGGATTGGCGATCATATCGGCGAACTTGAACGAACGGCGGCGCTGCAGGTTGTGGCGCAACTTGCCGATTTGATCCTCAATCGTAATCTGGCGCGGGCGGGCGACTTCAAGTGACTCTTCCATCGTTTCTACCCGCGACAGCACGATCCTCATGGCCTCCAGCAGGCTATCCACCTCCACACCCGACAGGTCGAGGTGGCCTTCCAGATGCGGCGGCGGCGCCACACGCAAATAGGTTCGCAGGCCGCGCTGTTGCCGGTCGCCGAGCCAGTTGGCGGCGTTCTTGAAGCGTTTGTAGGCGCGTAACTGACGCAGAAGGGTTTCGGCCGGGTCTTCCTCTCCCTCGTCATCGCCCGGCGGGATGATGGAACGCGGCAGCAAGGCGCGGCTTTTGATCAGCAGCAGGCGCGCGCCGATACTGATGAAGTCGATCAGGCTTTCAAGCTGATCGGTCTCCATTTCTCGCACCTGGGCCAAATATTGTCCCGTTACCTGAACCAGAGAAACGGCGGTGACGTCGAGCTCCTCGCGCTCAATCAGGTAGAGCAACAGATCGAGGGGGCCATGAAAGACAGGCAGTTCGACTTGGTACTGGTTCATCGGGGCCGCATAATGCAGTACACGAAGCCGTTCATCTGCACGAGGTCAGTCGTTTCATAACGCTGGCCGATCATGTCGAGCACCGGGCCGGGATAGAACTGCGCCCGTAACACAACGGTATCGAATGCCTGCCGGTCGAGCATGGCCAACATCTCGGTCAGATCGACGGCCTGATTGTTGTAGAGATTGAGCAACTGCGTCGGGTTTGTGACCACGTCGCGGCCGATGAATAAATTAAAGCCGGCGTCTTCGCTGAAGGCGGCCGTCTTCCCCTGGGCGATCAGGTCAGCGATCTGTTGGCCCGCAGCCTTGTCGGCGGCGTTGGGCGGGCGGCCGAGCAATGAGACCCCGGCATTATCGACGTAGGGGATCGGCTCCGGCAAACGCACGGCCGAACAGGAGGTTTGTGGGGCGATCATCACCTGAGTCGGATGACCCAGGGCGGCGGCGATGGCTGCCAGTGTCGGTGTGTGCGTGGGCATATGAAACAGGCGGCCGGCTTGCCAGATGTAAAGCAGACCGATCAGCGACGGCAACAGGACGGCCGCCCATTGGGCGCGACTTGGAGATTTCCACTGGCGATTGTTGGCCCAGTCCAGCAGGTGATTGATCCCCAGCCCTGACAGAATGCATGCGGCGGCGATGGCAGTGGCGAAGTAGGATTCACCCGCGCCCCATTTCCCGGCGGTGATGCTGTTGGCGACGGCAAAGACGAACCAAACGGCGTAGACCGAGAGACGCGTGGCGTATAGTTGGTAAAGCGCGTAGCCGGCGGCGGCGACGATAATGAACGTGTGCAGCCGGAACCACTGGCGGAACAAGCCTTCCGCCTGGCCGGGGATAAACGGGTTCAGGTTGGCGGTGACCGTATTGAGCATCCATTCGCCGTGGGTGGCGGCGTTGATCCCCAAAAAGATGAGGGCGGTGATGGTTGCGAAGGGTATGGCCCACAGGATAGCCCGTTTGGGATGGCGCAGAAACAGAAAGGCGAACACGGCCGCGACGGTGGCGTAGGCCAGTTGTTTCGTGTATCCAGCGGCCAACAGCAGGGTCATCACGACAAATAGCAACTTGTTTCGGGGACGACCGTCGGCCTCTTCACGGTCAATGGTGACGGCCACAAACACGACGGCCAGCGTCTCGAACATGACCATGAACATGTGTTGGCGAAAAAGCGGCCCCACGTGATAGACATAGTTGGAGGCCAGGAACGCTAGCCCCGAGAGAACGGCCAGCCACGGTCGGCCTTTGCGGCGCGGTGATGAATGGCCTCGGCTGACCGCGTAGCCGATGGCCGTGGCCGTGATCAGGGTGCCCAGAAAGCTGACCAGCCGTCCGGTCCAGTAGTGCGGCCCAAATAGCCACACCAGCGGCACAATGACGACGTGGAATAGCGGCGGGTAGTTGGATGAATAAAATGGGTAGGCGTCGTTATCCCGGTAAGGCCATTCACCACGACTGAAGTAGATGGTGTCCATCAACTCGAACCCTTCCCCCTGATCATAGTCGAAGGGAAAGCGAAACAGCTCGACGGCGTAGATGAGGTAGACGATGAAGTAGCCGATGAAAGCGAGGAGGGCTAAACCGATGATCGCCTTGGGTAGCCAGGCAGTGGCCTTGGCCCCGCTTGTAGGTGGGGTGGGTGACTCTGTCAGGGACATGGGCTTAGGGTTCAAGATGGGAACACCGGGTCGCGTTTAGTGCCTGTTGGTCAGGCAGGTCGGTTGCCCAGGGGGATGAGCGTCAGGCCCACCAGAACGGCCAAACCAGCCGCGACAAGCGCCCGCTGTTGGGCCGGGCCGATGCCCTGAAACTGCCCGGCTCCCAGAAGGTCGATCACGAACGTGCCCACGGCCGCCCCCACGCCTAACAAAATGAACAGTAATCCCAATTGTCGTTTGGTCACCATCTTGCCGGCAACTATAACACCGGGTGGGGGGAGATACAATTTGAGCATCCGCGATAGTGGGCATACAATAACGCCCGGCCGGTAGTCGGTCGTGTTCACCGCTTATGCTGATTCGACTCTCCGCCACCACGAGGCGGCCACCCACCCTCATTCGTGAGGAAGCGATTACCCGGCAACGGATCGCCCGGCTGACCGGGTTGCTTGCTGTTCTGACCGGCCTGTTCGTCCTGTGGGTATTCTGGCGCTATGGGGTTGCCGCCGATGCTCTTTTGCGCGCGCCGCGTTGGTTTCTCGATCTCCTGGGGCTCCTGACTGCCGCGGGCTTTTTAACCTTGATCATGCTCTGGGGAGTCGTGTTCTGGCAGAAGCGGGAGCTGGCTCGCCAATCCGTTCTGCCGGAGATGTCTCTGGATGACCTGTATGCGCTTAGCCCGCGCGCCTTCGAGCACTATGTGGCTGGGCTGTTCGAGCGACGCGGCTACAAAGTCGAGGTGCGCGGTCGCTCCGGCGACCTGGGAGTCGATTTGATGCTGACCCAGGCTAACGGGCGGCGAGCGGTCGTACAATGCAAGCGATACCGCCATGTCATTGGGCCGGAAATCGTGCGCGAGTTATTCGGCACCATGATCCACGAGCGCGCCGCACATGGGTTCCTGGTGACCACGGCCGAAATCTCCGACGGCGCGCGCTCGTGGGCGGCCGACAAACCTATCACCCTGATCGACGGCATGTCACTGGTGAGCTTGAATCCCGTCTCTGGACGCTAACCAACCCCGCTTTTATTGGTCTTGTAATTTTCCACCATTCACCAGTATTTAACTTATGACCACTCGACTCATATTCATTCGTCACGGGCAGAGCACGTGGAACGAAGCCCGGCGCTGGCAGGGACATGCCGACCCGTCGCTCTCCGAAAACGGCCGCCGGCAGGCTCGCCTGCTGGCGCGGCGATTATCTACGTGGCATATCGCTCATCTTTATGCCTCGGACCTGGCGCGTGCGTCGGAGACGGCCACAATCCTGGGCGCGTCATTGGGGATTCAACCGGCCATTGATCCTGACTGGCGCGAGCGGGGCTTTGGCGTTCTGGAGGGTTTGACGTCGGAGGAGATCGAGGAGCGTTATCCTGACGTGTGGGCGTCACGGCTGACGGGGCCAATTATAGGCGTCTCCGGCGCGGAGGAGCAAGCCGACGTTATTGCGCGCTCGACGGCCGCGTGCGCCAGACTTTTGAGCCGGCATCCGGGAGAAACCGTTGCCGTGGTGAGCCATGGCGGCATGATCCTTACGACGCTTGTTCAGTTGCTTCGGTTGCCGCCGAGCGGCCACGCTATTTTATCCGTGGGCGGCAACACATCCATCAGCCGCGTGGTCGTCGACCACGGTCACGCTCGGCTGACGGGCTTGAATGACGCCGCCCACCTTGAATTGCTAGAAGATTGACAAGTGGGCACGCGTGACCGCCATGCTATACTCACTTAGCGCCCATGACATTCAATGTCCCTTCCCCGCCCGGCTATATTGCCTACCGTCATCACGTTGACGAGATCGTCGCTGCGGTCGTCGCTGCGGCCGATGCCGAGGCCATAATGAGTCGGTACCTGGCCCGTGATGGCCAGACGCTCACGATTGGCCGCGAGCCGGATGCCGAACAAGTCGACCTGGATCGCGGGCGGGTCTATCTGGTAGCGACCGGCAAGGCCGCCATCCCCATGGCGCGCGCCGTCCTGCGGGTGTTGGGCGATGACCTGACTGCGGGAATCGTGATTACCAAAGATATCACGGGCGCCAATGGCTCGGCCGACGCCGATCCATTTGAAGAAGGCGAGTTTTCGGGGCGGCCCATCAGGGTGTTTAGAGGCAGTCATCCAGTTCCTGATGAGCGCAGTGTCGCCGGGACACGAGCTGTCGTGGACATGTTGTCCGGGTTGCGGCGCGAGGACGCAGTATTGTGCCTCATTTCAGGGGGCACCTCGTCGTTGCTTACCCAGCCGCTAATGCCACTGGACGACTGGCGCAAACTTGTGGGATTGCTGTTAAAGAGTGGCTGTAGTATTAATGAGTTGAACGCGGTCCGCCGTTCGGTGGATCGCATCAAAAGCGGTGGATTGGCCCGCGCGGCCGTTCCCGCCACCTGTTATGGCCTCATCCTGTCCGATGTGATCGGGAACCCGATTAATGTTATTGGCAGCGGGCCGACTGTGCCGGAGGATGATCTGGTCGTGGGCGCGGTGAAGGTCCTCGGCCGGTACGATATTGCCCGTCAACTGGAGCGGGAAGAATGGGGGCGGCTGGCGTTGGCCCTGAATCAGGCTCGCTATCTGCACCAGGCCCCGCGGCCGCCCGTGCGCAATTTTATCGTGGGCGATGTGCGCATCGCAGCGATGGCGGCCTTGGTCGCGGCCATTCGCCTGGGGTTTGTCGGCCAATTGTTGACGGTCCATCTGGACGGACAGGCGCGAGAGATCGGGCGGCTGGCGGCCGGCATCGCGCGCGACCTGCCGGCGGGACAATGCCTCATTATGGGCGGCGAAACGACGGTGACGGTGCGTGGCAAAGGGCAGGGAGGCCGCAATCAGGAGTTGGCTCTGGCCGCGGCTCTGGCCCTGGAACGTCAATCCCGGGCGGTGGTGTTCAGTTTCGCGACGGACGGAGAAGACGGCCCGACGCCGGCCGCCGGGGCAATTATCACCGGCGACACGGCACGTCTGGCTCGTTCCTATGGCATTGATCCCATCGCTTATCTTTTGGACAACGGCAGCCACACCTTCTTTGCTCGTCTGGACGAGCTAAGCCACGGCCGGGCGGAGCCACACCTGATCACGACGGGGCCGACGGCCACCAACGTCAATGACCTGGTGGTGATATTGTCTTATGGGGAGTAAAAGGGAGTGCTCGTTTCGGGAGGAACTGACAGACAGGCGTGTGACGTTTAGCCCACTGTCGCATTAATAATTTTCAGAAGAATCCGCAGATCGGGCAGATTTCGCAGATGTCCTCTTAATTCTGTGAAATCTGCGGATCATATTTCTTGCGTAACAGGATGCATAGTCTGATAGGTATCCTAATCGCTTACCTGTTAGGTCTTTATCCGGGAGAATGTATGACGGTTAAATTCGGGACGGACGGCTGGCGGGCTGTCATTAGTGAAGAGTTTACATTCGCCAACCTTAGACTTGTGGCCCAGGCGATTGCCGATTTAGCGTGCGCGGAGAACCCAACTGACCCCAGCGTGGTGATTGGCTTCGATACTCGTTTTCTGTCGGATCGCTATGCGGCCGAAGTGGCGTGCGTGATGGCCGCCAATGACATCCAGACGTTGCTGGCGCGAGCCGATACGCCGACGCCGGCTATTAGTTATGCGGTTGTGAACCGTATGGCAACCGCCGGGGTGATGATAACGGCCAGCCATAACCCGCCGCGCTATAACGGCGTCAAACTAAAGGCATCTTACGGCGGCAGCGCCAGCGTGGAGCAGCATCGTCTTGTCGAACGCTACCTGTTGGAGAATGAAGCCTCCGGCCGGGAGCCACGCCTCATGCCGATTGAGGAGGCCATCCAGAGCGGGCGCGTGGTGAAGTTTGACCCGGCGTGGGCCTATTACGAACATCTGGGAACCCTGATCGATCTGGACATTATCCACGAGGGTGAATTGCGCATCATCCACGATGCCATGTATGGGGCCGGCCGGCGAACGATCAGCGAGATGTTGATGCGCTCGCGCACGGACGTGCTTAACTTGCGCGACGAGATGAACCCCGGATTCGGCGGCATTCATCCCGAACCCATCGCCAAACATTTGACCCTGTTGGCATCGGCCATGCAGAACAGCAATCGCCACGCGGGACTGGCGACAGACGGGGACGCTGACCGCATCGGGGCGATGGACGCTCGCGGGCAATTCGTCGATCCGCACCGCATCTTCGGCCTTATCTTGCGCTACTTGTTGGAGAAAAGGGGGTTGCGCGGCCGGGTGGTGCGAACGGTGTCGACGACGCGAATGGTCGATCGTATTGCCGCCGAATTCGGCCTGCCGGTGGTCGAGACGCCGGTCGGCTTCAATCATATCTCCGACCTGATGATTGGCGACAATGTAGTGATGGGCGGCGAGGAGTCGGGCGGCATGAGCATCCACGGCCATATACCGGAAGGTGACGGTGTGTTAATGGGCTTGTTACTGCTGGAGGTGATGGCCGAGGCTCATAAACCGCTACACGTCCTAGTCGATGAGCTGCTGGACGCATATGGGCCGGCGCAGTACGCGCGCACCGACCTGAAACTGTCGCGCCCCGTGGTCAAGGTGGAATTGACCCATAAACTGGTGGAGACCGCACCGGAAACCATCTCAGGGGTGGCGATTGAAGAAGTACGTACCAGTGACGGCATCAAGTATTATCTGGCCGACGGCAGTTGGTTGCTCATCCGGCCGTCGGGAACCGAGCCGGTGCTGCGCGTCTATGCCGAAGCGCCAAGCGACGAGCGCGTGCGGGCCTTGCTGGAATTCGGCGAAGCGATAGCCGCGGCGGAAAGGTAACCAGCTTCCCGGCCAGGATGGATGAGAGCGCCGGGTGTGGGGCCTTTAAACTCCACACCCGGCGCTCTCTCATCTGGCCGCTGAGGATAAAGCTAGAGCTCGGCAAACCGCGTGATGATGCGCGCCGTGTGGCGAATGCCGTTGATGAAGTCGTGAATGCGAATATTCTCGTTGGGCGCATGGACGCGGCTGTTGGGGTAGCCGCAGCCGGACGTGACGACCGGCAGGCCCAATACGTGGATGAAAGGGTGCAGCGGGCCGCTGCCGCCGATGAGCGGCTCGACGATGGGAGGCAACCCGTACACGTCTTCGGCCGCCTGAATCGACATTTGCACAAACGGGTCGTCGGGATCAGTCCGCGCCGGTTTGACGCCGGCCACGTAGCGGACGGCCACGTCGGGGAACCCTTCGGCATCCAGGTGCGCCCGCAGCAAGGGGACAATTTCCTCGGGCGTCTGGTCGGGCACGAGACGGAAATCGATCTTGGCCGAGGCTTGCGCGGGCAGCACGGTTTTGGCTCCCGGCCCCTGATAGCCGGAGGTGAGGCCATTGATGGTAGCCGTCGGCTCGAAGACGGCCGCGCGTCGCAGCTCTGTGCCGCCGGTCATGCCCAGCAGAAAGCCGTCGAGGCCATAGGTTTCGAGGAAATCTTTAGAATGATCGGGATTTTGGGCCAGGTAAGCCAGATCGCGCTCGTGGGCCGGGCGAGCATTGTCATAGAAACCGGGGATGCGGATGCGCTCGTCGGTGCCCTTGATAGTGCTTAGTGCCCACACCAGCCGCCAGGCGGCATTGGGGATGAGCGACCCGCCCAGGCCGGAATGACAATCGAGCGCGGCGGTCTCCACTGTCAGTTCGACGTAGCACAGCCCGCGCATCCCCAGCGTTTGTTCGGGGCGGCCGGAATAATCGACCGAGCCGAACTCCCAGATGCAGCCGTCGGCCGCGAACATGTCCTTGTAGGCGTCAATTGCGCCGGGAATGTTGGGGCTGCCAACTTCCTCCTCGCCTTCAACAAAGTATTTGAGGCGCACGGGCAGCTCGCCCAGCACATCGCGCACCGCGGCTGTGGCGGCCATGCGCGTGATGAGCTGGCCCTTGTCGTCGCTGACGCCCCGCGCGTACAAGTGATCGCCGACGCGGGTGAGGGTGAAGGGCGGCGTGTCCCACAACTCCAGGGGTTCGGGGGGTTGCACATCGTAATGATTGTAGAAGAGCAGGGTGCGGTCGCTGCGGCCGCCGTGCTCCCCAAAGACGATGGGGCTGCCGCCGGTGGGTAGGATTTCCGTCTCGAACCCCTCCTCGCGCAGCATGGTGGCGGTCAGCTCGGCGCACTCGTCGATGCCCAGGCGCTGGGCGGAGATACTGGGCTGGGCGCACAGGCGGCCGAGTTGCTCGATCCAGTATTCCAGTGTGGCGTCAATGCGATCATCAATGCGCGCTTCGAGCGCGCTTTGGTCATTCAAGGTCATTGATTCTTCCTCCGGATGGTTGCCGTTTACCAAATGGGCGAACTATAACCTATCAGCACCCAGGGGGCGACCGGATAATCGGTAATGTAGCGCCGGATTCTTTTCCGGCGGTTGGGAACTGGTTAAAGCCGGTAAAGATACCGGCCCCATGGGTGGCTGGGCTGGGGAGCCGGTTAAAAAACCGCCGCTACATTAGAAACCAGAGAAACCAGGTTGCCCCGACTGCAAGATACACGCGCTTTTTACGCCGCCCGATTGGGCCGCGGGTTACAATAGGAGGGATAGTGGATGAATGATTATGTATAGGTAATGAATGACCGACAAGTTGCCGTCCAGGCCGACTCTGGATATTCGCGAGGCGCTGAACGAACTGCTCCGTCGCAACGAGCGCACACGAGGTACAGAAGTGGGAGACATGTATCTTGGCTCCGATATTTTCATCGCCCGGCTACGACGGCCGCACATCGTGGAGGGGGATTGGAAGAATTTGGATCGCACGGTCGATCTGTTCGATCTCATCGCGGCCCACCAGCGGGAGGAGGGACCGCCGTCTCCCGAGGACGAGGATGGATGAGGCATTGACCGGGGGGATTATTCGCGAATCGGCTCGAAGAGAAAATTGTCGAAGCGCGCCTCAGCGGTTTGTTGGGTTGTGTAGCTGGCCGCGGCGACACCGGCCAGGACGGGGAGCGCCGCGGGGCCGGCTCCCGTCAATTGGCCGACGGCGACACCGTTAACAGACAAGGTGATGTCGTCGCTTACCCGTTCGACAGCCAGCCGATTGAAAGCCTCGCCAGGCAAGACGGCGTTGTTGCCCGTCGGAGGAATAAGGACGTTGAGGGCGTTGTCTCGCACCTCGAACACCAGCCACAGCCGGTCGTCGGTATTGACGGCGAACAGGTAGGCGCGTGCGGGATTTTCTTCGAACTCAAAGAGAAGGCCGATAAAGTTGCCGGGTGTTCCCGCCCAGCGAGCATCCACCGCGGCACGATACGCGCGCTGGCCGCACATCGGTCCGGCCACAAACCAGACCAGGCCGCTTTCGGCAAAGGTGAGGCGATATTCACCAGCCATGACCTCGGCCCGCACTCCTCCCACTGTGCCGGAAAACCAGCCGACGGCCGGGTCCTCGAAAGTGTCATAAAAAGCGCCGCAATAGGCCGACGTCACGACGGGAACGTACAAGAGAGAGTTGGTGGGTTCATCGGCCGCCGCCTGCTGGTGGAAGCCGCTGGGGTGGGGCACGCCAATAGAAGCCAAACAGATGCCGCAAATCAGAAGCAGGGTGCGGAGTTGAGTCAAAAAGCCTCCCCGGATTTAACTCGTAAAGGGCCGGGCCTTCTCACTCAATTGTAAGAAGACAGGCTCCCTGGAAGTGCATCACTCGCTAGTGTACGGCAGGCGGGTGTGTTGTCAAGTAGGCGTGCGGCCTTGACCCGCCTGCATGACTCGGAGGATGATGACGAGAGGCTCTGTCACCTGAACCGTCGTCATGGGGTTGATGGGTGATAGACTTCTGAAAAACCCGGGGTCATCGCCCATCCATAGCCCCTCTGCTATCATTGCCCCATGAGTGCAACTACAACTTCTCCTCATCCCCTGCGACGATTGGCGCAGTATGCCCGCGAATACCGAGCGCGTCTCACCCTGGCCGCAACGTATTCGGTGCTGAACAAGCTGTTTGACCTGGCCCCGCCGGTACTCATCGGCATGGCCGTGGACGTAGTCGTGTCGCAGGAGGATTCGATCTTGGCCCGCTTTGGACTGGTAGACGTGACCGACCAGTTGGTGGGATTGGGGGTGCTGACGGCCGTGCTATGGGGCTTCGAGTCGCTGTTCGATTACCTGAAGAGTGTCGGCTGGCGCAATCTGGCCCAGGACATCCAGCATGACCTGCGGCTGGACACCTATGCCCACGTGCAGGAGTTGGACATGGCCTACTTCGAGGAGCAGAGCACGGGCGGTCTGATGTCGGTGCTCAACGATGACGTCAACCAGCTGGAGCGCTTCCTCGACATCGGCGCGAACGAGATCATCCAACTGATCACGACCGTGGTGGTGGTGCTGGGGGCGTTCGCGGTGCTGGCTCCCAGCGTGGCCTGGATGACTATCCTGCCCATGCCGTTCATCATTTACGGGTCGCTGCTGTTCCAGCGGCGGCTGGCTCCGCGCTATGCGGCCGTGCGTGAGCAGGTGGGCATCCTCAACAGCGTCCTGGGCAACAATCTGGGCGGCATTGCCACGGTGAAGAGCTACACAGCCGAAGCCTATGAGGTCGGCCGTATCGCCGCGGAGAGCGACGAATACCGCCGCCGCAACGCCGCGGCCATCCGCCTGAGTTCGGCCTTTGTGCCCCTCATCCGTATGTTCATCATGGGCGGCTTCATCGCCATCATGGTCTTTGGCGGCCTGCTGGTCATTCGCGGGCAGCTCAACGTGGGCGTCTACAGCGTGCTGGTGTTCATGACGCAGCGGTTGTTGTGGCCGCTGACGCGGCTGGGCGAGACGCTCGACCTCTATCAGCGAGCCATGGCCTCCACGTCGAGGGTCTTCCGCGTGCTTGATACGCGGTCGCAAGTGAGCGAGGGTCTGGCCGAGTGGACGGCTACGGCTCGTGGCCGGGAAGCCCCTCTAGGAGAAGTGGCCTTTGAGGGCGTCAGCTTTCGCTATAGCTGGCGTGACTATGAAGGTTACAGTGACCAACGGCCGCACGTGTTGCGCGATCTGTCGCTGCGCATTCCGGCGGGGTCAACGGCGGCCATCGTGGGGCCGACCGGATCGGGCAAGACGACGATCATCAAGCTGCTGCTGCGCTTCTATGACGTCGAGTCGGGGCGGGTGTGTCTGGACGGCCGCGACGTGCGCGAGTTGACTTTCGAGGCGCTGCGGGGGGCCATCGGGCTGGTCAGCCAGGACGTATTCCTGTTCCACGGCAGCGTGCGCGAGAATATCGCCTACGGGTCGTTCGACGCTACGCTAGACGAGATCGTGGCCGCGGCGCACATTGCCGAGGCCCACGAGTTCATCATGCAGTTGCCCGACGGCTATGACACCATCGTCGGGGAGCGAGGGCAGAAGCTGTCGGGCGGACAGCGGCAGCGCATCTCCATCGCCCGCGCGGTGCTGAAGGATCCGGCGGTGTTGATTCTGGACGAGGCCACGTCGTCGGTGGACAACGAGACGGAGGCGGCCATCCAGCGTTCGATGGAGCGCATCTCCAAGGGGCGAACGATGATCGTCATCGCCCACCGGCTATCGACGGTGCGCAACGCCGACCGAATCTTCGTGCTGGAGAACGGCGAGCTGGTGGAGCAGGGCACGCACGAGGCGCTGGCCGGGGCGCGGGGCGGGCTTTACGCGGGGCTGTGGCGGGTGCAGACGGGGGAAAGGTAGGGGAAACCTGTGTCTCGCCCTCGTTTTTCATTCCTCTGGTGGGGTCAGGATGAGTTTAGCAAGTTCCGCCAAGGAGGTGTCCCGGAAATGCCTTTAGATATCCTGATAAAACTTTAAAAATTGATCTAGAGAACAGCGGTATAAAGGTAACCTAAGGCTATCGTGACTTGTAGGCCCATTTGCCGTCGATTTTCCGGCGGTTGAAGCGGCCGGCATATTCGGAAGTGGAATCAGTAATGCGCGCGCTGAAATGGTCGAGCATATTCCCGGCAAGGCGGATCGGAGGGTTAGGATTGCCGAGCCGAATGGCTTGTTCAATCAGGTGTTGACCTTTGAGATCGGTGAGGATCAGGTCGACGATCTGGTCGTGGGTGAGATAGTCGCTGGCCGGTTGGGAATGGCGGCGGATGAGTTCAGCGATAAGCGGTGAGGTTTCTTTTGTCTCGAATGTCGTCGCGTTTGTTTTTCGTGGGGCGACGTTTGCGTGGTGCTGGGGAAGGGGGGATTGAGGCGGGCCGTCGATGGCTTCGGCCAGTCGGGCCTGCGCGGGCAGGTAGCAGGCCACAGGCTCGGTTTCCCCCTGGTAGCGGACGAGCAAACGCGCCCCTTCGACGGCCAGGACTTCATAGGCGCGTTGGCCGTCATAGTACCAGTGACCGATTGAGAATTGTATCGTCATGAGTCAATCTCGAGAGAAGGTAACCTGCCCAGGTTGCGCTACAGGCCGGCGGCAGTGGCGATTGTGCCGTGGGTCAGAATGATCGCAAAAGCGTGGTGAACGCGATGTCTTCTTCCACATCTTCCCAATGGATGCTGATGCCGCGAGCGATCAACCGCCAGTACTCGCGTTGTTCCCGCTTGGCTTGGCGTAGGCGCGGGAACCATTCCAACGGGACGGAGACTTCGCGGCCGTCGGTGAGCCGCGCGATTACGGCGTCTTCGGTGAAGAGCACATTTTCGGCTAACGTTGCCGCCGGACTATACTATATTGTACTTGAGATGTTTATACCACTTTTCCAGAAAGAGTGATGCGTTTTCCTCGACATGTTCTCTTAGTCGGCGAAGCACGCGGGAATTATAGCCAACCTCCCAGGCCAGTGTCACCGCTCGCCACAATGATCTCGGCGGTCTGAGTGTAAAGGACTGGTTGGCCTATCTGGAAGGTCACGCCACGCGGCCGGAAATTAATTTGCGACCGGAGCGTAACCAATGGGAAGGGAGGGTGTTATTAGGGATGTCAACGTTTCCGTGCGACCGGCTCACGGTATACCGATTTTGGATGCCGATGGTCGCGTCGGGGTGACGATGAAGGAAGAGGTCCCGTCAACCGAATCTCCACCGTAGTCACGAACGCGGAAACTTTATGCCCTGCGGTATTGATCGCCGGGTTGTCGTCTTTTTAACAATCAATTGGAGGATTGAATCATGAATACCATTTTGAGCATTTTGGTGGCCCTGGTGCTATACGCCGTCGTCATTTACATCGTCGGCCGACTGAACCTGGGTATGACCGTCGATGGCTTTGTCGGCGCTTTCATCGCCGGCGCAGTCATCGCGGTGGTGGCCTGGCTGGTGAACTGGTTACTCGTCAGCGTGCTGCAGATTTCCATCGGCGCGGGATGGTTTAGCGCTCTTGTCAGCCTCGTGGTGGCGGCCGTCGTGTTACTGATAGCCGATCGCTTCGTGCCCGGCATGCGTGTGCAAGGATTCGTAGGCGCGCTCATCGCCGCCATCGCCATCGCCGTCGTGGCCTGGCTGATCGGCCTGCTGCTGCCCGTCGACGCGAATCCGACGACCGCATTGCTGTTGGCTCTGCTCTAATCATTGGCCTCTAGCCGAATAGGCTAATTCATCATAAAGAAGCGCCGGGATGACGACCTGGCGCTTCTTTTTGTGGTCCAAGCCCCTTTTGTCCGGTGGCGGTCTCGTTTTACTCTGTAAAGTGCGCAGCCAGTCGAGACACCTGGAAGCGCTCCGGCAGGTTGCTGGGGAGGAATTCAAGGCAATATCACGAATTTGGAAAATTGGTATTGACAAGGCGAATCGCACAGGATATACTGTTCAACTGTTGACCCAAGTAGAGGTGTCGCCGTCGAAATACACGGCACACCGGTAAAACAAAATAGAGAGTGCGACAAGAAGCGGTTTCCGAACCGGAAAACCCGCAGATTACGCATGAAATTGGGTCTTGACAGGGATTCAAAAGCGAGTATAATATGAATTCCTGGTGGGGCAAGGACGCCGACCTCGCGAGATAACAAGAGAAGATGGGGAAAACGGACACGGGCAAAACCTGTTGTCCGAGTCGCTATCTCAAATTGAAAAAATCGAGAGGGCGGAGAGGAAACTCTTTAAACGGACGACCTCCAGAGCCTTAACAACTGAATAGTGATAGAAACAGATTAAATTCTGGGCCCAAATTTTTGAGATATAAATCTCGTAGTCAAATACGGGATTCAAACAAACCTTTTATGGAGAGTTTGATCCTGGCTCAGGATGAACGCTAGCGGTGTGCTTAAAGCATGCAAGTCGAACGAGATCCCTTGGATTCGTCTGGGGGTGAAAGTGGCGAACGGGTGAGTAACGCGTTGGTGATCTGCCCCGGAGTGGGGAATAACTATTGGAAACGATAGCTAATACCCCAGATGTCTTCGTGTTTGGAAAGCGATGACTAAAGTTCAGGCGCTCCGGGAGGAGCCTGCGTCCCATCAGCTAGTTGGTAAGGTAATGGCTTACCAAGGCAAAGACGGGTAGGGGGCGTGAGAGCGTGACCCCCCACACTGGTACTGACACACGGACCAGATACCTACGGGTAGCAGCAGCTAGGAATATTGGACAATGGGCGCAAGCCTGATCCAGCAACACCGCGTGGAGGACGAAGGCCTTCGGGTCGTAAACTCCTTTTTGGGGGGATGAGAAAGGACAGTACCCCCAGAATAAGGCCCGGCTAACTACGTGCCAGCAGCCGCGGTAATACGTAGGGGCCAAGCGTTATCCGGATTTACTGGGCGTAAAGCGCATGTAGGTGGTTTGCTAAGTCGGACGTGAAAGCTCCTGGCTCAACTGGGAGAGGTCGTTCGAAACTAGTAGACTAGAGGGTGGTAGAGGAGAGCGGAATTCCCGGTGTAGCGGTGAAATGCGTAGATATCGGGAGGAACACCAGTGGCGAAAGCGCTCTCTGGCCCATTCCTGACACTGAGATGCGAAAGCCAGGGAGAGAACAGGATTAGAAACCCCGGTATTCCTGGCCGTAAACGATGTCAACTAGGCGTAGGAGGTTATTGCCCCTTCTGTGCTGCAGCTAACGCGTTAAGTTGACCGCCTGGGGACTACGGCCGCAAGGCTAAAACTCAAAGGAATTGACGGGTCCCCGCACAAGCAGCGGAGCGTGGTTTAATTCGAGGCTACACGAAGAACCTTACCAGGGTTTGACATGTCGGTGGTAGTGAAGCGAAAGCGGAACGACCCTTCGGGAGCCGACACAGGTGCTCGCATGGCTGTCGTCAGCTCGTGTCGTGAGATGTCAGGTTAAGTCCTGTAACGAGCGCAACCCTCGTCGTTAGTTATACGTGTCTAACGAGACTGCCCGTGATAAGCGGGAGGAAGGTGAGGATGACGTCAAGTCAGCATGGCCTTTATATCCTGGGCTACACACACGCTACAATGGCCGGTACAATGGGTAGCCAAGTCGCGAGACGGAGCCAATCCTATAAAGCCGGTCTCAGTTCGGATTGCAGGCTGCAACTCGCCTGCATGAAGTCGGAGTTGCTAGTAACCGCGCGTCAGCTATAGTGCGGTGAATACGTTCCCGGGGATTGTACACACCGCCCGTCACGTCATGGAAGTTGGCAACGCCTGAAGTCGGTGAGCTAACCCGCAAGGGAGGCAGCCGCCCAAGGCGGGGTCGGTAACTGGGACGAAGTCGTAACAAGGTAGCCGTACCGGAAGGTGCGGCTGGATCACCTCCTTTTATGGAGCCCCGGTTCTGTCGCGAGACAGACCAAGCACTTTCACGAAAGTGCGCTCCAGGTCAATCGTTCGCGCAAGCGAACGTGCCCACGAAGCTAACTGTTTCTGTCACTATTCAGCGGTTAAGGCATTAACAAGCGACGCAGGATCACCCGGCAACGACCGGCTGATTCCCATTCAGCGCCCAGATCGGGCCTGTAGCTCAGCCGGTTAGAGCGTTCCTCTGATAAGGGAGAGGTCGTTGGTTCGAGTCCAACCAGGCCCACCTAGTCGGGGATGTAGCTCAGTTGGGAGAGCGCCGCCTTTGCACGGCGGAGGTCAGGAGTTCGAGCCTCCTCATCTCCATAACTGGGTCAAACGCCCGGCCGCGTGCGGGTAGTCGAGGAAAAAGCGTTTGCAACACATAGTGAAGGTGGTAACAACTAGATAAGCGGCAGCGCCATATTGTGGGTATCCTCCGGGAGCCGGCAATGGGCCGGCTTTTTTAGTCCCTTCATTCAGATCGTTAAATTGTTATCGTTGACAATTGGCCGGCGGGCCGCTCGGAAACGAGCGACTTGGCGACCAGCGGTTGACGCTGGAAGACCAGCGATTCGCTGGAAACGGCAGGCAACAAGCAATTGCTGCGGGCCGGTACCTTCAAAACTGAATATGATGAAAGACACATGGGATACGTGTATGCACGACAGCGTGCATTCAATGTAAGTACGAGCGAGAATATCGAATTCTCCGTATCATATGTGTAAGCTACTAAGGGCGCACGGTGGATGCCTTGGCGTCAAATGCCGATGAAGGACGTGGTATACTGCGATAAGCCTCGGGGAGTTGTATGCGAACGCTATATCCGAGGATTTCCGAATGGGGAAACCCACCAGGGGTTAATGCCCTGGTACTGCTATCTGAATAAAATAGGGTAGCAGAGGGAACGAGGAGAACTGAAACATCTTAGTACCCTCAGGAAAAGAAATGATTCCCAGAGTAGTGGCGAGCGAAATGGGAGCAGCCCAAACCACAGCTATATGCTCGTGGGGTTGTAGGGCTTGTCGTATGAGAGTGACAAATCTGTCTGGTAGCAAAATCTTCTGGAAAGTTGAGCCATAGAGGGTGACAGCCCCGTAGGCGAAACTGGACGGACTCTCGACAAGTACCTGAGTACGGCGGGGCACGCTAACCCTGTCGGAATCTGGGAGGTCCACCTCCCAAGGCTAAATACATTTGACGACCGATAGTGAACTAGTACCGTGAGGGAAAGGTGAAAAGACCCCCGGCTAGGGGAGTGAAATAGAACCTGAAACCGTGTGCCTACAGACAGTCGGAGCACTATGGGCGATCCTCGGATCGTCAACGTGTGACGGCGTGCCTCTTGGAGAATGAGCCAGCGAGTTAATTTCAGTGGCAAGGTTAAGCCAGATACAGGCGGAGCCGTAGCGAAAGCGAGTCTTAATAGGGCGTTGAGTCGCTGGGATTAGACACGAAACCAAGTGAGCTACCCATGGGCAGGTTGAAGCGGGAGTAATGTCTCGTGGAGGACCGAACTCACTAATATTGCAAAATTAGGGGATGACCTGTGGGTAGGGGTGAAATGCCAAACGAACTTGGATATAGCTTGTTCTCTCCGAAATAGCTTTAGGGCTAGCGTCGTATGTTTAGTATAGGGGGTAGAGCACTGAATGAGCTAGGGGGCGCAAGCTTACCAACCTCAATCAAACTCCGAATACCTATACTCCAAGTACGGCAGTCGGACTGTGTGAGATGAGTTTCACAGTCGAAAGGGAAACAGCCCAGACCGTCAGCTAAGGTCCCCAAGTGTGTGTTAAGTGGGAAACGATGTGAGAGTGTTTAGACAGCCAGGAGGTTGGCTTAGAAGCAGCCACCCTTTAAAGAGTGCGTAACAGCTCACTGGTCAAACGCTCTTGCGCGGAAAATTTAACGGGGCTCAAACACACCACCGAAGCTACGGATAGCATCCTTGTGATGCTATGGTAGGAGAGCGTTGTGAAGGAGATACAAGGTAGACCGAAAGGACTGCTGCGGCCTTCACAAGTGAGAATGCTGGCATGAGTAGCGCAAAACATGTGAGAACCATGTTCCCCGTAAACCTAAGGTTTCCGACGGAAGGTCAGTCCGCGTCGGGTTAGTCGGTCCTTAGCCGAGGTCGAAAGACGTAGGTGATGGACATCCGGTTAATATTCCGGAACCACTTAGATGGAGCGATGAAGGGACGCGGCGTGGTAGGTCAGCCTCTTATTGGATTGAGGTGCCAAACGTCTAGGATGTTGAAGGGTGTAGGAAAATCCGCACCCCGAATCCGAAGCGTGATGGCGGTGCCTAGAGCCACAAGTGATTGAGCCATGCCGCCAAGAAAAGCTTCTAAGCGTTGAAATTTAAGTGACCGTACCGCAAACCGACACTGGTAGGTGGGTAGAGTATACCAAGGGGAGCGAGAGAACCTTCGTTAAGGAATTAGGCAAATTTCCCCCGTACGTTCGCAATAAGGGGGGCCTCTGGCGGTGAGCTATGCAGAGCTGCTGGAGGCCGCAGTGAAATGGCTCTTCCAACTGTTTAACAAAAACACAGGTCTCTGCTAAGTCGAAAGACGAAGTATAGGGGCTGACGCCTGCCCAGTGCTGGAAGGTTAAGGGGAGAGGTTAGGGGTAACCCGAAGCTTTGAGCCGAAGCCCCAGTGAACGGCGGCCGTAACTATAACGGTCCTAAGGTAGCGAAATTCCTTGTCGGGTAAGTTCCGACCCGCACGAATGGCGTAATGAGAGGAGCACTGTCTCAACGAGGGACTCGGCGAACATTGAAGGACGTGTGAAGATACACGTGACCCGCAGCGGGACAAAAAGACCCCGTGAAGCTTTACTATAACTTGCCATTGAGTTAGGGCTAAACTTGTGTAGTATAGGTGGGAGGCTTTGAAGCTGGGACGCCAGTCTCGGTGGAGCCACCGTTGAAATACCACCCTGGTTTATTCTTGGCTCTAACCTGTCGCCGTTATCCGGCATGGGGACAGTGGCTGGTGGGTAGTTTGACTGGGGCGGTCGCCTCCTAAAGAGTAACAGAGGCGCCCAAAGGTTCCCTCAGGCTGAATGGAAACCAGCCGTTGAGTGTAAAGGCACAAGGGAGCTTGACTGCAAGACCAACAAGTCGCGCAGGTACGAAAGTAGGGCTTAGTGATCCCACGGTTCCGAGTGGAAGGGCCGTGGCTTACCGGATAAAAGCTACTCCGGGGATAACAGGGTAGTCTGGTCCAAGAGTTCATATCGACGACCAGGTTCGCCACCTCGATGTCGGCTCATCACATCCTGGGGCTGGATAAGGTCCCAAGGGTTGGGCTGTTCGCCCATTAAAGTGGTACGTGAGCTGGGTTCAGACCGTCGTGAGACAGGTCGGTCTCTATCCGCTGTGGGCGCAAGGGATTTGAGAGAAGCTGTCCCTAGTACGAGAGGACCGGGATGGACAGACCTCTAGTGTGCCAGTTGTTCCGCCAGGGGCATTGCTGGGTAGCTACGTCTGGCAGAGATAACCGCTGAAAGCATCTAAGTGGGAAACTCGTCTCAAGATTAGATCCCTCATCCGTATGGAGTAAGACCGCTAGAAGACTACTAGTTTGATAGGCGGCAGGTGTACGCATAGTAATATGTTCAGCCAAGCCGTACTAATGGTCGAGGGCTTACGATACATATGGTGCGGAGAATTCGGCATTTTGGCTCGGAAGCGAACCGCGAGGTTCGACGACGTAGCCCAGTGTCTTCATCATTTCAGTCTTGACGGACAAGCTCTTTGAGCTTACCAACAGAATAAAACCTTTGTTTGTTAGAAAGGTCTTTTGGTGATTTGAGCGTCGAGGTCACACCCGGTCCCATCCCGAACCCGGCAGTTAAGCTCGACAGCGCCGATGGTACTTGGAGGGCAACTTCCTGGGAGAGTAGGTCATTGCCAAAAGGCCTTTTTTCTGTTCAGAGAATCCACTATAAGAGGCGCGTGTCGCTTGCTGCACGCCCCTCTGAGATCTTTCTGTTGTTCCTCAGGGTAATGGGGGAAGGGCAAACTTTTGGACAGAGTTGCTCGCTTGATTGCTCACATACACGTTGCCGGCGGAGTCGAAGTCAACTGCCACTGGGCGATTGAAACGGACGCTGGGTCCTCCTCTCCACGCCGTTATAAACCCACCATCGGCGGTGTAGATTTCCACACGGCCGCGGTCGTAATCAGTAATATAGAGACGGCCGTCATTGTCCACGCCAATCCCCTCCGGCGTGCCCCCGGAATCGACCGTCATCCCCCAGCTTAGCAAAAAGTTCCCCCTGCTGTCGAACTTCTGCACCCGCTTGTTTTCATAGTCGGCCACGTAAACATTGCCATCGGCGTCTACCGCAATGCCTGTGGGATGTTGGAATTCCCCGTCGCCACTACCGCGGCTGCCCCATTTGCGGATGAAGTTTCCATCGCTGTCGAAAACCTGAATTTCCGGACGGGCGTCATCAGTGACATATACAAGGCCATCATCGTCTACGGCAATGCCGATGGCCCGCTGGAATTGCCCGTCGTCCATTCCTCGGCTGCCCCATTGGGTGACAAAGCTGCCCGCGCTGTCGAACTTTTGAATACGATGATTGCCATTGTCGACCACAAACAAGTTGTCGCTGTTATCAATGGCAATGCCGCCAAAGCCCAGAGAATTGAATTCACCTTCGCCGCTACCCTGGCTTTCCCAGCTTTGCAGTAATTCACCATCACTGTTGTACTTGAGCAGGCGACTATTGCCGGCATCCCAAACATACAGGTTGTCCTGGCTATCTGTGGCGATTCCGCCGGGATTTTTTAGATTATCGTTGGCCTTTCGGATGATGAACAGTTCGGTAAACATGGGTTCGGGGGTTGGCGTTACGGTTGCTTCCTGGGTTGCAGTGGGCGAAGGTGTGGGCTGGGAGGTATTGGTTGGCGATGGGGTGGGGGGAACGGTCGTAGCTGTTGCCGTATGCGCCATGGTTGCTTGTGGTTCCGGAACTGCGGTCAGTTGGGCCACAGATGTTTCCGGTTCATTGTTTTGGCACGACGCTAGAAACGCCATGAGGAGACAACCGACTATCACCTTCTCCAGTGACGTACTCCATTTCATTCCGGTTTTCTCCATCCTGCTGAGTTGTTCGTTACTAATTCGAAAAATTTACCATGAATTGGGCATAGTATCATCAAATCGACTTTGGTGTAGCTTTTCATTGAGTGTCAAGATTCCACGTTGTCCAGCTTACCCATTTTGCCGTAGCGATATCTAATCCAACGGCCGCAACCCCGCCTCAATCGTCGCCCGCCGCCCCTCCAGAAATGGCGGCAACGCCAGCCGCTCGCCCAACCGGTCGATGTCTTCGTCCGCGCCAAAGCCGGGACCGTCGGTCGCCAGCTCGAACAGGATGCCATTGCTGATGCGAAAATAGAGTGACTTGAAATAAAAGCGATCGATGATACCCGAGTTGGGCAGCCCTACTTCGTTCAGACGGGACTGCCACGCTTGCTGCTCGGCGTCATCGCGCAGGCGGAAGGCGACGTGGTGAACACCGCCGTGACCGAGCCAGGCTCGCGGCGCGTTGGGTTGGGCGATGACGTGAACCTCGCGCCCTGGCCCGCCGCCATTCATGGTGTAGACGGTTAGCTCTTCGACCGGGTTGTCTGGGTTTGGCCGCCGGTCGGTGGCTGTGAACCCCAGTAAATCGGTGAAGATCGGCTCCACGCGGTCAAGACGCGGCACATTCAGGGTAACGGCGTGGAAGCCGCGCAGAGCGAAGGTCGACGGCACGCCTGACCCTGTCCATACCTCGCCGTGGAAAGACTCACCGCCGTCGTCGACCAGCGCCAGTCGTTGTCCTTCGGGGTCTTCGAAGCGAAGTGTAGCGCGGCCGCTAAGCGTTTCGATTGGCCCGTGCGATACACCGGCCTCGCCCAGCCGAGCAACCCAGTACTCCAATGCCGCGTCGCCGTTCACCCGGAAGTGAGTGGCTATGATGCTGTCGGTGCCGCGCCGGTCGGGTCCGGTGCGCGGCCAGTCGAAGAAGGTCATATCCGTGCCGGGACTACCGAGTTTGTCGGCGTAGAAGAGATGGTAGGCAGACACATCGTCCTGATTGACTGTCTTTTTGACCAGTCGCAGGCCGAGTACGCCGGTGTAGAAGGCCAGGTTACCGGGCGCGTCACCCGTTACGGCCGTTACGTGGTGAAGCCCATGTAATTGCATATTAACTCTCACCTCATTAGATTTGATATCTAATAGTTTAACATCAAATAAATGAATTGTCAAGCTTTGCTGAGCATGGCAGGGGCGAGTCTATCGATCTGAAAGTAGTCGTTAATAAGATACATTTGATTGCCCGAACGCCACAAATGGCTTGTTTATTCATGGTTTTTCAGTAATTGATCGCTCTCCGTAGCGCCTGTTTCTTAACCGAATCCGCAACCCTGCTCGTTCTCGGCCGTCGGATAAGAATCCGGCGCTATACCTCGACCACTGAAAAACCCTACCTGTCTATTTAGCTGTCTTGACGACGCATCAGTCATTTGGTAAAGTCAATCTTATGGTTTCGAGCTTAGCCTCGAATCCTGTGTCTTCTGCCCAATTTCTAACTTTTATACAGTGAAGAGGGGTTTGGAACGCCCCGTCAAGTAGTCGTCGCCACATTCAGACTGACGGTATCTTTATAGCCTACCTTTCAGGTCTGTGTTTGACTCCCGGGAGTCCCCATGATTCAAGTCGAAGCCATACCAGTCTTGGGGCCGGTTTCTCTCGCGCGTCCTTCCAACGCCCCGCCAGCCTTCCATCTGCTGGCCAAGCCCACCGGCGCAGCCTGCAACCTCGATTGCGCCTACTGCTTTTTCCTCGATAAGGAGGCCTTCTACCCAGGCAGCGCCTTCCGCATGAGCGACGAGATGCTGGATAACTACATCCGTCAGCTTATCGAGTCCCACACGGTTGATCAGGTAACCATTGCCTGGCAGGGCGGCGAGCCGACGTTGATGGGGCTGGACTTCTATCGGCGGGCCATGGCCCTGGCCGAGAAGTACCGCCGGCCGGGCATGACCTTCCTGCACACCATGCAGACCAACGGCACGCTGATCGATGATGAGTGGGCAAGCTTCTTCAAGGAGCACAACTTCCTCATCGGTTTAAGCCTGGACGGACCGCGCGAACTCCATGATGTTTACCGGGTGGACAAGGGTGGCCGGCCCACATTCGACAGGGTAATGCGTGGCTTGCGGCACCTGCAAGCTCATGGCGTCGAGTACAATCTGCTGACCACCGTCAATCATGTCAACGGCGATTACCCGCTGGAGGTCTATCGCTTTCTGCGCGATGAGGCCGGTACCGACTGGATGCAATTTATCCCCGTGGTCGAACGAATCAATGACGACGGGCTAACGCTTTACCAGCGCGGCACGGCCGTCTCAGATCGCTCGGTGGGGGCGGAACAATTCGGCCGCTTTTTGAGCGTCATCTTCGACGAGTGGGTGTCACGCGATGTGGGCCGCATCTTCGTGCAGACCTTCGAAGCTTCGCTGCGTAACTGGATGGGTATGGCCTCGTCGGGCATGTGCGTGTTCAACGAGACTTGTGGCACGGGCCTGGCTATTGAGCACAACGGCGACATCTATACTTGCGACCACTTCGTCGAGCCGGACTATCTGCTGGGCAATATCGACAAGTCCCACATGATTGAGCTGGTCGCTTCCGAGCGGCAGGTCAAATTCGGCCGCGATAAGTTGGATACGTTACCTGCCTACTGCCGCACCTGTGACGTGCGCTTCGCCTGCCACGGCGAATGCCCCAAGAATCGCTTTCTGATGACGCCTGATGGCGAGCCGGGCCTCAACTACCTGTGCGCCGGGTTCAAGGCGTTTTTCCACCACGTTGATTTTCCGATGAAGATCATGGCCGGGCTGATCCAGCGCGACCGCGACCCGCGAGAGGTGATGCTCATTATGAAGCAGGCCTTCGCCGGAGCAAGCCGCAACGAACCTTGTCCGTGCGGTAGCGGTCGCAAGTTCAAGTTGTGTCACGGCCGGCCAGCCCCTATCCCCGGCGCGCAGCGCCTGCCGTCGCCGCAATCGCGGTCGGCGGTCAATCGAAATATGAAGTCTTGAAGGAGATCCCAGTATGCCCGACAAAAAACCCAACATCCTCATCCTCTGGGGCGACGACATCGGTTGGTACAACCTCAGTTGTCACAATCAGGGGACAATGGGCTATCGCACACCGAACATCGACCGGCTGGCGAAGGAGGGACTAGACTTTACCGACTATTATGGCCAGCAGAGTTGCACCGCCGGCCGGTCGGCTTTTATCACGGGCCAGAATCCTATCCGCACCGGGTTGACCAAGGTCGGTATTCCCGGCTCTGACCTGGGCTTGCAGGACGAAGACCCGACTATCGCCGACCTGCTGAAGCCCCAGGGTTATCGTACCGGCCAATTTGGCAAGAACCATTTAGGCGACCGCAACGAGTATTTGCCCACCGTCCACGGCTTCGATGAATTCTACGGCAACCTCTATCACCTGAACGCAGAGGAAGAGCCGGAACACCCCGACTATCCCAAGGACCCCATCTTTCGCCAGCGTTTTGGCCCGCGTGGTGTGCTGCATACGAAGGCCAGCGATGAGGACGATGCCACTGAGGATCCGCGCTTCGGCCGCGTCGGCAAGCAGACGATAGAGGACACCGGTCCGCTGACCAAAAAGCGGATGGAGACCATCGACGACGATGTAACCGGTCGCACCATCGAGTTCATCCGTCAGGCCCATGCTGACGGCGTGCCGTTCTTCGTCTGGTGGAACTCGACCCACATGCATTTCCGCACTCGTATACCCAAGGAAGCCGAGGGCATCAGCGGTCAGGGTTTCTATGCCGACGCGATGGTGCTGCATGACCGGGCTGTGGGCAAACTGCTCGATCTGCTTGACGAGCTTGACATCGCCGGGGACACCATTGTGCAATATTCGACCGACAACGGACCGCATTACAACACGTGGCCCGACGCAGGCATTACCCCCTGGCGCAGCGAGAAAAACTCCAACTGGGAAGGGGCCTATCGGGTGCCGTGCTTTGCCCGCTGGCCGGGCGTGTTCGAGGCGGGCGGCGTGCGCAACGGCATCATGACTCATCAGGAGTGGCTGCCGACATTGCTGGCCGCGGCCGGGGAGCCCGACATCGTGGACAAGCTGGAGGCGGGCTATCAGGCGGGCGATAAGCATTTCCGCGTTCACATCGACGGTTACAACACCTTGCCTTACCTCAAAGGCGAGACCGACGAGTCGCCGCGCAAGTTCTTCTTCTACAGCAACGACGACGGCCAAATTGTGGCTATTCGTATCCAAGACTGGAAGTTGGTCTTCTTGGAGCAGCGAGCCAAGGGGATGATGGTCTGGGCCGAGCCATTTGTGGAGTTGCGCGTACCCAAGATCTTTAATCTGCGCCGCGACCCATTTGAGAGGGCCGACGAAAGCGCCACTATTTACTGGGACTGGGTGCTCGATCACGTGCCGGCCGTATACGCGGCTCAGGCGCTAACGGCGCAGCAGATTCAATCATTTATCGACTTTCCGCCGCGACAGAAGCCGGCGGCCTTCAACCTCGATACCGTGATGGAAAAGGTGCAGGAATCGATGAGTGGGGGAATGCACTAGGGCGGGCAATTCAGCAAAGATAGGACAAGGATGAAACGGATACATATGTATCCGTTTCATCCGCCTAAGCACTACCCCGCTTTACCAGGGTACATCTTCGTCCATCTTCTTGTAGTACTTCTCCACCTTGTCGCGCACGTCGGCAATGACGGTTTTGGGCAAGTCAACGCCGCCACGGCTGCCTTCTAACACCGCGGCGACGGCGTGGATGGCGTGGGGCACAGCTTTCAATTCACCGCCAGTCACCGTGGCGAAGGGCAATTTATAACTCTCCTTCTCCTCATCCTCAGCATCGTCGTAGGCAAAAAACGCCTGGCGCGCCTTAGCCGGGTCGGGCTTGTCGGGCCAGCCGGCCCACTTGAAGATGGCGTCGCGTGCCTCGTCTCCATCCCATTCTCGAGCGTCTTTTGTGAGGTCGAGATCGGTTTTGCCGCTTACTTTCCAAGCCATGATATACCTCCGCAGAAAGACCGTATTACGCGGTCGCTAATCGAGTGATGTTCCAAAGGGTACGACGAAAAGGATGGCGGGCTTGTATCTTGTATACAGGTCCAAGACACAATGCGGATACAATTCGAACCACCTTTAACGAGAGACGTGGGCAGGCACAATTTGGGGTACAAATGACTCCTTCGGGGTTGTAGGTATCATAACCCTTTCTTATAATGATAGCATGACTGAACTAGACGAACTTGACCCCTTGGCTGACGGCGCGCGCGATGCCACCGCGGGTGTGCGCGACTTTATTGTCGAGAATATGACGTCCGACGAAATAGAATCCATGGCGTTCGAGATAGGCATCGATCCCAACGATCTGGAGGGCGAATTGCCCCAGGAGTTGGCCCAGTCACTCGTGCTCCTGATGGCGCGTCGCAGCGAATTGCAATTGCTCGACCGAGCATTGCGCGATTTGCGGCCTGTCGAATACGGCAAACGATTTCGCGCCAAGATGGATTGACCCGCGACTGCCCATTTGTGCCACAGTTGGCTACATCCGGCATTGAGCGGCAAACGAAATGGCTATAAAAACCGGGTCTGTTCTTGAAGTTACCCGGCTATTTTTGCGACTGGGTCTAACTGCCTTCGGCGGTCCGGCGGCCCACATCGCCATGTTTCGTGACGAAGTTGTGACGCGGCGCGGCTGGGTAACCGACGAAGAGTTCCTGGATCTCATGGCGACTACCAACTTAATACCCGGCCCAAACTCGACCGAGATGACCATGCATCTGGGTTACATCCGGGCCGGGCGGTGGGGGCTTGTCGCCGCCGGGTCGGCCTTCATATTACCCGCGTTCCTAATCGTGCTGGCTATTGCCGCGCTCTACGTCCGATATGAAACGATGCCGGCCGCTCAATGGCTGCTATACGGCATCCAACCGGTCGTTATTGCGATCATCTTGCAAGCCGTGTGGGGACTAACGCGAACGGCGGTTCGGTCGTGGCTGCCGGGTGTCGTAGCAGTGGCCGTGTTCGGCCTCTATTTCCTGAATATAAACGAATTGGTGTTGTTGTTCGGTGGCGGGCTGCTGGTGATGCTGTGGCGCAACGTCCACCGCCTGGTGGGGGCAGCTCGCGGCGAAACGAAACTATGGGCCATAATGCCCGGCTGGATAGCGCTGCGGCATTTTATTCAGGAACCCACGCCCGTTGCTCTCTCGACGCTCTTTCTGACTTTCCTGAAGATAGGCTCGGTGCTATACGGCAGCGGATATGTGCTGGTGGCTTTCCTGCAAACGGAGTTTGTGGAGCGGCTAGGCTGGATCAGCAGCCGGCAGCTTCTTGACGCTGTAGCCATCGGCCAGTTCACGCCGGGGCCGGTCTTCACCACAGCGACATTTATTGGCTATCTGGTGGCCGGCGTGCCAGGTGCAATCGTCGCCACAGTGGGCATCTTTTTACCCGGTTTTGTCTTCGTAGCGGTGACGAATCCATTCATTCCTCGATTGCGGCAGTCGCCGTGGCTGGCGGCGTTGCTGGATGGCGTCGTAGCTTCTTCTTTGGGCCTGATGGCCGCAGTGACAATCGATTTGGCGCGGCAAGCCATTATCGATCTTCCTACTGCGCTGCTGGCGGCCCTGGCCGCCGTGCTATTGATCCGTCTTAAAGTGAACACGACGTGGCTGATCATCGGGGGCGCGATTACAGGCCTCGCTGTCTCTCTGTGGCGGTAGCGAGATATGCGCGGGCCTGCGCATAATCTGGTTTGAAGTTGCCTGCTAGAGGCTTTGGGTCAGAATTTGTAGCGAATGAAAGAATACCTCGACCTTCTGCGCCGCAATCCCAATTTTAAATTTTTGTGGTTCGGCAGCATCGTTTCCCAATTCGGTGACTGGTTCAACGTCATCGCCGCGGCCGAACTCATCACGCGCCTGACCGATAGCGGGGTCGCGCTCAGCTATCTGTTTTTGGCCCGATTCTTGCCCCTGTTTGTCTTCAGCCCTTTTGCCGGGATCTTGGCCGATCGCTTCAACCGCAAACACATCATGATCGTATCTGATGTCTTGCGTGCCGTGACGGTGCTGGGCTTCCTGTGGGTGCGAGACCCCGGCGACATCTGGTATTTCTACATCCTGACGGCTGTCCAGTTCAGCTTGAGCTCGCTGTTCACGCCCGCGCGGGGGGCCGTGGTGGCCAACGTCGTCCGGCCCGGCGAACTGGTTGCGGCCAACGCGCTCGACAGCCTGACGTGGAGCACGATGTTGGCTTTGGGCGCTTTCCTGGGCGGGATCGTGGCGGCTTTTTTCGGCGCGGAAGCGGCATTCGTGGCCGATTCATTTTCTTTTCTATTGTCGGCTTTCTTTATTGGCCGCATTGTCTTGCCTGATCGGGCAACGGCCGATGGAGCGGCGACCGATTCCGCTTCTCCCAGTGTCCAGGCCGCGGGCCGTTTTGATTTCCTCGACGGCTTTCGCTATCTGTGGCGTGAACCCTTTATTCTGGGCATTGCGTTGGCCAAGGCGGCCGGCTCGCTCGTTTGGGGAGCCATCAACGTGCTGGAAATCACGTATGCTAACGATTTGTTCCCCCTATCGGGCTCCAGCCGTTTCGGTGTGGCCGATCCCGGCACGGCCACGTTGGGGCTGATATACGTTGTAAGTGGTCTGGGCACCGGGATAGGCCCGCTGCTCATGCGTCGCCGGTTGGGGGATTCGCCGCGACGTTTGATGCTCGGCGTCAGTCTGGGTTTTGTCATTATGACCGTAGGGACCACTTGGTTGGCGCTGGTTGACGGCCTGGGGACGCTCTTGCTGGCAACGATCATGCGCACGCTGGGCACGGGAACGTTGTGGGTTTTCTCGGCCGCCCTGCTGCAAACAATCGTGCCCGATAAATATCGCGGCCGTGTTTTCGCCTTTGAATTTGCCGCGCTAACGCTGACCCAGTCCGTCTCGACCTTGGCCGGTGGCTATATGCTTGATACCGCTGGCCTGCCAATGCAATCGGTCATGGCGGTCATGGGCGGCGTCAGCTTGTTGATGACGTTGCTATGGGGTGGATTTCATTTCGTTTACCGGCGGCCGCTTCTGGCCGGTTTAATCCCGCTGCGGGCCATTGGACGAAATGCCCGGCAAATCTCTTAGAATAACCAAAGATAATTACCGATTAAAACCTCCACCTACTAGCCAACCCGATCTCAATCCGCTATGATTTTACCTATGGACTCAACCGCTCCCCTCTACCGTGAAGTGCAGCCCTATCGTGAACTGCCGCCCTTCGTCCTGCTGGTAGTGGTCGGCACATTGTTTGGGTGGGGGCTCGTCGCCTGGGTGGCCGTTATGGGAAGGCCTCTAGGAGCGCTGGACATGCCCGACTGGCTGTCGTTGGCGATTGGTCTCCCATTCGGCATCCTGCTGCCCCTGGCCTATGGCCGCATGACCATGGTGACCGAGGTCTATCCCGACAGAGTGGTTGTTAATAATGGAATGTCGAGTCATAAAGAGTTGTCTTTCGGCCACGTAGCGGCCGTCCAGATGCGCAATGACAACATCCACGGCGACTATAATAACCGTATTTTTGGGGCCACCGACGGCAGTCGCACCGCCCACACCGTGACGTCGGACAAAGGCGTCGAATTGACTATGGATGACGGCGGCCAATTCCTGATCGGCTCTAAAGACCCTGATGGATTAGGTGATGCAGTCATGCGGGCCTGGTACGCCGTACGACCGGAGTTGAGCATCGGTGAGGTCAAGACGGCATGAGCGGACACTACGTCTTTCGAGAAGTTCAGCGTTGGCGCGATGTGTGGTGGGTGATGGTTCTTGTCTTTGGCCTATCGGCCTTGCAGTGGTGGATCTTCTTCTCACAGATCGTGCGCGGCGTGCCCGTCGGCAATAAGCCCGGCTCGGATCTATTGGTGGTGCTGATCTGGCTCATCTTCGGCGTGGGGTTTCCGGTCTTCTTTCTTTGGCTGCATATGGTGGTCGAGGTGGTGCCCGAAGCCGTCATTGTGCGCTACCGGCCCTTCGTGAACCGGCGCATCGCTATCAATCAGATCACGCGCGTGGAGCCGCGCGTCTATCGGCCGTTGGGCGAGTTCGGGGGCTGGGGCATCCGTGGGTGGAACGGGCGAGTCGCCTATAACGTGAGTGGCGAGACCGGCGTCGAGATCACATTGAGGGACGGCCGGCTCGTCCTGATTGGTACTCAAAAAGCGGCCGAACTGGCGGGAGCCATCTACAAAGTCTGGAGCAACCCCAGGAATTTTCAACTTCGTGGAGAAGGGTCATAGCACAAGGCACTTGATCGGTGCCACGACCCGTCCAACGGGCGGGTACCAGATTTAAAACTCGGCACGCACGTAACGAGCTGACGTCGCATAGTAGATATGCTACATTCGTGAATCGGAGAAGGAATAATAACATGGATAAGAATGAGCATGTCGTCGTCGCGGTTTTTGAGGATCGAGCGGCGGCTGAAACCGCCATCGAGCACATGAAGAAATGGGATAAAGCCAGCGATGATATCAAACTTGGGGCCATAGGCTTGCTCTATAAAGAGGGCGGCGAGGTGAAATCCGTTATCGGTCATCAGATGGGTCGTGGCGCGAAGGTGGGGGCGCTAGTGGGAATCATTACTGGTGTGTTGACCGGCGGAGTGGGTTTGGTAGGCGGCGCAGCGGCCGGCGGCCTGTTGGGCGGGGCGACTGGTGCGTTCTTCGCCAAATCCTTGCACCTGAATGAGGCCGAGTGTAATGCGCTTGGAATGGAGCTTGAACTGGGCAAAGCGGCCGTTGTCGTTACCTGTGATGAATATGAGGTGACACCTGTACGATCAACACTAGAGCACGCTGGAGGAGCGATCAGAGTTTACGTCGTGCCGGTCGATGCTGTTGACGCCGCCGCCGCATACTTTTCGGAGAGCAAACTTGACGACATCCGCGAGGCCGAAATGGTTCAACGGGCGATTGATGACTCGATTACGAAGGTCGCCAATGACTTTGGCGGCATGATCTAATAGCGACAATCATCTGGTAATTGACTGGCCTGTCGGAATATTTCCCATCCCGACAGGCTTTTCGTTATATAATGCGGTAGAGCATCGTTACTGTAGGGGTTCTGATAGTGGAATCGCTGGCCATTGCCGTCTTGCTCATTCTAATCATCCTGCTGGTGCTGGTGGTGTTTATACCGGCCTATCTGGAGCGGCTTTCGCGCGCCAACCGGTTGGAGCGCGATCGATTAGCTAACGAGACGACGGCTTTGGAGCGCAATATGCTTCGCCTTGAGCGGTTGCTTGTCCCTTATACGCGCGCGCGTTCCGATGCTTATCGTTCCATCGCCGTTCGGAGCGCGGCTCAACTGGAGACGATAAAAGAAGACATCGTCGCGCTGGATGGTCTGCTCAGTTCCCTGCGCATTCCAACGGTATTCGGTTATCTCTTGCCCGCGCAGCACTTCGTTATGGCTCCTGAGCACATTGGCGCCATCGTGGCTGATGCTCGCTTGCTGGGACAAATGAAACGCTGGCTTAAGGCTGCCCATAGTCGCGTCGATCAGCTGCAAGCCCAGGTTGATTCATTGGCCTCGGTCCCCGAGCGACTGGACGACGAACGACGGGAAATGAGCCGGCGACTGGCAGTTATCGATGGGACGATTAACAAGGAGCGGGAGGGAGGCATTGAGGCGCTGGATGACTTCGTTCGAGACGCAACAACGTGTCAGCGCCTGTTGGATGAGGGGAGCCGGGCTTTTTCGTCTCATGCCACGCTGAATGACGTGGATGCGGCGGCTTTGGCGCTGGAGTCGGCGGCCACGGTACTGGCGGAAGCCGAAGCCAGAGCCGCGACGCTGGAGCGCGACCGGGCAACACTCGATCGCCGATTGCAACGCGCGATGGGTGAGCTTGATCAAGCCCAGGCTGCGACGAAATCCGATCCGGCCGCCGATCTTCCCCAGGTTCGTCCATTATTGCGCCGCGCTGCAAAGTTGTTGAACGAGAGCGCTTTGGATCACCGGCGTCGTCGCGAATTCAACGCGGCCGGGGCCGACGTCTCTACGGCGGCTCAATTGATCTCCGTCGCTCAAGACGTTCTGACGGCCGACGTCCAGGTCCGCACCCTTATCGAGCGCGACGATGGAGTGAGCTTGAGCGAGGCCATTCACGGGTTGCAGCGGGAACTGATGGACCTCTTGGAGCGCCTTGGGCGGGATGAGACCGAGAGTCATTCCCACAGTGGTGCGGCCGGCCGGGCCGCTCAGCTGCGAACGAAGACGGAAACATTGCTGCGCCGTCAAGATGATGCGATCGCTGCACTGCTTAAAGAGGCCACGACGATAAAGGAGCGCACCGAGCGCTCTTGGGAAATGGGGCGACAACTCTTGCGCCTGGCTAACGACGACCCGCTTGCCCGCCAATACGCTGCCATCATGAAGCAATTTGACGAAGCACAACGCCGGCCAGCGGCGCTGGTGCAGTTCAGGCATAATGCCTTGACTTTCGAGAATGAATGGGAAGCATGGACCGCCCACGTCCAGACCACCCGAACACGTATGGAGCAGCTCCGCGCCTCTCTGCCGCCCTTGATCGATCAGGCGCTGGCGCTAGCCGCGCCCTGGAAGTGCCTGACCGAGGACGTGACCTTTATCCAGCAGCGTGCGGCTAACTTCGAGACTATACAGACCCGATTGAATGAAGTTCGATACCGGCGCGACGCTGAGTTACTCATGAGCGACATCCAATTGATCGAATCTGATATCGAAAGCCGGTTCGCGCAACTCGGCGAGAGGTCTGAGCGGTTGGCCTACCTGGATTTGGATGTTACCGAGATCATCGATCTGGCCTTGGGGAATGCCGACGAGTTATCGATTGAGCCTCCTGATAGGGGTAAATGGGATCGCGCGTTGAGGCTTATCGACCACCACCGGCGCTCGGCACACGCGGCCATTCACTATGAGGATGCATCGGTGGCATTGCTCCGGGCGGCCGACGCCGCCAACAAACTGGCCCTGTAACTGCCTCGGGCCGTCCTTGCTTCAGGCCCTGGATTTGCTGTGATCCCCTACCTGCTCTCTGTGCCGTTCTGGTAGGGGGTTATTAGCCTTGCGCCATACCCGTGATCTACAAGAGAAAGCAACAGCTTTAATTATGCATCTTAATGCATAAGTTGCATTACCCTCTTGACAATCATTCTGTCATGCGTATAATATGATTATTACCCGGTTAAACGCATAATCGGGTATAAGCGATAAGTGAGGTTTATCCATGCCACTGCCCGTAACTGATTTAATTTACCCGGACGCCAATTCCCAGATGATCGTTGCTCTGGAACCAGCGCATAACATCCATCATTCGCTGGTTCTGCTGTCGCGAACGGAAGAATTCTCCGGATTTGACGAGTGGATTTATCGAACGGCCTCGATCATGACTCCGGAAGAGCGCGAGACGAACATGCTCGTTATGATCGGCTTGCATTACGCGACGGTCCCGGATGGGGGTTACCCCAGTTTCCCGGTCTATCTGGAACATCTGGCTGGTGAATCGCCGCTCCGCTTGCGCAACCGCATTTTGGATGCATACATCAAAATCGTCGGGGACGACGGGACGGGGAAGGACTACGACGAAATCCTGGCCGATGTCAATAGTTACCTGGGATTTCTGCGCCGTGGTTTCGGTGAAGATCAATTCGACCCGGATGTCGAGAAACGGGCCTATACTTATCTCATCGATCCGCCGGCCATGCAGCAACTCATCGTCGGCCATCTACGGGCGATGTGGTACAAGTATCTGGCCGTGGAATGGGAACGCGTCCGGCCGATGCTTCAGAAATCAGTTCGAGCATTTGAATCGGCTGATCTCGCGTCAATGGGTCGACAGGAGGCCACAGAGTACGTCATCGGCCGGCCCATCAAAGAAGAATGCTGGCAGAAGATGTTGGACACGGCCCCACAAGTTATCTTTGTTCCTTCCGCTCACGTGGGTCCATACACCAAGATATTCGAGGGGCGCGGATTGATCTGGGTTATTTTCGGTGCGCGCCAGCCGGTAGACGCGGGCGAGGTCGTGCCGGAGCTGAGCAGGGCCGAACTATTGGTCCGCCTCAATGCCTTGGCTGATGATTCGCGGCTGAATATCCTCAAGCTTGTGGCCGACCAGGGCGAACTACGCTCCCAGGACATTATGAATCTTCTCGATATCAGTCAATCCGGAGCGTCACGACATCTCCAACAATTGACGGCCGCCGGTTTTCTGACCAAGCGCCCTTGTAACGGGGCCAAGTGTTTCACGCTTGACAGTGATCGCCTGAACGCGACCTTGCAGGCACTCAGTTCCTATCTGTCGCCGGCGATGGATCACGCATCATCGGCCCGTTAGCCACTCATGGCCCCTATCTGCACCGCCTTGCTCACTTAGCTCGATGAACTGGAGCACGATATGAATAGTTATGACGCTGAAGTACATGTGCAACGCCGGAAAGAGGCGTCCCATCGAATTGCTGATGGCTATTTGGTAGAAAGTCACCTGACCGGAAGCAATCATCACAACGTCGGCCGGGTTCACCGCCGTTTGTTAGCCGAGTTTGGCCGTCAATTGATTACCCTTGGCTATCGCCTGCAAGGGAGCATGGACCAACTGGCTCCGTCCGCTGAGTTGTCCGATACCCTCAGGCTATCGAATTCCAAACAATGTGTCGAGTGCTGAATTGTCGGGTGAGTAGCCCGCTCAATCAGCTACCGTAGCAAGATTTCTGAGTAGGCATCCGGTTCGGCGGTGTGTTGATAGATTGTGTTTCGTGTCCTCCTCCATCTCGCCGAACGTTTGCCCAGCCCGACCCCGGAAGCATCAGCACCTTTCGGGGTCTTTTTTATTTAGTGCCCGCTATGCCCGCTCATTGCGATGGTGAAACACTTGTGCTATTCTGTTGGCGATGAGTTGCGTTTCCCGAGCATGAGGAGTGGCAATGAGCGACACCATGTCCGATAACGAATTGGCGGACGCCGTCTTTGAACTAGCGGAGAAAACGGTCGATTTTGATGATGTTGACCTGAGCCAGCCCTATCAGTGGGGCGCGCACCAAGAAGGCGTTCGTTTCGCTCTGTTGGGCGCTATGCACGAATTGCGCACCTTGGCTGTTCAAATGGCCGCCGAACGATCCCTGGTTGAAGCGCCTCGTACCCGCGCCCACCACGCTCTGGCCCAATATCACGCCGCCTATCGCGATCTGCAAGCGGTGATACTTGGCGTCTCGGAGGAAGAATATGAGAAGCCGCCCGCGCCCGGCGAGTGGTCGTTGCGCTATGTGTATGGTCACATGGTGGCGGCCGAACGCACTTTTGTCGCCCTTGTTCACTATGGCTTGCGGCGACAGCACGACACCGGGGAACTCACGCCCGCCATGCCTAAAGAAGAGACCGACCGATTGTTCGGCCCTTATGGGGCGTTCGAGGTTATCCTGAATACAGGCCGGCGAGACGAATTATCACGCTACCACGCAAATCTGCATGATTTTGCCCTGGCTGAGTTTGCGGCGATTCGCGACGCCGAGTTGGAAGGCCCATCATTGTGGTGGGAAGGCAAACCCTACTCCCTTGAATATCGCTTACACCGCATGGATGCCCATCTGCGCCAGCATACCGTGCAAATTGAGAAAAACCGTTCACAACTCGGCCACGCGCCAAGCGAAGCCGGACGGCTCTTGAGGCTGGTCTTTGCCGCCCTGGCCGAAGTGGAAGGTATCGCGATAGGCGTGCCCACCTTGTTTGAGCCCGAGCGTCTGGCCGCCGCCCAATCCATTCAGACCCTGGTTGATGAAGCGGTGACGGCCGTGACCCAGGCCAACGCCTTCATCGCCGCAGTGACCGGAGGCGATCAGGAGCGCGTCCGGTCACTTCTGGAGGAAGCTCCGCAGTTGGCAAATGCCGTTAGTCGCGATGGCGTGCCGGCCGTGCGCCTGGCCGTCTATTACGGCCACAAGCGCATCGCTGAGATGCTTTTTGATTCCCCCAATATCGAGCCGAAGATTTGGGATGGTGCTGCCCTGGGCCGCCAGGAGGTGGTCGAAAAAGCCCACGCTCGATGGGGCGACTTAATCCTCAATGACTACAGCCGCGATGGCTACACACCTTTGCAACTGGCCTGTTTTTTCGGCCACGAGAAAGTGGCCCGTTATCTTGTGGAAAAAGGCGCCGCGGTGAACGCTGTGTCGCAAAACGCCATGGCAATCCAGCCGCTCCACGCCGCCGCCGCCGGGGAGCATCTGGGAATAGTCAGGGTACTTCTGGAAGCCGGCGCTGATGCGAATGGTATCCAGGAAGGCGGTTTCCGTCCGCTCCATACAGCTGCCCAAAACGGAAGTATTGAACTGGCTCACTTGTTGCTGGAGCACGGCGCGGATGTATCATTGACCGATCATAAGAATCGGCTTCCCCGCGATCTGGTCGCTGAGGGCGGCAATGTTGATCTCATAGCGTTATTATCACCGAGTTGATCCATGAATGATCCAATCCGTTGTCCATGGTCCGTTAGCGATCCGGCCTACATCGATTACCACGATACAGAATGGGGTGTGCCCGTCCACGACGACAGATTGCTATTCGAGTTTCTCGTCCTAGAGGGGGCGCAAGCCGGGCTGAGCTGGCGAACAATCCTGCTCAAGCGCGATAATTACCGACGGGCATTTGATCGTTTTGATCCCGCGACGGTGGCCGCCTATGATGAGGCCAAGGTGGCCGAGCTGCTGGCGAACCCCGGAATCGTCCGCAATCGTTTGAAGATCAATTCGGCTATTCGCAACGCGCGCGGGTTCCTGGAATTACAGGCAGCCTATGGGAGCTTTGACCAATACGTTTGGAGCTTCGTGGATGGTCGTCCGATCATCAACGAGTGGGAAAGCCTGCGGCAGATACCCGCTGAAACGACCGAGTCTCGTGCCCTAAGCCAAGATCTGAAGCGCAAAGGCTTCAATTTTGTAGGGCCGACGATCATCTATGCTTACATGCAAGCGGTGGGCATCGTAAATGATCACCTGGTCAATTGCTTCCGTCATGCGCAACTCGCCTAACCTGGCACTTCGCTAAAGTCTGTAATTGCTTTGTTGTCGCGCAGCTTCCATCGCACGATGGGTGTTCGTGAGTAATCGATGCGATTTCGGTCGGGTGCTGGTATCATGAGGCGCATGATCGAATCCACCATGAATGTCCCCCTGACGACAATCGTTAGTGTGAATCAGCTTGCCGATCATTTGACTGATCCGGCCTGGGTCATTGTCGATTGCCGGTTTGATTTGTTCGATAAAGCGGCCGGAGAAAGACACTATGAGGCGGCCCACATCCCCGGCGCAGTCTACGCCCATTTGGAGAGAGATCTATCCGCGCCTGTCACCGGTAATGGGGTGGGCGGCCGTCATCCTTTGCCGTCACCTGAGCTAATGAGGCACCTTTTCGGTCGCTATGGGATTGGGCCGGGCATTCAGGTGGTGGCCTATGATGATACGAGCGGTCATTACGCCGCCCGCTTATGGTGGATGTTGCGCTTCATGGGGCATGAAGCGGTTGCTGTTCTGGATGGCGGCTGGCCGGCTTGGTCGGCCGGCGGATTACCCGTGGCTACAGGGCGGGAGACGAGGCCGGCGCGCGCTTTCGGCGGCAGCCCACGCTGGGAACGGGTGGTGCGGAGGGAGGATGTTGAAGCTGCGCCTTTATTAGTTGACGCACGCGCGCCGGAACGGTATCGGGGCGAGATTGAGCCGATTGATCCGCTGGCGGGCCACATTCCTGGCGCCCTCAACAGACCGTACGCGACGAATTGGACGGCGCAGGGCATTTGGCAGCCGCAAGAGACCTTGTTAGCGGATTTCCTGGCCTTGCTCGGCGATACGCCCGCCGAGAATGCCGTGTTCTACTGCGGTTCGGGCGTATCGGCCTGTGTCAACCTGGTGGCTATGGTCCATGCCGGACTTCCAGAGGGGCAGCTCTACGTCGGCTCGTGGAGCGAGTGGAGCCGGCTGGAAGCACAACAGGCTAGCCAGCCCGACGCGACCGATGAATAATACCGTTACGGTTTGATGTGGGGCGACTTAGCGCCCGCCCTTAAGTCGCGCTTGTAGATCGGACAGGGCATCCCACAATCCGGATGCTCCCAATCTGGCTTGTTCCGGCCAGGAACCGGGGTCGGCCAGCCGGAAGCGGCGCCCGGCGGCCAGCAGCATTTCGCGAATCTGCTCCACCGGCGTGTCGGCCAGATCGGCTAAATCATGGATGCCGTTGGCCATCAGCAGTTCGGCGATCTTGGGGCCAATGCCTTCAATCAACTGTAAATCCTTGCCCGGTTGTTGGTATTTCTTGCTCTTATTTTCGGCCGGTGCCGCGCCCGTTTGGGGGGATTCTGCCGGTAGCCGCGTGGCAATGGCTACCACCGCACCATAGAGCTGGTTATCGGCCTCGTCCTGGCTGATGCCGGAGTAGATCGTAACTTCTACCTCGTCGGCTTCTTCCTCCATCTCCTCGAGCAATAGATCAATGGCGTTTTCGACCGCCTCCTCCTCCAGCAAGGCCATTTCCTCATCTGTCTCAATTGAATCGGTAACCATGACGGCGACTTCCTGCGGGTCGTCGCCGACCGATTCCACAGTGCCCATCTCTGAGGCTACAGCCAATACAATGGCGACGGGGCCGCCCGATCCTTCATCCTCAATCACCTGAGAATAGACGGCCGCATCGACTGTGCCCTCCTCGGCGACGGTGCTCATCCCGGCAATCGCTTCGGCCAGGGCCGTGTCCTCCAGTTCCTCGAGCGCCTCCCCGGACATCAGACCTCGGCGACGAACGACAACCGAAGCCGGTAAGACCTCGCTTTCCCCGGCCAATTCCAGCCAGGATTGATACTCCTCGGCATCCTCATCAATAAATTTGGCTTTATCATCAGCCGTCACTTCGCTGAGCGGGCGAACCGTGACGCCTAGCGCGTCGATGTACCAGGCCGAACGGCCAAAAAATCCGCCGATCTCATAGCCGTTTTTGGCCTCGAAGGAAAAGGCCCGCTCGCCGCCCACGCCGCCGTAGGTGGGCGAAACGCGTTTGTTGGTATGGAAGCGAATGGAATCGATGTACCACCCCGCGCGGCCGCTGATGCCAATCAAATATTCGTCGGGGTCGAGGTAGAAAACGTGATGCTCGCCGCCCAGGCCGCCTACCGGCGAAATGCTGCCCGCGACGTCGTTGCCACGGATGTATTCTATTTGCAAGGCATTGAGAACCCACTCGGAATAGACGTGAATTGCGCTCAAGTGAGCATCAGCGGGTACGTCGTATTGCTCAAATGGCATGCCGCCATTGCCGCCGGCGGGTCCGATTTGGTAGTGATCCATTGCTTTTACCTCCATTCATTGGCTCATCAGTCGATTACTCATGCCATGCCGATCCTATTGTGGCCTACTTTTTAGGTCCAGGCCAATTTGGTTTGCTGGAATGTAAAAATATTGGCGAAAGATTGCGGGCAGAGCGCGGGTAGAGCTACAATTGTTGTAACGTTACAACAAGATTATGTCCGAAGATCGCAATTCCTTGCTCCAGTTTTTGGCGCGTCATTATACGCTCGATGAGTTGAAGACGCTGTGCTTCAAGTTGTTCATCGATTTCGAAAATCTTCCCGGTGATACGAAGGTTGCCAAGGCGCGAGAACTAATCCTCCACCTGGAAAGGACTAAACGTCTGGATGATCTGTCGGCTGTTCTGGGTCGCGATAAGCCGGTTGTTTACCGGCGAGACTTTGAGAAAGACCCGCCGGTGCCGCGCATTCCCACCCGAAGGAATCGCGACATGAATCAGGTGTTTATCAGCCACGCCCACGAAGATGAGGCGTTTGCCAGGCGAATTGCCGCCGATCTTCAGGCCGAAGGCTGGTCGGTGTGGATGGCTCCTGACTCCATCCTGCCCGGCGAAACGTGGGTCGAAGCGATCAATCGAGGGCTGGAGGAGAGTAGCTACTATTTGCTCGTCCAGACGCCGGCGGCGGCCTCATCGCCCTGGGTCGTCACGGAGACGAATGTCGCCATCCATCTGGAGCATCAGCGAGCCATGCGGTTCATTCCCCTTGATGTGGCTCCCAGCCGTCCGCCTCCACTTTGGACTGCCTACCAGAACGTGCCGTTTCGCGATAATTATTTGCGTGGGCTGGAGCACTTGCTGGCCCGATTGAACGGCCGCCCGCCTCGTCCCTGGCCGGCCAATGGGTCGTTAATTGACAACCAGGCCAACGGATCCAAAAATGGAGCAGGGGAAGCGAAGCATTTTTCAGACCGTCAGCTTCACGAGCATTCCCGCGCGGAGCTGGTGCGGGTTCCGGCAGGGAATTTTTTATTTGGCGCGGCCAATCCCGATCCGGAGCACGAAGTGCGGCAGCGGGCCATCCATTTACACGAATTCTGGATAGGTTGCAATCCGGTGACCAATGCGCAATTCGCGCGTTTCGTCGAGGCGACGCGCTATCGAACGACAGCCGAAGACACCGGTTTTTCTCGTGTCTGGGCCGGCGATTGCTGGGTGGAAGTGGAGCAAGCCTATTGGCAGCGGCCGGAAGGCCCGCGCTCCAAGATCGACGACCGGCTGCACCATCCGGTAGTGTGTGTAAGTTGGTTCGATGCTCAAGCCTACTGTGAATGGGCAGGCCTGAGATTGCCGGCTGAAAAGGAATGGGAGAAGGCCGCTCGCGGGGTTGATGGTCGGACCTATCCCTGGGGCAATGAGCATCCGCGACCCAAACACGCTAATTTCGACATGCGCCACGGCCGAACAACCCCGCCGGGCCAATTTTCCCCGGCCGGCGATAGTCCATTTGGCGTGAGTGATTTGGCCGGCAACGTGTGGGAATGGACATCATCCTGGTTCGACACACGTGGCGGTATCAGTCGAACGAGAGTGGTGCGCGGCGGGGCGTGGTCCAGCGAGGCGATCAATCTTTGCTCGACCTATCGCCTCGATGTGGATCCGATGCTACGCTTTAATACGGTCGGCTTTCGCGTGGCAGCCCATTTGGGGGACCCTGGTTTTTAGCCGGCATTCAACCGTTTTCGGAATCAATAAGTCTACCCGATAGTGCCTGCCCGGACGCGTTAAATTCCCGATGCTTTCTTGCCGGGCGGCGGTTTCTTAGCCGCTCGTTTGGCCTCAGCGTCCCTTTTCTCTGATTCCTCGCGTGCATGGCGCGCTTTACGCAAATCATCACCAGTCATGATATTCAGGTTCATTTCGCTGCCCTCTTCATCGTGGCGAATTTGCAGCGGAACGATTGTGACGACCACACGCTCCAGACCGGTAAGACCAAGATTGAGAATCAGGGAGCTGTTCTGGTGGAGGGCCTGAGTCAGAACGGAATCCATCGCCAAGTGTCCCATCACGATATGGACAATGGCATCGGGATTCTCGCGCAGCACCGATACCACGTACTCGCGGATTGGTGCCATGAGATGGCGATAGGGAGATTGAATGATGAACAGATTTTCATCACCAATATATTCGTCCCACTTCTCCTGGGTCAATTTGGATTTTTCGGGATTCACCCCCACGTGAATGGCGCGCCAGGGGCTGCCGAGTGATTTGGCAAAATTGACCATTTGCAGGGTGCCCATATGGACGCCATCCACCAGCAGAACGGTGATGACGCGGTCGGTTTTCATCGAGAAACGGGCATTTTCCAGACTAAGCGCCTCGGCCACGTCCTTGTAGTGCCGGTGTATGCGTGAGAAAAAGAATACCAACACCGGGATCAAGATGAGGACAAACCAGGCGCCGGACGTGAATTTGGTGACGGCAAAGATGATCATGACGATGAACGTCAGGGCCGTGCCAATCGCGCTAATGATCATGTGCGTGCGCCAATGCGGGTCGTGAGGAATGGGCGTCTCCAAGCCTTGCAGCTCCTCGCCCGGCTGGAGTCGGCCCAGCTTGCGAAACAGAACGACCATACCAGCTTGCGACAGGGTGAAGCTGAGGAAGACACCGATGGCATAGAGGGGGATGAGGGCTGTCGTGCTGGCGCGCATGATGATGACCAGGATAGACGCAGACACAGCCAGCGTCATGATGCCCCAGGAAAAGACGAGACGGCCGCCGCGGTAGGTGAGTTGGCGTGGTAAAAAGCCATCGGCCGCCTGTAGCGCGGCCAGCCGCGGAAAACCCGCATAGCTGGTGTTAGCCGCCATCAGCAGAATGAGTGCCGTTCCGGCAATAACCAGTAAGTATAATGCACTACCCTCGCCGAACACCGTTCGCCCGATTTGCGAGATGATCGTCTCCTGGTGGGAGGGGATGGCCCGGATGAAGTGAGCTACGACGGTGATGCCCATGAAAATAGAGACGAGAATTGTACTCATCACCGTCAGGGTAAAGGCCGCATTGCGAGTCTTTGGTTCCTTGAAAGCGGTAATGCCGTTGGATATCGCCTCGATGCCGGTGAGGGCCGCCGAGCCGCTGGAAAAGGCGCGCAGGATTAGAAATAAGGTCAGCGGGGCCGCCGCTTCGGTCGCCATCTCGACTCCTGTAACGACATTTAAGGTTCCCGTGAAATAGCGATAGAGGGCGACTCCCAGGGTGATCGCCATTACGCCCAGGAAGACAAACGTGGGAATAGCGAAAATTGTGCCGCTCTCTTTTACGCCGCGCAGATTGATGAGTGTTACAAAGCCGATAATGGTGACGGCCAAGGCGACTCGATAGGGTTCTAGATCCGGGAAGGCCGAGACGATTTGTGCCACTCCTGAGGAGATAGAGACGGCTACAGTCAGGATATAGTCAGTCAGCAGAGCTGCCCCGGCAACTAGCGCCGGCATCTCGCCCAGATTATCGCGAGCCACAATGTAGGCGCCGCCGCCGTTGGGGTAAGCGTAAATGGTTTGGCGATAGGAAATGGTGACGATGACCAGCAAGATTGAGATAGCAATGGCGATGGGTATAGAAAGCCCAAAGTAAGCTGCGGAGCCGGTCATAGCCAGGATGACCAGGATTTCCTCTGTGGCATAGGCTGTCGACGAAATACCATCGGAAGCGAAAACGGCCAGTCCAACTTTCTTGCTGACGACTTGATGTGCCAGCGTGCGCGTTTCTAATGGCCGTCCGATTAGTAAGCTGGACAGTTTGGGCCGGTCCGATGGGGTTTTGGATTCAGTTGACATAATAATATCCGTAACGATTGCAGCGAACGGTTGTTACCTCGGCAGAATCGCTATCTATTCGCGATTATCTGGTTAAAATAATACGTGGTGGGAAAATGGATCATCCTTCACTAGACTACCCGTTGATAAATGAATATAGCATGAGCAAGGCCCCTGGGCAAGAGGGTACTGCATCAGGTGATTCTGGCGGGGGAATGCTCTATCTGCGGAAATCACTCAATATATAGCTGTTGGGTCCCATGAATAAAACAACTGTTTCTTTCGATTATTCAAACAGAAAAGGCGTACGGCCTATCTCCTGGAATGATTTCCACGGGTTAACCAAAGCTTTGGCCGTGGCTGTCGGCCCCTGGCAGCCGGAGATTATCCTTCCTGTGGGCCGCGGTGGCTACTATCCCGGATCGCTGCTGGCCCACATATTGCAGGTGGAGATATTTCCAGTACGCCTGTCACGTCGAGAGCACGATGTAGTTGTTCATCAATCGCCGCGCTGGATCGTAGAGCCGCCGGCAGCCGTGGCCGGTCAGCGCGTACTGGTGTTGGATGAAATGTGCAGTTCGGGCGAGACAATCACTATCGTACGCAATCGCGCGCTTGACCTAGGATCGACTGAAACCCGCACCGCGGTGCTCTACGCGCATACTTGGGGTGTAGAAGTTCCGGACTACATTGGGATGATCACCGATGAACTGGTCATGAATCCCTGGGATCGTGAGATATGGACCGGCGGCGATTTCCGCTTTCATCCCGAATATGCAGAGGCGTTATCGGCGCAAGGCATTGTGGCGGAGCAATCACTCCTTGTCGAAGCAACGGCATTTGCTGCCATCAAGGCACCGGGCGGGCATTCGTAAAGTAGTTCAACGATTATCCGGATGATGCCTCGCCTCCATCCACAATTTTCGCCCATAAATAATTAACTATTATGAGCAGTTTCCCAGTTTGAGAAGAGGGATTGTATATTTTGCACATTGCGGGTATACTATTTGCTAGTTGTTGTCCGGGCCCGAGTGGTGTGGAACTGCTCGTGGTCCGAGTTTAGTTTAGAAAGAGAGAGTTTGAATTGTCCAAGAAGATTTATGTAGGAAATTTGTCGTTTCAAGCGACGGAAGATCAGGTACGTGGCCTGTTCGCTGAGTTCGGTAATATTGAATCGCTGGCCATGATCAACGATCGCGACACAGGCCGCTTCCGCGGTTTTGCGTTCGTCGAAATGGAAGATTCCGCCGCGAACGCTGCAATCAATGCGTTGAACGGCAAAGAGTTTGACGGCCGAGAGCTGACCGTGAACGAAGCCCGCCCGCGCGAAGAGCGGTCAGGCGGCGGTGGCGGTGGTTATCGTGGTGGTGGCGGCGGCGGCGGCAATCGTCGCAATGATTATAATAACCGCGGCAGCCGCAATAGCTGGTAAGCCTTAGACCCAGTAGGGTATAAATTCGTAACTAAATAAATAGCCGTTCCGGTTCATTCCGGAACGGCTATTTTTATTTTTGCTCAGTTTCAATCGCTTTCGCGGGGGTTTCCTCTTGATAGGCTTGCTACACTGATACCATGATAGGTGGGGCAGGGGAATGTGGTCATAGGTTGGGCTGCCATCCTGGCCTTCAAGTTCAGGCAAGCGTAGCAAGCCATCCCGTTGATGATCGATTCCTCATTGGTGACAGGCGCGCTCGTGGGTTCGATTCATGGAGAGGAACTGACCGGCATGGTTCAGCGTGAAGTACCTAGGGGATGGTCATCGTCTCGCGCCGCCACTTGTCGCGGTTAGCGCCGCGGGCGATCTTGCCGCTGGACGTCTTCAATAGCCACTTTGGACCAACGAGGTGGACGTAGCTAAGCGTAACCGATGTCTGGCGCGCGACCTCCAATCGAATAGCGCGGCCGATGGCCCGTCTTTCTGCCTCGTCCTCAGTCAGCACCTCGGCCACGGCCGCCAGCAATTCCGTACCTTCTCGTTCGTCAGCAACGCCAAAGACCACGGTCCGCCCAGCCCTTACTCCACTCACCTGATTGATGACCATCTCGATGTCGGCGGGATAGACATTCTTACCAGCGTTGATAATCAAATCCTTGCGCCGCCCCACAATGAATAGCTCGCCATCGCTCAGAAAACCCATGTCCCCGGTCAGAAACCAGCCCTTACCGTCGAATGGTTGCAGGTCAGGGCGGCGATAATAGCCGGAAAGCAGATAGGCAGAACGAATGGCGATTTCTCCCACATGGCGGTCATGGACGATGTTGCCGCTGTCATCCATGATGCGGAGTTCAGTTCCGGTGATGGGGGGGCCACAGGATACACGCTCCTGGGCAGCCGGAGCATCGATGTTCGCCGCCTTCGCATAGCGATTGAGTTCTAGCTCTTTTCCGTCAATTACTTCCACTCGGGCCGCACAATGAGGCGTCGTCTGGGTCACGGCAAAAGTGTTTTCGGCCATAGCGTAACTAACCCCCAGCATCTCCGGCCGCACGCCATTCTCGCGGAAGCGTTCCAGGAAGAGTTGATGGCTACTATTGTGTACAGGTTCGGAGCAGTTGATAAAAAGCCGCATGGTGGCCAACGAAAGCCCTTGGCTGTCACGCCGGCGAATTCGGTGTGCGCAATGGTTGTAGGCAAAATTCGGCAGCCAGCACAGTGTTCCCGCGTAGTCATGGATGGCTCGGAGCAGCAGGGCGGGGTGACTGACCCAATCGAACGGCGACATCATCACCAGCGGCACGCCTTGCACTAGCGGCAGGATGAACCCGGCAATTAACCCCATGTCATGATAGAGCGGCAGCCAGCTGACGACAACATCGTCTTCGCGCAAGGCAATGGCGTCACTGTAGGCGGCGATCTGGTTCAGCACGGCGGCATGACTGAGCGCAACACCTTTCTGCAGGCCGGTTGTGCCACTGCTGTGCTGTAAAAACGCGATGTTCGCGGCGTTGGGCTGGCAGGCGACGAACAGCGACGAAGACGAGGAAGTCGCCAACCTGGCTGACTCGAACACAGGGGCGGTCACAAGCGGCCGCAGCACGGGAGCGAATTCATCTGTTGTCAGCACGGCCGCGGCGTCTGATAGTCGCACAAGCTCGCCCATGCTCTTCATATAAACGTCCGGATCGAGTTTATCGGTTAGCGTGGGAAACATGGAGGGAATCGCCCCCATCGCTAGTGCTCCCCAGAAGGCGTAGATGCTCTCCAAGCTTTGGGTGTGGGCAATAATGACCAGATCGTCTGGATGCAGCCCTAAGTTCACCAGCGACGCGGCCTCTTGGTGGATCCTCCGGCGCAGCGCGCTCCTCGTCACGATGACAGGGGCTTGATTAGTCTCCAGATAGATGATGGCCGGCCGGTCATCCGGAATCTTCAGGGTATCAGCGTCCAGCAACGTGGTGTATTGTTCTCGACTGGCCAAGGTTAACATAATGCTGGAGGCTTATTCTTGATGCTCTGTTGCCCAGGGAATCTGTGCCACACAAGCAATCTATAGATGCTTCCTTCGCTTAGCCCTGCAACACGCGACTGACGATTTGATCGAGGTTGTCCATTTGGGTCACGGTGAGTTCCGGATCAGGAATGTACACGTCGAACTGCTCCTCTATAAAAACACCCAGCGACGCCAGAGAGAACGAATCCATCAGACCGCCGGAGATGATGCCTTCCTCGTTGGTAAGGGGGTAGCTGACATCGCGGATCAGCTCGCGAACGATATAAGTCCGCAGAATTTCGCGTATCGTTGATTCATTCATGGCGGTCGAGAATAATCGACTCAGCCCGACAAGGCAAAAGCCTGTAACGTTATGGGGTCAGATGGCCTTTGGTGTTGAGTTGCTCGAACAGCGTGCGCGTGGCGGCGGCGATCTCTGCTACGGCGGCATCAAATGCCGGTTGGTTGGCTCGCGATGGCTTCTGATAGCCGCTCACCTTGCGCACGAACTGGAACGCGGCCAGCATCAATTCCTCTTCGGTTGGTTCTCGTCCGGGTTCTCGTAGCTTTTTGATGTTGCGACACATGATTCATGATCTCCCAGTCAGATAATCTCTCAACAGTGCGGCAAATAGCTGATTGCCGCGGCGAGTGAGGTGGACAGGTGTATCAGTAAACTCCTCCGGGGGAATAGCGTTCCACAGGTCAATGTAGTTCCAATTGTTGGCGATGGCCGTTTCCCCCAGCATTTGACGGTATTGATCGTAGGCCCAACGGGGATAGAATGTATTGTAGCGAACGTCGCTATTGAGGCCGTCCCCGATGAACATAGGTTCATTGATGATGATCAACGGTATTGTTCCGGCGCGAGAGCCACCCCCGACCAACACATCAAAAGCCAAGTCATCATCAGTCAGTGTTCGAGGCTCGGTGATATCCAGCCAACTGTCGTCTGGTTCAAAGTCAGACTTGCGGAGCGTGATCTCCTCCGGAATGGCCTGGTCAAGGCCCGTGGCTGCCCAAGCCACTCCCCAAGCTTGCAATCGTAATAGATCGGCCAGTTCCCGACGACGGCCGATGATCGACTCTTGAACAAACGATCTGTCCACGAACCTCGAATCGCTCAGGTCGAGGCCCAGGTCGTATTGTTCGATGAGTTCCCGGACGCGGTTGGGGTTCTCGTACAAGAGCGGGTGATCGAGTTGCCTCGGCCGGTAGAAGGACTGCAACGTGACCGGCCACAGAATCAGGTCGGGCCGGCTGCCGGCCAACATTTCGTCCAATATGACCATGTCCTTGGTCAAGGACATGATTGGATAGCCGAGATTGTAAACGACAATCCGGCGCCCGTCGGCGGCGGTGAGTTTCATCTCGTTGAGTTGCCCTGCCAGCGTGTGCTCGTTGGGCAAAAACCAGCCCCATATACCCGAATCGCCGAGGAGCAGCACACGAAATTCATCATCGGCCGCCGGGCGATTCCAAACGTGGGCTGCCGACATGGCCGGCAAATTGCTGAGGGTTAAATTGAAGTCTTCAGCCGGTCTTTCTCCATATGGCAGGCGCAAACGTCCGGGAAGAATGCTGTTGTAGAGGGAGAGATTGCCGAGACTCTCTAACGGCCGGCACGCCGCAAACAGGAGGTTGAGGGCGACGAACAAAACGGCGGCTTTTAAGAAAATCCGGCCGATGGTGCGCCAGTCGATAGTGGGTGTGGTTGTAGCCGAAGCGACAGTATCTGTTGATTGACTTGTCACGTGAGTAAACCTTGTCAATTGAAGTAACCTAGTGGGCCGGCCGATCGGACAACTCGTACCTGTGGCCTATGGCAAATTTTTCCAGCCGGACTACACTTGGCATTATGAGTCGCACGCCAATATAGCGTGATCTTGCCCATAAGATTAAACTACGATTATATGATACCTCAACGAGGAGGAAGAACGTCATGAGGCAAACATTATCTGACAGGTTTCGGCCCGCTTTAGCACCGGCAACGGGCAGCCCTTTAGAAACGGACAACACCACGAAGTCGGGAATCCCCTTCATCTATTTAGCCAGTTCAGGAGACGACAAGCCGCGGCGTACGATTCGCGGCCAACGACGACGACCGGGCAGCGACCGCCCCAGCAGCGGCCGAGCCGAGGCCCCCCACCGCGATCAACGACCTTCGGGCACATCGGGCGGCGGGTTGCCGCCCCTCAGTGGTGGCGGTGGCGGGTATACGCCCCGGCCGTCGGGTGGTGGCATGAGTGGCATCCCCGGTGGCATGCGTGGTGCGGCCGGCGGCGGGGGCATCTTGCTTGCGCTGTGCGGCATCATCGCCTACATGCTTTTCGGCGGCGGCGGCGGGCAAGATCCCTTTAACACCGGAGGCGTCGTCGGCCCCTCTCAAAGCCAGGAAGAGTTCGATCTGAATAGCGGTTTGGAAAGCCCCACGCAGCCGGCTTCACAGAGTTTGCCGCCACTGAGTGCGACGGCCACCAGACAGGCCTCGTTTGCCGGTGGCAATTCCACCATCAGTGGCGCGTCGGGCGCGGCCGCCAGCTCGTTGCCCGCCGCTTCCGGCAGTAGCGTTACTCCCGGCCAAACCTGGACGGTCATGCTCTATCAGGATGCAGACGACAAGGTATTGGAACAAGACATATTCATCGACTTCAATGAAGCGGAGCGTGTCGGGTCGAGCGACCGCGTGAATATTGTCGCCCAACTGGACCGCTATGTCGGCGGTTTTCGCGGGGACGGTGACTGGAGCGATACCCGCCGCTTCCACTTGCAACGGGACAATGATCTCGACGTCATACGCTCGCCCTATGAATCTATCGGCGAAGTCGATATGTCCAATCCCCAGGTCCTGTTCGATTTCGTCACCTGGGCTATGCAGAATTATCCCGCCGACAAGTATGTTCTCATCATGTCCGACCATGGCATGGGTTGGCCGGGTGGATGGACAGATCCCGAACCGAGTAGCGGCCCTCGTGTGAATGTGCCCATCGCGCGGGCTATCGGCGATGCCATGTACTTGCAGGAGATTGACGCCGCTTTGCAAGCTGTGCGTGACCAGACCGGGTTGGAGGCTTTCGAACTGGTGGGCATGGATGCCTGCCTGATGGGGCACATGGAAGTGTTTGCCGCGTTGGCCCCCCATGCCCGCTTTGCAGTTACTTCACAAGAAGTCGAGCCGGCCGTCGGGTGGGCCTACACGGCGTTCTTGACTGATCTGGTAAATAATCCCGACATCACCGGCCGCGAATTGGGCCAGTCGATTGTCGATAGCTATATCGTCGAGGACCAACGGGTGACGGATGCCAACGCGCGGGCGCAGTTTGTTGGCCGCAGCGGGGTGTCGGCCCAGCAACTGGCTGCGCAACTCGAGCAAGGGGTAACGCTGGCGGCCGTCGATCTGACCCAGATGCCGGCGGCCATGGAAGGCTTGAACCGCTTCGCGCTCTATCTGCAAAGTGTGGATCAGCGCGCCGTGGCCAAGGCTCGCAACTATTCCCAATCTTTCACCAGCGTTTTCGGCCAAAATGTTCCCGCTTCCTACATTGACCTGGCTCATTTCGCCGCCCTGCTGGTGCGCGAGACGAACGACGAACAAATGCGTGCAGTAGTTGAGGACATGTTCGGTGCGTTCCAGAACCTGGTCGTTGCCGAAAAGAGCGGGACCAAAAAGCCCGCGGCCACTGGACTGTCTATCTATTTCCCCAACTCCCAGCTCTATGGGTCGGCCGCGGCCGGGCCCTCATCCTACGTGCCGGTCACGGAGCGGTTTTCCGGGGTCTCGTTGTGGGATGATTTCCTCAACTTCCATTACACGGGCCGAACCTTTCAGGACACGGCCGGCACGCTCGTCGTGCCGGATCGCAGCGTGGAGGTTACCGCCCCCGGTGCTGGATCGGTCTCGCTTTCTCCCTTGACCGTCGATCAGGCCTCCGTCGCCCCGGGAGATGCCATTTTGATGAGTGCTGATATCGACGGCGAAAACCTGGGCTATATCTATCTCTTTGCCGGCTTTTATGATCGCGAGGCCAATTCGATCAACGTCATCGATATGGACTACATCGATAGCGGCGACACGCGCGATGTAAACGGCATTTACTACCCTGATTGGGGCGAAGGGGCGTTCACCCTTGAGTTCGAATGGGAGCCAATCGTCTTTGCTATCAATGACGGCACAAATCAGGCGTTGGCGCTTCTGGAGCCATTGGTTTACGGCGCGGCTCCCGAACAAGCTGTTTATGCAGTCGATGGCATCTATACATTCCTCGACGGCACACAGCGCCGGGCGCGAGCGCTTTTCAGCGATGAATCGCTCCTGCAAATAGTTGGTTTTCAGGAGGGCGATGGTGGAGAGGGGGCCGATGTGATGCCCTCGCCGCGCGAGATATTGCCCGAAGTCGGCGATCAATTTACCGTCTTGGAACGCTGGTATGACCTGGATAACAATGGTCAGATGGTCAATCAGGGTTTTGAGGAAGGGGGCACCCTGACGTTTGGTAATACCCTGTGGACCTACGATGTCCTGGACGCGCCGGCCGGGGACTATGCCATCGGGTTTATCGTCGAGGACCTGGACGGCAACCAGGTCGAAACGTACGCAGACGTGACGGTCGAATAACCAGCAGGTTAGGCGAAAAAAGGGCGGCTCATCTGCAGGATCAGCCGCCCTTTTGATGGATAGACGTCTTTAGCAACACTTAATATCTTTGCCCCCCCATATTTGGGTGATTTGTGATATACTCACTATATCCGGCATATCTGGTGCAACTTTCGGCATGCAGTTGTCGTATAATATTTTGAGAGGATTGGCTGAATTA
>JACKBY010000006.1 GCA_020634335.1 Promineifilum sp. | reverse complement strand
TGTAGCCTTTGCTATTCAGATCTTCGGCCAGAGCCAGAATATCTGGCGGACAGGCCTCGCGACACAATTCGCACCCCTTGCACCGTTCTACATCAATTACAACTCTTCCAGTTGCCATCTACTTTACCTCCGGTGAAATGGGAAATAGTACCTGGGGGACTTATCGACAATCGCAAAGCGAGACGGACGGAGGACGGATAGGAAAGCCTGCGATTTCCGCCATCCCACGTCATTCATTCACTTGTCGGTGCTGGTTGTCAAGGAACGGGAATCCCAGGCAAGAGTTTTTGTCTAGGTTCAGTATGTCATAGGTTGGGCAGAATCTGAAGTGACAAATGGCAGTTCTATTAATGAGGAAAGTCACCTGTTTGACGCTTATACCGTGCTATCCTCAAGAGGATTGTCTGGATGCTCCAAAGGCTTTTTGGATACCTCGTCAGGCAATCGAATTACTTTAGATATTCTTCAATGCCGATCATCCCGGTTACAATTCTCGAAAATAACTGTAGCTTGGCTGAGCAGGAGGCCGATCATGGAATTTGGGATACCAAAGGAGATTCGGGATCTGGAATCTCGCGTGGGTTTAACGCCGGCCGGGGTTGCCTCGCTTGTACGACACGGCCACACTGTGTACGTCGAGAAGGACGCCGGCGTCGCGGCCGGATTTAGCGACGAGACCTATCGCCACAGTGGGGCCAACGTTGTCTATTCGGCCGCCGAAGCGTACGGGCGCGCCGATGTTGTGGTGAAGGTGACTCGTCCGACTGCCGAAGAACACGGACTGTTCCGACCTGGGCAAATATTGTTCGCGTTTTTGCACATCGCTGTGGCCTCTAACGATTTCATCGAAGCGCTGCGCGAGAAGGAAATCACTGCCATCGCCTGCGAAATGATCCGGCAGCCCGACGGCAATCACCCGATCTTGGTGCCGATGAGTGAAGTGGCCGGACGCCTGGCCCCGGTCGTGGCCGGGCAATTGCTGATGACCACCAGCGGCGGCCGCGGCACGCTGCTTAGCGGCATTCCCGGTGTACCCCGTGGCGCGGTCGTCATCATCGGCGGAGGGGTGCTGGGGGCGAACGCGGCGCGCGCGTTTCTGAACTTCGGTTCCCAAGTCGTCGTGCTCGACAGTGACGTCAACTGCTTGCAACGTCTGGACGAGATGCTGAACGGGCGCGTGACGACCATGTTATCGACCAACTATAATCTTGATCGCGTGACCGAATTTGCCGACGTCATCGTCGGGGCGGTTCTCAGTCCGGGGCAGCGTGCGCCAATTGTCATCACGCGCAAGATGGTGCAACACATGAGGCCGGGCGCGGTCTTTATCGATTTCTCGATTGACCAGGGTGGGTGCTCGGAGACCAGCCGCCCCACAACGTTGCGAGATCAGACATACGTCGTTGATGGCGTGATTCATCACTGTGTGCCCAACCTGACGGCGGCCGTGGCCCGGACGACGAGCTACGGTCTGACCAATTCGCTGCTGCCGTATCTGCTGGAGCTGGGGGAATTCGGTATTATGGGATTGGTCGGAAGGAGACCTTACGTCGCTTCCGGCATCAATCTTTATCAAGGCAAATTGTCCAACAGCGAAATTGCCAAGGCGCTGGGCAGGGACATCGAGATCACGCTGACACGCGCAACCGGCGAATCGAGTCCCGGGCAGGGAGGTGGCAAGTGAACTGGGAGACGATTTATCGGCGAAAAGTGGTCGACGCCGAAACGGCGGTATCGCATGTTGAATCCGGCAATTTGGTTTATATCGGCGGCGGGGCAGGCGCGCCGGCTGCTCTGGTCGATGCGCTTTGCTCGCGGGCGGCCGATCTGCGGGATGTTGAACTGATCCACATCCTGACTTTCATCGGCGCGCCTTATATTGATTCCAAATATGAGGGGTCGTTCCGATCCAATTCGTTGTTCATCGGTCACAACGTGCGGAAAGCGGTTCAGGCCGGCAAGGCTGACTTTACCCCCATCTTTCTGTCGGAAATCCCCGGACTGTTCCAAAAGAAGATTCTGCCGCTCGATGTGGCCCTCATTTCCCTGTCACCACCGGACGAGCATGGCTTTTGCAGTTTTGGCGTGGAGGTGGGGACAACCAAGCCGGCGGCCGAATCGGCTCGACTCATTATAGCTGAAGTTAACCAACAGATGCCGCGTACGTTGGGTGACAGCTTTATCCATGTCAGTCGCCTGTCCCATGTCGTAGAGACGGACTATCCGCTACCCGCCGCGCCACAGGGCGACAGCTCGCCGGCCAACATGCTCATTGGCCAACACATCGCCGAAATGATCCCCGACGGCGCGACGTTGCAAATGGGCATCGGCAGCATCCCCGACGCCGTATTACAAAACCTCCATTCGCACAAGGACCTGGGCATTCACACCGAACTGTTTTCCGATGGTGTGGTTTCACTCTTCGAGGCGGGCATCATCAATTGCAGTCGGAAAACTTTTCATCAGGGGAAAATGGTGGCCGGGTTCCTCTTTGGCTCCGACCGTCTCTATCACTTTGTCGACAATAACCCCATCGTCGAGCTTCATCCGACAGAGTACGTCAATGATCCATTCAACATTGCCCGTAACAACGACATGGTGGCGATCAATGCCGCCTTGCAGGTTGATTTAACCGGACAGGTGTGCGCCGACTCGATTGGACCTGTCTTCTACAGCGGCGTTGGCGGGCAACTTGACTTTATCCGGGGGGCGGCGCGCTCCAAAGGTGGCCTGCCGATCATTGCCCTCCCATCGACCGCCAAGAACGATACGATCAGCCGAATTTCCCCGCTCTTGACGGAAGGCTCCGGCGTGACGACCACGCGCAACGACGTTCACTATATTGTGACGGAGTATGGCATCGCCTCGCTCTACGGCAAGACTATCCGCCGGCGCACACGCGAATTAATTAACATCGCCCACCCCAAGTTTCGCGACGAACTGGAGCACGCTGCTCGCAAACTGGGCTACCTCTAGGGGGTCGTCATTCCAATTCGGTGCCAAGACCTGTCTTCGACCAAGTTCTGAGGCGAAGACAGGTCTTGGCTATTTAGGGGTGATGAGCCGCCGGCTGGAAAGCCGTAATTCCAGGTTGGATGGATAATCAGGCTTTCTTCAAGCTGGGTTCCGGTTTATCGGCATCGCTTGTCCGGCTCGTCCAGCTGGGACGAAGATAGATAAACCAGTACACTAGGCCAACCATCAATGCGCCGCCGATGATGTTGCCAAGGGTCACCGGCAACAGATTAGCGACGAAGAAGTTGCTCCAGGTGATGGCCCCGAAGTCGGCCGGCGTTTTCTCAATGGTTGTCCAGAATGCTTCCGGTGCGCCGCCCTTGATGAACAGCCCGATGGGAATGAAATACATATTGGCGATGCTGTGCTCAAAACCGGCGGCCACGAAGGCACTGATTGGGAAAATGATGGCCATGATTTTGTCGACAGTCGTTCTCGCGCTCATGCATAGCCAGACGGCCAGACAGACCAGGGCATTGCAGAAGATACCCAGGAATAGCGCCGGGATAAAATCGAGGCTGGTCTTGGCGTTGGCAATCGTCAGCGCATTAAGCCCCACCGCCCCTTGGCTGAACAGGTATTGGCCGCTCAGGAAAACGCCGTAGGCTGTGACGATCGCTCCCGCAAAGTTGCCGAGGTAAACGATTACCCAGTTGCGCAACAGGTGGCCGGTACTCACCTTGCCGCTGGCCCAGGCCATCACGATCAAGTTGTTGCCGGTGAAGAGTTCCGCCCCGGCGACAACGACCAGGATCAATCCCAGGCAGAAGACAAAGCCACCCAAGAGTCGGGTGACGCCATAGGATAACATGCCGGACGCGCCGGTCGTCACGATGGTCATGAACACGGCCCCCAAGGCGATGAACGCACCGGCCAAAACGGCCAGAGCGAACATCCGGAAAGGACCCAACCCAACTTTGGCGACGCCGACATTCTCGGCTTTTTTCGCCATCTCGGGGGGGATGAAGGCATCAAGCGTGGGTAAAGATTGATTCTGGCTCATTTAAAATCTCCTTATTGACAGGTGGCGTAAATTTTTCGATATCGACCGCGCACACCTTGTATTCTGGAATTTTGGCGGTCGGGTCGACCGCATCGTTCGTTAATAAATTCACAGCCGCCTCGGCATAGTGGAAGGTCATGAATATCATGCCCGGCGATGAACGGCGGGTCACCCTGGCCGTGGCGACGACGCTGCCGCGTCGCGAGAAAACGCGCACGAGCTCTCCGTTCTGTACGCCTAAGGTGTGGGCATCCGTCGGGTGGATTTCAGCTTCGGCTTCCGGGGCGATGGCATCGAGACCGGGGGAACGGCGAGACATCGTGCCGCCGTGCCAGTGGAAAAGTATCCTGCCGGTCGACAGCAAAAACGGATAGTCTTCATCCGGCAATTCGGCCGGCGGGCGAAAGTCGATGGGAACAAACTGACCTCGGCCGCGGGTGAATTTGCCAACGTGGAGAACTGGCGTGCCCGGATGGTCGACAGTGGGGCAGGGCCACTGGATGCCGCCGTCGGCCAGACGCGCGTGATTCATGCCGGCATACTGGGGTGTCAGGGCGGCCAGCTCGTCGAAGATGTCCGCTGGGCTTGTATAGGTCCACCCGGCACCCATCCGCTTGGCCAAGGCCAGAATGATGCGCCAGTCGGCCCAGGCTTGGCCGGGGGCGGCCAATGCAGGGCGAATCATCTGGACTCGTCGCTCCGTGTTGGTGAACGTGCCCGATTTTTCGGCAAAACTGGCTGCCGGAAAGACCACGTCGGCCAATTGTGCCGTCTCATTCAGAAAGATGTCCTGGCAGACCAGCAGCTCGACTGACTCGAAGGCTTCGGCGACGTGGTTCAGGTTGGGGTCGGACAGCATGGGGTTTTCACCCATGACATAGATGGCCTTGATTTGACCCTCGAGGACGCCCCGGGTGATCTCGGTCACCGTCAGCCCCGGTTTCGGCGCGAGGTGCTCGAGCTCGACGCCCCACCCAGCGGCGAATTTCCGTCGAATGGCCTCATCAGTCACGGGTTGATAACCGGGGAATACGTTGGGCAGTCCGCCCATATCACAGGCACCCTGTACGTTGTTTTGCCCGCGGAGCGGGTTTAGGCCTGTTGCCGGGCGGCCGATGTGGCCCGTCAGCAAGGCCAGATTCGAACACACTTTGACGTTATCGGTGCCGGTGGTGTGCTGCGTAATCCCCATGGCCCAGAAGATCATCGCCTGGCGCGCATGGGCGTACAGATAGGCCGCGTCGACGATGTCTTGCGCGGGCACGCCCGACAGAATTTCGGCTCGTTCGGGTGTCCATTCACGTACAGACGTGGCAAACGCCTCGAATCCCTCCGTGCGCTCTTCGATGAAATTAACGTTGGCCAGGCTGTCGCGAATGATGACGTGGCTTATGGCGTTCAGCACGGCCACGTCCGTGCCCGGCCGCTGGCGCAAATGTAAATAGGCAAAATCGGCTAATTCGATCTCTCGTGGATCGAGCAGAATCAGCTTGGCCCCAAATCGGCGGACGGCCTTTTTCATTTCCAGACCGATAATCGGATGCGCTTCGGTCGTGTTCGAGCCGGTGACGAACAGCAGATCGGCATCCTTAATGTTGCTAATGGAGTCGGTCATCGCTCCGGAACCCAGTGTCGCGGCCAGACCGGCCACGCTGCTGCTGTGTCAGAGACGGGCACAGTGGTCGACGTTGTTTGTGCCCACCACCGCGCGGGCCAGTTTTTGCAGGAGATAGTTTTCTTCGTTCGTACACTTGGCCGAAGTCAGAAAGGCGATGCTGTCTGGGCCATGCTCTGCCCGAATTGTCTGCAACCGATTGGTCACGTAGCCGAGCGCCGTGTCCCAGCTCGTGGATTCCAATGACTGGCCGCGAGCGTGCCGCAGTAGCGGTGTTGTTAGGCGGTCTTGGGCATGAACGTAGTCGAAGCCGAACCGGCCTTTTACACACAGGTTGCCGTGATTAACAGCATTATCGAAGCGCCCATTGACTCGATAAATCAGCCCGTTCTTCACGTGAAGATCAATTTGACAGCCGACGCCGCAATAGGGACAGGTTGTGGGAATGATGTTATCTGCGTTGAGCATCGATTACCTCCTGGACAAACTTTGTGCCATACATCTTGAGCCTAATCTTAACCGGCTCCGTCCAGATGCGATAGTGAATTAATTCACAAAAGGGGATGACGAATGTCATATGATTGAATGACAATTGACACTAATGTGGAAGATCGGGATTTGATATGATGGATTTGCTGGGCGAATTAGGCTGTTAGTCCGAGGGAAAGCGAGAATGGCGACCGAAAAAGTAGTCACTGTTAGATCCAAGTACTGCGATTTTCTGGAGCGAGATGTTGAATTGCGTGAATGGCGTGTCTACCCATCGGCCGACTTTCTCCAGACTCAGGGGCTTACGTATCAGGTGCGAAGGTGCGCCTGCACGGGGGCCATCGACTGCAATATGAAGGGCATCACCTGCCGGTGGGCCTTCACCAATCCCAGCAATGACCGCTCATAGCTCGATTATTTCTCATTAGTTCTGCCTCCATAGTCAATTTCCTGACTGCATTACCTCCAACGAAAGAGGCCCGGAATTTTCCGGGCCTCTTTCGTTTTATCCACCGCCAAACGGGTGAAGATCACTGAATGACGTTTAGCGGAACGTTGGTGCGTAGGATTTGACGATCTGGATATAGTTGGCGCGCTCGAAGGCGGCCGGCGCGGCAACATTGACCTGGCTGAGGCTGCCGTGCAATTCGCGAATCGACAGGTACTCACGGTCTTCCAGCCACAGCTTCATCTCACTCAGGATTTCGGTGAAGCGGCTGATGCCGTTCAGAAGTATCTCCGAAGTCATCATCGCTACATTGGCCCCAGCGGCCACAGCCTTGAGCGCATCTTCAGCCGTGTGAACGCCGGTGGTCAAGGCCAGATCGGCGGCGACGCGACCATAGAGGATGGCAATCCAGCGCAAGGGCAGGCGCATCTCATCCGATTTGCTGAGAATGAGATTCGGCACAACCTCCAGATTTTCAAGGTCCAGGTCAGGTTGATAGAAGCGATTGAACAACACCAGTCCGTTGGCGCCTGCCTCTGACAGGCGACGCATCATATTCGCTGTCGAGCTGAAGTAAGGGCTTAGCTTAACGGCGATGGGAATATTGATCGACGCGCGGACGTCGTGAACCAGATCGATATAAATCTGTTCCACTTCACTGCTCGGCAGGTCGATGCTGGTAGGCAAATAGTAAATATTCAGCTCCAGCGCGTCGGCCCCCGCGCCCTCCATCTCCTTGGCATAGCGAATCCAGCCGCCGGATGAGACGCCGTTGAGGCTGGCGATAATCGGAATGTCCACTGCCTGCTTGGCCCGGAAGATATGTTCCAGATAGGAGTCCGGCCCGATAGCTTTGTAGGAAGGTGCTTCGGGAAAGTAGGTAAGGGCTTCGGCGTAGCTTTCTGTCCCGTCGCTCAAATACCTGTCCAGCGCGTGGCTTTCCTGGTTAATCTCTTCCTCGAAGAGCGAGTTGAGGACGACCGCGGCCGCCCCGGCATCTTCCATGCGTCGAATATTGACCAGCTCACGTGCCAAAGGCGAAGCCGACGCGACCAATGGATTCTTCAGTTCGAGACCCAGGTAATTGGTTCTCAAGTCCATGATTAATTCTCCTGATGATTGAAGGGCGATTGCCGCTCACACCCTAATTGCCGGTCGCCACTCGCTCGGCGATGTCCTGGTTAGTAGCCAGCTTTTTATAATACTCCCAGCGTCGAGCCACGTCGGACTTGGCCAGTTCCAGTAGCCTGTCGGCCGCCTCCGGGTTGCTCTGCTGCAACATGCGGTAGCGTCCTTCGCGGTAGATGTACTTCTCCAGCGGTATTGACGGCGCTTTGGAGTCGAGCTGGAAGGGATTTTGGCCCGGTTTTGTCTCGTGACCGTTGGCCTCGGGTGACGGCGGGTTAGCCAGGTCGGGATTGTAGCGATAGAGAACCCAATGGCCCGAATCGACGGCCGCCTGCTGTTGCTCCAGGCCGTACTTCAAGTCATAACCGTGGGCGATGCAGTGACTGTAGGCGATGATCAGGGAAGGCCCGTCATACGCTTCTGCTTCCATGATGGCCTGAATGGTTTGACGGTCGTTGGCGCCAAAGGCCACCTTGGCGACGTAGACGTTGCCGTAGGACATCGCCAATCGACCGAGGTCTTTCTTGGGCAATGGTTTGCCGGCGGCCGCGAACTTGGCGACCGCGGCGCGCGGAGTCGATTTCGACATCTGGCCGCCGGTGTTGGAGTATACTTCCGTGTCCAGTACCATGATGTTGACGTTGCGCCCGGAGGCCAGCACGTGGTCGAGGCCCCCGTAGCCGATATCGTAAGCCCAGCCGTCACCGCCGACGATCCATACGTTCTTTTTCACCAGCACGTCCACCTTGCTTAACAAGTCAGACAGGGCCGGTTTGGCCGCGGCAATCGAATCGTCCGCGCTGTGGAGCATGGCCTGGAGCCGTTCGCGCAGTATTTGCACGCGCCGGCGCTGATTCAAGATATCGGCCTCGGTGATCTGATCGCTGTAGAGGATTTCGTCGGTCAGTTCGGGGCCGATGAGATCGCGGAGCGAACGCAGGGTATGGGTCGCCGCGTCGAGACGCTGGTCGAGCGCCACGCGCATACCCAGGCCAAACTCGGCGTTGTCTTCGAACAGCGAATTTGACCAGGCCGGGCCGCGACCGTCGGCGTTCTTGGCCCAGGGCGTTGTCGGCAGGTTACCGCCATAGATCGAGGAGCATCCGGTCGCGTTGGCGACGAGCATCCGGTCGCCATAGAGTTGGGTGATGAGCTTCAGATAGGGCGTTTCGCCGCAACCGGCGCAGGCCCCGGAGAACTCGAACAGCGGTTCCAGCAACTGATTGTACTTGACCTGATTCAGCGCCACTTCGGTCCGGTCGATGTTGGGCAGTGTCTGGAAATAATCCCAGTTTTTGCTTTCTACGGCCCGAATTTCAGGCGTGTAGTCGACCATATTGATGGCCTTGAATTTTGGCTGGCGCTTGTTCTTGACCGGGCAAACTTCGTAGCACAATGAACAGCCCGTGCAGTCTTCCGGCGAGATTTGCAACGTATAGGCCTGATCCTTGAATTCCTTAAAGCGGGCCGGCACCGACTTGAAACCTTCCGGCGCGTCTTGTAGATTATCCGGGTCGTAGATCTTGAGCCGGATGACCGCGTGCGGGCATACGAAGGCACACTTGCCACACTGGATGCAGATTTCTTCGTCCCAGATGGGCACCTGAGTGGCGATATTGCGTTTTTCCCACTTTGTGGTGCCGGTGGGATAGGTTCCGTCGATGGGCAGCGCGCTCACGGGCAGCATGTCGCCCAGTCCGGCCATCATGGGGGCTGTCACGGTCTGAATGAATTCAGGCGCGTAGGCCGGAACGACGGCGGGGCGGGTGAACCGGCTGCTGACGCTGGACGGCACCTTAACCTCATACAGGTGGGAAAGTGACGCATCGACGGCGGCGTAGTTCTGCTCAACGACCGCCTCGCCACGCTTGCCGTAGGTCTTGGCAATGGCTTCCTTGATCTCGGTGATAGCCCGGTCGCGCGAGAGGAGGGGGATCGAGGTTGCCCGCTCGATGAGGGCGAAGAAGCAGGTCTGCATCACAGTGTTGATGCGACGGCCCATGTTGGTCTGTTCGGCCACCATATAGGCATCGACGACGAAGAAGCGAAGACCCTTGTCGATAATGGCTTGCTGCGTTTCCTGCGGCAGGTAATCCCACACCTCGTCCGGCCCATAGGGGCTGTTGAGCAGGAAAGTCGCTCCCGGTTGGGCCAACTTCAGCATGTCGAACCGTTCGAGGAAGCCGAACTGGTGGCAGGCCACGAAATTGGCTGTGTTGATTAGATAGGTAGAGTGGATCGGCCGCGGCCCAAAGCGTAAGTGGGAAACCGTCACCGAGCCGGATTTCTTCGAGTCGAGAACGAAGTAGCCTTGCGCGTAATTCGGGGTGTTCTCACCGATGATCTTGATCGAGTTTTTGTTGGCCCCCACGGTGCCGTCGGACCCCAAGCCGAAGAACACGGCGCGGACGACGTCGTCAGCCTCGGTCGAAAACGACTCGTCGAATGAGAGACTCGTGTGCGAGACGTCGTCGTCGATGCCCACAGTGAAGTGATTCTTCATCACCGGCTTGGCGAGTTCGTCGTAGACGGCGCGAACCATGGCCGGCGTGAACTCCTTGGACGACAGGCCATAACGGCCGCCGATGACGCGGGGCATCAACTCAAAGGGCGCGCTGCCGCTCGCTACCTGCTCCACCAGAGCGGAGACTACGTCGAGGTAAAGCGGTTCGCCGGTCGCTCCCGGCTCCTTGGTGCGGTCGAGAACGGCGATGGAACGGGTCGTAGCCGGCAGGGCCTGGACAAACGCCTCCGTCGCAAACGGACGATAAAGGCGCACTTTGAGCAGACCGATCTTTTCGCCGCGTTCGTTCAGGTACTTGACAGCTTCCTCGGCCGCCTCGGCGCCGGAACCCATCATGACGATTACCCGCTCGGCGTCGGCCGCGCCGACGTAATCGAACAGGTGATAATGACGGCCGGTCAGCTCGGCCAGTTCGTCCATCGTCTGCTGGACAAGGCCGGGACAGGCCTTGTAAAAAGGATTGACGGTCTCGCGAGCCTGGAAGTAGACGTCGGGGTTTTGCGCCGTGCCCCGCATGATGGGCTTGTCGGGCGAGAGTGCCCGGTCGCGATGTGCCCGGACAAGGTCGTCATTGATCATGGCCCGCATCGCCGCCTCGCTGACGGGTGCGATCTTGTTGATCTCGTGCGAGGTGCGGAAGCCGTCGAAGAAGTGGATAAACGGCACGCGTGCTTTCAACGTCGCTGCGTGGGCAATGAGGGCGAAGTCCATCGCCTCCTGTACCGAATTCGAGCACAGGAGCGCGAAGCCCGTGTTGCGGGTCGCCATCACGTCGCTGTGATCGCCGAAAATGGACAGGCCCTGGGCGGCCAGGGAGCGCGCCGCCACGTGGAGCGTCGTCGAGGTCAGTTCGCCGGCGATCTTGTACATGTTGGGGATCATCAGCAGGAGACCTTGGGAAGCGGTAAAGGTTGTTGTCAGCGCGCCTGCCTGAAGTGCCCCATGCACAGCGCCTGCCGCGCCACCTTCCGACTGCATCTCGATGACCAGCGGCACCGTGCCCCAGATATTGGTATCGCCATGGGCCGAATATTGGTCGGCCAATTCGCCCATGCCCGAAGATGGCGTGATCGGATAGATGGCGATCACCTCGTTCACCTTGTGGGCGACGAGCGCCGTGGCTTCGTTCGCGTCGATGGTGATCATTTTCGTTGTCATAGTAGTCCTTGCCAGTGAGACCTGACCGGCGTTCCGTACGCCGGTCAGGTCTCATAGTTGTGCGAATTAGTTGTTCTTCTTGTCGTTCAGCGCCGCGTGGGCAGCCGCCAGGCGGGCAATGGGCACACGGAACGGCGAACAAGAGACGTAATTCAAACCGATTTGATGGCAGAAGGCGATGGTCTTCGGATCGCCGCCGTGCTCGCCACAGATCCCGACTTCCAGGTCCGGGCGTGTCGCGCGGCCGAGTTCCACGGCCATCTTCATCAGCTTGCCCACACCCGGCACGTCGAGCGTGCCGAACGGGTTCTCTTCCAAAATGTTGCGCTGCTGGTATTCGACCAGGAAGCCGGCTTCCGCATCATCGCGCGAAATACCGAATGTTGTTTGGGTCAGGTCGTTGGTGCCGAAGGAGAAGAACTGGGCGACTCCGGCGATCTCGTCGGCCGTCAGGGCCGCGCGGGGAATCTCGATCATCGTCCCAAACTTGTAAGCTATCTGCACGCCTTGCTCTTCCATCACTTCCTTGGCAACGGCTTCAAGCGTCGTTTGCTGAACTTGCAACTCGTTGACGTGGAACGTGAGCGGGATCATGACTTCGGGATGCACGTCGATGCCGTCCTTCTGGCATTGGCAGGCGGCCTCGAAGATGGCGCGCACTTGCATCTTGGTCAGTTCCGGGATCAGGATGCCCAGGCGAACGCCGCGCGTGCCCAGCATGGGGTTTTGCTCGCGCAGACCTTCGACACGCTCCAGATAAGCTTGTTTGACACGAATCTCAGACAACGCTTCATCGATCTCGCTCAGCGTGTGGAAGTGTTGCAACTGCACCTTCAGGTCGGCCAGACGTTGGACCAGTTCCTCATAGGAGGGCAGGAACTCGTGCAAAGGCGGGTCGATCAGGCGGATAATAACCGGCTGGCCGTCCATGGCGCGGAACAGACCGTCGAAGTCGCCGCGCTGCATGGGTAGCAACTTTTCGAGCGCTTCGTTTCGTTCGGTCACGTTCTTGGCCATGATCATTTGCTGCACTATGGGTAAGCGAACGGATTCAAAGAACATGTGCTCTGTGCGGCAAAGACCAATGCCCTGAGCGCCGTATTCGCGGGCGCGTTGCGCGTCGCGCGGGTAGTCGGCATTAGCCCAGACGCCAATCTTTCGGATTTCGTCGGCCCAGCCGAGCAGTTTAATCAGGTATGGGTTTTTGATGTCCGGCACAACGGTCGGAACCTGGCCCAGATAGACCACGCCCCGTGTGCCGTCCAGAGATATCCACTCACCTTCGCGGACGATGATGTCTTCACCGATGGTCATTGAACGGTTGTCGAGGTCGATCTCCAGCTCGGTGACACCAACGACCGCCGGCTTGCCGAACTGGCGGGCGACGAGCGCGGCGTGGCTGGTGCGGCCGCCGCGGCTGGTCAGAATGCCCTGGGAAGCCAGCATGCCGTGCACGTCATCGGGCTTGGTCTCGGGGCGAACCATGATGACCTTGCGCCCGTCTTCCTTGGCCCAACGCTCGGCCGTGTCGGCGTCAAACGCCACCATGCCGACCGCCGCGCCGGGTGAGACGTTCAATCCAGCTGCGATCTTGCGGGCCGATTTCAGGGCTACGCTGTCGAGCTGCGGGTGGAGGAAAAAGTCAACCTGGGCGGGTTTGACGCGCCAGACAGCCTCTTCCTTGTTGATCAGTCCTTCCTCGACCATATCGACGGCGATCTTGACTTCAGCCTGGGCAGTGCGCTTGCCGTCGCGCGTTTGCAACAACCAGAGCTTGCCGTTCTCGATGGTGAATTCCATATCCTGCATGTTGCGGTAATGCTTTTCGAGTTTGTCGGCGATGGTCAGGAATTCATCGTAGACCGTGGGCATAACCGCCTTCAACTCTTCCAAGGGCTGAGTCTGGCGGATGCCGGCGACAACGTCTTCGCCTTGGGCGTTGACCAAAAAGTCGCCTTCCGGCACGTCTTCGCCGGTGGCCGCATCACGCGACATGGCGACACCGGTCGCCGAATTATCGCCGATGTTGCCGTAGACCATCGTCTGGATGTTGACGGCTGTGCCCAGATCGTGGGCGATGCCGGCCGCATTGCGGTAGTCGATGGCACGGCGGCCGTTCCACGACTTGAAAACGGCTTCGGTCGCCAGACGCAGTTGCTCGAACGGATCGGTTGGGAAATCGCTACGCGTGAATGTGCGATAGATTTCCTTGAACCGGCGGGTAATAACTTCCCAGTCGGCAGCCTTCAATTCGGAGTCAGAAGTGACGCCGGCCAGCTTGCGGCGCGAGGTGATCACGACTTCAAACGCTTCGTCCGGCACGCCCATGACGACGCTGCCGAACATCTGGATCAGGCGACGATAGAGGTCGAACACGAAACGGCGGTCGTTCGTCAAGTGCACCATCGTTTCGGCAATTTCGTCATTTAAGCCGATGTTTAGGACAGTGTCCATCATGCCGGGCATCGAGAACTTGGCCCCGGAGCGACAGGAAACCAGCAAGGGATTATCAGTGCCCCCGAATTTCTTGCCGGTGAGCTTTTCGATTTCGCGGACGGCCGCCAGCTCTTGCTCCCACATGCCTTCAGGAAAGCCGTCATTCTTCAGATAGGCGTTGCAAGCCTCAGTTGTGACGGTGAAACCGGGAGGCACGGGCACTCCAAGGCGCGTCATATCACCGAGGTTGGCACCCTTGCCGCCCAACAGGGCACGGGCGTCATCCCAATTATTGCCGACGTGGGCTTCGGCCTCGTCGACCTCATTAAAAAGGTAAACCCACTTGGTGTCGGCGTGGGACACTTTGCCGTTGCTGCCGGTCTTCGGGGATTTAACTGGCGTAGATAAAACTTGTTCGGACATGAAATTGTTCTCCTTCAGGACTATAAACCGCCCCATTCGAGAGTCCTTGCGCACATGGGTTGCTGGTTGCACGTGCTGATCCCGGGTGTTTGGGCGGCACACTGGTTTATTCCGATATTAATCCTTAAATAGTTTATGAATTCCGGCGATCTTGAGTTAGTGACAGATTACACCTGTATGCCTGACGAAAGTCATGCTATCTAACAAGCGGGTAAAGATGAACCAAAATCGTTGCCCGCTAGGAGCAGAGGCGGTATTCTGGAACGATGTCCGAATTATCGCGAGGCGAATCGTCGGCGAAACCCGCCCCGAAGTGGTGGAAAGAGAGCCGGAAAGCCGACTCCGGGACGTGTTACGAGCACCTCCACGAGACGATGCCCTGCCCATCCTGCTTGCTGGGTGAGTTGTATTACGACGGGTTATTCCAGTTGGTCTGCGATCAATGCGGTCGTGTGGCCGAGACAGCCGTTTTCACCTGATAGCCAGGCTGCCCGGCCGTTGGCCCGGCTTCGGCAAGTTCGAACCTCGTTAATAGCCTTAATATTGGAAACGCCGCCCCACTCGGCTATACTGTTAACCATATGACACAGATGTTACGGCTGCTGATCGTCGATGATCACGAAGTTGTGCGGCTTGGCATGCGTGCCCTTCTGGAGCGCCATCCTACCTTCACCGTTGTGGGCGAAGCCTCTGGACAGGAGGAAGCGGTCGCGATGGCGGAGGAGCTGGAGCCGGATATTGTTTTAATGGATATCCGACTGGCCGGTGGAAGCGGAATTGAAGCCTGTCAGCAGATCAAGGACAAGCTCCCGCAAACCAAGGTGCTCATGCTGACCTCCTTCGCGGAGGATGAGCTGCTGTTCGCGGCAATCCGAGCGGGGGCAACGGGCTATCTGCTCAAACAAATTGCCGGCGGCGACGTGATTCGCGCCATTGAAGGCGCCGCTCGTGGCGAATCTATGCTGGATCCATCCCTGACCCAGAAAGTGTTTTTCGAGGTACGGCGATCGATCAAGAAAGAGGAAGCCATCGCTTTCCAAGACCTGACAAGCCAGGAACGTCAGGTTCTGTTCCTCATTGCCGAGGGTCGCACGAACCGTGAGATCGCGGCAGAACTTTTTCTCAGTGAGGGTACAGTGCGGAACTACGTGAGTAGCATTTTGTCGAAGCTGGGGGTCTCCAATCGCGCCGAAGCGGCCGCCTACGCCATCAAGCACCATCTTGCCGACCACATTTAGCACGCCAGCAGTTCCCCCCAACGACATGAGTGAGGAAAACCCCGACCTTACCGCTATGGCGGAACCCTCAGCCCAGCGCGCACTGGAAGCGCTGAATCAGGCGGCGCTGGCAATTGCCAGTGAACTGGACGTCGACAAGGTCTTGCAGTTGATCGTCGATTCGGCCCGTGACCTGGTTGGGGCGAAGTACGCTGCTCTGGCAGTCGGCGATTGGCGGGTGCCCGGTTCCGGCAACGTCCACCGCTTTGTTGTCAGCGGCATGGCCCGCGACGAGATCAAGAAGATATCCCATTGGCCTCTGGGACGAGGGTTACTCGGCGCGGTCATCCACGGCCAGCAGGCGGTCCGCGTCGAGCACATTAACCAGGACAAGCGCTCCGTCGGCATGCCCGCCGGACACCCACCGATGGAGGGATTCCTGGGTGTGCCGATTGTCGGCGCGGGGGAGACCCTGGGTAACCTCTATCTGACGGATAAATTAGGTGACAGCGAATTCAACGATGCGGATCAGCATTTGATCGAAATGCTGGCCGCGCACGCGGCCGTCGCCATCCAGAACGCGCGTCTCTATTCGCAAGTGGAGCGTCTGGCGATTCTGGAGGAGCGCACACGAATCGGCATGGACCTCCACGATGGCGTCATCCAGTCGATCTATGCCGTCGGACTGACCCTGGAGTCGACGCGACTGGCCTTGCCGGATGATTCCGACGAGGTCGCAACGTTGCTAGATACGGCGGTTGAAGGCTTGAATGATGCCATTCGCGACATCCGTAACTTCATTCTTGATTTGCGGCCGCGTCGCTTTGCGGGGGATGTGCAGCAGGGATTGGCGCAACTGGTGCGCGAGTTTCAGGCCAACACCATGGTGCCTGTTTCGGTGGCCGTTCCCGACCGTCTGGATGATTTGCCGCTGCCGCAGGGGCGGGCCATATTCCTAACAACTCAGGAGGCGTTGGCTAATGTGGCCCGGCACGCCCGCGCCTCGAAGGTTGACATCACCCTCCACTGCACGTCTAATCAGGTAACCCTCTCGATCCAGGATAATGGTCGCGGCTTTGATTCTTCCAACGAGTCTCTCCGGGTTGGGCATGGTCTGGCCAACATGCAAGCCCGAGCGGAAGGGTTGCATGGCGCTTTTGATATTCGTTCCTCGGCCGGGCTGGGCACAGTCGTTATCCTTGAACTCCCCCTGTAAACGATTTTTCAACTATAGACCCCCGGCAAGCAGGTGATAGATGTCACGCGGATGAGTGACTTTCGTCATTGAGTTTGCCTCCCGCCAAAGGCTATACTGCCGACAAAGGTAAGTGTCCGAGGGACATTCCTCGTCGCATTAGTTTGGCTGTCGGGTGCTTGGCCGTCCACGCCAGGAATGTTGGATGGACATGAGTTCCGCGATCCAATTATCGCACAGCGCAATGGGTAATATCGTCAGCCTGGAAGGCACGCCGAAGATTAGAATCGTGATCGTTGAGAAACACGCGGCCGTTCGTCGCGCCCTTTGCAAACGATTGAGCGCCACGTCCCATCTGGATGTGATCGCGGCGATTCAGGAGCCGGCCGAGGCCGGAGCATTTCTAAGCGCGCTGGATGCACCCAACAAATGCGGGCCTTTCGCCGACGTCATCTTATTGGGACTGCAAAACGAGACCGACGAAGAGCTGTTCAAGACCATTGAAACGGTCAAGCACCTGTCCCGCTATTCAGCGGCCATCATCGTGCTGGCCCCTTTCGCCGACGAAGTGGAGCGGCGTCTCATGGAGCAAGCCGGCGTCGCCAGCTACCTGCTGAAATATATTGATTCACCGGGCTTGATACGAGAAATCGAATCAGCTTCCCACCGGTACTCGACGTCTGTCAGTCGGGGTATGTAAACCCCTCAGCTTGTTGCCCGCCCGCAGGTCGAATGACGAGAACGGGCACGGTCGCCGATTGCAATAGTCGTGTCGCTACGCTGCCGAAAAGCCACCGGCTCAATCCGCCGCGGCCGTGAGTGCACATCACCACGGTATCGACGTCCGCCCCACGAATGGCGCTCAATATCTCGGCCGCCACGTCCTCCGATTCCGCGACCTGATAGTGAACCCGGAAATTCTGCTGGCGCAGCGATCCCTTTTGTTGTTGCAAGTAATCGATGGCTTCTTTGTAGCTGTCATCCCGCATTTTGATCAGAAAATTAGCGGATTCCGGCGAAAGCGCGCCGTCGCTCATCCGGGGCGGCAGAACAACTCGCAGGAGCGTAATGTCGCTATTGAACCGGGCGGCCAACTCCAGCGCGTGGGGCAGAGCCGCCTCGGCGAAGCCGGAGCCGTCAAGAGGGACTAGAATATGTCTGAACACGGTTGGTTATCCTATTCGTAATGGGCATATGGCTCGCCGGACTCGTCGTCGGCGTGCATCCAGTTGCGAACGACTACGCGGAAAATGTCGGATTCGGTGATGATGCCCACGAGGGTGCCTTGATGATCGAGTACGGGCAGACCGCCGATCATGTATTTGAGCATCAGTTGGGCGGCTGTGCCGATGGTGTCATCCGGTGAAATAGTGACCGGATTAGGAGTCATGATCTCGCGAATCGTTAATTTGGAGAGGATGAAACTAAGTTCCCAGATGTCCAGCCCGGTGGCGGCCGAAGCTCGCGCGCCGCGCACGTCACCATACGTTACGACACCGACCAACTCGCCATTTTCCATCACCGGCAATCGGCGAATGGTTCGGTCGACCATCAACTGCCCGGCTTCGAGAACTGTCGTCTCCGGCGTAACGGTCACGAGCTCGCGAGTCATCCAGTCTCTAACCAGTTCCAGCTTCACTCGCATCTCCTTGTTCGCCCGGGGCACGATTTACCTCGCGCAAATAGCTCGCCGCGAGCAAAAACATAACCAGGATGATCGCCGCCGAAATTAGGCAGTACCGGCAAGCCGCATGGATGACGAAAATTTCCAGAGCTGTGAGGCCGCCGGTGAATACCAGGGCCAAGCCGATAATCCCGATGAGCAGTTCGGGTAGATAATTTTCAAGCGAAGGCAGCCAATCCGCCAGCCAGGTCAGTAAGAAGATGACGGCATAGCCCACCAATCCGATCAAAGCCACCGGTATGGGGCCGATGGATGCATAGGGCGCATTCGGCCCGCTAACAAGGCCGCAATCCTCCCATCTGCCACTGGTGCAGGTGGTGGTGAGCGACCCGTTGTGATAGAGAAGCAGATAAAAGGCGACGAGCAGGCCCGGTACGGCTAAAAGTTGTACCAACCGGACCTGCCACTTTTCGACGTCCACAGTTTTCCTTCCTGGCCGGCCGAGTCTGGCTTTCCGCCGAACCTGCAGGAGTTCTTAATTTAGTTATCCTGTCAACAAGGCGTCAATCGCCTGCGAAAAAACGGATAACGGCTGTACGCCGGACAGTTCCTGGTCGTTCAGAAAGAAGGTTGGCGTGCCCGAGACGCCGACGGCGCGCGCTTTATCCCGGTTGGCATTCACTATGTCCAAATTGCGACCGTCATTCATGCAGCTTGTAAATTCATCCAGGTCCAGCCCGATAGATTCGGCAGCTTGCCGATAACCGTCGGCTGACAAGCGAGTGGTGGCCGGCTCGATGCTGAAAAGCGCGCTGGCGTAGGGAAAGAACTGGCCTTGCTCGTTGGCACACATGGCTGAAGCTGCCGCCGGCACAGTCGTGGGGCTTAGCGCGTAGGGTAGGAATACCCAACGCACGTCGCCAGTATCGACATATTTTTCTTTGAGAGGTGTGGCTGTCTGGGCATGGAAGTCCTGGCAATGGATACAACCAAAGTCCGCTACCTCGACCAGGGTGACGGGCGCGGATTCCTCGCCCATGAAGATGCAGTTTTCGTTACTCTCGCTACAAAACTCGGCCAGTGTTTGCACGGGTTGAGCTTGCGACGGCCGTAGCGCCAGGAAGAGCAACACTCCGAAGACGATTACGCCGACGACGATCAGGCCGCCGATGATCACCCAATTGGTCTCTCGGGTTTGCTGTTGTTTGCGACGTTGCGGGGATTTTTTAGCCATATAACTCCCTGAACTAGAATAAGGTATTGGAGGTGAGTGTATCTTTCCCCGCTGGAACTGGCAAACCTTCTCAGCAACCGAAAAGTCCCGATGAATGTCATCTCTTCGAGGTGACATTCGCCATTCACCGGCCGGGCGAAATGATATAAACTGAAAACAGGTCCCCATTGATGCTGGGATTATTAGGCCGGGAGAGGAGCTATGTTGACCGTAAATGATTTAATGACCGTCATACCCAATGCGGTTTCGCCTCGTTCGACGCTGCGTCAGGTTATCGAATTGATGAAAACGCAGGCCTGCCGGCAGTTGCCCGTGCTCGTCGAGGGCAAATTGGTGGGGATTATCACGGACCGGGACGTAAGACTGGTCATGAACTCCCCGCTAATCTTGCACGGCCGCTGGCAAGACGAGGAGATACTGGATAGTGTCACCGCCGAAGATTGCATGACGCCGGATCCGTTGACCATCACGCCGGAAACACCTGCCTATCAGGCGGCCAACATGCTCAGTATCTATAAATTTGGCGCGCTGCCGGTTGTCGACGATGGGGTATTAGTGGGTATTATTACGGTCACTGACTTTCTTAACTATTTCGCCAATCAGCATCCCGAGACGATCGATCAAATCGACTGATAGCGACAACGTGGAGGTAACATGGCAGCGTTTCGTTCAATTTTGGTTCCGTTGGATGGCTCCGAACTGGCCGAAAAGGCATTGGCCCCGGCTAGACAAATCGCGTCGGCCATGGCTCAGCGAGCGGGGGGCGAAAACCGCACGCGCCTCATCCTGCTGCGGGCCGTATCGCCCATGGTGCTGCTGGCGGCCGATCCTTACCTTTACGACGAAATGGCGCGCATGAGTGCGGACGAGGCCCAAGCCTATCTGGGCCATGTCGCGTCCGGCTTGTCCGATGACACCATTGCCGTCGAAACCTACATCATCAATGGTTCTCCGGCCGAAGCTATTGTTCAGTTTGCGACCGAGAACGGTGTCGATCTGATCGTGATGTCGAGCCACGGTCGCACGGGCAGCAGCCGGTGGGTCTACGGCAGCGTGGCCGAAAAGGTGATGCACCATGCCCCCTGCGCCACGGCGATCATCCGCGCCCACGTTGATGTCGCCATGTTCCAGAATCGTAACATCCTGGTGCCGCTCGATGGGTCGGAGTTGGCGGAGCGCGCGCTGGAGCCGGCCCTGATGCTGGCTGAGGCGGTTAACTCGAACGTTTATATGCTGCGCATCGTCTCCGGGCGGGAGCCGATGCCCGAATCAATGTCGCCGGCCGGCGAACAGATCGAGGCTGCATTGGGCAAGGCCGATGCCGAAGAAAGGGCGGAAGCTGAAGGGTATCTGCAGCGAGTCTATAACGCCCATGAAAACCAGCACCTGTTCTTCGACGTTCAAAATACGAACGGTGACACAGCCGACGCGATTATCAGCTATGCCGAGCAACACAAGATCGACTTGATCGTGATGTCGAGCCATGGCCGTTCCGGGATTGGCCGCTGGCTCCACGGCAGTGTGGCTGAGAAGGTCCTGCGGGGGGCTGATTGCGCCACGTTGATCATGCGGGAACAGGAGTGATAGCTGCCCAAATTTCTGGGCGGATAAATGTATCCTCCGGAGGAACGGCCGCAAAAGCTGTTGATGCTCGGATAAAACCGAATACTTGTGCTAAAATTATCGTCAACGCTGTGTATATGAGTCGTTGACGATAGTTTTTTAGCGAATCATGACCTACAAGCCAAGCGACCGCATTACTGAACTGTTGAAGACTCTGCCGACAAAGCCCGGCGTCTATTTGCACAAGGACGCGGCGGGTAATGTGCTCTACGTCGGCAAAGCGATTAATCTGCGCAATCGGGTCAGGTCGTATTTCCACACCAATGTCGATTCGATCAAGACGCAACGCTTGCGGCGGCAGATAGCCGATATTGAAGTGATCACCACTGAGTCGGAACTGGAGGCGCTGCTGCTGGAGATGACGCTGATCAAGCAGCACAAACCCCAGTTCAACGTGCGCTTGAAAGACGACAAACGCTATCCATACATCAAGGTTCATTGGGCCGACGCCTTCCCCAAGGTCACGGTAACGCGCCGCATGGTTCGGGATGGCTCGCGCTATTTCGGGCCTTATACGTCGGCCTGGGCTGTGCAGCAAACGTTGGATCTGTTGCGCAAGATTTTCCCCTATCTCACTTGCGACCGTGTGATCACCGGGCAGGATGAGCGGGCCTGTCTCTACTACGACATTAAATTGTGTAATGCACCGTGCATCGGAGCCGTCAATCAGGAAGAGTACCGTGCCACGATTCGCCAACTTATGGACTTCCTGGACGGCAAATCGGACCACATCATCCGCGGGATCGAGGACAAGATGGCCGTTGCCGCGGCCGATCTTCAATTTGAGAAAGCCGCCGACTATCGTGATCAGCTCAAGGCTATTGAGCGTATTACCGCGCGCCAAAAAGTAATCGGTTCCACCGACACCGATCAGGATGTCATCGCCTTTGCCCGCGAGGAGGGCGATGCCTGTGTGCAGATATTTTTTATCCGTCACGGGAAATTAATCGGCCGTGAATACTTCATGCTGGACAACACCGAAGGCGAAAGTGATCACGAAGTGCTACAGGAGTTCGTGACCCAATTCTACGATGACGCCGCTTATATCCCGCGGGAAGTACTGCTGCCCAACGAGCTGGCAGAATCCCGCATCATCGAGGAGTGGCTGCGGCGGAAGCGAAATACCAAAGTGACCATTCAGGTGCCGCGACGCGGCAAGAAACGTGAGCTGGTGCAGATGGCGGCGGAGAATGCCCACGACACGCTGGCGACGCTGCGCCAGCAGTGGGCGGCCGATCGATCCAAGCACGTGCTGGCTATTACCGAGTTGCAGAACGCCATGAAGCTGCCCGCCCCGCCGGCGCGCATCGAATGCTATGACATCAGCCATACTCAGGGGGCACAGACGGTCGGCTCTATGGTGGTATTTGTGCAGGGAGCGCCCCACAAAAGCGATTATCGCCGTTTCAACGTGCACACGGTCGGCAACGACGACTACGGCGCCATGCGCGAAGTATTGACCAGGCGGTTCCAGCGCTATCGGGACACATTGGCCGGCGAGCTGCACGACCCCAACCAGATTAAGGCGCGTTCGGATCGGCCGACGGCGTGGGCAATCCTGCCCGATCTGCTGCTCATCGACGGCGGCAAGGGACAATTGGCCGTGGGGCTGGAGGTCTTGCGAGCCTTCGATCTGGAGGCGGAGGTGCCGATTGCCGCGCTGGCTAAGCAGGAAGAGGAACTGTTCTTGCCGGATCGGCCGTTGTCTGTTGTTCTGCCGCGCCGTTCCGAAGCGCTCTATCTGGTTCAGCGGGTGCGCGACGAAGCCCATCGCTTCGCCAACGAGGGCCATCGCAAGCAGCGCAGCAAAGTGGGGGTGGCCTCGATTCTGGACAGCATACCAGGTGTCGGCCCCAAACGCCGCCAAGTGCTGCTCATGCGCTTCGGTTCGCTGGAAGGCTTGCGTCAGGCATCAGTCGATGAAATCGCCGCCGTGCCCGGCATTCCCTTCGACGTGGCCGAGGATATCAAGACTCATCTGGCTTGAGAGCGGCCAGCATGTCGGCACACAGCAAAAGGGCCAGGGCAGATGGGCCATCACTGATCTTTCCTGTCCGCGCCATGTGGATTGCTTCGTCGGGTGATTTCAGGGCAATGCTCATCACTTCAGCTGCTTCGTGGTCGGAATTGCCGAGGACGACGCCGGCGGCCAGGAAAATGTGCCCCACTTCGTTGCAAATTCCATTGGCGAGATAAAAGCGACCCATGTACTCGAGTGAGGCAGCCGTTCCCCCAACTTCTTCTCGCAGCTCATCACGGGCGGCTTCCTCGATGGTCTGACCCGGCTTGACACTGCCCGCCGGAACTTCCAGACACCATTCACCAACGGTGTAGCGAAACTGATGGACCATCGCCAGTTGTCCCTGTGTGGTAATGGGGACGATCCAGACGGCGGGCGGCTTTTCGATGACGTTATAGACGGCGGCCCGGCCGTCGGGTGTCACGATCTCGTCCTGCCGCACCTGGTACCAGGGACACGACCAGGCGATGCGGCTTGAGAGCGTCTTAAAGGGGTTTAACTCGATGGTCATGGGCAGGTTGTCAGGCGACCTTCACATTATGGATAAACATCTCGACACGGGCAAGGTCTTTAATGCCCGGCTGGCTTTCGACGCCCCCGGCAACGTCAACCGCGAACGGACGGACGGCGCGGATTGCTTCCGCTACGTTGTCCGGCGTGAGGCCGCCGGCCAGCATTAGGCCTGGCGTCCGCGCAGCCACATCGGCCGCCAGATGCCAATCGCCGGGTTGGCCCGTGCCGCCATAAAGTGTGCCGTGGGGAGTATCCATCAATACTCGGGGATAACGCTCGGGCGATTGGTTCCGAAAGTTCGTGTAGCGGTGGATAAGTTCGTCGGCCGTAGCCAGATTTCGGGGGCGCAGCGCTTTATAGGCGCGACCAAACAGGGGAGATGCGGGATCGACGATCTGGTTTGCTGGTTCATCGCCGCTCAATTGCGCCAGATCCAATCCGCAATAGTCAAGTAAGTCGGCCGTGTCCCCGGCCTCCTGATTGACAAAAACACCGACCAGCGAAGGCTGAGTCGATGGTTCCGTGACGGCTGCCAGTTTGCGGCGAATTTCCCTCACGAGCATCGCCGCCTGATCAGGGTTCACAGCTCGGGGACTCGGCGGATACAGAATAAATCCAAGGTAGTCTGCGCCGGCGTGCAAAGCGAAGAGGGCATCCTCAACGCGAGTGAGACCGCAAATCTTAACCTTGACCATTCGTTACATCAGGTGGAATGAGACTAATGATAGTCTGACCCGCCTTGGGAGACGGACGAATGTCATCGGTGAAGAGGATCAGTTTGGAATCGCTGGTGATGAGCCCCAACGGCACGGCCCGGTTGTCGTAATGCTCCAGATAATCGGCATAAGTGAAAGAACTGCTAAGGGGCGTGGATTTGACCACCGAGCCGGCTTTCACGAGCGAATCGAGATTTTCATATGTCATTTCCGGCCCAAAGAGCGAACGGCCGCGCAAGTGGGGCGGGGCAGCGTGGCCGTCGCGCCGGGAGGAAGGCAGTTGATAGACCTGAGAGCGGCCGAAAATATCGGGGAAGTGCAGGACAGCGAGGGCATTGATGTCATCATTGCTGGTCAGGGCCAGCATTCGTCCGATGCCACCCAAATCCAGCTCACTCAATGTCTCTTCCGACAGTGCGTTGCCATAGTAAGCGTCGACGCCGTCCAGACGGCTCTCCGATACTTGGCTGAAATTATTGTCGAGCAACAGGGAGCGAATGTTAAATCGACCCAACTCCTTGGCAAAGGCCCGTGCCAGCGGGTGCGCGCCGACGATGAGCACACCTTGGGGATCTTGCTCGGCCAGCCCCAGCCGGCGCGCGGCCAGGCCGGCTGTCAGTCCGTAGAAAGCGACCGTGCCCACGATCACCAACAAGACGGTTGCCGACAGCGCTCCGCTCTCAGCGTAGCCCAGTTCTTCCAGTTCAAACGAGAAGATCGAGACAATGGCGGCGGCCACGATACCGCGCGGGGCCATCCAGGTCAGGAAGAGGCGTTCATTCCACGACAACGACGATCCCAACGTGGATAGGATAACCCCTAGTGGACGGGCCACCACGATGAGCAGGACGATGAATAGCCCCGCGTTCCAGCCTAAGGCAGACAGATTGGCCAGATCGACCCGTCCGGCCAGCAAAATAAACAGAAAGCCTATGAGCAGAACCTGCAAATTTTCCTTAAATTCCAGAATGTGGCGAATGGGAACCCAGGGTTGATTTGCCATGGCGATGCCCATGATCGTCACCGTCAACAGGCCGCCCTCCGGAGCCAATTGATCCGACAAGACGAACAGCCCCACGATCATCAACAGCGTGACGCCGTTTTGCAGATGATCGGGTATCAGGTAACGCTTCAGCAAGGCGACCAGCAACCCTGCCCCCGCCAACCCGAAGACTATGCCAACCAAGAGGCTCTGCACGATGCCCAAAAGCAAGTAGCTGGGGACGCTGTCGACGCCACCCAGGCGGATTACCTCAAAGACCAGTACCGCCAGCACAGCCCCGACCGGGTCAATAAGGATGCCCTCCCATTTCAGGATGGTTCCAGCCCTGCCCTGGGGCCTGATTTGTCGCAACAAAGGACTGACGACGGTTGGCCCGGTAACGATCAGAATCGCTCCGGCCAAAACGGCAATCGGCCACTCGAACCCCAGAATGTATCGCGCGCCAGAGGCAGCGATTACCCAGGTGGCGATAGATCCAATGCTGATCAGTCGAAAAATCACCCGGCCGTTGGCCGGCAGCTCCTTAATCTTGAGGGTCAGCCCACCTTCAAACAGGATGAGGCCGACGGCCATGGATACGAGGGGGAACAAGGTTTCGCCGAACAGATGATCGGGATCAATGACGCCGAATACCGGGCCGAGTAAGAAACCTGACAGGAGTAATAGCAGGATAGAAGGCAAGCGCAATCGCCATGCCAGCCATTGCGCGCCCATCCCGAATACGGCGATGGCGGCCAGTTGGACTAGTGGTTCAGTCAAATGAAAATATCCCTATTTGTTTTGTAACCTTACAAGAAAGAATTTTGGTCGTCGTCCGGCGCTTCAGCGCCATCTCTGAAACCGCAACTGAAGTCACTTATTACGAACTATACGAACTTGATGACCTCTTTTCACCTAAGGCAGAGCTTCCGCATAGATGGCATACGTGCCGACCCATTCGGCCGTATCCAGCACATGGTCGCGCATCGCCAGCAGGGCGTCAGCGCCGTCAAACTTTCCTTGAAGCCTCAGGGAGTTGGTATCCAGCGCGTAGAGAGTGAAGTGGTAGTGATGGACGCGCTCGTCGTTCCACGGGGGAAATGGCCCGTCGTAGCCGCCATAGTCTCCCTCCATACTGTCATCGCCGGCGAACCAGCTCGTGTAGCTATTGATACCGCGAATGCCATACGGCGTTTTTCCCACTTCTTTGCCGCGCGGCGTAACGCCTTCGCAGTCACAACCGGCCGGCAGTTCGTGCACGTCGGCGGGAATATCCACCAGAACCCAGTGGTAGAAATCTGCCCGGGGCAAATCATAGGGCACGGTCCGACCCGGTTGGTTGGCATCGTCTCGCCGCGACGGCGCATCTGTGTCGGTGCAGATGAGGGCAAATGATTGGGTGCCGGCCGGTTCGTCCGACCATTGCAGGTGGGGGCTGCGGTTTGGCCCAAACGTCGCCTCACCGGATTCCGTGGGCACGCCCATGGCAAAATCGGCCGGGATAGGACCTCCGTTATCGAATGACAGGACCGTGAGTTTCATTTCTGCCTCCTGTGTTGCTCGTGTTAATTCATTTTCCTCATATCTTCACGATTGGGCAAGTGCTGCCGGCATGGCTATCCGGGTCAGAGTTTCGCTTTCGGCCCACAAGCGCGCCGCCACCGCCTGATCATAGCTCTCGCCGGACGAACGAACGGGTTTACAGTCAACGTAATATTCGCCGCTATGGCCGGCCACATCGGCCGATGTGGCGAGATAGATGGAGGTCTTGGCCCCCTGGACCGTCGAACGGGCGAACCAGGGAACGATATGCTTCATGGCAAAACCCACGAGACCCTTGTTGTTGCGGCCAAAGTTGCTGGCGATGAAACCCGGATGCAGGGCATTGATGGTCACATCCGCGCCGTTGCGTCGCCGGTCAAGCTCATAGGTAAAGAGGATATTGGCTAGCTTTGACTGGGAGTAGACCCGAAATCCCTGATAATTCTTCTGGTTCTGCAAGTCGTCGAAGTCGAGCTTCGCGCCGCGGTGAGCATCCGATGACACGTTGACGACGCGCGACGGTGCACCGGCAACCAGTTTATCCCATAACAGGAGTGTGGTCAGATAGTAGCCCAGGTGGTTGGTGGCGAACGTCATCTCCAGGCCATCCACCGACTCCTGTCGTTCGGAGAGATACACTCCGGCGTTGTTGACCAGCACGTCCAGGTGGTCGAATTTGGCGTTAAACCCCTCGACCATGGATCGGATGGAGACTTGTGATGATAAATCCGCCAGCAGAAGTTCGACTTGTGAATTCCCCGTGGCCTTGATGATTTCCTGGCGGGCCGCCTCGCCTTTCTCGTGGCTGCGCGATACCAAAATGACCATCGCGCCTAGCCGCGCCAGTTCCAGGGCGGTTTCTTTGCCTATGCCGGCATTGGCACCGGTTACCATACAAATTTTATCTTTCATGTGAAACACTTCCTGTTTTGTGGTCGGGTCTATGGCCCGCGGTGAACTCGGTAAAATTAGATCAGGTGGCGGCCCATGGCCCGCGTGATGGCGGCGACTTCGGATTGGAAGCGCGGCAAGGAGGCCAAAGGCAAGGCCTGCTCGGCGTCGGACAAGGCCTCGACGGGATTATGGTGGAACTCAACCAGCAAGCCGTCGGCCCCAGCGGCCACGGCCGCCCGCGCAGCGGCCAGCACCAGATCGGCGCGCCCCGTGCCGTGGCTGGGATCGGCTACAATGGGAAAAGGGGTGGTTTGTTTGACCACAGCGATGGCGTTTACGTCGAGGGTATTGCGTGTTGCGGTCTCGAACGTGCGGATGCCTCTCTCGCACAGGATGATGCGCTTATTGCCCCGGCTGGCCACGTGATCAGCCGCCTTGAGCCACTCATCAATCGTGGCCATGAAGCCGCGCTTTAACAGCACGGGCTTGGCCAACTCGCCCACGGCCCACAGCAGCGGATAATGCTGCATATTGCGGCTGCCGATCTGGATGATGTCGCTGTATTCGGCCACCGCAGACAACTGCTCCACTCCCAGCGCTTCTGTCACCGTCAGCAGCCCAAATTCGTCGGCCACGGCGCGCAATATCTGCAGGCCTTCAACACCCAACCCCTGAAAGGAATAGGGCGACGTGCGCGGCTTGAAGGCACCACCGCGCAGTACACGCCCGCCAAGTCGGGCTATCTCCTGGGCGACCAACCGTGTTTGCTCGTAGGTTTCCACGGAGCACGGTCCGGCCATCAGAACGACATCCGGGCCGCCCACTGCGAAATCGGGCGCGACGTCGACCGGTCGCGTTTGCGGTATGTCCGGCCGATCATTTGCCCACACAACGTCATCGTGCATTGCTTCTGCTCTCATCATTTCTAACTACCTGATCCCAATACTCTTTGCTATAACCACGGTCATGTCTGTGACCACACGTTCCGGGAATCGAATCTCTATTTGGGTGAGTGCCATGCGGCCGCGTACGTTGCCGCTGGCTTTGGCCAGCATTATCATGGGCAACGGCTTGGCCGCGGCTGATGGCAAGTTCGATGGGGTGATCGCCTTCCTCTCCATTTTAACAGCCGTTCTGTTGCAAATCCTGTCCAATCTGGCTAATGATTACGGCGACTCGCTTCATGGGGCCGACCGCGCCGAACGTAAAGGCCCCCAACGCGCCGTTCAAAGCGGCCAGATTTCTTCGGCCGAGATGAAACGCGCCATGGCCCTGACTGTTCTGGCAGCGGCCGTTTCGGGCATTCTGTTGCTTTGGTTCTCGTTTGGCGCGGCTGCCTTTTCTCTGACTATCATATTCATCCTGTTGGGCGCGGCGGCCATCGCCGCAGCCATCACTTACACTGCCGGCAATCTGCCCTATGGCTACGCCGGTTTGGGCGACTTGGCCGTGCTGATATTTTTCGGCTGGGTCGGCGTTCTGGGCAGCTACTTCGTCCAGGCGACTCGCTTTTCCTGGTTGCTCCTGCTGCCGGCGACGGCCTGCGGGCTGTTGGCCGTGGCCGTGCTCAACGTCAACAATATTCGCGATATGGAGTCCGACCGGCTGGCCGGCAAGAACTCCGTACCCGTGCGTCTGGGCCTGGCCCGCGCGCGCGCCTATCATTGGGCGCTGCTGTCCCTGGCGACAGGTTTGGCGATCCTCTATTGTCTGATCCATGACACATCGCCGTGGCAGTACATTTTCTTGCTAGCGATGCCGTTGCTGGTACGCAACGGGTTAGCCATCACTCGCGCTGAGGACTTGCCCGCTCTCAACCCGTGGCTCAAGCAAATGTCAATTGCTGCCCTTGTGTTCGTCACATTGTTTAGCATCGGCCAACTCCTGTCCGTCTATTTGTGATAAGTTCAGCAGAAAATCAAGGACGGTTTCCGCAAACCGCTGCGGCTGCTCCAGGTGGACGGCATGACCCGCGCCGGCGACAATGCACAGTTTCGCGCGCGGGCTGCCGGCGACCATGCGCCGGTTGAGGGCTACGAACTTCTCGTCAAACTCACCGGCGACCAGGAGCGTAGGTACTTGAAGCTTGTGGAGCTGCGTCCACAACTCTGGCTGTGCGCTCGTCCCCATTCCCCGTAAGCTCATGGCCAGGCCTGCGGCCGAGTTCGACAATCGTTGTTCCCTGACTTGGCGGCGGGTTGCCGTGGGCAGCCGGGTTTGTGAGCGGAAAAGCGGCAACTCCTGCCAGTAATCGACGAAGGACGGGATGCCCAGGCGTTCGATGCGCGCGGCCAGCAACTCGTCCTGTTCGCGGCGCGCGTCTCGCTCGACGGCATCGCTGAGGCCGGGTGATGCGCTCTCCAGAATGAGCGAGCGTATGGCTTCGGATTGACTGAGAGCCGTGTAGAGTGCCAGTCGCCCACCCATGGAATAGCCCAGGCAGTGGGCGGGCCACGCCTTCATCGATGCCAGCAGTCGCGCGATGTCGGCGGACACACTGTCCATCGTGTAGCACGTGATGTCGGCCGGCATCACGGTCTGACCGTGGCCAGGCAGGTCAATGGCGATGACTCGAAAATGCGCGGCGAATTGATCCATGAGCGGCCGCCACGTGGCTGCATCGCCTGTGAAGCCGTGGAGCAACAGCAGCGGGTCGCCGCTACCGGCTTCAATGACGTGATAGCATCGATCCTCGATCCCAGAGTGGCTCATATCGACTCCATCTGACTCATCATCTCGTCCACGATGGCGCGGCGATGGATTTTGCCGGAGCCGGTGAGGGGCAGTTCGTCCCTGAACACCACCACTCGCGGCTGCTTGAATCCGGCCAGTCGTGTCCGGCAATAATCCAGAAGCTCGCCGGCCGTGAGGGAGTCGCGATCCCTCAAGACGACCATGGCCGCAACCTGGCGGCCCCAATCGGGATGGGGCAGGCCCACCACGCAGGCAGACGCCACAGCGGGATGCGATCTCAATGTTCGCTCGATCTCGGCCGGGTAGACGTTTTCTCCTCCGCTGACGATTAGATCGCTGCGGCGGTCCAACACCCATAGATCGCCCTCGCGGTCGAGATAGCCAATATCCCCTGTGTGGAGCCATCCCCCTTTGAGCGTTGCGGCCGTGGCCTGCGGGTCGGCGTAGTAGCCGGCCATCACGGTCGGGCCTCTCACGATGATCTCGCCGGGCACGTCCGCGCTTACCGGGTTATCGCTGTCGTCGATGATGTTCACCTCCGAAAACAGCAGTGCGCGGCCGGGGCTGCCCGGCTTCTCGCGCGCGCCGAGGGGCAGCATCGTGGCGACCTGCGAGGCCGCTTCGGTCAGTCCATACGTCACCGCTATAGACAAGCCCGCGGCCGATGCGCGCCTCAGCAGGTCGTGGGAAGCGGCCGCGCCGCCCAACAGGATGAGGCGCAACGCGGGCGCGTCGGCGGCCGTCAACCCCGCTTCCAGCAAGCGCTGTAGCATCGTCGGCACTAGAGACACGATGTTGATCGCCTCATTTTGCAGGCTAGCCATGACGGCGGCCGCATCGAAGCCGTTTTGTACTACGACTGCCGTCCCGTAGAGGCAGGAGCGAAACAGGATGGCGATGCCGCCAACGTGATAGAGTGGCAGGCACACCAGCCAACGATCTTCCGGGTAGACGCCCAACTGGAATGCCGAGGCGACAGCGCTCCAGAAGTGATTGGCATGGGTGATCATCGCACCTTTTGGGAACCCCGTTGTGCCCGATGTGAATTGGATGGCTTGTAGAGAGTCAGGATTACAGATCGCCGGCAGTGCGGGCGTGTCGTATGGTCGCGTGTCGAGCCAGGCTTCCAAATCGCCCGGCGATTCGGGCAGAGCATGTACGGGGATGTCGTCACCAACCACGGCGCGGGCCACAGCTTCATTGGCCGACAGACAGAGCAGACGGCCGCAGTCGGCCCGCTCTACTTGCCAGCTCAACTCTGCGGCCGTCAAACGAGTATTCAGGGGCACCAAGACCGCGCCCAGGCGGGACACAGCGAAGACGGAGCACACGACCGCCAATGAATTCGACATGAGCAGGGCGACGTGGTTGCCTGGCTGCACGCCCTCATGCGCCAGATAGCTGCTCAGGTGTGTTACCAGTTTGTCGAGACCACTGAACGTCAGGGCTTGACCGTCGATCACGACAGCCTCCGCCTGAGGCGATGCCTTCACTCTGGCCCTTAACCAGTCAGTTGTCGGGGCGTCTTCTTTGATGCTCATTTCCCTTCCATTTCCGTTCTCGCGCGCGAGTCCGTCGGGATTACGGACGCCAAGGGTATTTGCCGAAATCGGGTTTGCGCTTCTCCAGAAAGGCTTCCTTGCCCTCGCGCCCTTCTTCGGTCATGTAGTAGAGCATCGTGGCGTCGCCGGCCAATACTTGCAGGCCCGTTTGCCCATCGAGATCGGCGTTAAACCCGGCCTTCAGGAAGCGAATGGCGATAGGGCTTTTTTCCAGAATTTCGTTAGCCCACTTTATCCCTTCATCCTCCAGCTGCTCGACGGGCACGATCTTGTTTACCATCCCCATCTCCTGTGCCTCGGCGGCGCTGTATTGGCGGCACAGATACCAGATTTCGCGGGCTTTCTTTTGGCCGACGATCTCGGCCAGGTAGTTGGAGCCAAAGCCGCCGTCGAAGCTGCCTACCTTGGGGCCGGTCTGACCAAAGATGGCATTGTCGGCGGCGATAGTGAGGTCGCAGATGACGTGGAGCACGTGGCCGCCGCCGATGGCATAACCGGCGACCAGGGCGATGACCGGCTTGGGCATGGTACGGATGATGCGCTGGAGTTCGAGCACGTTGAGCCGGGCGACCCCGTCGCTGCCCACGTAGCCGGCATAGCCGCGCACCCGCTGGTCGCCGCCCGAACAAAAGGCATACTTGCCGTCCTTGGCCGGGCCGTTGCCGGTCAGGAGCACAACCCCAACCTCCTGGTCCATCCACACATCGCGAAAGGCCTCGATCATCTCGTCAATCGTCTGCGGGCGAAAGGCGTTGCGCGACTCCGGACGATTAAACGCGATACGGGCTATGCCATCAGTCTTGTGATAGGTGATATCGCTATATTCTTTGACAACTTGCCACTCGGTCATATTCATTTCTCCTTATTTTGTTAGGGTTTTTGTTTCAGTGTTGTGGACACGACGTTCCACAGGGCGCGCATATGGTGCAGATCAGCGGTGCTGTCCGTCATGATCTCGATTAGATTTGCTCCTGTACGTTCGCCGAACGCGGTCGCCACGGCCTCTCTCAGCTCTTCCCGGCCGGCCACGGCCGAATAGCGCAGACCGTAGAGAGCCGCCGCGTGCTCAAAAGTCAGATCGTGGGGAGTCAGAAACAGTTCGCTAAACGGCGGCTCATGCGCCGCGACCGGCAGGCGGTGGAAGATGCCGCCGCCATTATTGTTGGTCACGATAAAAGTGACACCATTCAGATTGTTTGTCCGGACAGCTAACAGGCCGTTCATGTCGTGATAAAAGGTGATGTCACCCACGAACGCCACCACTCGTCTACCCGTTGCTGCGGCCAGACCCAGCGCTGTGGAGACATTGCCATCGATGCCGCTGGCGCCGCGGTTGCCGAATATCGTCAGCGGCCGCCCGTCCGGCTGGTCGAATGTATCAATGTGGCGCACCGGCAAGCTGTTGCCGGCCAGCACGATCGTGTCATCCGGCAGAGCCGCCAAGACATCACGGATAGCGCGGCCGTCGAAAAACGGCGTTTGCGCCATCGCTGAATCCATCGTTTTCCAGGTCTGATGTTCCCGGTCGATGAATTCCTGTGCCCAGCCTGAACCGGAGCGGGTCTTCCGATGCTTGTTCAGGGCCCGGCAGAAAGCTGCGGGATCAGCCTGAATGTAGTGGTGGGTCAGATGCAGATCGTCCGCCCACACTCCGTCCTCGCGGATATGGACGTGGATGCCGGCTGCCGCTCGCTCAAGGTAGTCTGAAAGAGGACTGGACGTGGGAACCGCGCCAAATCTGATAACCACGTCCGGCGTAGACAACGTGTCGCCCATTGCGCGCAACCACAGATCATAGCCGCCCAGCACGTAGCCGCCGACTGTCTGCGGGCCATGACGAACGCCCGAAAGCGTATCGGCCAACACTGGATAGCCGGCGCTCCGGGCCAAGGCCGCCACAGCGAGGGGGAGGTCCCCACCGGGGCACTCCGGCCCGCAGATGATCAATCCTCGTGGGTTCGCCGCCATGACCTCGGCCAGCCACTCGATCTGTGATGTGGTTGGCAGCAGGCGGCCGCGGCTAAACGTAGTATAAGGCTTGGATGAATGGGATCCGGTTTCGACTTGTAGGCTATCGCTTGCCGATGATGGATCCGGTTCCAGTGGTTTGCGGAAGGGAAAGTTTAGATGTACCGGCCCCTTGACAAGTCCGTTCGCCGTGTCATAGGCTCTGGCGGCCAATGTCCGCAGATGGCGAAGCACAACATCCGGCGCATCAGTCACGGGGGTGGGCAGTTCGACCGACCAGCGGACGTGATCGCCAAACATCTTGATCTGGTCAATGGTCTGATTCGCGCCGCTGCCGCGCAACTCGGGTGGCCTATCGGCGGTCAAGACCAGCAAAGGGATGTGGGAGTAAAAGGCCTCGATGACGGCCGGGTGGAAGTTGGCCGCGGCCGTGCCGGAGGTGCACACCAATGCCACGGGGCGACCGGAAGCCATGGCCAGCCCCAGGGCGAAGAAACCCGCGCTTCGCTCGTCCCGATGCACATAAATTCGAATGCCCTCACAAGCGGCGAAAGCCAGCGTCAGTGGCGTCGAGCGCGATCCGGGGGCGATGCAGACCGCCTCCAGCCCGCTTCGCGCCAGCTCGTCGACAAAAATCGACGTCCAGCGTGTGTTGATATTGGTGCTAAGATTCATCTTGCCGGCCCCCCGATACCCAGCGCACCCAGCATGGGACGAAACTTGAGCGCCGTTTCCACCCATTCACGGTCGGGTTCCGAATCAGCGACGATGCCCGCACCGGCATAGAGCCAGGCACGCGAATATTGGGTGACTGCCGAACGGATGGCGACAGCGAAAACACCGTCACGATGCGCGTCGAGCCAGCCGATGGGAGCCGCGTACCAACCGCGCGGCACCGACTCGGCCTGCTGGAGAAACGCCAGCGCTTTCGTCGCCGGAACGCCGCCCATGGCCGGCGTGGGATGCAGTTGGCGGACCAGATCAAGGATGTCGGCTTGAGGATCGCGCAAGGCTCCCAGTATGGGCGTCAGCAAATGCTGGATGTTGCGCAGCTTGAGCAGTGCGGGCTGGTCGGGAATGATCACATCGTCCGCCCAATCGGCCAGGTGACGCCGGATGGCATCTACGACCAACTGATGCTCGTGCCGGTCTTTGACCGAGGTCAGCAATTGGCGACCGAGCCTCTCGTCCTCCGCTTCGTCCTGACCACGAGCGCCGGAACCTGCCAGGGCCATCGTTTCGACTCGCCGGCCGTCCTTGCGGACCAACAGTTCGGGCGTGGCCCCGAAGAAAGCGTGGAGGGGTGTCGGCTCGAAGATGAAGCGGTAGCTATCCGCATAATGACTTTCGAGGTAGGCGAGTGTGGCGGCCACATCGATCGGTTCGGCCGTCTTCACCTCGCAAACCCGTGACAGCACGACCTTTTCGATAGCGCCACTCTTGATCGCTTGAATTGCCTGACCAATGATTTCAGCCCACATTTCGGCCGACATGGGATACCGAATATCAGTAAGTCGCAGTGGATGGGGGACGTGCGGCGCTTCGTAGGCAAGTCGCGCCGAAAGCGCCTCGCGCAAGCCACGCAGACTATCGGCGAGATTGTCTTCTCGTGAGACGAGTGCGTTGATGGTGAGAAATTGCTCCGCGCCGACCCGGACAAGTTGATAGTGGGGCAGCACGAACTGGACGGGGCTGAACGTCGACCAGGTATTATCGGGCACGAAGTCGTCCTGAAACGCGAAGCCGCCGAACAGACGCGGGCGCGCCGGGTGGTTGTCCCACGCGCTGTTTATGTGGCTTCCATCAGTCCAGTTGGTTGGTCGGACGATGGCCTGGTCAAACAGCCGGCCGACCGCCGCAGCCGTTTCCGCGAAGCGGTGGCTGGGTAATCGGGCGTCCCCGTTGGTCAAGTCCGATATATCTGCGCTGAGGATCGGGGCCACGTTGATGGCGGTCGCAATGCCTTGTGCGGCGATAGTCAAGTGTGCATCCCCGCCAGGCTCTGACCAGTAGAATCGCTCGCGACCGTAGCCCTCGTGGACGAATGCGTCCATATCAAGTGAGGGCGCGGGCGCGAACAAGCTGATGACCCGCTGTCCGTCGCCCCTGGGAGAGGGCGAATCTTCCCACGAAACGGCCGAATGTTGCGAGGGTGGTGCAGTTGATCCTGGGATCAAATTGGGAAGACGTTCGGTGACGGACATACTCATTAAATGTTCTGTGTTCTGAATTCGCTGCCTTATCAGTGAGTGATCGGATCGATCCTTTCATAGCCGACGCTACGCAGCAGGAGAGGAACGAGGCCGTTCATGATGCGGCCGGGTTCCGGCTCGCCGGTCGTTACCCAGCGAATCACGATGCCGTAGATAGCTCCCATCCAGGCATAGGCCGCTATCTCGGTGTCTGTCGCCTCGATGTCGCCTACGGCGATGGCCTCGCACAGGTAGGTTTCAATTAGCCTGGCAAACCGATCCGTCACTTCGGCGCGTTTGCTTTCGAATACGCTGCCCAGACCTACCGCCTGGACCAGCAGAATTTTGGCCGGACGCCGGTAGCGGCCGAATGTGTCCAGCACCGTCTCCAGGGCAATCTGTACTCGCGCCATCCCTTCGGCCTTCTCTTCGATGGCTTCCAGCACGCGCCTCTCTAGCAGGTCGGCAAATTGATCGACAAGAGCCAGGAACAAGCGTTCCTTGTTGGCGAAATGAAAATAGATGGCACCTTTCGACGTCTCCGATTCGTCCACGATGTCATCGAGGCGCGTATCATGATACCCTTTCCGCGAAAAGGTCGAGAGGGCCGCGTCCAGGATGCGCGCCTTGGTAGAGCCGGGGTCTCTCAGCGGTGCGTTCGTTTTGTTTTGGCTAGTCACAAGTTTTCCTCATATCAAGCCCCGACGGTCAATAAACCGACTGGTCAGTCTGTTATTTTAGCAAACAGGAATGGCGCTGTCGATCTTGCTCATAGTGGCGGCCCAAGTGCCATAAATAATATTCATAACGTTCAAAATTTATTGAACAATATGAAAATATTCTACTAACTTTCAGAACAAAGGTCAATGATCTTCAGGGACGGGGTAAGCGGGAGAATGACGTCACTCGTCTCCCAGGACGGCCAAGAACCGGTCGATATAGTCGATTAGGAGGTCGGGCTGATCGCGCTGGATAGCGTGGCCGCAGCTGTGGATAAATTCCAGTCGGCTGTGGGGAATGCGTTCGGCCAGCCGACTTACGTCGCGCGGGGTGTTGCCGACCTCGCCATCGCCATTCAATAGCAGCACCGGGCACTGAATGTGGTTCGCGGCATTGAAGGAGACGTCACCGCCACGCTTCCGAATGGCACGCGCGGCGGCCACCCAGCCGGTGATCATTGATTCTAGCTGCTCGGCGCCATGGCGCTCGATGATGTTGGCTTTCCACGCCTGCCGCTCCGCTCCCCAGGCAGAGACCGGCAGCCAGGATTGGACGGCCCCCAACTCCTCCGGCGAGATGACGCCGCATACGCCCCAGGCGACCACGCCGCGCACGAGATCGGGTCTCATGGCAGCCAGCAGCAGAGAAACCTCAGCGCCGTCACTGAAACCGAGAACCACGACGGGGCCACAAGCCAGCTTGTCCAGCAGGTGGGCCATATCGGCCGCATCCCGTTGGTAAAAATCGGGGGGAAAATCGCGGTTGGGTGGCCGGCTGGCCCCATAGCCGCGCAAGTCCGGGGCGATAATCCGGTTCGTCGTCCGGAGTTTTTCTATCAGCAAGCCGTGGTCGGCCTCGGCCGTGCCGGTAAAGCCATGGAGAAACAACAACGGTTGCCCATGACCTTCGTCGAGATAGGAAATTTGGACGCCGTCGCCGATTGCCTGCCAAAATCTGTGCATCGCTGCCTCACATCCGAAATGTGCCGTATCCTGCCGGCGGGAGCGGCGCGTGGCCCGTCGTGGCGAAGGCCAGCCCCAGTGCGGTGCGGGTCGCGGCTGGGTCGAGTATGCCGTCGTCCCACAATCGCGCCGTGGCGAAGTAGGGATCACTTTCGCGGTCGTACTGCTCCAGGATCGGGCGCTTGAATTTTTCTTCCGCGAGGCGTATCTCGCTTTCGGTCGGGTCATCCAGTTGGTGGAACACCTGTTTCTTGCCGACCATCCATAGGGTGTCGGCGGCCGAGTCGCCGCTCATGACGCTGATGCGGCTATTGGGCCAAGAAAAGAGGAAGCGGGGATCATAGGCGCGGCCGCTCATGCCGTAATTGCCCGCGCCGTGGCTGACGCCATGGAGCAAGGTGATACGTGGGACGTTCACGTTGCTCACGGCCATCACCATCTTGGCGCCGTGTTTGGCGATACCTTCATTCTCATACTGTTTGCCGACCATGAACCCGGCGATATTTTGCAGGAACAGGAGCGGCGTGCCCCGCTGGCCGCACAGTTGAATGAAGTGTGTCGCCTTGAGAGCCGATTCGCTGAAAAGCAGACCGTTATTGGCGACGATGCCTACGGGAATGCCCATGATGTAGGCGAAACCGCACACGATTGTCGGCCCAAATCGAGTTTTGAACTCGTTCAATCGGGAGCCATCGACCAGCCGGGCAATAATTTCGCGCACGTCATAGGTCTGGCGGGCATCGGCGGGGATGATACCATACAGCTCATCGGCCGGGTAGAGTGGCTCCTCCGGCGCTTGACGAGCAAAGGCGATGGTTGGTGGTCGGAGAGCCAGGCCCGGCTGCAGATGGCTGACGATTTCGCGCACTTTCTCCAGGGCTTCCGGCTCGCTTTCGGCGAAATGATCGGCGACACCGCTCAGGCGAGTGTGGACATCGCCGCCGCCCAACTCTTCAGACGTCACTTCCTCGCCCGTGGCCGCTTTCACGAGTGGCGGGCCAGCCAGGAATATCGTGCCATTGCCCTTCACGATGACCGTTTCGTCAGCCATGGCCGGAATGTAGGCCCCGCCTGCCGTGCATGAACCGAGGACCGCGGCGATCTGCGTGATGCCCGCGGCCGACATACGGGCAATATTGAAAAATATGCGGCCAAAGTGCTCACGATCCGGGAAGACGTCGGCTTGAAGGTGCAGAAAAGCACCGCCCGAATCGACCAGGTAAATCGTGGTCAGACGGTTTTCCTCGGCAATTGCTTGGGCGCGCAGATGTTTTTTGACCGTTTCCGGAAAATAGGTTCCTCCCTTAACCGTGGGGTCATTGGCGATGATCATGCAATCGACGCCGGCAACGCGACCGATACCGGTGACGATCCCCGCGCCCGGCGCCTCACCATCGTACATATCCCACGCGGCCAGCGGCGACAGTTCCAGAAAAGGGCTGCCCGCGTCCAATAGCGCCTCGATGCGCTCGCGCGCCAGCAACTTGCCGCGCTGGCGCTGCAGATCGATGACACGCGCCGGCCGATCGGCGGCGGCGTGTAGTTGGCGGTCATGGAGCTGTTGAGCCAACGACTTATTGACCGCATAGTTAGCCTTGAAATCCGCGCTATTGGGGTTGATACGACTTCCGAGTTCCGCCATGCCGATCTCCTAGCGAATGCGCAGCACCAATTTGCCGATGACGTCACCGTCCTGTAGCCGGCGCAGCGCGATGGAGCCTTGATCGAGAGGGTAAACGGTATCGATCACCGGCCTAAGCCGGCCTTTGAATACGAGACCCATTACCCGTTCATAGTCAAGGGTTGTACCCATCGTGCTGCCGATAATTGTCAGGTGTTTGCCGAACAGATAGCGGTTATCGATCTCGAAACGGGGGCCACTCGAATTACCGACCGTCAGCAATCGGCCGCCGCGCCGCAAGGCCCGCAGCGACTTCTGAAACGTGGCCGCCCCAACGTTGTCGACGACAACGTCCACGCCTCGTTTGTTCGTCAACTGATAAACTTCCCGGCTCCAGTCCACTTCGTGACGGTTGATGACCGCGTCGGCGCCCAACTCATGGGCCAGGGCCAACTTGGTTGCCGACGACCCAACCACCAGGATCGGCCCCGCCCCGACCAGATGGGCGATTTGGATGGCGGCCGTGTTCACCCCGCCCCCGGCGCCAACGATCAGCACGGACTCGCCCGGACGCAAGTTGCCACGGGTAATGAGCGAGTGCCAGGCCGTAACGAATACGAGCGAGGCGGCGGCGGCCGTCTCGAAAGGCACGGGGCCCGGTAGGGCCAGCAGATTCCGTTGCGGCACAACCGCATAGTCGGCATAAAATCCGTCCACGTGCTCTCCGAACAAAGCGTAGTCGTCGCACATGTTGTCATAGCCGAGGCGTGCAAAGTGATCGGCGGGATCGTTGCAAATAGTTGGGTTAATGGCAACGCGGTCGCCCTGCTTGAAGCGGCCGACTCCATCGCCAACCCCGACAATGATGCCTGCACCGTCGCTGCCCATGATGTGGGGCAGCTTGAGATGGAGTCCGGGCCACCCCTCCAGCACCCAGAGGTCCAGTCGATTGAGAGCAGCCGCATGTATCTCGACCAATACCTCTCCGGAGCCGGGGATGGGTACCGGCCTGTCCATCAACCGGACATTGTCGAGGTCGCCATGCCTGTCGAAGACGAGGGCTTTCATCTCAACCGTTTACAGCTTCATCGAGATCGTCGCGATAGTATTCGAGCGCGTCGGCATAGGCGAGAATATCCTGATCGGTGGAGGTCTCCAGCAGTAGCGACAACAGAGTGCTGACCGATTTTTCGTATTCACTATTACTGTAGTAAGCCAGAGCCAAAAATGCGCGGCCGCTGTTACGCTCGGGGTACTCCTCGACGGCTTGCTCCAGAATAGATACAGCATCTTCATATTCGCCCACAACCCGCAGAGTACTGCCCAGACAGACGAGGCATTCCTGCAGGTCATCCCCTTCGAGCCCTGCCCCAATGGCTTGGCGATAATAGGGGATAGCCATTTCTTCCTCGCCCATCACATCGTAGGAACCGCCGACCTCGAACAGGACGAGCGGATGGCTTGGTTGCCGGTCGAGCAGATCGAGGAGTAGATTTTGCGATGCTTCAAGCTCGTCGTCCCGTCTTAAAACGCGCGCCTGTTCGATAGCCTCCATAACGTCCGTCTCATCATCCAAGCGGTCGCCGTCAATTGAATCGTCGTTCATAGTTCCTCGTTTCTATTTGCCAGTTGGAAGCGTCGTCGCTATGGCGTTCAATAATAGACCCCGCTCGATGAACGGGCAAGAGATGTGGTTTGTAATTGCCAGATCGTCTGGATACACTAGTTGTGCTATTGTGATCTTCCGACACGAGATGATTGGGTAGCCTGGTCTTCAGGCGAAGGGGATATTCAGCACGCATGATCATTAAAGAACTGGTTTATGGCCGGCTGGTGGGTGAGGCGGACAGCACGACGCTTCGCCTGGATGCCGAGGATGCCGGCAACCACGTTTACCTGGCCTATGCGTTAGTCACTCAGGGGCCGGGCCACCACGTCTTGCCGTCGGTGTTGCTCGATGATTGGGGCAACGAGATCGCGCAATTGCGGGTCTATGACTGGATCAAAGAGAACGGCTTGCACTTTCCTCGGGCCGAGATTTTCGGTAAGTCGCCGTCGGGTCAAGCGGTACAGTGCTTCCTGCGAGATCTGGAGTTATTCGCCCCATATCCTGTGTACGTTTTTGAGGCCGATGATGCGCCTGATTCGTCCGGAACCCTCCTCCAGGCCATCGTAGTCGTTGATGAGGAAGCAGGCTCCCCGGAACCGGCACCGCCGCCGGGTTGGGTTGGTGGACGGTTGCGAAGCGCCCAGGTCGAATGGCGGCGTGCCGGGCCGGAGTAAGTGTGTGCGCGCTTGATGGAATACGCGGATGAGCCGATACCCCCTAGCCGCCGGTTTAGTGATTGCCACGTGCTTGCTCAGCATGACGTCTGTCGCTGTGGTCAACGCCCACTCTGCACTTGCTTTGCTGGCAAACACGTCATACCGGGCGGCCGGAAATGTTCCATCGTTATCGCCCTATTGGGGGCCGGAAATTCAGCAATGGGGCGACTATATCGTTGTCCTGTCTGAGGCTTATGGTTTTCATCCGGATTTTGTTGCGGCTGTCATCCTGCACGAGTCTCCGGCGAACAACCAGGCAGGGAACGCAGGCGGCGCAGCGCCCTTGATGGGGTTTTCCCCCGGTATTGGGGACGGGGGCGGAATGGCCTCGTCCGGGGTGATGGCGACGCCACCCAATAACCTGCGCTGGGGAATGGCGATATTGTCCTACGTTGTGCAACAAACGGGCGGCGATCTGTTCCTGGCCCTGGCTGCCTACAATGGGGGCTGGTCACATGTGAACAATCTCTCGCCGCAAGCGTATGCGGCGAGCGTCCTGGACAGCTACGCGCGCGCCCTGATCGTCCGCGACGGTCTCTCGCCCCAAATGGCTAACTCCTGGACACTGGCCGTCGAGATTCGCGCCGGCAACGTGCCGGCCGACTCCGTATTAATTCTGGGTAACCGGCCTATCAACGAGGCGCAAACCTTTGCCGAGCACACCGTTTATGCATTTGCCAATCAGGACGGTCGCGTCTTTTTTGTTCGCGGGTATGTGGTGCCGCTCGGGCTTTCAGAGTATGCTCCTGATGAACAGGCGGGGGTCAGCGACCAGCTTGAAGGGCCTCTCCGGGCCAGACTAGGGGAAAAATCAGCACGTAGCCCATACGGAAACCCCCGTGTCCTGCTTGCCTGTCTGCCTAGTCTGAGCCGCCTGCGCGGGCAGTTAATGACGCGGTGGTACGCGCCTTCAGATTGCCCCACCTCGGGCCGGTGATTTTTTGGAAAAGGTAAACGCAGTAGGGGATCAATACGGCGCTCAGGCCGTTAGCTGGTTTTTACGAATATGGACCAAACACCAGAAGTTTATTTGACTCAGTTGCGGCCAACCGTTCAGGCGCGGTTTCCCGACGGTCGCGTGTTCGAGGGGCCGCGAGGAACGCCCATCGAGCAGTTCGTCCTGGCGGCCGATCTGCCCCAGGAGGAGCGCGTCGTCGCCTCGCTCATGAACGGTCACCTGCGGGAGTTGTGTTTCCCCTTGCAGGAAGATGCCGATTTAATTCCGGTGACGACGGCCACCAACGATGGCGCGCGCATCTACCGGCGCTCGTTGAGCTTTCTGATGATCGTCGCGGCGGCCGAGGTTTTGCCTGATCAGGTGATCACCATTCTCCATTCGATGCCCTTCGGCGGTTACTATTGCGAGCGAGACGATGGCCGCCGCTTGACCGATGATGAATTGAAAGCTTTACACCAGCGCATGCGCGAGCTGGTTGAAGCCGATCTGCCTATCGACAATATTCGCATGCCGCTGGAGGAGGCTCTGGCCTTTTTCAAGGAGCAGGGCGATCAGGAAAAGGCCGACCTTTTTGCCCGGCGGCGCAAGGCGTATCTCACGCTCTACGAACTGAATGGTGTGCGTGATTATTTTCACGGTTTTATGGTCCCCCACACGCGTTATCTCGACCTGTTCGATTTGTGCCACTACAACAACGGGTTTATCTTGCAGTTTCCGCGCCGAAGCTGGCCCCACGTGCTTCAACCGTTCGAGGACGAGCCGACGCTGGCGCAATTGTTCCAGACCTACAAGGATTGGCTGACGATTATGGGCGTCGGCAACGTGACGGCCCTGAACGATGCTATCGCCAACGGCCGCAGCAGAGAAGTTATTCTGGTGGCTGAAGCGCTGCACGAGCGTCAGTTAGCCAGCATTGCTCGCACTATCGCCAATCGCCGGCCGGCGGCGCGCCTTGTCACTATTTCGGGGCCAACCTCGGCCGGAAAAACCACCTTTGCCAAGCGTTTGGCTCTGCAAGTGATGGCCCAGGGCATCTATCCGGTCATTATCAGCCTCGATGATTATTTCGTCAATCGCCAGGATACGCCGCAGGATGCGAACGGTAATTACGATTTCGAGTCGCTCGAAGCCGTTGACATCGCCCTGTTCCAGGACCACATGCGGCGCTTGATGGCCGGCGAAGAAGTCGTCTTGCCGCGTTACAACTTCAAGACCGGGTTACGGGAGCAAGGTTCGCCTTTGCAGATTGGCAAGGATCACGTCGTCGTTGTGGAGGGCATCCACGGATTGAACCCCAGACTGACAGCCAATCTGCCTGCCTCGTCCACATTTCGCATATTCATTTCTGCCTTTACCCAGCTCAACCTGGACAAGCATAACCGTGTACCTACGACGGATACAAGGTTGCTCAGGCGTATTGTCCGCGATGCATCGCACCGCGGTTACTCGGCTTCGCAGACCATCGCGCGCTGGAGTAGCGTCCGGCGGGGTGAGAAGAATCACATCTTTCCTTTTCAGAATAGCGCGGACGTGTTTTTCAACTCCGCACTGGTTTACGAACTATCGGCGTTGAAGCTGTTGGCCGAGCCGTTGCTATTGCAAGTCGAATCGGGAACGATGGAGCGCCTTGAATCAAACCGATTGCTGGCTTTCCTGCAGTGGTTTGAGCCGATGTCGCCCGCGGATTTGCAATTTGTTGCCAGTGATTCCCTGCTGCGCGAGTTCATCGGCGGTTCTATCCTGGAAACATTCCTGCCCAGTCACTGGTATGCAACTGAACAGGGACGCCAACGTATATCCTGAAGAAGGAGTAATTTCACGATGCGGATTATTTTATATCTGGGGAAAGGTGGAGTCGGCAAGACCACGGTGGCCGCCGCCACCGCCTTGCGCAGCGCGCAACTGGGTTACAAGACACTGGTAGCGAGTACCGATATTGCCCATAGTCTGGCGGATTCGCTGGACATCCCGTTAACTGCTGTACCTACTCAAATCGCTGAGAACCTGTGGGCGCAGGAAATTAGCGTGGTTGCCGATATTCATAACTACTGGGGCACGATTCAGTCATTCGTGTCCAGTACAATCAGCGGGCCAGGGATCAACAACGTCGTTGCCGATGAGCTGTCCGCTTTTCCGGGCATGGACGAAATCGTTAGCCTGCTCCACATCAATAGACAAGCCAAGGAACGCGAATTCGATCGGGTAATTATCGACGCCGCGCCGACCGGGGAGACGATTCGTCTGTTGACGATGCCCGATACCTTTCGCTGGTATGCGGGTCATATTAGCAAGCTTGAGTCGGCCGTCATGATGCGCGTTCTCAAGCCATTTGCCGGCAAGTTGCTCCAGGGACCGTCCGAACTGCTGGAGGCGATTAGCAATCTGGATGCGGCGACGGCCGACCTGCGGAAGACGCTGAGCGACCCGACTGTCAGTAGCTATCGGGTCGTGCTCCAACCGGAAAAGATGGTGATGCGCGAGGCGGAACGGGCTGTCAGTTATCTTGGCTTGTTCAACTATCCAGTCGATAGCGTGATCATCAATCGTATCCTGCCCGAATCAGTCGACAACAGCGAGTTTTACCGGCAGCGGCGCGCCATCCAGACCAAGTACATCGAGATGATCGAGAATAACTTTCGGCCGTTGCCGATCTGGTACGCGCCTTATTATTCCCACGAAGTGGTGGGGTTCGAAGCGCTGGCGCAATTGGCCGCCGACTGTTTTGGCGGTAGCGATCCGGGCGAGATATTCTATCGCGGTATTGTTCAGGAGATCGTCGATTCCGGTGATGGCGGATATACGCTGCGGTTGCCCATTCCTTTTATCGGCAAAGATGACGTTCGACTGCGCAAACGGGGCGATGAACTATTCATAACCATCGGCAATTTCAAGCGCGAGATGATTCTTCCGGCCGTTCTGGCCAAACGGCGAGCCGGCGGCGGCCGCTTGCGTGATGGTTTCCTGGAGATTACGTTCCTGCCTGAAGTGGAGACTATCAAAGAAGAAACAACACCTTAAGCCGGAAAGGGTCACCGGCATATCTGCGTTCATGACGTGACGACTTGTCTGCGGGTTAGTGGTTTTGCGGCGCAACGGCCTCATCCAATTGCTTTTGTTCGCGGTTGCGCCGCAGCGAGGTGGATAGATAGACCGGCGCGCCGAGCAGGCTGGCTACACGCTCCAGCCCAAATACCAGCAGCGTCAGGGCAACGGCTTGCTCCGGGGTTATTCCCGCGCCACCGAATAGCAGCGGGGCCAAATTCTCGCGTACGCCGAGGCCTCCGATGGAAGGGACCAGAAGAGCCAGGGCCATGATGGGCACAATCAGCAGGAAGTAACTAAACGGGACGGCGAGATGCAGGGCCCGGCCGGTGGCGGCCCACCAACTGACCTGCATCAGATTGAACAAAACCGACACCAGCAACGCGCCGGCCAGCGTCTTGCCGCCACAATTTTGAATGGCGACTGCCAGACGCTCCAGGAACCCGTCGCCCAGCGTTATTATTCTGATCGGCAGTATACGGATGAGCCGGTGAAAGAGACGACCGTCGATCAGGGTAAATCCAAAGAGCAGGCCGGCCAGGGAGATGGCGGCAATGGTCACGGTGAGGCGGTCGGGGAAGCCGGCCGGTCTAAAGGGTAAAACTAGCAATGCCATGGCGAAAAGAGCCATCAGGCCAGTGAGGCGGTCGACCAGCACCGTACCGACGGCGACGTCGGCGTCAACATCCTGGGCAGCTTCGGCGGCGCGCACCACGTCCCCCCCCAGCCCGGATGGCAAAAAAGCATTGAAAAAGCTGCCAATGAGATAGAGAGCCAACAGGCGCCCGAACCGAATGGTGGAGTTGCTGCCGCGCAGCAGCAAGTGCCAGCGATAAGCCCTGACCACCAGACTAAGCATCATCAGCACGGCGCCGACTGCCACCCAACTCCAGTTGACATCACCGATGATCGTCAGGATCGCCCTTAGGTCCAGCGATCTAAGCACCAGCGTCAGCCCTGCGATAGTGACGCCCACCTTGAGGAGCGTCATCAGTCGCCGGCGGGTGAGATTGTCCCGGTCGGGGCTGGGTTCGGCATCTGCGGGATCGATCATGAGCCGATTGTAGATGATCCGTAGGGAATCGTCATCCGCAGCGGATGGCGGCAACATGACTCACCTTGGGCGCGATGGTTTATAATCGCCCTCATGAAGCGTGCGGTTTTTTCGAGGTGGCCGATGGGAATGGTCAACCGTCCGTATTTTCGTGTGTGGGCGACTGTTCTGGCGTTGTTGCTCTACTTCTGGCTGGCTGTCGGCAGCCTCGTCGGCGACAGCCCCACAATGGATGAGCAGAACCACATCGCGCGCGGCCTGGCTTTTTTGAGGACGGGCGATCCTCGTTTGAGTTTGGAGCATCCACCGCTGATCAACAGCCTGAGCGCCTTGCCGCTGCTGACGATGCCGGAACTGCGCCTGCCGACTGATCATCCCAGTTGGGAGCGGCGCGAAGGATGGTACGAATTCGCCGACCTATTCCTGTGGCAATATAACCACGATGTCGGCCGGGTTGTCTTTCTGGCCCGGCTGCCAATCTTACTACTGGCAATCGCCCTGGCGCTGGCCGGCTATCGCTTTGCCGGAATGCTGTGGGGGCGGGTGGCAGCCTTGCCGGCTCTGGTGCTGTTGCTGTTTGAGCCGAACCTGCTGGCCCACGGCCGCTACGCTACCACAGACATGGGGGGCACGCTATTCACCTTCCTGGCTACCTTCTGCCTGTGGCGGTTGTGGCAAGTGCCGGATCGCTGGAACTGGCGGTTGTGGGCCGCGGCGGCCCTATGCATGGGCCTGGCCTTTGGCAGCAAATTGTCGGCGTTGGGATTCGGGGCGATATGGTTCGTCCTGGCTTTGTTGCCCCTATACGATGAGGGGCATGGGCGGCGCAGCCGGGAAATCATCCTCAGGATCAGCCAATTGGCTGTGGCGGGCGTGACCGCGCTGGTCGTCGTGTGGGTCACCTTCGGCCTGGAGTGGGGGTCATTCAAATTCATTACCGCTTCGCTGTCTCCGCTGAACCAATGGGCGGGTCCCATGCCGACGTTTTGGGCGGGGCTGGAGCAGATTGCGCTCCTGGGCGGTGGGCGGGCGACGGCGTTTCTGTTCGGCCGGTTTTCAGAGAACGGCTGGGCACTTTACTTCCCCGCCGCTTTTGTCGTCAAGACGCCTGTCGTATTGATCGCGCTGCTTGGATTGTCCGTCGTCTTGTTATTCAAATGTTCTGCTACGCGGTCGCGCGCCTTGTTTTTGGTGCTAACGGCTGCGGGGTTCTACCTGCTGGCTATGCAGAGCGCTCTGAACATTGGGTATCGGCACGTGTTGCCGGCGCTCCCCTATTTGCTGTTGCTGATCGCCGGGCTGGCGTCGCCGGAATTATCGCCAATGCTGGGCCGGCGACTGTCGCCGCGCCGGCTGTTGGCCGGCGGCACGCTCGTTGTCGTGCTCACTGCTCTGTGGATTTACCCCCACTACTTGAGCTACTTTAGTCCGGCGGTCGGCGGCCCAAGCAACGGCTATCGCATTCTCACCGACAGCAACGTCGATTGGGGCCAGGATTTATTGCGCCTCAAGACCTGGATGACCGCCAATGCGGTGGAAAGTGTTAAACTGGGTTGGTTTGGCACGGCCGATCCACAATACTATGGTCTTGCCCATGAACCGTTGCCGGGCCTGGGCCGCGACAGGTTTTTCAGACTATGGTGGGAGCCGCCGTTTGATCCCGCCGACCCGGAACCGGGCATCTATGCCATTAGTGCATCGAGCCTGTGGGAGCCGCCGCTGCGCGTCGAAGAGAAGAAGGTCTATGCCTGGTTTCGTGGCCGCAAACCCGATGCCCGTGTGGGCTACTCCATTCTAATTTACTATGTCCGTTGAGCGCTCTGCCTTGATCGATCGCAAGCCGTCGCATTCGCCACGGCGATGGTTGTGGCTGGCGATGGTGATCCTGTTGGCGGCGTCGTCGTTTCGGCTGGTGGCGCTGGTGGACGTGCCGCCGGGGCTGGCCCAGGACGAGGTGCTGGATGCTGACATCGCTTCGTTTATTCGCGGCGGGGAGAACGCGCTATTTTTTCGTCATGGTTATGGACACGAACCACTCTATCATTATTGGGCCGTGCCCTTCCAGGTGCTATTCGGCGACAATATGTTGTCCGTGCGGTTGCCGTCGGTCTATCTGGGCTTGTTGCTCGTCGCTCTGACCATGCGCTGGGCCAAGATACACTTCGGGCCAACGGCCGCGCTTGTGGCCGGAGTTGGTCTGTCGATCAGTTGGTGGCCGATCATCTTTAGCCGTATCGGTATTCGGCCGATCATGGAGCCGGTTTTGCTGGTCGCGGCGTTCTGGTATTGGCCGCTGGGTGTGCGCATCAGAGCGCGCCGTGATTGGCGGCAAGCAATAGCGGCTGGCATTTTGTTAGGACTGTCCATCTATACTTATACAGCGGCGCGGATCATATGGTTAATCCCGTTGTTCATGCTGCTGATCCTCGCGCTGCGGGCACTAGGGGCTGGAAGAGTGGGAGGCCGCGTCGAGGAGACGGCCTTCCTTCGCGCCCAGACGGGCTATGCGGCCGTCGTGCTGGTCGTAACATTGCTCGTGTATGCACCCATGGCACTGACGCTGCGCGCCAATCCCGATCTGCAACAGCGCCTGGAGCAACTGGGAGGGCCACTGATGGCTTTGGGTGAGGGAGACCTTGGCCCGGTTTTACAGGAGGCGCGCGCGACATTGGGCGTATTCAGCCTCACCGGCGATCCGCGTTGGACCTACACCATTCCCGATCGGCCGATATTTGATCCGGTGACGGCGATTTTCTTTTATGGTGGGCTGCTGATCGCGCTTTGGCAGTGGCGCAAACCTGCCTATCTCCTGCTGCCTGTCTGGCTAGTCGTCACTATGTTGCCGAGCGCCCTGTCTCCCGATGCACCCAGCACGGTGCGCCTTATAGGCGCTTTGCCGGTCGTTTACCTGTTGCCGGGATTGGCATTTGATCAACTGTTGCGGCGGTTGTGGCCCACCGGTCGCCCATTGAGCCAAAAGGCGTCTGTCGTTGCTGTTCTATTGGGGAGCTTTCTGGCTGTTATCTTGCTCGCTAACGGCTATCGCACACTGCGCGACGGGTTTCTACGCTGGCCGCGCGAGCTGGAAACGCGATTACGCTATCAATCGGTGGTGCAGGACATCGGCCGCTATTGGCGACAATCCGGTTCGGCCGCACCGGTCGTGGCCGAAGTATTCTATGAGCCAATCGATGACGCCGGCTTGCGGCGGAGCCTGGGCGACGATCCCCGCGCTCGCTGGATTCAGACGGGGGCCGGCGTGGCCGGGGCCATGGTGTGGCCGGAGGGCGGCGGGAACAGCTTGCTTTTTGTGCCCGAGTTTGCCCCGCTCGATCCGTCGCTGGCAGCACTGGTGGGCCTGTCGCTTGAGCCTGACTTTCGAAGTGAGCGATCCCCGGCGTTTGCCGTATACCGTCTGCCCCCATGGCCGGCCGAGAAACTCAAGCCGATTGATCACATGTTTGTGGACGCGCAGGAAGAGCCGCTACTTCTATTGTTGGGTGCCGTTCTGGTGGAACCCGAATCGGGAGCCATTCGCCTGGCTACCGGTTGGCGCGTCCACAACCGCCTCCCCGGTGATCCGGCTATCTTCATTCACCTGGTCGATCAGAACGGCGAAATTGTCGCTCAATTTGACGGGTTGGACGCAGCAGCAGCGACATTGCGGCCGGATGATCTCTTTTTGCAAGCCCACGTATTAAAACTGCCCGACGATTTGCCGGAAGGCAGCTACCGGCTACGATTGGGCCTGTACTCCCGGGACAACGGACAAAGATGGGTCACGGAGCAAGGGAATGATGTCCTTGAATTGGCACACTGTCAGCAAGGCGATGGGCTATCGTTGCTTGTGTGTAGTTTGACGGAACCCCCGTAGAAAAGTAATATGGCTGCCGGGCCGATTGGCCCGGAGCTTAGGGACAAGAGGTAAAATTATATGGTAAGGAAAGAAAGTTCGTCACAATTTTCTTTGCGGAAAAAAGGTCTGACGGCGATCCTGTCGATTGCCGCCGGGTTGATTGGTGTTCTCCTGTTCGCCCAAATCGGTTCGGCGGCACAGGTCGACGACAAACCGGCCCCGCCGGCCGGTGTGGCGCAGCCGGCACCTCGTTTTGTCGGTGTATCCCCCACGACTGAAGAGTTACTCAATTCGCCACCCTCTATCGAACGATACGTGGCTGCTCATACGTTGCCCGACGGCCTTGTCGCGGCGGCCGAGCTGGAGGAATCCACCAAGACGGTTTCGGATGATTCTGTCACACCGGGTAGCGTGCTCAAATACACCATTACCGTGGTGAACAGCGGCGAGGTCGATATGCCGGTCGATGTAAGTGACACCTTGCCGGCTGAGGTGACCTACGCGAGCCATGAGTGCCCGCCCCTCATATCGGATACCTGTGAATTTGATTCGAACACTCTTACGTGGTCGGGAACGGTACCCGGCGGCGAAAGTGCCGAGATTTCGATTGTTGTGACTCTGAATAGCGACGTTGGGGTCGGCACGACTGTCACCAACACGGCGCAGATTACGAGCGTGGATGAAGATATCGAGCGGAGTGCGGACGTGACGGTTGAGGACGTATCCAACTCACTCCTGCAATTTGCCCCGTTTACCGTTTATGGTATTCAGTATGAGCCACAGCCCGTCACGTTGACGGCCGGCCGGCCCAATAGCGGCAATAAGTGGAACCTGACTTGGACGGAAAGCCCCAACGCGACCGGCTACGAGATTCACGAATCGCAAACCCCAGACTTTGCGGAGGCGACGCCAACATTAGTGAGTGATCAGACTTCGATAGACGTTAGCAAGAACGCGTCGCCGGATAACATCTACTACTATCGCGTGCGTAGTCTGGTGGGCCAGAAGATTGGCCCCTGGTCGAATGTGGTGACAGTTGTAGGCGGCTATCGTGATGACTTTGATGACGATACCACCGGTTGGAGCATGCGGCGCTCGACCTATCGAGAAAAGGTGCATGGCTTCTATGAGAATGGCAAGTATGTCATGCAAGTGCTGGACCGCTGGGACTGGGGAATCTCCAGCCCCCTGATGCCTGCTCCTGAACCGCCGTATGCCATTGATTTCGAGGCCAGGATCGTGGCCCCGGCCAATCTCTTGTCGTTTGGCATGGTCTTCGGTGGCGACTGGAACGGCCAGACCTGTCCGCCAGGAATCTCATACGACGAGTGGTATCAGCACACGAACTGCTTCAACCACTTTTACAACACTAATAACATCTTCTTCGGCCCCATCAAACTCCTATTCGAGCGCGTTGACTATCTGGTATGGCTGCCGAACGAAGGTGGCAGTCCCATGAAGCGCGGCGGCGACATCAATGTCAACCGTATCAAGGAATATAACGGGATAGATCCGGAAGGCTGGAACCATTATCGTATCGAAGTGCGCGATGGTTCGATCAAAATCTACGCAGCCAAACGTGGTCAGGTCCCCGGCTTCCAGTATGAATACACCGATACCCGCTGGATCGGCGATCCTTACTTTGGCTTCTTTGCCTCGACCGATGAGTACAACAACTCCACCTGGCGGTTTGAATACTTGGAAGTATTGCCGCTGGATAATTAGTTCGGATTTAGCCGGCGATTGAAGTTGTGGTCGGTGAGCGCTTGTTCACCGACCACTTTTTGTTATCAATATCCCGTGAACCGAGTACAGCGTTTACGACCCTGGCATGCTGCCCTGATTTTGTTGGTGATGTTCGGTTTGGCCGTCACCAGTATGAAAGGGGACTCGCCTACCTTTGACGAGCAGGGGTTCCTTGTTCGGGGTCTGGCTTATTTGCGCGGAGAGGACGGCGGCAACCGCCACATTCGGGTCGGCCATCCGTTGGGGCTGAACGCCCTGAATGCCGCATTGCTGGTCGGTGATGAATCCGTGCGGCTGCCGTCGGATGATCCGTCTTGGCAGGAGACGAGCTTCCATCGGCCGGCCGAACTGTTCCTGTGGGAAATTGGCAATGACGTGGAGCACATCATGTTCCTGGCCCGCATGCCCACTATCTGGCTCGGCTTACTGATGGCCGCCGTCGGGGCGCGCTGGGCGACGGAGATGTCCGCAGGGTGGGCCAGGGATCGGAGAAATCGCCGGACCCGCGCCGTATCTGCTGGCCTCGTCACAATGGTTCTGCTGGCCTTCGATCCCAACATTCTGGCGCACATGCGGTTTGTGACGACCGACCTGGGACTGGCAGCCGGGGCAACGTTGGCTGCTTACACGCTGTGGCGATTTGTCCGTTGCCCTTCGTGGGACAAGGCCGCTATGGCCGGGGTTGGTCTGGGTCTCCTCCTCAACACGAAGTTTACAGCCCTCCTTTTTGTGCCTCTGTTCGGAATCATCCTCCTGCTGGGCGCGGTCCGGAAGTGGCGTCAAGATCGTGATGAGCGTTCAGGAAAAAGCCGGCATGCCTATCTTGGCGCGGCTCTCATCGTCTACCCTCTGGTGGCCTTTATTGTCTTGTGGCTGGGACACGGATTGCAAACGGGGCCGATTCGGGAATCCTTGCCCATCGTCGGCGGGGTGGGCGGCGCGGCCGTCCCCCTTTCCGATTATCTGGATCAGTTATTGGACATCGGTAATCGTTTGGAGGTGAGCACCCCCTCGTTTTTGCTGGGCGACTACTCCGACTCCGGCTGGTGGTACTATTTTCCGGTGGCGTTCCTGCTGAAAACCCCCTTGCCAACATTGTTACTGTTAGCTGTGGCGTTCGTCTGCCTCGTTCGCGCGGGCATCGGCCGGGGCACAAAACGTTCCGTCCGACTCGACCTCGCGGCGCTATGGGTGCCGGCGGCAGGTTATTTCGCCATCGCCATGACGACGGACATCAATCTGGGTTACAGGCATTTGATGCCGATCCTGCCCTTTCTCTACGTCTTTATAGGAGTGGCTGTGGCCCAACCGCGTGCCACAATGTCGGATAAGCCGCATTCGTTGCCCAGAGCAACGTATGTAGTCGTGGGCCTGCTTGGATGGCTGGCGGCGGTATCTCTGTGGATTCATCCTCACTACCTCGCTTTCTTCAACGCGATTGCCGGCGGGCCGGATAACGGCTGGAAAGCGCTGGTCGACAGTAACATCGATTGGGGCCAAGACCTGGGACGATTGGCCCAACGCCTGGATGATGAAGGCATCGACTCTGTTTGGCTGAGCTATTTCGGCGAGGCTCGGCCCGAATATTATGGCATCGATTACCGTGGTCTCGACAGCTTTGCGCCACGGCTAATGAATCCCGACGCACGGCCGTATTTTCCTTATAACCCTGCGCCCGGCTGGTACGCCATCAGCGCGACGACGTTGCAGGGCGTGCACTTCGCCAATCACCAACAATTCGCCTACTTCCGCGAGCGCGAACCGGCGGGGAAGGTTGGTTATAGCATTTTCCTGTTCGAGCAGCCGGCCGAGGGTGAGCCGGTTAACCTGGTGCTGGGTAACCTGCAAGTCGATCAATTGGCGGTCGATGACTATTCCCAACTGGGTACGAATGACGTGAAACTGCGTTGGATTGACGCCGGGCAAGCGCTTGTGGTTCCAACCGACGATCAAGACCTGTGGCTGGTTCTCAGCGATCAACCGCTTCATCCATTATTGGCCCCTTATGTGGAGATCGATCAAGATGTCGCTACTGCCAATGATAGCCCATATAGGCTCTTTCGTGTCACGCCTGAGTTGCCCGTTTTCAATGATGGCGGCCAGACCTTGACCCTGGCTAATGGCCGCGTTGCCTATAGAGGAGTGCCGACGATGCGCAATGCAAATGGAGAATTACAAATTTTAACGGTTTGGTCACAACTCGGCGAGCCGCAGCCGTCGAAAATGTTCATCCACCTACTGGACGGTGCCGGCCGCATCGCCTCGCAGTGGGACGGGTTTGGGGCTGCATGGGAAGGGTGGCAGCGGGGCGACCTGCTGTTCCAGGTGAGTAAGGTATCGACGATTGGCTTGCCGTCGGGGAGCTACCGGGTGGTAGCCGGCTTGTATGATCCGGGGAGCTTGCAGCGTTGGCAAGACCAATCAGGTTCGGACATGATAGAATTGGGTACGATAACGGTTCATTGAGCCGTAAGGAGATCGATAATGGGATTTCATGGCGGGGGTTGGTGGGCGTTTTTGAGCCACGACGAAGAGCAGGATCGGCCGCTGGTGACGCGCGAGTTGTTGTTGCGCGTGTGGGGTTTCGCGCGCCCCTATTTGCGTCACGTGCTGCTCCTGCTCGTCACCATTCTGTTGACGACGGGCATTACGTTGATATCGCCACTGCTGATGCGTTCGCTCATCGATGATGCTATCCCCAATGGCGACCGGCGCTTGCTGAATCTATTGGCCATCGGTCTGATCGCCGTTCCCGTCGTGAATGGCCTCGTAGGCGTTTGGCAGCGAGACCTGAGTGCGTTTGTCGGCGAAAGTATTATATTTGACCTCAGGAACGCGGTTTACGGGCATTTTCAGCGCATGTCACTGCGCTTCTTCACCCAGTCGCGAACGGGCGAATTAATGTCGCGCCTGAACAACGATGTAGTAGGCGCGCAGCAAGCGGTAAGCAATACAATCATCTCCATTATTTCAAATATCGTACAGGTCGTCGCCACGCTGGCTATCATGGTCGCGTTGGAGTGGCGTCTGACGTTATTGGGGCTGGTGGTGGTGCCGTTATTTTATTTTCCGGCGCGCCGGATCGGGCGTGTCCTGCGTGATCTTCGACGGAAGTCGATGATCCTGAACGCCGAGATGAACGCCACGATGAATGAGACGCTGAACGTCAGCGGGGCGTTGCTGGTGAAGTTATTCGGGCGCGAAGAGCGGGAGATGTCGCGATTTCGCCGCGACAGCGCCGCTGTCCGCGATTTGGGCGTGCGCTCGGCGGTCATCGGCCGCTGGTTTTTCATGATCCTGGGTATCATCGGGGCCATCGGCTCCGCGTTGGTCTACTGGGTGGGCGGCTACCTGACTATTCAAGGAGCTTTCACGATTGGTACCATCGTCGCGTTCGGCGCTTACTTGACGCAGTTGTATGGGCCGCTGATGGCTCTAACGAATTCGCCGGTCGAATTTGCTCAAAGTATGGTCAGTTTCGAGCGCGTTTTTGAGGTGCTCGATATTCCCATGGAGATTACCGAGAAACCGGATGCCATCGCGCTCGATGAGGTAAAGGGCAGCCTGACCTTTGAGAACGTCACCTTTGATTATGAAAAGTTGAAATCAGGTCAAAGAGCCGGCCTGTCGGAAGTGGTCCGCTATTCAAGGGGAGGAGGCGAGACGCTGCTACGGCGTGGACGAAGCTCGAATGAGGCCGCCGACGGCGTGCGGGACGAAAGTCTGGATGAGGATAACGTGGATGGTGGCGAGGCGGTCGAGGTAACGCCCGAGCGCCGCATCGCTCTTCAGGACATATCATTTCACATTCAGCCCGGCCAACTGGTGGCTCTGGTGGGCCCAAGCGGCGCGGGCAAGACGACAGTGACCTATCTCATTCCACGCCTTTATGATCCAACGGGGGGCCGTGTTCTTCTGGACGGCCACGATTTGCGTGACTTGACTATGTATTCTCTCTCCAAGAATATCGGCATGGTGACCCAGGAGACGTATCTTTTTTATGATACTGTTCGGGCCAATTTGCTATATGCCCGGCCGGAGGCTACCGAGGCCGAAATGATCGCCGCCGCACGGGCCGCGAATATCCACGATTTCATCATGTCATTGCCGGATGGCTATGACACCGTTGTCGGGGAGCGCGGCTATCGCCTTAGCGGCGGCGAGAGACAGCGAGTCGCAATCGCCCGCGTGATTCTGAAAGATCCCCGTATCTTGGTACTTGATGAAGCTACGTCTCATCTCGATTCGCTCTCGGAAGCGCTTATACAGGAGGCACTGCAGCGCGTGATGGAAAGCCGCACCAGTCTGGTTATCGCACATCGTTTGTCCACTATTTTGTCGGCCGATATGATCCTGGTGATGGCTCAGGGCCGCCTCATCGAAGCTGGTACGCACGCTGAGTTGCTGGAGCGCGATGGCCTATACGCATCGTTGTACGAAACCCAGTTTCGCCCCGAGCGAGAAGTGCTTTCGGCCGGTTGATGACGCACCGTCGGCGGGCTATGGCGTGATGGCGACAGGCAGGTATTGAGCAGCGATCAACTGGATGATGGGGACGGCGGCCGTTGCGGAGGTGACAGCAACGGGGTCGCCGTTGATTGTGCCTTGCGCAAATGCCTCGTTCACAATAATAGAACCGGCCGGGGTTGCTTGATTGACCTGGGCCAGATAGGTGAGCGATAAATTCCAACTGTCATCAAACGTGCCTGTTGCTTCCACGGCGATGGTTCGATTTCCCGGATCGTAGAGCTCTGGCCGGGCGATCCCATTGACCATGATCGACTCAGGAGCGGCCGCTAATTCCGAAGGCAGCGTATCGGTGATAGTGACAACGTAGTCATTACTGTTGCCGGGACGGTTTACTTTCAGGTTGATCGTGTAAGGGATCATATCCCCAGGGGTTCCGTAGCTTTTTAGAGCTACTTTCTCAAATGACCACGTTCCATCAACTACAAAGAACGCGGCGCTCATCGGCCCCCACTGATCGCTCGCGTTTTGCCCGTGCAAAAACAAAGTGTGCTTCCCCGGGGCCAGGTTTGACAGGTCAATAGTTCCGGTAACCACCTCGACGGCCGAATCGAAAGCTCCATCGAGTGGCTGTAGTGGAATCATGATCGCACCTTCTTCCCAGACAGGCACATCGATGCTGTAGGCGGCTGCGACGACGGCGTTATCGCCGTTGTGGCTATCGTCAATTGTGGCGCTAATGATTTGCTGTGCCGATTCTCCGGAAACAACCACGTCGGCCACATCAGGCCCACGGACTGACAGGTAGGGACTTCGCGCGATTTTGGCGGCATAGATCAATGCCGGGCGATTATCCGGCCATTGGCGGCTGTCTATCTCGGAGTAGGGCGGCATGAATTGATCGCCAATTTCGAACGTGTAGGCGGGGATGCCCAATTCGCCATAGGCCCAGTCATCGACCGCTCCGGTTGTCAGATAGAGACAAAAGGTCGGTTGGCAAGACAGATAGTTGTTATAAGATGCGAATTTGTCGCCAATGGCCTTCAGGTCTGCTTTGTTGGGGGCGGGGGCCGTGCTGTTGCCCCACGGCCACAGGACAAGATTGCTGAAGCTGTGCAGAGTGATCAGGATGCCCGACGTATTTTCGGGTGCCGGGTCGTCGAGTTCGGGGCCGCGCTGATCGGCGAATAAGCCTTGCAGCAACGTCTCCAGCGCGGCCGTCTCCGGCTCGGAAGCGGCCGACGCTCCTCTATAGGTCATGTCGCACGGATCCGCGCTTGATCCTGGTGGCCCCCAGCCGAAGCTGTGATTACGATTCAAGTCGATACCATACTGCTCATAACTGGTCGGCGGCCACACCAGGCAATCTGGTTGCCCGTCGCGATTGTCATCGTTATTGGCGTTCTTGCGTTGATAGAATGGCAACCCACTATACGGGGGGCTCATTCCCAGCTCGACCAGGCGGTGCCCGTCGGGATTGGCTGCCGGCACCACCCATATTTCGTTATAATCGACAAGCCATGTTGTGTTGGCATCCTTGCCGTACCCGGACAACAATTCCTCTATCAGGCGCATGGCGATCTCCGGCGTCGTGATCTCTCGCGAATGCGTGCCGGCCATGAGGAAGAAAATCGGCTTGGTTCCGCGCATCACCGCAGCGCCGTTTATCACTGAACTGCCGGGGATATCTTCGTTGGTGATGCGCAAAGCCAGCAGAGGAAACCCGGATAGCTGATCGCCGCCCGGAGTTGTGCAGCCGTCGCGGGTAAGGCAATGGCTTTCACCATAGGGCACGAGCGCTGAAAGGTGCAAGTTTTCGGATGCCAGGGCTTCCAGTCCGGCATACAGTTCAGAAACGGTTCGATAGCCGCCGTAGAATGTACGCTCGCTCTCCGGAAGGCCACGAGCAAAAAATTGATCTGTCGCCTCTGAATCAATAACGACGTTCCATCCTTGCTCTTGCAACTTCGCGTAGCCGCGATATTCTGTCACACCCAGCACGTAGCGCTCGTCAAGATTGTTGTATTCCCAGAGATCAACACTCTCTAAGCGGGTCAGGTCGGCGATATCGTCGTAGTAGATGCGAACGACGAAAGGGGCGCTGGATGGAGCTGAATTGCCAGCCAGGCCGTCCTGGTGCGCGGCCAGGCGACTCCACTGTGCTCCCCCAATCGGCATCATCGAGAATAGGACAAGCAGCGTGATGAGGCTGACTGTTTGACGGGGGCGGCGCACGAGGCTGGGTGTCCTAGTTGCGGTTTCTAGTCAATCGGGGCAGCACGATCGCCGCTAGAAGCAACAGGAAGAAGAGAATAAAAATTACAATTCCTACCGGATCCATCGTCTATATCTCCATAGCATTTGAATAAACTGGGATTATCCCTGAAGGATTATAACCATTGCTTGCTTGCTAACAACGTCGGGTCATGTGGATCAAAATCGGCTTTGCCTCAGGGCTTAGCCTGTGATAAAATTGAGGAGATGTCAAAATTTCAACAACAAGGGGGTGAATACTCTGCCTAAGGTAACGTTACGATCTGATGAATCGCAGGAGCAATTGCTCCGTCGTTTCAGCCGCGAGGTGATCAAGAGCCGATTGCTGACCGATGTGCGTCGCAAGCGCTGGTTCGTGTCGAAGAGCGAATTGAACCGTATCGCCAAGAAGAAGGCGGCCCGACGCACGCGCAAGACCCAGAAAGATCTGCAGCAAGGTGTCTGACCTCAGATCAATCCCCCTTTTATAGTCATAACCCCCGACGCTACTCGGGGGCTTTTTTTTTGCCTTGTGCTACTATACGGCGCAGGTGAGTCATTATGGTTATCCTGGATTCTTTGCAGGCCTACTTGACCCTTATCGTCGTCATCGCCGGCGGCCTTCTCCTGGCCTTTTGGCTGGCTGTCGTCGTGTGGGCCTATCGTGACATTCGGGTGCGCTCCCGCTCCGGGTGGATAGCTTTTCTTACCGTCGTGCTGGTGGCTCTGTTGCCGGTCGTCGGTCTGGCTATCTATTTGCTGCTGCGTCCGCGCGAGACGCTGAACGCCGCCTACGATCGGGCTTTGGAGCAGGAGGCGTTGTTGCAGCAGATCGAAGAACGTCCCGTCTGCCCGACGTGTGCCCGGCCGACGCAGACCAACTGGTTTCTGTGCCCTACCTGTCATACGCATTTGCGCCAGCCTTGTCCGGTTTGTAATTCGCCATTAGAGCTTCATTGGGACATTTGTCCCTATTGTGGCTACCTCTTTGAGATTGAGAAACCTGACGAGGCGGCCGTGGCGCTTGACGAGCCTGGCAGTATGATGGTGACTGACTCTGCGAATGAAGTCGGCGTTGGCCCTGCAGGCGAAGGCTTTGCAATTGAAGGATGAGATTTCGGGCCTGCTCAGGCTTCCGGCTCCAGCCCGAATTGCGGCAGATACGGGGCGAACGTAGCCAGGTAGTCGTCCAGCATGGCTCGAGCGGCGGCGATGTCATTGATCATCGGGTCGAGCAATAATGCCTGAAGGGCCAGTGTCTTGTCACCCAGTACGGCCGCGTCCACAACCAGTTCCACCAGTGCCGCCTCGCGCCGCCAAAGCTCGACGATGGGCGCAGGCATTGGTTCCAGTTGCACCGGCCGAATCCCGAATGGGCCGACGACGGCCGGCAGCTCGACAATCGTTTCATGCGGCAAACCGGGGATCGCGCCACGATTGGGTACGTTGACTGTCTCATCGACGTATCTTTTGCCGCTGCCCAGGGCCGTAATCAACTCGGCCGCTCCTTCGCTATCGGCCTCACGCATCCCATCGACCGGCATATCACCGCCCGCCATCAAGGCCATGATCGTGCGAAGCGCCTCGCGCACGCCCTCGTTGCCGCTCCAGTCGTATAGGGGCAAGCGATAGGTATCCCAAGGGCCGGCCACGGGATCATGAAGCCAGGGCAAATATTCCGACAGATGAGTATCTCCGCTGATGGGCAGGCGGCCGAAAATGCGGAACAGATCAAGAGCCAGAGGTTCCAGCGTCGGCGGCGCATCGTCAATGGCCCGGCGCAGGAGCGGGTACAGATCCTGGCCGGTTCCCCTATCGCGGATGTCGTGTAACCAGATGAAGTGATTGAGTCCGGCAGAGGTGATCTCGAAATGCTCGCGCCCTGCCCGGGATAAAGCATAGACAGTTGGGAAATTGTCGGGGTTGGAATGGAGAACGACGTTTTCAGGTACATCGATGTGATATTCGCGGCGGAGTAGAGCGGCGACCAGTGCGTAGCCGACGTTGATCTGATGGCACTTTCCGACCACCTTGATTGCGCTATATTTCGAGATAGCGCGGCAAAGGCGCGGGAGCGGGTTGCTAAACAGGATCATCCAGGCGTCGGGGCAAAGGGCCTCCATGTCTTTAGCTATGGCCAGATGTGCGGGAACCTGGCGACAGGTGTGCATGAGGCCGCCGGGGCCGCCGTTTTCGGCGTAGGGTTGGCGCAACCCGTAGCGCAGGGGAATCTCCCAATCGAGCCGCCACAACTCTTCGCGAGGAGCCACTTCGATCGAGACGACGACGTGGGTGGCGCTGGGCAGCGCCTGCCGTCGCTCCGTGGTGGCCGAGATGGTCATGCCGGCCTGCCAGGCATCGTTCATGCGCTGGGCGACGATGGCGGCATTGTCGGCCGCGTTTTGATCAAGATCGACCAGAATCAATTCGCTGCCGTGCAGGTCGGCGCTGCGTATGATGGTCGCCAAGGTGGTTGGCCCAAAGCTCGCACTCCCCGCGCCGATGATAATGATTTTATGTTTAAACATGCGCACACTTCTAATTTTACGAAACTGATAGGGGCTATTATACTATTTCAGCCAAGAGCCGCTTAACATTTACCTAAACATCCACCGAATAACGGAGGTACCATGTCTGCCGAGAAAAAAATGACCGGGGAGGTTTATTATCCAGCCCCCGAAATTGTCGCCCATGCCCATATACAAGACTACGAAAAGGTTTACGCTGATGCAGAAGCTAATCTGGCGGGCTTTTGGGGGCGGATCGCGGCCGAGAACTTTGAGTGGTACAAGCCATGGAATACGGTTCTTGATGACAGCAACGCCCCTTTTTACAAATGGTATGACGGCGCGAAGGTCAACATTGTTCACAACGCGCTGGACCGCCACCAACGGACGGCTGTGCGCAACAAGGCTGCGCTCATTTTCGAAGGCGAACCGGGTGATACGAGAACCTACACCTTCCAGCAACTACACCACGAAGTTTCCAAATTTGCCGGCGTCCTGAGTTCTCAGGGCGTGGAGCGCGGTGACCGCGTGACGATCTATATGGGTCGCATCCCGGAGCTGGTCATCGCGATGTTGGCCTGTGCCAAGATCGGCGCGATTCACTCTGTCGTCTATGGTGGGTTCTCGACTGAGGCCTTGTATGATCGGATTAATGACAGCAACTCGAAGGTTTTGGTAACTTGCGATGGAGCCTGGCTGCGTGGCGAGGTCGTCGAACTCAAGAAGATCGTCAACGAGGCCCTCGAAAAGTCTAATCCGGTACAAAGCGTCATAGTAGTACAGCGGGTTAACCGGCCAGTGGAAATGAAGCCCGACCGCGATCATTGGTATCATGATCTGATGGCCTTGCCCATCGCTGATCCCAAGACGCCGACCGAGCACGTGGATGCCGAAGATCCGTTGTTTATCCTCTATACGTCGGGCACCACGGGACGGCCGAAGGCTATCCTCCACACCCACGGCGGCTATATGGTGGGCACGGCCACAACCCTCAAGTGGGTATTCGATCTGAAACCGCATGATATCTACTGGTGCGCGGCCGATCCGGGCTGGATCACCGGGCATAGCTATATCGTCTATGCGCCGTTGGTGCTGGGAATCACCAGCTTTATGTACGAAGGCGCTCCGACTTATCCCAATCCCGACCGCTGGTGGTCGATGATCGAGAAATACGGCATCAGTATCCTTTACACGGCCCCGACCGCCATTCGCGGCCTGATGCGCTTCGGCGAGAGCTGGCCGAACTTACACGACCTGTCCTCGCTGCGCATCCTGGGTTCCGTTGGCGAGCCGATCAATCCGGAAGCCTGGCGTTGGTATTATCGGGTCATCGGCCACGAACGCTGTCCAATTATGGACACATGGTGGCAGACGGAGACGGGAATGTTTATGATCACGCCGCTTCCGACCGTGCCGCTCAAACCCGGTTCGGGAACCAGGCCTTTCCCAGGGGTCAAGGTTGATGTTGTCAACGAGGACGGTGAGTCCGTGGCCGCTAATGAAGAAGGGTATCTAGTCATACAGTCCGCGTGGCCGGCCATGTTGCGCACGATCTTCGGCGATCCCGACCGCTATGTGCAGCAGTACTGGAGCCGCTTCGAAGACCAGGGATGGTATTTGCCCGGCGACAGCGCGCGAAAAGATGAGGATGGCTACATCTGGATCATCGGCCGCATCGATGACGTGATCAAGGTGTCCGGCTACCGGCTCGGAACGGCCGAGATCGAAAGTGCCCTGGTTAGTCACCCGGCCGTGGCCGAGGCGGCAGTCATCGGCGTGCCCGATCAGCTGCGCGGTCACGTGATTCAGGCCTACTGCATCCTGCGTCAGGGTTTCGAACCATCAGAAAAGCTGAGGCGGGATCTGATCGACCACGTAGGCCATGAGATGGGCCCGATTGCCAAGCCCGCTTCGGTCGAGATCGTCGAGTCGTTGCCGAAGACGCGCTCCGGCAAAATCATGCGTCGGGTGCTGAAGGCCCGCGCGTTGGGTCAGGACGAAGGCGACACTTCAACGCTGGAGAAATAGTAAAAACGATATGAAAATTAAACCTCGCATCGAGTCCCTGTTGTCGGCTCGCGTCTTCCAGGCTGTACAGTTGGTGGGCGACCGGATTTTTTTCGTCAGTAATCTCAGCGGCCGGCTGAGCCTGTACGCCATGAATTATGGTGGCAGCGTGCCGGAGCCGTTGTTGCCACCCCATTTGGCTTTGCAAAACCCGCATCATGTGAGCCGGCTCTACCAGGTGTATCCTCAATTGGGGAAGATCCTTTTGATGCTGGATGATAACGGCAATGAGAACTATCAGCCGATGTTTGTGCCTCTGGAAGGGGGTTACCCCGAGTTGGTATTCGGTGATGCCCTGACCCCATATCGCTGCCAGTTAGCCCACTATGACGTTGACCGCAACATGGCGTACTTTTTCGCCGAATCGCGTAGTGAACCGGTTAACGTGACCTTTCGCGCTAACCTGGAGACCGGTGAGCTGACCGAGCTTTTTCGCAGCACATTTGGCGGCGCGGCATCCGGCTCCAGCGCCGATCATCGTCGGGTCCCTATTATCGAAGGTTACACGCCGGGCGATCACGTTCTGTATCTGTGGGAGGAGCAGACCGGGGCGGCGCGGCTGCTATATGGTCGCCCGCTGGCAGAGCGCGAACCGGGTGAGGACGTGCCGTTGACGAGCTTCGGCGCGGCCAACTTCTCGCCCTCCGAACGCGGCCTGTTGTTCCTGACCAGTCTTTTCGAGGATACATATGGCTTGGGTTATCTCGCTCTCGACGGGCCGGAGACGGTCGCCAGAGTTGAGGTAAGCGGTATTGTTCATACCGGCAGCGGTGAGATGGAGAATCTTGAGCATCTTCATGGCGACCGTTACGCCGTTTATTACAATATCGACGGTGTTTCATGGGAATATGAGGGTGCGTTTGACGAAGACGCACTGACCATGCGTCTGGAGTGGGTCATTTGTGGCCGCCCGCCGCTGGTTGGCGGCGTCCTCGACAGTTCTTACTACGATGAAACGAGCGGCCGTCACGTGTTGACGTTTTCCACGGCCGTCTCCCCGACCCAAATTTATACCGTCGAGGGAGAAGATCGGAGCGAAGTTTGCCGCCACACTCAGGAGCGCGTCTTGGCAATATCGGACGATTGGCTTTCCTCCGGCGAAGATGCTTCCTTCCTATCCCACGACGGCTTGCGCATCTCGGCCAGGCTATATCTGCCGTCTCCGAAGTTGAGCTATGACGGGCCGCGCCCGCTGGTTTACTACGTCCATGGCGGTCCCCAGAGCCAGGAGCGACCGGACTTCGCCTGGTTCTCCATGCCTCTTATCCAGTACCTGACGATGAGCGGTTTCGCCGTGTTCGTGCCTAACGTGCGAGGAAGTTCAGGCTACGGACTCAGCTATATGAAGCAGGTGGATCGGGATTGGGGCGGGCAAGATCGGCTCGATCACGTTCACGCGATGAAGCGATTGGCCGACGATCCGCGCGTAGATGCGTCCCGCGCCGGCGTGACGGGCCGGTCTTATGGCGGCTACATGACTTTGACGTTGGCGACGCGCCACCCGGACTTGTGGTCGGCGGCCGTCGATATGTTTGGCCCCTATGACCTGCTGACTTTCATCGATCGATTGCCGGAAACATGGAAGCCTTACTTTGCCATCGCTGTGGGCGACCCGGAGAAGGATAGGGATTTCCTCATTGAACGTTCGCCTCGCCATTATATCGACAATATCAAATGCCCCATGCTCGTCATTCAGGGCAACAACGACCCGCGCGTGGTTGAACGGGAATCGCGTGACGTCGTGGAACACCTTCAAGCCCAGGGTAAAAAGGTGGAGTATCTAATGTTCCCCGACGAGGGGCACGATGTTCTCAAGTATGAAAACCGCGTGACGTGTTACAATGCAATCACTGACTTTTTCCGTAAACACCTCATGCCGGCCGATTGATGAATGATCTCCTGAAGATCTACGAAGTGGGTCCACGCGACGGCTTGCAGAACGAAGCTGTCACCCTATCGGCTGCGCAGAAACAGCGACTCATCGATGGGCTGGTCGAGGCTGGATTGCGCCACATCGAGGCGACCAGCTTCGTTCACCCTCTGGCCGTTCCCCAGTTGGCCGACGCCGACGAGGTGATGGCCGGCGTGACGACGCGTCATGCCGGCAGTGGCGTTGAGTTCGTAGGTTTGGTGTTCAACGAACGCGGCTATGATCGCGCATTGCTGAATGGTTGTCGCTCGATGGCCTTCGGCGCGGCGGTCAGCGAGACTTTCAGCCTGCGCAACACGCACAACACACCGCGAGAGGCCCTGATCACGGCCCACGCTTTGGTCGAGCGCGCGCACCGCGACGGCATCAGGACACGCTTCTACGTCATGACGGCCTGGATTTGCCCCTTCGAAGGGGCCATTCCCCCGTTGAAGACGCTGGCCGTCGTCCAGGAGATCGCGGATTGGGGGGTTGACGAGATCGCCATCGCCGACACCGTTGGTCACGCTGACCCCCTGTCCGTCGGCCGGCTCATCGATCTGATCGCCCGCCGGATAGCAATGGAGCGCCTGGCGGTCCATTTGCACGATACCCAGGCTCTCGGTCTGGCGAATGCGACCACCGCGCTGCAAGCCGGTATTCGCATCTTCGATTCCAGCGTCGGGGGTCTGGGGGGCTGTCCGTTTGCCCCTGGCGCGGCCGGCAACCTGGCAACGGAGGACCTGGTCTTTCTGGCCTTTAAGGTGGGCCTGGGCACGGGCGTCGACTTCGCCCGCTTGTGGGATGTCGTCTACGATCTGGAGCAGATCATTGGCCGGCCAATCGGCGGCCGAATCCGCCAGTGGTGGGAGAGTAGCCAGGAGCACGAGCCGCGGGTCGATTTTAATTGACGAAACCGTGCAATCCTTCCATGAAGCGATCAACCTCGGCCGTGGTATTGTAGCAATGGAACGATACCCGGACGTAGGGCGCAGCGGCCGCATCCAGATGTTTGCACACGACGATGTGGTGAGCAGCAAGATGCTGTATGAGCCGGTCGGTAGTCGAGCTGTCGTGGGGTGAATGAAAGGCAACTATCGGTCCTAATGCGTCAATGGGCGTGATAACCTGGTAACCTTCACGCGTGAGTGAGTTAATCGTGTAGCGCGCCAGGCCGGTTGTGTGGGCATCAATATTTTCCGGACCTAATTCGTTGATCAGATCGAGACTGGGGCCCAAGGCCAAAACGCCGGGCACATTCGGCGTGCCGCTTGCCAACCGCGCCGCGCCCGGCAGCAGCGTCATGTCGTAGGCCAGCCAGTGAAGGTAATCCATCGTGGCGTTGCCATGAATCAGCCGTGGTTGCATGGCCGCGGCAACGCTCTCGCGCACGTAGATAAAGCCTATGCCCGGCAGCGCCAGCAGCGACTTCATCCCGCCCGTAGCTAAAATGTCGATATTCATCGCCTGTACGTCAAACTTCATGTGTCCAATCGCTTGAATAGCGTCGACGATGAAAAGAATGTCCCGCTCGCGGCAGAAGCGGCCGATGGCGACCATATCGGTGCGGTGTCCTGAGAAGAACTGGACGGCGCTGGCGGCGACTGCCCGCGTGCGCTCGTCGACAAAAGCTTCCACCTGGCGCAGCGTCAGGCCGCCGTTGTCGGTCGGGACGCAACGCGCTTCAACGCCGTCACGCGCCAGACTCATCCATGGGTACGCATTGGAGGGGAACTCCTGATCGCAAAAAATGATGTTGTCGCCTTCACGCCAGTCAATAGCCTGTGCCACGGCATTGAGGCCGGCGCTGGTTGACGTGGAGAAAACGACATCGGCGGCCGATTGAGCGTTGATATACCGGCTCAGCATCTCTTGTATCGATACGAACGCCGGCAGCGCATGATTCCCGAAAAAGTCATTGGGATCGTTGCTCAACATTTCGATAGCCCATTGAACGCGCCGTTTGGTTCGTTGTGGCAACGGCGAGATACCGGCGTGATTGAGGTAGGTAAGTTCGGCCGAAAACGGAAATTCGTCGTGGCGAAGGGCGTCGAGATCGTACATAGGCAGATTGTTTCGTAAAATATGATTATGAGCAATTTTTAGTCGCGATTTTGGAAGCATTGGCAGTTACGTTATAGTAATTGTTGAGGTCGGTTCGATTCGGTTTGGAGGCGTTGGCCCGCTGATCATGGCATGAATCTGACACCGGAATTATTGTTGACCGCCTATTCCCAAGGCATGTTCCCGATGGCCCATGAGGGTGGGCACATTTACTGGTACTCGCCCGATCCCCGGGCCATTCTGCCGCTTGACAGACTGCACACCTCGCGCTCCCTGTTTCGCCTCATCCATTCTGGAAAATACCAGGTACGCTTTGATACAGCGTTCACCGCCGTGGTGACGGCGTGCGCTGCGCCCGGTCCAGGACGCGAGACGACCTGGATCAGCGACGAGATCATCGAAGCCTACACATTGATCCACTCCCTGGGCTTTGCCCACAGCGTAGAAGTCTGGTCCGACGAGGAACTGGTGGGAGGACTTTATGGCGTTTCGTTGAGGGGATTATTCGCGGGGGAGAGCATGTTTAGCATATTGCCGAATACCAGCAAGGTGGCGCTCTACTTCCTGGTCCGTCACCTGCGCACACGGGGATTTACACTCCTTGACGTGCAATACCAGACCCCACATCTGCTGAGCCTGGGAGCTGTCGAAGTGTCCCTGGCCCGCTACCGCGATTTACTTCGGCAAGCAATGGCGGTTGACGCAAAATTCTGATCGGATTTCAGTACTATGGTTTCTGCGAATGATTGTCTTGATTCCCTCAGCGGGATGCAGATAATTGAGTTTGTGGCGCATCAGATGACGATGGGGTCACACGCCTACAGCCCGGATGGAGGAACCAACTATGAGCCAGAGTCCCCAATCGCTAACCCAGATGCTTGATCAAAGTGAGGTTCGCCTTTTTGCCGGCCGTTCCAATCCAGCGTTGGCGGGGTCCATTGCCGAGAACCTGAACATTCGTCTGGAGGAGACCCATGTATCGCGCTTCAGTAATGACAATCTCTTCGTGCAGTTGGGCGCGAGCGTCCGCGGGCGTGTGGTCTATATCGTTCAGTCGCTTGTTCCCCCAGTGAGCGATCACCTTGTCGAACTGCTGATGATGCTCGATATCGCCAAGAGCGCGGCCGCGCGCGAAATCCACGCCGTTATTCCCTACTTTTCGTATGCGCGTTCGGACAAGAAGGACGCGCCGCGGATATCGATCACGGCCCGGCTGGTGGCGGATCTGCTCCACACGGCCGGAGCCACACATATCATGACCATGACCCTTCATTCGCCGCAGGTGCATGGATTTTTCAGTATCCCGGCCGATCCGTTGACGGCGCGAGGATTATTTGCTGATTATTTTTTACCGCAGCAGTTCAATCCTGACGACACGATTGTCGTTGCGCCGGACATGGGCAGTGCCAAGTCAGCGGCGCGCTTTGCTGACATGCTGGGTCTGGGTGTTGCTACCGCCAACAAGACACGCATCGACGACACGCGCGTTCATTATGGAGGTCTGATCGGCCGGCAAGTGTCGGGCTTCAAACGCGCCATTATTCACGATGATGAAATCGCCACCGGGGGCACCATCGTGGAATTAACTCGCCTATTGGTTGAGCACGGGTTGGAAGAAGTCAGCGTTCTGTGTACCCACGGGGTTTTTCTTCGGGGAGGGCTGGAGCGTCTGGAAGCGGTTCCGGAGATCAAGGAAATCGTAACCACGGATACGGTGCCGCAGAAGGTCAATCCGGGGTCCAAGCTGGTCGTCCTTTCCACCGGCCCCATTTTCGCGGGGGCGATCCGGCAAAATTACTATCACCGCTCGATTGGCGAACTTTTTGATTTTGGCGATCGGACGCAACTCGACGAATTGTAGCAAGCTTATTCCGTGGGGGCTGGGGGCGAGCAAGGTGATCCCAATCCCTCCAGCAGCCAGCAGTCGATCCCCTGCTCTTGCCACGCGGCCGGGTCAACCCAGATGCCGTTGACGAGCACATCCCAGTGGAGATGGTTACCGGTGGAGAGACCGGTCGTGCCGACTTCGCCCAGGATGGTTCCCGGTTGTACTGTCTGACCTGACGTAACGTGGACGGCCGACAGATGATAATAACCCGAGTAGATTCCCAAACCGTGATCCAGAATGACAGCCCCTCCCCGAACGTACAAGCGTTCCGCCAGCACCACGGTTCCGGCCGCTGGAGCAAAAACCGGGGTACCGGCATAGGCGCTGAAGTCTATCCCCTCATGATAAGTAAGATAAGGGCCCCCGTTATAAGAGCGGCGTGCGCCATAGTTGGCCGTCACGCTCAAGAAATCGTTGATCGGCGTGCTAAATCGATCAGTCCATTGAGGGTTGGGCGTTATGTGGGTCCACAACTCGCGCAGGCGCGCCCGTTCCTCATCTCGTGATTGCTGGTCGATCTCGGCTGCTTCGCCGGTTAGGGTCAGTTCCTGATAATCCCATTCCCGTTCCGCGAAGCCCCAGGGCTGGCTCCAGGCCGGATGATCGTCGACCTGGATGATAAGTTCGGGTTCGCCACCGGCGTAAAAAGCGCCGGTTCCGACGACGCCTACAAACCGATTACTTGTGCCGGCTATCGATACCGGGAGTCCATCCATGCGCGCGATTATCGTAGCATTTTCGTCGATGGTGGTTCCGCGAATACCCAGGGCCTGGCCTGGGTCCGGCGAGGTTACCGATAATTCAAGCGAGTCAATGCCCGGAGGGAAATCGCGGATCGTGCCGTCACCGGGGATGAACAACGGGCGATAAAGGTTGGGCCGATAGGGGCTTTCCAACCTATTGAGCGCGGCGATGGCCCAGGGAGAAAGCTGAAATCGTACCGCCGTGCTCAGAGTGCTTTCACTTCCCGGCCGTACCATTCTGCCTGAGCGTTCGGCGGCGTTGTCGGGCAGCGTAATGCTCGTCCCTATTGTGGGCTGGCGAGAGGTATTGAAATGGGGGTTCAGGCGATGGAGTTCGTTCTCTTCCACGTTGAAGCGCATGGCCAGGGCGACCCACGTATCGCCGGGCAGGATCGTATAGGTCGGCGGCTGGGCTATCGCAGCCCGCTCGCTTGTCGCCAGACCCAGGAACAAAAATAAAGACAAAATCAGCGTTCGCCTCATCCGATGGATTCTAACCCTCATTAGCGGCGAAACCGAGTTTCCAGGAAAATGATGGCTCTACCTCGTTGACACTTATGACGCACCGTGTTATAAATATATCTAATAATGCAGTGCGTCATGTTGGGCATCCTTAACAGGACACAGGTTACCATACGGTGGGTGATATAAATGAGTTCAATCTATCTCAGTCTTGGCTCGAACCTGAACGACCGATTTGCCAATTTGCGGCGAGCGGTTGATGGACTGCAGCAATTCATCACGATCACGGCTATATCGCCCGTGTTTGCCACAGAGCCGTGGGGTGAGACTGAGCAACCACCGTTTCTTAACGTGTGTGTTGCCGCTGTGGGAACCATTGCTCCCCACGATCTCCTGGAGCGTATCAAAAAAATTGAACAAGAGATGGGCCGAGAGCCATCCCGCCATTGGGGCCCTCGTCTTATTGATATTGACATCCTGTTCTACGACAAGCTTGTCATCGACGATGAAAATCTGACTATCCCCCATCCCCACATCGCTGAAAGAGCCTTTGTGCTGGCCCCCTTGGCAGTCATTATCCCCGATTTTCGCCATCCGCAGACGGGCGTCAGCGTGCAGGAGATGCTGGAAAAGGTTGATCTGTCCGGTGTAGAGCGTCTGTTTGAAATGCCATTCCCCCTTGAAAGTAGAGAGATGGCGGGATCGTCCGGCTGACTTGACGATTCCGGAAGACTAGCGAATATAACAGGTTAAAAATGTTTCAATGGGGCACTCGCACGTATGTGATGGGCATCGTCAACGTCACCCCGGATAGCTTTTCCGGTGACGGCGTGGCGGCAGAAGGTGAAGATGACCCGATTGAGCGTGCTGTGACCCAGGCCCGGCGATTTGCTGAGGAAGGGGCCGACGTTCTGGATATTGGTGGTGAAAGCACGCGGCCGGGCAGCCGGCCGGTGACCGCCGCGGAGGAGAAGTCACGAGTCATTCCGGTCATCGCGAGTATACGCGCCGCGCTCCCGCAGAGCGTCATCTCGGTGGACACCTATCGGGCCGACGTGGCCGCACTCGCGCTGGACGCGGGAGCCGATTGGGTGAACGATGTGTGGGGTTTGCGCATGGATCCGGCTATGGCCGAACTGATTGCCGGCCGTGGTTGTCCGATCATTATCATGCACAATCGTAGTAAACCGAAGGATGCGGTGCAGGAGGCACGGCTGGGCGGCCGTTACGTTGGGATACATTACGCCAATTTGATGGCCGACATTAAGGCTGAACTCAGCGAACAAATTGATCTGGCTGTGGCGGCCGGGGTGCGGCCGGAACGAATTATCATTGATCCCGGCATTGGATTTGGGAAAACCGTTCCACAGAATCTGGAAATCCTTGACCGCATGAACGAAATAAAGGCATTGGGTTTTCCCCTCCTGAGCGGGCCGTCTCGCAAATCGTTCATTGGCTATACGCTGGACTTGCCGCCCGACCAGCGGTTGGAAGGCACGGCGGCGGCGGTTGCCATCAGTATTGATCGCGGCGCGGATATAGTGCGCGTCCATGACGTTGGCCCCATGATCAGAATTGCGCGGATGACCGACGCAATTGTGCGTCGCAGATAATGCGTTTGGGTCAGGTCCACCTGAAGTATTCGTGTAGTGGATCGGACAGCTAACAAGTCTTAAGATTAAATTGATAATCTCTCGATTGTGAGGAGTTTGCCATGCTGGATTTTCGTCTAAATGAAGAGCAGAAGATGCTCACCGAAACGATCTCGCGGTATGCTCGCGAACGGGTGCGAAAAGTTTATCGGGATGCCGAGGAGGAGGGCGAAGTTCCCGAAGCGCTTCTACGCGCAGGGTGGGAGATCGGTTTGCTTCCCACAGCCATGCCCGAAGACTGCGGCGGGTTTGGCGAGTACTCGACCGTTACAGGCGCTTTAGCGTTTGAGGAGTTCGCCTGGGGCGACTTGGCCGTCACCTTGAAGGTGATGGCTCCCAACCTCGTGGCAATTCCTATGTTGCTGTGTGGTACAGAAGAACAAAAGGCTGCGTATCTGCCCCAGTTCTGTGAGGTGGCACCGCCAAGGATGACGGCCGCTCTAACGGAGCCGGCCATCCAGTTCAGCCCGTACAAGCTGAAGACGACGGCCATGCGCGACGGTGACTCATACATTTTGACCGGTACTAAGACCTTTGTCCCGCTGGCCAATGAGGCTGATACGATCCTCGTGTACGCCGCCGAGGATGGAGAGACCCAAGCTTTCCTGGTTCCCGCCGATTCCGAGGGGCTGACCATCGGCGTGCGCAACAAGCTGATGGGCATTCATTCGTTGCCCACCTACCTGGTGACTCTGTCCGACGTGGCTATTCCTGCGGTGAACAAGCTGGGTGGGCAGGACGGGATCGACTTTAGCCTCATCCTGAACCACAGTCGTGTTGCGCTGGGGGCGGCCGCCGTCGGCCTGGCTCGAGCCGGGTTCGAGTATGCCCGCGACTATGCCAAGGAGCGCGTCCAGTTCGGCGAGCCGATTGCCCACCGCCAGTCAATCGCCTTCATGCTGGCCGACATGGCTACGGAAGTGGACGAAGCCCGACTATTGGTTTGGGAAACGGCCTGGAAGCTCGATCAGGGCAAGGACGCGACGCCGGAAGCCACGATCATGAAACAGCACGTGGATCGGATGGTGATGCAAGTAGCCGACCGGGCGCTACAAATTTTGGGCGGCTATGGGTACATTCGCGAGTACCCGGTTGAATTATGGCTGCGTAACGCGCGCGGCTTTGCCGCCTTCGACGGCTTGGCAATCGTATAAGGTGCGATACGAACGCAAAAGTAGGAGCTGAAGCGATGATTAGTTTTGAGATACCTGAGTTTATCCAGAATCAAATGACCATGATCCGCATGGTCGCAGAGCAGGCGATGCGGCCGTATTCGCGCCAACTGGACGAGAATGAACACGAGAGGCCGCAAGCCTTCGTACAGATGACCTGGCCGTTTACCCAGCAAATGGTGAAAAGCGCGCTTAAGCCGCTTATGGCCCAGTCTAATGGCAACGGCAGCAACGGCAAGACCAAGCCCCAGCGTGAAGGGCCGGACTATAGCATGTTGTCCTTCATCATGATGATCGAGCAATTGAGTTGGGGGGATGCCGGCCAATACCTGTGCCTGCCGCACCCGATGCTGGGCGGCGCGGCTGTCGATTCCGCCGGCACCCCGGAACAGCGCGTTCGATTTCTGAAGAAGTTCACCGAAGGCGACCCCAAATGGGGCGCAATGGCTATCACCGAGCCGGGCGCCGGCTCCGATAACAGCGCGATGCGCACCACGGCCATTTTGGATCCTGAAACCAATGAATGGGTTCTGAATGGCGAGAAGATTTTTATCACCAACGGCGCGTTGGCACTGAGAGAGTCGGATGGCCTTTGTGTAGTCTGGGCGACGGTGGACCAGAAAGCGGGACGAGCGGGCATTAAGTCGTTCGTCGTCGAAGGCAACACGCCCGGCGTCACCATTGCCAAGCAGGAGCATAAGCTCGGTATTCGGGCCAGCGACACAGTGGCCTTGCACTTCGACAATGCGCGCATCCCCTACGAGAACGTGCTGGGCGATCAGGAAGTCCGGCGGGTCGAGAGCCGCACGGGTTTCCAGGGGGCGATGAAGACGTTCGACGCCTCGCGGCCGGCCGTGGCCGCCAGCGCCATCGGCATCGCCCGCGCGGCGCTGGAGTTCACGAAGGACAAGCTGGCCGAGGCGGGTATCGTCATCGACTATACAAAGTCGCTACACGAGCTGACGGCCGTCGAGCGTGATGTGATCGAGATGGAGGCCCGGTACAAGGGGGCGTGGCTTTTGACCTTGCGGGCGACAGCCCAAATGGCCCACGGCGAAAGCAATCGCCTGGAGGCCAGCATGTGCAAATATCGCGCCGGCGATGCCGTGACCTGGATCACCCAGAAGTCGGTCGAATTGCTGGGGCCGATGGGTTATTCGCGCGAATGGCTGGCCGAGAAGTGGATGCGTGATGCCAAGATTAACGACATCTACGAGGGCACCAAGCAGATCAATCAGCTTATCGTTGCCCGGAGCATTTTGGGCTATTCTCGTCGAGAATTGAAGTAAACAGTGGGGAAGGACTGCCCATGGACGGCACGGCGAAAACCAGATGCGTTTTCGTCCATCGATCCGTGGAGCAATCCGTTCTTGAACTATTTGTGCTAACAGGAGCGCGCACATGACCTATCGAATCGATAAGGTGGGCATTGTCGGAGCGGGAACCATGGGGGGCGGCATCGCGGCTCACCTAGCCAACATCGGTATTCCGGTTGTTTTGCTCGACATAGTTCCACCCGACCTGAGCGAGGCCGAGAAGCAAAAGCCGGCAGCCCGTAACAAGATAATCAATACCCTTTACGAGCGCATGACCAAGGCCCGCCCGGCCAATCTGGCGCGGGCCGACCGGGGTGCTCTCATTACACTCGGTAATCTGGAGGATGATTTCGAAAAGTTGGCCGATTGCGACTGGATTATCGAGGTTATTATCGAACAACTCGCGCCGAAACAGGCGCTCATGGAGCGGCTGGAGTCCGTTCGCAAGCCACACGCCATCGTCAGCAGTAATACGTCGGGTATTCCGATTGGTGAGATCGCTGAGGGGCGTTCGGACGAGTTCCGAGCCCATTTTTTGGGCACACATTTCTTTAACCCCCCACGTTACCTCAAACTGCTGGAGATCATTCCGACCGACCAAACGTCTCCCGAAGTCGTCGAGTTCATGAAGCGCTACGGTAGCGAAGTGCTCGGCAAGGGCGTTGTGGTGTGCAAGGACACGCCCAATTTCATCGGCAATCGTTTCTTCGCCGTGGCCTCGTCCTATGGATTAGAACACGCGCTCCAGAATGGGTACACGATCCCGGAGATTGACGCCATAACCGGGCCGCCGATCGGCCGTCCCAAGACCGCTACCTACCGACTGCTGGACTTGGTGGGCCTCGACGTCATGGCCCACGTGAACAACAATCTCTATGAGGCGGTGCCGCACGATAGCTACCGTGAGGTATTGCGCCCGGCGAAAACAACCGAACTGATGACGGCCATGATCGACAACAAATGGCTGGGCAACAAGGCCGGGCAGGGCTTCTACAAGCAGGAGCGCGTCAACGGCGCGCGCGAGTTCTGGACGCTCGTTCCGCAAGCGATGGAATATCAGCCATCGCCGAAGGTTCGGTTTGACTCCATCGGTGCGGTACGCAAGGTCGAAGACCTGGGCGAACGCGTGCGCAAGCTCTTGAGTTACGATGACCGCGCCGCGAACTACGCACGCGATCTACTCTATTTCGGCTTTGCCTATGCCGCTTACGTGACGCCGGAGATCGCCTATAGCTTGTCGGATGTCGATGATGCCATGCGCTGGGGATTCAGCCACGAAGCCGGGCCGTTTGAAATGTGGGATATGCTGGGCGTAGCCGAGACGGCGGACAAGATGGAAGCGTTGGGGTTGGCCGTCGCGCCGTGGGTGAAAGAGATGCTGGCCGCCGGACATGATTCCTTTTACAAGAGCAACGGCCACAAGCAAGTCTATGATTTCGATTCGAAATCCTACCGCGCGGCCGAGCCGGACAAGAACATAATCCTGGTGAGCGATTTGCGGGCCGCCGGCAAGACGGTTGAGCATAATGAAAGCGCCAGTCTGCTCGATATGGGCGACGGCGTGGCCTTGTTCGAGTTTCACGCTAAGATGAACGCCATCGACCAGGATATCATCGATATGGCCTTCAAAGCGCTAGAACGGTTGGACAGCGACTTTGATGCCCTGGTCATCGGCAACAACGGCGATAACTTTTGCGCCGGCGCGAACCTCTTTGCCGTCGGCGTCGCCGCCGCTTCCGGTCATTTCGACCAGTTGGACGAGATGATCAAGGCTTTGCAGACGGCGACGTTCAAGCTTCGCCACGCGCCCAAGCCGGTTGTCACCGCGCCGCATCAGATGGCGTTGGGCGGCGGGGTGGAGATGGCCATGGCCGGCTGGGAGGCGGTGGCCGACCATGAGACCTACATGGGGTTGGTGGAATTCGGCGTGGGGCTTATTCCCGCCGGTGGCGGATGCAAGGAAGTTTTGCGCCGCAAGGTCAACCCTACCATGCTCGCGGCCAATGCTGACGTCCTGCCGCCGCTACAGGAAGCTTTCGAGCAGATCGCCCTCGCGAAAGTAAGCACCAGTGCCTGGGAGGCGCGTGGTCTGGGCTATCTGACCATGCAGGATACCATCGTCATGAATAGCGATCACCGGCTGGCAAAGGCCAAGCAGCGAGCCTTGCAATTGGTGGCCGCCGGTGCGCGCCCACCGGAGGTGGACAAGATTTATGCCGCCGGCCGAGATGCCCTGTACGCCCTCAAGTTGGGCGTGCGCTCGCTGCGCTGGGGCGGGTTTGCCTCCGAGCACGACGCCAAGGTTGCTGGCAAATTGGCCTATGTCCTGACCGGCGGCGACCTCAGCGCCCCGACCTGGGTGGATCCATGGTACATTCTCGATCTGGAGCGAGAGGCGTTTCTGTCGCTCCTGGGCGAGGAGAAGACACGGGAGCGTATGATGCATATGCTCCAGACGGGCAAGCCGCTGCGGAACTAGGAAGGTTTCGCATCGTTGACGTGCGGGCGTTCCGATAATGTTTGATCGGCGAGCGCTTCGCATTTTGCAAACGAGTCGAGACAGGAGACGACTATGACGCGAGAAGCAGTAATTGTGGCCGGTTCCCGGACGGCTGTCGGTAAATCCAAGAAAGGCACGACGCGCAATTGGCGCTCGGATGAAATGGCGGCCGAGGTCATCAAGGACTTGCTGCGCAAAGCGCCGGGACTCGATCCGGATGACATCGACGACGTCATCATTGGTTGCGCCATGCCGGAAGGGGCGCAAGGGCTTAACTTCGCCCGAACGATTGCCTTGCGAGCCGGACTGCCCGTTAGCACGCCGGGCCAAACGGTGAATCGTTTTTGCTCCAGTGGGCTACAAACAATCGCCATGGCCGCCGAGCGAATCATCGCCAATGGAGCTGATGTGATCATCGCCGGCGGGGCTGAGACGATGAGCATGGTGCCCATGACCGGCTACCGGGTGAACCCCAACCCTTACATGGTTGAGAACATGCCTGAAGTTTACATGGGCATGGGATTGACGGCCGAGCAGGTGGCCGAGGAGTACGAGGTAAGCCGACAGGCGCAGGATGAGTTCGCGGTGAGTAGCCATCGCAAGGCGGCCGCTGCCTATGAGCGTGGGGCCTTCAAGGACGAGATCGTGCCGCTGGAGATCGAGGAAGTGTTTGTCGGGCCGAATGGCCTGGAACGCCTCACGACCCTGTTCGACCGCGACGAACATTTGCGGCCGGACACGACGTTGGAAGGCCTGGCCAAACTCAAGCCCGTCTTCAAGCAAGGGGGCACGGTGACGGCCGGCAACTCTTCGCCTCTGAGCGACGGCGCGGCGGGGGTGATCGTGATGGAGCGACAAAAAGCCGAAGCACTGGGCCTGACGCCTATCCTGCGTTTCGTTGGTTTCAACGTCGGCGGCGTGCGGCCGGAGATCATGGGCGTTGGCCCGCTGGTGGCCGTGCCGCGCCTGCTCAAGCGAGTGGGCATGGATCTGGCGGACATCGACCTGATTGAGCTCAACGAGGCGTTTGCCGCGCAGGCCGTGGCCGTGATTCGCGGTCTGGCGTTGGATGAGTCGCGCGTCAACGTGAACGGCGGCGCCATCGCCCTGGGTCATCCGTTGGGCTGCACAGGGGCCAAGTTGACGGTTCAGCTCATGCACGAAATGGGTCGTCGCCAGTCACAGTTTGGCATGGTGACTATGTGCATCGGCGGTGGCATGGGAGCGGCCGGCATTTTCGAGCGTCTGAATTAACCCAGACCTCTGGGGAAGCCACAAGCCTGGCAGGGAAACGGTCTCTGCCAGGCCCTTTTTGATTATTGAGTCGGTGTGCCGTCGCCCGTTCCGGGAGAAAAGGAGTTTTGGCAAAGAACGAAGCTGCCCCTGTCTGATAGATGATAATCATAGGTCGTATCGCCCACAGAAAAGACTACCTGATAGCCGTCGATGATGGCTTGCGTATACATGACGCCCGGCTCGGGGCAACCCAGAGAGCCGTCGTTCCAGGTAACTTGCTCGGCCTTGACGAACGTAACATCGGCCCGAGTTCCGCCCGTATTCGCCAGTAGATCGTCCAGCACGGCGTCGAACATTTCCTGGGGCACTTCGCCGCTCGTAGAATCAGTTTCGGGTACTTGGGGTGTCATCATTGATTCCTCAGTGGAAGCACTCTCGGGGGCCGGCACTGTTTCAACCGGCGCAGGGATTATGGGTGTCACGCCGGATGGATCAGCCGAAGGTTCTACGCTTGCGGGGGAGCATCCAACCAGGAAAGCAAGGCTCATGATCAGGGCCGAGATCATCCATTTCAGGTTCAGAGGTAAACTCCAATTTGACTTGTTCATGATGTAGAGACGCCTGAATTGCTACTATGGTTCCCTGTGCAGTTGAATCGCGTGTCGGCTCACGTTCAGGCGTCGATTCATGTCAATCCTGTCGACAAAAAAGGGGATCAATGTTAATAATCCCTTTATCGTTGTCGATTGGGAGGTGATGAATTATGACGTTTGCGATCATTGTGCATGGCGGCGCGGGGGGCTGGAACCGGTCGGCCGCTCGCAAACAGGAAGCCATTGCTGCCTGCGCCCAAGCCGCTGAGGCCGGCCGGGCAATCTTGCAGCAAGGCGGTTCCGCGGTCGATGCCGTTGAGGCGGCCGTCAATATTCTTGAGGATTGCCCTGTGCTCGACGCCGGGCGCGGTAGTTATCCCAATGCCGAAGGTAACGTTGAGATGGATGCACTGATCATGGATGGCCAAGACCTGACCATGGGCGCGATTGCCGCCATTCAGCGAGTGCGCCATCCTATAAGCCTGGCCCGGCGGGTGATGCTGGAAAGCGGCCATAACTTTTTGGTGGGAGCTGGAGCCGATGCGTTTGCCGACAGCATCGGATTTGAGCGTTGTTCGGTCGAAGAGTTGCTGGTCGATGACCTGCATATAGACGAGATGACCGTCGCAGCGGGCGGAGTTCGAATGGAAGCCATCGGTGACACGGTGGGAGCGGTGGCGATTGACATTCACGGCAACGTGGCCGCGGCCACATCGACCGGGGGCACGGCCAACAAACGAGCTGGGCGAGTGGGGGATAGCCCGCTGGTGGGCAGTGGGGCTTATGCCGATAACTGGACGGCGGCTGTCAGCGCCACCGGCTATGGTGAGGCCCTGATGCGCGTCGTTATCAGCAAGCGCGTGTGTGACTTCGTGGGCACAGGGTTGTCGGCCCGCGCCGCCTGCGAATCGGCCATTAGGGTGCTTGAAGAGCGAACGGGCGGGGTTGGCGGGCTTATCGCCGTCGACGCGCGAGGACAGGTTGGCTGGGCTTATAATACATTGGCTATGCCCTACGCCTATGCTGTGAATAACGATCCTGTCGTCAGCGATTCCTGACACCGGGGATCGCGTGTATAGCACCACTAACCATGCCGAACGCCTGCTCTCAACTGACCAGCGCGGATAGGCGATCACTAAAAACTCAAAAGAGGTTCAAAGATGAAATCAAAGCAAGAACTGAGTGAGAGTCCTTTTACGGGTATCTTGCGCGGGGATGAGAAAGGTACTGTCGTTGCCAGAGACGACGCACAACAATTTGCAATCGTCGCCAGTCGGGAGCCGGAGGCTGCCGTCCACTGGCTGGCAATCCCGTTTGAATCCGGCTTTAGCACTGAGGAAATGCGGGTCGCCCAAGGCGACCGATTTATGGCCTTGCTCGACTTTGCGATTGCCGAAACCAGGTCGCGGATCGAGGAATATCCGGTTCTTGAGAATGGGTTCACCATCAAGTTCCATTGCGGGGCGTATGAAACCATACCCCATGCCAAGTTTCACATTCTCTCAATCGAGTAAACGGCGAGCCTCTCACCTCAATGAAAATTCAAGCCGCCGTTCTGTATGCTCCCGGCGTTCCCTTTGCCATCGAGCCCCTCGATCTGGCTTCGCCGCGCTACGGCGAGGTACTGGTGCGGGTCGTCGCGGCCGGGGTTTGCCATAGCGATTGGCACTTGATGTCTGGAGCGACCGCCCACACCATGCCCGTCGTCGCCGGCCATGAAGGTGCCGGCGTTGTCGAGGCTGTTGGGCCGGGGGTTGAGCGTTTGCGCATCGGCGATCACGTAGCGCTCAATTGGGCGCCCAGTTGCGGAACCTGTTTCTATTGCCTGCACGATCGGCCGAGTCTGTGTGGGACTTTTGTCGAACCCATTTGGGCCGGGACGATGCTGGACGGGACGACTCGTCTGTCAAAGGACGGCGATCCTGTCTATCACTTCAGCGCGCTGGCCTGTTTTGCCGACCATGCGGTCGTGCCCGCCGCGGCCTGTGTCCCGTTAGACAAGGCTGTCCCTCTGCCCATCGCCGCCCTCATCGGTTGTGCGGTGACGACTGGCGTGGGGGCGGTACTGAACACGGCCCAGGTCAGGCCGGGCAGCAGCGTCGCCGTCTATGGCGCGGGTGGAGTTGGCCTGAGTATTATTATGGGAGCCAAGTTGGTCGGGGCTGGGCGGATCATCGCCATCGACACGCGCGAAGCCAAGGGCGACATGGCCCGATCCTTTGGGGCGACCGATTTCCTGCCGGCTGGGCCTGACACGGTTGACTCCATTCGCCGGATGACGAGCGGTCGGGGAGCCGACTACGTCTTCGAAGCTGTTGGATTACCGCTGGTTCAGGAAGAATGCCTGGCGGCTGTTCGACCCGGGGGAACCGTGGTTCTGGCCGGGGTCGCGCCTATGGGCAGCGGAACAAACCTGCCCGGGGCGATCATCACCCGCCAGGAAAAAACGATCACGGGTACCTACTATGGCAGTGCCAATCCGGCGCGCGACTTTCCCCTGTACGCCGATCTCTATCGCCAGGGCCGACTTGATCTTGATCGCCTCATTTCCCACACGTACCGCCTCGATCAGATCAACGAAGCCTATGCCGACATGTTGAACGGCGGCGTCGCTCGCGGGTTGATCCTTTTGTAAGACGGTCAGGGCTGCTTTCAACCCGCAACTTAGTGAGTCTCAGGCAGCAGCCGTATTTCGCGCCAGAGTTCGTCTGCTCCGGTTCGGAAAAGTGCCGGATCGAAGTTTGCCAATGCGTCCCAGCCCTCGACCGAGGCCAAATCTCTTTCTTCTTCGGTCAATTCGAGGACCAATTCGCGGCCGTCCGTCTTCATTTCGATTGTCAACAGTGGGCTACCGTCATCGATGACGTCGCGAATGCAGTGGCGATCGACTCCTTCCGGATAACGAATGAACGCTGCCGAACATCGCTGACAGAACGGCAGACTGGCATCACACAGGTCTCGATCCATTATAACGCGCATGATCGGTTTTCCCTTTAGCTTGTGGCGCTAAGATACCCATAGTCGCGGAGATGCAGCTATGGCTGCTCACATAATCACCTTTACTGTAATGACTTGTGTACTGGCCTAGTAGTGACAAATGTCAGGTTTTGCCGTACGATTTGTCATATGCTCCTGAGGTCAAACTCCTGCGGCTCTGATTAGACGTATGCCCACCCTTTTTGTCACAATTGCCGGTAATATCGGCGTAGGAAAATCCAGCCTGGTTGCGCTGCTGTCGCGCAAGCTTGGTTGGGAACCCGTGTTCGAAGCCGTAGAGGATAACCCTTACCTGGCAGATTTCTACGAAGATATGAATCGCTGGAGTTTTCACTCGCAGGTCTATTTTCTGGTGCGCCGTCTCAAACAGCACCACGATCTTTTGCAACAACCGAATGCGGTATTACAGGATCGCAGCGTTTATGAGGACGCCGAAATATTCGCCCGCAATCTTTTCCGGCAGGGGCATTTGAGCGAGCGGGATTGGCTTTCCTACTACGAGCTCTACCAGACACTCGCCCACCTTCTCAAACCGCCGGATCTGGTCATTTACCTGAGAGCGTCGATGCCGACGCTTCGCCGACGTATTGCCGGCCGCGGCCGCGAGTACGAGCGCAACATTGCGGATTCTTATCTGCAAGACCTGAATCAACTATACAATGAGTGGGTGTCCAATTTCAGATTAAGTCCGGTGCTGACAGTTGATACCGATAATCTGGATTACGTTCAATACGACGAGCATCTGGAACAAATTTGGTCGCGAATTGCCGACCGACTTCACGGCCGGGACTATTTGTCCCTTCAATGAATGGAACGCAGCCGCAGCAACCAGAGTGGTCGACCGCCAGGATTTTTCTCATGGCATTACGCGCGAATTGGCGCGACGGTAAATGGCATGAGCTAATGACAAGACTCCGGGTTTTTCAGCCCGGGAAGGAGCAAAGTCATGAGTGTTTACAAGATGATCGAGATAGTGGGCACAAGCGAAACGTCATGGGAAGATGCCGCACGCACGGCTATCGAGCAGGCCAGCGAGTCGGTGCGCGATATGCGTGTGGCGGAGATAACCAAGCTCGACGTTCGCCTCGACGACGGCGAGATCGTCGAATTTCGCGCGCGTGTGATGATTTCCTTCAAATTTGAAGGCTCGGATGAGTAGGCTGGTGGGCTGAAAATGGCTTGACACTCCGGCCCCGTACAGTATAATCATAGACTGTTGTTCCTCAGTAGCTCAATGGCAGAGCACGCGGCTGTTAACCGCAAGGTTGTTGGTTCGAGTCCAACCTGAGGAGCCTAGAACGTTGGCAAGAAGCGGCGACCTGGGGGTCTGCCGCTTTTTTGTTGGTTTTAGCACGTGTTGTTAAGGAGTATGTATAGATGAAATCCTACCGACCGGTCGCCCTTATTATTCTCGACGGCTGGGGTATTCGTGAAATGGAACACGGTAACGCGGTGGTGCAGGCCCACACTCCCAATTATGACCGCTGGATGCGCAGCGGGGAGCGCTCGGTGGTGGACGCTTCGGGCGAGGCGGTTGGGTTGCCCGAGGGGCAGATGGGCAACTCGGAGGTCGGTCATCTGAATCTTGGTGCGGGGCGAATTATTTATCAGGACCTGACCCGGATCAACCTGTCCATTGATCGCGGTGAGTTTTTTGGAAACCCGGTATTGACCGAGACGATGGAAGCCGTGAAGGCGCGTGGCGGCAAGTTGCACCTGATCGGGCTTTTAGGGAACGGTGGCGTCCACAGCCACAGCAAACATATGTATGCCCTGTTACAGGCTGCTGAAAAGAACAAGCTCGTTCCCATCATTCACGTGATTACTGATGGCCGCGATACGCCCCCGGAGAGCGCCCTGGGCTTTGCGCGGACGCTGGAAGCCTATCTGGCCGAGGGGCATCCCGGCATAATCGCTTCGGTGGTTGGACGCTACTACATCATGGATCGCGACAAGCGCTGGCCGCGGACCGAGCTGGGCTATCGCGATGTGGTTTACCACGAAGGCTACCACGAGGGAGACGAGCCGATGCGCGTGGCGCCGTCCCTGTCGGCCGCCCTGGAAGATTCATATCGTGACGGGATTACTGATGAGTTTGTTTGGCCCGTGGCTATCGATCCGGTCGATGCTGAACCTGGCGTGCCGCCGATGGACCTGCGGGTTGAACCAGGCGACGCGCTCATTTTCTTTAACTTTCGGGCGGATCGGATGCGACAAATCATCACGGCATTTACCAAGCCCGCCGAAGAGAGCTTTCCCCACGAACACATACCTAATCTCGACATCGTTACCATGACCAATTACGATCCCGCCTATCCGGTTAAGGTCCTGTTTCCAGATGTTGATATCACCAATCCACTGGCCGAGGTGATCAGTGACCACGGGTTGAAGCAGTTCCACGCCGCCGAGACCGAGAAATATGCCCACGTCACTTATTTTTTCAACGGCGGTGTCGAAACGCCATTCCCCGGTGAGGAACGTCATTTGGAGCCGTCACCCAAGGTGGCTACGTATGACCTTCAGCCGGAGATGAGCGCCCGGCCATTGGCCGAGGCGGTCATCAAGCGGGTTCAGACCGGCGACGATGATTTCATCCTCGTCAACTTTGCCAACCCGGATATGGTCGGCCACACGGGGGTGTTGTCCGCGGCCGTGAAGGCTGTGGAGACGGTTGACGAGTGTGCCGGGCGGTTGGTAGAGGCGATCAACGCCAAGGGTGGTGTGGCTATCGTTACCGCTGACCACGGTAATTGCGAGCGCATGATCGACGAGTTGACCGGCGAGCCCCACACATACCACACGACGCAACCAGTATCCCTCTTTGTGCTGGGCGACCAATATTACAACCTGAAGCCGCGCGGCATTTTGGCCGACGTAACGCCTACCATTTTGCACCTGATGGGCATCCCCCAGCCGGCAGAGATGACGGGCAGTAGCCTGATCGATCAATAGCTGTCCCGGCTACAGTCGCGCCGGAAGGATGCTCTGGCGATCGCCAGAGCATCCTTCCGGCGCGATGATTAGTCTTTTTGTCACTTGCTTGTTAATCGGCGCAGCCTTGTATAAATTTAGCCGGTGATGAGCAACAACAACCCCCACATAACATCGACATCAAACGGTCAGGCGTATCAGGCTTATCTGGCGAGCGCGTTGGCGGTTTTGGAGCAGTTGGCAGTCGATGTTTATTACACTTCTTCATTGCCTTCTCCGGCGGATGAGGCTTTGACTGAAATTGTGAGCGCCTTCACCGCGTGGCCTCGCGATGTGCGCCAACGGTTTACGGCCAGCCTGCCGGCCGAGAAGCGTGGGCTGTTCGGGATATTTGGTCATCGGGCTGCCACGCTGGCCGTGCGCCGCGCTGATCCGGAGCTGCTGCGACTAGGCCTGATCGCCAACCTGATCGCCAACTCGCCTATTCCCGCCAAGCGAAACGTGGAGACGGCCCTGGCCGTGTTCTATCATTGTGCTCGCAAGCTTGACCTTGATCCGCGCGCGCTGTTGGAGGAATCGGCACAATTTGCGACAGATGAGATGGCCGAGCGCTTACTCACCTTTGCCGACCGGCCGAATGTGACACTGAAGCAATTTGGCTGGCGCGAGATCAGGTCGGCCGATGGTGTGCGCTATAAGTTCGAGTGGTGAAAACCGATTAGTTTAACAGGATAGCATGAACCCTGTAGAGGGTCACTACGACCGGAATGCGGAGCGGGAGTGGGATCGCCTGGAACGGCATCGCACGGAATTTGCCGTGACGTGTCGCGTTCTGGCGGAGTTTTTGTCGCCGCCGCCAGGCCGCATTCTGGATATTGGCGGTGGCCCAGGCCGGTATGCCTTGCATCTGACCCAACAGGGCTACGAGGTTTTGCTGCTCGATATTTCTCGACGCAGCCTTGACCTGGCGATTGAGAAGTCGGTTGCTGCGGGTGTTTATCTACCCCCACCGCTTCAGGGTGATGCTCTTCGGTTGCCCGACCGCGCGGCTGAGGCCACCGAGGACTTCACGGGCGTATTCGATGCCGTCCTCCTCATGGGCCCACTCTATCATTTGATGAATTTTGAAGACCGACTGGCGGCCGTCGTCGAGGTCTGGCGGACATTGCGCCCGGGCGGTTTCATTTTTGCGGCCTTTCTGACGCGTTTTGCACCGTTGCGCGATGTGGCGACTCATTCGCCTGGCTGGATTCTGGAGCATCCGCAGCGTTACCGTCAACTGCTTGCCACCGGCCGGAACCCGGATCACGTGGGCAGCACCTTCCCCGACTCCTACTTCGCTCATCCGGACGAGATCGAGCCGCTAATGAAAGCCGGCGGCTTTTCAATGGAAGTCCTTCAGGGCTGCGAGGGCTTGCTGGCCGGCCACGAGGAAGCAGTGAACTCCACCGATGGCGAGTTGTGGGACGCCTGGGTCGATCTCAATTACCAAGCGGGACGCGACCCCACACTGCGGGGCGCGTCCGATCATCTGCTATACGTCGGTCGCAAACTCGCACCACCTTATGAAACCGAATTATAGTTGGGAAACAGACGAAGAAGGCGAATGGGAGCCCACCCCTTCGCCACCAGTTCCATCTGGTCGAAATCAACGGCGTATGTTTTTCATATTGTTGACGCTCGTGGTCGTGATCATCGTCCTGGTCTTTAATCTGTTTGAAAGACGATTGGCAGCGCGCGAGGATATCGTTCGCCAGAACGTGGTCGCCGCCCACCGCACATGGGAGCAGGCCGTCGCCCGGCAGGATTTGGAGTTGTTCTCTTCGCTCATTTCCCGCAGCGATGCGGACTGGTATCAATCGCAACGTCGCCTGCTTATGTCGGGACGGGCGGTTGACCGAAGCCAGTTCGATTTGACTTTGTCTCCAACCCCCGCTAATCAGTTTGAAGTCGTGCTTGATTCCAATTGGCGTCGGGCTGAATTGCGTTATCCGCAACAGTTTGTCGTTGGTGGTGCCAGCGTGGAGCAGACTATTACCCTGGAGCAAACCTACGTTTATCAGATAAGCGGTAGCCGCTGGCAAGCCGCGCCGCCGCCAACGACGTTCTGGGGCGACACGCGCATTCGCGAATTTGGGCCTTTGCTTGTCACCTATGCCGAACGGGACGCCGAGGTGATAGAAAAGATGGCCGGGGATTTGGTAAACGAGATAGCCCGGATCTGCACGCAACAGCCTGAGGCACAAGAATGCTCGGTCGACGGCAGCATACCCATCATGTTTGAGACGGACCCGGAGTCATTACTGGTCTTGGGTGATACTGACACCCCCGCTCTGCAGGGCCGAACGTTCTTGTTGCCTACGCCTACCCTCGTTGGCTTGCCGGTAGATGACACGGGTTATGCGGCGCTCTACAACGGTTACATGAAGCGTATTATAAGGACATTGCAAAACGATCTGGCGTTACCCGTTCCGCTGCCCGAGCAGGAAGTGGCTGTGCTTTGTTTCCCTTCCTATGAAGAAGGGTTGAGCCTCTTCTCCTACCAGCCTAGAAGTGATACTTGGACGCAGCAGTCCGACCCCAGGCGATTCAGTTCTATCCAGGCACTACGAGATGATTCAGCCGTCGTCTTGCGTGCTGGTTTTCCCGGCGTGGAGATCGCTCATCTGGAACTCGTTCTCAAGCGCGGCAGCGAAGAGCAGTCGATTTTCAAGGAAGGGACGACCGAACAGTCGGTTCGTTTGGATGGTATTCCTATTCGGCCGCAAAATGATAGCCTGCTGCTAAGTTCCGTGCAGGGGAGCACCGGGCTGACAAGTTACCGTCTGTTGTCGCTGAACAGTTGTAACGACGGCGTATGTGACGTGCAAACCCTGGACGGATTTCCGTTGTGGTCGCCGAGTGGCGAGCGATCTCTGGTGTTGGTCGGCTCTGAACTCTACATCGGCGACGAAGAAGGAGTACCTGATCGCTACGTCGGTCGAGCCTTCAGCCCCTTCTGGATAAGCGATGACGTATTTGGCTACGTTCGTCTGCGAGGGAGCGCGACGAACGAAAGCCCGGATATGGAACTGGTTTTGCATTCGGTCGAAATGGATCAGGAGCGCCTCCTGATCAAGTCAGCCGATTTACTCGACCAGGTCGAGACCGGCCTCAAAGGCGCGTTCCGCATCATGTACGTGGCCGCCAGCCCGACCGATCCGAGCCTGATCTTCCTAGCCGGCACGCCAGTGCGGGGTGGAGGTGGGCGATTTTATGTGCTCAAGTTGCAACTTCAGGCGGCCGCGTCGATCATCTCGGACAATTTGCCGTTGATTCGTTCGGAAGTGATATTGGCCCTTGATGATTTGCCTGTGGGTGATCCGTCCACGTTGACGCCCACAGGGTATCCGCCGTTTTCCATTACCGCCGACGGCCGCAAGTTAACTGTCTTCCGATTCGCCGATCCGGTGACCAATACCTGGTTGCTTTATCTCTACGATGTTGCCAGCGGCCAGACTCGGGTGCTCACCTTGAATTACCCGATTTATCCAGCGCCGTTCCCGTTTTATGATTGGTCGGCCGACGGCAATTGGTTACTGTTAGTTGACAACGGCTTTTTGCGGCTGGTCGCCCCTGACTACGATTATGAGCGCATCATCACGCATGACTTTGTCGCCTGTCGGTATCCGGCTTGGATCGATCCTTTGGCTTTGGCGACGGGGGTGCGTTCAGGTATTGATTAATCTGTGCGATTTAATAATTGGGACGACCCCGATGATGGGTAACCCGCTTGACGCTCCATATCCCATCTGATAGACTGTCTATACAAATAAATAGGTAAACCCATCGCAGGTCGCCCTGGCCCCGGAAGGCAGGGCGTAATCGCGAAACCGGTGACGCTCCTCGTGAGCCAGACCGGTGCTGTTCCCGCAACTGTGATTTGAGCGCCATAGGGCTGCTCGATAAGCCAGGTCGACACCCTGTGATGAGTTTTCTACCCTCGAGGATAAGGGTTGGGAACTACATGGCAAACGAACGATCGCACCATTTCTCAACTCGATGGAACCACATCGAGTTTTTTTGTTTCCATAGTGGCCTCTCCCCAATTATCCCGATTTAGTTTTATGGATGGAACGGGAGTAGGCATGAATATTCGTTCAGACAAAATCAAATTCTTCTTGATAACTGTTACCCTGGTAATGACTTTCGGGGTTGGTGCGGTTTTGGCGACGGGGGCACGACAGGCGCGCGAGCAGGCTTTTGATGATCAACCGTCCTCAGCGCAGGCGGCCGTCCATTGGCTGATTCGCGAGTTCCAGAACGATGATGGCGGCTTTGCGTCGCTCAGCACCGGCGCCAACCAGGCCCCCTCCACCATTCCGGGAACGCTGGATGCTATCTTGGCGATTGTCGCAACCGGCAACAACCCGGCGGCTCGCTTCCCCAATCAGGAAAGCACGCCGATGGCGTACCTGGTCGCTCATGCCGATGCATTATTGGCGTTCGCGGCGGTCAATGGGGGGCAGGCGGGTAAGGTCGTGTTGGCTCTGTCGGCCGCTGAGGTCGATCCACGCCAGTTTGAGGGCCACAACTTCGTCCATATCTTGACCGATTTTGAGGAGCCGTCCGGTGCGTACGGCGTGGAAGATGCTTTCAAGCAGGGACTGGCGATCCTCGGCATGGTTGCTGTCGGCGAACCCGTGCCCGACGCAGCGCTTGCCTGGCTAACCGATAAGCAGGCCGCCGACGGGTCCTGGGACGACGGCTTTGGGACGATGAGTAATCCCGATGCGACCGCTATGGCGATCATGGCCCTGCGGGCTGCCGGTCGCCCGCTCAATGCTCCGGCCATTGTGGCGGCCAAAGATTTTTTGGCGGATGCGCAACAAGAATTGGGCTGGGAATATGGGCCGGGATTTGGGCCGAACCCCAATTCCACGGCGTTGGTGATCCAGGCCCTCAGCGCGCTGGGAGAAGATTGGTATACTCAATCCAGTGAGTGGGTGGTTGGTGGGCAATCTCCGCTGCCAGCCTTGCTTGCCTTTCAAAGTGCGAGCGGTGCGTTTCAATCGGATTTTGGACAAGGCCCATTCGATGATGCTTATGCCACCATGCAAGCTATTCCCGCCGTAACCGGGCGACCTTGGCCGCTGCCGGCACGCTTCGAGGCTGCTCGTCGCGGCCTCAGCTGTCTCGCTAATTTACAGGATTCGAACTCGGGTGGCTGGCCCGCCTTTGCCGGTGGATCAGTCGATGCCGGAGGCACATCGCGAGCCATCCAGGCAATCGTGGCTGCCGGTGAGGATCCACGCTCGCCACGGTGGACGACAGCCACCGGTCGGGACTCCGTGGAAGCGTTGGAGGCGTTGACGCCGGACTATCTTGGCACGGGGCGAGGCGGTCGCGTGGGTATCGTCATGCAAGGTGTGGTTGCTGCCGGGTCGCCGCAAACCGTGGATGACTTTGCGGGCCTGGACTTACCAATAGTGCTGGCTGATCATCTGTCCGCGACAGGCGATTACGACTCCACGGCCTTTGGAATCTTTGCCCATGCTGAGGCCATGTTAGGCTTGCTCGCGGCTGGCGAGCCCGTTGCTCCCCCGGCAGTAGACGTGCTGTTGAGCGCGCGCCAGGATGGTGGCTGGAGCGAGGCTGATGCGGCCGGGATTGCCCTGCAAGTCCTGGGCCGGTTGAACCGCGGTGTTCGTGCTGGCACATTGAACCATTTGCAGGCGACACAGACGGCCGATGGCGGTTGGGGGTTCGGCGGAGTGGCCAATCCAAGCGCCTCGGCCGAGGTCGTTCAGGGTTTGACAGCGGTGGGTCAGAATCCGTTTGGGACGAATTGGAGCCAAGTGATTGGCGGCCGGTTGATGAACGTGGCCGACGTGGTGATGGCTCAACAAGCTGTCAATGGATGCTGGCTCGACGCTTTCGGCGGTGGTGACGATCCGTATTCGACGACCGACGCGATTCTGCTTCTGACGAGCCAACCGCAGTGGGGATTCTCCTACGTTTCGCTTCCGCTGGTGTCGGCTGGTCAATAGTGGGTGGGAAGCCTATGGGATCAACCTACATTCGCCGCAGAGGGAATCTAAACTCTCTGAGTGGAAAGTGGAAAGGGGTGTGGCTGGTGTTCACCATCTGCGCGTTGGCCCTGTTAGCCTATTCGCCGTCCCGTGCGAACGACGATAATCACGTGGCTGTCGTGGTTGATTTTGGCGATGGTCGCGTCGTGACCCGCTGCGTCGGATTTTCGGAGGATAGTATCTCCGGATTTGAGGCATTGACGAGGACGGGACTGCCCGTGGAGACTGATTTTCAGACCGGTGGCGCGGCGGTATGTCGTGTGGATGGGCAGGGTTGTCCATCGGAAGATTGCTTCTGCTCCTGTCGCGGGGGCGATTGCAAATACTGGTCCTACTGGCACCTGAAGAATGGGGCGTGGAATTATTCGGCCGCCGGCTCAGGAATATACACGTTGCATGATGGTGAGGTCGATGGATGGGTGTGGGGCCTGGGTTCAGTCACCCAGGCTTCCCCACCACCGATCATTCCATTTGGCGAAATTTGTGTCAATGAGGCAGCCAATTCGCCGACGCCGACGGCCACCATCGTGCAGCAACCGACATCGACGCCCATGATTTTGCCGACGCAACCTCCCATCATTGATCCTCAACCAGCCACAATCGCTCCCCAGGTTACAAGTACAAGCCTGCCGGTTGTCACACCCACGAATGATCCCACCGTTCAGCCCGCCGATGCCATCCCTGCCTTGCCGGATGGGCCGGCCGCCGGCGTGACGGCCACAGCCATCGGACAGGCAACGCCGGAGGAAGGCGAAAGGATAGTGGCTCAACCTTCTGTGAATGGACTGGAATCATCTTCTGCAACGGACTATAGCAGTGAAAGTGGCTTGAGTTCCGCGCCATTGGGGGAAACTCAACCCCTAGAGACATCGGAGATCATGTTCCCCGAATTATCTGAGCCAACCCGGATACCAATTGAAACCGGGATTACCTTCGATCCGGTTGCTGTCGGCCCCGATGAGAGCGAACCGGTCGATGTTGTGGAAACTCGCACTATGACAATTGCGGCCGTGGTTGGCGAAGGGGCTGATTTGGCCATGGGGCAATCTGCTTCCTCGGTGGCGACGAGTGAGTCGTCGACAGATGGAACGGCCTATCTGGGATTTGTCGGGATGATACTTTTTCTGGCCGCCCTGGGATTGTTGACTTATCGCCGTCGTGCCATGCAGGCAGGGGAGAGAGAGTGGTGATTCAACGGAGTGTCTCCATTACCCTTTATCTCCTGGCCGTGGTAATCGGTATTCTAGCCCTGATCTACCCATTCCTGGCCGTCGCCTCGGCCAACAATGATGGCGCGTCATCTGCTTTGACCACACCATTGCTGACGACACTGCTTATTTCTCTTTGCCTGGCCGTGTTGCTGGCGGAGTTACAAGGCCAGGCGGCCGGGGCCAAGGCCGTGGCTGTTTTGGGTATCATGGTAGCAGCGACGGCCACCTTGCGGTTTATCGAGGTGGCGATTCCCGGCCCGGCCGGATTTTCGCCGATCTTCGCGCCGATCATTCTGGGGGGCTATGTATTCGGCGCGCGATTCGGTTTCTTGCTGGGGGCGATGACGATGCTCGTCTCGGCGTTCATGACCGCCGGAGTGGGGCCGTGGCTACCCTATCAGATGTTTACCGCAGGTTGGGTGGGGCTAACAGCGGGGTGGCTGCCTCATCCGCAACGCGGCAGGAGCGAGCTGTTCTTGCTTATCAGTTTCGCATTCGTGTGGGGATTGCTCTATGGCGCGATCATGAATCTATACACGTGGCCTTATTTTGTCGGTGATTCGGCAACGACGTGGGCGCCTGGCGTAGGCGCGGCAGATACGTTTCGACGCTATGTGGCCTTCTATCTCACGACCTCTTTGCTGTGGGACTTGGCCGCGGCCGTCGGTAACGTCATGCTCATCATGGCCCTTGGCCTGCCCACCGTCAAGGCCCTGGATCGATTTCAGAACCGAATGCACTTCCAGGTGCTGTAGTCATGAGAGTATTCGAGGCTCGTGCTTGGCTTGTGTGGCTGTTGGCCGGCGGCTTGCTGGCGATAATGGTGAGCAATCCACTCTATTTGGTATTACTGCTGCTTCTCTCTCGTGTGGTGGAGTTTGCTTGCGCGCCTGTGGGGTCGCGGGGATGGCGCTTGCCGTTCTGGCGTATTGCTGCCGTGATCCTACTTTTCTCCACACTGTTCAATATGCTGACGGCTCACATAGGCCAAACCGTCCTGCTCGAATTGCCGGCAGCTTGGCCACTTATTGGCGGTGCGCTCAACCTGGAGGCGGCCGTGTTCGGCTTTGTCAACGGTTTGCGACTGATTACGTTGCTGTCTTTCTTCCTGGCGTTCAACACCATTGTACCGGTCAGTGAATTAACCAACCTCGCGCCGCGAGCATTGCACGAGTTGGGCCTAGTGATGCTGATAGCCGTTACGTACATACCCGAGACGCTCCGGCAATTTCGACGCATTCGAGACGCGCAAGCCATCCGTGGTCACGAACTGCGCGGCTTGCGAACCTTACGACCCTTGGTCGTGCCCCTTCTTGTGGGCGGGCTGGAGCGCGCGCTCAATCTGGCTGAAACGATGGTCGCGCGCGGTTACGGGGCGACGTCCCCAGTCGCGATTCCGGCCGGCCCTCGCCTGCTCATGCTGGGAGGGCTGCTGTTCGCGTTGGGCGGCGCGTTGCGACTGGCTTGGGGTGGGGAGGATGGGTGGCTGTTGTTGGGGGCCGCCGCGGCTGTTATCGCCTGGGCCTATCATTTGTTGAGCGGGTTATCGCCTCGAACACACTACCGCCCTCGCCGATGGTCGACGGCTGATACCCTGGTCGTGTTTGGCGCGCTGGTTGCCTGTTTGCCCCTCTTGCCCACGTGGGGGCCAGTACGTCAGTCGTTGTTCTTCAACCCCTATCCGCAACTGATGTGGCCTTTGTTCAATGTGGGATGGGGGTTGTTATTGTTTGGTCTGGCGACGCCGGCAATCTTGATGCTCGCCGGGGGTGCTGAGGTGGAGGTATCCCGTTGATCACGCTGCGGGGAGTCACCTACCACTATCCTCATAGGAGCGAGGCGGCGCTGGAGCAGGTGGATTGGCGGGTCAACGATGGCGAGTTTGTATTAGTGGCCGGGCCATCCGGCTCCGGCAAATCGACTTTATTGCGTTGTCTGAACGGACTGGTGCCTCATTTTAGCGGCGGGGTCTATACCGGGGAGACCGAGGTTGATGGCGTGAACGTGGTGGAGGCAGGCCCCCACGTGCTCAGCCGGCTTGTCGGGTTCGTCGCCCAGGACCCGGAATCACAAGCAGTCTTCGATCAGGTAGAGAATGAGATAGCCTTTAGCTTGGAAAATGCAGCGATTCCCGCAACCGAAATGCGCGTGCGTGTTGAGGAAGTCCTCGATCTGCTCGATCTGGCTCCCTTGCGGCGGCGGGCCGTGCAAACGCTGTCGGGGGGTGAGCGGCAACGGCTGGCAATCGCCACAGCGCTGGCTCTGCGGCCGCGTGTGCTTGTTCTCGACGAGCCTACCAGCCAACTCGATCCGCAGTCGGCCGAGGATGTCCTGCGCGCCCTCGTTCGCCTCAACGAAGATCTGGGACTTACCATAATTCTGGCCGAACATCGTGTGGAGCGTATAGCGCGTTATACTGATCGACTGACCTGGCTGGAGCGGGGTCGAATTGTGACGGATGGCCCGGTTCGGGAAGGCTTGTGGACAGCCGCCGTGGGTCCGCCGCTGGTGCAGTTGGCTAAGGCTCTGGATTGGCGTCCTTTGCCGTTGACCATCAAGGAAGGCAAGCGCTTTGCGAATACGATATCATTAGAGTTGCGCCCGGTTGCCCAACCCCCGCCGGTCAACGTAGGCGTGCCTGTGTTAGAGGTCGAAGGAGCGAACTTCGCCTATAATGGTGTGGCGACATTAAAGAACATTGACCTGATTGTTCGTGCGGGGGAGACAGTGGCCTTGGTTGGCCGCAATGGAGCCGGAAAATCGACACTGCTCAAGTGTATTACCGGTCTCCTGCCGTTGCGTTCGGGTGATATTCGGGTGGCTGGTCAATCAACGCGCGGGCGAACGGTGGCTGACATCTGTCGCCAGGTGGCTTACTTGCCGCAGAATCCCGACGACCTGCTCTTTGCGGAGACAGTGGTCGATGAGTTACAGATCACACTGCGCAATCATAAGCGCGATGAATCGTCGCGGGCAGTTGCCGAATTGCTGGCAAGGCTGGAGATCGGCGAATTGGCTCTACTGTATCCACGCGATTTGTCTGTCGGGCAACGGCAACGGGTGGCGCTAGGTGCGGTGACGATCACACAACCTTCCGTGCTATTGCTCGACGAGCCGACGCGCGGTCTGGATCCAACGCTCAAGGCCAGCCTGGTCAACTTATGGAAAAAGTGGTTAGCCGATGGCGCGGCGATCTTGCTGGTCACCCACGACGTCGAACTGGCGGCGATGATCGCCGATCGGACTGTCATGTTGAGCCAGGGCGAGGTGATCGCTTCCGGACCGACCCGAGAGGTCTTGGGAAGTTCGCCGCACTTTTCGCCACAAATCGCGCGTCTGTTTCCTGGCCGTGGTTGGCTGTCCGTCGCCGATGTCTTGAGGAACGTCAATCAGTGAATTTAAGGATTCGAGTGATATCATGCCTCGTTTGACAAAAATTTATACCCGTCAGGGCGACAAGGGTCTGACCCGCTTATCCGGGGGCCAGCAAGTGCCCAAGAACTCGCTGCGCGTCTCGGCCTATGGTACGGTCGATGAATTGAACTCGTCTCTGGGAGTCGCCCTGTCGTTCGGTCTGTGCGAGCGGTTAACATCCGTTCTGCCCGAAATTCAGAACGAGCTATTCCACCTGGGTTCCGACTTGAGCTTCCTGGAGGAGGATAAATCCAAATATCCCGTTCCCCACATTGAGGAGCGCCACGTGACACGGCTGGAAGCCTTGATCGATGAAATGACTGACGTCGTGGGGCCGTTGCAAAACTTTATCTTGCCTGGCGGTTCGACGGGAGCGGCGTTGCTCCACGTTGCCCGCACGATCTGCCGCCGCGCCGAGCGCGATGTGATCACGCTGGCCGAGGTGGAGTTGGTTGGTTCGCAGGTAATCCAGTACCTAAATCGCCTGTCCGATGCCTTGTTCGTCATGGCGCGGTATGAGAACCACACCCGCAACATCCCAGAGCCTTTGTGGAATAGCATGGTCTGAACGGGCCGAAAGGTTTACAATTTACCGCTGGCGGAGAATCGAGTTGTTTCTCTGTTTTCCAACGTGGCGACAAATTAAACCTTTAGGATATGGATTGATTACATGTTTGAAAATCTTTTGTTGGTCGCGCTGGTGGTCATCATCTTGTGGGTGATCATTATCGGTCTGTTTCTTATCGTCTCCAGGCGACAGCCGGATGTGCAGGCACAGTTAAAGGATGTCGAGGAACGGTTGAACAAAGTTGAGAACAAAGCAAAACGATAAGCCCATGTTTTCACGTCTTCACCGCGGCTCTCTTTGCGTGATCATCGGCCTGCTGTTGCTGTCTTTGATGGCTTGCGGCTCCACTCAGGCTGAACCTGATACCTGTGATGATCTGCCGGACATATTGTTTTTTGACGACTTCAACGGCGAGATGGATTGTGGCTGGACTACCTACAATCGTGGCGGGGGCATTGCGGCAATCCAAAACTCGGCGATGCAGCTGAAAGTCAGCCAGCCCGGGGAGATCTGGTGGACCAATCCGCTGCGCACCTTCGATGACGTTGTGATTCGTGTCGAAGCACGTCAGGTTGCGGGAGCCAACGATAATGCCTATGGTGTGATTTGCCGCTACCAAAACGAAGATAATTTTTACGTCTTTCTGATTAGCGGCGATGGATACTATGCCATTGGCAAATATCAAACCGGCGTCGACAACGTTACCTATCTGACGGAAAATAGCCAGTTTCAGCTTTCCGAGGCCATTAACACAGGCGTGGCTTCGAATGAATTGCAGGTGTCATGCATCGGAAATCAATTGAGTCTGGAAGTTAATGGCGCGTCTGTCGTCACTGTGACTGACCCCACCTTTGTGACCGGAGACATTGGTTTGGCAGCCAGCACCTTGCAAGCGACGGCGGGAACCTTTGAATTCGATAATGTCCAGGTCACTCCTCCATAAGCTCCAGCTAGGCCTGATGCTTTCGGGCCTGTGGCTGCTTGTGGGTTGTGGCGGCCGGCCATTGCTGCCCACCAGTGGCGAACCGAGCGACCAGCCAACCGGCTCCGATTTCACCGATGCATTTGTTCCCGGCCAAACCGGTGACTGGCTGTTGGAACGGGATGATCGTGGCTCGTCGGCCATTGTCAATGAGGAGCTTGTGATCACGATAGTCGCTCCCAATACCCTCCAGTATGCTTCCCTGCAGGAGAAGATATTTGGTGACTTTGCTCTGGAAGTAGACGTCACTCAACGCTCCGGCCCAGCCGAGAGCAGCTACGGCATCCTGTTTCGAATACAGGACGACCAGCAGTTTTATCGATTTGACATCACTGGCAATGGTTTGTACATGATAGAACGGCACGAAAGCAATGGGACGTGGACGCGCCTGGTGCCGGATTGGGTGCCAACGTCGGCGCTTAATCAAGGGTTAAACGGTGCAAACCGCTTGAAGGTGCTGGCTAGCGGGCCGACCCTGACCTTCTATGCCAATGATGAACTGTTGACCCAGGTGACTGATGCGACATTCAACGAAGGCCTTATTGGCTTGGACGCCGGCACATTTGGCGGCGGCAATCTGCAAGTTTCTTTTGACAACCTTCGAATTACCGGCAACTCTCCCTGATCGATGGATCTTCGCGCAGAACTGAAGGCCGCGGCAATCGAGGCGGTTGACATCGAGCCGTTGGGTGGGGGATGTGTCAGCCCAGTTTACCTGGTCCACCTGGCCGGGGGCGAGCGCCTCGTAGCCAAGCTGGATGAGTCAGGCGATCTTTTCCCCTCAATTGAAGCCGACATGCTGCGCTATCTGGCGGCCAACACGTCCCTGCCCGTACCGACGGTGCGCCACGTAGATGAGCATTTGCTGTTGTTGGCGTACTTGCCTGGAGAGAGCCGCTTTAACCGGGAGGCTGAGCATCATGCCGCAGAGTTGCTGGCTGCGCTTCATGGCATTTCCGCGGATGCCTATGGCTTTGGCTTCGACACGTTGATCGGAGGGCTGCACCAACCCAATCCTTTTTCTACTTCGTGGGTCGACTTTTTCAGACAGCATCGCCTGTTGTATATGGCATCAGAGGCCATGCATGCGGGGCGTCTTCCCCCTCACATATTTCAGCGAATCGAATCTTTCAGCGGGCATCTGGAAAAGTGGCTCTTTGAGCCGGAGTCTCCCTCTCTGATCCATGGCGATGTGTGGACGACGAATGTGCTCGCGTTGGGCAAGCGCATCACGGCCTTTCTGGATCCGGCGATCTATTTTGCTCATGCTGAAATTGAGTTGGCGTTTACCACGTTGTTCCACACCTTTGGCCGTGGGTTTTATGATCGATACGCTGAAATTCGCCCCATTGTCGCCGGCTTTTTTGAAGAACGATGTGACATTTATAATCTCTATCCCTTATTGGTTCACGTGCGCTTATTTGGGGGTGCTTACGTTTCTTCTGTGACGCGCATCCTTGAGAAGCACGGGTATTAGGTTCACACGCTCTGCCATGGACATAGAACTGGTTCGTGAGCTGGTCGCGCTAAACTTGACATTCTATCGTGACTTTGCTCAATCCTTTTCTGACAGTCGGGCAAAGTTCGAGACCGGTTATGCCCATTTGCTGGGGTTTATTCCTGCCGGCAAGCCGACTGTGCTCGACGTGGGCTGTGGCAATGGCCGCTTCGGGCGTTTTTTGCAAGAAAATATCGTTTTAGGCCAGTATACCGGCGTCGATTTTTCCCCCTTTTTTTTGGGTAAGATGGGTGAGTCGGGACACCGGGTCCTTCAAAGAGACCTTAGCCTGCCCGGCTGCCTAGATGATTTGGGCTCCTTCGACCTCATCGTTTGTTTGGCGACGATGCAGCACATCCCCGGCGGATCAAACAGACAACGTTTGTTGGAGGAGATGGCGAACCACCTAAGGCCCGATGGCCGAATCGTTGTGAGTAACTGGCAGTTCCTCACCAATCCGCGCCAGCAACACAAAATTTTGCCTTGGGAGTCGGTCGGCATCGACCCCAGCCGGTTGGAGTCTCATGATTTTTTGCTCTCTTGGGGACGAGGAGGTTCAGGCTCGCGCTATGTTGCTTATCTTGATCGCGAAGCCATGAATGAAGCGGCCACCTCGGCTGGATTGCGTGTAGTGAATCAGTTTCGCGCCGACGGGCGTGAGGGCGATTTGAACCTTTATACAATCCTGGCGAGTTGACACTCCACTGGTCGATGCTACAATCATTTGAGGATACTAATGGAACTGAGAGAGACATTGCGCGCGGATTTGGTGGTAGCTATGCGGAGTGGCGATGCCCAACGCCGCGACGTGATACGCATGCTGCTGGCGGCCATCAAGCAGGTGGAAGTCGACACGCGCAGTGAACTCGACAATGATGGCATTCAGGATGTATTGCGCAAGCAGTTGAAACAACGGCAGGAAAGCATCACGGATTTCGAAAAAGCCGGCCGCCCCAACGAAGTCGCCAGTGAGTTGGCTGAGAGCGCGATCATTGAAAGCTATTTACCGCAAATGATGTCACGCCAGGAGATCGAGCTTCTCGCCAGGAGAATTGTTGACGAGATGGGGGGAGCCGATAACAAGATGATGGGTCAGGTGATGAGCCAGCTCATGCCCCAGGTGAAAGGCCGTGCTGACGGTCGCGTCGTCAACGAAGTCGTTCGCGGTCTCTTGCAGTGACACCCCACCAGCGCGTCACGCGTGCTAACATGAACCGAAATCAGGTAAACGGATGGGCGGAGCGGTTCCAGTTGTGGGTCCGCCGCTACGCGCTGCCGATATTTTTTGTCTGCTTAACCGTTGGCATGACGCTGATTCTGTCGTTCGATTTACCCGGTTCGAATCAAATCAATGCCACGGTCGGCCAACCGGCGCTCTACGATATCTTTTCTCCGCGTACATTGACCTATACCAGCCAACTGCTCACACGACAGGCGCGAGAACAAGCAGGTCGTGCGGTGAATGACGTCTACACACCACTGGATTTGGGCATCGGCCGCTCGCAACTGGCCCGTGCGCGGGACGTTTTCGCATTTATCGAGACAGTGCGCGCGGATTCTTCAGCCACTCTAGAGCGAAAACTGGAATACCTTAAGGCTATTGACGGCATCGTTATTGGCGATGAGGTTGGGCAAACTATACTCGAACTAAGCCAGGCTGAATTCGATGAGGTTCGAGTCAACGTTTTTTCCATCATCGAAGATTTAATGCGGCAGGAAATTCGCCCGTCCCAACTGAACGATTTTCAGCGCACCGCCCGCCGTCTGGCAAGTCTTGAATTGTCTACCGCTCAGACATCTGTTGTGACTGAACTGTCTCACCAATTCATCGTCCCTACGGTTTTTCCCAATGAGGAGGCGACGGCCACGGCTCGCAGCGAGGCAGCCGCCCTCGTTCAGCCGGTAACCCGAACCGTGGCTCGCGACCAAAGGATCGTCAGGGCGGGGGAGATCGTCACAGAAGCCGATTTTGAATTAATGGGCGAGCTGGGCCTCTTGCAACGCGCGACAGACTGGCGACGCGTTGTGAGTATGGCCATCGCCTCGATATCGCTCACAACCCTTATCTCGTTGTATTGGGTTCGCTTCCAGCGGTCCCACTTTTCCAACGGCCGCTACCTGGGCGTCTTGGGGGGCTTGATCCTCATCTTCACACTGCTAGGCAAGATTATGACCGCTAGTGATGTGCTGGCCTATTGGTATCCCCTCGCGGCGTTGTCTTTGTTGCTGGCTGTCGTCTATGACACCCGGTTCGCCATATTGATCACTGTGTTGCTGGCGGGGTTAATCGGCTTTATCAGCCCCAATTCCCTGGAGATCGCGATCTTTCTAGCCGCCGGAGGTGTACTGAGCGTGCTGACGCTGCGTGATAGTCAACGCATGTCGGCTTTCTTCCGCGCCGGCTTACTGGCTTCGGTAGGCTACATAGTTGTGATCGTCATGTTTTGGCTCCTGGCCGAGCCGGACTCCAATCCCGTGGATATATCGATGCCGGCCGTCTATGCGCTGGGCAACGGGCTTATCTCTTCGGCGTTGACTTTAGCCGGGTTCTACATTCTGGGCGGTATTTTCGGCATCGTCACTATTTTGCAATTGCAGGACCTGTCCCGCCTTGATCATCCCTTGTTGCGCGAACTGTTGCGGCGCGCACCGGGCACTTATCACCACAGCATTATGGTTGCCAACCTGGCCGAACAGGCCGCCGAGCACATCGGGGCAAACAGCACGCTCGTGAGAGTGAGCGCTTTCTACCACGACGTAGGCAAGATGGTTCGACCGCCGTTTTTCATCGAAAATCAGGAAGGTATCGATCCGCACGCCTCACTCGATCCACTGACCAGCGCGCGCATTTTGATTAGCCACGTAGCGGATGGCATTACGCTGGCTCGCCAGTATCATTTGCCGTTCAGGGTACAAAATATTATCGCCGAGCATCATGGTGACCGGGCTGTCAGGGGTTTTTATCACAAGGCGCAGGAAGCGGCTGGGGAAGGGGTGGATATCGACCTGCAGCAATTCCGCTATCCGGGCCCGCGGCCACGCTCTCGTGAATCAGCCATCGTGATGCTGGCCGATGCGATTGATGCGACCTCGACTGCCCTCCGGCCCAATACGGAGAAAGCCATCGAAAAGCTGGTCAATACTATCTTCGAGGATGATATTTTGGAGGGGCAGCTCAACTCTTCAAACTTGAGTATGGGCGATATTGAGCAGCTGCGGGCTTCGTTCATCGAAACGCTCAAAGGCCGATTCCACGTGCGCGTGCAGTATCCGGGCAACGAACTCATCACGGCCGAAAACGTGCCTGATTTGGCCTTGCCTGCCCCATCAGTTTCTCTCCCGGAGCAATTGCCGCGCACCACCCAAACACCCAGCTCAGCCTAAATCAATTACGGGTTTCATCATATGGCCTATACAGTCGATGTACAAAGCACTCGTCGCTATTCCACGTCAATGATGCGCGCCGTGGCTGTGGCCGCAAACCAGGCCTTGGCGTGTGAGAATGCTTCGGAGGGAGCTGCACTCACCGTGCTACTCACGGATGACGCTTACTTACAAGAGCTGAATCGCCACTACCGTGGCGAGGATCGGGCCACGGACGTGCTGAGCTTTCCGGCCGGTGAGCCGATGCCCGGCAGTGAAGATTTACTGGAATATTTGGGCGATATAGCGATTTCTGTGCCGTTCGCGGAAAAGCAGGCGGCCACGAAGGGGCACGCGGCCGAAGCTGAATTGCAATTACTCGCAGTCCATGGCGTGTTGCACTTGTTGGGTTACGACCATTCGGATCCGGACGAAAAAGCGGTCATGTGGCAGGCCCAGGCGGTCGTCCTTGGGAAACTTGACCTTGAGAATATTCAACCTTCAGAGGACGAGCATGACGACTGAGATCAAGGACCGCCTGCGCGTGCGACGCCGGATCGCCAGTTTTGGCTATGCCCTTGAGGGTTGGTGGCATGTGTTGCGTACCCAACCCAACGCCTGGATTCATGCCGTCATCAGCCTAATTGTCTTTGCGATCGCTTTTTGGCTGGATTTGTCGTCAACAGAATGGGCTATACTGATTCTGACGACAACGGTGGTGTGGATGGCGGAGTTTATTAATACGGCGCTGGAGGCGGTCGTTGATCTAACTATGCCGGAAGTCCATCCCTTGGCTAAGGCAGCAAAGGATGTGGCCGCGGCAGCTGTTCTGGTGGGGGCCATTGGCGCTGTCGTGATCGGGCTTCTAATTATGGGGCCGCCGCTATGGCAGCGCCTGTTCGGCTAAACACGACTGTATTCATTTGGGTAAGGTGTCGGGAGGGATGGAACGAAATAAGGGGTTGGCTTGGTCCCGGCCCGAGAGCGTGGGGAGAGATTCGGACCGCCACGGGACCGCAACTTCCGGATCGTTCCAGGCCAGCCCATGCTCATCCGCACCATCGTAATAGTTGTCGACTACGTAAACGAGCGTCACGTCGGTTAACGCCAGGAAGCCATGGGCCACACCCACCGGGATGAACAGGCCGCGATTTTCGGCGGCGTCAAGATCGATTGTCTCTGTGCAGCGAAACGTAGGGGAAGAGCGCCGCAGATCGGCCAGACCAACGCGAAGTCGGCCGCTGATGACGTACCAGTAATCAACCTGATTGAAGTGATAGTGTAGCCCGCGCAGAACCCCGGCGCGGGAATCAGAGCGATTCGACTGGACATGTCGCCAGTCGCGCTGAGGAAACCATTCCCTGCGAAAAAATTCGGTGAAGCGCCCCCGCTCGTCGCCGTAGGGCTGCAATTGAACGTTGATGACCCCGTGGATGAGGCCCGATTCCGTCAATATCGCCATGATCTACGCTCGGAAGAAATTGCTCACGAAAAACCAGATATTGGCTGGTCTCTCGGCCAAACGACGAACGAAATAAGGGTACCAGGCTGTGCCGTAGGGAACGTAAATCCTGACCCGATATCCTTCCCGTGCCAGTGATTCTTGCAAATCGCGACGAATACCGAAGAGCATTTGGAACTCGAAAGAGTCCGTAGGTATCTTGTTTGTGTGCACGTAGCGCTTGATGTCGTCGATCATGGCCGGATCATGGGTGGCGAAGGCGGGGTACACACCCTTGGCGCGAGCCCTGGGACTGAGCAGTAGGCGCGACAGGTTCAGATAATTGGCATCGACGTCCGCTTTTTGCGGATAGGCCACCTCGGGCGGTTCGGCATATGCCCCTTTGCACAACCGAACGCGTGCGCCGTCTTCGATCAACCGTTCGATATCCCCCTCGCTGCGATACAGGTAGGATTGAATGACGACGCCCACATTGTTCAGACCCTCCTGATAGCGTAGGCGGCGATACAAATCAAGCGTCGCGTCCGTTGTGGGATGATCCTCCATGTCGATACGGATGAAGTTGCCCACGGTTTTAGCCTTTTCAACCAGATCGCAAATGTTTTCCAGCGCCATACGCGGGTCGATTTTCAGTCCCAACTGAGTGGGTTTGAGCGAAACGTTTGCTTGCAGTTCATGGCGGTGGATGTCGTCGAGTAAGCGCAGAATTTCCGAGCGGGCCTGCAAGGCTTCGCCCTCGCTGGTACAACTCTCTCCCAAATAGTCAAGTGTCACTAGCAAGCCTTTCTCGTTCATGGATCGAGTGGTCGCAATGGCTGCTTCGCGGTCTGTACCGGCGACAAATCGAGAGGCAACTCCCCAGGCGACACCCCAGTCGCTAATCATTCTTCTGGCCCATCCGGCTTGTGACAAATAGACCAGCACATGGCGAATCCAGTTTTCGCCATTGCGAAACAGGAGAAAAGCGAGAACGGCAAAGAACGCGAATGAGACGAGCAACGGTGAGCGGGAACGGGTTTGGGGAGCGGGCTTGTCCATAGGCAAATTTTACTCCGCCAACTGTGATGCGCCAATGAAGCGAATGTACTTTGCAGAACTTACCAATTGTCAGTCGATAAGCAATGTGGCGCCGGATTTTTATGCGGCGGCCGAGAGTCACCGATTTCTGAAACACCTTGACATACATTGCCGAGGGGCTTGAGCCAGGGTGACACGCAGCCCGCGGCGCATCTTCGCCATCTGCCGTGTGTTACTATACTAGACGTACACTTGGCAAGACAGGAGAAGTCACATTCATGAGCTTACTTGAAGGAAAGAACGTATTGATCTTCGGGGTAGCCAACAAGCATTCGATCGCCTGGGCCATTGCAGAAGCATTTAGCGCCCAAGGAGCAGAGGTGGGGCTTAGCTATGGGATTCCGCAATTGGAAAAGCGCGTCCGGCCCCTGGCCCAGGAAATAGGGTCACAATTTGTCGAAAAGTGCGATGTTACCTCGGACGACGAGATCGACGCTGTGTTTCAAAAAGCAGCAGATCACTTCGGCCAGATCGATGTTTTGGTCCATGCCGTGGCTTATGCGCCCTCGGCCGAGCTGGAAGGGCGATTCTATGACACGACGCGAGAGGGATTTCGTATAGCGATGGACATCAGTGCTTATAGCCTGGTCGCTCTGGCCCAACGGGCGTACACGCTGATGCCCGAAGGCGGTAGCATCCTGACCTTGACCTACTATGGCGCGGAAAAAGTTGTGCCCCACTACAATGTGATGGGTGTGGCGAAGGCAGCTCTGGAGGCAAGCACCCGCTACCTGGCCGCCGACCTGGGGCCGGATGGAATTCGAGTCAATGCCATTTCGGCTGGGCCGATCAAAACACTGGCAGCGGCGGGGATCGCCGGTTTTCGCAAGATGCTCGGCTACGTTGGGGAGCGCGCGCCTCTGCGACGAAATATCGATCAATCCGAAGTCGCCAAGACCGCGTTGTGGCTATGCAGCGATCTAGGCAGCGGCGTGACGGGCGAAGTGGTTTATGTTGACGCGGGTTATCACATCCTGGGCATGCCCGAACCGCCGGAGACGTGGGAGTGAGTTCTGCCTTGACCGGGCTTATCTTCTTCTTAACTTACATTGTAAGACGGCCGCGTTAAGCTATTGACAAATCGCCCTTAGCGATTATATTTGCTAGTTGGGTACGTTACGATAGAGCAATCGCGCTTATCTAGAGCAGTCGAGGGACCCGGCCCGGTGACACTGCAGCAACCAACCACGATGGAATGGTGCTAACTCCGGCAGCGAAAGCTGGAAGATAAGAGGTAAAAGTGAATCAGAACGCTACGCCTCTTGACTCGCTCAGAGGCGTTTTTTGTTATATCGCGGCCAACCAATAATATTAAGTTTGGGAGGTAACCAAAACCAATGTCAACAACTTTCATGGCTTCGCCGAGTGTGCTCTTCACCTCGGAGTCCGTAACCGAAGGCCACCCCGACAAGATGTGCGACCAGATCAGCGATGCTGTTTTGGACGCCCTGTTGGAACAAGACCCGATGTCCCGCGTGGCCTGCGAGACGGCCATTAAGACAGGCTTCGTCTTGCTGCTGGGTGAAATCACCACCAATGCGTTTGTCGACTTCGATAAACTCGTTCGCCAAGTGGTCATCGACATCGGCTTCGATGACAGCAGCAAGGGCTTTGACGGCAATACCTGCGGCGTTCAGGCGGCCATCGCCGCGCAAAGCCCCGACATCGCCCAGGGCGTTGATCATGCCCTGGAGGCGCGCAAAAATGGGGATAGCGATGCCGCGGTCGACACCATCGGCGCGGGCGATCAGGGTATGATGTTCGGATTCGCCTGCAACGAGACCGACGTATTGATGCCGATGCCCATTTACCTGGCCCATCGACTCACTCGTCGCCTGTCTGAAGTCCGTCGCAACGGCACGCTGCCCTGGGTCCGGCCGGACGGTAAGGCACAGGTAACCATTGAGTATGCCTACGGTAAACCCAAGCGGATTCACACTGTCCTGGTGAGCACCCAGCATGCGCCCGAGATCGACAATGAAGCGATTAAGCGCGATATTTACGAACATGTGATCAAGCCCGTGTTGCCTCAGGAACTGGTCGGCGAAAATCGCAAAATCGTTATTAATCCAGCCAAGCCGTCGGATTATAATTCGGATGACTTGGTCGTCTATATTAATCCCACGGGCCGGTTTGTCGTCGGCGGGCCGATGGGGGATGCCGGTGTGACAGGCCGGAAGATCATCGTCGATACTTATGGTGGGATGGGCCGGCATGGAGGAGGGGCGTTTAGCGGAAAAGATCCGACGAAAGTGGATCGTAGCGCGGCATATGCGGCCCGGTGGGTGGCTAAGAATCTGGTGGCAGCCGGGTTAGCCGATCGATGTGAAGTACAGGTAGCCTATGCCATTGGTGTGGCCCACCCGTTGAGCATCAATGTGGAGACATTCGGCACCAGCGAACTGACGAATGAGGAGCTGGTGGATTTGATCAATGAGCACTTTGACTTGCGCCCCGGGGCAATCATCCGTGACCTGAAGCTGCGACGTCCCATCTACCGCGCCACAGCCTCCTTCGGTCATTTCGGCCGCGATGATATCGAGGCACCGTGGGAGAATACGGACAAGGCGGAGGCGTTACGAGCGGCCGCCGGTTTGCGCCAGCCCATTCCGGCTTGATCGTTTGACAAATTGAGAATCGAATGACCGCAACAAACCCCGTTCCAAAGAGCGGATGGGGTTTGTTGCGCGTGCAGGCGGCTTGACGCGCCGCGCCGGCTGAGCTAGAATCCAAAACCTTGCAGATCGATAGTTTCATGATGGTGATTTTGTGTTTGAGACACTGGGATCGCGGTTACAGTCCGTTTTCGACAATCTACAAAAACGCGGCAAACTGACGGAAGCTGATGTCGACCTCGCCATGCGCGAGGTTCGTTTAGCTTTGCTGGAAGCCGACGTCAATTTCAAGGTAGTCAAGGACTTCGTGTCTCGGGTTCGGGAGAGAGCGGTCGGTCAGGAAGTAATGCGCAGCCTGACCCCCGGCCAGCAGGTCGTCAAAATCGTCAACGATGAGTTGATCCGCACGCTGGGTGAGCCGGGGCGTCTCAATCTGGGCGCTCAGTCGCCGGCGGTCATCATGCTGGTGGGTTTGCAAGGGGCGGGTAAGACGACTATGGCCGGCAAGCTGGCCCTGCATCTGCGCAAGCAAGGGCGGCGGCCGTTCCTGGTTGCCGCCGACGTCTATCGGCCGGCGGCCATCAACCAGCTTGAGACGCTCGGCAAGCAGTTGGACATTCCCGTCTACAGCGAAGGCATTAACGCCAATCCGGTAAACGTTTGCGCCAACGGCGTGAGACAAGCCGCGGCCAGCGGGGCCACCACGGTGATTTTGGACACGGCCGGTCGCCTGAACATTGACGAGATGATGATGGGCGAGATCAAGGGCATCAAGAGCCGGGTTCAACCCATTGAGACGCTCCTGGTGGCCGATGCCATGACCGGCCAGGAAGCCGTTCGCGTGGCTACCGACTTCCATCAGGCGGTAACGCTGACCGGTCTCATCATGACCAAGATCGATGGTGACGCGCGTGGCGGCGCAGCTATCTCCATGCGCGAGGTCACCGGCGTGCCTATCAAGTTCTTGGGCACGGGCGAAAAGCTCAACGCGATTGAGGTTTTCCACCCCGATCGCCTGGCGAGCCGAGTCCTGGGCATGGGCGACATGATGACGCTTATCGAACAAGCCCAGTCCGAGATGGACATGGAAGAGGCCCAGCGAGCCGGTGAGAAACTTGTCACCGGTGAGTTTGACCTTGATGACTTCTTGAAGCAATTGCAGCAAGTCAAGAAGATGGGCCCAATCGGCAAGCTGCTGGAGATGGTGCCCGGCATGAATAAGATGGCCGGCGACGTGGATCTGAGTTCGGCCGAGAAGGACCTGAAGCGCATTGAGGCCATGATTCAATCGATGACAACCGAAGAGCGGCGTCATCCGCGGATCATCAAGGCCAGTCGCAAACGTCGCATTGCCACCGGCTCCGGTACCTCGGTGCAGGAAATTAACTTGCTTTTGAAACAGCATCGCGAGATGCAAGAAATGATGAAACAGTTCCAGAAGGGTGGGCGCAGCCGAAACGCGCTGGCCTCCCTTCTTGGTGGACGAATGTAATACTTTGAAGATTCATTCTTCATAGAACGGAGTGACAAACCAAGAAATGCTACGAATTCGTTTGAGTCGAACCGGCAAGAAACGCCAGCCCAGCTACCGCGTCGTGGTGGCTGAAAAAGAAGCCAAGCGTGATGGACGTATCGTCGAGCGCATTGGAAATTACAATCCACTCACCAATCCGGCCGAGTACCAGATCGATGAACAGCGGGCCTTGCATTGGCTCAGCGTAGGCGCGCAACCCTCCGATGCGGTTCGCTTGCTGTTGGAAAAGCAAGGAACGTTTGGGCGTCTGGAGCGCCTCCATGCGGGCGAACCCATGGATGCCTTAGTGGCGGAGTTCACCGGCGTCGAGCCTGTGATCGAAGCCCAAAAGGTTAAAGAAGCTGCCCCCGCCGCGGACGAGGCCGCCCCTGGCCTGGTCGAAAGAGCCGTTAGCGCCGTGGGCGGAGCGGTTGCGGCCGTGGCTGAGCCGGTCGCTGCGGTCGTGGACCGGGCTGAGGATTTGGTCGAGGCGGGCGTAGACCGAATCGAGGACGCCATTGATGCTGTCCTGGATGCCGACGAAGAAGAGTAATCATTCATGAAGGACTTAGTCACCTATTTGGTCGAGTCTCTGGTTGAGCAGCCGGAAGAGGTTATCGTGACCGAGGTGCGTGACCGAGCCACAACGGTTATCGAGCTTTCCGTCGCCGCACCGGACATGGGTCGAATCATCGGCAAAGGTGGCCGTGTTATTGATTCAATCCGTACCCTGATGAAAGTTCGTGCGGCCAAAGAAGGCCGCCGTGTGGAGCTTGAACTGCTCGAGGCCGACGAAATGCGATGAAGGTGCGCTGTTGAGCGATAAAGCCGATTTGCCTGAACCCAAGTCCACGCAATCTTCCCAACGAGGCTCAGTAGAATCATCTGCCGAGCCTCATTTTTTGGCGGTGGGGCGCATTTCGCGGCCACACGGCGTGCAGGGCGAGGTGCGTGTCGAGTTGTTGACGGATCATCCCGAAAGGTTTGAGTGGTTGGAGGCGATCTACGTCGGCGAGCAGAACCCCAGGTTGGTACCTATCGAGAGTGTCCGGCATCATCAGGGGGTAGTCTTGCTTAAGCTGGCCGGCTACCCGAGCCGCACGGAGGCCGAATTGCTGCGCGGAGAACTTCTGCAGGTACTTGAGGCGGATGCGGTTCCGTTGGCGGAGGATGAATACTATCTTTACCGTCTTATAGGAGTTGCCGTCTATACGGAAGATGGAAAGCACCTTGGCCGCATCAGTGAAATTCTGGAGACAGGCGCCAATAACGTATTTGTGGTCGAGGGTGAAGAACGCCAGTACCTTTTACCCGATATCCGCGACGTGGTCAAAGAGATCGATCTCGAGAGCGGTCGCATGACCATCCATCCAATGCCGGGGCTGCTTGATTAGTTGAGCAATTGTATCGGCCCGCCCGCGGCAAATTTTTAGCAATGGCTGACGTGAAGGAGAATGACGGCAGGGTATTGTGATGTCCGAGCTTAAATATTGGCTGGGATTCAACTACGTTAGCGGCATTGGCCCGGCAAAGATTCAGGCACTTTTGGGGCATTTCGGCACGCTGGAGAACGCCTGGGTTGCTCCGGATGGCCGGCTTCGTGACGTTGGGCTCGATGCACGCGCCCTGCAAAACTTCAACGATGTCCGTGAAAACTTTGACCTCGATGGTTATGTGCGCCAGGTGGAGACCAGCGGCGTCTCTGTGTTAACGTGGGAAAGCAGCGACTATCCGGATATGTTGCGAGAGATTCCAGCCGCGCCGCCCGTCCTTTTTGTTCGCGGCCGGTTGGAACCCGTCGATCGGTGGGCGGTGGCGGTTGTGGGTACTCGACGCCTGACGGCATACGGCCGGCAGGTGACCAGTGATCTCGTTGCCGGTTTAGTTGGTAACGGCATTACCGTCGTGAGCGGTCTGGCAAGGGGAATCGACGCAGTGGCCCACCGCGCGGCGTTGGAGCATGGTGGGCGCACCATCGCCGTGCTGGCCTGCGGCATCGATAGGGTTTATCCTCCCGAGCATCGCGATCTGGCACGCGAAATTGTGGCCGAGCGCGGGGCGCTTGTGACGGATTACCCCTTCGGCTCCAAGCCCGATAGCAACCATTTTCCGGCCCGCAATCGACTTATCAGTGGGCTCGCGCTGGGAGTGGTGGTTGTGGAAGCCGGAGAGAAAAGCGGGGCGCTTATCACCTCGCGCTACGCGCTCGAGCAAAATCGGGAAGTATTTGCCGTCCCCGGCAATATCCACAGCCCGGTGAGTCTTGGCACGAATCGGCTGATCCAGCAGGGCGGCAAACTGGTGTTGCGGGTCGAGGATATTCTGGAAGAATTGAACCTTCGCATGGTGGCCGAACAGGCTGTGGCCAAGGTTATATTGCCGGAGACGGCCGAGGAAGCGGCCTTGCTCTCTCACCTGTCATCTCATCCGGTTCACGTGGACGAACTGGGGCGACAAACCGGGATGCCGATTAGCATGATTAGTAGCACGCTGACGGTTATGGAATTGAAAGGCATGGTTCAGGCAGTGGGGGGGATGAACTACGTCCGAATGCGTGAAGAGGGGCCGACATACGATGCGGGCGATCCGCCGGCCGATGCCGGCTAGGGCGAAGGAAGTGACGATCATGCGCATTGTTATATTTGCGGGGGGAACAGGACGGCGGCTTTGGCCGATTAGCCGGCAAAGCTCGCCCAAGCAGTTCGAGCCTATCGTCGGTGAGGCTTCGACGCTCCAGCTGGCCGTCGAGCGCGTGGCACCTCGCTATGGCATTGAAAACGTCTACGTAGCCACCAATGAGCGCTACGCGGAGATCATTCGTCGACAGCTGCCGGATTTGCCGGAGGGTAACATTATCTTCGAGCCGGCGCGGCGCGACCTGGGGGCGGCAGTTGGTTTGGCAATGGCCCACATGGCCAAGGAAAGCAGGGACGCCGCAGTCGCCATCTTGTGGTCGGATAATTACATCGAAAATGTTCCCGCTTTCGGCCAATTGTTGTCAACGGCCGAGCAATTGATTAACGATGACAAGGCTGAGATCGTATTCATTGGCGAGACGCCGCGCTTCGCCAACGAAAACCTGGGGTGGATTGGGTTGGGTAGCCAGGTTGGCGAACTGGGTGATATACCTTACTATGGGTTTGAATCGCTGACTTACCGGCCACCGTTGGAACGCTGTCGCGAAATTTTTGAGCAAGGGACACACGTCTGGAACACGGGCTTTTTTGTAACGACGCCGGCCTACATTCAGCGCCTTTACCGTCAGTTTTCGCCGGAATTATGGCGGCACATCGAGATAATCGAGTCGAGTATTAACACGGACGATTATGCAGACGTGCTGGCTCGGCTTTATCCCGGATTGCCGGCCATCAGCTTCGATGATGCTATCCTGACCCATCTTGACGCCGGAGAGGCACTGGTCCTGCATAGTTCCATGGGTTGGAGCGATCCGGGGACCTTGTACGCCCTGAAAGAGGTTATTAACCCGCTCCCTGACGCCAATGTTACAAAAGGATTAGTGATTGACTCCGAATCGCGGGATTGTCTTATCTATAATTACGAATCAGGTAAATTGTTGGTCGCCGTCGGATTAGAAGGAATGATCGTGGTCAATACCGACGACGCCATACTGGTTGTCCACAAGGATCGAATTCCTTTGGTCAAGTCCGTGATCAATGCGCTACAGGACACCGATTTAGAATCCTATAGCTGAGTTGGAAAAATAATTGAATGAGTAGTGAAGAGTTAATTGGCTATTGCCTGAAATGCAAAGAAAAGAGACCGATGCTGGAGGCCACTGCGGAGTGGGCGGCCAACGGATCGCCGGGTACACGCGGCAAGTGCCCTGTTTGCGGTGGGACCATCTATAAGCAAGGTCGGACCGCGGCCCACGAAGATTTGCCGAAGCCGCTGGTGACCGCCAAGCGGCCGCCTAGCGATTCGAAGTCTAAAGGAAAAAAGTCAACCAAGAGCCCAAAGAGCAGCGTCGCTCGCAAGGGAGAAAAGCTGGTTATCGTCGAGTCGCCGACCAAAGCCAAGACCATCGGCCGCTATCTGGGGCGTGGTTACATCGTTAAATCCAGTTCGGGGCACATTCGCGATTTGCTGAAATCGCGCCTGAGCGTCGATGTCGAGAACGACTTTGCACCGGAATACCGCGTGCCCAACGAAAAGCGGGCGTTGGTCAAAGAACTGAAAAAGGCCGCGGCCCAATCGAGCGAAATCTACCTGGCGACGGACCCCGACCGCGAAGGGGAGGCGATAGCCTGGCACGTGATGGAAGCGGCCGAAATGGATCCGGCGCGCGTCAAGCGCGTCGTCTTCCAGGAAATCACGCCGCCGGCCATTCGGGCGGCGTTCGAGCAGCCTCGCGCCATTGATATGGATCGCGTCGAAGCGCAGCAAGCACGGCGCGTTCTGGACCGGTTGGTGGGCTATCAGCTTAGCCCCTTGCTGTGGCGCAAGATTCACGGCCGCTTGTCGGCTGGTCGGGTGCAATCGGTCGCTGTTCGCATGGTGGTCGAGCGCGAGCGCGAGATCGATGCGTTTACATCCGTCGAGTACTGGACGATAGACGCCGAGTTGAGCCAGCCGAAATTCCGCATCGATCCTCGCGGAAACGGCAGCCGTCGCCCCTTCTTCCTCGGCCGATTACATCGCATTAACGGCGAAGACCCCGTGCTGGATAGCGAAAAGGCCGTGGAACCCCATCTGGAAGCCCTGAAGCAGGCGAGCTGGGAGGTGGGCAATGTCAACATTGGCACTCGGACAAGACGACCCTCGGCCCCATTTACAACCAGCACGTTGCAACAGGAAGCGTCACGCCGCCTTGGCCTCGGCACAAACCGGACGATGCGCATTGCTCAGGAGCTGTATGAGGGTATTGATACCGGCGAGGGCGATACCGGTCTTATCACTTACATGCGAACGGATAGCGTTACCGTAGCGGGCGTCGCTCAGGACCAAGCGCGAGAGTTCGTTAAGTCGGCCTATGGCCCCGACTACTTGCCCGAAAAGCCACCGATATACAAGACACGATCCAAGACAGCCCAGGAAGCACACGAGGCCGTTCGACCCACGTCGGTCGAGCGAACCCCCGCGGCAATGAAGCCTCATCTGTCCAAGGATCAATATCGGCTGTATAAGCTGATTTGGGAGCGGTTTGTCGCCAGTCAAATGGCGCCGGCGCTCTACGATACCGTGTCGGCCGAAATTTGGGCGGGCCCGGAGACCACACCGGCCGAGGAGCGCCCCTATTTGTTCAGGGCTTCTGGCTCGACGTTGACCTTTCGGGGGTTTCTGGCCGTGTATGGCACCGAGGACCCGGATGAGGAAGACGAAGAGAATACCGACTTGCCCCAAATCCCCTCCGATTTACAAGCCGGCGAGCCGATCGATTTACTGGAGTTGTTGCCGGAGCAACATTTCACCCAACCGCCGCCGCGCTTTTCCGAAGCCTCGTTGGTGAAAGCATTGGAGGAACATGAGATTGGCCGACCCTCAACGTATGCCTCGATCATTTCTACCATTCAGAATCGGGGGTACGTCGAGCAAGAGCAGAAACGCCTGCACCCGACGGAAATTGGGGCTATCGTCAACGACATGCTGGTGCAATACTTTCCTGACGTCGTGTCTGTAGACTTCACGGCGCGCATGGAGGATGAACTGGACGGCATCGCTGATGGTAAGCCCTGGGTTCCTGTCATTGACGAATTCTATCAGCAGTTTGCGACGAATTTAGCCAAGGCGGATGAGGCGCTTCCTAAACTGGATATCCGGAAAGAGCCGGAATTAGTCGGCCGTGATTGCCCGCAAAGCGGGCACCCGCTGGTCTACCGCGAAGGCCGGTATGGGCGGTTCATCGGTTGCAGCCACTATCCCCACTGCCGCTACACTGAGCAAATCTTGGTGAAAGTAGGCGTGACCTGCCCGAAGTGTGGCGGTGATCTGATCGAAAAACGGTCGAAGCGTGGCCGCCTTTTCTACGGATGCAGCAATTATCCGGATTGTGACTGGACGAATTGGAAGAGACCTCTGCCGCAGCCTTGTCCTGTTTGCGGCGGCGTAATGGTCCAAGAAAACAAAGAAACGGCCAAATGTACTGTGTGTGAACACGTCGTGCATTTAGACCCCACCCTTCAGCAAGGACAGCCCATTAAGTAAATTTCACCGGCTAATCCCCCGCTCATCTCCATAACACACCTCAAGTGTAATCCGCGTTACAGATTTTCTGTAACGCGGATTTTAATTTATGGTCTCTATGATGAGCAACGTACGCTTGAGCCACAGCATTGCCGCTTCTTTGTCGCCTGCAGGTCAAGGGGTTTGGGAGCAAAGCGATTCCCGTGTCGACTATCGGCTGGCGTACCGACACACAACACGGAGAAATCTATGCGGAAGCATGAACTAAGGTTAATAGCCGGTATCTTACTGGTGCTGGGAAGCACGTGGATTGGATTGTTTCACCAACGAATCGTAGCGGCTGCCCCCGAACGAAATCAGGCAAATGAGGTATTTCTCCCGATCATCCCCATTCGTTCATCGCCACCCATGAATGATCTACAGGTCATCCATCTCGGCCTGTTTCAATCGGTCCAAAGTCAATCCAATGACGTTACTCTCATCGCCCACAAGCCGGCCATTCTAAGAGTTTATGCACAAGTATCTGACTCGATTGGCCCCGCGCCCGCATCTCGTATTCGAATTGACGCCCGCCGCAACGGCACGCCGATAGGCTCGCTAACGTCTGACTCGCATGTAATTTCGTCACATCCCACATCTGAGGATATGGCCTCAACGATCAATGTGGATTTGCCGGTAGAGTGGCTCTCGGGGAGCCTTGAGTTGACGGCCACGATCGACGGAGCGGATGTTATTCCGGAATTTAGTGAGGCCAATAACTCAATCCGCGCCACCTTCCAGTTCCAAGATGTCGCGCCTTTGGAAATCGTCATCATTCCGATTACCTATAATGACACCGTAACGGGGAAGACTTATGCGGAAGCCGCTCACGATCCGATCAGTGGCTGGTTGCTCTCTGCTTTTCCCGTGAATGCCGTCAAGGTCACCATACACGCTCCCCTTCAGTTTACCGGGAATTTGCGACAAGGTGATGATTGGGGTCGGTTGTTAGGCGAAATCACCACCCTCTGGGGGAACGAAGCCGGCCCCGATTCATCCCAAATCTATTTTGGTCTGGTACCCAATCGGGCGGCCGACAGCAGCGGTTGGTTCAACGGCGGTGTGAGCGGCTTGGGGTGGATCGGTCAACGCGTATCGGTGGGTCTTGATACTGGCCCGGATACTGGCCCGGCAGCCGCGCATGAGATTGGGCACAATTTGGGCCGCCGTCACGCGCCGTGCGGCAATCCTTCCGGCGTCGACCCTCACTTTCCCTACCCCAACGCTTCGATTGGCGTGTTTGGGGTGGACACCTCGGATGAGACCTTGCTGGATCCAATCCTGACCCACGACATGATGAGCTACTGTGGCCCGGAGTGGGTATCAGACTACACTTATGAAGGACTGTTCCAGGACCAATATCTGCGAGGCGGTAAATCAGGCCATCGAGGACAGGGGACCTATATCACCACCCTGGTCGACGGCCCCCAAGCGGACGACTTGCTCGCCAAATCCGAGAACTTCGGGCAGGCAGCCGCAGGCCGGTATCGCGTGCAGGTTCTCAACGACAAAGGCGCGATACTGGCGTCCTACCCGGCTGAGCTATACGTTGCCGAAGAAATGGGCACTACCGTTACGATGTTGGGGGCATTCATCCCGGCTGAGGCCGGCACGCTGACCGGTGGAAATTTGCGCTTCCTCGATGGTGATCAGGTAGTGCTGGAAAAATCAGTGAAAGCCTGGCCGGAATTGAAGTAATATTGTTATCTGCGGCAGATTGACTAAGCTACATTTACGCCAAAGGTGGCCAATTCGGCCGCCAGGTCAACTGTCGGCTCAAACAGAATCGCGTTCATTCCGAGCGCCCGCGCCCCGGCCACATTGGCCGGGGCATCGTCGATGAAGACGGTTTCCTCGGCCAGGCATCCCAACCGCTCCAAAGTCCTGGTGTAGATGAGTGGATTGGGCTTCATCACTCGCTCAAAGGCTGAGCCGACGACCAAATCAAACTCATCCAGCAGATCGTACTCTGCCAGTGTTTCGAGCAGGGCATCGGTGGCGTTGCTGATAACGGCCAGTTTGTAGGATGGACGAAGTTTTCGGATGAGAGCTACCAGCGCTTGGTCAACAAAATCGCCACGCCAAAAGTCTTGCCGGAAGGTGGGTAACTCCTCGCCAAGTTCCAGGAACTGGCCCACCCAATTCCAAAGCGCTGCGTAGGTAATCTCTCCTCGCTGGGCACGATGGCCCATATCGCTGTTGAGAACTATGGCCTCAGCGCCGCCGGGATTTAGGCCCAGACGACGCTCCCAATTCGAGCGGCCGGAATAATCTTCCGTGCGTATCAGCACCCCGCCGATGTCAAAAATAATTGCCTTTATTGACTCATTCATCGAGAAGTACGACAGGTTCCTGATAGACACGGAGTCGACTGCGCGATAGTTTTCCGGCCAAAAAGTCGTTAAACCAGGCTCTTTTTTCGGCCAGTGGTTCATCGCGCTTGAGACGGGCGAGATCGGCATTCAAGCGCAGAATGCGCCCCGGTATGACAAATCGTGTCAGCCCGGCAGGGAGGAGAATCCCCTCGGCGGCCGCGTCGAACACCTCTTCCGGTTGAAACTGCGGATAGACCGCCACCCCCACCAACTGCGGAAATTGGGCTATCAATCGCTCGACATCGGTCAACAGAGTGCGTTCCACCGCTCCCCAGGCATTATATGCATCAACAATGCTGTTCATCACGGCCAGCTTGGAGATGCCGGGTTCGACTTCTGCCAGCGTCATGCCGCCCTCGCGGTCGATGAAGTAGCAAATAACCTCCGGGCGCGAGAAGATGCCCTGCGATTCATCCGCATTGATAGACCGCAAGCGCAGCCCTTTGATTTTTTCTAGTTCCGCTGCCAACTCGTTGAAGCTCATCGCGTTTTGGGGCTCCTCGGCCGAAATGGCATGGTACCACGTATGCAGCTGGAAGCCGGTCCTGTCCTTGTCCACTACCTGGACTATGGCGTGGCGATAATCGAGTTGGCATAGGGCACTATAACGCGTGGCCCCATCCAGAATAATGTAGCGGTCTTTCCAGAAGGTCGTAACGGGCGGGTTGACAAGCTTGCCATCATCCTCAAGCCGTTCAACCAGCCGGGCTACTCGCTTCATGTCGATGGCCTCATGCGGCACGATTCGCTCGACCGGCACAATCTCTAGATCAAGCGTTTCGCTCGCGCGACGCCGGGAAACCGCGCTCACGATCTGGCGGGCCACATCCAGAGAATGATCACGCATTTGATGGCTGAGTATCGATGAAATGTGTGGGGAGATAATCACATGCTCATGGTTTCGAAGGGCCAGGGCGTACTCGGTGGGGTGCACAACAACCGGTGGTAACGATGACAAGGCGGCGCCGGCCAGCAAGCCGGCATCAAGTGCGGCCAGTAGTTGCTTCTCATCCACCAGATCTGTGTGACCCGTGTTGACCAGCAAGGCGCCGGGTTTCATCAAGCTTAGCTCCTCGGGGCCGATGATCGCTTCGGTTTCCTCGCTGAAAGGCACGTGGAGGCTGATGAAATCAGAATGCTGGAGAAGATATACCAGGTCAGCGCTCTCTACGCCGGAATCCAGCACCAATTCGGGCGTCAACCGGGGCTGGTTGACCAGGATACGCATGTCGAACGCGGCCGCGCGCTGGGCCACTTGGCGGCCCACCAGGCCGAACCCGATGAGCCCCAACGTTTTGCCCGCCAATCTTCCATCCGAGAAGCGGTTGGCCAGGGCCAAGAGGCGGCCCACGGTATGCTCGGCGATGGTGACGGCGCGACTGTCAGGAGCGTAGCAGATTTGAATGCCCAGAGCACGGGCCGCGCTGACATCAATCTTGTCCAGATTTCCGTCAAGCGAGCCGATGGCTTTGAGATTGTAGCCGTACTTGATGACGTGGGAATTGATCCGCTGATTGGGACTGGCGATCAGAGCGTGATAGTCACCAATCCGCGAAATGAGTGTTTCCTCGTCGGCATCATAGATGATATCGACCTCCCCGACTTCCTGCAGGGTATTCAAGGCTTGCTGCTCAATTGGAGCACAAACCAGAAGGCGGGACGGTTTGCGCTCGCGCGCATCTCCGGCCACGGCTACCTTGGCCGGGGGGACATTGAGACCGGCAGAAGCCTGAACGGCGGGCCGCGCCAACGCCTGCGTGGCCGAAAGGCTCACGTTGCCCCCGCTTAGCAAAACACCTATTCGCGAGCCTGGGGGCATCTCATAGTGGCCGGACAGGATGGGTGCCAGGGCGACCGCCGCGCTCGGCTCGACGATGATTTTCAGGCGCGACCAGATGTACTCCGTGGCGGCCATAATCTCCGCCTCGCTGACGCTGGTCATGTCGCTGACGTAACGTCGCATGATTTCGATGTTCAAATGGCCGATGGCCCGTGTGCGTAAACCATCAGCGATGGTGTCGGGCACGGTATCGAGCCTGATGATTTCCCCAGAACGCCAGGAACGGCCGGCGTCATCTCCGGCCGCCGGTTCCACGCCGACGACCCGGCACCGGCGCGCGCGCAACTGGGCCGCCAAAGCACTGCCGCTGATCAGGCCTCCGCCGCCAACCGGGACAAACAGATAATCCAGCGGCCCCACCTCATCAAACAGTTCCAGGGCGGCCGTTCCCTGCCCGGCGATGATGTGAGGATTGTCGAAGGGATGGATAAGCGTGTAGCCGTTTTCTTCAATCAGCCTGGCGGTCACCTCTTCCCGTACCAAGGCATCACAGGGGACGATTGTGGCCCCGTAGGCTGCCGTCGCCTGGCGCTTGTTGGGTGGGGCGTCTTCGGGCATCACGACCGTCGCTTTCACATCCAGCAACCGGGCGGCCAGCGCAATTCCCTGGGCATGGTTGCCGCTCGAATGCGTGATGACTCCCGCCCTTCGCTCTTGCTCATCCAGCCGGCTGATGGCGTTATAGGCGCCGCGAAATTTGAACGCGCCGACCCGCTGGAAGTTCTCGCATTTGAAAAACACCTGGAATTGTGTCTGGTGATTTAAGGTGGTAGACGATAGGACGGGAGTGTGGTGGGCGTGACCGGCAATCTGCGCGGCCGCTTCCAGGACAGCTTCTGGCGCGATCATATGCTCCTCTTGTTGGTTCAGGAATTGTCAGGCGCCGCCGGCTCTCGAACCATCTCAATTCGCCGGAAAACCTCAAAGTAACCGGCTTGCTTATAACCCAACCAGCATTCGTCATCGGGGATATTTTCGATGACGGCATCCTGGGACGTGTGCAGACGATGCAACAGTTCGAGAAGTTCGGCCGTGGTGCGGGTCGGTTCGCCCCGCACCACTTCCACACATATGCGCTTGAGTTGTAGCGTCGAAGCCTGGTAGGATACCCAGCCGCTAGCCCCATGGAGAAACTCCACGTAGATGCCCGCCAGCTGGGGAAGCTCCTGCCGGCCGAGTACGGAAGCCGGGTCAAAATATGGACTGGTCAGCAGGCCGACGTTGCGCATGGTTTCCACACCGTTGAGCCAGTTCATGTGCTCTTGACGGTGGCAATGAAGTTCTAAAACCTCATCGTGTTGCAGATAACGAACTTTATGCGCGCTCTTGACGGCCATCATGGTATTGATGGTTCCGGGGGGACGCCGCGCAACGATCAATTCACGTGTTTCCCGGAAGCCAAACTTCCTGAAAAGCTCGTGGGCGGGTTCATTTCCGTGAATGACCTCTAGCCAAACGCTAGAAATGTCCTTGGATTTAGCCTGGTCAAGCAAGGCTTGCAGAATCCCGCTGCCGGTGCCTTTTCTCCTGCCCTGGGGCAACACGCCGAGCCTTGTGATCCAGCCCGTTTCCGAGCGAACCCCCAACATGCCTAAGCCGACGATAGTTTGATCGATGACAGCCACCACCGATGCGTCCAGGTCAACGTCAAATAGCAGGATGTACTCGTGGAGCCGAGCCGGATTCATCGGCATCGGGATAAGGTAATCGGTGCGCGTCTGGTTATAGGCTGAAGTTAATTCTTCAATTGTGAATTCACTAGCCGGTAACAGGATCATTCAGGATAGTCCGGGCAGAAATTGGGTCGATTGCTTATTGATTCAGGAATGATGCAATTTGCCTGGAGAATTCGGCAACGTTAATGGGTTTGGTGATGCAGCCATCACAGCCATATCGGGCGGCCATCTCCTCGGCTATGTTCTCCGGCCAAGCCGTCAGGGCCACGATGGGGATGTGCGCGAGAGACGGTGAATCGCGAAGAATCGAGACAAGTGTCTGGCCGTCCATATCCGGCAAACCCATGTCGAGTAGGATCAGATCGGGTGTTTCTTGCAGGGCCTTGTCAATACCCTCGCGGCCGTCCGACGCGTGTACAAGACGGTAGGGACAGGGTTCCAGGACTCGTTCCACCAGACGGCGATTAGCGTAGTTGTCCTCGATTTGCAATATTGTCTTCATCTCGGTCGGCCTGTGGTATGCAAACTCAATCCATTGGTGGTGGAATTGGTAACTCACTCTCGGCCGTATGAAGCCATTTCTCGCCTTCTTCGATCAGCATGATGGGTATTCCATTGCGTATGGGATATTTCATGCCTGATTCGTCGCACACCAGCCAACAATCGGCTACGAGACGCAAACGTCCCGGATCACTCGACGAATCAGGTGCGGATTTGACGGCCACCGGACAACGGAGCACCTCGAGTAAATGCGGACTAATGGGTGTGGTTTCCATTAAGTTGGACATGGGCATTACCTGACGGAAAGAGTATGGTGATGATAACCCAGCCCGTTTCATATGACCAATCGTAGACAAGGGGTCGGGCAGTCGATGAGTATCTTTTTACCTTAAGCTTGGTCCGGCCACGCGGCGACAACGAGAGCGGGCAATATAATGCCGGCCGCGCCGCGCAAGGTATAGGACACATAGGGGGATATAGGCGTGGGCTCCGGGTTGACCTCGACCAGCATTGCGCCCCTGTCTATCGCCTCAAAAGGTAGAGAGGCGGCTGGTTGGACTATCCCTGATGTGCCTACGACCAGGAAGAAATCGGCCGACTGGGATGCTTTTACGGCGTGGGCCAGGGCTTCAACCGGGAGAGTCTCTCCAAACCAGACCACATCCGGGCGCAGAAACCCGCCACAATTTGGGCAGTGTGGTAGACCTTTCCCGATCAAATCATTCCAATCCTCAACCAGCACATTCTCGGTAAAGCACCTGACCCGAAAGATATTTCCATGTAGTTCCACGATCTCATGGCTGCCCGCCTTCCTGTGCAGTCCATCGATGTTCTGGGTAACTAGATTGAAGTTGGGAACTCGTTGCTCGATGGCGACCAGTGCATAGTGTCCGGGATTCGGGACAACTTTGGTCACCAGATCGCGCCGCCAGGCGTACCAGTCCCATACCAGCTTTGGATTCCGCATGAACGCCTGCGGTGTGGCTAACTGATGCGGATCATACTGCGCCCAAAGCCCTGTTTGCGCATCCCGGAAGGTAGGCACACCGCTTTCGGCCGAAATTCCCGCGCCGGTCAGGACGACGACGCGCTGGGCTTGTCTCAACTGTTGCGCTACTTCAGGCGGTAATATGGTCATTCAGCGCCGGGTGGGAGCAGCACGTTGTCGATGAGCCGCGTCTGCCCGAAGAAGACGGCCATTGAAAAGAGGATACCCTGTCCAGCCGCGACCGTGTCGCTGTATTCCTGAAGGGTGGTGGGATTGGCCGCGCTCACATAATCGACGCGGGCGGAGGGAACGGCCGACAGAATATCGAGCATGGCCGCCCGCAGCGTGTCGCTGTTTCGTTCTCCCTGTGCCCACAATACAGTGGCTGCCCGTAACGATTGATGCAAGGCTGGTGCGGCGGCGCGTTGTTCGGCCGTCAGGTATTTGTTGCGCGAGCTGAGCGCCAACCCGTCTTTTTCCCTGACCGTGGGGCAGACGACGATTTCCAGGTTGAAATTCAGATCGCGAACCATTTGCCTCAGGACAGCCACCTGTTGGGCATCTTTCTGGCCGAAATAGGCGCGCGTGGGCCGGCACAAATTGAACAGTTTGGTGACCACCGTGGTGACGCCCTCAAAATGCGTGGGGCGACGCGCACCCTCCAGTGGTTGCGTGACTTGCGTAACGATGACGGTAGTTTGGTAATCGGCCGGATACATCGCCTCGTCTGAAGGAGCGAAGACTGTATCAACGTTCTCGTTGCTCAGCAGCTCAAGGTCGTGCTCCATGTCGCGCGGATATCGGCTCAGGTCCTCCGATGGGCCAAACTGTTTGGGATTGACGTAAATAGTAACGATTACGCGATCGTTTTCCTTCCGCGCCCGTCGCACTAGCTCCAGGTGGCCCTCGTGCAAATACCCCATCGTAGGGACAAGCCCCACACTTTCCAGACCATATTCCTCGCGAGCGGCGCGTATTGCATCAATTGTTTGGGCGATTTTCATCATGTTAGTTCATTGATTCCATGTCGATCAGGCGGAGAAGGGCCTCAACATCTCCTTGAGCAACTAGGGGGGGCTGACCACCCTCAACCTGCCTGACAAGGCGGCATAAACGGATATTAAGCGGGGTAGAAATGTTCAGTTCATGGGCGATGCGCGCCACAGCGCCACATATTGCCTCGACTTCGGTCGGCGCCCCGCGCTCAACGTCCTGAAGCATGGAGGAGCGATTTGTGGCTGTGGCGCGGGCGACGCTTTGTGCCCTTTCGGCTGCGTCGGCGAACGGCAACACGATCCCTTGGGCCTCGGCCACGGCGGCGACTTCAAGGGCCGCCCGGATCATGATATCGATAAGCGCTTCGTGTTTCATCAAGAAACCATTGGGTACGCGGAGCAGCGCCGTCAGCGGATTAATGGCGGCATTGACGGCCAGCTTGCCCCACACCAGCCCGTCAGTTTCATCCACCAGATAGGATTCCAACCCGGCCCGATTAAAGACATCGACGACTTGCGGCAGGATTTCCAGTTGCGCCCACCCCAGCAGGGGATCGCGGCCGAAATGGGTAGGGCCATGACCGGCATGCCGAATATTGGCCACGCCCAGAACTGTTGCCCCCTGAGATGTCACGCCCAGTGTGACCCTGGAGCGGCCCAACACACGGCGTAGCGTATCGCAATTATTCAGTCCGTTTTGCAAGGTGATCGCCAAGCCATCGGGTTTGAGAATTTCAGCGGCGGTGTGGGCAGCGTCCAGTGTTTGCCGGCTCTTGACGACCACTAAGGCCACGTCGACTTGGCCGACGGACGCGGCATCGGCGGTAATGGTCAAGGCGTGATGGGTGACGCGGCCGTCGGGATTTTCAACGGTCAGCCCGGAGCGGCGAATGCCGGCAACTTGTTCGGGCCAGTGGCCGATGAGGATCACCTCCGCGACATCGCTCAGATAGGCCCCCAATAAGCAGCCCAAGGCTCCGATACCCACAACCCCAATTTTCAACGGGCGGCTATTCCTTGAGACTGTGATAGAAAGCCTCCAACTCGTCTGGTTTCATGGCAAACGAGTGCTCATCCTCCGGAAACCGGTGATTGACAACATCCTCCCGAAAGGCGGTAAAGGCGTCGATAATCGGTTGCTGCAGCTGGGCATACCCCTTTACAAACCGGGGCTGAACCTTGTCATAGAGGCCGAGAATGTCGTGGAATACCAACACCTGCCCGTCACAATGCGGTCCGGCGCCGATGCCAATCGTAGGTATCTGTAGCTTCTGGGTGATGACGGCGGCGACGGGGGCGGGCACGGCTTCCAGAACGACGGCGTAGCACCCTGCGTCTTCGAGGGCGACGGCGTCATCGACCAGGCGTCGGGCGGCCGCGGCCGTTCGCCCCTGAGCGCGGAACCCGCCAAGCTTGCTGATCGATTGCGGCGTCAGCCCAATGTGGCCCATAACCGGTATGCCGGCGTCGACAATCGCCCTTACGGTGGCCGCCATTTCACGACCCCCTTCCAGCTTCACGCTGTCAACGTGGCCTTCCTTCAACAGCCTGCCGGCATTGCGCACCCCTTCCCTGGGGTCAACCTGATAGGACAAGAAGGGCAAATCGCCCACGAGATGGGCATATTTTGCCCCCTGTGCCACGGCACGGCAGTGATGTAGCATCTCCTCCATGGTGACCGGCACCGTGCTTTCAAGACCCATGATGACCATTCCCAGCGAATCGCCGATCAGGATGACGTCGATCTCGGCTCTATCGACGAGCAATGCTCCCGTGTAATCATAGGCCGTCAGCATGCTGATCGGTTGGCCGCTTTGTTTGCGAGATTGCAAGTCAATAACGCTTACCTTCTTGCGGTTCATCTCCATTCCTTCGGCCTTGTCGCGACCGATGCGCTGTTTGGGGGTGCCGTCGGTCACGGCCCATTTAGTCGCCGGCTGCTTTCGTGTCGCCGCGGTAATTTTGAATTGCTCGATTCAGTTCCAGAACCATCAAGGCCGCTTGCTCGGGGGTGATGTAAAAACTCACTTCGTCCGCCTTGAAAAGCTTTTCATCTTCCGGGCAATCTTCCTCGAAACAGAGGCAGATGTCATCATCGAAATCACGATCACTGACCTCATAGAAAATGGATAACTTGAGGCTGCCGTCTAGAAGAGTGATTGTAGACATGTTTCCTCATTGATTAGGGTGTGGAGGGCTGTTTTGCCCATTATCTTTCCTGGTAGCTCATTTGCAAGTGGCCGCGGCGGATTGTTCTCGTATCTTCAATGGTGATGAAAGCGTTCGGATCGACATCTTCGGCGATCGTGCATATCTTGTCAATTTCCTTGCGCCTGACCACGGCTACAATCATGCCAACCGTTCCCCCACGGCCGTGGCCCCAACCGACCGTCGCCCCGTAACCGGCTTGATGAATGGCATCGACAATGCTTTGCGCCTTGTAGCGCGAGATAATTCGAATATTGGCGAAGCCCGATGCTGTGCGTTCATCGAGCAGCATCCCGACCACAGTGCCGACGGAAAATCCCAGGCAGTATCCCAACACGTTCCAGACATTATCCAGATTGTTGACGACCTGACCTATCGCGATGACGTAGGTGAGAACCTCGAAAAACCCGGCCACAAATGCGGCCAGCTTTTTTCCGCGCATCATCACCAGCACTCGAAGTGTGCTGACGGCGATGCCGAACACACGCAGGAAAAAAATTATAACTGCGCCGGCGATTATACCGCTGGTCAATGGAGGAATATCAAAGGAAAACATGATTCATGCAAGTGATCTGATCAGGTGAGAGTGTGGGACGCCAGAACGGCTTGACTATTCCCATATTGTAGCCGTGCGGGGGACAATAAACAAAAGCCTCCTCGTCACTCGACGAGGAGGCTTTGACTCACGTAGAGGGAGTGATTGGCCTAGATATTAATCACCGGTAGGTTGACTATCGGAACACTTGTGCTAAGGAAGGATGCATTTACCCAGCCCTGGCGGCCGTCGGGCAGGATGACTTTCACCCAGCTGGCATCATTGTTGCGTCCCAGCAGCGTCACGGTAGCGCCATTGCTGATGGTCGTAAAGGCTCCAAACCCAATGCCCGGCCCCGTTCGCACGTTGAGCGCGCCGGTGACGACCGTGCCGGTCGCACCGGTTGGCGGTGGCGCGGGTGGAGGCGTCGTGCCGGTTATGGGTGTGAGATTGCCGATCGGGATTGTGGTGTGAATATAGAGCGCACTGACCCAGCCGACCGTGCCGTTGGGTAGAGACACTTGTACCCAGGTTGCGTCTCCATTGCGGAAGCCGGTTAGATTGACCACGTTACCCGTGCTCAGCTTGGTGATGATAGCGAAATTCGTCCCGGGGCCGCGTCGAACATTGAGGCGATATGAAGTGACTGTGGCCGTGCCCGGGAATGGGCCACCCGTTCCCGGCTGGCCGGAGACAAGGGAGTAGGAGAAGCGCATTTCCGCCAAGTTGGTATTTTCGTAATACTCGATGCGCACCGACACAGCCCCATTAACGTCATATTCCCCGGTGAACGTTCGGACGGGCCGGTCGAACCAGGCGTCGATAATAATCTGGTTGTTGACCCAGACACGCACGCCGTCGTCGCTGGAAGCGGAGAAACGATAGCGGCCCGGTGACAGGTTCAAAGTCGTCGTCCAGCGCGCCGAGAAATGATCGATGGGCACTTGTGGCGCGGGCGAACCGTGGCCCCAGTTGTAGTTGACCGCCGCTTCATCACGCACCAGGACCGGCGACCCGGAGAGGGTCATATTGTTGAAATACTCGGCTCGATAGGCTCCAGCCGGGGGTGGGGCGGGCGGCGAGGAAATCTTGGTCCAGGTTAGCGCGATCTGCGCTCGTTCGGTGTTTTCGTAATATTCGACCCTGATCGGAACCGTGCCCCCGCCCAAATCGATCTCGGCATTGAATGTGGTAGCGGCTTGTGTGCGCCACTGGTCGATGATGAGGTTGTTGTTGACCCATACCCGAACGCCGTCATCCGACGTGACCGTAAACCGGTAGCGTCCGGCGTCCAGAGCCAGATCGCGAACCCAGCGAACGGAGAAGAAGTCGGCCGGGAAACCCGGTGCCGGCGAGCCGAAGCCCCAGTTAAAGTTAACTGCCGAAGTCGTTCCGGTTAAAGCCGGGGTTCCGCTCAAATTTGTATTGGCGAAGTACTCGTTATACCAGGGTTGATCAGCCGGCGGCGGTGGGGTGGGCGATGCGCCCAGAAGGACGTAGTTCATCTTCGCTACGGCCAGGCCACCCGCTTCGTAATAATGGACGACTATCGTGTGAGTGCCAGCGCTCAGGAAAACGTCGGCCGTGATCGTATGCACCTGACTATCGAACCAGGCGTCGATTATCATGACGTTGTCGATCCAGACACGCATGCCGTCATCGGTGGAGGCTGTAAAACGATAGGTGCCGCCTGGCAGATTGGCTGTTTGTGTCCATTGAGCGGAAAAGTTGTCGACGGCGATTTCCGCGCTGGGGGAGCCGGCGCCCCAATCGAAGTTAATGCTGGCGTCCTGGCGAGTGAGCGCCGGGTCGCCGGAAAGGTTACGGTTGTTCCAATATTTCCCTTCCCAGGAGCCGCCTTGCGCGCTTAGGCTCAGTGAGCTGCTGCTAAGCGCCGCCACGATAAAGATCGAAAGGAATAATCCTGTAAGGACAAAGCGAACTTTTCCAGATACATACCAACGGTCCATTGAAAACGCTCCTGTAGATGGCGCAAACCCTGGCGGTTTATCAGGCTTTGACCGCCTGGATAGGACAAACAAGCACATGGAGTTGTGCTTGCAACACATGACATAATGATAGTGCCCGTTACACTATATGTCAAGTGGCGCTGCGGATAAAGCAGAAGGAATCATTCCTTAAGTGGGCGGGTGGGGATTCGACTATCGCCGGAGCGCTGCGTGATATGGAGCTCGTCCATGTGTTCCAGCAGGGCAATCGCGTACTTTCGGCTGCAATCCAGCAGATCACGGGCTTCGCCAGCCGAAATAGATCCTTGTTGATGAAGTTGCCGGGTGAGCCGGGCAATGAGGCGCTCATAGATGTCGGCCGAATAAACAACGTCTTCGGACACAGGCTTCAACCGGCCCAGATCGACGAGCGCGTAATAGACAAGATCGCCCACCATCGCCTTGCATTCCTTTACACTGGGCGACAAGATACCCTGACTCTCAAACCGTGACATCAGTTGGGCAATCGATCGCTCTTGTTCTGGCGTAAATTCTATACGATGGTGAGGTAATTGCAGCAGGGTGCTCGATTCGAGAATCTGACCCTCTGCAGACATACGGTCGAGCAAGGCGTTGAAAACAAGGGGCGGGCACTGCAGCTTGCTGCGTAGCGCCTCGCGCTCCAGACCGCCGCGCAGCGGCACGTCACGGTGGTAAGATTCCAGTTCGGCCAGAATCTTTTCGCCCAGCGAATGCCATGCCGGTGCGGCAATCACTATCCTGCCGAGATCAATAACGCGGCCGTCGGCGACCAGTGCACGCATGGGTTCAAGGGCATCACTTGCCGTTAACCCCGCTTTTTCTACCAAGGTGGATGCCTGCACAGGGCCGAGCCTCTCCAGCGTATTCAGTAAAAGGTCTTCCGATGTTCCTTCGGACAGTGCACTAAACCGTTCGATCACGTCTGCGCGAAACCGGCGGTGGCGACGAGCGGCATGAGGATCGAGGATGAGGCCGCCACCTAGGGTCATGCCCGGCGAAGGCCGTCGCAGAATGAAATGATCGCCCCGCGTCACGGCGACAGGCTCGTCTAGAGTTAACTGGACCCAACCGGATTCGCCCGGGGAAATGTGCTCGCGGCCGATTACTCGCGCGCGAGCGCTCACCTCGGCCGCGCCGGTGAAGAGTTTGACCGCATCGTTGTGGCGCAGGGGGACATCCACGTCGCGTAAATGTCGGTAGGTCACGTCGATTTGTCTCGTCTCCCTGATCTGCCCCCGAAGCGTCACGACCTGCCCACGATACAATACCTCTCGATCAATGCCGGTCAGGTTAATGGCCACTCGGCTGCCGGGATGAACCGTTTCACGTTTAACCTTGTGGGTTTGTAGCCCGCGAACTCGGCCGATGAGCTTGCCCGGTTCGACTTGAACCTCATTACCGACGTGGAGGCTACCGCCTACCAGGGTGCCGGTGACAACCGTGCCGAATCCGGGCAAGGAGAAGATGCGATCGATGGGCAGGCGGGGCTTTGCCCAATCCGGTTTTGGCCCTATCGCACGCAAGGCAATGGAGATTTCGCTTTTCAGGTCGTTGAGCCCCGCGCCGGAGCGAGCGGAAACGGGAATAATTGGTGCATCGGCCAGCGTTGTTCCCTGCAGAACGTCACTTATTTCCAGGGTCACCAGTTCGAGCCAATCAGGATCGTCGACCAGATCGCTCTTGGTTAAGGCGACGATGCCCCGGTTGATCTCCAACAGGTCGAGGATGGCCAGGTGCTCTCGCGTCTGTGGCATCACCCCTTCATCGGCGGCGATAGCCAACAATGTCAGATCAATGCCTCCGACGCCGGCCAGCATGTTCTCGATGAAGTCCCGATGGCCGGGAACATCCACAATTCCTATTTCTTCGCCATCGAGGGTCAGCCAGGCGAACCCCAGGTCAATGGTCATTTCTCTGGCCTTTTCTTCGGCCAGCCGGTCGGGATCAATGCCGGTTAGGGCTTCGACAAGGGTGGATTTGCCGTGGTCAACGTGACCGGCTGTCCCGATAACGTGCATAGATGGTAGGGACCGGGGGAGAGGAAGTTGGCCCTACTCCTCTCGCACAGGCACCAACGCGGGTTGGCGTCGCCGGTTGGGGTTCTGGTCGAGAGCTTTCTCTACTTCCTCCAACCAGGCGAGTGGCCACTTCTTGATGGCTTCGGATTGTGCTGTCTGTACGCGCACAATGGTGGTCAATTCGACGGTCAAGCGCTCCAGTTCCTCTTCCAAGGTGATAATTTGTTCGCGCAGTTCTCTCTCACGCCTATCGTTAATAGACAGCCGCTGCAAAGAGTCTGCCTCGAAATTTTTCCACTTTCGCGCGTCTTCCTGGGTGAATTGCTCCCACCGCGATTCCATGCGCTTTGATTCGACTCTGACCAGTTCGTTGGCTTCTCGCTGCTGTTGCTCCAGGTGAGTTTGCAGAGATTTCATCGTCTCCACGGCCGTGCGCGATTCGTTATGCTGGTTATTAAACTTTACCCAATCCTGGTTAAAACGCTGGAAGGCCGCCTCCTGTTCATCCATGGTACGCTGCCAACTAGCCAAACGTTGGTTGCGCTCGTGTTCGCCAATCTGAACTTGCTCCGTCCAATCACTAATGCTCTTGCGCAGCAGCACCTGAGCCTCACCTGTGGTTTGTGCCGTGGTCTGCACCTTGGACAAATTTTGACCCAGTATCTCCAGACGGTTACTGATAGGTTCCCAGCGCTTGCTGATCTCCAAAAGAGTGGCCTGGATTTCACCGATATTGCGGCTGTCCTGTTTTTCCTTTTCGGCCAGGAATGTGAGTGACCGTTCGACGTTTTCGACCTGAGTGCTTACCTGGGCAAGGATGTTTTGCTGCACGCCGATTAGATTGGCGAGCCTGGTTTCCTCAGCCTGTCTCAGGGGCAACTCCTGCTCGATGCGGCCGATGGCCGGTAACTCCTTGCGTATATCGGCAATTTCCCGCGTCGTAGCCTCATGTTCCACCCGCCGAAGTCGATCCAGTTCCCGTTCGGCATCGATTCGGCGCTTGTCATACTGTTCGATCATCTTGACAATATCATCCCTGAATTGCGATAACTGGGTATCGATCATCGGGATGCGGGTCAATTGCGAGTTAACCAGGGACAGCTGTTTTTCGAGGTCCTGGATACGTCTGTCACGGCTAGCCAGTTCGCGCTCTTGCAAGGCACTGCGTTGTTCTAGCTCGGCCAGCTTCCGGCCGGATTTTCGGCGCTCTTCATCCAGCCATTCCAGCCGCTTGCGAAATTCGCCTAGCTCTTGATCGAACGCGCCGGCTGCGGGTTTAGCATTTCCATTCTTTGTCATCAGGATTACACCTCAGCGCCATGTCGTGTGCCTTCATGGCCGGATAGAACATTATACTAACCGGATAACCGGCTGCCCAATTTGCGGCTCTTCCCTCATCCACCATACAATCATCCTATGCACATCGGTATTGATTGTCGATTACCCACCTATCAAATGGGTGGCATCAGCCAGTATACCATTCATTTAATCCAAGCTCTGGGTGACCTCAGGGGAGCAAGCCATTTTCGCATCTTCCATAGCCATCGGGAAAAGCGCTCTTTCGTGCCGGATCATACGATGTTTTCGCGTAGTAACTTGTTTACACCCTGCCATCACCGATTGGAACGCCTTACCCTGGCTGCTGAACTTTTCCGATATGAACTGGACGTATTCCACAGCCCCGATTTCATCCCGCCAGTTGCTGGTGCTAAACGGCGGATCATCACTGTGCACGATTTGACGTTTTTGTACTATCCGGAATTCCTCACTCCGGAGAGCCGGCGCTATTATCTGGATCAAATAGGGTGGGCGGTCAGGGCTGCGAATCATATCATTGCCGACAGCGAGGCAACGCGAAGGGACTTGATCTCTCTGCTTGGCGTGGCTGCTAACAAGGTGACGACTATTTACCTGGCCGCAAATCCGATACATTCCCATACCTTTGCTCAGGAGGATATAGAGAACACCGTGGAGGCGCTGAAGGTTGGACGTGGATTCGTGCTGGCCGTGGGAACCCTGGAGCCGCGCAAGAACATCCCCATGTTGCTGAACGCTTACAAGCAATTGCGGACAAAGCATCACATTACGACTCCCCTGGTGTTGGTAGGAAGCCGCGGATGGCTCGACATGGAGATTTTTCAAACGATTGGGCAATTGGACCTGGGCGATCATGTACTTCATTTAAGCGGTTTGACCGACATACAGTTAGCTCATCTTTATCGAGCCGCTGGGGTATTGGCATTTCCATCGTTTTACGAAGGATTTGGGCTGCCGGCGTTGGAAGCCATGCATGCCAGCTGCCCGGTCATAGTGAGCAATCGGGGGTCGTTACCTGAAGTCGTCGGGAATTCGGCCATCATGCTTGATCCGGATGATGTCGAAGGTTGGATAAGCGGTTTGTGGCACGTGTTGTCCGACCGTGAATATGCTCAAACATTGAAAACGGCCGGACTGATCCAGGCCCAACAATTTAGCTGGGCGAAGACGGCCGCCGCCACGGCCGCCGTTTATGCCGGGAACGAAGTCTGACATGGCCCATATCCTGATGCTGACTCCTCAACTGCCGTATCCTCCTCAACAAGGAACGAGCTTGCGGAACCTGCACATGCTAAGAGCTTTGGCACAGAGTCATCAGGTTTCGTTGCTAAGCTTCTCCGAGGGGGAGTTGTCGTTGGGGCTTGAACCATTGGAATCTGTCTGCCGGGTCTTGCCGCCCGTCCGCGTGCCGGCGCGTTCCTCGGCGGACAGAATCAGGCAGCTCGCCACCAACTCGCTGCCCGACGTGGCCCAACGGCTGCGAAATCCCGAATTTTCCGACAGTCTAATTCGGGCGCTGACCACGGATTCTTACCAGGCCGTGCAGGTCGAGGGGCTGGAGCTGGGCCCGTACATCGAACTGGTGCGACGATATGGGCCTGCGGCCCATATCGTGCTCGATTGCCACAATGCGGAGACCGAGTTGCAACGTCGAGCCATGCAGGTTGACTTTCACACTCCTTCTCGCTGGCCGGTGGCTCTTTATTCAGGGCTGCAAATCGGACGGTTGGCTCGCTTCGAAAAGTGGGCCACCCAGCAGGCCGATGCCATTCTGGCCGTTAGCCGGAGTGATCGGGCACAACTGGCGAAGATTGGCGGGGTAGAAGAGGAGCGCATTAGAGTCGTTCCCAATACCATCGATATTGCCGAGTACGAGAGACGATGGCCCTCCACGCCGGAGGTGACCTTCGATTTAGTCTTTACGGGCAAGATGGACTATCGGCCCAATGTTGACGCGGTGTTATGGTTCGCGCGCCACGTGTGGCCGGAAATTCGGCGCGCGCGGCCGCATACCACGTGGGCCATTGTCGGCCAACGGCCGCACCCACGACTTGAGCGGTTGCGTGCGGAAAAGGGTATCACGCTAACGGGTCGTGTCCCTCATATACAGCCCTACTTGGCAGGCGCCTCTGTTTGCATCATGCCTCTTCGCATAGGCAGCGGCACGCGTCTCAAACTGATAGAAGCAATGGCCTCAGGCGTACCGGTCATATCGACAACATTAGGAGCCGAGGGCTTTGACGTCAGTGACGGGAGAGAATTGCTTTTCGCCGATACTCCCCAGCAGTGGATAGCCACCATCCTTCAGCTATTAGCGGATGAAGAGCAACGCGCGATGCTGAGCGAAGCGGCAAAACAGTTTGCCGCCCGGTATGATTGGCGGCGTATTATTCCACTAGTGTCCCAACTGTATGAGGACTTGCTATACGCTGATCAGCGGTGACTGAGGCGCGTGGCTTAAATACTCTGAGCCTTCGTCTGTGACTAGCACAAGGTCTTCAATCCTTACGCCGCCATAGCCGGGTACATAAATGCCTGGTTCTACGGTCATCACCGTACCCGCCCCGATTACTGCATTATCAGCCTTTGCCCCAAAACTGGGAGACTCGTGAATTTCTAGACCCAGACTATGGCCCGTACCGTGGCCAAAGTGCTCGCCATGCCCGGCGTTGGTGATGAGGTCGCGGGCCAACGAATCAATATGTTTGCCCGTTACGCCCGCGCGAATGCCCTCGATTGCAGCCAATTGTGCGTCATGAACGATCTGATAGATATTCCAGAAGGTATCGTCGACCGTATCGCCCAGGTAAAACGTTCGCGTCAGATCGCTGCGATAGCCGTTGACTTCAGCTCCAAGGTCAACAACGATGGAATCCCCAGGTTCCAACGGCCGATCGCCGGGGTGGTGATGGGGCAAGGCGCTGTTTGGCCCCGAGGCGACGATGATATCGAATCCGGGCCGATCCGCTCCCGCTTCGCGCATGGTTTTTTCGAGCATCCAGGCCAAAGCTCGCTCGGTGACGCCGGGCCTGGCGAATTGGGGAAACTGAGTCACCGTGTCATCAGTGATCTGTGCCGCCTTTCGAATCAGCTCCAGTTCGGCTGCCGATTTGATGGCCCGGAATGGCTCAAGCGTGGCCGTTAGCGCTGTGAAAGAATAATCATCATAGCCTAACAACCGGGCGTGGTCGGCAACGGTTACGTGCTTGGCCTCGAAGCCGATGCGGGTCACTCCTCCCTGTTTCAAGAAGTTTAGTTGAGCATCCGGTTCCGAGCGGATTTGGTGGATCTGAAAGTCGGGAGCCTCCCGCGCCGCTTGTTCCCAATAGCGCGAGTCAGTTGCCAGCAGTGCCTTGTCGTGGGTAATAAGAAGCATGCCGGCCGAGCCGGTGAAGCCACTAAGCCAGCGCCGATTGGCGGGACTGGTGATGAGCAACCCGTCAATAAGCCATTCATTGAAACGCTGCCGCACAAGATCTAGTCGTGATTGCATTCTTTTCCTCAGTAGTTAGTCGACCCAGATATGTCCATCGCCGGGTTCTACCTCTCCCACAACGGTTGCTTGGGGAACACGGGCCAAGAACCCGGACACTTTGTCCGGGGACAGAGACACCAATAGTCCCCCTGACGTCTCCGGCGTGAACAGCATATCGTGGTAAAGATAGCCCTGGTCGATTCCATCAGCAAAACTTACCCACCGGTCGAAATAGCCGGCGTTGTTATCCATCCCACCCGGGAATGCTCCAGCAATGCCATACGCCTTTGCGCCAGGTAGCCAAGGGATGTGGGCCAGGCGGAAGCGGAAATCGACGGCACTTTGCTCGGCCATCTCGTGTCCATGACCCAGCAGACCAAAGCCAGTGATGTCGGTCATGGCATGGGCATCGGCGGCGATGGCCGCCGCGGCGGCGGCCCGGTTCAGCAATTTCATACTGGTGACGGCGGCCGCCACATGGGCCAACTCGGCCCTTTCCTGTTTCAGGGCTGTCGTGATAATACCCACGCCAAGCGCCTTTGTGAGCAACAATACATCCCCCGCAAGCGCGCCGCCTTTTTTCTTGATGTCATTCGGGTGGACGATACCGGTCACCGCCAGCCCGTATTTCGGCTCCTTATCATTAACGCTATGTCCCCCCACAACGATCCCACCCGCTTCGGCCACCTTTTCCGCGCCGCCACGGAGGATCTCGCTCAGAATTCCTTTGTCCAGACTATCGGGAAAGGCTACGAGGTTAATGGCGAACAGGACTTCGCCACCCATCGCATAGATGTCCGACATGGCATTGGCGGCGGCGATGGCTCCAAAATCATAGGGATCGTCGACGACAGGAGGGAAGAAGTCGGTGGTTGAAATTATGGCCTGGTGGTCATTGAGCCGGTAGACGGCAGCGTCATCGGCCGCGGACAAACCAACCAGCAGGTCGGGGAAATCAGCCGGCTGGAACATCACACGCAGTGGAGCCAAAATTTGCGCCAGCTCCGCCGGCGCTAACTTCGACGCTCAACCCGCACAGGAAGCTAATGAGGTAAGTCGTACCTTCTCTTCAGTTGACATCTAAATTATCGAACTTATGAATTACACTGAGTTACACGGAAAGTATACTGTCGGTCAACGATAACGCAATCTGCATTGACCCTACTTCGGCCCATCCCTATAATCGCAGCAGTATGAAGAAGCGGAACCATATAAGCCGTGTTGAAAATCTACTGCGCCGGGTGGTGGAAGAGCCGTTCAACTGGATGGGTGGTGGCATGCTCGATCCATTTCAGTTAGCCACGCATTTGTCTCGCTTCTATGAGGGAGTGGCGGATCCAGATGCCGTGCCCACTCACTTCGCGATTTTTGTGAATCCGGATGATTATTCCGGTATGGCGGCCGAACTGCAGACACTGGAGCGCCAGGTGGCCGAGTACGTTGTCCTGCTGACCGCCCGCCGAGGATATCACGTCAAAGAACCGCCGATCATCACCTTCAATTCCCGGGAACAGGAAAAATCGCGGTCCGCCCATATTGTTGCCGAGCATCGGGAAAAAACCCCGGAGCCTGGAACCGCCGTTTACTCCTTTCAGGCGGGAGACGCCACCCTGGAGGCTATTCGCGAGGCAGATGCTTTTTTGATCGTCCAGGGGCGGCAGCACATTCCTTTGGACCAACCAATCATTCGCATTGGCCGCCGCATGGATAACGATATCGTGCTCGACTTGCCCTCGATCAGCCGGCAGCATGCCCAGATACGGTGGCGCCAGCGATATTTTGTCCTCTACGACGTCAGCAATCGCGGCCATACGGTCGTAAATGGCACCCCGTGTCAGGAACACATTCTCCGTCCGGGGGACGTGATCGCCCTGCAGGATATCTTTCTGGTATATGGAGAAGGGCGAGAAGGTTTGCTGGGTACTTCGTCCTTTAGCGAACAAGACGAGATGGACACGACCCTGCTCAAGCCGGAAGAATGAGCGAGCAATCGATTCTGTTTTTGCTTCGCTTGGCCGGAGCCGTCCTGCTACTCACCTTCCTGGGATTACTCTTCTGGTACCTTCTGCAGGACCTGAGGGCCGCGCGCGCCACCAGCGATGAACAAACGAGCTTTCTGGGTCTGCTGCGCGTGTTGGACAATAAAACCACTTTACCTCCAGTGAATGCACTTTATGAATTGGCCCCGATCACGACCATCGGCCGTAATAACCGCAACACCATCGTGCTCGACGACACCTATGTGTCCGGCGAACACGCCTTAATATCCTGGCGCGACGCGCAATGGTGGCTGGAGGATATGGGCAGCCGGAACGGCACCTATCTCAACGACATAGCTATTACTGATCCGATCGTCCTGTCCACAGGCGATGTCATCACGATCGGCGGTGTTCGTTTCAAACTGGAATTGGCAATGGGAAAGACGAGAGAAGAGATAGAGAGCGGCATACGGGATTCGAACCCGTGATAACAGCTTGGGAAGCTGCTGTGATACCACTTCACCAATGCCGCGGATAGGGATTGATTATACGTCGCCTCATTTGAGCAAGCAAGATCGGTCTTCTTTTCAGCTACGATCTCACAGGGCGAGTGGTAACAGGATTATTGTCTATTACCGCCCTTTCCGAAGTAACTCGCCGGTGGGTGTGCAGGTGCCTGCCCGAATAGACAACAGCATAATGAACCGACGCCGTTAGCCCAATTAGGATCCACCACATAAACGATGGACGCGCTCCAAGGGCTATGGCGTCGAACAAGCCAAATATCCAGCCGGCCAGTAAGGAACCGGCCAGACCCGCCACTAATGAGTAGTAAGGGTGATGTGTGGCCCGGCGGCGAATTAAATTTCGGAAAGTGACTATCAATAAAATCGCACTGATTATCCAGAGGGCCAGATAGCTGACTAGTCCCGGCAATCCCAGGTCCAGACCGGCTTGCAGGAGATGATTGTGGGCATGGGCGATGTCGATTCCGTCGGCGATGCCGAATAAGGGGTAAAGTACATGCACGACACGCCGAAAGCCGTTGACGCTGACGCCGGTAAGCGGATGATCGCCCAATACCAGAATGGCCCTCGACCAAATCTCGATTCTGCCGCTCAGTCCCAAATTGTCGCCCACGATGTCGTCCTCGACCAGATTGCGACCATAGGAGAACAGGATTAACAGAGAAATGAGCGCGCCACTAGCCAAGACCAATCGCCATCGTCCGTTGACGAAGAACCCAAGAATCAAGACGGTGCTTATTCCAAAGGCCAACAGGCCGCCTCTTGAAGACGTGGCCACCAGCAAAAAGGTGGTGAACAAGGTCGAGACGACAATGAACCCGTATAACAACGGCCTGGTTTGCCACAAGCGCCGGCGCAATCCAATAGAAAGGGCCATTATGAATGGCGTCACCCAACAGAGTACGCCAGCAAGTTCGTTGGCGTTAATGAAGCCTTCCGAGGTTCCGGGGACGCCATTGGCAGCGAGGGGAAGCAGGCTTGAAAGCTGATTCAGAAAGGAAAAAGGCGGTTGCCATTGGGCGCCAACCAATCCTCCGAGAGCCATTAACATGCCCATGACGATAAATGCCCCGGCAATCGTCCAGAGGCCGGTTTCCTTGTTCGAACGGGCGATTGAAAAAAACAGGGCGATGCCGACGAGGATGCCCACGATCTTGGACATACTCAGCTCAAACTCGAAGGTAGCCCAAACGCTGGCACCCAGTGAAAGGATCAAAACCAATATGGCGACGTTATAAGGGGTAGGGGGAATGAAGTATCCGAGCGTCAGTTTGCGCGAGATTAGTAGAAGCACGATGATGAGCAGAACAAAACCCAGAAAGATTTGCGGGAGAAACTGAAACGGCAGTAACAGCAGCAGAAGCAGCCACTCCCAATCCAATACCTTGCGGATCAAATTCTGCATGAGGGCATCATACTGAAAGGCGGCATTGTCCGCAAGATCAAACTAGTGAATTTTTCAGGTTGGGGTTGCTTGCCGCCGGAGAGAGTCTATAATCAAACAGTCGGTACGGGGTTAAGGAATGAGAATGGGGTCTAGTCCGCAGATCTTGGTGGTTGAGGGCCAAACAGCCGGTCGGGAATCATTGGCTGCGATGCTTGAAAAAGCCGGCTATGAGACCGCAATTGCGCGTACCGGCACCGAGGCCCAGAATTGGTTGGCAGAAAGCGCCACCGATCTGATCGTATTTGATGCGTCCACGATGCGCTCGAACGGTGTGCGCAACTGTCGTCGCCTGCGACGACAAGCCGGGTCTACACCCATTATCCACTGTCGAGGGGCTGGAGAAGAAGAAGACCGCGCTGCCGGGGCCGACGTCTACCTCGAAAAGCCCTTCACTCCCAGAAAATTGTTGAATCGGGTACGCGCCTTGCTGCCGGCTGACAGGCGCAAAGAAGAGATTGTTCGCTACGGCAATATCACGTTGTATCGAATCAAACGGTCTGTTGAAGTTGCGGGACGGGGGGAATTTGCCTTGACTCCTAAATTGGCTTTACTCCTGGAAACTTTCATCAAACACCCCAATGAATTGATGACCAGGCCCCAGCTCATGCAGACCGTCTGGATGACTGATTTTATCGGCGATACCCGAACGCTGGATGTTCACATTCGTTGGGTACGCGAATGCATCGAGGAGGATCCCAGTCGGCCGCGTTTGCTCCAGACGGTGCGGGGCAAGGGCTATCTCCTCAGCGTTAAACCTTCCTTCGACTCGAATACTCCGGCCCAAGAAACACCATGAAGTGCGGCAATAAACCCACGAACCCGGCAACGCAAAAAAGAGCACCGTTAACTTGAACGGTGCTCTTTGGTATCCGGGTCCTGATCCTCCCAGGGAGGAGGCTGCTACTTCTTGGCGCTCTTGGCAGGCGGTTCGGCCGCGCGCGCGGCCGCTAAAGCAGCCATCAATCGCCCTTTACGTCGGGCCGCATTGCCAGGATGAATGATGTGCTTGCGCGCCGATTTATCAAGGGTCTTGTAGGCATCGCGTGCCACCACTTCCGCCTCATCCAGCTTGTTCTCAGAGATTAGCCGCCGAACCTTCTTCACGTAGGTACGCGCCGCAGCCCGATAATGACGATTTCTTTCCGTGCGTTTTTCCGTCTGACGGATTCGCTTTTTCGCAGATTCAGTATTTGCCAATTCAATCCTCCGAAAATTGATCTCAGGACAATTCGAGTCATGAGAGCCAATGAATAATAGCATATTCGGCAAGTTTGGCAAGTGCCTATAAGATAAGCGCCAGCATTTTTGGTTTGTCAATAACACGCTTTCAAAATTCGACAAAATGAATGAACAACTGAAAAATGGGTTACTGACCCTGGCTATTGAAGTTTATCAAGTTGGTTATCTGCTCCTCGCCCCTGACCTGCATATTCTGGCTGGAAATGCGCAAGTGACCCGATGGCTAGAGGAGCCGCTGGTCGATCTTCTGGGGCGCCACGTCACAGATGCGATACAGGAGCTTGTCGGAAGCGCCGACCTGTTGCTACAGCTAGAAGCGGGTGGTCAAGAATACCAGTTGGACGACATTTATCGGCCGTCTGCCGACGGTCTGGGCAATTACTTTGATCTCCATATCCTGCGTCTGGGCGGTTCGGACCCCAATTTGTTGCTGACAACGGTCGACGTGACCCAAAAGGCGCGCCACCAGCAACAGATGCAGCAGCAGCGCAATGAAGTGAAGCTGCTCTCGGCCGAATTGGCTATGACCAATGAGCGGCTAAGCTATATTCTGAATCGCCTCGTCCCGCCATCGGTCGCGCGCTCCATGTTGTCCGACCGCCAAATACCGGCTCCGGGTGGTGTGATGGTGCGGGAAGCCACTATCCTTTTTGCCGATATGCGCGACTTCACAGCCTATGCCGAAACCTACCAACCCGCCGATACGCTGGATTTTTTGAACAGATACCTCTCCATTGTGTCTGAAGCGATCCTCCGGCATGGTGGAAGCCTGGTTCAACTGGTGGGCGATATGGTGATGGGCGTATTCAATATTCCCGACGATCAGCCTGATCATGCAGTTCGTGCGCTGTGGGCGGCCCTGGATGTCCAGCATAGCCTGCAGGCATTTAATGAGAATGCGGCCGCCAGCAACCCGACTGTGTCCTTTGGGGTAGGTATCAGCACCGGTTCGGTTATCGCCGGCTATTTAGGAATTCAACAGCGATTCCGTTATGCGGTGGTGGGGGACGCGACGAATGTGGCTTTCCATTTAAGCTCACTGGCCGCCGCCGGCCGTATCCTTTTGGGCCAGACCACCGCCGAGGCCATAGGTGACACTTTCAGCGTGGTTGAAAAGGGGGACATTCAACTGAAACGACGCCGCAAGCTCGTTAAGGTTTTTGAACTGCACCCGGATCAATCTCCGGCATCACCAATTGGCGCGCCATAAGCATGAAGGCCGCCTCCACATTTTCGCCACTTTTTGCGCTGGTCAACAGGAACGGCGCGTCCAACTCGGCGGAGACGGCGCGAATTTGTTCGTCGGTGATCGCCCTCTCGTCTATCAGGTCCGATTTGTTTGTCAGCAGCACAATTGTCGCCCGCGGATTCACATCCCTGATTTGCCGGGCGTAAGCTCGGCATACAGCCAAGGTGGAAGCGCGAGTCAGATCGCTGACGAGTAAAGCGCCGGCAACCCCAGCGAGATAGCCGGGTTGCGTAAAGTCACGGCCGCCGGCCAAATCCCAGATCAATAATTTGATCGAAGTATCTTCCAAGGTCAATGATGCCCGCGAAACAACTACCCCAACGGTGGTCAAATACTTTTCATCAAATATCCCCTCGACAAAACGCCTGATCAGGCTGGTTTTCCCAACGGCGAAGTCGCCTATCAAACAAACTTTCTTCTGGTAGGTTTTCATCTCAGTCGGCACATTGCTAAAGCGTTATTCCGCTACGCGCGTCCGCAAACAGGTGGCGCCCGTCCTGGTTGTCACGCGGAACCACCCCATCGCCGCAGGCAACAATGTGAATCGAACGGCTTCCAGATGTGTCTCGTTGACATCGATCTCCCCGTCGATCACCCCCCAAATCTCGAGCGTGTCGCCATTTAAATCGCCGCCGAATTCGCCGCCCTGACCTAAAACGACTCTCTCGGTTGTGAAATACTGATTGGCGCATAACAATGAGCGTTGTCTTTGCGGGGTTGCTTCTATTAATTCAGGTACAGGCAGTTGTGGCTCCACTACGTTAAAGTTGATTACATCCAGGGCCTTCGCAAGATGCAAAGGTCTCGCCCGGCCGTTACTGCTGCGATTCCAGTCATAAACGCGATAAGTTGTGTTTGAGTTCTGCTGGATTTCGGCGATGAGAACGCCCCCCAGGATGGCATGCAGCGTGCCGCTGGGAACGCAGACGAAGTCGCCGGCCTTGACCTTAAGGCGATGGAGATAGCGCTCGACGGTCGAATCCGCGACGGCATCGCGGAACAGATCGGGTGTCGTACCTTGACGGACGCCCAGGATGATTTCGGCATCGGGCATCGCCTGCAGGACTATCCACATCTCGGTCTTTCCCAGTTCGTTGCCTTCGTGTGCCAGGGCATACTTGTCATCCGGATGAACCTGGACCGATAACTTGTCGTGGGCATCGAGTAGCTTGACAAGTAGAGGGAATTTGCCGCGTTCGAGCGCCCAGGCGTTGCGACGGCCGACCAGGTCAATTCCCAAGTTCCGGCTTACGGCAATCAGGGATTGGCCGGCAAAAGCGCCGTTTACCACAATGGACGCGCCGTCCTCGTGCGCCGCTATCTCCCAACTTTCGGCGACCACTCCCTCGTTGGGCAGAGTGCGCCCCAATGTTGTCTCAAGATTTCGGCCGCCCCAAATATACTCTTTCAGGACAGGCTCAAAGAGGAGTGGGTAGAGTGTTTTCGTCTTACTGCTCATCGGCCACGTGCTTTAAAAAAACCGCGCCAAGCGGGGGCAAGGTCAGCTCGATAGAGTTCGGTTGTCCGTGCCAGGGTGTATTCAGGGTGGGGCGAGGCGTATTGATGACGTTGCTTCCCCCAAACTCGACTGAATCGCTGTTGAATATTTCCTCGTAAGTGCCCGGCTTGGGCACACCCAGCCGGTAGTCATGCCGGACGATGGGCGTGAAATTCAGGATTACCTGTATGGATTCACCTGTGTTGGGCGAGAGTCGTGCATAACTTAGGATACTCCGCTCATAATCGTGCAGGTCGATCCATTGGAACCCTTCCCAGGAATATTCTTCCTCGTGTAGAGCGGCCTCGTGCTGATAAAGTTCGTTCAGCCGGCGCAGGCAAGCCTGAAGCTGCCCATGTCTGGGGTCTTCTCCCAGCAGGTGCCAATCCAGGCTGCGGGCCTCGCTCCACTCACGCCACTGGCCGAATTCACCGCCCATGAACAGCAACTTCTTGCCGGGGTGGCTCCACTGGTAGCCATACAAGAGGCGTAGATTGGCGAACTTTTGCCAGACGTCGCCGGGCATTTTATCGAGCATGCTCTTTTTTAGATGCACCACTTCGTCGTGGGAGAAAGGTAGCAAGAATTTCTCGCTAAATGCATAAAGCAAAGAGAAGGTTAGAGTGCCGTGGTGGAAGGAACGATAGATAGGCTCGTTCTTAAAAAACTGCAACGTATCGTGCATCCAGCCCATGTTCCATTTGTAATCGAACCCCAGGCCGCCTTCAGTCGTTGCCCGCGTAACACCTGGGAAGGAAGTCGACTCCTCGGCGATGGTGATTGCAGCTGGGAACAGTTGATGAAGTTCATCATTGAAACGTCGAATGAAACCTATTGCTTCCAGATTCTCGCGGCCGCCGAATCGGTTGGCGACCCATTCTCCAGGCTTGCGCGAGAAGTCGAGATAGAGCATAGAAGCCACGGCATCGACCCGCAGCCCATCAATATGGTACTTTTTAAGCCAGAAAATCGCATTGCTAATTAGAAACTGCGCCACTTCATTGCGACCATAATTGAACACATAAGTGCCCCAATCAGGTTGCGTGCCTTGTCGTGGGTCCGAATGTTCGTATAGATGCGTGCCATCGAAAAAGCCTAATCCATGCTCATCGGTGGGGAAGTGGGCAGGTACCCAGTCGATGAGCACGCCTAAATCAGCCTGGTGGCAGGCATCGATGAAAGCCATAAAATCATCCGGCGAACCGTACCGGCTACTGGGTGCGAAGAACCCCGTTACCTGATAGCCCCAGGAACCGTCGAAGGGATGTTCGGAAACGGGCAACAACTCGATGTGGGTGAAGCCCATATCCTTCACGTAGGGGATGAGGTCATCGATCAGGTCCTGGTAGGTTAGCCATTGCCAGCCGTCTCTCCGGCGCCAGGATCCCAAATGGAGTTCATAAATGCTGATGGGTTTATCGGGAGCATTTCGCTCCTCGCGTTGAGCCAGCCAGTCCTTGTCGCCCCACGCATACTTGTCAATGTCCCACACGATCGAGGCATTATTCGGCCGCAACTCAGCGGCAAACCCTACCGGATCGGCCTTGGTAACCATGTAGTCCTGGTAGTGGGTCTTAATCTCATACTTATAGACTTCGCCTTCGCCCAGGCCGGGAATGAAAAGCGCCCACACGCCGATTTCATGCTGGAACTGCATGGGATGCCGTCGGCCGTCCCAATTATTGAAGTTGCCGACAACACTCACGCGTTGGGCATTGGGTGCCCATACCGCAAAACGAACGCCCTTAACGCCGTTCATCTCAATCGCGTGCGCCCCAAGCTGCTCGTAAATGTGAAGATGCGTTCCTTCACCCATCAAATAGGTGTCGAGATCAGTCAGTACGGGTGGAAAGGCGTACGTATCTTCGTGTAGTAATACATTACCATCTGCATAAGTCACACGCAACACATACGAATCCGGCTGGTCACGGTCGGGGAAGACGGCTTCAAACAATGCTGTCCCCGGCACACGAGTCATGGGCGAGAAGGACTGGGCAAAGCCTACTTCCACCGCTTGAGCGTCAGGCTCGAGGGCGCGGATCACGAGGTGGCCGCCCACCATATGGGGGCCAAGCACGTCAAATGGTGTGGCGTGATAGCCGCGCACAATCGCCTCTATTGTGCCGCGGTCGAGTGTCGGATTATCCATAGTGTCCTTGCTCCATGTTGGTACTCCCAATCATTTTATCGTGAATCTACTGATCTGCACGAAAAGGTTGACACTGACCAGATGGTCATGCTATCATCATGATAATAATAATGTATGTTAATTTAACTATGAGTATTTGGAGCGGATTGGCCCGTGCTCCCGGAGAGCCTGAACCCCAACTACCTTGGACCATCATGAGATCAAAAGACACCCGTTTACCCATATCCGATAGACCGTTGCCGGACGGCCTGACCTGGCTAGATGAAGATGCATTTTTGCGCGAAGCCGGCGCACAGAGCCTGAAGACTGAATCGACCTATCGTAGCGGGCTGCGTCTATTCGCTGATTGGTTGCAGCATTATCGCAAAGCGGGTTACTCCAAATCCGACGCCTGGCCCCTTAGCCCCAGCAGTCTGATGACGGACACGGTACTGGATTATCGCAACTGGTTGGTTGCCAACCGGGCACGCTCAACAGTTACCACCTACATGGCCGCGGTCGTCGGCTATCTCAATTTCCTTGACGGCTACGACAAACTCCCCGAAACGGTCCAATTGGGAAAGTTGCAACGCCAAATGGCCCGGCGGCAAATCGAGCGTAATCAGGCCGAGATCGTGATCGATCTTGATCTGGCGCGGCAGGCCATTCCCAGGATAATCGACTACTATGATGCCCTGCCCCTACCCCCAGAGAACGACGCGTACAATCGACGCCTGTCGTTGCTGCGTGATCGGGCAATCGTCAAAATGCTCTACTCCACCGCCGCGCGAATTTCCGAGGTGGTCTCCCTGAATCGAGCCAACGTGGGCAACGGCCGCGCAGCCTACGCCACCATTGTGGGCAAAGGCAACAAGGGCCGGACCCTCCATATTCGCAGCTACGCGCGGGATGCGGTAACTGCCTATCTGGCAGAAAGAAAAGACTCGAATCCGGCGCTGTTCGTATCCCACAGCCGCAATTCAACCAGCGCACGCCTGAGCATCACCACCGTCCACAAGGTCGTTAAGCGCGCCGTCAGGGCTAATAATTTACACACCAGCTTGTCGGCCCATGACTTTCGGCACTATCGGGCGACGCAACTTCTGCGGGCGGGAATGCCTCTGGAAGTGGTGCAAGAATTTTTGGGGCACGCCGACGTGACGACCACACGTAACATCTATGCACCTGTTCTAGGCGTCCAAGTGGTGACTGAATGGCTGGATAATCTCGACGTTACGCCCACAGAAGCCCTGCACGATGCACAGGAGAACGGAGCGGCCGATAAGAGCTTGCTTGATTTACTCGACGTATAGTCTCCACTCTTCCCTGCTGCCTATTGAGTGGTACGAGTTGAGTGTAACTATTACTACACGAATTTTTACACAGGTCAGCCGAGACGGATGCGCGGATTCAGAGCAGCATACATGAGGTCGGCGGCCAGGTTAGCCAGGGCAAAGCCTACCACAGTCACCATGGCAACTGCTTGAACAAGCGGCAAGTCACGGCGATCAATCGCAAAAACGAGCAGGCGGCCCAGGCCAGGATAGTTGAACACGTTTTCAATGACGATCAGACCGCTAATCAACCAACCAAAGCTGATGGCGATTACGGTGATCGTCGGCAGCAAGGCGTTGCGCAATACATGCTTGATGATGACTGTGCGACGAGGCAAGCCCTTTAGTGTAGCTGTTCGGACGTAAGGTCTTTTCATTTCCTCGACGACACCCGCCCTAGTGAGACGGATGATATATGCCAACAGCACCAGCGTCGCCGTGAGAGCGGGCAAAATCAACATCGGTAACTTCTCGCGAAAAGGCATGTCGGCCGTGATAGAAGAATTGGCCGGCAACCATCCCAGCCAGCGTGACAAGAGCTGAATCAGGATCAAGCCAGTGACGAACTCCGGCAAGCCCACGACCGCCAAGGAACCGATGCTGATGGCGTTGTCCGCCAATTTATCCTCATTCAGACCAGCTACAACGCCCAGGAGAACTGCTAAAGGCACCGCAATGATCATCGTCATGGCGGTCAAAAGAAGCGAGTTGCTCAGTCTCTCCGTAACCACAGGTAAAATGTCCGAGCGAGTGCTGAGCGACGTGCCCCAATTTCCGATGACAAAATTGCCCAGCCAGCGGATATACTGTACCGGTAAGGGATCATTCAACCCATTGGCCTCTCTAAAAGCGGCCAGCGCCTCCTCCCCGGCTTCCCGTCCCAACACCACCCGGGCAACGTCACCGGGCAGCAACTGTGTTACGATAAATATTACCAAAGAGGTAATCACGATGGTCAGCGCCAAAAAGCCGACTCGCCGCGCGATATATCTTGCCATTACGATACTGCCTCAGTAGCGATCAACCTGCCCTGCTGCGCGATCAAATCGGCCGGTGGTATGTGACAAAATATCCTGGCGCCCTGAGGGGTCTCCTGCCAGGGAGGAACGACATCACGACAAATATCCCCCAGATAACGCGGGCAGCGGGGATGGAATGGGCAGCCGGTTGGCACATTTATCTGGCTGGGTACCTCACCGGTCAACCGGAGCTCCCGGTGTTTGGCGTCTGGATCGATGAGTGGAATGGCGGAAAGAAGCGCTTCGGTATAAGGATGATAAGGCGGCTCGAACAGATCAGCGGCATCGGCCAGTTCCATGAGTTGGCCCGCGTAAAGCACGGCAATTCTGTCGGCCAGATAACCGACCACGGCCAAGTCATGGGATATAAACAGCATCGTGCCCTCGTGGGTTTTCTGGAGTTCCTCCATTAGCTGCAAAATCGATGCTTGCACCGACACGTCCAGCGAAGACACAGGCTCATCGGCCAGCAACAGCGCGGGATTTGTGGCAAACCCACGCACGATTGCCACGCGCTGCTTCTCGCCGCCGCTGAGCTGTCGCGGCATGCGCTCCATGTAATCGGCCGGTAAACGCACCGCTCCCAGCAGTTTCGTCGCGTTGACCCGGGCTTCCGCGCGCGTCTGGCCCATCAGCGTGATGAAAGGTCGCTGCAGCGTTTCACCTACCGTCAAATAAGGATTGAGTGCCTCATCGGGATTCTGAAAGACGTACTGCAATCCTCGCAAGGTCTCCAGGTCGCGCTGTGACAGTTTCGCGGGCAACACCTCGCCCAGCAACTCAATTTCCCCCCCGGTCCGCTCGACCAGGCCTACAATTGCCCGCGCCAGAGTCGTCTTCCCACTGCCGCTTTCGCCGACCAACCCGAGCGTGTGACCTTTGCGAATCGATACGCTTATCCCGTCCACCGCTTTGACGCTTTCTTGCGGCCGCGCGGCCACAAAATCGATCAACGAGCGATTGATGGGGAATTCGACTTTGACATTACTGACGTCGAGAATTGTCTCATTGCTTGTGCCGACCATGCCCGCAGTGGTCGCGCCGGATTGATTGCGCGCGGATATTTCGCCGGCAGCGATCTCCGGCCAACGGTGGCAGCGAACCAAGTGCTGTTGATCGGCCATGTCCAAGATCGGCCTTTTATCAAAGCAATACTCCAGGGCCAGCACACACCGCGGCGCAAACACACACCCCGTCCCCCTTTCGGTCAATGAAGGAATCTGCCCGGGTATTGCCGTCAGGCGCACGCCAGCCTTGTTCTGACCCAGCCGAGGTACACTGTCTAGTAATCCCTGCGCATACGGCTGCAAAGGTCGTCGAAATAAGGAACCGGTCGGCGCGTCTTCGACCAGTTCTCCAGCATAAAGCACGGCCACCTTGTCACATAAACCGGCGACGACACCCAGGTTATGGGTGATATATAGAACAGCAGTGTGCTGCTCGCTGACCAGATCGCGCAACAAATCCAGCACGGCCGCTTGGGTCGTCACGTCCAGGCTGGTAGTTGGCTCATCCAGGATGATCAGTTTCGGCTCGGCGCTCAAGGCCATGGCAATGAGAACACGCTGCTGCATACCACCGCTGATTTCGTGGGGGTAGCTGTGGGCCACGCGCCGAGGATCTGGCACCCGCACATGGGTCAGAAGAGACAAAGTCCTGTCCTGGGCTTCTGCGGTCGACAGTTTTAGATGGTGGCGAATACCTTCGGCTATTTGCTCACCAATACGTATCGAGGGGTTAAGCGATGAGAGAGGATCCTGAGGAACCAGAGTGATGTCACGGCCCCATATTTGCCCGATTTCACTCGCGGATAAGGTCAATAAATCGCGCCCGTCAAATTCAATATTGCCACTGATGACTTGCCCACCCTGCCCCAGATAGCCCATAATGGCCATCGCCACAGTCGATTTGCCGGAACCGCTCTCACCTACCAGGCCATAGGTTTGACCGACAGCGATCTCCAGCGAGAAATCGCGCACGGCGGGCAAAAGTGCGTCCTTGTGCCGATAGGCGATGGAAAGGTCATTGATCTTAAGCATCGAATTTTTTGCACTGAGGTCACGCTTTTCAGGCGCGCAAAACTCGTTTAACCCCGTCGGCCATGAGGTTGACACCGATAACAACGACGGCAATGGCGGCCGCCGGAAAGTACATCGCCCACGGTAACTGGCTCACGTAGGGACGAGCCTCGTTGACCATCAAGCCCCAGTTGGGGCTGGGCGGCTGGACGCCCACGCCCAAAAAACCGAGCGAGGCGACCAGAAAGATCGCATAAGAAAACCGCAACGCTGCTTCAACGGCCAGGGTGGGCATAACCGAGGGTAGTATCTCGCGGAACAGAATGCGGCCCAGCGATTCCCCCTGCAGACGGGCCGCCTCAACAAAGCTCTTGTTTTTCACTGACAAGACAGCGCTGCGAACAACCCGCGCCACAATCGGTGTATACACGACGAGAATAACGATCAGGATGCTATTGCGAGACGGTCCCAGTGTGCCCAAAAGGAGAAGGGACAGGAGGAGCGCGGGAATGGCTAACAGACCATCGAATAGTCGCATCAAAATCTCGTCAAACAGATCGCCCCAATATCCGCTTAAAAGGCCGAAGGCCATGCCGGTGATGACTGCCAGCAGCGTTCCAACACCAGCCAACGTGAAGATATCCCCCGCACCCAGCAGGACACGGCTAAATACATCCCGACCCAAATGATCAGTGCCGAACCAGTGGGTTGAGGATGGCGGCTGGCGGGCATCACTGTAAATTTGCTGGTTGTATTCGTAGGGAGCCAGTATTGGGGCAAAGATGGCGACCAAAATAAATAGCAGAACAATCGTCGTCCCCAACGCTGTGGTGCGGCTGGCAAACAGACGACGCAAGCCCGCTAAAAGTCCGTGTAGGCGCATGGATTATTCCGGCTGCGAAGGCGAACTTGACCGTGAGGTCATGATGAGAAGGTGCAGCAGTACGATGGCTGCTGCACCTTCAACTTCCCTAGTTACCCAAGTAACGTATGGTTCGGAAATCGGTGCGTCCGGCAAATGCCTTGAGGTTTAAGCCCTCAAATTGGTCGCTGATGGCTCCAAACTGGGCAAAGTAGTAAGGAATAATGATCGGCCCGCGGTCGGCAAGCAGCCGCTGGATATCGGAGTACGCTTGAATGCGTTCTGCTTCATCCAGCGTGGTCCCCGCCGTGGCCGCCAGCGCGTCGAATTCGGCGTCGGAAAAGTGGGACTCGTTCCAGATGGCGTCGCTGACTAGCATCACATCCAGGTAAAATTGTGGATAGGGTCGCGATCCCCAGCCGGTAATTCCCAGATCGACCTCCAGCCAACCGTCATCGCCATAGTAGACGCTTTCCGGCTCCACGCTAATTTCGACGTCAACGCCAATTTCCGACCACTGCTCTTTCAACACAGCCGCCAGGTCGGGCCGATTGCCGGTATCCGGAGTGTGGAGAGTGAGCTGCAAGCCGTCCTCATAGCCGGCCTCGGCCAGTAGCGCACGGGCCGCCTCGATGTCACGGGCCGGCGGCATAACCGTCTCGTCATGATAGGCATCGTAGAGGGGACCAATGGGGCTGTCATTGCCGAGAGCGCCATATCCTTGCTGCACAACGTTGAGTATCGCCTCCCGATCCGTCGCCAGCTTCAAAGCCTGCATCACCCGGGGATCGTCGCCTGGGGCGCGATCCGAGCGCAATCGAATGAGGTCGAAGCCGTTCGTAGGAACGTCGCTTGTGATGATGCCCGGTTCTTCTTTCAGGCTTTCGAACAGGGCCGTCGACATCCGCATCGCCAGGTCGATCTGACCGCCGCGCAGCGCTTCGATAGCCGCCGTGTCGTCATTAAAGAATATGATGTCCAAACCCGCGAGGCTTGGCTGGTCGGGAACAAAATAGTTCTCATTGGCGACCATTTCGATGCGATCTTCAGGACTATAGTTTGTGACGACAAAGGGGCCGGTCCCATTAAAATTGCTGTCGGCATCCGTAGTTCCCGCTTTCAGGATGAGTGCGTGATTATCGCTCAAGTCGTAGAGGAAAAACGGATTGGGATTGGTCAGGGTAAAGGTCACTTCTAAATCGCCCGTTGCCTCCACATTGGCGATGTTGGCGTACAGATCGAACGTGGGCGTCCCCTCGGTCGTGCGCAAGCGATCAAACGTCCAGACCACGTCCTCAGCGCTAAAAGGGCTGCCGTCGTGCCAGGTGACTCCCTCGGCCAGCGGTAGCGTGTAGGTCAGACCATCTTCACTAATATTCCACCCCGTCGCCAGCCTTGGAACAGGATTGGAGAGATGATCAATGTCAACCAGATAATCATAGACGTGATTGGCGACGAGTACTTCGCTGTCGGACGAAATAGCTATAGGATCGATGTTAACGATTGGTTGCATCGCCACGCGCAGCGTGCCGGCTCGCTCCTGATCTGATCCCGTATTCGCTTCTGTCGATTCTTCTTGGGCTGGGTTTTCCTGCGGGGCGGATGGTTCCTCCGTAGCGCCATCCTGCGTTGAGGATGGAGTCTCGTCTGACGTCGGCGGTTCCGTGGCCGCTCCTCCCCCACAAGCAGCCAAGGCAATCATCAACGCCACCAACAAAGCTGCTGCCAATCGTTTATTGTGCAATCGGAAATTCGTTCCTAACAGAATCATCAATACCTCCAGATACTAAACCTAAACAATTGGATCATCGCGCTCAATGCCTCGCAGCTAAAATACTGTCGCGGGCAGATCCATCACTGAAGAGGAAGCGCCTAACAATCCGACCGGAAGAATTCTAGCAACATTAAGGGCATTATCGAAAGGGTTGGCAAATATTTCGAACACTTGTGTAATAATCTGTAATAAAAGTCCCCAAGTCAATAGCCTGAAAAGTGACCCATCGAGGCCCATGAAATAAACTTGCGGCCTCACTAAATCATCCGGGACGAGTTGTGACCTGTGCCCGGCATAGTTATAATGCCTTCACACGCCGGCGCTTGGCCTAAACTGAAAGGAAGGAAGTTGCAGCCGGCATCCACTACCGGCAAAGTACAAACGATGACGCGACGAACTGTTTTGCTCGAAGCCCTGGCATCTACGCCGAACGACATCAGCCGGCTGATCCGGCCGCTGGAGGGCGCGGGCTGGGATTGGGTAGCCGATGGGGACACACCATCCCCCTGGCACATCATCGCCCATCTAATTACCACCGAGAAAATCTATCAGGATCATATTAGCCGTATTCTTGAGAGGGACATATCTGATTCGCTTCCCGGATTTCAAGCCAACAGCTCACAGGAGAGTCATATACCCATCGGACAGCTCGGCCGAGACTTTCAACAAGCGCGGGGCCAAACTTTACAGACGTTGCAAGCGATTGGACCCGGTGATTGGCAGAGAGCCGCACATCTGGAGCCACACGGCCGCATATCGCTTCGCTTTTTAATGCAGCGCCTCGTGGAGCACGATATCGAGCAAACCGGTCGTTTAGTCGAAGCGATTCATTTCCGGCGCGTCGTTCATAACAACAGTGGTTTTTCTCAGTAGGTGGCAGCGCGTATGTCATTAGCCTTCATCATTTGTGGTGCATTAGCCCGTGAAGTCCTGGCCATCATCCGACAAAACGATTGGGAAATCGACGTTTACGGGATTCCCGCCATCGACCATATGCGCCCGGAAAAGATCGCGCCCGACGTCGAGCGCAAATTGCTGGCTATTCGAGAGCGATACACCCACGTTCTGGTGGTTTATGGCGATTGCGGGACCCGCGGCTCGCTCGATGAACTACTGGATCGCTATGATTTGCAACGCCTCGAAAGCCCGCATTGTTACGAGATGTATGGCGGCGCTCGGTTTGACGAACTGATGGCCGAAGAACCGGGGACTTTCTTTCTAACCGATTTTCTTGTCCGTGGATTTCAAGGCACCATATGGCATGGATTGGGGCTAGACCGCTTTCCGCAACTCAAGAATGATTATTTTCACAACTATCGCCGCATCGTGTATATGATGCAGACTGATAGCCTCGCATTACGCGATAAGGCGGCCGAGATAGCCAAAATACTGGAGCTTCCATTGGAGATAAGATTCAGCGGCTATGGCCTATTAGAAAAAAGGTTAAGTGATTGGGTGCAACAGCATGACCGGTAAGGGCTGGAATCCCGCTGAGCACAGACGCCGACAGCCACGCAATCATGTTTGCCGATAGGGGGCAGGAATGATCCGCAAGAAATTTGACACGTCCCAGCTGCAGGTCACCCAAATAGGACTTGGGCTGGCAGCATTGGGACGGCCAGGATACATTAACCTGGGCCACGCCCAGGACCTGGAACGGATGTATGACGTGGATGCGATGGAATTGCACGCCCACGCTGTGTTGGATACCGCTTGGAAAAGTGGCATTCGCTATTTCGATGCAGCCCGCTCCTATGGGCGCGCCGAAATCTTCCTGTCTACGTGGCTCAGTAGTCGCCACATCGACCCGGCGGAGGTCGTAGTCGGCTCCAAGTGGGGCTACACCTATACCGCCGATTGGCAGGTAGAAGCTGAAAAGCATGAGATCAAGGAACATAGCCTGGATGTCTTCCAGCGGCAATTGGCCGAGAGTCGTCGCCTGCTGGGCGATTACCTGAACATCTACCATATCCATTCGGCGACGTTGGAAAGCGGCGTGCTGGATAATCAGCAAGTCCTGTCGGCGCTGGCCCGGACGAGAGAAACGGGCTTAATCATCGGGCTATCGCTGAGTGGGCCGAATCAAAGCGCCACCTTGCGCAAGGCGCTGGCGCTCAATTTTGACGGCAAGCCCCTGTTTAGATCTGTGCAGGCGACATGGAACTTGCTCGCCAGAGAAGCGGCTGGCGCCCTGAGCGAGGCTCATTCCGCCGGCATGGGGGTAATCATCAAGGAGGCATTAGCCAACGGCCGCCTGACGGATCGAAACGACGACCCACACTTTGCCCAGCAGCTTCGCTTGCTGGCGACCGAGGCCGAAGCAGCGGGCACGACGATCGACGGATTGGCGCTGGCGGCCGCATTGGCCCAACCTTGGGCCGACGTGGTGTTAAGCGGCGCGGCCCAGAGCGTTCATCTCTTATCCAACGTCAGCGCCCAAGACGTTGCCTGGACTAACGAAACGGAGAGCCGGTTGGCAGGGCTTGTCGAACCCGCGGCTTACTATTGGCAACGGCGCAGCGAACTCGATTGGAACTAGCGCTCAGAATTTTTTGGCTGATTTTTCTTCTTTGGCTGGATTCTCCGGCGCGCTAATCCGGCCGGTGGACGGGCGTTTGTAGGTTGGCGTTTGGGGGTTGGGCAATGGCCCCGATTGAGAGGGCACGACGACCGCTGGAGGGGCTTCAAAGTGGGTTGTATCCGGTCGGTCGACCTTACTGACGGAACGAGCTTTCGCCAAAGCTTGCGGCGTCACTTCGGCATCGGTGAGATCGACTTCCGTCAGATCCGCGCCGCTCAGGTTGGCGTTGTTCAAGTTGGCCCAGCGCAGGTTGGCCTTGGTCAAATCAGCGCGACTCAGATCGGCATCTCCCAGGATCGCTCCCCGCAAAATAGCGCCGCGCAGGATCGTCCCGCGCAGTTGGGCAGCACGCAAGTCCGCTCCGCTCAGTCCGGCCTCTTCGAGATTGGCCCGATTGAGAATCGCGCGACTCAAGTTGGCAATGCTCAAGTTTGCTCGGCTCAGGTCGGCTCCGGTTAGATCTGCGCCACTTAACGACACGCGACCCATGATGGCGTCACGCAAGTTGGCCCCGGCCAAAATCGCCTGATTCAGGGTCGCCCCACGCATATTGGCCAGATTGAGGTTAGCATCGCGCAATTCCACATCAGACAGGTCGGCCTCGCTCAATATCGCCCCGCCCAGAACCGCGCCGTTCATTTTTGCCCCCGCGAGCGTCGCCCCGGCCAGATTGGCACCGCTAAAGTTAGCCCCGGCGGCAGTGGCTCCGGACAAATTAGCCTTGCTCAAGTTTGCCAGACTCACGTCCGCCCCATCCAAAATCGCCCCGGCAAGGATGGCTCCATTTAGTTTCGCGCCCTTGAGGTTGGCTCCAGACAAATCGGCGCGAGTGAGATCAGCCCCCGATAAATTGGCGTCGGTTAAATCGGCGTGGCGTAAATCTGCTTCGATGAATTTAGCTTTTGTTAAAATCGCGTCACGCAGATTGGCTTCGCTCAGCAACGCATTATTCAGGGATGCTCCACGAAGATATGATTCGCTGAGATCGGCACCCATTAGTTCGGCATCATCCAGTCTTGTCTCTCGCAAGTCGGAGGCTGGAATCTCGATATTGGCTAACCGAGCCCCGGACAAATCGACGTTGCGCAAATTGATGGCCGCCAACTGGACACCGGACAGATTCATACCACTGAGATCAGCCGACTGCAAATCGACAATCGGCTCCCCCGCACTGAGCAACGCTGACTCATACAAAAAGCGTACGACCTGCCCCCTACCCCCTGCATTCAAATTGCGCAACACGGTTAGCGTATGCGCGCGGGCTGTCCGAGCCGCTTCGTCGTCGGATGACGATTGCCGAAGGTTCTTGTTTAGCAACAGATCGGTTAACCTGTCGAAATAACCCTCGACCATCGCTCGCTCATCGCGAACGCGAGCCACATCCAACTGGGTCCGGCGCCAGGAGTTGGTCAGCCACAACGCAGCCGCCACCAGTAGGAGGGGGATCAGTAAGAGATTCAGCCAGTTTAGCAGGGCGAGAGACCGATTTTGTAACGCAATTTGGCGCACCGCTAAAACGACGAGAGCGGCAAGAATGAGCAGCACGACCAAAGCCAGGAGCATGCGCCATGGAGATGACCGGATCGAGCGGTAGTAGCGATTGAGGGTTGAAGTGAATGGTTCTGACATCAGAATCCTGTACATTCTCTACAGTTTACCAATGGACGGATGTTGCCAGCGGGACGCCTGTCAGCCCATTGTAAAGGCGAATGCCGGCGGGGGCAATGAAGCTACCGCTAATTCATCGGCACCCACTCATCGAGGATGGGTTTAACACCGTCGCGTATCGTCTGCGCGTCGGGGGCATCAGGCGTGCGCTGGAGATAAGCATTCAGGAAGTGCGCTGCCTGAGGCAAATGGTGTTGATGATAATAAACCAGACCCAAATCCCGTAGGTGCTCGGCCTCATGGGGCTGTACTTCTCGGAGCAATTGAATGACGTCGGCCGCCTGCGGCCACGAGCTGGAGGCAACGTAAGCGGCGCGCAAATTGTTCAGCATTCGAGCCAGCGTAGCGCGCGCGGAAACCGGTGCAAACCAACCGGCCTCAAGTGGCCCTTCATACCCACTTGCCAGGCGAATCAGTTCTGCGCAGTCGGTCAAATCGAGGCGCCGCCCATCATGAAACGGGTCGATCCAGGTATCCCCATCCGCTTCCCTGATACCCACGATAAAATGTCCGGGAAGACCAATACCGTAGGCGGGTATTCCCAGTCGAGAAGCGATATCGATATAAAGCACGGAGAGGGTGATCGGAATACCTTGCCGTCTGTCAATGACCTCATTTAAGTAACTGTTGCGGGGATCGTTGTAGCTCTTCTTATCCCCGCTGAATCCCAAGCGGCCGAACAGGGAGTCCGACAGCTGTTCCGCCTGGTATGCGGGGGAGGCGTTGACATCGATAGCACCGACGATCTCTTCGCTCAAGTCATGGAGCCTGGACATATAGGCGGCCACATTGAGATCGGGGTAAGCCACAGCACGGGCCAGATGTAAGGCCGCGCGGGGCACGTTGATCTCTATCAACTGCAATTCATCGCGAAACAACCACTTTGCCATGGATTATCATTATGAAACATCGCGTGGCTTTTGCCAACCGGAAGCATGCTATAATTCCCCACTGTGTATATAGAAGTCGAGATGGGTGACGTTGTCCGCCTTCGCAAGAAGCATCCGTGTGGGGGGATGGAATGGAAAGTCGTGCGCATTGGGGCCGACATCGGGCTTGTTTGCCTGAAGTGCCAAAGGCGGATCCTCTTGCCTCGTGGGGAGTTCAACAAACAGTTCAAATCCAAGATAACCACCGTAGCCCCAAGTGAATAGATGGCCTCCATCCTGATTGGAATCCACGTTGCTGCTGTCGCCGGCCTGGCTCTCTATGGGTGCTTGGGCTTCTTTGCGTTGTGGCAATATCGGCGACATCGAGCCGAGCAGTCGGTGTTGCCGTCCGTCCCTTGGGACGAGTTGCCCGCGGTCACCGTTCAACTGCCGATTTTTAACGAGCGTGAAGTCGTCGGGCGGGTGATTGCGGCGACGGCGGCGCTCAGCTATCCTCCCGATCGCCTGCAAATTCAGGTACTCGACGACTCAACTGATGATACAACCCAGATCGCGGCATACGCCGTTGCCCATTATGGAGCGCATGGCGTCAATATCGTTATGCGTCATCGGGATAACCGGCGCGGATTCAAGGCCAGCGCCCTTCAACAGGCGCTCGATACAGCATCCGGCGACATGATCGCTATCTTCGACGCGGACTTTGTCCCGTCTCAGGATTTCTTGTTACAAACCGTCCCTTATCTGCAAGACAACCCGAGATTGGGGGCAATTCAGACTCGCTGGGGTCATCTCAACGATGAAGAATCCCCCCTGACGGCCGCTCAGGCCATTGCGCTAGACAAACATTTCGCCATTGAACAACTGATAAGGCATCGAGCCAATCTGTTTCCCAAGTTTAACGGCGCGGCCGGCGTCTGGCGCAAGACGGCTATCATTGATGCCGGAGGGTGGCAGGATGATACCGTCTGCGAAGACCTGTGTCTGAGTACGCGAGCGGTATTAAGAGGATGGCAGTTCCATTTCGCTCCTGACGTCGTTGCTCCCGCCGAGTTGCCGGCCACGATATCGGCTTATAAAACACAACAATCCCGCTGGACGACAGGAGCGACACAATGCCTGCTCAAGTATGCCCCAGCCATCTGGAACGCCACCGACCAAACCAGGATCGCCCGCCTCTATGCCCTATTGTCCATGTCGGCGTACATGACCAATGTGCTGCTACTCACACTCCTATTCGTTCAGATGCCCTTGATCATAGTGGGCCAACGTCCACCCGCTTGGCTTTATCCGCTTAGCGTGCTGGGGCTTGGGCAACCACTATTGTTCATCCTGGCTCAAATTTCCCTTTATAGAAACTGGCCGCGGCGGTTGCACCACCTCCCCACTTTGTTGTTGACTGCAATCGGCTTAGCGCCCAGCAATTCCTGGGCCGCGCTGAAAGGCTTAGGGCACAACGATATTCCCTTTGCGCGCACACCGAAGGGTTCAGGCACCAGCTATCCTTCCTCGCTTACCTGGATGGTGGGGGTTGAAATCGGCTGGATGGTCTATTGTATTATCGCCCTCTTGTTGGCTATCGCGGCCGGCAACAGCGGGCCAATTCTCCTGTTGGGGTCGGCATCAATCGCCTTCGCGTATGTTATCCAGCTGAGTGTGCAGGAACGTCGCCATACGTTCAGATCGCTGACAAAAGCCACCCAAAAGTAAATAAATTTAATATCGATATCATAAATATCAACATTGCTATTGACATTATTGATGTAGCGTTGTATTATGCTGATTATTCAGCATCTATTTGGTTTCTGCTTGTAACGAAAGATTAAAACTTATGAATCCTGTAATCGGTCAGTGCCCCATATGCGGCAGTAGTCTGCACGTTACGCGCCTGAATTGCCGTAATTGTGACACCACAATCGACGGCCATTTTACGCTCGGCCGCTTGTACCAGTTGAGTTCAGAGCAGCTCGAATTTGTCGAAGTGTTCTTGAAGTGTGAAGGCAAGATCAATCGTGTCGAGCAGGAAATCGGTCTGTCCTATCCCGCCGTGCGTGCTCGTCTGACGGACGTCATCCGCGCGTTGGGCTATGAAGTTGGCGATACGTCTTCCTCGGCACCTTCGGTATCGGAAGAGGAAAGGCGCGACATTCTGAAAGAATTGCAGAATGGCAATTTAACAGCCGAAGAAGCATTGCAGATGTTGCGCGGCGAGAGTCAAGCCTAGCGAGGGTAATCATGACAGATCCCGATGCACAAGGGTGGTTACTTCTCTCGTTTATAGCTGAGCGCCATCAGCGCCAGGGCCGGAAAATCGCCGCCAAGTCGCGGCCAGCAGCCTGGCGGCGTCTCCTGATGAACATCGGTGGCGAGCTTATCGATATCGGCACCCGAATCAGAGATTATGGGCAGCCGGCTTATGGCCCCGCGGTCATAGATATTCCTTTGGAGGCTAAGTAAAATGAATCCTGACAACAAAAACGAGATATTGGAGCTTTTGGCAGAGGGCAAGATCACCGCGACCGAAGCTATCGAATTATTGGCCGGCATGAAGACCGACGCCCCCCAGGAATCGACCTTCCCCGAAATGAAGGCAAACGAGGCATCAGGCGAGACCGACGACGCCATCGCTGTGGAAGAATTCAAGTCAAACGTATCGAAGCCGGCGGCCGATCCTTTCCAGATTAAAATCACTGAGGACGATCTCTCGCCTTCGAAGAAGAATGTCGAATCTCCGCGCTGGTTAAAAATCCGCGTTCGCGATCTCGATACCGGACGCAACAAGGTAAACATCTCCCTTCCCCTGGGAATTGTGGGGTTTGGGCTTGGCTTGGCTCGCCGGTTTGGGTCTGACTTCGATGACGAGTACAACGTCTATGAAATGTGGCAAATGGTCAAGGAAGGCGAGCGTGGCGTTTTGGTCGACGTCGAGGATGAGGACGATAACGAGCACGTGCAAATCTACATTGATTAACCAATGCGCAGAATCAGTGAGGCATGATATGACCAAGGATCAATTCAAAATGGGCGAGTCGCCCACTGTCAGCGTCCATTCTTGCGGCGATTTAACCGTCCGCGGGTGGGCAGAGGCAAGCGTACAAATCAAAGGCGACTACCGTATCAAAGAAACGGACAAGGGGATTCGACTTGACTCCCAAGGCTCGCTTTATCTGTACTTGCCGCGCGAGGCCATGCTGACCCTCGGCCGGGTCGACGGCGATTTGCGGATTAAACAGTTCACCGGCACAGTCGCCGGCGAATATGTTCACGGCGACGCCGTATTTGCTCAGGCCAACGATGTCGCCTTGGGCATTGTCCACGGCGATGTTGCCGCCCGCAATATGATCGGTCTTCTCTCGATCGACGAAGTAAACGGCGATGTGGCCGCCAGAGTCATCGGAGAAGCCAGATTGGGCGCTGTCCATGGCGATTTTTCCGCCCGCATTATTAACGGCGACGTTACGATCGATTCGATCCATGGAGATGCCGATCTGCGCACTGTCAACGGCTCTGTTACCGTCAGTCAAGGCTTCCGTGACGTGAATCTGTACAACGTCGGCGGCCTGGTATCCGTTGCCGGTGTTACGGGCGACATTCGCCTGCGGGGTGGCTTATCGGATGGCGAGCATTCTTTGGAGGCGCGCGGAGACGTGGTCGTGCGTTGGCCGGCCAATGTGGCGCTCAATCTGGCTGTGACGGCTCCCCGGATCGATAACCGTCTCCCTATGGACGAAGTAACCGATAAACCCGGTTCGTTGGCCGGTCGCATCGGCAATGGTCAAACAAGTCTGACCATCTTGGCCGGAGGCCGGGTCATCCTGCGTGAAGAAGATCTTACTAAGGAAAAGTGGAGTGACAACGGGGGCGACATGGAATTCGACATCGGCATCAATATGGATGACATCGCGTCCAGGATCGAGGGCGAAGTGCAGGGCCATCTGTCACGAGTGACCCGCGAGATCGAATCAAAATTCGGCCCGGACTTCAGCCAACGCATCAATGAGAAAATAGCCCGGAAAGTTGAGAAGGCTGGAGCGCGACGCCGCACCGAACCAAACAGTCGATTCGTAGGGGCTGCCTTTGCAACTACTGGGGCGGAAACGCCGAAAAAGAGCGTAACGACAGAGGAACAACTCAAAATATTGAAGATGGTCGAGACGGGAAAGATTTCGCCCGAAGAAGCGGGAATGTTGCTCGAAGCGCTTGAGAGTTGATAATTGCTATGGCGACCGTTCCTTACCCGGTTTACAATATCACGAGTTCCGTCCCGTCGCCGGCCGATAAATGGATCGCGCCGCAGACGGTGAACAAGGCGGTCGTAAACCGGGCGAACGAGAGGCCGACGCAAAAAATGATCATTGCTGTTCCCGCGATATCGATGGGTGATGGGCTTCGCCCAATCGACATGAGTCATGACCTTCCGCAAGTGATCGACTTGCTCAGGATGGTGTTCGGCGATTCGTTGGACGGTGACGAGCACAAGCTGTTTGGTGGAACTGGCCTGGGTGGCTTAAATGGTCTGGCCTATCGAATGCACCCGGCGGCCGCTCGCCTCTCAAACGGGTTTGTGTGGCAGGCGGAAGGCCACATCGTCGGCAACGCAACCCTCCTGACTACCAAGACCTGGGATCGCTATCTGGTCGCCAATGTCGCCGTTCATCCCTCCTACCGGCGTCAAGGTATTGCCCGGAAGCTCATGGACGCTATCACGACCTCGGTGCGGGCGCGAGGCGGCCGTGTCATCCTCTTGCAAGTGGTGAAGGATAATCAATCCGCTCTCGACCTCTACAGGAGTTTGGGCTATATCAGCATCGCCAACATGACAACGTGGTATGCGACGGCTTCAAGGGTGCGTGAAATCCCCGCCATGCTCCCCGGCGAACGCGCTCCCAATATCGAATTATTGTCCGACCGGCAGTGGCGCGAAGCATATGAACTGGACACCACCCACGTCAAGGCAGATTTGAACTGGCCCGAACCACTGCCGCCTGACGCCTATCGTCGCGGCTTATGGCGACGATTCGGCGATATGCTTAATGGTCGGCAAAACGAGACCTGGACTACCTCCGATTCTCGCGGCCGGCTGACAGGATTGGCTTCCATCTATGGAGAGTGGGGGCGGAGCTACCTCCTGACCCTTCGCGTTCATCCCGACTGCGCGGGGCAACTGGAACGGCCGCTTCTGGCCAAGGCGATTCGCCGGTTGCATTACTTGCCCCGCCGGAATGTGCGAATCGATCACCCGGAAGCGGATGAACGGACGGGCACCTTGTTACGTGAATCTAACTTTACTGTCCAGCGAACCCTTACTCACATGCGACTGGACATTTCCCGATAATCAGGGAAGAGAGGTTTTCTACAATGGCAACCACAGAAGAACGCCTGCAAATACTCAAAATGATCGAGGAAGGCAAGATTAGCGCGGCTGAGGGCGCGGAATTATTGCGGGCGTTGGATACCAAGGGTGAAAAGCTTCAGGCTCAGGAACCGATGAAAGGCGCCAGCGCCCCCCGCTGGTTCCGCGTTCGCGTCACCGACGTCAACAGCGGCCGCAACAAGGTGAATATCAATATCCCCATGGGGTTGGTCAATGTTGGCATCAAAATGGGTGCCCGCTTTGCGCCGGAAATCGAGGGAGAGCGACTGGAAGATATACTGGACGCAGTTCGCAGCGGCCAGCAAGGCAAGGTGATGGACATCACCGACGAAGAAGACGGCGAACGTATTGAGATATTTGTCGAGTAAGTGACTCAACTACTTTTACGCCTGCAATACAAAAGTCACCCTAAAGACAGGGTGACATTTTCACTTTTCTTTTAACTGGCGTCAGATTCCCTGAACAGTAACCACCATTAATAAAGTGCTTGACGAGCCGGAGCATATTATGCTATGCTTCATCCGGCTACAGCCAAATCCTTGTGGAGGTGCGAGATCATGCAAGCCCAACTGAACACATCCGAACGATCTTTTGGCGATGACGCGCGCCTGCCCGCCTTGCCCCGCTAACGACTCCATTATCGAGCTTTAACTGAATTAGCGTTTGTGCACGGACGGCAACCGGCTCTTAACCGTTGCGCGTCCTCGCCCCTCACCGACCGGAACAGACTCTTCCGATCGACTCGACCCGGCTTAATGACGTTGATCTAGTTGAAATTCGATAACGCAATGGACAAATACGAAGCTTACGAAAAATACCTCGACTTTGAGGATGATTTTGTTGGTCGTGGGCGGGCCAACGGCCGAAAAAACCCGCGACCTGGGAATAAAACGAATAAAAAGCCGGCGACTGAGCGCGCCGAGCTAACAGACTTCAGTGATGACGCCTCGGTCTGGGTGCCGAAATATGCGGCTTCTCTTGATCCTAAACATCACGAACGAACGTGGCTCATCGAATCTCTGGCTTCGTTCTATCAGGATAACGTGATCCTGGACGTGACGCGGCGGGTGAAAGGGGGCAAGGAGGCCAACGTCTACTGTTGTCCGGCCCATCCAGCCACGGGGCTGGAGTTAATCGCCGCCAAGCTCTACCGTCCTCGTACCCTGCGCACACTTAAGAACGACGCGATCTACAAATCCGGCCGGCAGTTGCGAGGCGAAGACGGCAAGGAATTGAAAGGCCGGCGCGAGAAATTGGCGCTGGCCCAAAAGACGCGCTTTGGGCAACATCTCGACATGGTGTGGTGGATTCAGAACGAGTTCTCGGTGCAACAAAAGCTGTACGAAGCCGGCGCGGATGTTCCCCGCCCCATCAGGCACAATGGCAATACGATCCTCATGGAGTACGTGGGCGACGAGTGGCTGCCCGCGCCGGCATTGAGTGATGTGGCTCTGGAGCGTGATGAAGCCCGGGACGTGTTTGAGCGGGTGATAACCAATATCCGCATCATGCTGGATAACCATCTTATCCATGGCGACCTGTCGGCGTTCAACATCCTTTACTGGGAGGAAGAAGTCTTCATCATCGACTTCCCTCAAGTCGTCGATGCGCGCAAAAACCCTCATGCACAGTTCTTGCTGCAGAGAGACATAAAGCGCGTGTGTGATTACTTCGCTCGGTTTAAAGTACCTTCCGACCCATCACAGATCGCTTACGATCTGTGGATACCTTACATGGGGAATGAATAGAGGGTCCCCCCATCTTCGAGAGAGGACTCGTGATCATCAGTCCTCTCTTGAAGAGACCCTGAACAATGGAGGCCAATTGGCAGTCAGCACAAAGGGGAAACGAAAAGTAAACGTGCAGGGCAGGCAATACCTGTGGTACGTGGCCGATAGTGAACCAGCCATCGTGCCCGAACAGGGATTCGTTCGCCCAGGAGAACCCGCGCGATACATCCACATCATTTCGACCAACAAACAATTTATTGTTCACTATCGCATTCCCCAACCGGGCGAAGGGTTCGCCACATTATTGATTGAAGGGCCGGACTTCCCGCGCGCGCCGGGGCGAAAAACAGTCGAAGTGCCGCGTTGGCGACACGACAGCAAGCCGTATCCCACGGCAGATTTTGTTCGCCGATTGATCGGCTGGTGTCAAGGATTGGAATAACCGGGAACGGCGCGACTCCCCACGGCTAATTGCGTACTGGATTGCAGGATGAGCGACTACCAAGCGACAATTCGCCTTCAAGCCAACAGGGCCAAAGATATTCTGTGGCCGCTCTTGTGGTTTGTCGCTCTAATCTGGATGATCGAGGTGTTTGACCGAATCGTCCCCGGTAGGTCCCTGGATCAATTGGGAATCCTACCCCGACAACCAGCCGGATTGCTCGGCATCATTTTGGCACCTTTCCTTCATGGCAATTTTAGCCACCTCTTGGCCAATACGATACCCTTTTTAATCCTGGGGTTTTTAGTCAGGCTTCGCCATAGAGGACACTTTCTGCTCCTGAGCACCATCATCGTTCTCATCAGCGGACTGGGTACGTGGCTAATCGCTCCCGCCAACACTGTCCACATTGGGGCCAGCGGTTTGATATTCGGTTACTTCGCTTTTCTCGTGGTCAATGCCTGGTATGAACGCAGCCTGGCGGCCATCGTGCCGGCTTTGCTGGTGATTGTTTTATATGGCGGGCTGATTGGAGGAATCTTGCCGATTCAGAACGGACTGTCATGGCAAGGCCACTTATTCGGGCTGGTAGGCGGCGCACTGGCGGCGTTTTACCTGAGTCCGCGCCACGGCTAGAACGCGGTCCTTTGCTCGATCTCCGCCATTGACCGCTTAAATTGGCGCTCGCCCACCACGGCCAGCCCAATACTGATGATATAAAGAGCGAACAAGGGAGCCATGGTCAGGAGCATTGTCACCGGGTCAATAGACGGCGTGATGACGGCCGATAGAATGGCAATAAGCACCACGGCCGCTCGCCACTGGTTGCGCATGGTGGCCGCAGTCATCAACCCTACCCTGGCGATCACGTAAATGATGATCGGCATCTGAAAGCTCAAGCCAATCCATAAAAGCAATCGCGTGACGAAACTGATGTATTCCTGCCCGGTCCACTCGGCGCGGAACACGTCGGCCATAAAATTAGCCAGAAAATAAATCGCGGCCGGCGCAAGGATATACCAGGCAAAGGCGATGCCTAGGCCGAACAACAGCAACGCGCTGGGAATGAACACATAGATGTAGCGCTCTTCACTCTGGTTAAGCGCTGGTTTGATAAATCGCCAGAACTCGAACAGAATGACCGGCATAGCCAATATAAAGCCGGAAAGAAGAGAGATGCGAAAGTATGTCTCGATACCTTCGGTCGGCCGCAGAGTCTGCAGCGCCGCACCACCTTCGATGCTGGCAGCGTAGGGCTGCAAAAGAAACTGCAGCAAGCGCTCGGCAAAAATGAAGCTGAACGAAGTGGTGATTAGAATGGCGATGGCGGCATGAGTTACCCGGATGCGCAGCTCATTCAGGTGACCCAGAATGCTCATCACGTCCCCCTCCTTAACGATGGGAGAGGTTTCGCCATCCACCGCTTCCGGGTGGGCCTCCCCTTGGCGAGTCATGCGTCTGGGTCCTCGGCAATCTCAATCCGCTTCGGCAAGGGCAAGGCAGATGAACGATTATGCTTCGCGAGGCCTATCACGTCTTGGGTTGCCGTTGGGTCAGCGCTTTTCTTCAACTGATGGGAGGGTGATGAAGAGGGAATTCCATTGGCAACGCCTGCGGACGCCGATCGAGAGCTTACCCCGGCGGCGTGTTGTGGCGGCAAGATGGAGTGCTCTATTTCGCGCGAGATTTCGCGCTTGGCTTTTTCGACCTCGGCAACCGTACCTGTGGCTAAAGTGAAGACGTCATTGCGCAATTCAGCCACCTGGCGACGCAACAATTCCAGCTCTTCAACCGTTTCCTTGATTTGCCCTGTCTCGTCGATGGCATCCAGCTCGGAATTAAGTTGGCGCAAGAAGGAGCGAGAAATGGTCTGTAGACGCGCAGTCATAACGCCGAGAGTGCGGGCCGTCTTGAGAATCCTCTCCGGCCCCATCACCATCCCGGCGATCACGATAATTAAAACAAACTCCGGCAGGCCGATGCCGAAAACACTATCCATAAGGACCTAAATCAGGCGGCCGGCCCACCGTCTTTGTCTTCGCTATTTTCGGCCACGTCTTTGGCCTTGGCCGAGTCCTGGCCTTCCTTGAGTCCCTCGCGGAAAGCAGAAACGCCTTTGCCCAATTCGCCGCCCACGCGGGCGATTCGGCCGACGCCAAATACCAATAGAACGACCGCTAAAATGAGTAATAACTCAGGCCAACCTATAGTACCCATACGCTTGTATCTCCTTGTGCCAACATTGGTTGCGCACAGCAGCAAGTATAGCAGATATTTTTCCGCTCACAGGGAAGCGCTATCCTTACACTTAATTCGCAATATCTGGCGGGCAACCGACAGCAATATCTCTGAAGTTAAGGAACCAGGAAGGGAAAGTGCGGTACCGATCTCGCGGTTCCCAGACACGACCGATTTCAACCTGATTGACTTTGTTGTTCAGCATATAAATAGCCACGTGTTGATAGAGTGTCAGGGCCGGCAAGTCGGAGTCGAATTGGCGCAGGAAGGCCTCGTAGTAGGGTGCCCTTTCGGCTTGCGAAAAAAGTTGGCGTCCGGTCTCGAGCGCTTCGCTCGCCCGTCTGTTGTTCCAGCCGCCAAAATTCTGCCCGCGTATCATCGCCTCCTGGCTCCAGAAATCATAAAGGTCCGGATCATTCGGTGGCGCGATCTCGACCAGAGCAAGATCAAAATTGCGCACAGAAAGGGTTTGGCGAAATGTGTCAACGTCGGGCAGTATTTCGAGCTGGGCCTCTACACCGATGGCAGCCAATTGCCTGACAATTTCCTCGGCCACGGCTCGTTGTTCGACTCTGTCAATCGCGACCAGACGCAGGACGAGCGGCACGCCTTCACGAATCCTCGTACCCGCCCCAACCCAGCCGGCGGCGTCTAGTAAACTGCCGGCCATTTCCGGCTGTCGTGTATAGGCCGTCATTAATTCGGGCCTGGCAGCCCAATGATCAGGCAAATAGGGGCCATCGAAAACGACCCCCTGGCCCTGCAAAACTGTATCGACCAGACTCGCTCTGTCCAACGCGTAGGCAACTCCTTGCCGGACGTCCTTGGACTGCAAGGCAAGCGACCCTGATTCACTCAAGTTAAAAAAGAGGGCAGAATATCGCGGCGCAATCGATGTGAAAATTCGTGAATCGGCCTCGCTGATGACTTCGGGGAGTTGGGTAGGTGACAGGCCGTTCACCGCCTGAATCTCGCCCGCCCGGAAAGCAGCAATCAACTGCGCCTCGTCGGCGAAGAATCGGAACTCGATGTCTGTCAGTTGGGCACCTTCGCGCCAATAATTCGGATTGGGTGCCAGGCGCAAGCGCCCCGTGGTTTGCCACTCTTGACCGGACTGCACCATAAACGGCCCCGTGCCCACCGGCGCTTGATTAAAAGAGTGCGTAGCCAGTTTGGCCACGTCCACACCCTCCAGAAGATGAACGGGCAAGATGCTGCGTGTTGTTGCTTCGAAAAAGGGTGAATAGGGCTGGGACAGGGTAAACGAGATGGTGGTATCGTCAATCACATTGATAGTGACTGACTGCCACAATGTTTTTAGGCTGGCCGAACCGGGGAAAGCCTCATCCTGCATCAGGCCATAAGTGAAGGCTACATCGGCCGTTGTAACCGGTTGTCCGTCGTGCCACACTCTATCTTCGTAAAGTGTAAACGTGATGGTAAGGCCATCGTCACTGACAATCCACTCCTTGGCCAATGCCGGCACGACGTTGCCGCGCTCATCATAGCGCACCAGACCATCAAAGATCAGGTTATCGATTTCCCGATCGACAGGATATGGATCGCTCAGCAGGGGGTTCAGTGTGGAGGGCCGGCCGACCACTCCTTCTACGAACGTGCCTCCCGAGGCGGGCACGCTCACCGTGCACAAAGAGGCGGATTGGACTTGGTAGGACAATAACATCAATACCAAGGCCAACCCTGTTAACGCCAGCAGCAGCTGCCAGCGAATATCGGGTCTCATGTGATTGGGACCAGCAGTGTGTTCTCTTGCTAGACGACTTGTCCCCAAGCCATGAAGGCCAGCAGTGTGAAGACGAAGAAGAGCACCGCGATGATGATGGTCAAACGATGTAGAACCACTTCCACGCCTCGCCGCGTGCGAAAAGCACCGCTATCACCACCGCCGCCGCCCAAAAAACCACCGAGGTCCTGACCTTTCGACTGAATAAGTACCAGCGCGGTCAGGGCAATGCCGAGAATAATCAGGATGATGCTTAAATAAGGCGCCCAGGGTTGCAAGCTCATGTTTAAAGTATTTCCTCTAGTTCCGGCCGAGCCGGGGATTTGCCAACGAACACGAAATTATACCCGCTTGACCTTGCTCCGTCTAGTTTCGCCGAGGAAAGTTTAATGATCAGATGTGGAATTGCTATGGCTTGACACTGTGATAAACTCGAACGAAATTAAAAATATACTCCCTTCATGATACCAATCGGATCGTCGCGTGATTGAATTCAACCAGGTTTCCAAAAATTATTTCTCGCTGACAGCGCTTAAAGACATCACCCTGACCATTCCACAAGGTGAAGTAGTCGGTCTTCTGGGCCCCAACGGGGCCGGCAAAACGACCTTTATCAAGCTCGTGGCCGGCCTCATCTCCCCCAGTAGTGGAAAAATCACGGCAACCAATCATCCAGCGAGATGGCCCTCCGTCGGGTTCAAACCGGAGCGATTGGTCTTTCCGGGCGATCTGGTCGTCAGCCAATATCTGGAAATGATCGCCGGTCTGTGCAATGTCGGTCGGGTGCAAAAGGATAACGTCGTCCTGGAAAGTCTGGCGCGGGTAAACCTGCTGGCCGCAGCCAACAAGCAAATCAAGACCTTGTCCAAGGGCATGCGCCAGCGTCTGGGGTTGGCTCAGGCATTGATCGGCGATCCCGACCTGTTGCTACTCGATGAGCCGTCGAGTGGGCTTGATCCGGCCGGCCAGGAAGAAATGCAAACCTACATCGAGGAGCTGCGCGCCGCCGGAAAGACGATCCTCATGTCGAGTCATCAGTTGCACGAAGTGACGCGCGTTTGCACCTATCTGATTATCCTGAAAGACGGCCGGGTGCTTTACCGCAGTCCCGTGGCCGAGGCCTTAACCCTTCGGCCGCACGTGGCCATTCAAGTAGATCGTCCACTCGACGGCGCAAAGCCCCTCTTGCAAATGGTCCACCCCAACATCGTCGTCGAAGGCTCCGAGGTGATTTTGCGCGATGAAGCCATCAGTATGCGCCGGCAAATTCTATCTATTTTGATCAATCAAGGTTACGACATCGTGAAGGTTGAGCAGCGTCGCATCACGTTGGCCGAAATTTATTCCGAGGCTGTCCAATGATTCGCCGTATTCTGATTTTGACAGGCTATTTCTCCAAGGCCGTTTTTTTCTCGCTGACAGGTCTTATTCTTCTAATACTCAGCCTCATTTATTGGGCCATCTTCTTCCCACCCGGCCAGGGCACGCCTGACGTTGAAAATTATATAATTTTAGTGGGCGCGTTGGGGGCAGGAGTCACCTTCATGGCAACTCTGGCGGTCAGCTCGAAGGCCGGTCGGATGGAGAATTATCCTATGCTGGTGCGGTTGCCCAGTCGCGTCGAGTATCTGGTGGCTGTCTTATTGAGCGCATTGCTGCTGGGCACGATCTTGCAATTCCTGGTCGCTGGTCTGGCGCTCATTCGCGGCCCGGAACTCACCATGGCTCGTGTGCTCACTATTCCCCCTCTCTGGGGATCGATCAATCTGTTGGCCGCGGTTCTGGCAATACACGCCACCGATTTGGTGACCGCCGGATGGTCGCGCGTCATTCTGTTTGGAACGCTGGCGGTGGCTCTCATCCTGAACAGCGCGGCCGGCAGCCCGGACATCTGGTTTTCCGACCGCTTTAACGATCTGTCGAATCTGTTCAGCCGGGTCAATCTCTTGTGGTTCTCAGATCTGGCCGGCAACGCGGCCGCGTGGGCCTTTGAATCACCACTCACGGGGTTGGCAAATGTTGCCGGTATCATCTTTTGGCCCTTTCGCGCCATGACCGACGCCGTGTTTGCCGGCGGTTTTACGCCGTCCCAAGCCCTGGCTCCGGCGGTCCTGATCCTCTATGGCGCGATCCTCTTCCTGGTAGCCGCCACCCTGTTCACGAGCAAGGACTTGGATTTTCTTGAATAGACTTGCCCAGAAAGTGTGTCATCCCTTTGCCGGAAAGTAGGTGCGGTTGAGAAACTGTTGCAATGCCTGGCGCGCCTCAGCAGTGATACCCCCACCGAAATAGACGTGACGATAGCCATAGTCAAATGCCAGCGTCTCCGGTTCTTCGGCCTCGTAAATAGGCGATACGTGCTCGATGTCGTAGACGTCGGTGTTTCCCCATATTGACACAGGGCGGCGCACAATCAGCTCCTCCTGATTGATAAAGATTACCTCGCGATTACTGAGGTACTGTGCCCACTGACGACCCAGAAAGCGGCCAAAGCGCAACAGTATCGCCAACAGGATGAAGATCATAATGGCGAAGACAAAGCGATAGCTCTGCCCCGAGAAAAGCGTCTGCACCAAGTAAATGGCGCCCCCGATTATCATGACCAGCCACATCAGCATCAATATCGAATAAAGAGTGAGATAGGCCCAGTTTCGCGCGGCCGGAATCACGATCTTCAGTCTCTCCGGCGTCTGTTCAAAATGGACCTGACTGATCAGAGGTAATTTATCCACCATAGAGTGGATTATATCTCTCTGACAGAGAGGCGGGTAGCCGCGGATTTAGCCCCACTATCTATGGAAAACCAACCTCGGCTTTCTCCCTCGCTACTCATTATTAACATCTGATTCACGCATGTGACTGATAACTTGTGATACAAAGTGGGGAGAGAAAAAGCCAATCCTCTCTCAAACTGGTTTTTCAACATGGTGTGGAGTAAGGAGGAACTTGAATACTGGAAGATTTCAATTCACACATACACGTATTGGATCTAGGCATAAATTAGGTAATAAGGAGACATTTGAACAATGACTAAACCGAGATTGGCAATTTTACTTGGCGTACTGTTGGTTCTGGCCCTGACTGCCAGCGCTTTCGCCGAACTCGTCGTCACCTACACCTCGACGGACGATACCTGGAGCGAGTACACCATACAGGATACCGTGGATCGCGAGGCCCAGGCAACGACGAACAGCTTGGTAGATAACGGTGCGTTTACCCAGTGGGGCACGACGCTTGGCCCGGCTGACCCGTGGACGTTCTGGCGCGATAACAAAGCGGGATGGACGGCCGGTCGACTGAGTGAAGTAGATCTGGCGTTGCCGGCCAACCCCGAGGGCATCAATAATGCGATGGGCTGGTTTATCCAGCATTCCGGCGCGAAAGAGGGCGGCTATTATGCCGGCGCTTACCAGCAGTTGACCCGCATCCCTGCCGCCGGGCTTTACTACGTTAGCATTAGCACGACTGCCTTTTCCGATGGAAAGACCGGCCCCTATAACAGCGTGGCCTGGTACGCAATCAGCGATTCGGCCAATCCTTCCGAGGTCACCGATTGGCGCGAGCTATTCCCCGATCAATTCGTTTGCCCCAACGGCGACGGCGTGTGCAACTACGTCGGCCGCGACGAAACCGTCACCATCACTCCCGGACAATACTTCCACGTGATGGTCGGCCGCAAGTTCCCCGAATTTATGGGCTGGACGATGTTCGTCATCGACGACATCAGCATTGTGGCCGCTGATGGAACTCCGAATACCGAGAACGGTTTCTACAACTGGTGTAATGCGCGCCCTGAAGACTTCAAGGCCCACGACACGGATGATTGCAATAATCTGACCGAGATTCACTGGGATCCGGATCAGGTCCGTTAATCTGATTTCACGTTTCTGGCGCGGGCCGGCATGGAGCGAATTCATCCGGCCCGCGTTTTCACCATTGCCCCAAGTTCGTCCGTCAACTGTTAAGTCTGCTGGGGAAGTTCGATGTCAACCTATCGTCCGCAAAAAGCTCTGGGAAAGAGAGGTTTGGCTTGGGCTGTATTTTGCTTCATCGTCGCTGTGTGTCTGGCGCAAACCGCCTGTACGCGCGATGAGGTGGCCGCGGCCGTGGCAACAATGGCCGTGGAATTCGAAGCCACGCTTGAGCCCTGGGGAGCGACGACTGTTGCCAACGCGAGAGCCTTGAGCACTAATGTGCCCGCGGTCATCGCGACATCGAAAGCTCAACCACTTTCTACGCTAACCTTTGTCGACGACTTAACCCCTGAAGGCGTAGCATTCGCGGAAGAAATTGTCACCCGGCCGGAAGTCCCTTCCTCGGTCGCCGCCTTGCCAACAGCCGTGTCTTCCCCCACAACTATAGTGACACCTGCTCCACTTCCCACCGATGTCCCCACGTCGGGGCCTACGTCGTCCCCGTCCCCAACCTCGACCCAGACACCTGCTCCGATGGCGACGCCCACTCGTGTATCAATCGCTGAGTCGGTCGAGGTAACCGGCGGTTCCATGATCTTGATTCCCGGTGGATTTTTCCAAATGGGCGCTTCTGCCGACGACATGGCGGCGGAATGCGGCCTGTTTCGGGAGGGTTGCCAGAGCGATTGGTTCCGCGCCTCGGAACCGATCCACACCGTCTTGCTCAGGCGCTACTATATCGACGCCCACGAAGTGACCAACGATGCTTTCATCGAATTCCTGAATCAGTCGGGCACGAATTGCGATGGGCATATTTGTCTTGATCCTGAGCAAAGCCAATTAACGTTAGAAAATGGAATCTGGCAGGCTCCTGAGGGATTAGCCCGCCATCCCGTGACTGGCGCTACATGGTATGGCGCGGCTGCGTTTTGCCAATGGCGCGAGGCGCGTCTGCCAACGGAGACCGAATGGGAAAAGGCGGCTGCCTGGGATGACACCGAGGCTGTGGCGCGAAGATACCCTTGGGGGGATGAATTCGATGGGCAGGCGCTGAATTTCTGTGATGCGGCCTGTAGTGAACCGCAAGCGGCCGGCGACTACGACGATACCTTTGCAGGAACGGCTCCGGTCGCCTCATTCCCAAACGGTCGCAGCGCCTATGGCCTTTACGATATGGCCGGGAATGTATGGGAATGGGTCGCGGATTGGTACGATCCGGCCTATTATGAGATGTCGGCCGAGGCTAACCCGACCGGGCCGGAAACCGGCGAGGATCGAACCGTCCGCGGGGGTTCGTGGTTCGACACGGGCAACTTCACTGCCACGGCCATCCGGTTTCCTTCCAGTCCGGATAATTCCGACAAGACTATAGGCTTTCGCTGTGCGGCCGATCTGCCTTGAGTGGTCCAGTACTATCTTACAATAATAAAACTTCTACCAGATCGCCAGCGATCAATCCCCCCACATTAAGCGGCACTTTGATCAAGCCGTCCGCCTGAACGAGGGTGTAGATGAGATTGCTCTTGCCAAATATGGGTACGGCAAGCATCCCTTGCCCGGCATCGACCAATCGCGCGGGGATGTAATCCTCACGACCGCTGGCACTGGCGATGTTCTGCTCCAGCCTGGCCCAAAGCCGCTCTTTGATATCGGCTCGTGACACCCCTTGCAACCGATAGATTGCGGGCACCCCGAACATGACGAACTGGACCATGGCTGAAACAGGATTGCCCGGCAGGCCCAGCACCGGCTTGCCATCGACAACGCCGAGGATCGTCGGTTTGCCGGGGCGGGTGGCCACGCCGTGGAGCAAGACGCCCGGCTGTCCGAGAGCTTCGATGACCTCGATTGTTCGGTCGCGGACGCTGACAGAGGATCCGGCCGAAATAACCAGCATATCGGCCTTTGCCAGCGCTTGCGCGGCGGCCGCGCCAAGCGCTGGCAAATCATCCGGCACAATCCCCATGATCTCGGCCTCCCCCCCCGCCTGGAAGACTTGGCCGGCAATCGTATAACTGTTGATATCGTGAATCTGACCGGGGCCGAGAGGCGTATCCGGCGGGACGACCTCATCGCCAGTAGAGATAATTGCCACTCGCGGCTGGCGCACAAGCACCACCTGCCCAATCCCAAGGGCCAGCAAGCCGCCAACATCCTGCGGGCGAAGGCGGGAGCCAGCCGGCAATATTTCGGTATTCGCCGCGACGTCCTCGCCGATCTGGATCACGTTTTGCCCGCAAGCCACGGAACGCCCAACCTCGATTTCGTAGGGAAACTGAGCTGGATTCAGGCCACCGACGATTTGGGTGTGCTCAATTTGGACGACCGCATCGGCCGTGTCCGGCAGCATCCCTCCCGTGTGGATGACAACGGCTTGCCCCGTATTCAGGACGTAACTGGCCGCCCGGCCCATCGGGACCTCGCCAATGACCTGCAACAGCGCCGGCAGGCTTTCGCCCGCCCCATGGGTATCGGTAGCGCGGACCGCATACCCGTCCATCGTGCTGCGCCGAAAGGTCGGCAAAGAATGGGGCGCTACGATTGCATCGTGCGTGATGCGCCCCAGCGCAGCGAGCGCCGGCAATGTTTCCGTGTCCCCAAGCGGGCGAATGTGCTGCAGGAAAAGGCGGCGGGCCTCGTCGGGCGGCAGGACGTTGAAAAACTCGGCCATGGCTCACCTGACCGGCACTTGATAAAAAACGAGGGATCGTGACAGCCGCTTATTCATCAGCCATCAATCTCTTCAGTCCAGCCTCATCAATAATAGTGATGCCAAGCTCCGTGGCTTTAGCCAGTTTGCTGCCGGCCGCCTCTCCAGCCACTAGATAATCCGTTTTTTTGCTGACCGAGCCGGAGACCTTGCCGCCGTGTTGCGCTATGAGTGTCGCCGCCTCATCGCGAGACATCGTGGGGAGAGTACCGGTAATGACGAACGTCAGACCCCTCAGCGTCGACGAGCCCGATAATGATATCTCTCGCCCCGTAGAGAAATTCAGGCTGGCCGCTCGCAACTTAGCGATCACGGTCTGATTGTGTTCATTCTCGAACCAGACTTTAATGGACAATGCCGTCTGGGGACCAATCCCATCAATTTGCTCCAGCTCTTCTTGAGAGGCTGTGGCGATGACGTCGATGCTGCCCAAGGCCTGTATGAGCAACGAGGCGACCACATTGCCGACGAAGCGAATGCCCAGGGCTGTCAGTAGACGGTCGGCCGGTCGCTCCTTGCTGGCCTCGATTCCGGTTAGCAGGTTGTCCACCTTTTTGTCCTTGAAACCCTCCAGCTCAAGCAAGTCTTCCTTGCGAAGGGTATAAATGTCGGCCACGTCATGGATAAGGCCTTTTTGATACAGCAGTTCGGCGGTCTGAGTGCCGAACGTTGTGATATCCATCGCTCCACGGCTGACGAAGTATTCGACACGACGAATTAATTGAGCCGGACAGGAAGCGTTCTCGCAGTAAATTGCCACCTCGCCCGGCAACTGAACCACGCTTTCGCCGCAAAACGGGCAATGCGTCGGCGGCTCGATCGGCCGTTCGCTGCCGTCTCGAGCCTCTGTAATCGGGCCTACAATATAAGGAATAACGTCTCCTGCCCTTTTCACCAACACCCGATCGCCAATGCGAATATCTTTGCGAGCGATTTCATCAAAATTGTGGAGGGTCGCGTTGCGAACGATCACCCCACCGATCTCGATGGGTTCCAATACGGCATTGGGAGCCAACACCCCCGTACGACCGACGTTCACTTGCAGATCGATCAGACGGGTGGTCTTCTCTCGAGCCGGAAACTTCATGGCGATGGCTCCGCGCGGGTCCTTGCCGACAAATCCGAGGCTATCGGCGATCTGACGATCATTTATTTTGACTACCGCCCCATCTACCTCATAGTTAATCCGGTCGCGTCGTGAGATCCAGTCGTTATAGGTCGCAATTACCGTCTCCAGATCGCGACACTGTCGGTTGTCGGGTGAAACGGGAAAGCCTAGCTCTTGCAAGTATGCCAGCCGCTCCCATTGATTCATGGGAATCGCACCGCCCTCGGCGGCAACGATGTCGTAACAGTACAGTCGTAATGGGCGCTCGGCCGTCTTTGATGGGTCAAGCTGACGCAGTGATCCCGCGGCCGTATTGCGTGGGTTCATATAAATCGCTTCGCCCGCCGCCGCGCGCTCCGTATTAAGCTCCTCAAACTTGTCCAGGGGAATAAACACCTCGCCACGAACCACTAGATAGTCCGGCACAGCCAGAGTACTTCCGGGATTTACGGGTATGCGCTTCGGAACGGAGCGAAGGGTGCGCAGATTGACGGTCACGTCCTCGCCGACAATCCCGTTACCGCGGGTCGCTCCCAGAACAAATCGCCCCTCCCGATAGGTCAGCACGACAGTCAATCCGTCCAGTTTTGGCTCAACCACGTAATCGAGATCAACCTCTTCCGGCAACAAGCGGCCGATTCGCGTGCGCCAGGCCAGCAAGTCCTCGGCGTCAAAGGCGTTCATCAGGCTTAAAATTGGGGTCGGATGGGCCACCTTGCGAAAGGCGTCAGAGGGCGGTGCCCCTGCTCGTTGCGTAGGCGAGTTTGGCGTCACCAACTCAGGGTGTTCTGCTTCGAGCGCCTGCAATTCATGATACAGAGCGTCGTACTCGGCATCGCTGATAATTGGTGAGTCCAGGACGTGATAGCGATACAGATGATGGTTAATCTCTATGCGAAGCTGTTGAATACGTTCTTCTGGAGTCATTATCAATGCTTGTTGAAACTCGTCGGAGGATTCAGAGAACTACCTCAAGAAGTAGTTTAGATCGAATAACCCGCGAACTCAGGGGGCAGCGGAGGGGGTCAGGAAGTCTCCGGCAGCCCAGCCCTCCGTACCGTCGGGCAGGCGAACGCGCCACCATTGATAGTCACCTCCGGCCGTTGGCCCTTCCAATAAGAGAAGCTTCGACCCTTCGGCGGCCACGACCACAATGAGATTAGCCGTACTCGGCCCATTACGAATGGTAACCCCCACCCCGCCGGTGTCAACCACCTGGGAATAGTAACCGATGGTCAACTCGGAAGGAGCAACGGACAAATCGGGAGTGGCGGCCGTCGTCGCTGTCGGCGCAATGGTTGGTGTAGGTGGATTCAGCGAGATAGTGGGCGTGGGCAGGGGCGGGGCCGTCAATTGAATGATGATCGGGCCTTGACCCTCGGCCGTCTCCTCGGGCGGCTGCGTCAGAAAATCGCCCAGCAACCAGGACAGGACGATCAAGCCCGCCACGGTCACCATAATTCCCAGTCCTAACCACGCCCAAGGAATCTGCTCGCGTCGACCTGGGGATTTTGAACGTTTTGGGGTTTGATTCGAAGTCATAATTGATTAGATGTCTGGGCAATAGGGCAGGCAGACCAATCCTAAGCTCCTAGGGCTTCGACCAGAAGCATCGTGACGTCATCGAAGGCGGGAGCTGCTCCACGCCACTGCTCGATTTTGTGGGTCAGAAATGACAACCGCCCCTCGGGCTTCTCGCCAGAAGCCTCCAGGAAGGCGTCTTTTAATCTCTCCAGACCAAAAACTTCGTCCCGCTCGTTGAGTTGATCGGGAACGCCATCGCTGAACAAAAGGAGTTTATCCCCCGACTGTAAAATAATCTCATGTTCCTGCAGAATCAGTCCGTCGATCATACCCAGGAAGCGCCCGTCACCAGACAGAGAAACGGGGCGTTTGCCGGGACGCAGCCAAAGGGGTTTATCCTGCGCCGCACGCACGTAGCGAAGGCGGCCCGTCGGCCGGTGCAGCACGGCATAAAACGCCGTGACGAATGCATCCATGCCATAACCCTCATGACCATCACCCCCTATCGAAAGCAGTCCCTGGTGAACGGCATAGACCACCTCGCGGGGGGAAAGCGACCGCATCGTCTCCTGAAAGAACAGGGTGCGCGTCACAGCCATCATCAGGGCGGCATGGACGCCCTTATCGGCGACATCGGCAATCAACAGGGCGACGTGCTCCGCATCGAGTGCGCGCACGTCGAACAGATCTCCCCCAACGTGACGCGCCGGTGCCAGGTAGGCGTCAAACCGAAAATCATCATACTGTGGCAGGACAGACGGCAGCAGGTTGCGCTGCATCTCGGCCGCCAGTTCCATCTCCCTCTCCAGCCTTTTCTTTTCGACCAGCACCAATTGCGCCGCCTGCAAATCGTGATAAGCCTGTTGCAACAGTTCATTCTTCGTGCGCAAATCCTGAATGGCGACCTGATCCAGGCGACGTAAATTTGCCAGGATGCGACGCGTAATGTGCAGTGCCAGGTCGGGGTCTTCCTGGAGCACTTCACGAAACTTCTCCGCGGTGATCTCCAGGAGGGATGACTGGGTTAGCGTCTTGACAGTGGCCAGTCGTGGATTGTCATCGAGCAAAGACATCTCGCCAAAGGTCTGTCGCGGGCCTAGCGTAGCCAGAATCCGCTCCTTACCGTCTTCCATATATCGCACGACGACGACACAACCGCTCTCGATGACGTAAAACGTTTGCTCGGTTTCGCCCTGGTGAGTCAGGATCGTATCCGGCGGGTAGGTGTTATGGGAGGCCAATCCGCCAAGAATAGCCATCATCTGCAGATCTAGAGCTTCATCAGTATTTATCGGCGGCGGGTTAGTCATGACACTGTACGCGGCAGTTGGCATCGTTATAAGGGTCAGTCTGATTTGACCTTGTTTTGCACATATTGAATAAGGTCTTCGACAGGCCACGTGTTAACAATATCGACGGCCGTAGCCCAGCCACGCTGCGCAGTCGCCACACCGTAGTGCGACAGAGACAGCTCATCCGCCCTGTGTGCATCGGTATTGATAGCCAGCTTCACACCCCGTTCTACAGCCATGCGCACGTGGATATCCCGCAGGTCCAGGCGCGCCGGGTTGGCGTTGATCTCGAGGATGCTCCCGGTCTCGGCCGCCGCGGCCAAGACGGCATCCATGTCCAGATCCGCCCCGGCGCGGTCGGGCAGCAGCCGCCCGGTCGGATGACCGATGATGTCCACGTGCGGATTGCGAATGGCTCCCACCAGGCGCTGCGTGATCTGCTCCTTCGGTTGACCGAGAGCCGTATGGAGACTGGCGATCACGATGTCCACCTCGGCCAGCACCTCATCCGGAAAATCGAGGGACCCATCGGCGCGAATTTCCATCTCTGTACCATGCAAGACTCGAATGTCTGAACCTAATTCCCGGTCGACCGCGCGCACTTCGGCCGCTTGCTCACGTAGCCGTTCGATGGACAGGCCATTGGCGATCCCCAGACTATAGGAATGGTCGGTGATGACTACAGCCTTAAGCCCTCGATCGCGGGCGGCACGGGCCATGTCAAGTATGCTCAGCGTGCCGTCCGACCAGGTGGTATGCATGTGCAGATCGGAAATAAGTTCTTCGGTTGTGATGAGGTTGGGCAAGGTGCCGGCGGCGGCGGCCTCGATCTCACCATGATCTTCACGCAGGCGAGGCGAGATGTAGGTCAGGCCAAGCTGCTCATAAACCGCTTCCTCGGTCGCGCAAAGAATCTCCGATCCACCAGCCAGCGGGGTAAAAGCATGCTCGTTGAGACTGTAGCCGCGCTTGAGAGCCAACTCCCGCAGCTTGACGTTGTGGGCCTTGCTTCCAGTGAAATAGTTGAGCAGCGTGCCCCACCGTTCCACGGGCAGCACGCGCAGATCGACCCCCAAGCCGTTGAGAAGGATGACGTTGGTCTTGGTCGGCCCACGCCCGGCCACAGATTCGACGTTCTCCAACGCGGCGAACCGATCCATGACGGCCTCGGGCGAATCGGCGGCCACGAGCAGATCGATGTCACCGATTGTGTCTCGCATCCGGCGCAACGAACCCCCAACGGCGGCCCGCACGACCCCCGGCACCTCTGACAACTCGGCCAGCATCTGTCGCGCAATCGGCCAGGCAACGCCCAGTGATACCCGTGCATCGCCATGACGGGAAAGAGCTTCGATGGCCGCCAGCAGTTTGGCCTCGGATTTTGCGCCCAGCCCGGGCAAGTCGCGCAATTTGCCTTCGCGGGCGGCCGCGGTCAACTGCTCGATGGTCTCAACCTTCAACACTTCATGGATCTGCTTGACCCGCTTTGGCCCTAGCCCTTCGACGCGCAACATTTCGACTAGCGATGGGGGTATTTCACGAGCCAGCTTATCGTAAAATTCGAGACGACCGGTTTTCAGCATTTCCTCGATCTTGGCCGCCAACGTCTCCCCAATGCCAGGAATATCGGTCAACTTGCCCTCGGCATAGACGATGTTGATGTCGCGGCCCAGCGCTTCAATGCTCTCGGCCGCCTTGCGATAGGCCAGGATGCGATGAATCTGGTCGCCCCGGATAGCCAGCATGTCAGCCACATTGTTGAAAATATCGACGACTTCCCGATTTTTCATAACGCCTATTATACTCGCAATACCGCCCTCATGCGCGTGATTCAAACAACTTCAAAAATCACTTACCTGCGGGTGAGAGCTCCTCATCCCAACGTCACTCTTTTCTGTCACCAGTTTGCCACTCTTCACGCAATCTCTTGCGTTTTAAGATCATCATTGCTATTCTACTATCCCTTATAGGGTTGATTTAGCCCAAGTTACGCAAGGAGAGAAAGAAAGAGATGAAGAAAAGCAGAATTTTACTGGTGATGGGCCTCCTGCTCATCGCTGCCCTGGTCATCACTGCCTGTACGGCAACGAGTGGTGATATCCAGGATGCGGTGGACCAGGTAGCGCCGACGTTGGCAGCCGCGGCGACCGAGCTTGCTCCGACGGTCCAAGCGGCCGTCGAGGAAATCGCGCCGACCGTTGAAGCGGCGGCCACTGAAATCGCCGGCGGCGAAGAAGCAACGGCCGAGCCGGCGCCGGAAGAGCCAATGGCCGATATGATGGTCGTCACCGCCCCGGACGATTTTTGTCCTCCGGCTCCGGGCAACGCCTTCAAGGAAATCGCCGCCATTGACGAACTGACCGTTCAGTTCACCCGTTGCCAGCCGGACCCGGCTTTCCCGTCGAAGGCTGCATTTACCTCGTTTGCCATTCAGCCGTCCGAGCATCTGGAAGCAATGGGTGGGACCCCGGAACTGCTCGAGAACCCAATCGGCACCGGCCCCTACATGATAAGCCAGTGGAACCGCGGCGAAGAATTGGTCATGACCAAGAATCCCAACTATTGGGGCGACGCTGCGTTCGCCGATACGCTGGTCTTCCGTTGGCAGACCGAGTCGGCAGCGCGTTTGCTCGAACTGCAATCGGGTACGGTTGACGGCATCGACAACCCCGGCCCGGATGACTTCGAGACGATCGCCGGCGACCCGAACCTCCAACTGCTGGAACGCCCGGCACTGAACGTCTTTTACGTCGGCATGAACAACACATACCCGCCGTTCGACAACGAGATGGTTCGCCAGGCTATTGCTATGGGCATCGACCGGCAGCGCATTGTCGATAACTTCTATCCGCCCGGCTCGGAAGTCGCCACCCACTTCACCCCGTGCGCCATCCCCAACGGCTGCGCCGGCGAGGAATGGTATGAATTCGATCCCGAAGCCGCTCGCGCCCTGTTGGCCGAGGCTGGTTACCCGGACGGGTTTGAGACCGAAATCGCCTACCGCGACGTGGTCCGTGGCTATTTGCCCGACCCCAACATCGTGGCCCAGGATATCCAGGCCCAGTTGGCTGAGAATCTCAACATCACGGCTAACATCAACGTTATGGAATCCGGCGCATTTCTGGAAGCAGCCGACGCCGGCCAGCTTGAAGGCCTCCACCTGCTGGGTTGGGGCGCTGACTATCCGGACATGACCAACTTCCTCGACTATCACTTCGGCGTTAGCTCTTCGGCCCAGTTCGGCGACCAGTTCGGCGACATCACCGATACGCTTTCGGAAGCTGCTTCCCTGGCCGGCGATGATGCCCGCGCGCCGTTGTACGAGCAGGCCAACAACCTGATTAAGCAACACGTGCCGATGGTTCCCATCGCCCACGGTGGCTCTGGTGTGGCCTATCTGGCCTCGGTTTCAAGTCCGCACGTCAGCCCGCTGGGCAATGAGTCCTTCGCCAAGATGGATCCCGGCAAGGACACCTTCGTCTGGATGCAGAACGCCGAACCGATCAGCCTCTACTGCGCCGACGAGACCGACGGCGAATCGCTGCGGGCTTGCGAGCAGGTCACCGAAGCACTGTTGGCCTACGAAGTCGGCGGCACGGCTGTTGAGCCGTCGCTGGCGACCAGTTGCGATGCGAACGAGGACCTGACGGTCTGGACATGCCATCTGCGCGAAGGCGTCACCTTCCACGACGGCTCGACGCTGGACGCCAATGACGTCGTCTTGTCCTACGCTGTCCAGTGGGACGCGGCGAACCCGCTGCACGTCGGCAATACCGGCGCGTTCTCGTACTTCTCAGCGCTTTGGGGGCCGTTCCTGAACGCTCCTCCGGCGGAGTAAGTCACGCTGGGCATTCCCGGCTAGACGTTTAGCAGTTAATTCAGGCGGGATGGATGGCAACGTTATCCATCCCGCCTGATCGATTAAAAATAATTACATAGCAGAAACGATCAAGAGGCCCATGTGACCCAATATACTATCCGCCGTCTTATAGCGGCCATACCCGTCATCGTTGGTGTTTTGATCGTCACGTTTTTGCTGGCGCGAGCCATCCCCGGCGAACCCTGCACCGCCATGTTTGGCGAAAAGGCCACGCCGGCCATCTGCGCCACTTTCAACGCAGAAAAGGGCCTGGATAAGCCGCTCTCCACCCAGTTCGTCATCTTCGCCCGTGACATGTTGCGCGGTGATTTCGGCGAATCTATCCGCTTTAAAAGGCCGGTACTGGAGATACTCATCGAGCGCCTGCCCCAGACCATTGAATTAGGTGTTACGGCGGTGCTCATTGCCGTATCCGTGGGAATACCGTTAGGAATCATCTCGGCGTTGCGCCGAAACTCACCATTGGACGTGATCACGATGATCGGGGCCAACATCGGCGTTTCGATGCCCGTCTTTTGGCTGGGCCTCATGCTGGCTTACGTGTTCGCCCTGCTTCTGAAGGACACGCCGTTCCAGTTGCCGCCCAGCGGCCGGCTCTCTCCCGGCGTCAACCCCATTCCGTTTTACGAAGTTTATGGCTGGCAAATAACAGCCGGCACATTTCGCGCCGGGCTGGCCGATTTCCTTAGTAAATTTTACATCTTCAACTCAATCATTACGGGCAATTGGGCAGTGTTGGGCGACGCGATCCGCCATCTCATCTTGCCGGCCGTTGCGCTAGCGACCATCCCTCTGGCTATCATCGCCCGCATGACCCGCTCGTCCATGCTGGAGGTACTGGGACAGGATTATGTGCGCACGGCCAAGGCGAAAGGGTTGCGGCAGCGGGCCGTGGTCATGAAACATGCCTTCCGGAACGCGCTATTGCCCATCGTCACCATCATCGGTCTCCAGTTCGGCCTTGTCCTTAGCGGCGCCATCCTGACGGAAACTATCTTCGGGCTGGCGGGGGTGGGTCGCAGCCTCTACGAAGCTATCACTGCCCGCGATTATCCGATTATCCAGGGTTTCGTGGTGGTCATCGCCATCGGCTATGTGCTCGTTAACCTACTGGTCGACCTGTCATACGCCGTCCTGGATCCGCGCGTACAACTGGACTAAGCCCCATGTCAATCGTGACCGAGCCAACCAAACCCGTAGCCACCTTACCACTCGACGACGCGCATGTGGGGAATATCGATGACTATCGCGCCAATAGTTTGTGGCGATTAACCTTCCGGCGACTGTTTCGACAACGTTCCGCCCTCATCGGTTTAATCCTGCTGGCGATTTTGCTCATCAGCGCCGTCTTTGCGCCGTTAATCGCGCCGTACGACCCCGAGAAGCCGCTCATCGGCATCGAAGCCGTAGGCAAACGCGAAGGACCATGTATCCACATCCTGGGATGCCCTTCGGATCGCCCTCAGCATATTATGGGAATCGACGGTAATTTTCGCGATGTGTTCAGCCGCATCATTTACGGCACTCGGGTGTCCCTCTACGTAGGTCTTCTAACCGTGGGCTTTGCCGTCATCACCGGCACGCTGCTGGGTGCAATAGCCGGTTTCTTCGGTGGATGGGCCGATAACGTCATTATGCGCGTGCTCGACGTCGTACTGGCCTTCCCCTTCTTGCTGCTGGCTATTGCCATCGTCAGTGTATTGGGGCCGGGCCTCACGAACGCCATGTTGGCGATTGCGATTATCAGTGTTCCCGCCTATGCGCGCGTCACGCGCGCGAGCGTCTTGTCCGTGCGCGAGATGGCTTTTATAGAGGCTTCGCGGGCGCTGGGGGCCAGCAACTGGCACATCCTTTTCGGCCGCATCCTGCCCAACTCACTGCCTCCTCTCATCGTCGTGGCGACACTAGGCATCGCTACCGCCATTCTGGACACAGCCGCCCTGTCCTTCATCGGACTTGGCGCACAGCCCCCCACGCCGGAATGGGGCTCCATGCTGGCAATCGAGCGCAATCAGGTATTCAGTGCGCCACATCTCGTCTTCTTTCCCGGCCTAGCCATCATGACCACAGTGCTGGCGTTTAATCTGCTGGGGGACGGCCTGCGTGACGCGCTTGATCCGCGACTGGTTCAGGGCGGCGCGCCCAAGTAAAGTTATCCGGCAGGTCACTCCAGCGGCTCTCCCAAATAAGGCTCTACGTCGGTGGCCTCCGGCCCTTTGGCCGTTGTCTCCACGTCGTAGAGTATCCACTGGCCCTCATCGAACTCTTCTACTTCGCCTACGGTGGCCGACTTATGGAAGAATATCTCCTCGCCCGCGCCGCGAACGATAAAGCCATACCCCTTTTTGGTGTTGTACCACTTGACCCGCCCCACGTATTTGCCCGTCATGGGATCAATCTGGATCGTCTCCGGTCCAACGATCTCTCCGCTCCGTGGGGATGAGGAGCGCTCTTCCGACCGAGAGGAACTTTCCGGAGCGCGTGGCTCAGGCTCTGACTGCTCCCTTCTTTCGTAGCGCGTCGGCTGGGATTGGCGCTCCACAGTTCCCAACTGATCCAAAGCCGCCGGGTCAATCGGCAAGCCTGCCTGGCTGAGTCGGCGCTGCATCTCTACTGTAAAAACGAAGCGTTCGCCATTTTCCTTCTCTGCCCATCGATCTCGAAAGTTCATGATTGTACTCCACTGAAATATTAAGCTACTTATTCTTGCTCTTTCCGCCTTTCTTGCTTCGCCCCGCCGTGTCCGTCGCCTTGGGTGGTCGATCCTCCGGCACAACAAGGCCGGTAACCCGGCTTTTGGCTGCCAGAGACAAGGCCGATTGTGGCCTAACGCTGCGCGTACCGATAATCGTATCGCTTAGCCCCAACTTCTTGATCACACCGCCGCTGGTGGTCACGATAAGCGTCACGCCGCGCGACAAAAGTGTCATCGCCACAACTTCTGACGCACCTTTGGGCAGGCGCAAATTGATCACGCCCTGGCCGTAACGATTCTGAACCGGGTACTCTTCAATGGGTGTGGCCTTGGCCAAGCCGTTATCGGTGATGCTAAACACGAAACTGTCCGGTCTGACAATCTCCATTCCGACCAGGCCGTCCGTCTCGCCGTCGAGCTTGATCCCCAACACACCAGACGCAGGCAGGCCCATCGGCCGCACCGCTTCCTCGGTAAATCGGATAGCCTGACCGCCGGAGGTGGCAAGGATCACTTCCTCCTCGCCGGTGGTCAGCCGCGCCCAGCCCAGGGCATCGTCCTCGGCCACATTAATCACGGTAAACGGATCTGCGGTCACGCCCGGCAAGTCTTCCAGACGAACACGCTTGACCACCCCGGCAAGCGTGGTCAGGAATAAATACCCTTCCCGCTCCCCATCAGCCGGCAGTGCCAGAGCAGCGACCAGAAGATCATCCCGACCCAACGGGGTCAGGTTGGCCCACGATGTGCCCTTGCCGATGTCATCGCCCTCAGGGATGCGATGAACGGGCAAGCCCACGGCACGGCCACCAGCGGAAAATAGATACAGGATATCACGCGTTCCCGCTTGGAGCAGGACGGCGGGTTGCTCCGCGGGTTTGCGAGCCATGGAAGGCAACGTCATGCCGGTGGTCCGGCATACGGTACCCTTTTCGCCTATCATGATCCAGCCCTGTTCATCCGGCAAAAGTCCGGCGCTCGTCAGCACACCCCCTTCCATCGAATCGACGATTTGCGTACGGCGCTTGTCGCCGAACTTTTCGTTGATCGCGACCAATTCCTTCTTGATCTGCTGCCGCATTAACTCGGGACGCGCCAGGAGCTTCTCCAATTCCTTGATGAGGGCCAGCTTCTCTTTGTGTTCTTCTTGTATCTTTTTGCGCTCCAGCGCCGCCAGTCGCCGAAGTTGCATATCCAATATCGCCTGGGCCTGAACCTCGGTCAGCTTAAACCGGTCCATGAGGTTCGATTTGGCGGTGTCGGCTGATCGTGACTTGCGAATCAGGGCGATCACTTCGTCCAGATGATCGAGCGCAGTGAGCAGGCCTTCCAGAATATGTGCCCGTTGGCGTGCCCGATCTAGATCATATTCGCTGCGTCGGCGAATGACTTCCAAGCGATGCTCAAGATAGAAGCGTAACGCTTGCTTCAGGGTCATCACGCGCGGCTCGTTATTCACCAAAGCCAACAACGAGATACTGAAGGTCGATTGTAAAGGTGTCAGGCGAAACAGATCGGCCAGCACGTCTTCAGCATCGACCGTGCGCGTCGTCTCGATGATGATGCGCAAGCCCCTCCGGTCGGACTCGTCGCGCAGATCGGTCAAGCCTTCTAGCCGGCCGTCGCGATGCAAGTCGGCGATGCGCCCCATCAGATTCGTCTTGTTGACCTGATAGGGTATTTCGGTGATGATGATGCGCGATTTGTTACGCTCCATTTGCTCGATGTGGGCGCGCGCCCTCATCACCACTCGACCGCGCCCCGTCGCATAAGCGCTGGCGATGACATCGGTCTCATCGTCTTGTCCACGATGGCGAGAAATTAGACCACCTGTCGGAAAGTCAGGCCCCTGGATGAAGCGCATCAAATCGCCCACCGAGATGTCGTCTAAATCCTTCCAATTATCGAGCATGTAGACCAGCGCCGACACGACCTCCGTCAGGTTGTGGGGAGGAATGCTCGTCGCCATGCCCACGGCAATGCCCGAAGCGCCATTGACAAGCAGGTTAGGGAGAGTCGCCGGCATCACACTCGGTTCTTTCAGCGAGTCATCGAAGTTCGGCTCGAAATCGATGGTATTCTTTTCGATGTCCTCTAAAAGATCGAACCCCATTTGGGACATGCGCGCCTCAGTGTAGCGCATGGCCGCGGCCGCATCTCCATCGATCGATCCAAAATTGCCCTGCCCGTCCACGAGCATATAGCGCATGGAGAAGTCCTGCGCCATTCGAACCATCGCCTCATACACCGACTGATCGCCGTGAGGATGGTATTTGCCCAATACCTCACCAACGACGCGGGCCGATTTCTTATATGGTGTATCCGGCCGCAATCCCATGTCATACATGGCATAGAGAATGCGTCGTTGAACCGGCTTTAACCCGTCACGTGCGTCCGGCAGGGCACGAGAGACGATGACGCTCATCGCATAGCTGAGATACGATTCGCGCATCTCCTGATCAATATTGACTTGTTTTATTAGTCCGACTTCCATAAGGTGGCACAGGTGTAATCGGCCGCATAAGCAACGACCGCTTGAAAATTTGTTCTATATTATCTCAAGTGTAGGCAATTTGTGGGCAGGTGTCAACGAATGTTTGGCACAGGCAACCATTCACAGCCGGGCGTGTCGCCAGACGACCCGCGGCAAGAATCATCCGACTACCAGGGGTCAGGTTCCTCTACGAAGATGATCCCATTCTCGACTTTAACCGCGAAGACGGGAATGGGGTCTGTCGCCGGCAATCGCGTCACTTTGCCCGTACGCACGTCGAACCGGGCGCCGTGGCGCGGACACTCTATCTGGCAATCCACAACTTCGCCGTCTTCCAACGGGCCGCCATCATGCGTGCATAAGTCGGCGATGCAATAGTAATTACCATCCACGTTGAGGACAATGACTGATTCTTCTTCGAGCTCGAAATGCAGGCGCGAACCGGGAGGCAGCACGTCCACCGGCGCAACAGGTATCATCTTAGTCATGTTGGCGCATTGTTCCCGCATCCGGGATGCCATAGGCACCGGCTTTCAGTACTTTGAGGGAGAGCAAAGCGCATTTGACGCGAGCCATGCTCAGGGGAACCCCCACCAATTCCAGCAACTGATCGCTCGTGAAGGCCTTTACCTCGTCGAGCGTTTTGCCCTTGATCTGTTCAGTCAGTAATGAGGCGGCCGCCTGGCTAATCGCGCATCCTTCTCCACTCCAGGCCACCTCCGTCACGCGCTGGTCCTCTCCGAGCAACACCTCAATCCGGATGACATCACCACACAAAGGATTATCTTCTTCATATGAGAAGTCGGGGTTTTCCACGTGACCGAAATTCAATGGGTGCTCGTAGAGATCGATAATTTGTTCGCGGTAGATATTGGCGTCCATGAGGTGTCCTCCTCGCAGCGGCGCTCTTGCCGGCCGCCTAGTTTAGTCTGAATACGCTCCGCGCCCGATGCAAAGCTCGGGTGAGTTTATCGACTTCTTCGAAGGTCGTGTAAACGTAGAAGCTGGCCCGGGCAGAGGCGTTAAGCCCCAATCTATGGTGTAGAGGCATGGCACAATGGTGTCCGGCGCGAATGGCGATGCCGTCCTTATCCAGTACTTCGGCGATATCGTGGGGATGGAGTCCTTCAATAGTGAAAGCCGCCAATCCCCCTCGATGATCGCCGGGCGGGCCGAGCAACGTCAAGCCGGGGACCTCGCTCAGAGACTCCAGCGCATAACCTGTTACCGCCTGTTCATGCGCGTGAACCGCATCCATATCTAATGACGAGAGATAATCGACGGCCGCTCCCAAGCCAATCGCCTCGGCGATTCGGGGCGTTCCGGCCTCGAATTTCCACGGCAGGTCGTTGGGCAGGAAGCCGTCGAAGGTGACACGCCGGATCATGTCGCCCCCCCCCAGGAACGGAGGCATTGCCTGGAGTAATTCTCTCTTCCCGTAGAGAACTCCGATGCCGGTCGGGCCACACATCTTGTGCGACGAGAAGGCCAGAAAATCACAATCCAGAGCTTGCACGTCGACCGCCATGTGGGGGACCGACTGGGCGGCATCGATCATCGCCAGCGCACCGACGCGATGGGCGGCATCCACCAGTTCCCAAACGGGGTTAATCGTGCCCAAGACGTTGGAGACGGCAGCGAAGGAAAACAGCCGGGTTCGCTCGCTCAAAAACTCATCCAGCTTGTCCAGCACAAGGTAGCCGTCATCGGTAACGGGCAAATACCGGATGGTTGCGCCTTTCTCCTGAGCCAGCATTTGCCAGGGGACGATGTTGGCATGATGCTCCATCTCCGTAAGCAATATCTCGTCGCCCGGCCCGATGTTGGTCCGGCCCCAGCTCTGGGCAACCAGATTAAAGCCCTCGGTGGCATTACCGACAAAGATAATTTGCTCCGGCTCGGCCGCTCCAATAAAGCGGGCCACAGTCGCCCGTGCCCCCTCATAGGCCGTCGTGGCCAACTCGCTCAGGCGATGGACACCACGATGAACATTGGCATGGGAGGTCCGATAGTATTTATCCATCGCCTCAATGACCACAGTTGGTTTTTGGGATGAGGCAGCGCTATCTAGGTAGACGAGAGGAATTCCGGGATAGACCTCGGTTCCCAGGATGGGAAAATCAACTCGCACCTGCTCAACGTCGTACAACATTCACTCACGCTTGCTTTGACGGATTCTCGATGGGCACACCCACCAGATTGCCCCATTCAGTCCAGGAGCCATCATAGTTTCTGACGTTAGGATAGCCCAAAAGGTAGGTGAGTACAAACCAGGTATGCGAGCTTCTCTCGCCGATGCGGCAATAGGCGATAACGTTTTTGTCTGGGGCAAGCCCTTGCTCAGCCTCATAAATCGCCCGCAGTTGATCGGCCGATTTGAACGTACCGTCCTCGGCTACTGCCCGGCTCCAGGGCACGCTGACCGCCCCCTTGATGTGGCCGCCGCGCAGCGCTCCCTCCTGGGGCGAGCCAGGCATGTGCAGCAACTCCCCGCTGAACTCCTGGGGGCTGCGCACGTCGACGAGCGGTTGCCCGGCCATGACATGGGCCAATACCTGATCGCGAAAGGCGCGTATCTTGTAATCGGCGCGCGCCGACGGCTGGTAATCGGTTGCGGGAAAGCTGACTTTCTCTTTGGTCAACTCCCGCCCTTCGGCGATCCATTTCTGTCGGCCGCCGTTCATGATCCGGCAGTCTTCGTGTCCAAACAGCTTGAATACCCAAAACGCATACGTCGCCCACCAGTTGTTTTTGTCACCATAGAAAACGACCGTGGTATCGTTGTCGATGCCGTTACGAGATAACAGAGCTGCAAATTGCTGTTCGTCCAGATAATCTCGGCGTATCGAATCATTTAAATCGGCCACCCAATCAATATGGACGGCGTTGGGGATATGACCAGTACTGTAGAGCAGCACGTCTTCATTGGACTCAACCAGTCTGATTTGGCTCGTCTTGTTAAGATTATCAGCTACCCATTGAGTGGTGACGAGGACATCTTCGCGCGCATAATGGTCGGTCATGTTCTTTCTCCTTGGTGGTTACCCATTAAACCGATCTAGCTAAAAAGACGCCGGCTATCTCCGTGTCATGCTGCTTCTATTTGACACGACGGTAGCCGGCGCCGGAATAACTATAGTGAAGTAGAAAAAACCGGTTAGCCGATTTTCTCCAGAATGCGATCAAAAATTCGCGTTCGTACCCCCTCAAACGGGATGCGCTGCATGACCGGATCGAAGAAACCCTGAATAACCATGCGCGTCGCATCGGGGCGCGGGATGCCACGACTCATCAGGTAGAATATTTCCTCTTGGTCCAGCTTGCCGATTGTCGAGGCATGTGTGCAGCGAACGTCGTCGGCCTGAATTTCCAGGCCGGGTATGGAGTCGGCCCGGGAGGTCTTGTCGAGCATCAGGTTTCGATTGGCCTGAAAGCCATCGATCCGCTGCGATCCTGGCAAAGCCTTGATCATACCTTGCCAGACAGAGCGCGAGCCGTCTTTCAACGCGCCTTTGTAGAGCAGGTCACTGGTCGTGTCGGCTGCGTTGTGATTTTGCTGCGTATCCAGATCCACATGTTGGCGTCCATTGGTAAAAAAGATGCCCGACATTCTGGCCCAGGCGCCTGGCGCGTCCAGCTCAGAGGTCTGGAACGCTTTTGTCAGGCGGGTGCCCATGACACTTGTGATCCAGTCCAGTTTACCATCGCGGCCCACGCGGCCGCTCTCGTGGTTGAACTGCCAGACGTTGGAACCGAAGTCCTGCAAGGACGCATAGCGCAAATTGGCCCCATCGCCCACTATCAGTTCGATAGCGCCATTATGAAGGGCCTGTCCTTCTCCTTTCGCCGGAGAGGCGTACTCATCGATAAAGGTCGCCTCCGAATTGGTGTCGAGCACCACCAGCGTATGAGTAAACGTTCGGCCGCTCGTGGCCCAGAGAGCGCTGTGCAGCGGAGCTGCCGCTACCACGTTGCGCGGGACGTAGAGGAACACCCCGCCTCGCCAAAAGGCTCCGTGGAGCGCCGCAAATTTGCCCTCATCGGCGCGCACCGCCTGGGTCATAAAGTAGCGACGGACCAATTCTCCATGCTCGCGCACGGCGGTGTGCATATCAGTGAAGATAACCCCCTGCGCCTGCAACTCATCGCTCAAGATATATTCGCTAACGATGCCATTGACCTCGACGAGGACGCCGCCGGCCGCATCATCGGTCAGCTGTTCCCCCAGGTAGGAGGGCACCGCACCGTTGCCGGCCCCGTTCCCGTTAAGCGATACACCGAACGAGTCGAGCTTGAAACGCCGGATGTCCGTGCGCCGCCACGCCTCCTGTTGGGTGGTGGGAATGGGTAGGGAAGCGAAGATCTCCCACGCTTCCAGGCGCAAATCCAGCATCCATTGGGGTTCATTGAGTGACGCCGAAAGCTGAACGACGGCATCACGGCTAAAGGGAAGCAACTCAGCCAATGCTACCCTCCATCTGTAATTGAATCAGGCGATTCATTTCAATCGCGTATTCCATGGGCAGTTCCTTAACCAAAGGCTCGATAAAGCCGTTGACGATCATCGCATTGGCCTCATCCTCACCAATCCCGCGGCTCATCAGATAGAACACCTGCTCTTCCCCCACTTTGCTGACCGACGCCTCATGGCCGATGGTCACATCTTGCTCATTGATTTCGATGTAGGGATAAGTATCGGACCGGCTATTCTCATCGAGCAACAGAGCGTCGCAGACGACGTTCGATTTGCAATCGTAAGCGCCCTCGGCGACCTTCAACAGGCCCCGATAAGAGGAGCGGCCGCCACCTTTGCTGATCGACTTGGAGATAATCCGGCTGCTTGTGTGCGGGGCCATGTGGACAACCTTGCCGCCCGCATCCTGGTGCTGTCCGGGGCCGGCGAAGGCAATGGACAGAATTTCACCATGGGCGCCTTCGCCCATCAGATAGACGGCCGGATATTTCATGGTCGTTTTGGACCCCAGATTGCCGTCGACCCATTCCATGGTGGCTTTCTCGTAGGCCATGGCACGTTTAGTCACCAGATTATAGACATTGTTCGACCAATTCTGAATGGTGGTATAGCGGCAACGGCCGCCTTTCTTGACCACGATCTCGACCACGGCCGAGTGCAACGAATCCGTCGAGTAAATCGGCGCGGTGCAGCCTTCCACGTAGTGGACATAAGCCCCTTCGTCGACAATGATAAGTGTCCGCTCAAATTGGCCCGAGTTCTTGGCATTTATGCGGAAATAGGCCTGCAAAGGCATCTCCACGTGAACGCCCGGCGGGACGTAGATAAAACTGCCTCCCGACCACACGGCCGTATTGAGGGCCGCGAACTTGTTGTCATTCAAGGGGATAATCGTGCTGAAGTATTCCTTCACCAGTTCAGGATATTGAGCCAGGCCGTCATCCATGCCCAGGAAGATCACGCCTTTTTGCTCCAGATCCTTCTTAATGTTGTGATAGACGACTTCAGACTCATATTGGGCGGCCACACCAGACAGGAACTTTTGCTCGGCCTGGGGAATACCCAACTTATTGAACGTATCCTTGATATAGCCGGGCACGTCTTCCCATGAGTCTTCCTGGCGCTCCGATGGCTTAATGTAGTAGTAAATATTATCGAAGTCGATGCCGGACAAATCAGCGCCCCATTCGGGCATGGGACGATCAAGAAAATACTGATAAGCCTTCAGGCGCAGGTCAAGCATCCACTCCGGCTCGCGCTTCATAGCCGACATGGCTCGGATGACGTTTTCGTCTAAACCGCGCTCGGCCTTGAATATATAGTCCTCGACATCGGCAAAGCCATACTTGACAGCATAATCCTCGTTGACGCCGGCAAGCATCTCGTTTTCAGTCAAATCACGTTCAATAAGTTGGTCGGCCATTTACGCCACCTCCGTCATACCGTACTTCTCGCGCAACCAATCGTACCCATTCTCCTCAAGATGCAGGGCAAGTTCCGGGCCGCCACTCTCGACGATACGCCCGTCGAGCATGATGTGGACCTGATCCGGATTAATGTAGTTCAGGATTCGCTGGTAATGGGTAATCACTAGCACACCCATCTGGTTGATCTCATGCAAGCGAACGGCACCTTCGGCCACAATTCGCAGGGCGTCGATATCCAGACCGGAGTCGGTCTCATCCATAATCGCGATTTTAGGCTCCAGCATCGCCATTTGCAGAATTTCGGCGCGCTTCTTTTCGCCACCGGAAAAGCCTTCATTGAGATAGCGACCGGCGAATTTCTGATCAATCCCCAGGATATCCATCTTCTCGCGCAGCAGGCGGCGAAATTCCGGAATCGGCATACCTTTATCTTCAGGGTTTTCGGCCTTACGGCGCGAGTTGATGGCCTGTCGCAAGAACTTCGCCACCGTTACACCGGGAACGGCCACAGGATATTGAAAGGCAAGAAACAGGCCCGAACGAGAACGTTCATCAGCTTCCATTTCCAGCAGGTCTTGCCCGTTGAACGTCACTTGTCCAGCCGACGGTTCATAGGACGGGTGCCCGGCCAATGTATAAGCCAGCGTACTCTTCCCCGAACCATTGGGGCCCATCAGAGCGTGTATTTCACCTTGATTTACCTGTAAGTTGATACCCTTCAGGATGCGGTTTTCGCCAATATTAACATGGAGATTATTAATTTCCAGCGCAGCAGTCATCGTCAAGAAAGCTCCTCGATTGAAGCGACCCCATAGGCCGCATAGTGATTGATTGAAATTGAAAAAGAAACAAGATAGTTCGATGCGGATTATAGCATGGGGCCAGAGAAGCGTCAATATTTATGATAATAATGATAATAATAACGTAAATTGACACGATTCGGCCGTTTCGCTATAATTGCTGGTGATCATGTGTCGTCCCATAAGAATTTGGGCAGAGGCGGATTCCACCCATCCGCAGGCATTTATTCTCCGGTTCAGTTCAAGTAGTGGAACACTGACTGTTATGAGGACTTATATTTAATGTGATCGCCGTCACCCTTGAGAGAAAACGTGGACGAACCAGCAAACCCCAAGAAGCGCACGACGCGCGATATAATACTTCATTCGATTAAGCAAACGCCCCAATCAACGGTCGATGAGTTGGCCGAAGCGGCCGAGATCTCCCCGGTTACTGTTCGTCACCATCTCAACGCCCTTCAGGCTGAGGGAACCATCGAAGCTGCGAGCGTTCGCCGAAAAGTGGGACGCCCTTACTACGTCTATTCCCTGAGCGAACAAGGGCAGGAATTATTCCCCAAGCGCTATGTCCGTCTGACCAGTCGGCTGCTGGACGAACTGAAGGGTCGCCTGCCGCAAGAAGTTATTAATGAGATCTTCTCAGGGTTGGTCAACACGGTTCTGGAAGAACACAAAGGCGAATTCGAACACCTGCCGATTGAAGAGCGAATGGATTATCTGGTCAATTTGTTATCAGATGAGGGATTTCTATCCACATGGGAGAAAACAACATCCGGCTATCGTCTGGTAGAGTATAGTTGTCCCTACCTGTCAATCGGCAGCACCCACGCCGAAGTATGCGAATTTGACAAGCAACTCATGACTGGCGTGCTGCAACTCCAGGTGCATCAGGATAGCTGCATGCTCCACGGCGCGAATTGCTGTCAGTTCTCAATTGAGCTTCAAACAAACAGCGTGGAATCACAACGTTATTCGCTAGACACAAATTAAACAGTGAGGAATGAATGATCGCCAGTAAAGAAGAGCAACTAATGGAATCACTGCGCTCCGTGATCGATCCCGAAATCGGTCTGAACATCGTTGAATTGGGATTAGTCCGCAATCTGGAGTTGGACAGCGAATCGGAAGCAGCGAAGATCACGATGATTCTGACGACGCCATTTTGTCCTTATGGGCCGCAGCTCATTGATCAAGTTCGAATCGTGGGTAATCAGGTGATTCCGGCCGGCGTTCAGGTTGAACTGGGCACTGAGCTTTGGGATCCATCCATGATGGAAGAGGGGGCCGGGGGTGATTGGGGCTTGTTTTAGCGGCACCATCCTTAACGAGAAGCACACGAAAGACCACAAACCCGTGGCCGTTTTCCTGATTCCGGCAAACTGGATATCTTGGCGACTTATAGCCCTGAGGTGACAGCTGCAATTCGGGCGTTCGTGAGCTTCACGAGGTCCCCAACGCTGATTTTTAGCTGAATTCCTCGCTTGCCTGCGCTGATAAAAACGTGCGTCAGGCCAGTGGCCGAGCCATCCATATAGGCAGTAAATGGCTTGCCCAGAAGCGCCACGGCCGAAATCCCCCCTACCTGTAGACCTGTCAATTGTTCGGCCTCCTTGTGGGTCGCCATCTTTAGTTTTTTGGTCCCAACCGCCTCGGCCAATTTCTTCAAATCGAGTTGGGTGCATGCAGGGATCATTACTAAAAGAGGTTTCTTGCCGCTTTCTGGAGGCAAAACAACCAGTGTTTTAAAGACCTCGTCTGGAGAGACACCCAATAGCAAGGCGATTTCAACGGCATCACGCATGTCATCCGGGTACGTCAATACCTCATAGGGAATGCGTTTGCCCTCCAGCGCGCGCATCGCTTGTGTTCTCTCGATCATCTCACTCCCTAATCGATATGACCCAGCTCGCGCAACGCATCGAATATGGGTTGATCGTTGGCCATCACGAATGCGCCGGTCAACCATCGGCCGTCAGAGCCGGGAAATACATAATGCAATCCCGAATGGCGGCCCTGGATCGGGATAAGCAGCTGGTTAACGTTGCTCATTCTCACGATGGAATTAAAGCGAATATTCTGCGGGTAGTAAGCCTCCAGGACAACGCCCGTGTCACTGTATTCTTGCAGTGTCACGTCTGATAAACCGAGAGGCACCAAATCCATATTGGAAAAATCGGCCAAGGCGGTTGTTAATGCCTCTGCTAGCTCAGTAAATCCGGCATCACCTGGCCGATACTCCGTGCTCTGCCCCTGATCCCGGATGACGATCCGACTGGGCTCATACGTGGGCTGGATAGGCAATATCCACAACCAGTTTCCCGTGTTGAGCGCCCCCACCATATAAAAAATAAATGCCATCGCGCCGATCATCATCAGAAATGGCTGAAGGATACTTCCCCGTCTTTCAGGCTCGTGCATATGATATCAATTCCTTTTTCGCTATTCGTTTTAGGGCAAATATTTCTTAAAATGATTCACGTGTTAGATGCAGATCGCCTGCAGTTGAAAATGAGGTTCCTCCTATCAATGACTGAGATAAGTATATCATCAGTGGGTCACAAAATCGGTGAATAACGTGAGACGAATATCTAATCTGGA
>JACKBY010000005.1 GCA_020634335.1 Promineifilum sp. | reverse complement strand
TCGGTTAGTCCACGGACCAGCCCTCAGGCTGTGATTTGGGTGCGGTAGATCATCAGCGAAAACCCCAACACCTCACGGCACACCTGTAGGCGATTCTGAAAATCGAAGGCGTTGTTCACGTCGTACCAGCCGAAGAAATCCAACCCCCGACCCAGGGCGATAGTCCAGCCATGGTCGGTCTGAATCGTCCGATCGTGCAGGTTGGGGAGGATCTCCCACGAGAACTCGATGCCGACCGAAGGCGCGTTGTCGGCGATCTGCTGCAAGAACGACGCCTGCTTGTCGGCGAACCTGGATTCGCTCTGGGACGTGCGCAGAAGGAACTCGACCTGCTGCTCCGGCGCTTTGTAACGTACAATGGTTTCCAGCAATTCCATCAGGTTGCGCACCTGGTGAAACTTTTGAATATATGGATCAATCAGGATGATCCGCCGAGCTTCGGCCAGATAAGGGCCGAAGAGCTTGTCATAGGAAAGGCCGCGCTGTCCATTTTCGAATACGCGCCTGACTTCGGGCAGGCTATCGGAATGGGGCGACTGGGCAGTTCTCTTGTTCGACGTCAGGATTCGGCTAAGGAACCTGGTCGGCATATCGGAACTCATGGCTGTCATTCGAATCCTCCCTGATTAAGCACCCTTTCGGGCCGGTAAAACTTCTAACCCTAGAGTACCCCCATTTCGGCGGCGTGAATCCCGCGTGACTATCTTGTTAACTTCGAGAGTAAGGGGAGTTTTTCCGTTCAGCCCCGCGAGAGGATGGGAGTTTGGCGGGAGTCGACGGGAGTTTTCGGCGGTAAACTGGACATGTTAGGGTGAAGCAGCAACCGGCAGCAAAACCGCTACTGAGGAAACATGACCGATTACTTACTAGCCAGTCTGAATGATGGGCAGTGGGATGACTTGATCCACGACGCAATCAAGCGCTGGCACCGGCCGACCCACCTGGCCGATAGCCCACTGCTGGCGCTACAAATCGTGGCCGCGCGGGCGGAAAAAGAAAAAACCACACCCACCACCGCCCTAAAAGCGGTTATCGACGAAGCCATTTTAAACCTCGCCCCCAATGAGGAGACGCCGCCCTCGCTGGACAACCCCAATGATCAGCGCTGGTTCGAGCCTAATTGGCGTTCCTTTTGCATTTTGCGTGGCCTGACCATCCGCAATCAGCGGTTCGGTGCCGACAAGATGCAGCTATTAGTGGGCGTCTCGGAGAGCCATTACTTTCGCGAATACGGCAAGGCGAGAATGATGCTGGCCGAAGAACTGCGCCGCATGGAAGGTATTCCAACCGGGAGCGATGAGACCGGGCGCGACCGTGCCCCCTGGCGGTTAGAATTTCCCAGCGGAGGCATGCGCGTCGATGATGCCTTTTACATCGAGCGCGCCGCCGACCAAGAACTAACCCAAGCCCTGCGTTATGAAGGCCAGACCATCACCATCCGCGGCTCGCGCCAGGTGGGGAAGACGTCGTTATTGGCCCGTGGCATCCAGGCGGCTCAGGAACGGCTAGGCGCGCAATTAGTCTATCTGGACTTCCAGGGCCTGGGCGACGTGGCACGCGAATCGCTGCGCGAAATGTTGCGCGCGCTGTCGTTCCGCATCTTCAGGACCCTTGAGCTGGATCTAGCCATCTGGGAGCAAGGGTGGGCCTACGATTTCCTGCCTCAAGAGAACATGCAGGAGTTGATGGAGCATGTATTGCGGCACACCAGGCAACCTATCCTGTTGGCAATGGACGAGGTTGACGTGTTGCAGCTCACGTCGTTCTCCAAGGATTTTTTCAGTTTGCTGCGCTCGTGGCACAATCTGCGAGCCGGTATCCCGCTGTGGCGCAAGCTGACGTTAATGATGGCTATCTCCACCGAACCTTACCTGTTGATTGACCGTGTGGGCGAATCGCCTTTCAACACCGGTCACGTGCTCTATCTGAATGATTTTACGCAACATCAGGTGGCCGATCTGAATCGGCGCTATGGCACGCCGCTGGCCGGCACCGAACTGGATGCCCTCTATCGCCTACTTGGTGGCCATCCGTACCTGACACGGGTGGCCCTCTATACGCTGGTAGCCGGGAAGGTGTCGTGGCCCATCCTCGAAGCACAGGCGGCGTCAGACGATGGCCCCTTTCACCAGCATCTCCGCTGGCAACTCCAGCGCATCGAGGATGACCAGCGCCTTCTGGCGGCCGTAGTCGCCGTGTTGGGCAATCAATCCCTGACCGATCGGCAGGTAGGCTATCATCTTCTAAAAGCTGGACTTGTGACCAAAGCCGGCGATAATTATGTTTGTCGTTGCGAACTCTACCGTCGCTACTTCGCCGATAGACTCAATGTCAGGGCCATTTGATCGCCAGGATTATTTCTTTGTAGATGGAGCTGTGCCGTTTGACGCCAATTGTTACGTTAAGCGTCCAGCCGATGACCACTTGCTGGATCACGTGCATGCGGGGGAGCTATGTTTCGTGCTGACAGCCTCACAGATGGGCAAGACCAGCCTCATCTTCCGTGCCCAGGACCGATTGAGAGAACTAAAAATCCCCAGTGCCTATATTGACCTGCATCGTTTCGGCAGTGGGCTGAGTATCACGGTCGAAGTCTGGTGTCGCAGCTTTCTTAACGCCCTGGCCTCTCAATTGGAGCTCAATGTTTCCGTCCTGCAATGGTGGAGTGAACAAAGCGAACTGACTCCCATCGACCGCCTGTTGACCTTTATTGATCACATAGTCGGCGAACAAACGGGGGGCGCGGCGATTTTCGTCGATGAAATTGGCACTATCCAGAGCCTCGATTTCGGCGACGATTTCATCAACGGGATCCGTTCACTGTATCAATCCTTCCATAATAAAGTCGGCCGGCAGCGCGTAGCCTTCGTACTCATCGGTATGATCTCCCCCGATCAACTCTTGCGCGACCGCGTGACCGCGCGGCTCAATATCGGGTCACGGGTTTACCTGGGCTATCTTGCCCTCGAAGACGCCGGGGTTCTGCTGGCCGGTCTGCCGGATCAAAATCGCGCCATCCTGGAGCGGGTCTTCTATTGGACTCACGGCCACCCCTATCTGACGCAGCGTATTTGCCTGGCAATTGCTAAAGACGAGAGTCGGACGTGGAACAACGAAGCGGTAGATGACGTCGTCTATTGGCTGCTACTAGTGGATAGGGCACTCGAGCTGGATTCTAATCTAGCCTATGTGCGCGATGCCATCCTACTTAGCCCCCACAAGGACAAACTGGCGCGTCTATACCGAGATATCCGGCGTGGTCGCCGCATTCGCAACCTGGAACAATCCCCCCTGCATCGCGAACTGCGCTTCAGCGGGCTGGTGCAAATCGATGAGCGCGGCGATCTGGTTGTCGCCAATCGCATTTATCAACAGGTCTTCAACGAACAATGGCTGGATGCTAACAGCCCGTTCCGCTGGTGGCAGGCCGTGCCGCGCTATGCCTGGGCGGCCGTTGGGCTAATTATTGTGCTGGCTGTTCTGCTGGGGGCGTCGCTGGTGCGGGCCACGCGCAGCGAGCAGGAAGCCCGGCAACAGAGAAATCTGGCTCTGGCGCGCAGCCTCACTGCCGATGGCGCCTCACTCATGAATTCGCAATACGATCTGGCGCTTTTGCTGGGCGTTGAGGCCTATCATGCCTGGCCCACGACCGAAACGGAGGCCTTCCTGCGCTACAGCCTACTGTCCAATCCTTACATTGACCGCTTCATCAGAGGCCACGAGGCGCGAGTAAACCGGCTGGCCTTCGCCCCCGACGGCTCGCTCTTTGTCTCCGGCGACGATGACGGCCGCCTTATCATATGGGATGCCACCGACCGCACCCCGCTTTGGGTAGCGCCGGCCGTCTTTGCCGGCGGCGTAAGCGCCCTGACCGTTGCCCATGACGCGGCTTACGTGGTAGCGGCCGGTTGTGCCGAACCAATGGCCGAGGAAGCAGACTGTCACCGGGGCCTGGTGGCGCTCTGGGACACGGCCAACGGCCTCAGCCGCTGGAGCCATCCGGCGCACGACGGCCGCGTTCAAGCGTTAGCCGTCAGCGCCGATGACCACTACTTGGCAACGGCGAGCGAATCATCACTGATCGTGTGGGACCCGGCCACGGGCGCGGTCGTCTGGGAGTATGAACCGGCAGGTGGGCAATTATCGGCCGTGGCTTTTGACCCTGTCGATCCCGACCGCCTGGTGTTCGGCCGCGAAAACGGGGACATCGGCATCGTCGACGTCTCCGCGCAAATCGTCGATTTGACTTTTGCGGCCCAGGCCGGCGCTGTAGCCGACATGGCTTTCAGCCCCGATGGCCGCCTGTTGGTCACCGCCGGATCAGACGGCCACCTGGCGCTATGGAACACATCATCCTGGGAGCCTGGGCCGTCCTTTCTGGCTCACGACGGCCCGATCTTCGACATCGACTTTGGTGCCGACGGGCGTTTGTTCTCGTCCGGCGCCGACGGAAAAATTTACGGTTGGGACTTGCCCGGTCTCGATGGCGACAGCGCGCACAAGCGCCTGACGCTGACCGCGCAGGGCAGCACCAACTGGAGCATAGCCACGGCCGACACACCCCAGGGCCAGGCCCTGCTCTCGGTGGGGGCCGACAACGCCATCGTCCAGTGGGCGCCGTCAGGCGACCCGTCGCGCGGCCACTGGCTGGCGGACCAGGAGAGCGGCATTCTGGGGCTTGACTTTGGTGCCTCCGGTAACCGGCTGGCGACCAGCAGTGAGGACGGTACGATCAAGCTGTGGGCCGCCGGGCCAGACGCGCCGGCGCAATGGTCGCTGATCACTGTATTGGAGGCCCACGATGGCCCGGCCCGTCGTGTCGCCTTCGGCCCCAGGGACGAATCTCTGGCCTCAGTGGGGCGTGACGGCCGCCTGATCCTGTGGGATTTGCGCGGCAGTCGGCCCCAGGCGCACCTGCTGGGCCAAGATGAGGCGATAATCCGCACCGTGGCTTTTGCTCCCGACGGACAGCGGCTGGCTACGGCCGACGATCGGGGCCGGCTGTGGGTGTGGCGTCTGGGCACGACCGACAGCGGCCCTGCCCACAGCCCCATTCAGGCCCATGATCGCGAAATATTTGACGTCGTTTATAGTCCCGATGGCTTGTGGCTGGTCACCGGCAGTTGGGACGGGACGGTACGCTTTTGGGACGCGGCAACACTCCAACCGTCCGGCCTACCCATCGCGACCGGACTGGATCAGGTGTGGGACCTGGCTTTCAGCCCTGATGGACGGCTCCTGGCGGTCGCCGGCTCGAGCGAGACCGTGCCCATCATCGACGTCGACCGCCGGGCAATCGATTGGCGTTTACTGACCAATCAGACGACGCGCATCAATGCCCTGGCCTTCAGCAGCGATGGCTCCCTATTGGCTACCGGTAGTTTCGATTCAATGATTGTTGTATGGGAGATGGCTACCCGCCAAGCGGTCGGCGTCCCACTCAGCCTACACTCGGCGGCCGTCTATGACCTGGCCTTCAGCCCCGATGACCGCCTGCTGGCCTCGGCCGATCTGGGTGGCGGGTTGTTCATCTCCGTGTTGGCCTATGATGACCTGGTAGCGACGGCCTGTGCCATTGCCGCGCGCAATCTGACGGCCGAAGAGCGGCTACAATACGTTGGACAAGCGATAACCGACGACGTGGCCTGTGTCGACTTTCCAAACGAGCCTTAACCCGGCAGGAGGAGCAGAGCGATGACACAATATTACCAAGTGCGATGTGTAGGCGTGGGGCTGCTGGGGATGGCGCTGGCCGTTCTGAGCGCCGGCTGTGCGCCGCGGATCACGCTGAACACGCCGACGCCCGACCCGCCATCGAGTATTCTCCCCGTCGCCGACGGGCCGACGACGCTGCCGGTGGCCGGCAACTCGACTTCGACGCCGGCGGCGACGGTCGATTATGCGGCCGCGGTCAACGTCGTGGCCGAAGTGCGGGTTCGGCCACTGGTAGATGCGGTCAACATCCGCCGCGGACCGGACACCAGCTATGAGATCGCCGGCATCCTGGCGGGCGACGCAACGGCGCGCGTCCTGTCCCGCGACGCGACGGCGACCTGGCTCAGCATCGTCACCGACGGCGGTTTGGTTGGCTGGGTGGCGACCAACGTCGTTGAGTTCGTGTCCGGGTCGTTGGAGATGCTGGCGATAGCCACGTCCGAACCGCCGACGGCTACGGCGACCGCCCTGCCACCTCCACCCCCGCCGCCGGCCGACAAGCCGAGCGCCGGCCCGACGATTAACCCCCTGCCTTCGCCTACGACCGCACCGACGGAGACACTTGGCCTGCCCATGACCAAGGTGCCGACACCCGATCCCGCGCCGACGGATACGCCGAACCCGTATCCGTAAAGGCCGTGTTCGCGTCTCGCGACGATTCAATCGCGGTGCGTGAAGTAGGCCAGCAGACTGAACAAGGCGATGGCGGCAGCCACGACGATGATGCCCATCAGCAAGCCCCGTGACCTGCCCGAGCCGACGACGATCGGCGCGACGGGGGGCGTGGCGTCGCCTGTGGCCGGTCGTTCGGCCACACGGGTGGCGACGATTTCTTCATTTGCCGCTGCATCGTCGGCCTGATTGGGCAAGGGCATCTCAGCGGTGGGGGCATGGGTGACGCTTGATGCCGCAGTAATGGCTGGCGTTATGGGGGTGGCGGCTTCCGTCGCGGCCGGCGTGTCGGTTGCCGGCGCGGCCGCCATCGCTTCTCCCGGCCGCCATACGGGCTGCAAGCCGGACGTGATGGGGATCGCCCTCTCGTCCGGATCCCAAATATAGATGAGCTCGATCTGGCCGGCGCGATCAAACACCAGGTGGCTTTCCTCCGGCGAGAGATCGAGGTGGTCTATGGGTGTATCGGAAATGAGGACCGGAATGGGCCCATGTAGCCCCTGGCCGTATTCAAAAATGCCCCACCCTTCCCAGCCGTTGGCCTGAAAATCGTTGAACATGTAATAGTTGTTGCCGACTGCATAGACGCGGACGTCATTGCCGGCCATCTGCGGCGAGAAGCAACAGACCATCGTGAAGGGCGAAGGCGAGGAGGGGAGGAGATCAAAGACGACAACGATCGACGATTCGAACCCGCCCATGACGGCGGCCAGCGACGGCTCGGCCGGATAAAATTCCAGATCGCTAAGGCCTCCTTGCTCAACACAGTAAATCTCGACCGTCTGGCCGCCGGCCAATTCGAACAGGTTGAGGCAGGCGCGATTATCGATTAGGAATATGTCGTCGGGCGATTGGCGGGGCATGGGGCTGTTGGTGACGAAGGCCAGATAGCGGTCGTCGGGCGAGGCGGCCAATGAAGCGCCTAGCGGCCCATCACCCGGCCGAATCACTCGTTCGCGGCCGTCGTCGAAATCATATTCCATAATGTCGGGAGGTGCGTCGTTGGCCGGTTCCCCGCTGGGGTAACGGAGGAAGTAGAGCCGCCGGCCGTCGGACGACCAAGCAGCGCAGCAGTCCGCGTCCCCGCTGGTAATCTGTTGCCCGCTAGAGCCGTCGGCGTTTACCAAGCGGATATGGCCCAGGGTGGAACCTTCGCCAGCCGGCTCAGTGTAGGCGATCTGGCGCGGTGGCAATGGGGGTATGGATTGGGCGCGAACGGGGCCGACGAACAGCAGCAAAGGGGATAAAACCCAGGCTAATAGGCGGCCGGCAAGCGCGAGTTGCGTCCGATTCATAAGGTTACCTCCTAGAGCCGACGAAAGCGCGCGTCCCCTCCGCCGCCACGCGGCGATTATAGCGGGTTCGGCGAAAAGCGGCCAAAGGCCGCCGGCCATCCCCATAGTTCTGGGGTTGATCTTTCGTCACCTGCAATCAGTGATATTCGTCACTTGTGCCGTGGCGGCAAATGAGTATAGTATTGAACAGTTCTTGCTGCTTGTGGTGGTTTGGCGCGCAGCTTGCCTGTGCGGTCGGGTGATTCAGGAGGTAGACATGACCCGTTCTCGCTCGTATCTCTCGTGGGGCGTCCTCGGTGTGTTGGTGTTGGTCGTGCTGTTGTTGTCGGTTGGGGGGCCTGCGGGGGCGGCCGTCGACGAGGCCGGGATGCCGCCCACCCCACCGCCCGAAGTGGCAATCTCCCAAGCGGAGCAAGATCGCGTGCGAGATATGATCCTCACGCTGGAAACTGAAGCGCTGCAACGTATGAACGTGCCCGAATATCATACGCAGAATGTCAAGGGTGCGGGAGTTTCCATTGCCGTACTCGACGTCGGTTATGCTGAGTTACAAACGCGAATCGACGAGGGCGAACTACCGGCCGATCTGGTGCGCAAAACCTATGACGGAAAGGTGGCTGAAACCGACCCGTTGCACGCTTTGACTGACGGCGTGAGCGACAGCAACGACGATCCCAACTCACCCTGCTACGCACCCCAGCCCCACGGCACAGCCGTGGCCGAGATTGTCCATGACATTGCCCCCGAGGCCAATTTATACGTAGTACAACTAAAAAATACAAATGCTACCAACATGCAGTCACTGTTGGCATACCTGCGCGACGAGGGTGTGCGCATTGTGTCGGCATCACTCGGCTGGCCGATCTGGCGGGGGAACGGAACCGGGCCGGGATACGACTTGTTCCAGACGGCTCGCCGCGACTACGATTTGCTGTTTATTGAATCAGCCGGCAACCAAGCACGAACCTTCTACAGCGCCGTCTATACCGATGACGACAATGACGGTTTACACGAATTCAAGCCGGGCTGGTTGGGCACGACGATTCGAGAAGATGAACAAAACGGTCTTCAGGTAGGGCGATGTAGGCAACTTAGCGTTTTCCTGGAGTGGGACGACTGGGGTAATGATCCCCAAAACCCGTCACCGGCTATAACCTATGACATCATACTCGCGGACGAAAACGGGAAGGAGGTTGCTCGTGGCCAACCGTCCGATTGGCCGGGCATGAATGATGCGCCCTATCGCTGGTTTAATTTCAGCTTACCTGCCGACGTTGCTTCCCCATCGGATTATGAACTTGAGATTCACGGCCCTTCCGGCAACGGGACGAACCGCCGGTTGCGCCTAATGGTATGGGGTACCCATCGGGACGGACCTCTGGAGCAGGCGACGGCGACAGGCAGCTTGTCGGCTTATGGAGACGCGGCCGAGGTCTTTTCTGTCGGCGCGGCCAACGTGCAGGACGGCAAGCTGGAATATTACAGCTCACGTGGACCGACAACGGACAACCGCATTAAGCCGGATATCACAGGTTATGCTCGGGTACGGAACGCTACCTATTCGGATAAAAATGGTTTCCCGGGCACATCGGCCGCCGCGCCGCACGTTGCCGGAGCAGCCACGCTGCTTTTACAGACCCACCCCGGCGCGACGGCTGATCAACTGGCTCAAATGCTCGAAGACGCGGCTGAGGAGAGAGGATCCCCCGGTAAGGATACTCAATGGGGCGCCGGTCTGGTACGCTTGCCCGCGCTTCAAACCAATGTCGCCATTTTGGCTCCGACGACGACCGCACCCGACTACGTGGGCGATCCGGCTGCACCGGTCAAGACGCTCATCGACGTGACCGTGACCACTGGCGCCGGTACGCAATGGGCCGGATTGGGCGCGAGTGATTTCGACGTGCAGGTAAATGGACGCACGGCGACCGTCACCACCGCCCGTCTGCTGTCCGACCGCTATCTGCTGGAGATCATGCCACCGACCCAAAGTGCAGCCGGCATCTTTGACCTGCGCGTGACTGTCCAGCACGCATCAGCCACCCAGCCTCAAGCTATGCGCTATGCCGGGCTCGGCGCCAACCGCGTCGACGTCATGCTCATCCTCGACCGCTCCGGCAGCATGGCCGGACAGCCGTTGGTCGATGCCCGCAATGCGTCGATTCTATTCGTGGACCTGATGAGCCAGGGCGATGCCGTCGGCGTGGGCAGTTATTCCTCATCCTCGCGGCTCGACTACCAGCTAACGCCAATCACCGACGCGACGATCAAGGCCGCCGCTGCCAACGCTATCCGGGGCATCAACTCCGGCGGCAATACGTCTATCGGCGCCGGCCTGATCACTGGCCGCGATCAGTTGCTGGCCGGCGGCGACGACAATCACGCCTGGGCAATCGTGTTGTTGAGCGACGGCCGGGAAAACACATCACCCGGCATCACTTCCGTATTGCCTTCCATCGCCTCGACCAAGATCAAGGTTTTCTCCATTGGTCTGGGCGACGTCGACGAGAACAAGATGAGCCTCATCGCCACGGAGACGGGCGGCAACTACTACCTGACGCCCAACTCATCTGAACTGGGGGCCATCTACAATAGTATTGCCGGGCAGGTGGCCGGCCGGCAGACGCTTTTCGCGGTCGACGGCGCGGTGAGCGCCGGCCAGACCGTGACCCACCAGGTGGACGTCGATCCGGCCGTCAGCGAGGCGGTTTTCTCCGTCAGCTGGAATAGTGGTGGCAGCGATCTGAATCTGGTGCTCTTCCAGCCCAATGGCCGGCGCATCGACGACACCGCGGCTGCTTCCGATCCGGCTATCGACCTGGTGAGCGGCGATACGTATCGCTACTATGTCGTGCGCAACCCCGCGGCCGGCCGGTGGCGGCTGGCGGTGACGGGTATCACGACGTCGGCCGTCTCGCGCCGCATCGATTCGTCCGGGGCGGAAGTAGCCGGCGAGGCGTTTATCCTGTCGGTTCAGGCACAGACCAACCTGACACTGGAACTGAACGCCGGCGAAACGCACTATGCCGCCGGCGATCCCATTCATCTGTTGCTGAGCTTGGCCGGAGCAAGGCCGCTGACCGGGGCCGACGTCGTCGCCGACGTCACCCGCCCCGATGGCACAACAGAACAACTGCGCCTGCTGGACGATGGCAACCACGGCGACAACGTGGCCGACGACGGCGTCTATGGCGCTCATTACTACCATACCGACCGCCCCGGCACCTATCGCTTCGACGTGACCGCCGACGGTCAGGCCAACAATCGACCCTTCAAGCGCGTCGCCGAACTGGCCGTGGTCGTTTCTGCGGCGACCGACGCAGACCGGGACGGGATGCCCGACGAATGGGAGTATTGGGGCGGCCTGGACCCGCTGCGCAACGACGCGGCCGAAGACCTCGATCAGGACGGGTTGACCAATCTGGATGAGTTCCGGCACGGCGGGGAACCGCAGAATCCCGATACCGACGCCGATAGGCTACTCGACGGCGAGGAGGTGAACACTTACCATACCGACCCACGCCGGGCAGATACCGACCTGGGTGGCACGAGCGACGGCGATGAGCTCAAGCGCGGCACGAACCCGCTGGATAGAGGCGATGACGCCGGGCCAGGAGTGGCGATTCTGCCTATGGTCTTCAATATCCCCCACGTCTCTTCCGATCGCCCCCTCCTCAACGGCAATTTCGAGGGCGGCCCCACCGGCTGGACGGAGTATTCGCGCCAGGGCTTGCACATAATCTACAATAGAGATGAGGTGGAAGGGCTGCCTGTCCACGGCGGCCGGTGGGTCGCCTGGCTGGGCGGCTATCTGGACGAGGTCTCCTACATTGAGCAGGAGGTGACGGTGCCCGCCGACCGGCCTTATCTGGCTTACTATCAGGCTATCGCGTCCGACGACGACTGCGGCCATGACTTCGGCGGCGTGCTGATCGATGATCACGTCGTCGATAGCTACGAGCTTTGCCGGCCGAACAACACCGCCAATTGGGCGCGCAACGTCGTGGACTTGCGCGCCTACGCCGGGCAAACCGTGCGGTTGCAGATTCGCGCCGAGACGAACGGCAGCCGCAACAGCAATCTATTCGTCGATGACGTCAGCTTTAGCAATACGGCCGCTGTTCGAGAGGGCGAGACCGATATTCCGCCGTTCACGGTGCAAAAATGAGCCGTTAATCCGGCCGGAAATTGTAGATGAACGGACGCATTGCCAGAATTTGATGAGCTCCTGGCCCGCTCTCGCGAGCGGTTGCCAGAGAATGCTTGTTGGAAGCAGGAAAGCACGCTAGCAAGGAGCTGTTTCAACAGGACGTTCGCTCCTATATTACCACGTTCCAGCGACCTTACATCTGGAACCAGGATAAGCATCCGGCACTACAGCCGAGTCTTCATATTTTCCTGACAATTCCGGGCTATACTGTCCGGGATGTAGCGCCACGGCCTGCCCGAGCACCGATACCCAGCCAACCGGGCCACGGGCCGCAGCGACAAGGAGAACCGATGGACAACGACGATCAACCGGTCGGCCGCTTGCTGACCCGACGTGAGATGCTCAAATTGCTGGGCGCGCTGGGGGCCACAGTGGCCGTCGGCTGCGCCCCCCGGCTGCCCGGCGCGACGGCCACCGGCGCGACGGCCACCGGCGCGACGGCCACTACCGCCCCGACCGCGCCGACGACCGCGCCCATTTCACCAACCACGGCCGCAACTACGGCGACGACCACAGCCACCAACGTTCCCGCGGCGGCCGTCGCCACCGCCGTGCCCGCCTGTGTCGTGCGGCCCGAACAAACGGAAGGGCCATATTTCGTGGATACGCAGCTCAACCGCGCCGACATCCGCGCCGATACGAGCGACGGAACGCCGCGGCCGGGTGCGCCGCTGGCCCTGGGCTTTCTCGTCTCGCGCATCGGCGACACGTGCGCCCCGCTGCCCGGCGCGGTGGTCGATGTGTGGCACTGCGACGCCGAGGGGGTCTATTCGGGCGTCAGCGATAACAACTTTGGCAGCACCGTGGGGCAGGATTTCCTGCGCGGCTATCAGGTGACCGACGCCGGCGGCGCGGCCACATTCACCACGATCTATCCCGGCTGGTATCGCGGCCGCACCGTCCACATCCACTTCAAGATACGGCTGGAGGAGAACGGCGCGACCTACGAATTTACCTCACAACTCTACTTCGACGATACCTTCACCGATGCCGTCTATGCCGCCGCCCCCTATGCCGCCCGGCCCAACCGCGACACGCGCAACGCCAACGACGGCATCTACCGCGACGGCGGCAACCTGCTGACGCTCGCCGTGGCCCCCGCCGGTGACGGCTACGCGGCCGTGTTCGAGATCGGGTTGCAAGTGTAGGGGCGCGCCTGTGTGGTCGCCCTCTGTGACGCGTGCGCCTGAGCAGAGGGGCAGACACACAGATTTGCCCCTACCGTCCTGCTGTCATTTCGCCCCACCTTTGTTTATACTCTATTACCAGTGGGTGAATGACCCCTGAATCTGCCACGTCACGCTGGCCAATGACCATTCGGACGGCATCATGCAACTAATTGATCAAGTTCCCATTTGGCTGGTAATCGTTCTCACGTTCGGGGTCACGTCCCTGGCCTTCGAGCTGGGGTTTCGCGCCGGCGTCTGGCGCAGTCGCAACCGCCCCAAGGAGGATGACAAGTCACTCGGGGCGCTGGTGGGTGGGTTGCTGGGCCTGCTGGCCTTCATGCTGGCCTTTACCACCGGCTTCGCCCTCAACCAATACATCAATCGCAAATCGCTGGTGATCCAGGACGCCAACAGCATCGGCACCACGTATCTGCGCACCGACTTCCTGCCGCCGGACGACGGGGACGCGGCCAAAGCGCTGCTGCGCGAGTACACCGACATCCGTATCGCCGCGGCCTCGGCCAGCGACATCAGCCGCGCCGTGGCCCGCACCAGAGAGATTCAGGACGAACTGTGGGCTATCGCCGTCCGTAACGGCAACGCCACGCCCGATTCCGAGGTAGTGGGCCTGTTCATCGACGCCCTCAATACGATGATCGATACCCATACCGAGCGTGTCACCTTCACCCAGGGCGCGCGCGTGCCCTCGCTGATGTGGGGCCTACTCTATGGCTTGTCAATCGTCTCTTTTTTGATGACCGGCGTGCAGAGCAGCCACGACGGCAAGCGCAACCTGCTGGCTATGCTGCTGTTTACGCTGGGCTTCTCGGCCGTCATCGTGCTGATCATCGAACTCGACCGCTCGCAACAAGGCTTGCTCACCGTCAGCCAGCAAGCGCTGCTGGATTTACAGCAGCAGCTCAACGCCGCACCCTGATAATAGGGGACATCTGTAGCGCAACCTTTCCCGGTTGCGAAAACCACCGCTAAAGAGGCAATCTGGACAGATTGCGCTACAGGTTGCGAATACCACCGCTGAAGAGGCGACCTGGATAGATTGCGCTACAGCAAAAGGGCGGGCACAAAGCCCGCCCTCACCATCAACATCTCTTAATTCGTAACCCGTAACTCCAATTCGTATATCTTCCCTACCGGTTCCGCCCATACTTCTCGTGGCTGCTCACCCAGTCCGACGAGGAGATGGCCGCGGCCAGCGAGATTTCTCCGGCCAGCACCACCCCGGCGATGATCTCGGCCAGCTTGTTGACCTTGCCCTTGCCCACGCAGCCCAACACCCGCAGGCACTCTTGCTGCGTCGCCAGCCCTGTGCCGCCGCCATAGGTGGCGATGATCAGCGACGGAATAGTGAACGACAGGTACAGATCCTTCTCCGGCGTCAATTCCGAATAGATGATCCCGGCCGACGACTCCGACACGTTGGCCACGTCCTGCCCGGTGGCGATGAACATGGCCGTGATGCCGTTGGCCGAGTGCGCGCCGTTGTTGTTGGCCCCGCTGAGGATGGAGCCGACGTTGGCGATGCCCGCGTGGTAGAACAGGTTCTCCGGCTCCACGCGCATGTACTGGATCAGCGCGTCGCGCTTGATCGTCGCCTCGGCCACCACCCGCTTGCCGCGCGTGTGCATCACGTTCACCTGTGACGCCTTCTTGTCCGTCGCCAGATTGCTTTCCAGATAGAAGTGCTGCACCCCTTCATAGTGATCAAGAATCCAGCTACAGGCGGCGAAGGTCGCCCGGCCGACCATGTTCTGCCCCGCCGCGTCGCCCGTGCTAAAGTTGAAGCGCAAATAGGCCAGCTTGGCCGCCAGGTAGTAGTCAATGTATTGCAGCTTGGCGACGCTCGATGTGGCCTCGGCCTGCTCGCGTATTTCGCCCAGGTTCGCCTCCACCCAGGCCACGAAGTGGCGCGCCTCGCGAGCGTTGTTAAAGACGAAGACCGGCGCGCGCTGCATGGCGTCGCCGATGACCGTACACGTCACCCCGCCCGACATATTGAGAATCTTCATGCCCCGGTTATAGCTGGCGATGAGCGTGCCCTCGGTCGTCGCCATCGGCACCAGGAACTCGCCCTGGGCGTGCTCGCCATGGATGGTGATCGGCCCGGCGAAGCCCAGCGGAATCTGGGCCACCCCGGTGAAGTGCTCGGCATTGCCGGCCGTGGTGTGGGGGTCGAAGGAGTATTGCGACGTGTGCTCCAGCTTGGCCCCGGTATACTCCTCGACAAACTGCCGGCGCGTCCTGATGGCGCTCTCGCTGTAGTCGTCACCGTTGTCGCGGGGGATGTGGGCCACCTTCGGCTTTTCTTCGGCAGTGATGGCGTCATCGACCTTGAGCTTGAGCTTGCCAAACGGCCGCGCCTCGAAGCGAATCTCGATCTCGTGCTTGCCCACGTCCAGCGGGTCCACAGCGGCCACGATGTCGAGCGTGCGGCGCAGGGGAAAATCGAGCGGCGCGGCGGCCAACTGGGCCGGCGTCAACCGCGAGCCGTCCTCCAGCCGCACGAAGATCGCGTCGAGCGGCACCGCGTAGCCGTCGAATTTCAGCCCGGTCAGCCCGGTCAGGGTGGTGTCGTTGAGCCGATTCTTGACCGAGAACTCCACGCCGTCGGCCGTGTTCCTCAGACTGCCGAACGTGTGCAGTTGCTTCAGAATCATGCTGGGGATCGGTATTGCCATGGTTGACCTGCCTCCTAAAGTATGAATGGTGCGCCGGGTTCTTATCCGGCATCTCCGCCGGGCTTGCCGGTTAAAAACCGGCGCTACGGTGTGCGGGAGTTTAGCGGATTGCGCGGAATTGACCAATACGCGCCTCTGGATGGTTGCGCGTCCATCGGCCTGATGCGCGTCATCCGCTTAGGCAGGTTAGTTTCTCGCCAGACAAGAATATTTGTCTTGGATTGGCTCATCGACCAGATCGTCTACAAGCTCTACGGCCTGACCGATGAAGAGATCGCCATCGTGGAGGACCGTTCCTCCCCGACCTGACAGGCCTACGCCTACCGCCCCAACCGCCCGCCCCGAAACCCGATAAACGGCCGCTCGGCCAGAACCGCCAGCGTCGCCCCGTCCAGCCGCCACAGCAGCGACGGCGAATCCGCGCGAATCTCGTACGGCCCCAGGTCGGCCGTCGTCGTGCCGAAGGCGTAGACCGACCCGTCGGGCGCGGGCAGGAGCCATTGAATCTGGTAATCGGCCAGCGCCCGCGCCGCCACGCGCCCGCGCGCCAGATCGACAACCCACAGGCCGCGCGCGCCCGGCGGCTCGTCGTCGCTCATGGTCAACACGTGACTGTAGACGTAGAGGTAACGGCCGTCGGCGCTGAAGACGGCCTGGCGCAGCGTCCCCCCGGCGAAGCCCTTGGCCTGCGCCACCCCCTGAGAAACCGGGGTTTGCAGAAAAAAACCGGAGTGAATCATCAGGGTCGCCGCGTCGATTAGCGTCACCGCGTCCGCCTCGGCGTCGACCACGGCCAGCGTGCGGCCGTCGGGCGACAGGGCCAGCGCCGGCTCGATCAGCTCCGCCTGCCCCATGCCCCCGCGTTGTCCGATGACCACGTCGCCCACAAGGATGGCGGCGGCCGGGTTGGCAGCCGGCGCGTGAGTGGCATCGGCCGGCGGGGTGGGTTTGGCCGGCCCGGTGTCGTGGGGGGTCATATCGTTACCGAATGTGAATTTGGCTATACGAAGCGGCGATGGCTCCAGCCTCGTTCCCTCATTCGCCCCGCCCTCCAGCGCCGGATCGACCATACAATAGAACTCCGTACCGTCCGGCGCGACCAGCGCGGTCTGGCGGTAGCACGCGCTTTTTTCGTCCCGAACGTGGCCGGCCACCGCCCCGCCGGCCGCGTCGAGCGCGTAGTAATCCACCGGCGGCGGATAGGCCAGCAGCGGCGGGAAGGGTTGCAGCAACAGCCGCGCGCCGTCGGCGCTCAGCCCGACCGCCATGCCGGCCGCCGGCGGGTGGAATCGCGCCCGCTCGCTCCCCGTCGCCACGTCATAGACCACAATCCAGATCGTCGCCGGATCGGCGCTGCCCCAGCCCGCCGTCATCTCCGTGTCCACCCCGGTCGCGCCGTCGGCCGAGACCAGCGGCGCGGCCAATGGACGGCCGTCGGGCCGGGCGGCCAGCGTCGCCGGGTCAATCGGGACGAACGTCTCGCCCAGGAAGTCATCGCCGATGTAGACGGTGTAGGGTCGCGGATCGGCCGCCGCGGAGCCGGTCGCCGTCGCCGGGCGACAAGCCGCCGGCAACAGAGCCGCGACCACAACCCACAACGACAACAGCCGGCGCGCGACCGAGGAGAACTGTAATGCAGCATTCGTCTTCATAGTATATGTACACTGCTCACACCCCCCCGGTTCCACCCGTTGACCACCTCCACTGTCCACTGCCCACTTCCCCCTAACCTCTATTTAATTATTGACTTATTTAAGTTTTCACTTTATAATCCCTCTATGGATCGCTTCACTGCCCTGGCCGACCCCACCCGCCGGGCCATTCTGGAACTTCTGGCCCGGCGCGGCGAGTTGCCCGCCGGCGACATCGCCGCGCAGTTCGCCATGAGCGCCCCGGCGGTGTCGCAGCACCTCAAGGTCTTGCGCGAGGCCGGTCTGGTGCGCGTGGAGCGCCGCGCCCAGCAGCGCATCTACCGCCTCAACCCGGAGGCCATGCGCGACGTCGAAGAGTGGGCCGGACGCCTGCGCCGCGTCTGGGAGCGCCGGCTCGACGCGCTGGACGCATTTCTCAGGTCGGAGGGAGAAGGAAACGGCCCCGGATGATCACGGAAGAAACGGATTCAACCGGATGGGCGAAGCAGGTAGGTTGTATCAATCCGTAGCCGTTCCCCAAATCAGGACATAGGAGATATGAAATGAGAAAAGTAACTTCGGGATTGTTCATTTCGCTCGACGGCGTGGTCGAAGCGCCCCACCTGTGGCAGTTCGACGTTTTCGACGCCGACATGGGCGATGCCATGATCAAATTTCTGGCCGGCATCGACACGGTGCTGCTCGGCCGCGTCACCTATCAGGAGTGGGCCGCCTACTGGCCCAACGCCACGACCGACGGCGACTACGCCGTCTTCATCAACGAAACGCCCAAGCACGTCGCCTCGACCACGCTGACGCAGGCCGAATGGCAGAACTCGACGCTCATCACCGGAGACGTGGCCGCCGCCGTCGCCGGCCTCAAGGCCCAGCCCGGCGGCACCATCGGCATCCAGGGCAGCCCGACGCTGGTGCGCTATCTGCTCTCGGCCGATCTGCTCGACGAGCTGACGCTCATGATCCACCCGGTCATTGCCGGGCGCGGCAAGCGTCTCTTCCCCGGCGACAGCGAGCTGAAGCGGCTGGCGCTGATCGACTCCCGCGTCACCGGCAGTGGCGTGGCGATCCTGACCTACGGCAAAAGAGCCGAGTGACCGGCCAGCAATTCTAAACTCGTCAATCGTCATTCGTCACTCAAACAGGAGAACACTCATGACCCAAGAGATCACCATAAGCCGCATTATCGACGCCTCCCGCGAGCGCGTCTTCGACGCCTGGACGAACCCGACCGCCCTGGCGCAGTGGTGGGGGCCACAGGGTTTCACCACCACCACGCAGTCGGCCGACATGCGGCCCGGCGGCGTGTGGCAGTTCGTCATGCACAGCCCCGACGGCGTCGATTACCCCAACCGCATCACCTTCGAGGAGATTGCCCGGCCGGAGCGCATCACCTACCTCCACGGCGAGGACGAGGGCAAACCGCGCGACTTCCACACGACGGTCACCTTCGACGACCTCGGCGGCCGGACGCGGCTGACCATGCACATGGTCTTCGCCACGGAGGCACTGTATCAGGAGGCGCTGGGCTTTGGAGCCGTCGAAGGTGGCCTCTCCACCCTGGACAGCCTGACCGAATTCGTGGCCGAGGGCCGGCCGCTGGTCATCACCCGCCTCCTCGACGCGCCGGTGGACCGGGTCTGGCGCGCGCTGACCGAGCCGGAGCAAGTCAAGCGTTGGTGGGGGCCGGAGCACTTTACATCGCCCGCGGCCGAGATCGATCTGCGGGTGGGTGGCAAGTACCTGTTTGCCATGCGCGACCCGGAGGGCAAGGACTACTGGACGACCGGCACGTACCGCGAGATCGTCCCCCGGAAGCGCCTGGTCTACACCGACAGCTTTGCCGATGCCGAGGGCAACGTCATCTCGCCGGTGGACTACGGCATGAGCGAGGACTTTCCCCTGGCGGCGACGGTGGTCATCGAGCTGGAGGAGCAGGACGGCCGCACGCGGCTGACAACGACCCACAGCGGCATGCCTCGCGACGAGATGTTCGAGTACGCGCGGTCCGGCTGGAGCACGTCGCTCGACAAGCTGGCGGCGACCCTCACGAACTAGATACGAGATACCAGATACCAGATACGAGATACGAGTGAAGAGTGTGCTCCAAACTCGTATTTCGTATTTCGTATCTCGTATCTCTATCTTAGGCTTGGCCGAAAGCGGCCTTCGTGCTGGGCAGCATGCCGATCACCAGGGCGATGACGTTCAGCACGACGCCCGGCAGGATGGCACTGAAGGTACTGTTGCCCAGCAGCGCCATGAGCAGGAAGATGAGATTGATGACGGCGATGGACACCACGAACAGCCAGCCCTGTGGGTCCAGGTCATAGAGCTTCCGGGCAACCCAGAACCAGATGCCGGCCAATAGCAACGACATGAGCGCCCCCAGCCAGGAAGCGCTGGGCAGCGCGAAGTCGAGATCGCCCAGCGCAGCGATGGGCAGCCAGCCCATGTAGCGCGCGGCGTCGAGCAAGTCACTGAGAGCGATGAGCACGGCCACGATGATAAGGACCCAGATCCAGATCGTGCGCGACCGGCCGGTAACGGTGTTGGACATGATGTATTCTCCTGATTGGAATGATGGATGGCTAAATTCGCGCCTCTTCCCCGGCGCGTCTGCCTGAATCTTGCCCGACTCGTTGGTGTTTGTCAATAAATCCCGGACCCCGGAGGTTTTCCGCGAACTCCTGTTCGCCAACCTCCGAGGTCTTTTTGCTTTGCAACGATCTTGCAACGATCAACCGCTAAACTGTCGGCATGTTACGCCAAACGAGGGGCAACCACGTTCAACAAGAAGATTCGGCTCATGCGAATCGGTGTCCTGCTGATCCCACTGTTGAGCACCGCCGGGCGCGTGGGCGGCGGCCCCAGGGACGTGCTGCGGCCGGAATCGTCCGGCGACGGCCCCAAGGCCCACCTGTTCTGAAATGGGCCGGCCAACGGCCGCCTGCCGAAGTTGAACGGGATTAAGTTGAGCGATCGAGTAGCCGGTTGGGGGGCGCGCTTTTGTTCCGGCGCGGCATAGACCCACCGGGATGGCGCACGGTGCTGCGCCATCCCGGTGGGCATCCGTTGATTCAAAGCGAGAAAGGAGTTCATCATGACGCCGACAAGACGATCCAGGCTGGTTTTGCTTTTGTCGCTGCTTGCCGCCACCGCGGTGGGCTTGCCCGTTCTGGCCGCATCCCAGGCGCCCCGCGCGGCCCCGGGTACGTATCTGACGTTCTCCCCCATCGATGTCGTCGCCAACGACGTGCTCTACGATGCCGGCCGCGACGTGGTCTACGCCTCGGTTCCCTCTACCGGCGGGCCGCAGGGCAACAGCATCGTGCGCATCAGCCCGACGGGTGAGGTGGGCAAACCTATCTTCGTCGGCAGCGAGCCGAACGCGCTCGCCCTGTCGGCCGACGGCCGCTATCTCTACGTGGGCATCGACGGCGCGGCGGCCTATCGCCGGGTCGATCTGACGAACGATTCGGTTGGGCCGCTCTGGCCGTTGGGCCGTAATTCTTGCGGCAGCTTCAGGGCCGTGGACATGGTCGTCTTGGCCGACGACCCGCATGCCTTGGCCGTTGCCCGTCGCAACATCCAGTGTGATCCCAACGACGAGGGCATCGCCGTCTACGACGACGGCGTGATGCGCCCCGAGACGACTCTGCCCGAGGCCGGCACGCTGGCCATCGAACCATCGGGCGACCCTAACGTTCTCTACGGCATAGCCCAACCATATCTGGGTGATGGCTTGCAGATATTTGCCCTATCACCCGACGGGATCACCGAAACGCAGAATGAACCCGGCCTGCTGAGCAGTTACGCCTACGATTTTCACTATCAGGATGGCCGGATTTACGATTTCGACGGCCGCGTGATTGACGAGGCAACGCTAACCCTCCTGGGCACTTACAGTTCCCACGGTCCGCTCGTGGTCGACAGCGACGCAGGCGAGATCGTCTTCGCCACCGGCGATGAGTTTACCACCCGTCCGGCATTACAAGCCTTCGAGCTTGACACCTTCCTGCCACGGTTTGGCGCATCCATTCCGTCGAGCAACGGATATTTCACACCGGCCGATTTGCTGGTGACATCAGATGGCTACATCTTGCGCGAGAAGTATGGCCGGGTCGCACGGCTGCAGCTCATCACCGGCTGGGCTGTCTCCGGGCGGGTGACAGACGAATACGGCTATGGTCTGGGCGGCGTGGAAATCTCCGACGGCGCGGGGAACACCACGCTCACCGACAACGACGGCCAATACCAGCTGGCCCCCTTGCCGGACGGCACGCACACGCTTGCGGCGGCGCTCGACGGTCGCACGTTCGACCCGCCGTCGCGTGAGGTCACCGTGCCGCCCGATATGACCGGACAAGACTTTGAGGCCCTGCCGCCACAGGCGGTATGGGGGCTGTGTTTGCCGGTGGTGCAACGGTAGGGAGGTTGCAACGATCTTGCAACGATCGGCCGCTATGCTGGAGCTAACTTGCGCCACAACGCTCGATACGCCCGGCTCCGCTGACGGAAGCAAGAAAGGCGAGATCGGTGGCCATGATTCACGATAACTGTATTCGGAGGTTACCAATGACAAAAAAATCGACATCTCGCCTGCTGGGCCAATCCCTACTGTTCGGAACGCTGATCACCCTCTTGCTGCTGGCCGCCGGGGCGCGCACGGTTGCGCCCGTGGCGGCCGCGTTTCCCGGGGCCAATGGGCGGATCGCGTTCACTATCACAATGGACGGCAACACCGACATCTGGACGATGGACGAGTACGGCGGTGCATGGATTCGACTGACCAGCAACGCCGCTTTCGACGGCAACCCGGCGTGGTCGCCCGACGGCAACCGGCTGGCTTTCGTCAGTGATCGCACCGGCAATTCAGAGATATTTGTCATGAATGCCGACGGCAGCGGGCAGCGCAACGTGACCCGCAACGCCGCCGCGGATAACACGCCTGCCTGGTCGCGGGACGGGACACGGATCGTGTTCAGTAGCAGCCAGTACGGCGGGGGGCTTTTCGTCGTTGACCTGCTCAACAATGACACCGTGACGCAGAAGACAAACAACCCGTCTGACTTTTGGCCCGCCTGGTCGCCGGTGGATGACAGGATTGCCTTCGCGCGCCCCAGCGCAAGCGGCCTCAGTGACGTTTATGTGCTCAACGTCAGCAACAATCAGGTCACCAATTTGACGGACGCCTACAGCCCCAGCGTTAACTTGCCGAATTGGTCGCCCGACGGAAAAAGTCTGGTCGTTGTGAGCAACCCGCAAGGCGGCGGGAACCATCTCTATAAGATGCCCGCCGACGGCAGCGGCCCGCTGGTGCCGCTGCCGTCACCCGGCCCCAACGAGTTGTGGCCCAGCTTTTCGCCTGACGGCCAGTGGATCGTTTACCAAGGCCCACGCACGGTCGCCAACGTCACCAGTCATGAATTGATGAAGATTTCTGCCCAATATCCGGACGCACAGCCCTGGCAATTGACTTTTGGCTTCGGAACGTTGGGGGCTTACTTTAATCCCGACTGGCAGCCGCGGGTGCCCAACAGCATCACCGTCGAGGTGTATACTTCTGATTCCACGTTGCCGCCGACTGACTGGACGTTGCAAGGCAACGGCCCAATCGGCAACTTCACCATAGCCGCCAACGGCGGAACGCGCACGTTCACCAGCTTGCCCCCCGGCGATTACACCATCACCCAGACGGCCAAGCAAGGCTACTCCGCGCCGCCGCCATGCGAAATCACCTTGGCGGCGGGCGAGGCGCTAGAGTGTGACTTCGAAAACTATTACGACTACTCCGCGACGGGCGAGCTGGTCTTTTCATCCAACACGGACGGCCGCCTCTCCATTTATCGCATGTTCTCCGACGGGATCGGTCGCCGGCGGCTGACCTCGCTACGCGGCCAGGATGAGGATCCCACCTGGTCGCCCAACGGGAAGGAAGTAGCCTTCGTCGGCGATTACGCCCTGTGGGTCATGAATGCTGACGGACTTAAACAATCGCTTCGCCTCTCTCACCCGGGATGGAGCATCTCCTCTCCCAGCTGGTCGCCCTACGAGGACGAGATCGCCTTTTCATCCGACAAAGACGGTGTCGACCGGCTTTACATGGTCAACCCCAACGGGACGGGTGAGCGCCCCATCGTGGACGCCCAGGGCCAAAGTATCGATCCGGCCATCTCTCTCTCCGGCGACGAAGTGGCCCTGAGCCGCTATGTGAATGGACAGAGCGACATCTATTTGGGTTTGACCGGCGCAACCATCGCCCCGATCAATCTGACCAAGGATTCGGCGCTGGATTACAACCCGGCCTGGTCGCCGGATGATCGCCGGATTGTCTACAGCAGCCGGCCGGCTATAAACACCAACTCCGATCTCTGGATAGTGGACCGGGCGGGGGTCAAGAAACAGTTGACGTTTACCCCGGAGAGTGAGATCCAACCGGCCTGGTCGCCCGACGGCAGCCAGATCGCCTACACCAGAGTCGTCGGAAGTCAGGTCGATATCTTTGTGATGAACGCCGACGGCAGCGGCACGCCGGAGCAGATCACCTTCAATCCGGGCTGGGACGGCGCGGCCGAGTGGCGGCCGAAGAACGTCGGCGCGCTGACGGTCAAGATGGCCGTCAACGGCCCGGCTCCGGCCGCCGATTGGCAGTTCACGAGCGACGCGCTGGGCAACTTCACCCTCCCGGCGGCGGGCGGCAGCCTCATGTTCCACAACCAGCCCCCCGGCAGCTACTCCGTCGCCCAAACCGCCCAGGGCGGCTATACACCGTCATTCAGTTGCGATAACGGCGTGACCGGCGGGGCAAGCCTGACGCTGCAAATCATGACAGGCCGTCACGTCTCCTGCACGTTCACCAGCACCGCCCAGGGCACCGGACTGACCATTACCAAGAGCCTGGTCGGCCCCGCGCCGGCCACTCCCTGGCAGTTCAGCGTTTCGTCGCAGCCGAATTTCTCCTTGCCGGCCGCGGGCGGCAGCCGGTCGCTCACCAACCTGGCCGCCGGAACCTATACGATTCAGGAGACGACTCAGCCCGGCTACACATCACAAGTTGCCTGCCTGCCCGGCGGCGAGTCCGGCGGCGCCAGCGTCACCGTCACGCTCAACCCCGGCCAGCAAAAAACCTGCACCTTCACCAACACCGCCCAATTCGGCACGATCAAGATCGTCCAGCAAGTGAAGCCCAACAACACCGCCGGCCCCGCGCCGTGGTCGTTCACCGGCGACCTGGGAACCTTCCTCATCCCCAAGGAGGGCGGCGAGAAGACCTTTGCCAACCGCCCGGCGGGCAGCTACACCATTAACCAATCGAACGTGGACGGCTTTGGGCAGTCGGTCAATTGTGATAGTGGCGAGAGCGGCAAGCGCAGCGTCACCGTCGTTCTCGAGCCGAACGAAACGATCACCTGCACCTTCCGGGCCACCAAGAACAACCCCGCCCCCGGCACCCTGGTCTATAGCAGCAATCGCGACGGCGACTACGATATCTACCTGCTCGACCCGACGACGCGCGACGGCCAACCCATCCAACTGACCAACTCGCCCGGCGACGACACCGACCCCACCCTGTCGCCGGACGGCACGTTCATCGTTTTCACCAGCACGCGCGACGGGAACCCGGAACTGTACCTGATGGACTACGACGGCGAGTTCCCCACTCGTCTCACCAATGCGCCGACCATCCAGCGCCGCCCGGCCATCTCGCCCGACGGCACGCAAATCGCCTACGAGAGCGACGAGACGGGCAACAACGAGGTCTACACCATGCCCCTCGCCTCGCGCGCGCCGGTGCGGGTGACCAACAACCCGGCCAACGACGGCGACCCGACCTGGGTTCCCGGCCCGCAGCCGCGTCTCGTCTACACCAGCGACCGTGACGGCAACCCCGAACTCTACAGTCTCGACCTGAGTGTCGGCGGCCAATCGCGCCGCCTGACCAACAACCCGGCCGTCGACTATGCCCCCGTGGCCGCCCGCCGCAGCCAGACGCCGGTGGTAGCCTACAGTTGCCAACCTGACGGCAGTATATTATCGATTTTCGTGTGCGCGTTCCTGTTGGATGATCAGGGCCGCATCTCGACGGCCGAGCCGATCATCCTGACCGACGCGCCGGGGGTGAACTACCCGCTGGCCTGGTCGGCCGGCGGCGAACAGATCATCTTCAGCAGCACCCGCAACGGCAACGCCGAGATCTACACCATGACCGCCGACGGCGAGGACGAAACACGGCTGACCGACGACCCGGCGGCCGACGGCCCGGCCGACCCCACGCCGTTGCGGCCCGGCACGATCACCCTCCGCGCCGTCGTCCACGGCGACCCGCCGGCCGGCCCCTGGCAGTTCGGCGGCGACCTGGGGGCGTTCACCCTGCCGGCCACGGGGGGCGAGATGACCTTCAACGACCAGACGGCGGGCAGCTACTGGGTCTCCGAGGCGGCCGTGCCCGGTTTCACGCGAACGGCGTCTTGCACCGGCGGGACTGCCGGCGTGGGCAGCGTGGTGCTGAACCTTGACCCGGCCCAAACCGTGACGTGTACGTTTGTGCACACGGCCGACGGCGCGACCGTGATATACACGCTCTTCGCACCGGTCGTAATTCGATAGTCGTGCCCAGACCTCGGAGGTTTTCGAGCGGACTCTTGTCCGCAAACCTCCGAGGTCCCACCCTCACCCCTCTCCTTGGGCCCAACTCATTGCCTCGGCCGCCGCCGCCGCCAGCGACAGCGCCTCGCCCGCCGCCCAGGCCGCCGCATAGGCTTCCTCCCCCAAAGCCATCCGCAGCCGGTTTTCTGTCTCCTCAAACATTCGCTGCACGAACGGCGTCGCTCCTCCAAACCCGGTTGTCGCTCGCCAGGCCGCCACGGCTCCCAGCCAGCGCGTCGCCGCGCCGGCGTCGCGGCCGGCGGCCAGCGCCGCCAGCCCCATCACGATCTCAATCAACATGTAGCCATAGCCGGACTCCCGGCAGACCACGGCCGCGTCGCGATAAGTACGGAGCGCCGCCGCCCGCTCGCCTCGGGTCAGGGTCACGTGACCCAGGTTGCCCAGGCAGACAGACAGCATTAATTTATCGCCGATATCCTGGGCGATTGCCTGACCACGGCGGGAAAAAGTTTCTGCCGCCTCCAAATCGCCGGAATCCAGGGCCACCGCGCCCAGATTCGACACGGCCAGGGCGATCCCCGTCTGATCGCCAATACTTTCGGCCAGATCGACGCTACGCTGGAACGCGGCCTTGGCGCTCGCCAGATCGCCCTCCAGCGAATAGGCCATCCCGATGTCGCTCAACGCTCCCGCGAGCCAGCGCCACTCGCCCGCCGCGCGATAATGGCTGATGCTTTCTTCCAGCAACATCCGCCCGCCGACCGTATCGCCCAACCAGTTCGCGGCATTGCCGAGGTTGTGCAGCCCCCCGGCGATGAGCCGATCATCGCCCAACGCCCGCGCCCGTGCCAGCGCCTCCTCGGCCAGGGGGCCGGCGACCGTGGGACGCGAGAGACGCATATTGACGTAGGCCATATCAATCAGCACCCGCGCCAACCGGCGGTCATTTCCCAGCGCCGCCCACCCGGCGCGCGCCCCGGACAGCCGCGCCAGCGCCGCCTCCCCCAGGCCGGTCAGCTCCAGCAACAGCGCCTCGCGCCGCCACAGCCGGTAGATAACCGGCCAGGCGACCGCCGGCGACAGACGGCCTGACTCGATCTGTCCTTGCAGTGCCGCCGCTGCGGCCGCAAACAGGGCACTGCCCTCGGCCGGCAGGCCACTGAAGCGGAAGAACATCTCCAGCGTATCGGCCGCCGGCGAGATGTCATCGAGCCGGCCGTTAACTACCGCCCACTCCCACGCCGTCCGCACATTATCGAGATTGCGCAGCAGGGCGGCCAGCGCTTCCTTGGAACCCGGCCGCCCCAGCGTCTCGCCGTGGCGGGCCAGAAGAGCCAGATAGTACGCCGCGTGGCGCGCCCGCGCAGCGGCCTCGTGGTCCGGGTCGAATGCCAGATGGCCGGCGGCGTACTGGCGCAGCAATTCGTGCACCTCGAACCGCCCGCCGCCTCGGGTCGCCAGCAGCGACTGGTCGAGCAACGCGGCCAGCACCTCCGGCGACGCGCCGCCGACCGCCTCGGCCGCGTCCAGCCGGAACGGGCCGCAGAGCACCGACAGCCGCGCCAGCGCCTCGCGCTCCGGCGGCGACAGCGTGGCCCACATATAATCGAAAACGGCCCGCATACTGCGCTGCCGTGCCGGCAGGTCGCGCAACGTGGTGGTCAGGAAATCAATATCGGCCCGTATTCGCGCGGCGATGGCCGGGACATCCATCAGCCGTACCCACGTGGCGGCCAGTTCAATCGCCAGGGGCATGCCGCCCACGTCACGACCAATGGCGCGAATGGCCTCGCGGTCGGCCGGCCCAGGCTCATAGCCAGGCCGTACCCGGGCCGCCGCCCCGGTGAATAGCGCCTCGGCCGCCGCGTCGTCCAGCCCACCTAGCACAAAACGCGATTCGCCGCGCACGTTCAGCGCCTCGCGCGACGTGACCAGACACCACAGGCCCGGTGCTTCCTCCAACAGCCTCAGGATCGTATCGACGCCATCCAGCAGGTGCTCGAAGTTATCCACCACCAGCAGCGCCCGCATCGGCCGCAGGAACCCGGCCAGCTGGTCGACCGGATCGACCGCGCCACCCAGATTGATGTTCAGCGCCGTCGCCAGCGCGGACGGCAGCAGGTCGGCCGACGCCACGCGGGCCAACGGCAGGAAATAGATGCCGTCGCTGAAACCCGGTCGTTCGGCCAGCGCCTCGGCCGCGGCGATTGCCAGCCGCGTCTTGCCCATGCCGCCGGGGGCGACAATGGTGTGGAGGCGCTCCGTTGAAACGTCTGGACGGTCGATCAGGCGCGATACCAGTTGGGCGATCTCCGCCGCGCGGCCGTGAAATGGGGTAAACTGCGCCGGGAAATGGTGTAACAGCGGCCGTCCCTCGTGGCCGTTGGCGGACGAACGAGTCAGGCCAGCCAGCCCACCTGTTCGCACCTGCTCGATTAGGGCGACCGTCGCCGGGTCGGGTTCCACGCCCAGTTCGACGGCCAGCAGCTGCCGGACACGCTCGAAGTGGGCCAGCGCCGCCGCTCGCTCGCCCTGCAGCGTATAGAAGCGGATGACCTGGCGGTGGGCCTCCTCGCGATAGGGGTCCAGGGCCAGTTGGCGATGGGCGAAGAGCAGGCCGCGGCCATACTCGCCCAGTTGCTCGAAGGCATCGGCCAGCCGATAGAGCAGGCCAAGCACGCGCCGCCCCAACTCCTCGCGCCGGGTCAGTTCCCATTGCTCAAAGCCGGGCGCGTCGCCGATGGACAGCCCCGCCAGCAATTCGCCGCTGTAGAGGGCGGCCGCCTCGCCCAGTTGCTCCAGACACGACGGACACAGGTGCAGCAGGCGGTGGGGATGCAGCTCGCACATCTCCAGCAGAGCCTCGAAGCGGGCCACGTCTACTTCCACGGCGCGGCCGTGAATCTGCACCGTCTCACGGGTGACGCCGAACAGTTCATCGCTAAGGGTGGGTTCGACTGCATCAAGGGCCTCGCGCAGCCGGTGGAGGGCCAGCCGCAAATTGGAGCGCGCGCCGCTATCGTCCCAACCGGGCCACAAAAGCGCGGCCAGCGTATCCCGCCGGTGAGGGCGGTCGGCTTCCACGGCCAGGTAGGCGAGCAGCGCGCGAACCTTGTCGGTCGCAAAGTTCGTGATCGTTCGGTCGCCAGCGCTCGCCTGGAACTGTCCCAAAAACGATAGCGCCAGGCGCGGCATGATGGCGATACTATAGCATGAGGCGCGGGGCGATGTCTATGGCGTTCGATAGACTGATCGCCGGCCACAACCAGGCCGCCTCCAGCCTTGCTCGTCGCCCGGCCGTCCATCGCCTGCTATAATTCTGCCAAAGGAGATTGATCATGCGTTACACAACCCTCGGCCGCTCCGGCCTCCGCGTCTCTGAACTCTGTCTGGGCACCATGACCTTTGGCGAGGATTGGGGCTGGGGCGCGTCCAAAGAAGATTCGCGGGCCATGTTCGACGCCTTCGCCGCCGCCGGCGGCAACTTCATCGACACCAGCAGCAACTACACCAACGGCACGGCCGAATCCTTCACCGGCGACTTCGTGGCCGCCGACCGCGACTACTGGGTCATCGCCACCAAGTACACCCTGCGCCGCCCCGGCAGCGATCCCGGTGACCTCAACGCCGGCGGCAACAGCCGCAAAAACATGCTGCGCACCGTCGAGGCCTCGCTGCGCCGCCTCAACACCGACCACATCGACCTGCTCTACCTGCATATGTGGGACTACTCCACGCCGGTCGAGGAAGTCATGCGCGGCTTCGACGACCTGGTGCGCGCCGGCAAGGTGCTCCACGCCGGCTTCAGCGATACGCCGGCCTGGGTCGTGGCCCGCGCCCAGACGCTGGCCGAGTGGCGCGGCTATCCGCCCCTTGTGGCCTATCAGGCGGCCTGGAACGTCATCGAGCGCGGCGTTGAGCTGGACGTGCTGCCCATGACGCAAGCGCTGGGCCTGAGCGTGCTGGCCTTTGACCTGCTGGGCGGCGGCGTGCTGACCGGCAAGTTTAACCGGCCCGGCGGCCCCGACGAGCCGACCCGCGCCCTGGGGGCCGACGAGCAGCAGACAGCCGCCGCCGACGTCCTCATTCGTCTGGCGGCCGAACTCGGCTGCACGCCGTCGCAGATCGCCGTCAACTGGGTGCGGCAACGCGCCCCCCACGTCATCCCCATTCTCGGCGCGCGCCGCCCGCCCCAACTGGCCGACACGCTGGGCGCGCTCGACTTCACGCTGACCGATGAGCAGATGACCGCGCTCAACGCCCTGCGGCCGCCCACCCGTGACTACCCCCACAGCTTCTGGAACGACCACATCCGCCGCAACCTCATCTATGGCCAGCGCGTCGATGAATTTGACGGGGACGGCTGGCCGTTGCCATAGCGCAAGCTGTCCAGCTTGCGAGCAACACGAACAGGTTGAGCTACAAGCACAAACTGTCCAGCTCGCCGTTACTGTAGCGCAAGCTTTCCAGCTTGCGAGCAACACCTCAACCTGAACAGCTTGAGCTACAGGCGGCCCGAATATGATCATCCATGCCGGCCCGCGCCGGCTGATGCAGATGGACGGCCACCGCCCTCCAAAGACGGATTCACTTTCATCCTCACCACCGTATGATGGCACAGAGAAGGAGCAGAAGACGGGATGCTCCCCTGCTCTTTTTTGTCGCCGGCCGCCTGTTCCTTTGGCCCGCATCCAGCCCTGGTAACCGCCCCTTTTTCGCCCCAACCGGTTTCTTCGTGGACAGCACGTCATTATCCCCAAAATTTACCCCCAGATAAGCGATTTTGCTTCGCTATGTCGGCTAGATGACATACAAATCGTAATGATGATGTGTATACTGCATTATCAAGGTACTCAATCATTCACGAAAGCGACCGGGGCCGACCGGGAGAAGCAGGCCTTTCTCCCCGTGTCGAATGCCGATAGGTTTCTCTATCAAGGGGGAAAGCGTGTAGACGAGGATTACGTCACTATTAACATTCTTGGTACCAGACTCAGGAGATCACTGATGGATTTACGAAAGGAAGCTCACATGTATGCGAAGAACCTGACATCAAAGAGAACAAAAAAGAAAGGCATCCTGGCCTTCAGCGGCGGGCTGGCCGCGGTGTTTGTCGTGCTGCTGCTGGCTCTATACCCGGCGGAGCAGGCCCAGGCAGCCACAACGGTCATCAATGTCTGTAGCCACCAGGGCGACTACTACTACAATATTCTTGGCGATGGAGCAGGCGATCTGCGGGCGAAGCTGGATAACCCCGCCAACTTCGGCCCGGCCGGCACGTATGGCGATTTCGATTTCAATTACATTGACGTGGGCAACAACTTTACGGAGCAGACGATTCTCGACAATTCGTGCAATATCTGGTTCTCGGGCTACGAGTACGATCCCGACTACACGTCAACAGAATTGACTGAGTTGACCAACTGGGTCAACAACAACAACGGGCAGGTCATCGCCGGTTGTGACGATAGCCTTTTCGATCCCGTCTGCAGTCTGCTCGATTTTTCCGTGACCAATGACACGGATACCTATGGCTTTGTGGTCCAGCAGGTGGTGAATCCGATCACGTGCGATGGGGCTTTGGACCCCTCCGATCAACTGGAGATGGCCGGTGGCGCCGGCGCGTATTTTACCGGCAGCGCCGTAACGGCTACCAACGTGATTGCCGTCCACGAAACAGCCGGCGTTGCCGACAGCAACAAGCCGATCATCGTCTACACCGGTAATTTCTTTCTGACAACCGACGTCAACATGTTCGAGGAATACGGGCTTTCGACCGGCTCAGGCATCAACAACAACGACATCATGGCCGTCAATGCCTTCTCGGCCCTGGCTGACGTGTCGATCGGCAACCCCATCTGCTCTTCGGCCAGCCAAACCGGCGCCATCGAGATCGTCAAGGTCATCGTCGGCACGACGCCCGGCGCGGACTGGGCCTTCAACGGCTCGCCCACCATCGGCAACTTCACCCTGCCCGCGGCCGGTGGCGACCAGACCTTCAGCGACCTGGATCCCGACGACTACACCATCAGCGAGACCACCGTCGGCGGCTGGGTGGTCGCGGCGTCGTGCTCCCCCGGCGGCGAGACCGGCGGCGACGACGTGACCGTCACCCTGGCAGCCGGCGATTCGATCAGCTGCACCTTCACCAACACCTTCTGCCTGGCCGGCACCTACGACGACGGCACGGCCTGCGCCCCCGCCGACGCCGGCCACTTCGTCGCCACCGACGGCGCGATCACGCAGACCGAGTGCTCGCCGGGCAAATACCAGGACGAGGAAGGGCAGGCCAGTTGCAAGGTCGCCCCGGCCGGCACCTATGCCCCCGACCCCGGCATGACCGCGCCGCTGGATTGCCCCGAGGGCTACACCTCGCAACAGGGCGCGATTCAATGCTCCCTGGAAGCGGGCACGATCGAGGTGGTGAAGCAGGCCGGCGACGTGGGCGAGCAGTTCGAGTTCGACCCCAGCTGGAGCGACGACAACTTCCTGCTCTACAGCGGCGAATCGAAGACATCCGACCCCCTGCCGGCGGGCATCTACAGCGTCGCGGAAGTCAACCTGCCGCCCGGCTGGTCGCTGGACGACGCGACGTGCGTCAACCAGGGCGGGCCGCTCACGCCGGTCCAGCCGGTTGACCCGTCGAACATCCCGGTCGAGGACGGCGACGAGTGGGTGTGCACGTTCACCAACGTCTACACCCCGCCGTCGAACAACATCTGCCCGGTGGAAGAGGCCTCGAATCTCTATACCGACATCCTCGGCACCGGCATGGGCAGCACCAAGAAGCACAAGACGCAGGTCAAGCTCAACGTGCCCAACTGGATGAACGTCGACACGCTCTACGGCCAACTGGTCGGCAAAGACTCCGGCAAGGCCAACTACGTGCGCTTCATCCTGCCCGGCAAGAACAACTTCGTGCAGGTGGACGGCGTCACCAGCGCCATCGATCACGCGGGCGGCAACTTCTGGTACGGCGACTACATCGACCCGGCCAAGTACGTCAAGGGCCGCTGGTTCCTGCAGAAGAGCGGCGCGAAGGGCCACTTGCCGCGGGCCTTTGTCCTCTACCCGACCTATGAGGATGAGGCCCAAACCTACGTCAACGTCTGGGACACCTACGACGCCGCGGAAGGCGAGGTCTACTGGGACACGGCCAGCGGCTGGACGCCCATCCGCGAGATCGTCGTGCCCATCGCCCCGCCCAACGGCCCGACGACGTTCCACGTGGAACTGGCGGTGGTGGACAACGACAAGGACAACCGCCAGGTGTGGGTCACGGTGACGGCCGGCGGGGTGACGCAGACCGTCAGCCCCAGCAACCCGGATCACGGCGACCAGTTGAACCTGCTGACGTTCGACCTGGCCAACGTGCCCGCGGGCACGGACGAGATCGTCATCGAGATCGCCTCCTACGAAGGCGACGGCGCTTACGGCGACTCGGCCACGCTGGTCGGCATGGCCGCCAACTACATGTGCGCGCCGCTGGACGACTAGTAGATTGATGCGGAACAGCGCCCGGCCGTTGCCGGCCGGGCGCTGTTCGCTGTAGCGCCGGATTCTTTTCCGGCTCCCCCGCCGCTCTCCCAACCCGCCACCGCGCCCACTGTCGCCCCGGATTCCTATCCGGCCGCCCACCATCCAACGCCACCTGCCCCGATTGAGTTCTCTCCGGCAAGCCCCTACCGCGCGCCGCCCTCATTCACCGTCACTGACCCATTGCCCGTGTCGATGACCAGCAGCACCCGCTCGGCGGCCGTGTCGTACCCGTCCGTCTGGAAGACACCGCCGTCACCATCGCCGCTGAGCCGTTGGAAACGGTCATCCACGCGAACGAAGCCGTTGCCGGTGTTATACGTCACCCGCGCCGCCACACCCGTGGGCAGCGACACATTCACCGCGCCGTTGCCGCTGTCGATCTTCGCTTCGTAGTCGCCGCCCGGCAGCGTGACCGTGGCCGCGCCGTTGCCGCCGTCGATGGCCAGCGCGCTGAGCATCAACCCCGTCAGATCGGCCGTGACGGACCCGTTGCCGCCGTTGAGGGTCAGGTCAAGCGGCAGGTCGGGCGTCAAGGCGAACTCCCAGGACCGGCCGTCGCTGCCGCCGCTGAACCAGTCCGCCGGGTTGACCGAGAAGCCGCCCGGCCGCTCGCCCACGGACACCTCAAAGGTATTGCCGGCGCTGCTGCCCGGCTGAAGGTCCAGCCCACTGCGTGTCCAGATCGTCCCGGCGATGAGGTCGCCCCCGTCCCCGGCATGGATGCGGCTGGTCATGTTGCTCAGATTGAGCGTGACGGTCGCGCGCTCGGCCGTTCCGGGCGTCAGGTTAAACGTCTCGGCCTGCAGCTCGGGCGCGCCGGCCAGGCCAAGCTGCTGAAACCGCGCGGGCGCGCCGCGCAGCAGCAACCAGCCGAACACGCCCACGGCCACCACCCCCACCAGCGTGCTGAGCAGCGTCCCCAGCGGCCGCGGGAACTGTACTACCAGCACGTTGAGGCCCAGGAAGATGAGCGCCAGCGGCCACCACTGCCAGGCCGCCGCCCAGTTCAGCTCGCCGCCGACGAGGCCCATATTGTAGAGCAGGAAAAATACGCCCGCGGCGATGAGCACCACAGGCGCGAACGCCGAGCGGCTGCGATGCGCGCGGCGACTCTCCTTCGCCACCTTGCCGGCTGCAACCGTTTGATCAACAGCTTTATCTTGAATGGGTTCTTGTTCAGACATCTGTTCCCTCCAGAGCATTAGCAATCAGTCACCACCACACATTATCCACTGCCCACTGCTGACAGTGTACTCTAAAGGTATTTCAGCAATCGGCTCCTCTCCGTTGCGCCGGTTTCTTAGCCGGCGCCGCAGCCCAGCCCGTTCCCGGCCGCCGGACAAGAACCCGGTGCTACCCCTCGACAACTGAAAAGCCCTGAGTGTACTCTCTATACGTCTTGCCCCCTGGCGGAGTTTCGTCTAAAATTCGGTATTGCCTTGTGTGCACCATAACACGTACTTTTTCTCGATGCGCGGGACGCCACGGCCCGGCCCAGAGCCGGCCACAGCGGTCGCGGTCGGCCGCCGTCGAGGTGAATTTATCCGGGAAGCCGGGTTTCTTTTTGGAGAATGGCCCCATTATACACGGAGCAAGCCGCGGCCGGCGGATTGAAGTCCATCCGCCTCATCCGTCCCGCTTGGGCCGCGCCCGTGCCGAATCGGAAGCCCGCCTCCCAAGACCCGCCGGCCCGAATCCCACAATCCCACAGAGGTTTTAAACACTCATGAAGGAATATCAGACCGGACAGATTCGCAACATCGCCCTCGTATCCCACAACGGCGCCGGCACGACGTCGCTGGTGGAGCGGATTCTCTTCAAGACCGGGGCGATCACGCGCATGGGCAGCGTCATGACCGGCACAGCCCACATGGATTTCGAGGAAGAAGAGATCACCCGCAACAGTTCCATCTCCACGGCCATCGCCCCCGTCGAGTGGCAAGGCGTCAAGCTCAACCTGCTGGACACGCCCGGCTTTCTGGACTTCATCGGCGAAGTCAACGCCGCCATGAAGGTGGCCGACAGCGCCGCCGTGGTCATCGAGGCCGTCTCCGGCGTCGAGGTCGGCACCGAGGCCGTCTGGGCCGCGGCCGACGCCTACCACCGCCCGCGCGTCCTGGTGGTCAACAAGATGGACCGCGAGAACGTGCGCGTGCGGCGCGTCAAGGAGAGCATCAACAACAACCTGAGCGGCAACTTCGTCGATCTGCAACTGCCCATCGGCGAAGGGCCGGCGTTCAAGGGCGTCGTCGATCTGCTGCACATGGAAGCCCGGCTGGGCGAGAAGGGCGACAAGAGCGCCATCCCGGCCGACATGACCGCCGCCGCCGAAGAGGCCCGCGCCGCCCTCGTGGAGGCCGCGGCCGAGGGTGACGACGCCCTGATCGAGAAATACCTGGAAGGCGAAGAGCTGACCGGCGCGGAAGTCGCGCGCGGCCTGAAGGAAGCCGTCCTCAGCGGCGCGGTCATTCCCGTGCTCTACTGCGCCGGCGAGCCCGGCCTCGGCGTTGATGCCCTGCTCGACGCCTTCGTCGACCTGCTGCCCGCCCCCAACGAGACCGGCGGTTTCGAGGCCACCGACGGCGCGGGCCAAACCACCACCTACGAGGTCAGCGACGCCTCGCCGCTGGCCGTGTTCGTCTTCAAGAGCCGCGAGGACAATTTCGGCAAGACGAGCTATCTGCGGATCTACGGCGGCGCGCTGGCGTCGGATTCGCGCATTTGGGACGGCGCGCGCGGCACCGAGGTGCGCGTGGGCACGTTGCAAGTGCCCAGCGGCAAGGAGACCAGCCCGGTCAGCAAGCTCCACGCCGGCGACATCGGCACGGTGGTGAAGCTGGGCGACGCGGCCACCAACGACACGCTGGGCGACCGCGGCAAGATGCTCACGGTCGCCCCCATCGAACAGCCCAACCCCCTGTCGTCGGTCTCCATCCACCCCGTATCGCAGGCCGACACGGCCAAGCTGAGCCAGTCACTCAGCCGGCTGGTGGCCGAAGACCCGACGCTCCATTGGGCCACCGAGCCGTCGACCCACGAGACCATCCTGTCGGGCATGGGGCAGGCCCATCTCGACATCGCCGTCCACAAGGCGCTGTCGAAATTCGGCGTCCATCTGCGCACGACGACGCCCAAGGTTCCCTATCGCGAGACGGTCACCCGCTCGGCCGAAGCTGACTACACCCACAAGAAGCAAACCGGCGGCGCGGGCCAGTATGCGCGCGTGGCCCTGCGCGTCGAGCCGGTGGAGGAGGCGCGCGGCTTCGAGTTCGGCTCGGAGATTTTCGGCGGCGCGGTCTCCGGCCCCTTCGTGGCCGCCACCGAGAAGGGCTGCCGCCAGGCGCTGGAGGGCGGCGTGCTGGCCGGCTATCCGGTGGTGGGCGTGCGCGCCGTCATCACCGACGGCAAGATGCACCCCGTCGATTCCAAGGAAATCGCCTTCCAGACCGCCGGGCGCGAGGGCTTCAAGGAAGCCGTGCGCAAGGCCGGGCCGGTGCTGCTGGAGCCGATCTACGAGGTGACCGTCACCGTGCCGGCCGACAACATGGGCGACGTGCTGGGCGACATGAACTCTCGCCGGGCGCGCGTGCTGGGCATGGATCAGGAAGGCAACAAGAGCATCGTCCGCGCCGAGGTGCCGCTGGCCGAGATGCAGAGCTACGCCGCCGACCTGCGCTCGATGACCCAGGGCCGCGGCCTGTTCAGCATGAAGTTCATGCAGTACGGCCGCGTCCCCAGCCACCTGCAAGACGACCTCGTCGCCCGCCTCCAAGCCGAGCGCGAGCAGCAAGAGGAGATGGCGTAGGCGCGTGACGAATGACGAATGACGAGTGACGAGTGACGAATGAAAAGGGGTTGCGCGGCCGCCGCGCAACCCCTTTTTCTTTTGTAGGGGCGGGACAACGGCGAATCCAACCCCGTATTGCAGAACCCCCGCCTCTCGCCGTTGCCTCGCCCACTTCGGTAAGGATAAATATCGGTTGAAGAGGGCAGGCAACCGACGCCCGTTGCCAACAACGCCCTGTCCTGTTTATTTGTCCAGGCGCAGCATCCATCGGTGACAATCACCGCCCGCCGCTGGGGGGAAGCCCCCCAGACCCCCCACCCGGACAGAATTCGGAAAGATCAGAATTCAGAACCCAGCAATCAGGAGCCAGGATCGGAGAGAAGTTCGACCACCCGGAACCCGATATCGACGACCCTGTAGTGCGGGCCGCCGCCGTACCGGCACGCGGCGCGCGTATTCAGATCGAGGTTGAGCCACGAGCCGCCGCGCAAAGCTCGCCATTTGTCCACTTCGTACCACGATCCCGTCCACTCCCACACGTTGCCGGCCATATCGGCGCAACCATAGGGGCTGTCGCCCTTGGGTGAGTAGTGCCCGACCGGCGTCGTGCCGCCGACGTTACCACCGAAGTTGCAATGGTCTGTGGTCGGTGGGCTATTGCCCCAGGGCCAGATGCGCCCGTCCGTGCCCCGCGCCGCCTTCTCCCACTGCTCCTCGGCCGGCAGAGCCAGCCCGGCCCAGTCACAGAACGCCTGCGCGTCGTGCCAACTGACCTGCACCACCGGGTGCGTGTCCTTGCCGTCTATCGATGTCTTCGGCCCGCTGGGATGCCGCCAATCCGCGCCCGCGATCCAGTCCCATTTGCTCCCCGTCCATCCAATACCCTTGCCCTCCACCTCGGCCGTTGTCCGGTGGCCGGTGGCGGCCACAAACCGGGCAAACTCGGCGTTGGTCACCGGGGCGCGGCCGATCCAGTAGGCCGGCAGATCGACCGTCCGCTGCGGCTTCTCGTTATCTATGGCCATCTTGTCAGCCTCCGACGACCCATAGAGAAACGGCCCGGCGGGGATACGAATGAGTTCGATGCCCGTCTTGGGGTGAATACGACGGCCGGGCGTAGAGACGTTCCGCTGGAACGTCTCCACCGCCCCCCCATCCAGCCGCGCCCGCAGCGCCGCCAGCCCGGCCGCATAGCTTCCGCGAAACGGCAAGAACTGGAAGCCCGTCCACCCGAACGGCGCATCGCAATCCGCTACGTCGAGCAGCAGCAAGCTCATCTGCCCCCGGCGCTCGCGGCTGATCGCCAGGTTGGTCTCATACTCCACCCACGACGACGCGACCCCGGCCGGCGTCAACACCACGACGCACACGCCGCTCTCCTGCAAGCCGCGGGCGATGGCCGTCAGCCACTGCTCCCCCGGCCGGATGCTCTCCGGCGCGATCCACACCGGGATGCCGTCCCGCTCCAGGTCGGCCGCCAGCTGGTGGGCGAAGGGAGCGTCCTCGTGGGCGTGGCTGATGAAGACGCGGCGCGGGTCGTGGGCCAACGGGTTGAGACGTTCCGGCGGAACGTCTCTACGGGCTGCCTGCAACGCGATTAGTTCCCCCTCCCGCCCCGCGCGGGCCATATAGCGGATCAATTCGCGGGCCAGGCTGTCCTTCGTGCGGCCGTCAAGGTTGTCGTAATCCACCTCCAGATAGAGGCACAACGTCTTCAACCCCTCCAGATTATAACGGCCGGTCAGAAATTGGTGGAGGCTTTGGTTATTGAGGTCGGGCATGGAGGACAAATGGCGATAGGTAGTAGTAGAGACGTTCCGGCGGAACGTCTCTACACGATGATCAATGAATGGCGCTAGGGTTTGACTCGACCGGCCAACCAACGGCCCAACGACTCCGCGCTCTCGGCCGACTTCTTGCCCAGCAGCATCCCCTCGACGCCGATGTCTTCATCGAGGTCGGGCCAGTGGATGCCGTAGCCCGCGCCGCTGATCTCAAAGTTATCACGTTCGACCGGGGTCGCGTGGGACAACCGGGGATACCAGCCTATCGGGACCGCGATCGAGCGGCCGTCTTCGAGATCGGCCGCCAGTGTGTCGTCCGTGATGGTTACCTCAACTATTCTAGCCAACGCCAGCGTTGGAGTGACAGAAAGCGTCCCACTCATGTCTTAACATCTCCAGATTTGCCCGCATCACCGCTTCTATGTCGCGCAATTCTCGACGAGAATAACCGTGATTCGCGGCCAGGGCGATATCAGGTTCCAGCCAGAACTTGGCGCTCAATCTTTCTCGATCTACATGCATGCGACGCGGTTCATCACAATCATATGAGTAAAAGTAAAATCGATAAGGCCCACGACGAAGTGCTGTCGGCATCGACTGATCCCATGATTGACCGGCCAAGAATAGCCTTATTTTACTGCAATCTCCGCTTTTTGCGAAAACCACCAACCCTGTCATATAATTGTTGCAATGGCGCAACAGGAGGTTAGGCGGGGTCAGCATGGCCTTCCCTTCCCACACAGTAAAGAAGGTCTAACCATGTGGGTTACCCCTGGGATGGGCGAGGTTTGTGGGTGCAGCAGCCCCAAACCCTTGATTCGTATTCTCACGAACGGCCGCGAGGCGCGACGGCTATGCCCAACGGGATGTCGTCACGACACGCCTTTATGGTTGCCCGAAGGATGGCTGAATTTAAGTCGATAGGCTGATAACCATGAACGATACGTCACTCACAGTTGTTGAACAACGCGAGGTCAATTTCTATGGCGATGAGCTAACGGCCGTGCGCGCGGCCGACGGCCATATCTACGTCTCCATCAGACACTTGTGTGACGCGCTGGGATTAGATAGAGCCGCTCAAGTTCGTCGCATTAATCGTCAGGAGATCTTGCACGATGCTTATAAAGGGGGTGCCATTTTGACACCCCCTTCTCAAAAGGGGGTTGGAGGCGGTACGCAACAGTTAGGGCTCATTCGTGTGGACGTGGTGCCTCTATTTCTGACCGGGATCAGCCTTAAAAGCGTGCGCGATGAAATCCGCCCCAAGCTCGAGCGCTTCCAGCGCGAGGCCGCCAAAGTCCTGTGGGAAGCCTTCCAGGCCGGCCGCCTGACGGCCGATGTGGACTTCGACGCCCTGCTGGCCCAGGACTCGCCGGAGGCCCAGGCCTACAAGATGGCCCAGGCCGTGCTGCAACTGGCCCGCAATCAGCTGCTCATGCGCGCCCAATTGGTCGACCACGAGCACCGGCTGGAAACCATCGAGGCCCAACTCGGCGACACCGGCCGCAATGTGACGCCCGACCAGGCCAGCCAGGTCAGCCAGGCCGTCAAGGCCGTGGCCCTGGCGCTGGGCAAGAAGACCGGCCGCAACGAGTTCGGCGCGGTCTACGGCGAGCTATACCGCAAGTTCGGCATCACCGGCTACAAGATGCTGCCCGCCCGCCGCTTCGACGAAGCCATGAAGTTCCTGACCGACTGGCACGAAAACCTGATCGGCACGCTGCCGTTTTGAGGAGGAACTCTCGTTTCAATGGTATAATGTCGCGGAAGAGTCGTGAAATGAAAATTGGGCACAGTTGACGAAGAGCAACCGGAGGCCGTGGTGAGTGATTAAAGGTAAGCCAGTCCCCGAGAATGATATCTGGATCGCCGCCTTATCGATCCAGTATGACATGACACCAGTCACCCGCGACGCTCACTTCGGCGAGATAGTGAGCTTACTGTCGAGAGTTGGTAATACGATAACCGGACGCCTATGACCAGAACAATCGCCGTAGCCATGCAAAAAGGCGGAGTGGGCAAGACGACGACGGCCGTCAACCTGGCCGCGGCGCTGGCCGAGCGGGGGCGGCGCGTCCTGGCCGTCGACTTCGACCCCCAGGGCAACCTGACCCAGCACGCCGGCTTCGACCCCGACCGCATCAGCCCCACCATCTACGACGCCCTGAAGGCCGAGGTCGACGGCGGCCCCGGCGACCTGCGCGCCGCCATCTACGAAACGGCCGAAGGCTTCCACCTCATCCCCAGCCAGCCGGAACTGAGCCTGGTCGAGGTGACGCTCATCAACAGCCTCAGCCGCGAGCGCGTGCTGGCCGGGCTGCTGGGCGACGTGGCCGCCGGCTACGACTACGTGCTCATCGACTGCAACCCGTCGCTGGGCCTGCTGGTCATCAACGCCCTGACCGCCGCCGACAGCGTGCTCATCCCCATCCAGACCGAGTACCTGGCCGCCCGCGGCGCGTTGATGATCCTGTCCACCATCGAGACCATCCGCCGCAAGCGGCTGAACCCGCATCTGAAGATCGAGGGCATCCTGCTGACCATGGCCGACGCCCGCGCCTCGCTGACCCGCGACGTGCAGGCGGCCGTGGAGCAGCAATACGGCGACGACATCCGCATCTTTGACACCGTCGTGCGCCGCTCCGTGCGCTTTGGCGAGAGCGCCGCCGCCGGCCAAAGCATCCTGGCCTTCGACCCCCGCGGCCCCGGCGCGAAGGCCTATCGGGCGGTGGCGAAGGAAATCTTGAAGGATGAGGGATGAAGGATTAAGGATGAAGATGAGGAATCCGCTCCGCCTTCATCCCTCAGCCTTCCTCCTTTGATATTCATCCTTTGACAAATGAAATGACACGCAAAAAGACCAAAATCAACCTCTCCCAGCCCATCCAGCCGCGCGGCGGCGACCTGGAGCAGCTGTTCGCCACGGAAGACGACGCCGAGCAGGCTGCCGGGCTGCAACTGCTGGCCGTGCGCGTCGACGCCATCGACCCCGACCCCGACCAGCCGCGCAGCACCTTCAACGACGCCGGCCTGCTCGAGCTGGCCGAGAGCATTCGCCAGGACGGCGTCATCCAGCCCATCGAGGTGACCCAGAGCAGCCCCGGCCGCTATCTCATCGTCCACGGCGAGCGCCGCTGGCGGGCTTCCCAACTGGCCGGGCTGGGCACCATCCCGGCCGTCGTGCGCCGCCGCGACTACGACGACGTGACCCGCTTCGTGCGCCAGGTCGTGGAAAACATCCAGCGCGAAGACCTCAACGACGTCGACCGGGCCGCCGCCCTCCTGCGGCTGCGCAAGCTGATGCAAGAGGAACTTGACGCGACCCAGGCCGGCCTGCCCCCGACCGGCGAGCCGTGGGGCGGCAAGGTGACCTGGGCCAAGGTCGGCAACCGGCTGGGCTACAGCCGCCAGCGCATCCACCAGCTCATCCAGCTCCTCGACCTGCCCGACGAGATCAAGGAGGCCGTGCGCGGCGGCCTGCTGACCGAGCGCGACACGCGCGTCTACCAGGGGCTGACACCCGTCCAGCAGCGGGCGCTGCACCGGGCGCGCCTGGCCGGCGACCTCAACAGCGGCGAAGTGCGCCAGATCGCCCGCTTGCTGCGCGAAGCGCCGGAGATGACCGTCGCCGCCGCCGCGCGCCTGCTCGACGAGGCCGCCGCCGACCCATCGACCGCCGAGGCCGACCGCCCCCCTTCCCCCCTGCTCCCCGTCTCCCCGGCTCCGGAAAACCAGCCCCGCGGCACAACCGCCTCCCCCGACCCGCTGCGCCCCGCCCGCGTTGGCGCGCCCACCAGCATCGAGCGCCTCGACTGGGTGCGCGGCCATCTGGCGCGCATCGACCGCCACGGCCTGACCGCCGCCGAGCGCCGGGAGATGCTGCGGCTGCTGAAGCTCATCCAGGATGACGTGGCCTCGCTGACGGCAGCGCTGAAAAGTCTGGAGTCCGAGGCCTCGCAAGGATGACGGCGCTCCCTCGCCGCCACTAAGGCCCAGGCACGCCCATCATGCCCCTCACCGCCGACGCCATCATCACCCTCGTCATCCTGACGGCGGCCATCGTCCTCTTTCTCAGCAATCGCATCCGGGCCGATGTGGTGGCCTTGCTCGTCCTGGTCGGTTTGGGCGCCACCGGCGTGCTGACTCCCCAGGAGACCTTCTCCGGTTTCGGGCGCTCGGCCGTCGTCACCATCGTCGCCATCTTCGTCCTGGCCGCCGGCCTGAACCTGACCGGGGCGGGCGACCGCGTCGGCGAGTGGCTGGGGCGGGTGGCCGGCCGGTCAGAGGGGCGGCTGGTCGTCCTGGTCATGGCCGCCGGGGCCTTTCTGTCGCTGTTCATGAACAACATCGCCGCCGCGGCCGTGCTGCTGCCGGCCGTGTCCGGGGCGGCCCGCCGCCAGGGCGTCAACCCGTCGCGGGTGCTCATGCCGCTGGCCTTCGGCACCATCCTGGGCGGCATGGCGACCCTGTTCACCACCACCAACATCATCACCAGCGGCCTGCTGACCGAAAACGGCCTGCCCGGCTTCAACATCCTGAGCTTCGCGCCGGTGGGCATCCCCGCCGTCCTGGCCGGCATTCTCTACATGACCCTCCTCGGCCGGCGGTTGTTGCCCCAGCGGTCGCCCGCCGAGCGTTTCGAGGCGCCCACGCGTCCCCTGTCGGGTCAGGACCTGACCGAAGTGTACCAACTCGACGAGCGCCTGTTTCGCGCCCGCATCCCCCCCGGCTCCTATCTGGACCGCAAACCGCTGGAGTTGAGCACCCTGCGCGAGACGTTCAATGTCAACGTCCTGGCCGTGGAACAGGGCGACAAGACCATTCTGGCCCCACCGCCCGACACGCCCCTGCACGTTGGTGACGTGCTCACCCTCGAAGGCAGCCTGGAAGAATTCCGCTCGCGCGACGTGGAGCCGCGGCTGGAAATCCTGGCCTCGGACGGCATGACCGAGCGCGATCTGGAGTCGGGCGAGATCGTCATCGTCGAGGCCGCCCTGTCGCCGCGCTCCAGCCTGATCACCCGCACGTTGCAAGAGGTCAGCTTTCGCCAGCAGTTCGGCTTCTCGGCCCTGGCCATCTGGCGCGGCGGGCGGCCCATCCGGCGCGGCATGACGACGACCACTCTGCAATTCGGCGACGCGCTGCTGCTGCAGGGACCGCACGACCGCCTGAACCTGCTCCACCAGAACCGCGACCTGATCGTCATGGGCGAGCCGCCCCGGCCCGTGCCGGTCGTTCGCTCCAGCAAGCTGGCCCCGGCCACGATCATCCTGGTGATCACCCTCGCCGTCGCCGCCACCAGCATCCTGCCCACGGCCGAGGCGATGATGCTGGGCGCGCTGGCGATGGTGCTCATCGGCGTGCTCTCGGCCGACGAGGCCTACGACGCCATCGAGTGGAAATCGGTCTTTCTGGTCGCCGGGATGCTGCCGATGGGCCTGGCCCTGACCAACACGGGGCTGGCCGACCTGGCGGCCGAGAATCTGGTGCGCCTGGTGGCCCCCTACGGCCCACAGGCATTGCTGGCGGCCCTGTTTCTGATGACCACCCTCCTGGCACAGGTCATCAGCGGCCCGGCCGTCGCCGCCATCGTGGTGCCGCTGGCGATCGGCTCGGCCCAGCGCCTGGGTTTGAATCCGCAGCACATGGCGCTGGCCGTGGCGCTGGCGACCTCGATGGCCTTCCTCACGCCGCTCGGCCACCCGGTCAACATCCTGATCATGGGCCCCGGCGGCTATCGCTTCACCGATTATTTCAAGGTCGGCTTGCCGCTGACCCTCGTGGTGACCCTTGTGATCCTGATCATCCTGCCCATCGTCTACCCGCTGTAAACGGATTCGCGCGGCTGGTCTACTCGCCGGCCTGAACCAGTACCGGCGCGTAAACCGCGAAGGGCAGCAAAAAGGGCGCGTACAGTTCGGCCGAAGCCAGCGAACCGTCGCGATATCCCCCGACCACCAGCACACGCCCATCGAGCAGCCGCGTCGCCGTGTGGTCGACGCGCGGCTGCGTCATGCTGGGGCTATATCCCCACTCGTCGGTCTGCGGATCAAAAATGGAGGCGAAGTCGAGATAGCCCGAATCGTAGGGGAAGTTGACCGAGTTATCATAACCACCGCAGATCAACACCCGGCCGTCACCCATCAGCGCCGCGGCGTGATGCGCCATGTTCCACCATTTGGGTTCGCCCGTCCACGACTCCGAGGCGGGGTCATAACGCGCGGTCACATTCTCGCCCGTCACCAGCACGCGGCCGTCGTCGAGGCGCGTCGCCGCGTGCCAATCGGGAAAACCCACGCCCCGGCCCCCGGCATAGCGCCAGGTGTCGGTCGCCGGGTCGAACAGTTCAGCCACGTTACCCGGCAGGTAACCGCCGACCACCAGCACGCGGCCGTCGAGCAAGACCGTGGCTGTGTGGTAGGCACGCCCTTTGTTCATCGCTCCGGCCCATGTCCACGCGCCTGTCGCCGGGTGATAGCGCACCGAATAGGATTTGGTTTCGTCCTCGTCAAAGCCGCCGCTGATGAGCACATCGCCATCGTTCAGCAGCACCGCGGCGTGGCCGGCGCGCGCGCTGCCCATCCGGCCGGCGGCCGACCACGTGCCCGTCGCCGGGTCAAACAATTCGGCCGAGTCCAGCACCTCGTCGTGGTCGTCACGCCCCCCGGCCACCAGCACGCGGCCGTCGGCCAGCCGGGTGGCGGTGTGGCCGACGCGCGGCGCAGCCATCGACCCCACCACCGACCACACCCCGGCCACCGGATCAAAGACCTCGGCCGAGGCAGTGATTGCGCTCGGGGCCAAACCGCCGGCCACCAGCACCCGGCCGTCAGACAACAGCGTCGCCGTGTGGCCGGAGCGTGCCTCGTTCAGGCTGCCCGTCAGCGCCCAGCGCCACTCCCCGGGCGCAGCCGAGGCCTCGCCTTTGCCGGATTGGCCCACGGTGAACAGTAAAAACACGATAGCCGCCAGCCATGCCCCCTGAGCGCCGGTCATCCGCTTCATCGTCGCGCCTCCTCCCGGCCCGCGAACGGCGTGAAGACGTGATAGGGCAGCGGCGGCCGCTCAATCGCGCCGATGTCGCACTCGTTCGCCGACGGCCGGAAATCGCCATCCACGTTGCGGTCGTTGAACAACTGGTCAAAGGCATAGAACGGCGGGGGAAGCTCGCAGGCTTCGTTCGGCAGGGCGTCGACGGCCGGGCTGCCCCACGGCAGCGTGTGATGCGGCGTCCAGGCGGCGCTAGATGTCCATTCGGGGCTGAGGATCGCCGCCGCCGGTTCGTCGGGCACGAAGTTACCGATCAGGGAAGCGTTGACGATGCCGGCGTCGCCGTCGTGGCCGGCCAGCGATCCCTTGAGGAACAGGCTACCGTGACAGCGAAACGTTCCCTGCTCGGTGTAGGCCTCGCGCCCGATCGTGATCGTGGCCTGGTTGCCGCTGATGATGGAATATCTCAGGCTCATTGAGCCGGCCGTGCAGTTATAGAAATCATCATAGTGGCCGGCGACGAACACCCCGCCGCCCCGGGCGGCCGTATTATCGGTGATGGTATTGAACAACCCTTCGACCGTCCCGCCCCACACCTCCACGCCACCGCCGGCCCGGCTGGTATGATTACCGCTGATGGTGCTGTTGACCAATGTCAGGTGGCCGCGACCGTTGCTGATGCCCTGGTCGTTGTCGATGATCGCCGTGCGGTTGACCAGCGCCGTCGCCGAGTTGGTGACGGCGGTATGGTGCCCGCTGAATACGGCCGCCTCCATCGTCAGTTGCCCGGTATTGTCCAGACCGACGATGCTGTTCTCGAACACAACGCCGTAGATCGTCAACTCACCGCGATTGCTCAGGCTGGTCGAGGCGCCGTTGTCCCTGACGTAGCCGCCCTCCAGCTTCATGTAACCTTCGTTCACAACCACGGCGATAGAGAAGGGGTCGTCGTTCTCGCGGACATCGGCGTCATACAGGCGTGAATCCCCAAAGCTCAGCAAGGCAGCGCCGTCATAGGCGGCATGGTTGTGGGTGAAGTTCGCCTGGCTTGCGAGCAGGCCCCCCGCGTTGTAGACGCCGCCGCCCACTGCGGCCCGGTTGCCGCTGATGGTAGTTTGGAGCAGGTGCAGATCGCCCAGGTTGAGGATGCCGCCGCCCGACGTGGCATAAGTGACCTCGGCGGCGCGAGAAGGTGTCGTGGTCGTCTGACCGCCGCTGATCGTCACCCAATCCAGGGCCAGCTCGCCGGCGCGGCCAACGGCCAGCACGCGGAACGGCTCGGCGGCCGCGTCGCGGCGGATCGCCGTCCCGTAAGAGCCGCTGATGGTCGTCCGGCCGGTGATGACGGGCAGGCCGCTCGCGCCGTAGGTCTGGTTGTCGGCCGCGGTCAGGGCGAAGATGCTGGTCGCCGGCAGGGCGATGGTGTCCATGCCCTCGGCCGCGGGATCGCCGGCAGCGCAATCGGCGTGAACCGCGCCGGTGGTCGTATCGTTGGCGTTGTGGATGGCTTCGATCAGGGAGCACAGGCCGTTATCGGCCACGGCCACTTCGCCGGCGGCGACGGTGATGGTTGCTGCGCGAATCGGGGGGCCGCCCGCGCCAAGCGCGGGGTTGTGGAGCGAGAGGATGACGCCCGCCGCGCCGGCGACCACCGCACCACGAGTGGTCAGGCGGAGCCAGAGCCACAGTCGCAACAACCGCGCCCGCAGCCGCGCGCTGCGCCACACCACGGCCGCGGCCCAATCCACCCGTCGGGATGCGTTCCTGTCCATAAGACCCCTCCATGATGAACCGGCGGGTCGTGATCCCGCCATGCCCACACGGCGCACGATCCCTTCATCGTCATTATAAACGATAATCTGCCGGATGATACCGGCCCGAACCCGGAATTTTTCAGTAATTGCGCTGTAGCGCCGGATTCTTATCCGGTGGCAGCGAAAGAGCCTGGCTGCGGAGCCGGTTAAAAACCGGCGTTACGGGGAGCGGTCGTGAACGAGCTGGGTTGCGGAACCGGTTAAGGAACCGGCGCTACGGGGAGCGATCGATCGATTACCGAAAAACCGGGGAGCCTCTTCCTCGCTCTGCTCTATTCCCCCCCTTGCGCCCCACCCCCCGGCCGGGCCATTTCCACCGTCATCGTCGGAAAGGCGATAGGAATGCCTTCGGCCGCCAGATCGTGCAGGATCGTTTCGGTGACGTCGCTGCGAAAGGAGCGCCGCCCATCGTAGGCCACCGGAAAGATGACGCCGATTTCGATCCAGCTGGCGGCCATATCCACAAAGCCGCGCGGCTCCAGCGGCGTCAGGTTGAGGCGAAAGGCGCGCCGGGCGGACGTGTTCTGGCGTTCGGCCCGCGGCAACAGCGCGTGGTAGGCCGGATGCCGGCGCACGGCCTCGAGCATGAGCGCCTTGGCCCGCGCCCAGTCCGCGCCATAGGGAATGCTGGCGCGCACCTCGTCCCACACGTAATGGGTTTCGCGCGAATAGTTGAACAGCGGCTCCTTGAAGATAAAGGCATTGGAGAGGGTGACGAAGCGACCGGTGTTCTGCTGGCCGCCCAGCCAGTTGCCCGTCTCCATCAGCGTCGTGCGCAGCACGCCGATGTCGATCACGTCGCCGTGGATGCCGCCCGTCTCGATGCGGTCGCCCAGCAAGAAGGGGCGGCCGAAGATGATCGACAGCCAGCCGGCGATGCTGCCGATGACCTCCTGCAGGGCAAAGGCCAGCCCGGCGGCCAGCAACCCCAATCCCACCGTCAGATCCGTCGTGCGCTGCACCCACAGGCCGAACAGCACGATCAGCCCCAGGGTCATCGTGCCGTAATCGATGATCTTCCGCAGCGTGTAGGTTTGAATCGTCTCGCCGGTGAAGCGCCCCAGCAACACACGCCGGGCCACCCCCTGCACGATAAACGTGCCGGCGATGATCACCACGGACAGAATGAGTTTACGGTAGAGTGTGTTGGCCCAGATGCCGGCCCACAAGTCGCTGATGCCTTCCATAGGTCACGCCCAGTATAGGCTGACGGACGGAATTGCGCCAGCGCGAACCGAAGGGGCATGCCGGGGCCAGGCGGCGGCCGAACGGGTCTACGCCGCGCCCCGGCTATCCTGCGCCGCCATCCGGGCTTACTGTTTCGCCGGCCGCATCGCCTTGATCAGAACCCACACCCCGAACACGATCAGCAGCACCGGCCAGAAGCGCAGAATACTCGGATCGAGGCCAAAGACGCCGCCGAACACGGCATAGCCCACCAACCCGGCCGCGATCATGATCAGCCCTGCCGGTCGAGACGGACGCATCTCCGGGTCAAGCAGCCCGCCCAGGACCATGCCCAGCCCGGCGAATGCGGGAATGAGCGTCCAGATGTAGGCCCAGCTCTCCCAGTCGCCGGAACGCACCTGATAGAGGAAAATGCCGCCCAGCCCCAGCAGAATGACCCCCGGAACCATCAGCCCGCCTACACGCCCGATCAGGGCCGCCAGGGTGAATATCACCCCCAGCCCCACCATGATCCACGGCCAGCTAAACCCGCCGAACACCGTGGGAAACAGTTGGTTGACCAGAAACGCTCCCCCGGCCACGATCAGGATAATGCCCCACACCAAATTGTCACGTTTCATCGTTTTCTCCTTACAGCACCCGTAAGCAGGCGTCTGTTGCCTACTTAATTATACGCGCATCTGCCCCTTTCCGGTGCGCCGCCGGAAAACGAGTTTTGAAGAAAACCCCGGTTCCTGTAGCGGATATTTCAGCAGTCGATTGCCGATCACTCCCTGGCCGGCAGCCAAATGGTGAACGTCGCCCCCGCGCCCGGCTCCGACGCGACCTCGACGGCCCCGCCGTGGGCTTCCACGAGCCGCCGGGCGATGGGCAGGCCCAGCCCGGCCCCGCCGCGACGCCCCCGCGCCCGGTCGCCGCGCCAGAACCGGTCGAAGATGAACGGCAGGTCGGCCGCGTCAATGCCCGCGCCCGTATCGGCCACCGCCAGGGCCACGCCGCCGTCGGCCGGTCGGGCGGCCAGGGTGATGCGCCCGCCGGCCGGCGTGTGGCGCAGCGCGTTGGCGACCAGGTTCGACAGCGCCTGGTCCAGCCGGTCGGCGTCGACGTCGACCAGCAGCGACTCGTCGCCGGGCAGCACCTTCAGGGTGACCCCGGCCTCGGCCGCCGCCCCCACAAAGCGCGTGGCGGCGTCTTCCAGCAGATCGACGGCCGGCACGGGGCGGCGGTGCAGCGGCAGTTGCCCGGCCTCGGCCAGCGACAGCGTTTGCAAATCCTCCACCAGCCGCGACAGAACGCGGGTCTCGTCCAGCATGGCCGCCACGTGCTCGCGCGTCGGCTCGTAGACGCCGTCGAGGACGCCCTCCAGATTGCCCTGGAGAATATGGAGCGGCGTGCGCAGTTCGTGGGCCACGTCGGCCGTCAGATTGCGCCGGCCTTGCTCCGCGCGCTCCAGCTCGGCCGTCATGCGATTGAAGCGGGCGGTCAGGCGGGCCATGTCGCCGCGGCCGCCCTCCGGCACGCGCACCGACAGGTCACCGTCGGCCACGGCGTCGGCCGCGGCCATCAGGTCGGCCAGCGGCGAGCCGACGCGGCGAAAGGCGACCATGCCGATAGAGAAGAGTATCAGCAGGGCCACCGGCACGGTCAGGCACAACACAATGATCGCCTCGGCCGAGCCGATCCCCAGCCGCTCGGCCGACGTGACGGCCAGGACGATCAGCCCGACCAGCAGGCCGACCAGGGCCAGGGCCAGCAGCCCGAACCAGACGGCAAACCGCCGCCTGAAGTCTTGCCGGCGCGCGGCCCACTCTTCGGCCGACCAGCCCTGACCCTTGTCGTGCGGCGGCCAATGCGGCGGGCGGCCTTTCCGCGGGGGGCGATGATGGTGCATGAACATGGCAGTTACTCCGGCTCCACCAGGCGATAGCCAACGCCGTAGACGGTCTCGATGAGCGGCCGGTCGGGATCGCGCTCCAGCTTGCGGCGCAGATTCTTGACGTGGGAATCGACGCTGCGGTCGACGCCGCCCAGCGCCGCGCCGTGGAGTTCGTCCAGCAGTTGTTCGCGCGTCAGCGTCTGGCCCGGCCGCCGGGCCAGGGCGACGAGCAGCTTGAACTCGTTGGGGGTCAGGTGAACGGGGCGGCCGGCCAGCGTGGCGCTGTGGGCGGCGGGATCGATGACAAGATCGCCGCTGCGCAGCGTGGCTGTGTCGTGGACGTCGCCCTGCACGCGGCGCAGCGCGGCCCGCACCCGCGCCACCAGCACGCCGGGCGAGAAAGGCTTGGTGATGTAATCGTCGGCCCCCAGTTCCAGCCCGACGATCTGGTCGCTCTCCTCGGCCAGCGCGGTGAGCATGATGATGGGCACGGCCGAGTCGGCCCGCAAGCGCCGGCAGACCTCGCGGCCGTCGATGCCCGGCAGCAGCAGGTCGAGCAACACCAGGTCGGGCGACTCGCGGCGGGCGGCGGCCAGTCCGGTGGGGCCGTCAGCGGCCGTCAGCACGCGGTAGCCGTAGCGCTCCAGATAGTCACGGGCCAGCTTGGCGATCTTGGGTTCGTCTTCGATGATGAGGATAAGGTCGGACATGTCGAGATACGAGATTCGAGATTCGAGTTTAGAATTGTAGCGCAATCTGTTGCGTTGCCCTTTGTCCGGCAAATGACTGTAGCGCAAGCTGTCCAGGTTGCCTCTTCTCTTGCCGCAAGCTGGACAGCTTGCGCTACAGGACGCGGGTCGGATGTGTAACACGAGATACGAGTCAGGCGCACACCCTTCACTCGTATCTCGTATCTCGTATCTTATAGAAAGTCTTCGGGCTGCTTTTCGGGGCCGATGTCGTCCCGGCGGCCGTCGCGCCGATGATGGCCCCAATGGCCGTGGTGGCTGCCATGACCGGCCCAATGATGATGCCGCCGGCCCAGCGCGCCGAACAGCATGAGCGCGAAGAAGGTCAGGAACGCGAAACCCACCAGCGAGAAGCCCATGAAGCCGCGTTCGGCGGGGACGAACGGGCCGCCGCGCCACTGGCCGTAGACGCGCGGGGCTGTCGGCGCGTCCGGCACACCCGGCGCGGCGGGCTGGCCGCTGCCGGCGGCAAAACCCATGCCCTGCACGAAGCCTTGCTCATAGCCCGAGCGGAACAGCCCGCGGCCGACGGAGAAAAGCCCGCCCATCAGCAGCATGAACAACACTATCCGCCCGAAAAAGAATCGTCTGTGAAACATCTGTTACCTCCGATGTGTACTGATATCCAAATGGATAGTCACAAGATAACAGACGATTGTGTAGAAATCGTGGATGAGCCGGGGAGAGAGTATGGAAACGGCGGCGAATCAGCCCGGCCGCCGGTCGCGCGGCAAAATCCAGCAGCGGGGATGAGGGTCGAAGCCGACGCGACCGTAGTAGTCGGCCGCCGCCGGGGCGGCCAGCAGGATGAGGTTACAGCGCGGCCCCAGTTGGGCCTGCGTGCGGGCCATCAGCTCGACGCCGATGCCCTGTCGCTGGTAGGCCGTGTCGACGGCCAGGTCGGACAGGTAGCAGCAGTAGGTGAAGTCGGTGACGGAGCGGGCCACGCCGACGCACAAGTCGCCGTCCCAGGCGGTGACGGTCAGGTCGGCGTTAGCCACCATGCCGGCGATGGCCTCGGGGTCAGCAATGGGCCGTCGCTCGCCCAATGTGGAGCGCGTGAGCACGTCGATGAATTCGGTCGGGGTCAGGCGGCGGGTGGTGGCGTAAGTAATCATAGAGATCCGTGACGACATACCGGTGGGTTTACCCCCACGACAGCGGATCGAATGTGAGGTGATTTAATTCCCCGTAGTGTCGGCCTTTATCGCTCAGCGATCGGCCCATGGCGCAGCCACGTCGGCCTGCCTCTACCGGTTAAACAAATTCACAACCCAGCCCGCACCGGTCAGCACGCCGATGCCCAGCGCGGCGAAGTAGACGATAGTGCCCAGCAGAAAAAGGTAGCCCAGCAGGATGAGCACGCCGTCGCGCTGCACGAGGCCGGCGGCCAGCAGCAGCATGGCCCAGGCGGGCAACGTGTTGCTGAAGGGCACCAGCCCCAGGGGGAAGATGAGCAACACCGCGCCCAGCAGCAGGCCCAGCCCGGCCAGGCGGTTCATGGCCGCATTCTGCGTCAACCCTTGCAGCCGCGGGTGGCTGATGCGGTCGACGCGGCCGAAGCGGTCGGCGCCCTTCTCGATAGCCTGTGACAACTTGGCCGCGTCCAGCGGCCGGTCAAGCAGCCGGTCGGGCAGCCAGGGCACGCGGTTGAAGGTGACGCCCAGCGAGATGAAGATGGCGACCAGACCGAAGACGGTGCTGACGCCGGGAATGGAGATGGGCAACAAGAAAGGCAGCGTCAGGAACATGAGAGCCAGCAACAGCCCTTGTTCGCCCACCATGTTCAACAACTCGCGCACGGTGACGGTTTCACCGGTGATCGAGTGGGCCAGCCCGCGCAACGTCTCGCCTAGCGGGGCAGTGCTATCACGAAATTCAACAACGGTAGAGTCTTCCATAATAACCCGATTATAGCGCCGGTTTCTTAACCAATTTCTTTCGTTCGGCGCTCATCCATTCGTAGCCGGACGCCTCAGCGCCGGCGGATGCAAGCCGCGTTCCGGGAACGCGGCTAGTAAATAATGATGACAACCATACAATCGCCAAGTTTAGCAGCCCGTGCCGCGCAATGCCACCCCTCCGGGCGGGATTCACCTGCGCTTCACCCGACGGCCGCGCTCAACCGTTCCGCAAGGCCCCGAAGATGTTGCCCTCGGTATCCTTGCAGTCGAATCAACCAGCCCCTTTCGCCGGCGATTGATGGGGGCCGCCTCCCGCTCGCTGAATCCGGTTCTCCACTAAATGGCCCGCATACGATTGTTGCGCGCGCCGTGCTCCACCTCGGCCAGCCCCAGGGCTTCCATCAGCGGCGGCACGTAGTTGGCGAAGCGGCCGCGCAACCCCTTCTTCGTGCCATACCAGCCGCCGACGGGATTGTCGGCCGAGCGCGCCCAGGCCTCCACCGTGCCCTCGGCGGCCGGTTTCTGCTCGTCGGCGCTGCCCAACGGCATCCAGTCGCCATAGGCCTTCAGCATGGCGTGCAGGTCCTCGATTGCCCGCCACTGGTAGCCCAGTGTCGTCGAGCCGACCTGACACACCAGCGCGTCCCCGTCGCGGTACATCTGATACTCGCCCTTGCCGCTGGGGGTGGTCAACCGCCAGGGATCGTCCCTGGTTCCGCTGCCTTGTGAGCTTGGTGAAGTCATGTTGTTCTCCTCTATTTTATTAGGTAGACTGCGCCGTATCGATAAAGGTCTATTATGCGGCAATTCGCCGGTTTTGAAATGCCGGCCCGCCCCGCCCCGGGGAACAGAGTTTTTCAGTAATCGACCGCCCGCCGTAACACCGGTATCTTAACCGGCTCCGCGGCCCAGATCGTTCCCGGCTGCCGGATAAAAATCCGGCGCTACACTCGGCCGCTCGCCGTAACACCGGTTTCTTAACCGGCTCCGCGGCCCAGATCGTTCCCGGCTGCCGGATAAAAATCCGGCGCTACACTCGGCCGCCCGCCGTAACGCCGGTTTCTTAACCGGCTCCGCAGCCCAGATCGTTTGTCGGCCGCCGGATAAAAATCCCGCGCTACGGCTCGACAACTGAAATACCCTGCCCCAGGAAACGCTCAGTCCAGCGGCCCACAGGCATAGCTGACGGCCGCGCCGATCATGGCCGCCGAGTCGCCGCCGACGGGAAAGACCTCGCCGTCGGGCGCGGGCGATTCCAGGGTCAGCGTCACCGCGTCGATGCCCGCAGCCACATCGGTCAGTTCTATTTCATAGACATTGAGCGCTTCCTTGGCGTTGGGGTCTTCGTCAATAAACTGCACCGGCGGCCCGCCGGCGCTGACGGACAGGATGACCGGCCGGCCGTCGCGGTTGTTATCGACGATAGCGACGCGCACGACGACAGTCGCCCCGGCGGCCTGGGTCGTGGGGATGGAGATGACCTGCGTCTGGCTGTCGATCCAGCCCTCGGCCGTGTTCCAGTAGACGTGGTTCTCGCTGCTCTCGTCAAAGGTCACAAACACGTTGGCGTATGGGGTGTCGGTGTTATAGGTGGGCCACAGGACGAAGGCACGGGGGGAGCGGCTGCCCTTGGCGCCCCAGAAGAACTGGCCCTTGACAAACCTGACGCCGGGCATCAGCTCGCTGCCCCACCAGGACACGGCCGCCGGGCGATAGGCGAAGCTGGTCGCCGGCCCCACCTGAAGGAAGGTATTGTTGGGATAGCGGAAGCGGACGTACTTCATGACGCCCACGTTGACGGCCGCCAGCTGGCCGTAGAGGTCGCTGACCTGGCTGTAATTGGGAATATTGATCTTGCGCGTGCGGCCGGTCTGCCCCGTGCCCAACAGATCGGTGTAGAGATAGCCGACATCGTTGTTGTCGTCGGGGCAGAAGCCGGCCACGGGCGAGAACTCATAAGCGCCCACGTCGACCGTGGTGTCCACAACGCGCCCGTAGCCGGGGCCGCGCTGGTCGGTGGTCAACGCGCCGGTGGGCCCGAAGGCCAGACCATTATTACCGCCGCTGACGGCGTTACTGCCGGACAGCAGAGCGAAGGTCAGCGTGGGGCCGCCGTTGTTGGCCGGGCTGCCCGCCAGGTTGGTGACGGCCGCCGTGCCCGTGCTGCTGCAATCGCCGGCGGCAAAGTCATCGAGCAGGTTGTTGCTGCCGTAGAAATCACTCGACCCGGCGTAGCAATCGCCGCCGGTGCTGCCGGTCAAAATGGTATTATTGACCGTCGTGTCGCCGGATACCGGCCCTTGCAGCTTGTTGTGCACCAGATAGCGCCCGGCGGCGTCGCTGACATAGTAGTTGTGCGGGCCGTCGACATTGATGTTGTAGACCTCAGCCGTCTTCTCCACACGCTCGACGCGCGTGATGGTCGTCCAGCCGTCGTCGCTGAGCACGCGGTCGCCGACCCGCAGCTCCTTGGCCTTGCGCCACACGTCGTTGCCCACGGCAAAGGGGTGTTCGGCGGTCACTTCCAAATCATTGATACGCAGAAATTCGTCCACCTCGCGGCTGAGGGTGGCCTGCACGGTACTGATCACCGTCTCGCCCGTGGCGAAGTCATAACTGAGCAGTTCGTCGCCGGCAACCACGTCGGCGATACGCTTGGTCGTGCCGTCGGCCAGCACGACCTGGACATCGGCCGTGAAGCAGAAATAGAAGCCGGTCGCCAGCGCCCCGCCGTTCTGGGCCGAGTTGTCGACAAAGGTGCTATTGTTGATCGTCACTTGACCGGCGCTGTTGATCACGCCGCCGCCGAAGTCGTCGGCCGAGTTGTCGTAGAAGGTGCTGTTGGCGATGATCGATGATCCCTGGATGGACTCCGCACCGACCGCGCCGCCGGCGAATTCGGCCGTGTTGCCCGCGAAGTAGCTCTCGCTGATGCTCAATTCGCCAAAGTAGCCGGCGAATATCGCCCCGCCCACGGCAGCGGAATTGTTGATGAAGGTGCTGAAGGTGATGGTGGTGACCACCGTTCCCAGTTGTTCGCCGAACGAATTGATCGCGCCCCCAGAGCTGTGGGCGGCGGAATTGAACTCGAAGGTGCTGTGGTCAATCGTCAGGAAGCTCCAGTTGGCGATGCCGCCGCCGGCTTCGGCGGCGGCGTTGTCGCGGAAAACGACATCGGTCACGGTCAGCGCGCCGTAATTGAGCGCGCCGCCGCCGTAATAGGGAACGTTTCCGCCGGCGATGGTCATGTCGGTTAGTTCCACAATGCTGTCGGTGTCAATCTGGAACGGCCGCACGCCGCTGAGTTCCTGCCCGTCAATCGTGAATCCCTGACCGTCGATGACGAGGCTGACGCCGGCGATGGTGTTTTTGATGGGCAGCGTGGACGTGGTCAGATCAATGTCATTGCCGAAGGCGATGGTGTAGGCGCCGGGCGTGGTCGCGGCATTATAGCAGGCGATGGCGTCGCTGAGTTCGATTTCGTCGGTCACCGTGATCGGGAAGGCAGGGCAGAGGATGGCGTCGGCCGTCTGCACCTCGAACGCGCCGCGGTCGGCGATGACGTTGACCGGGCGGGGCAAGCCGCGCTGGTCGGTGGTGGTGGGCACGTAGCTGTTGTCGCCGCTGTCGATGGCCGGGCTGGTGGCGCTGACGCTGCCGCTGAGGGTCAGCAAGACCTGGGTGAAGGTGGGGCCGCCGTTATCGCGCAGTTGGCCCAGCAGCGGGTCCTGGCCGGTGATATTGTCGTCCACGCCGTTACTGATGCCGCACGAGCCGTCCTCGACGAGCGAATAATCGGCATCGACTGTGCCCCCGGAGAAAGTGGCGCAATCAAATTCGGCGCTATTGGCAACAATGCTGTTATACAGGATCAGGTGAGCGCCGTTGCCGATAGACAGGCCGTAAACCAGGTTGCCTTCCATCGTGCTGTCGACGACGGTAAGGGAGTGGTTGCCCGAGGCGTAGACAGCGGCATAGCCGTTATAGCTCAGCGTGCTGTTGATGATGGTCGTCGCTTCGCCGGCGAAGATGCCCGCATCGCCATTGTGGCTGATGTTGCTGCCGCGGACGAGCAGTATGCCGTTGCCGGGGACTTCGTTGACCTGGATACCGTTGCTCTCATTGCCGGTGATGGTGCTGTCGCGCACTTCGCCCGTGCCGGCCGTGAGGCGCAGTCCCTCGGTATTGCCGCGCAGGGTGCTGTTGGTCAGCAAGACGTTGTAGCCGGAGCGGACGGCGTTGAAAACGGCGTTGGCGATGGTCAGTTCGTTGATGGTCAGGTCGGTCTGCGACGCATCATCGGTGACGATGGCCTCCCAGTTGCCGTCGCCGTCAAGTGTGTGATCGTCGCCCTCGATGATAAGGTCGGCCGTGTCGTCGGCGTTATTGATGGGGGTCAGGTCGGCGGTCAGCGTGATATCCCCCGTGAACTGAATGGTGAAGACGCACGGCCCGGCCGAGCTGTTGAAGGCAGTAATGGCATTGTTCAACGCGGCCTCATTGCCCACGAGGGTCGTGCCCCCGCAGGAGGCCAGGGCCGGCGCAGCCGCCCGCAGGCCCAGGCCCAGCGCCGGCAGCAACACCAGCAAGGCGACCAGTAAGACAACGCGCCAGGAAGCGACACCACGCGGCGAATGGGGGTTGGGATTCATTGAATTCTCCTGTTTTTCTGCGAGGCGAGGGGTCTCGCTTGCCCGTTGAGCTCAAGCACCAATAAAAAAAGCAGTCACAGTCCCCACAGAAACTGCCCTGCTCCTTCCTTCTCAAGTCGAACCGTGAACTTCCCACGAACAGTGTAGCATAGATTGGGCAGAACACAATTGGGGAAAAGCAGGCTTTCCAGTAATCGACGCCCTCCGTAACGCCGGTTTCTTATCCGGCTCCGCGGCCCAGCCCGCTCCCGGCCGCCTTCCGTAACGCCGGTTCCTTAACCGGCTCCGCGGCCCAGATCGTTCCCGGCTTCCGGATAAAAATCCGGCGCTACACCTCGACAACTGAAAAACCCTGGGTAAAAAGTTGAAACAGGAGCCTTTCCAGATTCGTCCATGCTGTTACGCCAATCGTAAGATTTCCCCGCTATCATAATGCCCGCATGACCACGCGCCACCACCGCCCCCGCGCCGCTCGCCTCCTGCCCGGCCTGGCCCTTTTCCTCATCGCCTGCGCCGCGCTGGCCGCCGGGCTGTCGGCCGAACCGGCCGCCGCCGCCCGCTATCTGGCTCCCGGCGGCAACGACGCCAACGGCGGCAACCTCTGCCTCGACCCGGCCGCCCCCTGCGCCACCCTGCGCCAGGCCGTCGCCCAGTCGGCCCCCGGCGACGCCCTGCACCTTGCCCCCGGCGTCTATCCCACGACCGGAGTCACCCTGCCCCACGCCCTGACCCTCACCGGCGACGGCGCAGCGGCCACTATCCTCGACGGCCAGGCGCGTGGCGGCGTCCTGACCGTGGCCCCCGGCGCGGCCGTCGTCATCGAAGGCCTGACCATCCGCCGCGCCGCCGGACAATACGGCGGAGCCGTCCGCGTGGCCCCCGGCGGCGAGCTGACCCTGCGCCGTGTCACCCTGACCGACAATGAAGCAGCCCAGGGTGGGGCCGTCTATGCCGCCGGGGCCCGCCTCACCATCGAGGACAGCACCCTCTCCGGCAACCGCGCCGCGCTGGGCGGAGCCGTCTATCTCGACGCCGGGATGCTCAGCCTGGCTCGTTCGGCCCTGACCGGCAACCACGCCGCGGCAGGCGCGGGCCTCTACGTGGCCCACCCCGCCGCGGCCGCTCTCCAGCGCGCCACGCTGGCCGGCAATGTCGCCGCCACCGCCGGCGGGGCCATCTACGCCGCCGGGACGCTCACCCTCGCCCACAGCTTGCTGGCCGGCAACGAAGCCGGCTCGCGCGGCGGCGCGCTGTTCAACGACCACGCCGCTATTCAGATCGACTATGCGACGTTTTTGGATAATCTGGCCCCGGCCGGCAGCGCCCTGGCCGGCGCCGCCACCACCGGCGACCCGGCCACAGCCCTGCGCTACAGCATCCTCGCCGGCCGCGCCCTGTGCGCCGGGCCCGTGCAAGGCGGCGGCAATCTGGCCGGCGAGCCCGGCTGCGGCCAACCCGCCCGCCCGGCCACCGCCCTGTCGCCCGACGGCCGGCCCGCCTTCGGCAGCAACGCCATCGACGCCGGCCCCGCCGGCGGCTGCCCCTCGTCCGGCGGCGTCCCGGCGACCGACCTGCGCGGCGAACCCCGCCCGGCCGACGGCGACGGCGACGGCGACGCTCGTTGCGACGCCGGGGCGTTCGAATTCCAGCCCCGCCTGACCGTGCGCCATGACCCGGCCGTGGCCGACGGCACGCCCTTCGACTTCGGCGGCGACCTGGGCCCGTTCTCGCTCGGTGCGGACGGACACATGATCTACAGCGTCGAGGCCGCCCCCGGAGCCATCCACTTGCAGCAGTTCCTGGAAAAGGGCTGGAAGCTCAATGGTTTGGGCTGCGGCGGCGACAGCGACGGCGGCAGCCTCGTTGACCTGGCCGCCCGCGCCGTCACGGTCGACCTGGACCCCGGCGAGACCATCACCTGCGTCTTCCAGTCGCGCCCCAACCGCGACACCATCGGCATCAGCATCCGCGCGCCACAGGGGGCCGACCCGGTCGTGGCCTTTTCCGGTGGATTGGGCGCGTTCGAGTTGCGACCGGCGACCAAACCCGACATGCACAGCGGCCGCCTCGCCCCGGCCCTCTATGCCGTCGCCGCCACGCCGCCCGACGGCTGGCGCGTCGCTGCCGTCGCCTGCGCCGGCGACAAGGACGGCGGCACGACCACCGACCCGGCCGCCGCCACCGCGCTGATCGACCTTGACGCTAAAGAGGCCATCGGCTGCGTCTTCGAGCTGCTGCCCGCCGCCCTGCCGGCACTCATCATCCGCCACGAGACGACGCCCGGCGGCGACACGCCCTTCATCTACACCGGCGACCTGGGCCTGTTCGCCCTGCCGGCGGCGGCCGGCTCGCGCGCCTTCACCCCGCCGCCCGGCACCTACCGCGTCCACGAACTGCTGCACCCGCAATGGCAACTGAGCCGCCTGTCGTGTGCCGGGGATCTCGACGGCGGCAGCGTTCTGTCGCCCGAAGACCACGCCGCCATCATCGACCTGGACGCGGGCGAGACCATCGCCTGTACCTTCAGCCACGCGCGGGCCACGTCCGGCGCGGGGGCCATCACCATCGTGCAGCAAGCCGAATCGGCCGGCGGCGCGGCCTTTCCCTTCACCGGGGCCCTGGGCGATTTCACACTGACCCCACCCACGGCCGCCTCGCGCACCTTCGCCCCCTTGCCGCCCGGCGGCTACCGCGTGCAACAACTCCTGCCCGCCGGTTGGGTGCTCGACGCCCTCACGTGCGACGGCGACAGCGACGGCGGCACGACCGTCCTGCCCGACGAGGCCACGGCGCTCATCGACCTGGACGAGGACGAGGCCATCACCTGCACCTTTGTCGGGTCGCGGCCGGATTCCACCGGCGCCGTCACCATCCTCCACGACGCCGGCCCGGCCGACGACACACTATTCCGCTACAACGGCGCGCTGGGCGGCTTCAGCCTGCGCGCGCCGTCGCGCCCCAGCCGGTCCTTCGTCGATCTGACGCCGGGCCGCTACGTCGTCGGGGTGCGGCCCGAAGGAGATTGGTCGCTTTACGGGGTGACGTGCGACGGCGACACCGACAGCGGCAGCGTCGTGGACCTGCCCGGCCGCGCCGTTGCCATCGACCTGGACGCCGGCGAAGCCATCGTCTGCCGCTTCACCCACCTGGCCCCCGGCGTGACACCCATGCCCACGCCCACGCCGACGCCCACCGCCACACCCAGCCCCACCCCGCCGCCGGGGTCGGCCGCGCGGGTCTACTTGCCCGTCATCCAGTGATCTGCAACCACAACCGTAGCGCGAGCTTTCCAGCTCGCAACCGTAGCGCGAGCTTGCGCCCCAGAGCAAGCCAGACAGCTTGCGCTACAGGTTTCAAGGCACTATTTGTTCTTGTGCCCCGACGACTTCGCACCCTCGCGATAGATTCTTTCGCCTGCGCGACGTCTGCTTCTGCCGCCCGTCACCCAATCCGCCGCGCCAGATATTCCTGCGTCAGCTTTTCCTGCGGGTCATGAAAGAACGTTTGCGCCGGGCCATGCTCCACCAGTTCGCCCAGCCACATGAACATCACGTAGTCGGCCAGCCGCCGCGCCTGGGCAATATTGTGGGTGACGATGACCAGCGTGTAGTGGCCGCGCAGCTCCAGCAGCAGCGACTCGATGCCCTGGGCGGCGATGGGGTCGAGCGAGGCGGTCGACTCGTCGCACAGCAGAATCTCCGGCTCCACGGCGATGGCCCGCGCCAGGCACAGACGCTGCTGCTGGCCGCCGGACAGGCCGGTGGCCGGGGCCTTCAGCCGGTCGGCCACCTCCGACCACAACCCCACGGCTTGCAGCGACCGCTCGACCCCCTCGGCCACGCGGCCGTTGCCCAGGCCGTGGATTTTCATGCCATAGGCCACATTGTCATAGATCGACATCGGCAGCGGAAAAGGCTTCTGGGCCAACATGCCGATGCGCGTGCGCACGTCGGTCACGTCTACGCCCGGCGCGTAGATATTCTGCCCATCCACCAGCACCTCCCCCTCGACGCGCACCGCCTCATTCAACTCCAGCAGCCGGTTGAGGCTCTTCAGAAAAGTCGATTTGCCGCAGCCCGACGGCCCAATGATGGCCGTGATCTGCCTGATGGGCAGATCGATGCTGATCTGCTTGAGGGCGTGTTGTTCGCCGTACCAGACGTTCAGATTTCGCGTGGCTAATGAGTGTTGCATGTCCTAACTCCGGGAAGAAAATCCACAGATTTCACAGATTATCGAATGGTATTGCGCCCCAGCTTGCGCGAGGTGTACTGGGCCAGGACGCTGATGCCCAGGATGATGGCCGTCAGGATCAGGGCCGAGGCGTAGGCGCGCTCCTGCACCGACTGGAACGGCGCGCTCAACTGAAAGAAGATCGCCAGCGGCAACGTCGCCACCGGCTCCATAAGGCCCTGTGGCAGCCGGTCGGTATACCCGGCAGTGAACATGACCGACGCGCCGTCGCCGATGGCCCGGCCGAAGGCCAGCAGCACGGCCGTCAGCAGCCCCGGCAGCGATTGGCGCAACAACATGCCCACCAGCTCGAAACGCGTCGTCCCCAGCGCCAGCGTCGACTCGCGCAACTCCTTGGGGGCCAGCATCAGCACCTCGTCGAACGTGCGCGCCAGGATGGGCAAAGCCACAAACGCCACGGTCACAATGCCCGCCAGCAGCGACGCCCGCAGCCCCACCAGCAGCATCAGCGAAAAACCGAACGCGCCATAGACGATGCTGGGAATCCCCCACATCACGTCCAGCGCCAGCCGCAGCCGGCCGGCCAACCGGCTTTTTCCGGCGTAGGTGTGGATGTAGAGCACCACCGGCACGGCGATCACGGCCGCCAGGGCCGTGGCCCCCAGGGCCAATACCACCGAGCCGAGGATGGCGTTGAGCACGCCGCCCCCACCGCCCAGATAAAAGCTGCCCTCCGGCGGTTTGGTGATCATGTCCCAGCTCATGCCCCCAATCCCGCGCCAGGTGATGATGCCCAGGATGAGCAGCAGCACGAACCCGGCCGAGGCGATGGACAGCCGCAGCACCCAGCGCATCGACTTGTCCATTAGTTTACGTCGTCGATTGTACGTCATAGCCTTACACCTTCGCTCCCAAACGAACCACGATGCGCCGCGCCGCGATGTTGAACAGCAGCACGATCGCCAGCAACGTCAGGGCCGCCAGCATCAGCGCCGACTGATAGAGGGGCACGGACATCATCTCGCTGTAGGCGTTGGCGATCAGCGCCGGCAGCGGGTAGGCCGCGTCGAAGATCGAGCGCGGGATGATCGGCGTGTTGCCGATGACCATCATGATCGCCAGCGTCTCGCCGAAAGCCCGCGAGAAAGCCAGCACCACCGAGGCGGCGATGCCCGACAGCCCGGCGTGGCGCACGACGCACCACGTCGCCTCCCAATGCGTCGCTCCCAGCGCCAGCGCCGATTCGCGCATCTGGCGCGGAATGTTGCGCAGCACCTCGTCCGTCACGGCGACGATGAGCGGAAAGACCATCACCGCCAGCACCACGGCTCCGGCCAGCACGCTGTAGCCGCTGGGATTGGTGGCCGCGAACAGCGGGAAGCGCGTCCCCAGCGTGCCGCCCAGCGCCGGCGCGATCACCTCGCGAATGAGCGGCACGACGAACAGCACGCCCCACAGCCCATAAACCACCGACGGAATGCCCGCCAGCAGATCGACGACCGGCTTCACCATCGTTCGCCGCCGCGCCGACGTGTACTCGGCCAGGTAGATGCCGCTGAGCACCGCCGGCACGACCCCCAGCACCATGGCAAAGGCCGTAACAATGAAGCTCCCCGCGATGAACGGCAGCAGACCAAAGGCCAGTTGCGTGGGATGCCACGCCCGCGAGGTCAACAGATCGACCAGCGCGTGCTCGCGCAGGATGGGCAGCGCCTCGCGCACCAGGACGACAGCGATGGCGACAAGCAACAGGATGAGCAAAACCGACGCGACGAACAGGGTCCGGCGGGCAAGGGCGTCCTTGATGGCGCGCGTCCGGTCGCGGCTGTGCTGCCGGTCGCGCGGCACGGCCGGAAGGGCCGGAAACCCCACGTCGGCCGGGTTACGAGTCAGTGAATCCGGTTGTAAGGTCGTCATGCGATACTCCTCAATCGTCACAGTTCAACATAGACGGAACACGGATCGCGCGGAGTTCCATCCACGCGATCCGCGTGCTCCGGTTAATCCGGGTCTAGTTCCCCGCCCCTTCCAACTGCCCCAGCGCCGCTTCGATCTGCTCGGCGTTGAGGTTCACATAGCCCGCGTCGGCCACCAGCGCCTGGCCTTCGGTCAAAATCCAGCGATAGAAATCGGCGATGGCCGCGTCGGGCGCGCCCTTCGTCACCAGAAACAGCTCGCGGGCCGGCGGAAACGGATAGGTGCGGGCGGCGATGGCCGCGGCGATGGCGTCCTTCGTGTCATAGAATCGCTCGTCGGCGCTGATGGTTCCGTCGCCGTTCAGGTCGAGGGGGATGACGACCAGGCCATCGAGCTGCGCGCCGGTCTCCAGATTATAGGCAAAGCCGATGTTGTTATAGCCGATGCCCAGCGCGTCCTGGCGCACGGCTTCGGCCAGACCCGGGTCGCCGTTCACGGCCGTCCCCTGCAAGTCCTCCTGGGCCGCGCCGCCCATGTATTTCGCCCAGACCTCACCCGCGCCGGAGGCGTCGGAGCGGGTATAGACGGTGATGCTCTCGGCCGCGTCCGTGCCCAGCAGTTGCCCCCATGTCGTTGTCGCCCGGCTCATCCACACCGCCGCCGCCGCGTCGGGCGTCAGGCCCTTCGCCAGCAACTCGGCCAGGTGGGGATTGCCGGCATTGGCCGTCGGCACGACCGCGTCAATGGTGACCGGCACGCCGAACGCGCCCTGCGCGGTCTCTTCGGGCTTGATCTCGCGCGACACCATGGCGATGTCCACCGCCCCGGCCAGCACGTCGGTCATGCCCTTGCCCGCGCCGCCGCCCTGCACGTCGAAGCGCACCTCGGGATGGGCGGCCGAATACGCCTCGGCCCACACTGTCATCATGGGAAACAGGGCAAACGCGCCGGAAACGGCGATGGTGCGCGGCTGGCCCTCATCCGGCGCGGAGGAAGCGGCATTGCCGCCGCAGCCCACCAGTACCATTCCCCCCACCAACACCCAGAGAATTATTTTCGCAAATGGTTTCGTAATCATTAACACTGCCTGTCCCTCATGAACGCCCGCCCACCGGCAATGACCCGGCAAGCACAAACGTCCATCTCAATACAGACAGCGTAGCAGGACCCGGTAACGAGGGCGGTCGCGGTGGGGTAACAAACTGGTAACAGGGGCAAGCCGTAATCAACGCCGGTTTATCGGGCGGCCCATTCATTCCGGTCAATCATTAAAAGACGAGGCGAGGAGCCGAGATTCTCCGCCTGGCAGATCACCTCGGCCCCCGCCTCGCCCCGGCAAAGCGCCGGTCCCGGCCGCGGCAATTACGACTCGCCCCGCTTCCCCAGCGCATACCCAATCCCCGGCACGGTCTCGATGGCGCTGGGGGCGGCGGCGTCTTCCATCTTGCTGCGCAGTCGGTAGACCAACTGCTTCAGCATCGTCCGGTCGCCCCCCTCCGGCCCCCACACGGCGGCGATGAGCGCTTCGGACGGCAGCACGCGGCCGGGATCGCGCATCAGCGCCTCCAGCAGCTTCATCTCCAGCGCCGTCAGGCGCACCGGCACGGCCGCCTCCCCGTCCCCCTCGCGCGCTACCTCGCCGCGCGAGCGGTCGAGCACCAGCCCGCCCGCGGCCAGCGTGCCCGGCGTGGTCACCACGCCCGCCCGGCGCATCAGGGCGCGGATGCGAGCCACCAGTTGCGTGGGGCTAAAGGGTTTCACCACGTAGTCGTCGGCCCCCATCTCCAGGCCGCGCACGACCGCCTCGTCCTCGCCGCGCACGCTGAGGATGATGATTGGCACGTCACTCCCCGCCCGCACCCGCCGGCAAACGCCCAGCCCGTCGAGCCGCGGCAGATTCAGATCGAGCAGCAGCAGGTCGGGCGCGGCCGACTCGAACAGCTCCAGCGCCGCCAGGCCGTCATAAGCCGCCACCACATCATAGCCCGCCCGCCGCAGCGTGAAGGCCACGACGTCGGACAGGGCCAGATCATCTTCCACCAACAGGACTTTCATGACAAAAATTGTAGCGCCGGATTCTTGCCGCGCTACACCGGCAGCTCGAACCAGAACACCGCCCCACCGCCCGGCCGATCATCTACGCCCACCGTCCCGCCGTGGGCCTCGACGATCTTCTTCACCAGGTACAGCCCCAACCCCATCCCTTGTTGCTCATTGCCCTCGTCGTCGAGCCGCACAAAGCGCCGGAACACGTTGGCCCGCTGCTCGGCCGGAATGCCCGCCCCCCGGTCGCCCACCGACACCCGCACCCCTGTCGCGCCCGGCGTCACCCACAGGTCGATGGGGCGGCCGATGGGCGAGTACTTGGCGGCATTGGACAACAGATTGACCACCGCTTGCGTCAGGCGGCCGCGGTCGGCCTCCACCGACGACGGCTCGACCGCCGTCGACACCACCAACGCCTGCTCCCGCCGCTCCAGCAGCGGCCGGGCAATGGCCCGCGCGTCGCTGATAATCGCCTCCAGGGCCACCGGCCGCCGCCGCAACGCGAACATCCCCGCCTCGATGCGGCTGCTCTCCAGCAGATTATCGATCAGCGTTTGCAAACTAAGCAGGCTCAGGTGCGTCGGTCGCAGCAACTCGCGGATATCGTCGGCCGTCAGGTCATCGGCCTGGTCCATCAGCAGCTCCAGCGAGGCGCTGAGGGTGCTCAACGGCGTGCGGAACTCGTGCGAGATATTTGCCAGGAAGAAGGAGCGCAGATTGCGCAGCGCGTGCTCTTCGGTCACATCGCGCAGCACCAGCGCTACCTGCACCGTGTCGTCGCCCGGCGGGGCCATGCGCGCGCCCGTGGCCGCCAGCACCAGGCTCTTGCCCAAGCGGGTGCGCGTCTCGATCTCGCGCTTTTCGCCCGCCGGCGGCAGATGATCCAGAAAGGTGTCGCCATGGGTCGCCTCGGCCGGCGGCAGCAAATCGTTGATCGGCCGGCCAACGGCCTCTGCGCTCGACCAGCCGGTCATCACCTCCGCCCCCTGGCTCATGAAAGTGACGCGGCCGCGCCTGTCAAAGGTAATGACGCCCTCCACCACCGATTGCACCAGCGTATTGAGCCAGTCGCGGGCCTGCGAGCGCTCGCCCAGCGCCTCCAGCATCGTGCCCTGGCTGCGCTCCAGCGCCGCCGACAGCGTCGCCATCTCCGGCGGCCCCGCAAAGCGGGGAATGGGAGCAGCCAGATCGCCGCCGCTGATCTGCTCGGCGGCGCGCGTCAGGTCATCGAGCGGCGCGGTGAGGCGGCGAATGAACCACGCCCCGGCCACGACCCCGGCCAGCGCCACCAACCCGCTGCCGGCCACGAGAATCGACAGCGCGTCGCGCTCGGTCGCCATCAGATTCGCCACAGGCAGGGCCACCTCGGCGTAGAGGTCGCCGGTGCGGCCGGGCAAGGGGAACCGGGCGGCAAAGTAAGGCGCGCCGGCGACGTCCAGGGCCCAGCCGTTGGGCACCAGACTGGCGGCGACCGGCCCGGCCGGCAGCGTGGAAACGACCGCCGGGCCGTCCTCGGCCAGAATCGACTGATCGACGCCGGTATTGGCGCTGAGCTGGGTCAGAAACTCGTCATCGAGGCGAATCCCGGTCACCACCGCGCCGCCCTCCTCCGGCGCGCCCTCGCCCAGGATGGACCGGCGAGCCAGCAGGACCGGCTGCCCCCCCACCAGCATCACCCCCGTCTCCGGGGCCAGATCGCACAAGTTGGCGGCCACGTCAATGGCAACCAGCGCCCCGTCGTCGCCACAAATCTGGATGAGGTCGAGGTCGCTCTGCTCGCGGAAGGTAGCCAGATAGGATTCGAGCGCGGCGGGGTCACCATCGGCCACGAGGCGGCGCAGGGTCGGCCGCTCCGACAACAGCGCCGTCAGGTCGACGACGCGGCCGAGAGCGGCCCCATAGAGCGACTCGGTGGCCCGCCGCGTGGCGTCCACCCGCTCCCAGGCCCCCCGCTCCAGTTGTCGCCGCGCCAGCAAATAGGCGGGCGCTCCGGCGCTGAGCGTGGTCAGGACGATGAGGACGACGAGGACGGCGATGAGGCGGGAACGCATGGGACGATACGCGACGATCAGGCCGCGCGCGAATTATCATCCAATTCGGTTTGATGGGCGGGTCGCATCCGGCGCAGCTCGGCCCGCAGCCGGTCAACCTCGCCCAGGCTCACGAAGTGCAACACCAGTTCACGAGCCTTGCCGCGCAGCGTTCGGCCGCCGAGATTGTCATACTTGAGGCCAAGGGCGAAGCAGAGATCGCGCATCTCCTCCTCATCGAAATGGGCGTCGATAAAATCGCGCAGATCGATGAGCGCCGCCACGTCCCCGGCCGTGCCCGACCCGCCGCTGGTCGCCAGAGCCTCGTAGGCCCGGCCCAGCAGCGTCACACGGTAGGTGAGGCGGCTGCCCTGCGGCGGGTCGGCCAGCACGTAGCCGCCGTGGGCCCAAGCCCGCAACGCTCCCTCGGTCAGTTCGTTCGGCGGCCGGGGCGCGCCCAACGGAAAGGTGATGACCGGCAGGGAAAAACCGCCCTCCCAGGTGATGTAAAACGTCTCGGGCAGTCGTCCGGCGGCCACCTGCTCCACAAGCCAGCGCAGCGCAAGCCGTTGATCGTTGGTCAACAACAACATGGCGTCGTCGGGTGAATGGCGCGGTGGGTCAATCGCGCGACCAGCGCACCGTCAGCCCGGTGTGGTCGCCCAGCAGGCCGCGCAAAAAGTGCACCAGCTCCATGTCCGCGCCGCGCGCCTCCAGATAGTCGAGCGTGGCCGCTTCGAGGTAGTAATCCTGATCGTCGAGCGATTCCTCTTCCATGCTGTCGATGAGAAACTGGAGATGGGTCTCGCTGATGCTGCCGAGGGGACGGCCGTGGGTGTCATAGAGATTGATCATGATAGGTCTCCTTTATCATTTTAACCTGATTGAGATTATACGATCAGAAACCGGGGCGTGTGATATAGTCATGGCAGATAGAAAGAGGTAGCCCAGATGGAACGAATACCAGTCGATCCTGAAATTCATCTCGGCAAGCCCCGTGTCGCCGGCACGCGCATCTACTGAACACAGAACCGTAGGGCGGGTTTCCAAACCCACCTCCCCCTACGGCCGTTCCATCGTCGCCACGGCCGTCATCCCCCAGCGCAGCGGCAGATCGGGGTAGTCGTCGAGAGCCACGCGCACGCGGTAAACCACGTCGCCGCGCGAGGTTTCCGGCACGCGGCCGACGTCGATCACCGTCCCCCGCAACGTCTCGCCCGGCAGCGCGTCGAGCGTCACCTCCACCGCCTGCCCCACGCTCACGTCGATCACGTCCAACTCTACCAGGTCGCTCGTCTCCACCGCCCAGCGCCCGGCCGACCCCAGCCGCGCCACCGTGGCCCCCGGCGCGACCAGCTCGCCCACCTCCACGTCGAGTTCGGCCACCGTGCCGGCGAAGGGAGCCGTCAGCGTCATCCGTTCCCGCGCCGCGCGGGCCGCGTCCACGGCCGCCTCGGCCGCGCTCACGCCCGCCCCGGCCTGGGCCAGCGCCGTCGCCGCCGACCGCGCGGCCACGGCCGCCTGCTCCACGCCCAACCGGGCCTGCTCCACGCCAATCGCCGCCATCTCGACCTGCTCCGGCCGCGCCCCGGCCCGCAGCAGGGCCAGTTGCGCCGCGGCCACGTCGCGCTGGGCCACCGCCACGGCCACCGCAGCGTCGGCCGCGCCGCGCTCGCCGGCCGTCGCCCCCGCCTGCGCCTCGGCCAGCGCCACCTGGGCCGCGGCATAGCTTGCCTGGGCCGCCTCAACCTGGGCGCGGGCGTTCTCCTCCGGCGCGCCCAGCAGCGGGCACACCTCGTCGCCGTTGGGCAGCGTGACGCACGTCGTCAGGATGGTGTCGTAGGCCTGTTGCAGCGCCGTCAGTTGCGACAGAGCCGCGGCCACCCCCGCCTCGGCCGCGCCCACGCGGGCGTCGCTGACATCGAGAGCCGCGTCGCGTTCGGCCGCGGCCACGGCCACCCCCGCTTCGGCCGCCGCCAGCGCCCGCTCGGCGGCCAGCAGTTCTTCGGGCCGCGCCCCGGCCTCCACCAGGGCCAGTTGGGCTTGGGCTGCCGCCAGCGCCGCCTCGGCCGTACCCTGCTGCGCCGTCGCCACCTGCGCTCCGGCCGTGGCCGCCGCCCGTGCCGCCTCGGCCGAGGCCAACCCCGCCTCGGCCTGGGCCAGCGCGGCGGCCACGGCAACGTCGTCCAGCCGCACGAGCGGCTCGCCCGCGGCCACCGTGGCCCCTTCGGCGGCCGCCGCCTCGGCCACCAGGCCGCCGGTCGCGAAGGCCAGATCGACCGCCTCCAGCGGCACCAGCATCCCCTCGGCGGTAATGTCGCCCGACAGGGCGGCGGGGCCGTCGGGCGCAGTTGCGGCGGCCGGGGCGGTTTCTGTGTCAATCGTCACGAACACCGTCATGCCCCAACGCAACGGAGCGTCGGTCGGCTCCAGACGGATGGTGATGGGAAAGGTGGTGTCGCCTTGTACATCCCGAGCAATGCCGCCGATGGACGAGACCACGCCGGGCAGGTCGTCGCCGGGCAAGGCATCGACGCGCACACGGGCCGGGAAACCCGCGGCCACCCCCACCACGTCACGCTCGATCAGGTCGGTCGTCTCCACCAGCCAGCCGGAAAAATCGGCCACGATGGCCCCCGGCGCGCCGGGCGAGACTACCTCGCCCACGGTCACGGGCACGTCGGCCACTGTCCCGGCAAAGGGCGCGGCCAGCGTCCGGTCGTCGAGGGCCGCCCGGGCCGCGTCCACAGCCGCCGTTGCCCCCCGCGCCCGGCCCTCGGCCTGGGCCACGGCCGCCTCGGCCGCCGCCACCCGGCTCTGCGCCTCGGCCAGCGCCGCTGCCGCGCCGCGCTGGCCTGCCTCGGCCACAGCCACCGCGTCGGCCGACCCTCCCGCGCGCAACAGATCAAGGTCGGCCTGGGCCGCGTCGCGCTGGGCGGCGGCGGCGGTCACGCCCCCGGCGGCGGCATTGCGCTGGGCGGCGGTGGCCCCATCCTGCAATTCGGCCAGCCCCACCCGCGCCGCCTCGACCGCGGCCAGAGCGGCGTTATAGGCGCGCTCAGCCTCGGCCAGGTCATCGGCGTCGGCATCCTCGGCGGCGCGCAGTTCGTCGAGCCGCAGCCGGGCGGGCACGGCCGCCGCTTCGGCGGCGCGCAAATCGGCCTCGGCGGCGCGCACCCGCGCCGCCCCCACGCCCTCCAGCACCCGCGCCTGGGCCGCCGTCGCCGCCGCCAGACGGGCCTGGGCCAATGCCAGGCCGCTCTCGCCCAGGGCGATCTCCTCCGGGCGAGGCGTGGCCGTCGCCAGCGCCAGATCGGCTGCGGCGGCGCGCAGGCCCAACTCGGCGCTGCGTTCGCCCAGGCGGGCGGCCTCCACCCCGGCCTGGGCGGCGTCCCGGTCGGCCTGGGCCAGGGCCAGCTCGGCCTCGGCCGCGCGCAGGGCGGCCTCCTGGTCGGCCGCGTCCAGCCGCAAGATGGGCTGCCCGGCCTCAACCGCCGTGCCCGCCGGGGCCACGATCTCGGCCACAACGCCCGACCCGGCCAGGGCCACAGCCGCATGGCGCAGGGGGACGACTCGCCCCTCGGCGGCCACGCGGCCGGCATCAATGGCGACAGCCAGGCTATCGACGGCCGCGGCCGGTGTGGGGGCCGCCTCCTCGCCGGCGGCGAAGAAGCGATTGTAGATAAAGACGCCGCCGGCCAGCAACAAGGCGATGACCAGCAGCCCAATGAGTGCGCGTTTGAGGGTCATGGTACTCCCTGAAAAGAGGGGAAATCCACAGATTGCACGGATTTCAGATAACGGTATTTATCCGCAGCCTGGGCAGATGGGACAGATTTTAGGAAGAGAATCCACAGATTGCACGGATTTCACAGATGAAGTGATTTGATCCGCGGCTTGGGCAGATTCTCTCCTCCCTGCCGGCAGGCGTGCCGCTCAATCCGTGTCATCGGTGAAATCGGTAGTTTCCCGCTCCCCCATCGCGAAGATATTGTTGCCGATGCCGAAGACGTTGGTCGGGTCGGCAGCGTCCTTCACTTCGCGCAGCAGTTCCATCGCCGCCGGCGTCAACGTCTGGGGGATGAAGTCGCGGCGCAGCTTGCCCACGCCGTGATGGTGGCTGATCGACCCGCCGTGGGCCATGATCGTCTCGCGCATGGCATGCTCGATGGCCGCGAAGGCCCGGTCGGGGTGCTCCACGCCACGCGCCGAAAAGCCGTGGGTGAAGTAGATGCATACGCCGGTGTGATAGAGCTGCGTGATGCGCGGCGACACATAGGACTGGCCGGGCAGCCCGAACTCGCGATGCATCTCCCGCGAACGCTGCTCCACGGCGGCGATGACCTCGTGGATGCGGCTCCAGGGCACGGTCGTCTCGTAGGTCTCGCCAATGATGTGGTAGTCGGTCAGAAAGTCGCGGATGTAGGCGATGGCATAGGTCAGCATGTAGCCGCGTTGGCCGTTATGCGCCCCGCCGGACACGCCGCCGTGGGCTGCGGCCACGCGCCTGATCTCCGCCTTCTGATAGGCCACCTCGGCCGCCGACCCCTCCATCACGACCGTCGCCGCCGAGATTTGACGCAGGTCGAAGCCCTTGATCGACTCCAGAAATGTTTGCTGCACGCGGCTCATCAACTTCTCCTGGGCCGTCGGCCGCCCCTTCAGCGCCTGGCCAAAGCGGAACTGCACGTTGTCGACCAGCCGGATGCTGGCCGGCAGCGCGCCCGCGCGCTCCAGATCATACAGGAAGGCCGTGCCCGTGGTGAAGTCGGGAAACACGTAGGAGCCATATTCCTTCACCGCCGGCAGGTCATGGACGCGAATGACGGCACGGGTGATCAGGCCCAGATTGCCCTCGCTGCCAAAGGCCAGCCATTGCGGCTCGATGCCCATCGACACCCGCGGCATGTTTGTCAGTTGCTCGATCACCCCCTCCGGCGTCACCAGCGTCACGTTCTCAACGATATCCTCGATGTTGCCGTAGCGGTTCTTCTTCATGCCGCTGGCGTTGGTGGCGATCCAGCCGCCCAGCGTCGACAGCTCCATGCTGTCCGGCTCGTGGCCGCAGGTCAGGCCTACCTCGGCCAGACGCGCCTCCAGATGCGCCCCGGTGATGCCGGCCTGAACGCAGGCCCGCATGTTCTCGCGGTCGATCCACTCGATGGCGTCCATGCGCCGCATATCGACCGAGACGATCATCCGCGTCTCATCGGCCGGCAGCTTGAGCGCGGCGCTGACGCTTGTGCCCCCGCCATAGGGCACGAGACACACGTCCCACACCGCCGCCAGCCGCACCAGGTCGGCCGCTTCCTCGTGGGTCTGCGGGTAGACAACCAGATCGACCACGCGATCCAGGTGGGTATAGAGCACCTGATAGATCTCGTCGACGGTCGTTTGGCCGTGGCTGTGCAGCAGGCGCTCGCGGGCGTCGTCGCTGGTGCGGCCGGCGGGCAGCGCCGCGGCCAGCGCGTTCACAAATTCGCGGTTGACGATGGGCGGCGGCACGGGCTTGTCGGCCCGCTCCGGCTTGACGTCGGCCAGATCAAATTTTATGTCAAGCACTTCTTCGAGGAAGGGGATGAACCCGGGCATGTCGTAGCCCGACACGGCGTAGCGCGCGCCGGTGACCTTGACCGAGCCGTCCGAATTGACGACGAAGCGTGTGTCGCGGTAGCCCCAGCGGTGGCCCCAGGTGGTTTCGTCGAGGTGGGTGGCCTCTTTGTTCAGCGTTTTATCCGCCATGAAGATGATAACTCCCGATGAAAATGAGTGGCGACATTATGCGCCAATCGGGGGTGGGCGGCAACTTGGGCTCATTAACCCTGCGCCTGATTTTCAATACGGACAGCCGTTCTGTGTCGAAATCGCCGGCCGCCGGCCAAAGAACAGGCCGGGTTCGCAATCGATTGCAACAGGCGGCCGACCTATCATCGCCGCCCATGATCCGCTATACTTCTCGACAACAACCCACTTTTCGTATCTCGTATCTCGTATCACGTATCTCGTATCTCATATCTCGTATCTTGGCCGGCCCCAGGTCTGCCCCACCCAACTACTATGACTGATCACATGACCCCCGACGAATTCCGCGCCCACGGCAAGGCGCTAATCGACTGGATCGCCGACTACTACGAGCAGATCGAGCAGTACCCCGTGCTGTCCGCGGCCGCCCCCGGCAGCATCCGCGCCGCCCTGCCCGACGCCCCGCCGGCCCACGGCGAGCCGTTCGAGAGCATGATGGCCGACGTCGAGCAAATCATCCTGCCCGGCATCACCCACTGGCAATCGCCCAACTTCTTCGCCTATTTCCCGGCCAACGCCTCCTTCCCCTCCATCCTGGGCGAGCTGCTGTCGGCCGGGCTGGGCGTCCAGGGCATGATCTGGCAGACCAGCCCCGCGGCCACCGAGCTGGAGACGCTCGTCCTCGACTGGCTGGTGGCGATGCTCGGTCTGCCGCCGCAGTTCCTCTCGACCGGCTCCGGCGGCGGCGTCATCCAGGATACGGCCAGCAGCGCCGTGCTGGCGGCCATGCTGGCGGCGCGGGACCGAATGACGAATGACGAATTACGAATGACGAATGACGAGGATGCCCTGACCCCTTCCCACCGACCCCTTCCCCCTGCTCCCGCGTCGGTGGCCGGCAACGACCCCCGCCTGCGGGCCTACTGCTCGACACAGACCCATTCGTCGGTCGCCAAGGCCGCCGGGGTGGCCGGCGTCGGCCGCGCCAATCTGCGGGCCGTGGCCGTCGATGACAACTATGCGATGCGACCCGACGAGTTGCGCCGCCACATCGAGGCCGACCGCGCCGCCGGCCTGCTGCCCTTCTTCGTCTGCGCCACCATCGGCACAACCTCGTCCAACGCGCTCGACCCCCTCCGGGCCATCGGCGCGATCTGCCGCGAGTTCGGCCTGTGGCTCCACGTCGACGCGGCCATGGCCGGCACGGCCGCCCTGTGCCCCGAATTCCGCCACCTGCAAGACGGGCTCGAGCTGGCCGACAGCTACGCCTTCAACCCCCACAAGTGGATGTTCACCAACTTCGATTGCGACTGCTTCTGGGTGGCCGACCGCGCCGCGCTCATCCGCACCCTCAGCATCCTGCCCGACTACCTGAAGAACGCCGCCACCGCCTCCGGCGCGGTCATCGACTACCGCGACTGGCACGTGCAGCTCGGCCGCCGCTTCCGGGCCCTCAAGCTGTGGTTCGTCATCCGCCACTATGGCGTCGAGGGGCTGCGGGCGCTGGTGCGCGAGCACGTGCGGCTGGCCCAGGCCTTCGCCGGGTGGGTGGCCGACGATCCCCGCTTCGAGCTGGCCGCCCCCGCGCCGCTCAACCTGGTCTGCTTCCGCCTGCGCGACGGCGGCGACGAGGCCAACCGGGCGCTGCTGGAACGGCTCAACACCTCCGGCAAGCTCTATCTGACCCACACGGTGCTCGACGGCCGCTATACCCTGCGCCTGTGCGTCGGCCAGACCCACACCGAGGAACGCCACGTTCGCGCCGCATGGGCGATGCTCCGGCAACCATAGGCCAACCTTCCCGGGGCGCGCTCCGGCCCCGCAGCAAGCGGGAAAGCTTGCGCCACAGGCTGCAGCCGGATTAAATTGCCCTGGTGGGCTTGCCGGTGGGTTGAAAACCCGCAGCAAGGATAGTAACGGTTCACGAATGATATTACCCAGGCAGCGAGACCCCCGGTTTATCACGTTGCGGCGCGGCGGCCGCCTCCAGGACGCCGACCACCACCGGCTGGCCCTCTGGGCGGCCGATTGCGCCCAACACGTATTGCCCTTCTTCGAGGCCGCTTGCCCCGACGACGACCGGCCGCGGCGGGCCATCGACCTGGCTCGCGCCTGGACGCGCGGCGAAGCGACGATGACCCAGGCCCGCACGGCCGCCGGCCACGCCAACGCCGCCGCCCGCGATCTGGCCGGGCCGCCGCGCTATGCCGCCTACGCCGCGGCCCAGGCGGCGGCCGTGGCCCACGTGGCCGCCCACGAGCTGGGCGCGGCAGCCTACGCCATCAAGGCCGCGCGCGCCGCCGCCCCGCCCGGGGAAGCCAAAGCCGCCGGCCGGCGCGAATGCCGCTGGCAGCGCGAGCGCCTGCCGGCCGCCATCCGTGACCTGGTGCTGGATGATCAGCGGCTGCGCAACGACATCTGCTGGTCGGTGTTCGATTGCTAGGCGGCGCGGGATTGTGCGCCTTGACATTTTAGTGTCACAGGGGCGAGCCGACGGGGAAATCAGTCTCCTTTTTGCAAAGCCCCCTTCTCCGGCCGGGACCTTGCTCTCCCCGGCGATGATCTTCACCGGCCGAAAAGGGGCAGGCAAATGAGGGGGAAGCGTGTGCACAATTTAGCTGAAAGTTGTTTGTCGGATTGTTGGTTGCGTTTGCCGGACCGTTGGCTGCTTCGGTTAAATCCTTCTGGTTCCAGATTACCGGCTTATTCAATCCGGTCGCGCTTGGCGAGATTGTGCCGTGCACACAGCAGTTGAATATTTTCTGCCCGAAGTGACGTACCGCCTTTGGCATAGGGTATGACGTGATCAAAATGGAGATTATCCGTTGCGCCACACCTTACACATTTGCCGCCGTCACGTCGCCACACTGCGACTTTAACAGCAGACGGGATCAATCTTGTGCTCTCAAGATCACCACTCTGCTGATCCGACGTGAAGGTTTCGTCGTCGACGGCTACTAGTTTAAACTTGAATACCTCGCGTCGACCGTCAGTCTCCACCCATGAATCGACTAGATGAAATAACCCGTTATACGACCAAATCCCGGTCCGAATCTTTTCATAGACCCGGACGCGCTCGGCCCTGCCTTCCCTGCGTTTAAACTGTTCAGCCGCCCGAGCAAATTTACCATTTTCCGTGAGCGTGCCACGATTCGTCACTGCTGGTTGATCAACTTTCTTAGGATCCGGCAAATCGTTTCGCTTTGGTTCGTCATGGCCCTCGTAGATGAGCGTTGTGCCATCATCTTCAATACGATCGCGGTAAGGAGCATTCGTCCGCTGAGACATCAGAATAATAGAATAGTTATCGCCCGCGCGGAAGTTCATGCCTCTTTGAAGGCTCATCTTCTCCCGCTGGCACATCTCCAGATAAGACAAAATCTCATTTGCCAAAACAAAACCCTCTACTAAACTAATGTCGAGACCGTTACTGGGTTAAGCACGCAATTCGTTAATCAACCACCACTCCTTACTCTCAGGATCCTGATATTGCCAATAGCGCCACCCATTACATGACTTCCAACCGGAAGCATCCTTTCCGGCAGCAGACGGAGAATCGTATCTGGTATTGTTAAACTCCATCTGCCCCTGGAGATTGAGCATCAACCCAAGCACGTCCGGCGCGTTGATAGCTCGCACGAGCAATGGAAAGGATGGTATGCGTACAGGATTTGTAACCTGAACTTCCTCTTCAACGACTGCTTCAAGTCCAAGCACGGCGGGAGAATTCCCGTTCGCCTCACTCCACCACTCCTCGTCAAGCGTCACCACCGTGTGAGGTTCCTTATTTATACCAATCGAATGCTTGACCAACAGCTCTATCAATTCGGTGCCATTCACTAAACTAATAGGTGCCTTACCAACGGCGTTGGCTTCAGCCTTCGCTCCTGTCGAATAATCACTGGTTGTAATGATAATGCCCTGCTCATGGGTAGTAAGCGATCCGCGCAATTCTCGAACCACATTTGTCTGAACGTTTCTCTTCCATCGTTTGACTTGAACGGCCGCATTGACGGCCGTGACATCACCAGCGTTCAACACACCACGAACATCAATCCCGCCATCGTTACTAAAATTCGTCACTTGAACCGATGATTCCGAAAATCCGACGGCGATTAACAATTCCCCGATGAGCGCTTCGAAGCGATCGGCCGGTATCTCATGAAGGCGTTTCCGTAACGCATGCCGTGTTGAATCATTTATTTCTTCCACACGTCTGGCGATGTCATGCTGCTGTGCCCTTCTCTTTAAACCGAATTGCCCCCTGCCTACTCTTTCAAACCGCGAATCGTCCTTCTTGGTATCCACATAAAGGCGTGATCCCATCGTCGCCTCCGGGGTCATACCCGACGGCGCGATCAGTCCTGTCATCAAGGCTCGTTTCGTAATTTCCTTGAAGTGAAGAGGCTGGCCTTCGTCTTCGAGAATGGTCTGCGCGGCAGTTAAGAAATCCATATTGTTTTTCTCAGCAAGAACTGGCGATACCATAGGGTAGCAAAGAATTATTCAAGGTCAATTCTAGCGGGAAGATATGGCAAGTGGATAAATTTCAGAAACCCGATTTTTGCCAATGACAGACTCAAGGGACGAACCGCCGGCGCCAAGAGCAACAGGCTCTACCGTCAAATACAACTTGTCCCACTCAAAATACTGCCCTCCCCCATAGGCGAAGGTCATCGCCGCCACCGAAATCAACGATCTCGATGGCGGCCGTCCCCTTAGAGATCACCTGTGAATCGCCCTGAAGCAGTTCGATTTGCCCATCACTGGGCAGGAATTCCCCCCATCCCACCACCGGCCGAGCAAAAACCCCTAGGCCTTAGCCTGCTTCCACAATATCTCATGGATATGCCCATCCCGAGACTTTACGTAGTCATAGGACGCCTGCACGATTTGCTCCAGGACCGCCATATCGATATCCCGAAGCCGCTTGATATACACACAATACCCGGTGGAGGTATGCTTCCCCAAGGTAGCCAGCAATTCAGCGTGGCGCGCCGTGCCGTCCATCAGGTACACGGTAATCTTGCCCTTTCGCGGATAAAAGCCGATCACGTGACCGTCGCCCTCACGCCCGCTGGTGTACTGATAATGGTACGTATCAAACCCGAGCGTGCCCACATTCCACTTCCTGGGGGGATGCCCGCTAATTCGCTGCATCATTTCGATGAGCACCTGGGTATCCTGGATCGTCTGTTCATCGCCGAGTGAAGCGATGTAGTCGGAAACCAAGCTGTCGTTTGGGGAAGGTATGTTGTCCATCTTTCCATTGTACCATTGCAATCAAGTATTTCGTTTGGCTGGATACAGCAAACTGTGGCGGGGTGAATCGGTCGCGGCGTCGAACCCGCGGCATCAACCCTTTCCGAACCTAGCCCCGAACCCAGATTCGATCCTTCGCCACGAAAGACGAGATACGGGATGCGAAATACGGGGGGGCGGCGCTCGATTCGGCCGTTTTCGTCCCCGTTCCCACTCTTTTCGCCTTCTCCAACCGCCCAACAACCCTGCGCCCGCCCCACTGCAACCCCATCCCCCCCCAACCCACCAACCGCCAGGCTGTCCCCGCCGGGAAAACAAGCCGGATCATATAAGGTTAGAGGAAAAGCAAGGCCGGATACCAGCGCCAGGCTATGCGAAAAGAACAAATGATCGACCGTTAATTGATTATGAGCTGCTAATAATTTAATCCAGCGGTCGGTGAATAGTCGCCAGGGGGTCAGGGGTCAGTAGGCCAGCAAGTCAATAGGTCGGTGGATCAGCGCTCAGCGCCCAGGAACACAACTCGTAACTCGTAATTCCCAATTCCTAATTCCTAATTCCTGAATATCATCTCCCGCACATCGCTCAGCCCCATCTCCGCCTCAGCCAGCGGGTGGCGCTCCAGGAACTGGGCCAACAGCGCCAGCGCCAGCCCAAACACCTCGCTGCGGTTGGCCCCAAAGGCGGCGTTGAGCGTGCCATGCACCCGTCCCAACTCCAGCACCTGCTGCGGCGACAGGCGAATACTCGTCCACTTGTCGGCCGGCTCGCGGTTGGGCAGCGTCACATCCCACAACAGATAGAGCGACTCCAGGTCGGTGACCCCCTCCGGGATCTCGCGCGTGCGGCCGGTGACGGCCGTGCGCAGCGCCTCGACCCGCGCCGTCAGCACCGACACGGCCAGGTCGGGCAAGTCGGCCCGCCCCAGCGCCGCCGGCAACAGCCCCGCCAGCATGTCCAGCTGCGTCTTCTGCTCGGGATGCAGCGCCACGTAGACGTTCTGCCGCGCCACCTGTCGCCGCGGCCGCCCCCGCCGCGGCTTGTCGCGCATCAGCTCCTTCAGCGTACTGACCCGCGGCTCCTCGTCGTCCTCCCGCTCCCGTGCGCGATCCCTGGCCTTGTCGGATTTCATGATTTCCATATCCGAGATACGAAATTCGAGATACGAGTTAAGAGTGGTTACTCCGGCGCAAAGTACTGATGGAAGTGATCATCATGGCCGTAATTTCATCGACTTCGTTCATAAGCGGTTTTAGCTTGGCTTCCGGCATGATGTTTGCTTCAACCATTAATTCCAGCCAGTAGAGCGTTTCATCCACTTCTTCTTCCACGATCTTCCACTTGTTAAGCATATCGGCCTTGGACTTGGCCCGCAACGAAGCCCGGTAACTGGCCCCCACCGACGTACCCGAGCGAACCAGTTGACGGCCGATGATCCGGCTCGTCTCATTATTCGGCAGCGCCTCCACCAAGTGAATAATCCGCAACGCCAACTGCTTCGTCCTCTCCCGCAACGGATACTCGCTCACATCAACCCATCTCTCATTAATTTACACTGACTCTTAACTCGTATCTCGTATCTCGTATCTCGCGTCATTCGGCCTGCCGGTATCCCGAATGCGTCTCCAGAAACTTCATCACAAACGCCTCATCGATCTGCGACCCGCCCGTGACCAGCAACTCCAGGCACAAGTGCAGGCACAGCAGGCAAATCGAGCGCGGGTAGCCGCGCGTCTCGCGCCAGATGGGCAGGATGGCATCGGGCAGGAACAGCGGCGGCTGGCGGCCGTCGCGCCCCGCGGCCAGCAGCCGGTACTCGATCAGCGCCGCCGTGTCGTCCGGGGCCAGCGGGTCCAGCGACGACCGCGTCGCCACCCGGTCATTGAAATCTTTCGACGAGCGCAGATTGATGTCCAGTTCCGGGCGGCCCAGCAGAATGACCTGATAAGCCTTGCCGCCGCGCGGGTCGCGGAAGTTGAGCAAGCGGCGCAGCTCCTTGAACTGCTCCGGCTCCAGCTCGTGGGCCTCATCGATGATCACCAGCGGCAGCACCCCCTGCGCCGTCGTCTCCGTCAGGAAGTCGCGCAGCTCGTTGAGCTGGTCCTCGGTGGCCCGGCGCGTGCGCACGCCGAACTCGGCCGCCACGCGCCGCAGCAGCAGCAGGCCGCTCTTCTTGGGCGGCTCGTCAACTCGCGCGGCCACGAAATCCGGCCGGCGGTCATAGCGGCTGTGGAACCACGACGCCAGCGTCGTCTTGCCCGTGCCCACTTCGCCCACGACCACCGACGCCCCCTGCCCCGCCTCGACCATGTAGCTGACCTTCGACAAGGCCCGCCGCGTCTCCGTCGACAGATACATGAAGCGCGGGTCGGCCTCAATCGTAAACGGGGCCACCACCACCCCCAGCTTCTCCCAGTCCGGCTTATAGCGCGTCAGATCAGTTTCCAGCAAATTCTCGACCATGATCATTCTCCTGTCCCGCAACGCGAACTTTCCAGTGCGCCTCCCCAACACCGCCCGCCGGTTCCCTATCCGGCGCTACATCACCCAAGTATAACCCATCCCCACGCAATTGTACACCCTCTAATGGCCCAATTTCACCTATTGTTTCCCACTACCTTCCTCACCAATCCAATCTATAGCCTATAGTTTGCTTGACATGGGCGATTTGTGCCATTATACTGTGAATTGTTGTTGATTATACCATGCGATCACCACGCTGTGAGGATCGGGTGTGTATAGGAGCGACCCGCTCCCGGCCCTCTGGTGTCCGGGAGCAAAAAAAAGTGGCCCCGCGTCACGCAGGGCCACTCGTATAAGCGAGACGGCCTCCTTTCTGCTTATCGACGCCGCCAACGTCGTGGGCAATTGCCGATAGGCAACGGTCCGAAACAGCGCCCCTTTGCTGGGGAGGGGGATTTTGTCCCCAAAGGAAGCCTACTCTATCCAGGTACGAGCATACCATATGCGGCCGATCGTGTCAATTATGACGAATGACGAATGACAAGTGACGAATGACAAGTGACAAACGACGAGCGACCAGTGGCGAAACCCTTTCGTCATTCTTCATTCGTCATTCTTCATTCGTCATTCGTCACGCTTAATTCGTCATTCTCCCTGCTCTTCCCTGGCCCAGGGCAACCTATCCGTTGAAAACGCAGGACTCGCCTGCGGATGGTTTTGCTTTGCCACCCTCCGGGAACATGAGCGAAGCCGTCCGGGCCGCCCAGGAGAAATTGAACGACCTGCGCCGACTCCACGGCGCGCAGACCCGCGGCCGCGAGCCGAGGGAGGCGAGCCGATGGGGCCCAGACAGCCGGAAGACGAATACGCATTTATCGGCCAGCGCCTCCCCCGGCTGCCCCACCCCTGCGACCATCCAGGCCACAGACGTTGGCGACAGGGGCGCCGGCCGCCACAGCGACACCCTTACCCGCCACCTGCGGGCCGCCGCCCAGCGCCGCGCCCACCAAACCACCACCGCCGCCCCCACATGGTGGGAAGAACACCGAGCGACGAGTGACGAATTACGAACTACCAATGGCGAACCACGAGTTCAAAAGGAACAAAGCCCTCCCCATTCGTCACTCGTCACTCGTCACTCGTCACTCATCAAGGTTTACCCCGACGTCGCCCTGGCCATGTTGCGCAGCAAGACGGCTGCCGCCGGGCGCGTCTGGCTGTTGCTGCGCCACGCCGACGACGCCGGTACCGGCCGAATCGCCACGACCGAAGCCGTCCGCCTGCTGACCACCGGCGGCTCCCCCTGGCACATCTGTGGCCGCCGCCAGCTCGCCAACCTGCTGCGCGCCGGCGACGGCCTCTACTGGCAGCGCGACACCGGCCGCAACGGAGCCGAATGGCTGCGGCTGGGGTCGGCGGCTCGCGTCGCCGCCGGGTTGGGCGTGCGGCGTCTGGGCGGGTCGCCCGTCGCCGTGCCGCTCACGGCCCTGACCGGCACCATCGGCCAGGCCCGCGCCCACCTCTACGCCGCCTTCCACAGCGGCCGCACCCGCACCGACCTGCTGACCGGCCAACGCCGCGCCCCCGGCCCCATCGCCCGGGCGACCTTATGTAAACTATCCGGCGCGGCCCCCAACAGCCAGCGCAACTACGAGCGCCGCGCCCGCGTCAGCCGCCGCAGTGCCATCGCCGTCGGCCCCCTGACCGCCGCGGCCGACCAGCAAGAAGTCGCCTGGCAGCGCGGCCATGCCCTCTTCCGCCTGCGCGACCCCCAAGGCCGCCACGGCCGCCCCGGCGCGGTCTACCTGGCCTGGCAACTGCCCAACGAATACATCGGCCCGCACGCCACCCTGCCGCGCGGCCGCCAAAAGCGCCTCAACCGGGCGCTCGCCGACCTGTTCCATAACGGGATGACGGGCAACGACGAGCGTCGAATGACGAATGACGAATTACGAATGACGAATGAAGAGGCGGCCGGCGGCCGGCGATCAGGAGAGCAAGATGTCAGTGGTCAGTGGTTAGCGAACCCCAAGTCAGTGGGCAGCAGGTCAGTAGGCAGTAAGTCAGTGGATCAATGGACAGTGGACAGCGGGCAGCAGTCAATGAAGGACGGTCACTCGTCACTCGTCACACGTCACTCGTCACCCCTCCCACCCTCCCGCCGCTTCTACAGCACGGCCAAAACGGCCTTCCTGGCGCGCCACGACGGCGAGAAATATTGGCGCTACGGCGACGTGTGGCTCTGGCAGGCTGAGATACGAGATACGACATACGAGATACGAGTGAAGCGGTGTGGCGGCTTCATATGCAATGAGCCGCAGGCAACCTATGTCAACACAACGGTCGCCCAACCCGGCTCCGGCAACACAGGTGATGAATGCCCCGTTGCTTAACTCGTATCTCTAATCTCGTATCTCGTATCTGGAAATTGTTTGCACCCATAATCGGGATAAAGTTATGATTCGTGACTATGAATCTCCACATCCTCGATACTCATTTCCAGGGCATGCCCCAGGTAACGGCCGTCTACCTGCTAATCGGTCCCGACGGCCCCGTGCTGGTCGAATCCGGCCCCGGCTCCACCCTGCCGGCCATCCTCGACGGCCTGTCCGCCCGCGGTTTCCGGCCCGCCGACATCAAACACGTCCTGCTGACCCACATTCATCTCGACCATGCCGGAGCAGCCGGCTGGTGGGCGCAACAGGGGGCGCAGCTCTACGTCCACCACGTCGGCGCGCCTCACCTCATCGACCCCGGCAAGCTGTTGGCCTCCGCCACGCGCATCTACGGCGACCGCATGGCAACCCTGTGGGGCGACATCCTGCCCGCCCCGGCCGAACGGGTGACCGCGCTGTATGACGGCGACATCGTGGAAGCCGGCGGCCTGACCTTCACCGCCCTGGACACGCCCGGCCACGCCTACCACCATCACACCTACCTGCTTGGCGACGGCCCGGGCGGCCGAATCGCCTTCACCGGCGACGCCGCCGGCGTGTGCCTGCCCCACATCGAAGTCGTCGATCTGCCCGCCCCGCCGCCCGAATTCCATCTGGAAACGTGGCTGGCGACGCTCGAACGGCTGGAAGCGGCCGGCGCGCCAACGTTCTACCCCACCCACTTCGGCCCCATCAGCGACATCCACGGCCACCTGGCCGAACTGCGCGCGCTGATGATCGACGCCGTGGCCTTCGTGGCCCAGCGGGTCGAAGACCTGACTGGGGGGCCAGCCGGGGGCGCGCTCCAGCAGCCCATCGCCCCCCCGGTCAGGTCCCAGTTGCTCGACGACTACGTGGCCTGGAACCGCGAGCGGGCGGCCGCCCTGCGCCTCTCGCCCACGGCCATCGAGAGCTACGAACTGGCGAACCCGCTTTTCATGTCGGTGGACGGGATTCTGCGGTACTTGCGGAAGCGGGGCGGATAGCGCCCCTTGGCTTGGGCTACCCCCTGCAACGCCGGATTCTTATCCGGCAAGAACCACCGTCCGGCCAAACAAACATCTTCTACCCCCGCTATGAGCACCAAGGACAGCATGAACCGGCCCGGCACCCCCGGCCCCCTCTCTTGCTCCACGCTGCTGGGCGGATTGATCGTGACCATCATCGGCGGGTTGGTGCTGGCCTACCTCGTCGGCGACGGCCGCTTTGCCCGCTCCCCCGACGCAGATGGGCCATCCGACGCGCCCTATCTGGACGAAAAGCGGCTGGTCCGCGAAACCATCGGCCGCGATAAAGAGGTGCTGGCCTTGGCGACGGCCGACCTGGACGGCAACGGCACGGCCGAGACCATCCTCGACTGGCAGGAGGGGGGCCGGCCGCTGACGGGGGCCATCGACGTCTTCGAATATGTGCCGCCCGCGGAATCCTGGCGGCGCGTCGCCCATTTCGGCGCTGAACCCAATACGGCCTACAACCCCTGCGGCTTCCGGCCAACCTTTGAGGTCGTCGACCTGGAACGGGGGGCCCTGCGGCAACTGTTCCTGTGGAATGAATGTCCCCACAAGGCGGCCAACTGGCACGTGTTCGGCTATCAGGGCCTGGGCTTTCTGACGGAGATCGCCTCGACCGGCGGGATGGCCGCGGCCGATCAGCCGGGCGTCTATGCCTGGTGGCCGGTCATTCAGGACGGCCGGTTGCTCTTTCTAGACGGGATGGGTGGGCTGCTGGAGTGCCGTCTGGCCGATGGCGGCCTGGGCTGCGACCGCGCCGATGCCAACGCGCCGGTGGCCGTGGTGGTCGAATATTGGCTCGACACCGACGGACTGGTGCAGGCGTCGGCCGAGGCCGCCACTCTGCGCGTGGGTGAGTTGCTCCACGTGCGGGCGCGCTCAGATGCCGACCTTATGCGTGACATCTTCTATACGGCCGACGGGGTGCTGGAGCCGCGTGTGCCTTTCTTCCTGGCCGCGTCGCCGGGCCAAACGACCATCACGATCGCCGGGTGGCGCAATGATGTCGTGCTGCGGGTGATTGTGGAGTGAGGCGAAATTGAGCGACTGGGCGTGATGAGGCCAGGGCACTATGATGCTCTGCGTCCCGGCGTCATCGCGTCACCCGTTTTCTTCCTGGTCGGTTACTTCGTCTCGCGCAGTTCGTAGTCCGTGGCGTCGTCCCTGAGCACCATCTCATCGCTGTTCGGCTTCTTCCAGCCCGGAATCCAACCGGTGACGCCCTCCAGCACGTGGCGCATCTCGAACTCGCTGACCGGCCGCGAGCGCCAGTTGAAGCGGATGATCAGCAGCCGGGCCAGGAAAAAGGCAATGATGACGCCCCAGGCCGTGATCAGGCGGTCGTAGCCCAGGCCGTAGGCCACCGTCATGTAGAGGGCGGCGGCGATGACGACCAGCAGCGTGTTGTATTGCCCCGGCCGCAGCAATTCGGGCGTGTCGCCCACCAGCAGGTCGCGCAGCAAGCCACCGCCGACGCCGGAGACGGTGGCGACGACGAGGACGGCCGGCAGCTCCAGCGCGCGAGCGCGGCCCAACTCCGCGCCGATGATGACGAACATGGGCACGCCTAGGGCGTCGATCAGGGAGACGATCCGGGGCAGCAGGCGGTCGCGGTTGATGCGGCGGCCGACGAGCATTACCCCCACGACCGCGGCCAGCATGAGCAGATAGTAGTTGGAGTCGGTCAGCACGACCGGCAGCCGTTGCAGAAACAGGCCATCGCGCAGCAGCCCGCCGCCGAACGAGGACACGAAGGCGACGACGAAGACGCCAATCAGGTCATAGCCCTTGCGCCAGCCGACGATGGCTCCCGACGTGGCCCACAGCAGGATGGCGAGGTATTCAAAGTAGAGGGGGACGGTGAATTGGGTGGGTGGGGGCATGGGTTTTCTCTTGGGGAGCGTCCACAGATTTTACAGATGGTACAGATTTTTCAGGGGCATCGGGACGGTTCTCTACTTGGCATAAACCTTCTCAATCGCCTCCAACTGTGCCAGACACGCATTGTCGGCTTGGTTGGGGATGAACGAAGTATCGAACCAGGCGTCCAGAATCTCCTGGGCGACGGCTTTGCTGGCGCGGCGCAGGGAGAGGCACAGGACGTTGGCGTTGTTCCACAGGCGCGCGCCGCGGGCCGTCTCGGCGTCGTCGCACAGGGCGGCGCGAATGCCGGGAATCTTGTTGGCGGCTATGCTGACGCCGGTGCCCGTCCAGCAGAAGAGGATGCCCTCGTCGGTCTGCCCCGCGGCCACGGCCTCGGCCACGGCGCGGGCGACGGCCGGCCATTGATCTTCCGGCGTGACAGGTTGGGGAATGCCGGTCAGATCGGCCGCCAGCGGGCCGAAGGGAAGCAGGCTGTGGCCGCGCCGCCGCAGTTCGCCCACGACGGCGGCGGTCAGGTGGGTTTGTTCGTCTGAGCCGATGGCGATTCTCACGAGCGTTGCTCCATTTTTTAACATTCGATGATTTAATTATGAGCTGGGCATAATTAAGTCGTTGGGTTGTTGATGCCTGAGCCGTTGATCATGGCAAACTTCCGGTTATCAAGCAAGTGTAGCGCCACCTGTCCAGGTTGCCCCTCGGCGGCGGCTCCCAAGCTGGACAGCTTGCGCTACAGGCGGACTCTTTCATCTGTGGATTCTCCGCCTCGATGAAAGCGCGCCATGTGAATCTCGGTGAAGCGGTCGAACAAGGTCACGATGAGGCTGAGCAGCAGGACGAAGAAGGCCACGGCCGCGTCGTCGAGGTCGCGCGCGCCGGGGAGCACCTGGAAAGCGGCGGCGATGGTCAGATTGGCGGCGGTCATGACGATAAACTGGCCCAGGGCGTTGCGCCAGCCGACGCCGCGCCGGGCCAGCCAGTGGCTGACGCCCGTGTTAAGGATGATGACCAACGCCGCGGCCACAGCCATCGGCAGGGGGGAGATGGCCGCCCCGCCGGGCAGCGCCTGGGCAAAGATGACTACCAGCAGCGATACAAGGCCGACTTTCTCCACCAGGTCGCGGTCGAAGACACGGGCCGCCCAGCCGACCCGGGCCGCCCGCAGCCGCTCGCCGCCCAGCGATCGGAGGCGCGCCTCGGCCGACAACGAGCTTTCGGGCCGGGGCAGCCGCCGCCCGGCCAGCCAGGCCAGCCCGCCGATGAGGGCCACGGAAGCCACGACCGCGCCGATGAACACCCCCGGCAGCGCCTGGAACAGCACGCCCCAGGTCGTCTCCGGCGGCGCGCCGAACAGGGCCGTCTTCAGCACATCGGTCAGGTCGAGGCGGGCAATGTGGAGCCAGAATTCCTGCGGCAGCTTGATGATCAGCCAGATGGTGGCCGCTGCGCCGACGACGGCGGCGCGCGGCAGCCGGCGCGGATTTCGCCACAGGACGACTGTTTCGTACCAGATGAAGAAATACTCAAACGTGTTGGGAAAAATAAACAGCAGCACGCGCCAGCCGCTTAGCTCGAACAGGGCCACGCCGGCCAGCCGGTAGTAGAACAGGAAGCGGCCGACCTGGAAGGCGAAGTGATTGGTCCAGTTGCGCAGGGTGGAGATGTAGGCGATGGACAGGTAGTAGATATCCAGCGCCTTGTCGTAGCTCTGATAGCCGTCCAGCGGCAGGTGGGTGAAGGTCTGGAAGAGCGTCTGGTCGACGGCATCGAGTACCAAAGCGGCGATGATGCCCGGCAGCGGGTAGGCCGGGATGAGCAGGGGAATTAGCAGCCGGGCGGCGATGACGAGGAGCAAGACGAATGAGTCGGAAGGAGAAGTTGCCACTGATTGCCCAGATTACACCGATTGGGGGAGGAGGCAAATGGAATGGTCGAGAATATATTGGACAAAGTGTGTTGCCGGATAATCCGGCCGGGATGTTACGACTATTCCACCAGCGTCAAAAAATCTCCCGCGCTCCATCCCTCGCCTGCCTCGCCACTCACCAACCACCACGTGTACCCGTCGGCCGTGCGTGGGCCGTCCAGCACCTCCAGCGTCGCTCCATTAGGGAACGAGACGACCAACTCGCTTGCGATGCCGGGTTGCGAGCGGCCGTTGAGATTGTTGCCCGCGGTGGTGACCCGGACTTGCGCCCCGACGCCGATTTCTGTCCGCTCAATGGCCGACGGTTGAAACCCGGGCGTGCCGGCCTCTTCAACGGGAGCCGCCGGGGTGGCCACAACCTCTTGAGGCTGCGCCGTCGGCTGTATAATGACCGGGGCAGAAGCAGGAGCAGCCGGGGCTGCCGGCGCATTCACGCCCGACACTTGCTCAATGTAGTGCGCCATGTTTCGCCCGGCCCATTCGCCGCTCAAGATGCCCACGGGCGGCCAGCCGCGGACGATTCCAACGAAAATGATGAGGCCCAATAACCCCAGAACTGCCAGTGACGCCCGTAACAAGCCGGATTTGCGAACGAAGCTTGTTGCCCTCCACAACATTAGCAGAGCGCATATAATCGCCAACGCCAGGCTAAAATACGCCGGTCTGACGCCATTTAGTGGTGGAAAGGCCCAAAGTGCCCGGGTGATGCCGGTGAACCAAAGGGCCAGGCCGCCGTAAAGCAGCGTGCTTAGGAAGAGGTTCCATTCAAAGCGATGGCGTGGTGGCGGCGGTGGTACGGCCGCTATCTGATGCGCGGGCGCGACGGGAACCTGTTGTGGCGTGGAGGTGGGCGTGGCGTAGCGGAGCGCCAGGAGAGGATGGGTCACTTCGAGACGTTGACCATCTCCCATCACATTCCAGTTATCGGCCACGAAGCGGGCCAACCCATACCCCGTGCGGGCGATTTGCCCTTCATCGTAAGCGACGGGGTGGGCATACTGGCTGCGCTGCTTGTGGATATCTACCAATTCTTGCTGCCGTTCGGAAAATACTTGCGCCGCCTTAGTCCTGAAATCGCACTTGACCCCCGCCGGTGGGCGTGGTATTCGGCTTTCCATGTACTCTTCCGTCGACTTGTGCAGCAGTAGGAGGGCGGCCAGCATATCGCCCTGCGTGACCGCGCCGGCATATTCAATGGTCAGTATGCTGCGCAACCTGGCGGCCACATCCTTGGTGTACTCGGTGGCCTCCCCCGAGCTGACTGTCGGCCGGACCACATTCGGCGGACTTGTCCATGGGGAGAACAATTGCGCCCAATTTGTTTGGAGGAATTCGACAAAGTCGTCGGCCGTTTCTAGGACGTAGCGGTGATTGACATGCGTGGGGTGAGCCAGATTGGAGCGTCTGTCGTTCAGCTCACCCAGTTCGTTGCGCACTTCTTGCGGCCAGTCATATACCGGCAGGGCATCGACCTTGCTCAAAAAATCGTCGGCTTCCGGGTTCAGCGCCCCTACATGGTGGCTCAAGGCTTGTTCCAACGCACAATGCATCAAGAGAACGGCTGCCAACACATCTCCGGTCGTGTGAGCTGTCGGATAAATGTTAATCAGGATGTGGTGCGTTCTCGCTTCCACCTCCGGCAGCGGGGGCACATAACTTGCCATCTCTCCTCCGTCTCTGCTTCAGGGCGAACGCTAGCACGTAAACGTTGGACTTGCCTAATAATAGCGCGGGGAACGGGAACAGCCCACTCCAGCCTATAAGGTCTTTCGTTATCGTCCTGGCGCAAGCGCCGTCGTGATGACTTAACGAATGGAGTGTTGAGACTGAGAATCAAGTGAACGGCGGCGGCGGCGGGGCGGCGGCCGCCTGTCGCCCCTTCACGCCGGCCATGTTATTATTATGGCTGTGAAGACTCGTCTCTTGTTCATCTTGTTGGCGCTGCTGGCCGCAGCCATGCCCGCGCTGGCCCAGGATGAGGGGCCGAGCGCTTCGAGCGCCCCGGTGCGGGTCGACGGCCGCGTCATCTTTTACGTCGGCCCCAGCGAAGACATTAGCGCCGCGGCCCGCGCCGAGCAGATCGAGAAGCGGCTGGAATCGCTGCTGGAGGACTCGACGGCCATCGCCCCGGCGGTCATCGAGGAGAGCGGCCCCGACACACGTCTGATCACCATCGGCGGCTCGACCATCGTCACCGTCACGACGACCGACGCCGAGGACAACGTGACTGACATCGACACGCTGGCCGCCGAGTGGGCCGGGGCCATTGACACGGCATTGCAACGGGGGATCGAGCGGCGGCAGACTGGTCGCTGGTCAGTGGTGGTGCTCATCGACAGCGCCTTCGCCCGCCTGCTGGAGTCATTGCGGACGACGCTGCCACGCATCCTGGCGGCGCTGTTTGTCCTGGCCCTGTTCGGCCTCATCGCCCTGCTGGTGCGCGGTCTGATGCAGCGGGGGTTCGGCCGCGTCGACTATGACCTGACCAGCGAAAATCTCATCAAGCAATTGATCTATTACGGCATCTGGATGCTGGGCATTATCGTCGCCGTCAGCGCGCTGGGCTTCGACCCGCAAGCGCTGGCGACGGCCATCGGCCTGACCAGCGTGGCCCTGGGCTTTGCGCTGAAGGATGTGTTGTCGAACTTCGTTAGCGGGCTGCTGCTGCTCGTCATGCGGCCGTTTAAGCTGGGTGATCAGATCGTGGTGGGCGAAACGGAGGGGGCGGTGGAGGGGATCGAGCTGCGTGTGACGCGCATCCGCACCTATGACGGCCGGGTGGTGCTGGTGCCCAACGGGGAACTGTTCACGTCGCGCGTCACCAACAACACGGCCGCGCCGCTGCGCCGGGCCAGCGTGATGATCTACCTCACGTATAAGGACGACCTGGCGCGGGCGATGGCTTTGGCGCTGGCGGCGGCGCGGGGGACGGAGGGCGTCCTGCAGGAGCCGCCGCCGTCGGCCCTGGTGCGCGATCTGGAGCCGACGGACGTGGCCCTGGAACTGCGCTTTTGGACGGATTCACGTCGCTCCGACTTCCTGGCGACGCGCTCGCGGGTCAGCGAGGCGACCGTGGCCGCGTTGCGCGACGTGGGCGTGGGCCTGCCCGACCCGGCGAAGACGACTATCGTCATTGACCACGACTAATCAGTTACGGATTACGAGTTACGCGTTACGAATTGCGAGTTAGGGGCGGAGAGCTGCAAGATACGGACACGGTAGTAACAGAAACCTGATCCGCCGATTACGGAGATTTCGTAGATTTAAGAGGTCATCTGCGAATTCTGCGTAATCGGCGGATTTTTCTCCGGGAAATTATTCGTGTCCGTGTGCCGGATTCCTGATTCGGAATTCGTAATTCCTAACTCGTAATTCCCCTTGGGAAGCGCGCCTCGCGGTAGGGGTGGAAGCGGTCGAAGAGCGTGACGATGACGGCCAGCAGGAGCTGGAAGATGAGGACGTTCGACCAGTTGGGCGAGCGGCCGAAGAAGGCCAGCAGCAGGTAGGCCAGCCCCATGTTGGCCACAAACACGGCCAGAAAGTGGACGATGCCGGAGGCGATGGTCGTGCCGCGCCGGCCGAAGGCGTGGCTGATGGCCGTGGTGGCCGTCACCAGCACGGCGACGTAGACCAGCAGGCCGTCGCCCACGGCCGACGTGCCGGGCAGGATGTTGGCGAAGATGTAGATGATGAAGGCCACCAGGACGATTTTCTCCAGCAGGTCGACGTCGAACACGCGGGCGTAGAGGGCGCGGCGGGCGCGGGCGAATTCCTCGGCCGTGGGCAGCAGGGTGTTGTCGTCGGCCCGCCAACTGAGGGCGTGTTCCGTGGGCGGCGTGTTGCGGCGCAGGAAGCGGTAGAGCGCCCACAGCAGCAGGGCGAGGACGGCCAGCACCAGCAGGATGAGCAGCAGATTCTGGAACAGCAGCGGCCCCCAGGGCGAGTCAGGCGTGCCGCCCAGCAGGACTTTGATGGTGTCGGTGACGTCATTCTGGGCAATGTGGAGCCAGTACTCCTGGGGCAGCTTGATGACGATCCAGATGCCGGCGGCGGCGCTGATGACGGCCGTGCGGCTTAGCTTGCGCGGGTTCCACCACAGCTTGACGGCCTCGTACCAGATGAAGAAATATTCGAATGTGTTGGGGAAGACCAGTAACAGCGACCGCATTTGCAGCGTCTCGAACAGCACCACGCCGACCAGCCGGTAGTAGTAGAGAAAGCGGCTGACGCGGAAAGCGAAATCGTTGGTCCAGTTGCGGAAGGTGGAGATGTAGGCCACGGACAGATAGTAGATGTCGAGGGCCTTGTCGTACCCCTGGTAGCCGTCGAGCGGCAGGTGGGTAAATTGCTGGAAGATGGTCTGATCGACGCCGTCGAGCAGCAGGGCGGCAATGATGGCCGGCAGCGGGAAAAACGGGATGAGCAGGGGAATGAGGAACCGCGCGCCGACCACAAGGGCGAAGACGATCCAGTCGGAGGTGTCGATCATGGGTGTGGGAAGCTCCTGGTTGACGTTTAGGAAAGATTACACATTGTGGGGCGGGTTGTCCAGTGTTCGAGATACGAGATTAGAAATACGAGATACGAGTGGAGAGCGCCTCCTAACTCGTATCTCGTGTCTCTAATCTCGTATCTCAAAAGTGTTACGAATGACGAGTGACGGGATAATTCGTCACTCGTCGCTCGTAATTTGCCACTTCTTAAGGCGTCCAGGGGTCGCCGATGCCCAGGCCGTCGATCTTCTTGTCGGTCAGGTGCGTTACGGCCAGTTGCCACGTGCCTTCCTGCAGTACGTCATAGGGCGTGCCTTTCGTGCCGCTGACGGTGAAGGCGCTGTCGAGGCCGATCAGCAACTGGGAATCGCGCTCGGGATAGGTCTGCACGAGGGTCAGGCTGCTGACGTCCTCGCCCTTCAGGCCGGGCACGGTCGAGCCGTCCAGCCCCATGCGCCACGTCCCGGCCGAATTCGCGCCGAACACGCCGTTGACCAGGTTGATGGTGTCCTCATCGGCGAACTTCAGCATGCCGCCGCTGGTGCGCGGGGCGGCCCCCGCACCGCGGGTGCTGATGCGCAGCGGGTTCGCGATGCCGGTCTGGTAGTAGATGGCGTCGATCTTCTCACCGGCCGTCGTCAGACCCACGTCGGAGCCGTCGAGGAACCACTGGAACGTGCCGGCCGTGGCGTCGCCCAACGAGGTGGGCACGAAGCGGATGATGTCCTGGGGCATGACCTTGCCCAGGCCCGGGACGGTCTGCAGCCCGGCCAGGCTCATCAGGATGGAGCCGTTGGGCAGGCGCTCGAAGGCGACCACGTTCTGGGTGATGCCGACGTCGGAGGCGTCGAAGACGATCTGCCACTGGCCGGCGGCGTCCTTGCGGGTGGCGATGTCGCCGCGCTTGATGGCCGCGTTGCCGCCCAGCCCGTCGACGGCGGCGCTGACCCACAGCGACTGGCCGAAGGGGTAGGTTACCGGCCCCTCGTAGCACCACGAATCATCGAACGCGGGGTTGACGAAGCCCTCTACCTTCAGGTAATAGACCCCATCGGCGGGTAAGACGTGGCGACCGTAGAGTGACGTACCATCAGCCGCATACAGATGCACGTTCTCTACTTCGGTTTCCGTGTTGACGGCGGCCAGCACGTCGCCGGCGCGCCCCTGGAAGCGGAACCAGTCCGTATCGCACAGGTAGTCGTGGGTCACGTTGAGCAGTTGTCCAAAGGCCACGTCGGTGGCCGTCTGGCGCGTGTTGTTTGGTTCGTCGCCGCCGGTCAGGGCCAGCAGCAGGTCATAGTCGATGAAGCCATCATCGTAATCCGCGCCGGGCACGGCGATCCTGAGCACGTAGTTGCCCGCCGTGGGCAGTGATGCCCAGGACGTCCAGCCGTCGGTTTGCAGCGCCACCGGGTTCATGGCCGGGTCATAGAGCACAAGTACAGCATCCCCGCGGTAGGCGACGTCACTCAGGGCCAGGGCGATCTGGTCGCCGGCCTGTGCGGCAAAGCGGTAATGGTCAACTGTGTCGGTATCGCTGATATAGCCGCGCAGATGGTCGCCATAGGCGGCGGCCACGGCCTGGGCCGGGGTATCGTTGGGCTCGATGTCGCCGGGCGAGTGATCACCGGCATCGATATTCCAGGCGGCGCTCACCGTATAGGGGCTATCGATGTCCAGTGGGCCGGCGCAGTGTTCGATGAGCAGGAAATAGGTCCCGGCCGCCACCGGCTCGGTGAGCCAAATATCATCGGCGCAGCTCGTATCCTCGGCAACCAGGGTGTGGCCGCCATTATAGAGGCGCACAGTCACCGGCTGGGGCGTGGGGTTCTGGGCATATGCGAGGGCCGATGCGTCTACGAATAGTTCATCCACCCCGGCCGGCACGTCGACCCGATAATAATCGTGGTCGCCGGCGGTCAGGAAGTAGCCCGTCATGGCATAGCCTTCGGGCAAGGTAACGGCGGTTGCGAACGTGTCGTTCGGCTCGTTGGGGATAAAAGATGTGGAGGTGGCGGCATGGATTGTCAACCACCGCGCCGGCAGCACAAGGGCCGCCAGCAGAACGATTACCAGCAGAAACAACTTGCGGGTCATGATATAGCTCCCAAAGCAATGACGAATGACGAACGACGAATGAAGAGGGTGTTCTTCTCTCGTATCTCGTATTTCTAATCTCGTATCTCTAAGTGTCAACCGGGGTTGACACTAGCGGGTCGGCCGGGCGGACTTCGCTCGGCGACGGCGCACGCTGACCACGATGGTGGCGGCCATCGCCGCCGCCGCAGCGGCCGCCACTGCGGAAATGAAGAAAGCATTGTGAAACATGTGGTTGTTGACTCCCGGCGTGGCACTTGTCGCGCCCTGGCTACTATCCCCCGGTTCCGCTGGGCGAGTCTGGCACAACCCGCCGACGGAGTGGCCGCGAACCCGGAGGCCCAATCGACCCTGGGTAGTGGCGCTTTGGGCGGAAAACCCGCCACTTCGTTGACTACCTCTAGCTACAGTATAGCACTATCGCAAACCGTTGCTGTAAAGTAGTTTACACTTGTCATATCAAATACGAGATACCGGCGGGCAGTGACGAATGACGAATGACGAGTGACGAATGACGAATGAAGAGCGCTTCTAAACTCGTCATTCGTCATTCCTGATCTCGTATCTCAGAAACCATTCCCCTTCGGGGTGGTCGCTGCCTTTGGGGGCGCGGTCGTAGTAGAACTGGAAGGTGCGGCCGCCGGTGGTGCGGACGGTGAAGAAGTAGCGGCCGACGCCCCAGGAGCCGTGGAGGACGGCCCGCGCGGCGTGCTCCGGCTGCATGTTCTGGCTCATGCGGCCGCGGCGGCCGAAGTCCACGCGCTGGCTCAGCACCTCGGCCACGGCGAACGTTTGGCCGCGCCACAGGAAGCGGTCGGGGCAGTGCGGCCGCTTCCTGAACAGCGGCGGCCGGTCGAATTCGACGGTGATGGTCTCGCCGATGTAGTGGGTGTGCTCGGTGTCGGGGGGCGGCATGGGGGTAGGATATAACGCCGTGTGGTGAATCGGCAAGATCCGCAAGGCTGGATTCGCCCGGTAGCAGCGGATTCTTATCCGCTGGGGGGCAAGAAGCCGGTTAAGCATGCGGCGCTAGGGGATTCGACAGGCGGCTTTTTTCCTGATAGGCTCATGCCATCTCGTCGTCATAGGGGTGCGCCCATGCCCTGGCTCGAACTCAGCGCCATTACCGGTCCCCTGGCCAAGATGGGGGTCGACAAAGCCTTCACCAGCCTCAGCCGCAGCGAGGCGGTTATCAAGGCCCGCCGACGGCTCGGCCTGCCGGCCGAGCCGCAAGCCGGGGACTTCGAAGCCATCTACCGCCATGCGCTGGTCGATTGGGGCATGTTCAAGCCCGAAGCGGTGCTCGACTTCTTCCGCGACGAGCGCATCTACCAAGCGTTTCGCCGCGCGTGGCACGAGAACAACCCGCAAATCCTGCAAACCGAGGCCGGGGAAGTCGTCCGCTGGGCGGAGGAGTTCGGCGCGTTTCGCGGGCTGGAATACGACCCGCGGCGCGAGATCGCCGCCTTCACGGCCGCTTTCGACCTCATCGTCGATTACACGCGCACAGCGGCCGAAGCCCGTCACGACGGCGATATGAGCCGGCTGGAAGGCAAGATGGACGAGATGCTGGCTATGGTTCGCCAGCGGACACCGGCCGGCGCCGGGCCGGCGGCCATCGGCGGCGACGTCATCTTCTCCGGCCAGTTCCATAACGTCATCATCAACCTGCTGTCGCAATTATCCCACACGACACAGGGAGCAGGTGGGTTCGGCGGCCCCACCCCGCCGCCGCTGCCGCCACTGGACGAGGACGGCCGCCCGCCCTTGCCCGACCCCGGCTCCTTGCCGCCACGCTCCCGTCCCGTCTATGGCCGCAACCCGCTCTTCACCGGCCGCGAGGACGAGCTGCGCGATCTGGCCCGCCGCTTGCTCTATGACCCCGCCGGCACGCCGGCGGTCATCTCCACCGGCATCGGCGGCATCGGCAAGACGCAACTGGCGGTCGAGTTCGCCTATCGCTTCGGCCGCTTTTTCGCCGGCGGCGTGCAGTGGGTTAGCCTGGCCGATGGCGATCCGGCCGTCGTTGGGGCCGAGGTGGCCGATTGCGGGGCGCTCATGGGGCTGTGGTCGCCGGGCGAGGACGTGGCGCTCGGCCTGGCGGAGAAGGTGGCGCGAACGGCGCAGGCCTGGCGCGGGGCCGAGCCGCGGCTGCTCATCTTCGACAACTGCGAGGAGCCGGCGCTGCTGGCCCGCTGGCGGCCGGCGGGCGGCGGGGCGCGGGTGCTGGTGACCAGCCGCAGCGACGACTGGCCGGCCGGGTTCGCCGCGCTGGCCGTGCCCACGCTGCCCCGCGCCCAGAGCGTCGCCCTGCTGCGCGAATACCTGACCCCCGCCGGGCGCGCGGAGCCGCCGGCCGCGCTGGACGAGGTGGCCGCCGAACTGGGCGACCTGCCGCTGGCCCTGACGCTGGCCGGCAGCTATCTGGCCGACAGCCCGTCGATCCGCGTCGCCCGCTATCTCGACGACCTGCGCCGCGTCGGGCCGCTGGACCACTTGCGGCCGCGCGACGGGGCCACAGCCTACTCCTGGACGACCCACGACCTGGACGTGGCCCGCACGTTCCAGATCAGCCTCGAGGGGCTGGCGCCGGCGACGCGCCCCCCCGACGCGGCCGCCCGGCTGGTGCTGGCCGGGGCCACCTGTCTTGTCCCCGGCGAGCCGTTCCCGTGGGCGCTGGCGGCGGGGATGGTTGAGGCCGGCGACGACGCCCCATTGCCCGACGCGGCCGTGCGGCGGCTGCTGGCGTTGGGGCTGCTGGAGCGGGCCGGCGGCGGCCGGCTGCGGCTGCACCGGCTGGTGGCGGCCTTCGCCGCGCGGGCGCTGGCCGGCGACCTGGACGCGGCGCGGGCGGCGGTGGAGGGGGCGGTCATTTCGCTGGCCCGGCAGCAGGACGTCAGACGCGATCCGCGCCCGATACGCGAATGGATGATCCATTTCCGCCACGTTACCGACTCCGCGATGGAGGCAACACCACCGCCACGCTGTGCGGCAATCTGGGCTGCTACCTGAAAACGAGCGGCGACCTGCCACGCGGCGGGGCGGCTTCACCGAGGCGCGCCCTGGCCGTCCGCGAGCGCGTCCTCGGCCCGGAGCATCCCGATACGGCGACCAGCCTCAACAACCTGGGCATGCTGTGCAGGCGATGGGCGACCTGCCCGCGGCGCGGCCCTACCTCGAGCGCGCCCTGGCCGTCCGCGAGCGCGTCCTCGGCCCGGAGCATCCCGATACGGCAGCCGGCCTCAACAACCTGGGCGGGCTGCTGCGGCGATGGCGACCTGCGGCGCGCCCCACGAGCGCGCCCCTGCCGTCTGCGAGCGCGTCCTCGGCCCGGAGCATGGTACGGCGAAGCCTCAACAACCTGGTCTGCTGCGGCGATGACCGCGGCGCGGCCCTACCTCGAGCGCGCCCTGGCCGTCCGCGAGCGCGTCCTCGGCCCGGAGCATCCCGATACGGCGACCAGCCTCAACAACCTGGGCACTGCTGCAGGCGATGGGCGACCTGCCGCGGCGCGGCCCTACCTCGAGCGCGCCCTGCCGTCCGCGAGCGCGTCCTCGGCCCGGAGCATCCTGATACGGCGACCAGCCTCAACAACCTGGGCTACCTGCTGCGGGCGATGGGCGACCTGGCGCGCCCGGCGTCCGCAGCGCGTCCGCGGATCCGATGGCACCGCCCTCACAACTGGGGACCTTGCAGTGGCGACCGGCGGCGCGCCACCGAGCGCGCCCTGGCCGTCCGCGAGCGCGTCCTCGGCCCGGAGCATCCCGATACGGCAGCCGGCCTCAACAACCTGGGCTACCTGCTGCAGGATATGGGCGACCTGCCCGCGGCGCGGCCCTACCTCGAGCGCGCCCTGGCCGTCTGGGAGCGCGTCCTCGGCCCGGAGCATCCCGATACGGCCTCCTCCTGTAACAATTTGGGGGTTCTCTGCTATTACGAGGGCAATCTGCCGGGGGCGGCCGGCTATATGCGCCGGGCGCTGGCGATTTGGGAGAAGAGCCTTGGCGCTCAACATTCATTGACTCAACAGGCCCGTGACAATCTGGCGGCCATTGAGGCGGCCATACGGGCATCGTAGGGGCAAGCCGGCGACCTCGGCCCCCGATCTGTCAACCACGGTTGACACTTGTCCAGATACGAGATACGAGATACGAGATACGAGCGCTCTTCACTCGTATCTCGTATCTCTAATCTCTAATCTCCATTGACATTTGGGAACATCTGTTCTATCCTGTGGGCATGGACGCGATTGTCAAGCTGCAGGAGATCGCCGTGCACATGGCGCTGGAGCCGGACGGTGAGTTACGAGTGCCGAGGGACGAGTTACGAGTTCAGAAAGACGCTCGTCCACCCATCGCGCCTTGCGGACAGGTGCTCGATCCGGCCGGAGCCGGTCGCCGGTCGCCGGTCGTCGCCAAAGCCGCCGGGCTGGGCGTGACGAACGTCCACCTGCCCAACGGCCGCCTGATGCCCCTGCTCAAGACGATGATGACCACCGCCTGCGAGCGCGACTGCCACTATTGCCCCTTCCGCGCCGGGCGCAGCCAAACCCGCCGCGTCACCTTCAGCCCCGACGAGATGGCGCGGGCCTTCGACGACATGCGCCGCGCCGGGGCGGTCGATGGCCTGTTCCTCAGCAGCGGCATCATCGGCGGCGGCGTGCGAGCGCAGGACAAGCTGCTGGACACGGCCGACCTCATCCGCCGCTCGGGCTATCGCGGCTACGTCCACCTGAAGATCATGCCCGGCGCGGAGCGCGAGCAGGTCTACCGGGCCATGCAACTGGCCGACCGGCTGTCGATCAACCTGGAAGCGCCCACGCCGGAGCGGCTGGCGGCGCTGGCCCCCCGGAAGGGCTTTGTGGATGAACTGCTGGCCCCCCTGCGCTGGATCGAGGCCATTCGCCGCGAGGAGCCGCCGCACCGCAACGTCAAGGGCCGCTGGCCGTCGTCGGTGACGCAATTCGTCGTCGGCGCGGTGGGCGAGAGCGACCTGGAGCTGCTGCGCGCCACCCATCACCTCATCCACACGGCCGGCCTGAAGCGGGCCTACTACTCGGCCTTCCGTCCCGTGGCCGGCACGCCGCTGGAGAACCATCCGGCCGAGGACCCCTGGCGCGAGCACCGGCTCTATCAGGCCTCGTTCCTGTTCCGCGACTACGGCTTCGACCTGGAGGAGATGCCTTTCGACGGCGACGGCCGCCTGCCGCTGGACACCGACCCCAAGCGGGCCTGGGCCGAGGCGCACCTGCGCCGGTCGCCGGTGGAGGTGAACCGGGCCGGCCGCGAGGCGCTGCTGCGCGTGCCGGGCATCGGGCCGAAGGGAGCCGAGGCCATCCTGCGGGCGCGGCGGCGGGCCACGCTGCGCTCGGTGGGCGAGCTGCGGCAGATCGGCGTGCGCACCAAGGACATCGAGCCGTTTGTGCTGCTCGACGGGCGGCGGCCGGACTACCAGTTGCGGTTGTTCACGTAGAGGAAGAAAATCTACAGATTGGGCAGAGTTGGCGAGGGGTTAGCTGCAGGGCTGCCTAATGCTTACTGATTTACTGGTTACTCTTCTACGGCCAACTTTTCATAACAGGAGACACTTATGCCAACCAATCAACCCGACGGCTTTCTTGCCTTGCCCAACGGCGGCCAGGGCGCGCCGGTGCTGGTGCTCCACGCCTGGTGGGGGCTGAACGACACCATCAAGGGCTTGTGCACGCGGCTGGCCGACGCCGGTTTCGTCGCCTTCGCCCCCGACCTCTATCATGGGCGGGTCGCCGCCACCATCGAAGGCGCGGAGGCGCTGGCTCAGACGCTCGACAGCGACGGCGCGGCGGCCGACGTGGCCCGGGCCGTGGCGTTTCTCTATGAGCGCGCCGGTCGGCCCGCAGGCGGGCTGGCGGTCATCGGCTTCTCGCTGGGCGCGTGGTATGCCGGAAACGTTTCAGCCGACGATCCCCAACACGTCCGGGCGGTCGTCATTTTCTATGGGGCCGTGCCCATCGATTACACCTCTTCGCGCGCGGCCTACCTGGGCCACTTTGCCGAGAATGACCCCTACGAACCCCGCGAGTACGTCGACGAGATGGAGGCCAATCTGCGCGCTGCCGGCCGGCCGGCGGCGTTCTACACGTATCCCCACACCGGCCACTGGTTTTTCGAGCCGGACCGCACCGGGGCCTATCACCCTGAGGCGGCCGCGCTGGCCTGGGAGCGGACGCTCGCGTTTCTGAAGGAGTCGGTTTAGCCACCGGCCGAAAAGAGGACGACACAACGGCGGGCCGGGGCGTTTTGAGGGCGTAGGCGATTTCGCCGTTGGGCCGCCCCTACGGTTTGCAGGAGGTAGGTGATGGACATTGCTGCTATTCTGGTTTCGCAGTATGAGGCTTCGCTGGCTATGCTCCGGCAGGCCATTGAGGCTTGCCCGGCATCGCTGTGGGACGCGCCGGAAGACAAGAACAGGTTCTGGCAGACGGCCTACCACGCGCTGTACTTCGCCCACGTCTACGCCGCCGAATCCGAGACGGCCGCCGTGCCCTGGCCGGGGCACCGCGAGGGCTACGAAGACCACACCACGGCCGACCGGGAGCCATATGACAAGGAGACCGTCCTTGAATACCTGGACTTCTGCCGGCAACAGGTGGCCGCGCGAGTGCCGCAGTTGAGACTCGACGACATGGAGGGCGTGCCCGATCCGGAAATGCGCCTGCTGGAGCTGCAAATCTACTCCATCCGCCACATCATGCAGCACACCGGCGAGCTGATGGAGCGCCTCGGCGCGCGGACCGACGTCGGGGAGCTCCGCTGGGTGGGCTGGGTGCACAGCGAGTAAGAAGAACGAGCCGCAGATTAGGCAGATTCCAGTATTTCAGCATACTGTCACAAGAGAAATATAAACTACAGATGGCACAGATTTAAGAAGACTTCGGCGCAAGTGGATTCTCCCTTGCCGTCAAATCGGCTATAATCGGCGGCCATCTATGACCACCCACCGCCGTCGCCACACTGCCCTGGCCGCTTTCACGGTGGCCCTGCTCATCTACGCCGCCACCCGCCTGATCGGGCTGACCCGCTATCCCATCTATTTCTTCTCCGACGAGGCCATCCAGACCGTGGCCGCCGCCGACCTTCTCCGCGAGCACTTTCGCAACAGCGACGGCCTGTTGTGGCCGCCCTACTTCAAGAACTTCGCCGTCTGGAACCTGAGCCTGTCGGTCTATCTGCAAATGCTGCCGTTGCGTCTGCTGGGGATGTCGGTCTACGTGACGCGCTGGGTGAGCGTCATGGTGGGGATGCTGGGCGTGGCCGCGGTGGCCGGCACGCTGCGCAACGTGTTTCGCGCCCGCGGCTGGTATCTGAGCGTGCTGGTGCTGGCGGCCACGCCGGCCTGGTTCCTGCACAGCCGCACGGCTTTCGAGACGGCCGAGATGACCGCCTTCTATGCCCTGTTCCTCTATTGCTACCTGCTCTACCGCACCCGCGCGCCCCGTTTCATTTTCCCGGCGCTGGTCTTCGCCGCGGCCGCCTTCTACAGCTACAGCAACGGGCAGGCGATCATCGGCGTGCTCGTCCTGGCCCTGGCAATTGTGGATGCGCCCTATCACTGGCGGGTGGCGCAGGGGGGCAGGGGAGAAAGGGAACAGGGGGGAGATGGAGCGGGGGAGAGCACCCGCTCCTCCCGGCTCCCTTTCTCCCTTTCGCCCCTGCTCCTCTTCCTGGCTCTGGCCGTCCTCCTTGCCTGGCCCTACGTCCGCTTCCGGCAGGCCTACCCCACCGACCTGACCTACCATCTGCGCTCGCTCAACTCCTACTGGTTCAACGACACCAGCACGGCGGTCAAGCTGGGCGAGTTCGCCGACCGCTATCTCTATGCCCTCAGCCCGCGCTACTGGTTCCGGCCGGGCGACTACGACCTGGCCCGCCACCGCATGGGCCCCTCGCTGGGCCACATGCGGCTGGTCTTCCTGCCCTTGCTCATTTTGGGCCTGGTAGTGGCCCTGGGCCGTTTATGGGATGCCTTGGCCGAAAAGAGGGCCAAGCGGGCCGCAGCGGCCGAATTTGGGGCCATAGAGGGCCAGCCTACTCTGGCGACGGCCGCCGCCGTCCGCGCCGTGCTGCTGTCCTTGCTGGCCGTCCCCGTCGGCGCGGCGCTGGTGGACGTGGCGATCACCCGCGTGCTGGCGACCGTGGTGCCGGCGACGCTGCTGATTGGCTTGGGCATCGACTGGCTGATGCGGTTAGATACGAAAAACGAGATTCGAAATACGAGTGAAGAGCGCATTTCTTTACTCGTATCTCGTCTCTCGTCTCTCGTATTTCTCCTCTTGTCTCTCATGAGTCTGGGCCTGCTGCGCTACGCCCTGGCCGACGGGCCGACGTGGTTCACCGACTACGGCATGGGCGGGATGCAGTATGGCGCGTCACAGTTGTTCGAGGTCATCGAGGCCCGGCTGGCGGCCGACCCCGACGCGCAGATCATGCTGTCGCCCGACTGGGCCAACGGCACGAGCATATTCGCCCCCTTCTTTCTGTCGGCCGACGACCAGCGGCGCGTCCAGACCTTGAACGTCGACGCCTTCATCAGCCAAAAGCGTCTGCTGACGCCCGACATGCTCTTTATCATGCTGCCCGGCGAGGTGGAGCGGGCGCTGGGCAGCGGCAAGTTCGCGACGGTGGACGTGGAGGACACGATCTTCTACCCCGACGGCCGCCCCGGCTTTTTGCTGGCCCGGCTGGCCTATGCGCCCGACATCGACGCCGTCTTTGCCGCCGAGCTGGAGGCGCTGCGGCAGCCGGTCACCGAGACGGGCACGCTCGACGGCGCGCCGGTGACCGTGACCCACACCCGCTTTGAGGCCGGGCAACTGGCCGACCTGTTCGACGGCGACGCCTTCACGTTGGTGCGCCACATCGCCGGCAACCCGGTGCGCTACGAGATCGTCTTCGACGCGCCGCGGCCGGTGGGCGGGCTGGCGGCCGACTTCGGCACGATGGACTTTGCCCTGACGGTGACGCTGACCCCGCCCGGCGGCGCGCCGGTCGACTACGAGCAGGAATTTCGCGGCCTCGACCCCGATCCCCACATCACGATGCCCTTCCCCGACGCCCCGCCGCTGGTGTCCTCCCTGACGCTGGCGATCCGCGACCTGAACGCGGGAGAAGACGTGAAAATCCACGTCAGGGAGTTGGGAGTGACGAGTGACGAATGACGAGATACGAGTGACGAGCGCTCTTCACTCGTATCTCGTATCTCGTATGCGGGGGACTCAACCTGGACAGGTTGAGCTACAGGGGCAGACAGCGGCCGAGTGACGAGGACGGTCTGAACCCGTCATTCGTCACTCGGCGTTCGTCGTTCGTCGATCCACTTACCAGTTCAGCACGACCGGCAGATAAGTCTCCTCATTCAGCGTGCCCGGGGTGGGGGAGGGGCCGCTGGTGGCCGTCGGCGTGGGGCCTTTGGTGGGCGTTGCCGTGGGGGTGGGCGACGGGCCGTCGGTGGGCGTCGCCGTGGGCGTGGGCGAGGCGTTGGACGTGGCCGTGGGTGTGGGCGTATCCACCGGGCCGTCGGGCTGGTATTCGTATGCGCCGACGTCGCACTCGTTGGGCGAGGCGGCGCCGTTGCCCTCGGTGTTGCGCGGTTGGCCGCGCTGGTCCAATCCGCTGACGGGCGGGGCGGCGCAGCCGGCCGAGGGCCCGACGTCGATGGCCGGGCTGCCCGGCGGCAGGGCGTGGGTGTGGGTCAGGCCGGTATTGTCGGCCAGCGGCCCCAGCACGGCGGCCAGCGCCACGCCCGGCACCACGTCGGAGGCCCCGGCGCTCAGGCCGTTCAGCCCGGCGTTGCCGCCGAAGCCGAACAGGTTGTGGCTGTTGAGCGTCACCGTGCCTGCCGTGCGCTGGATTTCGCGGCCGGTGGGGGCGCTGTTGCCGGCCACGAGCGTGCGCTGCAGTGAGGCCGTGCCGTTGATGACATTCAGGCCGCCGCCCGCGCCGCCGGCCTCGTTGTTGCTCAGCGTACTGTTGACGAAGGTCATCGCGCCGGTGCCGGCCGCGCCGCCGCCATTGGTCACAGCCTCATTGCCGCTCAGCGTGCTGTTGACTACCGTCACCTGGCTGCCGGTCCAGGCGTAGAGACCGCCGCCGCTATCGGCCTGGTTATTGCTGAGGGTGCTGCCCTTCAGGGTGAGCGTGCCGCCGTAGACGAACAAGCCGCCGCCCGTGCGGCCCTTGTTGCCGCTTACTTCCACGTCGAGCATCTGTCCGGTGGAATCCAGCATGTAGACACCGCCGGCATCGCCTTCGGCGTCGTTCTGGTTGCCGCTGATGACGCTGTTGGTGATGGTGAAGGTGGAGTAGTTGATCATCGCGCCCGCTGCACTATACCCTTCGTTGTCGGCCACGGTGGTGCCGTCGATGGAGGCGGTGGCGCTTGCCAGATAGATGCCCGCACCGAAATTGTCGGGGGTCTCGTTGCCGCTGATGACGCTGTCGGTAATGGTGATGTCGCCGTAGCCGGCATAGATGCCGCCGCCGCCGTAGGATACGTTATTACTGAGCGTGGAGCCGGTGACGGTGACGTCGGAGTAGGTGGCGAAGATGCCCCCGCCGCTGCCGCCGGCCTCGTTGCCGGTGATGGTGCAGTTGTTGACGGCCAGGGTAGCCTGATAGGCATAGACGGCCCCGCCGCTGTAGTACTCGTTCTTGCCGCCGGTCAGCGTCAGGTCGTTGAGCGTCAGGTCGCCCACATCTTCGTAATAAGCCACAACGGTGAAGAAGCGCATGTCTTTATTGCCGGTGCGGGTGATGGTTGAGCCGTTGCCCTCGACGGTGACGGTCGAGGTGATGAGGGGCAGGCCGGTGTAGCCGTAATAGTAGTTGACGCTTTTGGTGACGGTAAAGGCGCCGCCGGCGGGCAACTGGATGACGTCGGCCCCGGATGGGTTGCCCGCGGCGCAATCGACGTGGGCCTGGCCGTTATTGGTATCGTTGGCGTTGTTGATGGCCTCGATGAGGGAGCATTTGCCGTTCTTGGCTACGTTCACTTCGCCGTTGACGACGGTGATGATGTTGACGGGGGCGGCGCGGGCGGCATACTGTGCCCCCGCGCCCAGTCCGGCCAGGGCCAGCAACAGGGCGGCCCCGGTGGTGGTGACGGCCAGCTTGCGCTGGAACCGGCGGCGCCAGCCGCGCGGCCGCGCGGCCAGCGATGTGTAGAGCCGGGCGAAACGAGGCATCACGGTGTCGCCGCGCCGCAGCAGGATGCTCGCCAGCCAGTGGCGGGCCTTTTCTGAGTCCACGGAATTCATTTCTTGTTCGGCCATTGCTTTCTCCCATGTCACGATAGATTTTTACCCACTCCCGGCGTCTATGATATAGGCAGATAAGCGATTGGGCGAATGATGGGCGAAGGGAGCGCGGCCAGGCCGATGCCGGCTGCCCCACCCCCACAACTTGACATATTGTTTCACGGGAAACAATTATTGCAGCAGTACATCACACGCCTTTCCCGTGGTCGCCAGCCAACGGTCAAGCATGGCGGCAGCCTCCACCGGCTGCGCGAAGATGCTCGGACGGCGGCCGCGAATGGTGGCGAAATCGGGCGACATTGTAAGGTATATTGTAAGGAAGCATGAGTAGACTATGAGTACGGACTGCCAGAGTCTGTGCTGGATTCATTGTCTCAGTCATGACGGTGGCGACCGGTATTCGTAGTTGAAGTACATCGCCCGCATCCTTCAGGGGGGCATGGGGGCGAGGAGGATTGAACTGCCATTTTATGTTCCATGTCGTTAACGTGATCCGGAGCGAAGTGAAGCCCACGCGGCCGAATCTTGCTCGCCATTGTTCGCCTGTTGCCTGAAGCGCCGGGTTGCCTGCCCGGCAAATCCTGAACAACCTATCAATCCGCTATGCCTGATGCTTGCTGTCAGGTGATTTTCGGCCACGTAGCGGCCCGACGGATCTCTGTCGCGCCGCGGAGTGGCCGTGTTGTTCGAGCTACCTACATCACATCGCTGCCTAATAATATGTTGGGAGGACACTCAATGATTCACGATACTTCTATCCGGCGATCCGGCCCACGGATCATGGCCTTGTGTCTGGCTTTGCTGATCATGGCTCTGGGGGTTATGACGGCCTCGGCCGCGCCCACCTGCACCACGATATGCTACGTGGATGCGGTCACCGGCGATGATACCAACGACGGCACAACAACCGGCACGGCCCTCAAGACGATTCAGGCGGGCGTGAACCAGGTGACGGCCGGCGGGCAGATCTTCGTCGCCCCGGGCACCTACCCCGAAAATGTCACCATCCCCAAGTCGCTGACGCTGTCCGGCGCGGGCCAGGGCGCGAACGCGGCCGTCGACACCATCCTGGAAGGCACGGGTCTCAATGGTTCGGGCATCTATATCAACGACAACGTGATCGATGTCTCGATTGAGAACCTGCGCGTCCAGAACTATAACACCGCCACACCGGCCGCGGGCGTCTACGCCAATCTGAGCAACAATGGCCTGATCGTCCAGAACGTCACCACGACCAACAACGGCGTGGCGGGCAACAACGGCGGCGGCATTTACATGAACGGGCCGGTCGATGACGTGTTGATCGACAACGTGACGGCCAGCAACAACAAGACGCGCGGCATCGTCATCTGGAACGGCTTCAAGACCGACATCACCATCACCAACAATACCGTGACGGGCAACAACTGCTGCGGCATCGAGCTGCAAGACGGCACGGCCTCCGGCGTGACGGCGGAGTTCAACACGGTGACGGGCAACCTCGACAGCGGCATGGCCTTCACCGGTTTGATGGCCGGCGCGGGGCGGAATCTCATCGCCAACAACACAGTGACCGACAACGGCCGTTTCGGCATCGAGATCAAGCTGCCCAACGGCACGGGGCTGGACACGGGCGACGGCAGCATCGTCGTCGAGGACAACACCGTCTCGCTAACCGCCACCCCGGCCGACTTGCGCGACTACGCAGGCATCGCCGCCTTCCGGCGCGGCTGGGTGAGCGGCAACAACAACGTTGACATCCCCACCGGCGTCGTCATTCGCAACAACACCGTCAGCGGCTACGTCCAGAGCAACGGCGCTTCCAGCAGCGAAGGCTTCGGCATCGTGGTGGAGGGCACGAATATGTCGGTGACGGGCAACACGCTGAACAACAACGACGTCGGCGCGCAAGTGCAGGGCGGCCATACTCCCTACACGGCCAACACCAACGTGGACGGCGACCAGAGCAATCTGGCCGACCAGTTCTTTGGCCGCGGTAACTCGCCCGTGGGCTGCGCGCTCATCAGCGGCAACACGTTCAGCGGCAACTCGGCCGACGCCCGCGAAGTGGGCACCGGCAACACGGCCGTGGCCCAGAACACCGACACCGGCGAGCTCTTCTGCACCATCCAGGCGGCCATTGACGACGCCGACACGCTGGCCGGCCATACCATCGAGGTGTTCGCCGGGACGCATACCGAAAACGTCATCGTCAACAAGTCGCTGACGATCAACGGCGCCAACGCCGGCGTCAGCCCCAACGACAGCGTGAATCCGCTGAACCCCAACGGGGCGCGCGGCCCGGAGACGGAGATGGCTGTTACCGGCGGCAACAGCGCCTTCAAGGTGCAGGCGGCCGACGTGACTATCGACGGCTTCATGTTCACCAACACCGCCGTCGGGACCACGGCCAACATCCAGAACCCGATCATCGGCGCAGGCGCCAACTTCGGCGGCGACGCGCCGGGGGTGGCGATCCTCAACAATCGCTTCGTCGATACCTCGCGCGTGCTGGTGACGTTCAACGGCCCGACGCAGATGAGCGGCGGCACGATTGATAATAATCGCGTCGAGAACCCGACGCGCGCAGCCAGTATTTGCGGCGCGCCGCCGGCGACGGCCTCGGGTGCCTGTGGTTATCAGTTGTTTAATCCGTGGCGGACAGATAACCTGTCGTTCCAGCACAATGTGGCCTTTGCGCCGTCGGGCAACCGCGACCGCGTGCGCACGATCAATGTGTCCTGGTCGACCAACGTCACCATCAATTACAACACGCTGCGTTACACATGCATCTACACCTGCGTTTCCATCCCGCTGGACGCCAGCCCGGTGGAAGTGGCCTACAACGACATGGTGACGGATGCCGGACAAACCGTCGCTCTGCATCCCACATGGACAACCGGCTCGGTCAACGTTCATCATAACCTGATGACAACCGGCACGGACTTTCCAATCGCCATCGATAACGTGACGGCCGACCTGACCAACGTCCACATCAACCGTAATTCCATCAGCGGCGCGTACCATGCCCGCAACGGCACGGACGACTTTGTGACGCCCGGCAATGATACGCTGGACGTGGAGTGCAATTGGTGGGGCGACAGCGCCGGCCCCAACCCGCTTAACTTCTTTGGCCCCAACGACTTCACCCCCTGGCTCCACAGCGACGATCTCGACGGCGACTGCTACATCGGCGGAACGATCGAGGTGGTGAAACAGGCCGGCGACGTGGGCGAGCAGTTCGAGTTCGACCCCAGCTGGAGCGACGACAACTTCCTGCTCTACAGCGGCGGTTCGCAGACCTCCGACCCCCTGCCGGCGGGCAGCTACAGCGTCGCGGAAGTCAACCTGCCGCCCGGCTGGTCGCTGGACGACGCGAGTTGCGTCAACCAGGGCGGGCCGCTCACGCCGGTCGACCCGGTTGACCCGTCGAACATCCCGGTCGAGGATTACGACGAGTGGGTGTGCACGTTCACCAACGTCTACACCCCGCCACCGAGCAACGTCTGCCCGGTGGAAGAGGCCTCGAATCTCTATACCGACATCCTCGGCATCGGCATGGGCAGCACCAAGAAGCACAAGGTCCAGGCCAAGCTCACCGTGCCCAACTGGATGAACGTCGACACGCTCTACGGCCAGTTGGTGGCCAAGGACTCCGGCGCGGCCAACTACGTGCGCTTCATCCTGCCCGGCAAGAACAACTTCGTGCAGGTGAACACGATCACCAGCCCGCTGGAGCACGCGAGCGGCAACTTCTGGTACGGCGACTACATCGACCCGGCCAAGTACGTCAAGGGCCGCTGGTTCCTGCAGAAGAGCGGCGCGAAGGGCCACTTGCCGCGGGCCTTCGTCCTCTATCCGACCTATGAGGACGCCAACAAGACCTACGTCAACGTCTGGGACACCTACGACGCCGCGGAAGGCGAGGTCTACTGGGACACGGCCAGCGGCTGGACGCCCATCCGCGAGATCGTCGTGCCCATCGCCCCGCCCAACGGCCCGACGACGTTCCACGTGGAACTGGCGGTGGTGGACAACGACAAGGACAACCGCCAGGTGTGGGTCACGGTGACGGCCGGCGGGGTGACGCAGACCGTCAGCCCCAACAACCCGGATCACGGCGACCAGTTGAACCTGCTGACGTTCGACCTGGCCAACGTGCCCGCGGGCACGGACGAGATCGTCATCGAGATCGCCTCCTACGAAGGCGACGGCGCTTACGGCGACTCGGCCACGCTGGTCGGCATGGCTGCCAACTACATGTGCGCCCCGCTGAACAATTAGTGAATTGAGACTGTACTGATGTAGAACAGCGCCCGGCCGGCAGCGGCCGGGCGCTGTTCGCTGTAGCGCCGGATTCCTTTCCGGCCGCCAAAAGCAACCCTGCCAAGAGCGGCCGATTACCAAAACCCCCACAAGCAAGCCGGAACCCTTGCGCGGCCGCGAACCGGACAGTAGAATGACTCGCGCGGGACGATGACGGAATGGAACAGCCAATTGTCGGCTTCGAACGGGACGAGCTGGGAGACTGGCGGGCGATTCTGGCCTGCGGCCACCGGCAGCACGTGCGGCACAATCCGCCGCTGGTGGAGCGGCCGTGGGTGCAGTCGGCCGAGGGCCGGGCGCGTTTCATCGGTCATCGTCTCAACTGTCTCCATTGCGACGACGCGGCCGCGTATTCGGGTCATTCTGCCGATGATAAAGCGTAACATCCCCTATATTTGACTTGAGCGGCCGGCCAAATTGGGCTACTATATAACTATATAGAGTGCTGCGGGTGGTTCCGGCACGACCCGACGGCTCAGATCATGAACGCACTATCCGCATTTTTGCCTGTTGACCGGCGTATCGCGCTAGACGAAGGCAAAGACCTGCCGGATCGCGTCACAGGCGCCGCGCTTTTCGCCGATATCTCCGGCTTCACCCCCCTGACGGCTACCCTGCGCCGCGAACTGGGCGCGCGACGGGGCGCGGAAGAAGTCATCCGCCACGTCGACGCCGTCTTTGCCGCCCTCATCGCCCACATTCATGCCTATCACGGCAACGTCATCGCTTTCAGCGGCGACGCCGTCACGTGCTGGTTCGACGACGGCCCGGCGGCCGACGCCGCCACGCGCGCCCTGGCTGCGGCGCGGCGCTTGCAGTCGGCCATGGCCCTCATGAGCGCCATCACCACCCCCGGCGGCACGGTCATCCCGCTGGGCATCAAGGTGGCGCTGGCCGCCGGGCCGGCGCGGCGCTTCCTGGTGGGCGACCGGCGCTTCTCCGTCATCGAGGTCGTGGCCGGAGACACCATCGACCGCACGGCGGCGGCCGAAAAGCTGGCCGTCAGCGGCGAGGTGATCGCCTCGGCCGAACTGCTCGACCGGCTCGACGCGCCGCCCTCGATTCGCGAGTGGCGGGCCGCCGGTGAGCAGCGCTTTGTCGTGATCGAACCCGGCACGTCGGGCAAGCCGCCGCCGCCCCGATCCGTCCCGGAGCTCGACGACGAGACGGCGCGGCCGTGGCTGCTGCCGCCGGTCTACGACCATCTGCGACAGGGCACGGCCGACTTTCTGGCCGAATTGCGTCCATCCGTGCCGCTGTTCGTGCGCTTCAGCGGCATCGACTATGACGGCGATGACGCGGCCGGCGACAAGCTCGACGGCTTCGTGCGCCGCGCCCAGGCCGTGCTCGACCGCTACGAAGGCTTTCTGGTGCAGATCACCATGGGCGACAAAGGCAGCTATCTCTACATCAGCTTCGGCGCACCGCTGGCCCACGAGAACGACGACGTGCGCGCGGCGGCGGCGGCGCTGGAGCTGCGCCAGCTGCCGGCCGCGCTGGGCTATTTGCAGCCGCTGCACATGGGGATCAGCCGCGGGCTGGTGCATAGCGGGGCCTATGGGGGGCAGCAGCGGCGCACGTTTGCCGTCATGGGCAATGAGGTCAACATCTCTGCCCGGTTGATGACCACTGCCGCGCCGGGGCAGATTCTGGTGTCGGCACGGGTGGCGGCGGCCGTGGCCGGGGAATTTGAGTTGAACGAGCTGCCGCCCATCGCCCTGAAGGGGGCGGAGGAGTCGTTTGCCGTGTCGGAGCTGCTGCGCCGCCGGTCGGTGCGCGCCGCGCCGGCCGAACACGAGCAGGCGTCGGTCGGCCGCGAGGGCGAGCGGGCGGTGCTGGCCGAGGCGCTGGCCGCGCTGGACGACGGCCGGTCGACTACGGTGCTGATCGAAGGCGCGGCGGGCATGGGCAAATCGCTGCTGATGCGCGAATTGCTGGAGCAGGCCGCGGCGCGGCCGGACACGCCCACCCTGTCCGGCGGCGGCGACGCCATCGAGCAGTCCACACCTTACTACGGCTGGCGGCCGGTTTTCGAGCGCCTGTTTGTGGGCGGCGAGCGGGGCGACGGGGCCTGGCGCGAGCGGCTGCTAGACGGGTTGTCGCCGGCGGCGCGGCCGTTGGCCCCGCTGCTCGACGCCGTGCTGCCGCTCGACCTGCCGGACAACGAATTGACGGCCCAACTGTCGGGCGAGGCGCGGCTGGACAACACCCACCAGCTATTGGTCGATCTGCTGCGCCGGGCCACGGCCGGCCGGCCGCTAGTGCTGCTGTTCGACGACGCCCATTGGCTGGACTCGGTGTCGTGGACGCTGATCGGCCGCGTGCGGCGCGAGCTGGCCCCGCTGCTGCTGGTGGTGGGGGCGCGGCCGTTTGGCGAGGAAGCGCCCGCGGGGCTGGCCGAGCTGTGGGCCGCGCCGGACGCGCGCCGTCTGGCGCTCGACGCGCTGCCGGAAGAGGCCATCGAGAGGCTGGTTCGCCGGCGTCTGGGGGTAGAGCGCCTGCCGGCGGCGGTCGTCCGGCTGATCCACGAAAAGGCCGAAGGACATCCGTTCTTCAGCGAGGAGCTGGCCTATGCCTTGCGCGACGCCGGGCTGTTGCGCATAGTCGACGGCGAGGCCCGGCTGGCCCCCGGCGCAGACCTGACGGCGCTCGATTTTCCCACGACGATTCAGGGTGTCATCACCAGCCGCATCGATCGGCTGTCGCCCTCGCAGCAGCTCACGGTCAAGGTCGCCAGCGTCATCGGCCGCATCTTCGCCGTGCGAACGCTGGACGGCGTCTACCCCATTGCGGGTGACGAGGCCCAGTTGCGGGCCAATCTGCAGCGGCTGGCGCGGCTGGACATCACCCCGCAGGAGACGCCGGAGCCGAATCTGGCCTACATCTTCAAGCACATCGTCACGCAGGAAGTGGTCTATAGCCTGATGACGTCGGCCCAGAGAGCGCAGTTGCATCGCAGCGCCGCCCTGTGGCACGAGAGGGAAGCCGGGGGCGAAGGGGCGCGCAACTACCCGCTGCTGGCCCACCATTGGCGGCTGGCCGGGGACGCGGCGCGGGCGGTGGTCTACTATGAGCGGGCCGGGGAGAATGCCTTCCGCGATTTCGCCAATCAGGAAGCGGTGCGTTTCCTGGAGATGGCCCTGGACCTGGCCGGGCCGGAGGTGGAGGCCGTGCGGCGGGCGCGCTGGCGGCGGCTGCTGGGCGAGGCGCGCTACCGGCTGACGCAGATCGAGGGCAGCGTGGCCGATTACCGCGCGGCGCTGGCGCTGCTGGGGCGGCCCATTCCGGCGGGCACGGCGGGCCGCGGGCTGGGTCTGGGGCGACAGGTGGCGCGGCAGATGGCCCACCGGCTGCTGCCCGGCCGCTTTGTGGGAGCCGCGGCCGATGAGGAGCGCGAGGCGTTGCTGGAGGCCTCGCGCGTGCTGGAAGGGCTGGGCGAGATCTACTACAACCTGGGCGACTTTCTGACGTCATTCTACGGCACGATGGCGGCCTTTAATCTGGCCGAGCGGGCGGGGCCGTCGCCGGAGCTGATGCGCGGCTATGCCAACATGTGCGCTACGCTGGGGGTCATCTCGCTCAATGGGGCGGCCGATGGCTACCGGCGGCGGGCGCTGGACATGGAGGCCCACATCGACGACCTGCCGGCCCGCGCCTGGAGCCGCATCTCCCTGTCTAGCCACAGTGTGTGGGTGGCCGAGTGGGAGCGGGCCGAGCAGGAGATCGGCGAGTCGCTGGCGATCTATGCCCAGCTGGGCGACTGGCGGCGCTGGGGCGTGGCGGCCTGGCTGTGGCCGCAGGTGGCCCAGAGCCAGGGGCGCCTGGAGCGGGCGGCCGAGCTGTGGGCCGAGCTGTATGCGGTGGCGGTCCGCAGCCGGGACACGCGCCACCAGGTGCGCGGCCGCGGCGGGCAGTTCTTCAACCTGATGGCCCTCGGCCGGTATGATGAGGCGGGGGAGTGCCTGGCGGCGACCGAGAGCTTGCTGGACGAGAACCCGGAGATGCTGCCGGTGGAGGAGGGGGTGTGGCGCGCGGCCAATGCGGCCTGGGCCATGCACGAGGGGCAGGGGGAGCGGGCGCGCGAGGCGGCCCGGCAGACGCTGGCGGTCCTCAGCCGGGCACGCTTCCGGTTCGACCTGCTGGAGGTGTTTGCCACGCCGGCCGAGGTGTTGCTGGCGCTGTGGGCGCGGGGGGCGGCGACGCAGCGGGAGGCGGCCGACAGCCTGAAGCCGCTGAACGGCTACGCGCGGACGTATGCGTTCGCGCGGCCGCGGGCGTTGCGCTTGCGCGGGCGCTATGCGGCTCTGGCGGGCAACCGGGGGCGGGCCGAGAAGCTATGGCGGCAGAGCCTGGCCCAGGCCGAGGCGCTGCATATGCCCCACGAGGCGGCGTTGACGGAGAGGGAAGGGGAATCCACAGATTTCACAGATTTCACAGATTTCACAGATGAAGAAGAAGAGGATTAATCCGCAGATTGGGCAGATTCGGCAGATTGTAGGAAGAGGAACCAGCCACAGGGTGCACAGATTTTAAGAGAAGAATTCACTGGTTGAAACAATCTGATCAAGAGGAACTCTTACTTGCAATTTAATCGTGCATCCTGTTTACTTGTGCCGGGAGACTACCTTTAAAGAGGTGCCGGCGTGTCGGAGTTAAGCCAACTTCGCCAACTGCTTAGCGCGTATTTTAACGAGAGCGAGCTTAAGACGCTGACCTTCGATCTGGGACTGGACTACGAAATGCTGCCCGGCCCGGCGAAGGGCGACAAGGCGCGCGAATTAGTTATGCTCCTTTGGCGCAACGACCGGCTGGCGGAGTTGTTATCTCTGGCGCGGCCGATTCGCCCCAATCTGGCCTGGCCCGATCTGCCTGTTCCGGCCGCGCCTTCGGCCCCAGCTTCGGCTATGCCGGCCCCGATCGCGGCAACAAGCGGCCCCCAGCCGGGTTCCAGCCCGTTTACCTATGGCAATCCCATCTCTGACCCGGCCCGCTTTTTCGGGCGGAGTCGAGAGGTAGAGCAGGTCTTCAACCGCCTGCGCAACGCCGAGGGCGAATCCAGCTCCATCGTCGGCGGCCGGCGAATCGGCAAGTCATCGTTGCTGAACTACCTGGCCCATCCCGACGTGCGCCGTCGCCACGGCATGGACCCCCAACAGGCGCTCTTTATCTATGTTGACCTGCAGATGGTTGATAATCAGACGACGCCGGCGCGGTTGTGGCAGCGTCTGCTGGGCCAACTGGCGCGCCAGTGCCAAGACGAAGCGCTGGCCGTGACGCTCAACGAGATCATCGCCGCCGGCTCATTCGACAACTTCGCTCTGGCCGATTTGTTCGACAATGTAGACCGACTCGGCCGCCACGTCGTATTTTTGCTGGACGAGTTCGAGAACGTCACCATCAATCCCAATTTTGACCCCAGCTTTTTCTATGGCCTGCGCAGTCTGGCCATCCAGCACAATCTGTCGCTGGTCACGTCCAGCCGCCACGAGTTGATCGAGCTGACTCATTCGCAGGCCGTCCGTTCTTCGCCATTTTTCAATATATTCGCCACGATCCACATGCCGCTGTTCAGTAGCGTCGAAACCGAGCGGCTGATCCACGGGTTGTTGGCCGGGACGGGGGTGGAGTTCACCGAAGAGGAGATGGCCACGCTGGCCGAGATCGCCGACGGGCATCCCTTTTTCGTGCAGGCGGGGGGCCACTTCCTGTTCGAGGCGCACGGCAACTATGCCGACGCGATCCGGCGGCGGGCGGCCTGGCTGAAGGCTTTTCGCGTGGAAGTCGGCCCGCATCTGGCTCACTTCTGGCGCACGACCGACCTGCCCGGGCAGACTACCCTGTTGCTGCTGGCGCTTCTGATGCGCCGGGCGGGCGGGCGGCCGTATTTCGAGCCGGAGCTGTTGGAAGGCCACTACGCGCGCGCCGGGCAGAATCTGGCGAGGTTGGCGCGGTGGGGCTACGTGGCCGAGGATAGCGGGCGGTTCACGTTGTTCAGCAGCGCGTTCGGCGACTGGATCGTGTCCGAAGTGTGGCCCGGCGGCGCGGCTCAGCACGAGGGGGCGCACTTGACGCTGGAAACGGTGCTGAACCAGGCGCAGGACGCCTATCGGCCCCTGCTCTCCGGGCTGGTGGAGCAAGCCGCTGACGCCGATCAAACCATGCAATTATTGCGAGAAGGCCTTGCCTAACGAGGAGTCGCTGATGGCCGACATTATCAATCCCTATATCGCCGGGAATCCCGTCACGGGCGAAGAGATGTTCTTCGGACGCGAGGATATTTTCAGTTTCATCCGGCAGACGCTCACGGGCAAGCATCGCGATCAGGTCATTGTCCTTTACGGTCAGCGCCGCACCGGCAAGACTTCTATCCTCTACCAGTTGCATCGCCAGCTTGACCCGCGCTACCTGTGCATATTTGTCGACCTGCACGGCCTGTTGATGGAGAGCGAAGGGTCGTTTCTATGGGAACTCGCCAGCCAGATACGGCGCATCCTCGGTCGCGATTACGGCATCACATTGCCCCCGCCCGATCGGGACGCGTTCGAGACCGATCCGCGCAGTTTTTTCGCCAATGATTTCCTGGACCAGGTGTGGCAGGCGGTGGGCGACAGGCACGTGTTGCTGATGGTCGACGAAGCGGTGCGGTTGCAGGAGCAGGTGCAGGCGGGCAAACTAAATAAAAGTATCTTCGAATTTTTGCGGTTCCTCATGCAGCATTATGAGCGGTTGAACTTCCTGTTTTCCCTGGGCAGCGGCCTGGAGCAGATGGAAAAAGAGTACGCTTTTCTGTTCAACGTGGCTCTCTATAAGAAGATTTCGTTTCTGGAACGCGAGGCGGCCGTTGACCTGATCACCCAACCGGTGCGGGAACAGTATACAGTCGCGCCAGAGGCGATCGATCGCATCCTGCAGATAACCGCCTGCCATCCTTACTACACCCAGTTGCTTTGCCACAGCCTGTTCAACCGCTGGCGGCAGAAAGGCGGGGCGACCGTGACCGCCGACGACGTCGAGGCGGTGATGGAGGAGGTGGTGGAGCGCGGCCTGGCGGTGCTGAAACACAATTGGGAGGAGTCGACGCCGGGTGAGAAGGCCGTCGTCGCCGGGCTGGCAGCGGCCATGGGCGAGCGAAACCGATCCGTGGGCCGGGATAAAGTGAGCGCAGTGTGGCGGCGGCTGGATGTGGACTTGCCGGGGGATGAGGCCGCCCGCGCGATGAAGTCGCTGGCCGCCCGCGATATTCTCACCGGCGATGATCAAGTCAAATTCACCGTTGATCTGGTGCACTTCTGGGTGCGGAAGTTCCAGCGGCTGGAGTGGGTGAAGGACGAGATTCAGGAGCAGGTCAAAACCTGGCCGGCGGCAACGCCTGTGGGTGCGCCCGCCCGGGGCCAGGAGGCAGCGCCGTCGCCAGTCGCGCCCCCGCCGCGGCTGAGCCGCCTGTGGCTCGTGCTGGGCGGCGTGACTTTGCTGGTGCTCGCCGGGCTGCTGGCGGCCAGCCTCATGGGCTGGGGGCCGTTCGACCGCGGCGCTGAGCCAAACGTCGCGGCCGAGACCGGCATCGTCGTGCCCGGCGGGGACACGTTGCTGGTGAATGATATGATCGCGGCCGACGGGGCTGTGTGGGCGGCAACGGACGGCGGAATAGTGCGCTGGGACTCCGACGGAATACCGGCATTGATCTCGGGCGACGAAATTGGTCTGCCCGACAATGATTCCCAGGCAATCGCCGTTGCGCCCGACGGCTCGCTATGGATCGGCGGCGGCGGCGTGAGCCATATCGAACCGGCCGGCGACAGGGTGCAATTTCTGGATTATTTCGACCGCGACTCGGACCTGGGGATGAGTGTGGTGCGGGCGCTGCTGGCCGATGAAACCGGCGTTTGGGCCGGCGGCACAACGAACTATGAGTCCTCCCTCAGCCGGTTCGACGGCGAAAGCTGGGATTACGAAGCGCTGCCGTTGGAGGAACTCAGGAGCCAGGGGCTGGATCTGCGCGTATGGTCACTCATGCGAGATTTCGACGGAAATCTGTGGATTGGCCTCATCACCGATGGCCTGCTGCGCTGGGACGGCGAAAACTGGACTCATTGGGGGCCTAAGGAGGGCATCGGCGGGACGGTCGAGGACGAAGACACGCGAGTTCGCGGACTGGTTCAAGATGAACAGGGCAATATCTGGGCCGCGGCCGGGTATCGCGGACTGCTGATCTACGTGCCGGATACCGACTCGTGGGAGCCGGTCGAACTGGAAGAAATCACCTCGTGGGTGACGGCCGTCGCCTTCGTGGAGGACGGCGCGATCTGGGTTGGCCAGGAAGACGGTACGGTGCTGCGCTCCTACGACTACGGTAAAACCTGGGACGTCATAGCCGAGCCGGATGACGCCCTGGGCGTGGACATCACCGCCTTCGTCCGTGACGCGGCCGGGCGGGTGATCGTCTCGTCCTATGGCGGCGGGGTCAGCGTCTATGAAAACGGTGAATGGACCCGGCTGCAGTAACGAACTAAACCTCAGAGATATTCCCAAACCTCTGAGGTTTTTACCACGCTACGCCCGCCGCCAGGGATCGTGTCCTTCGCGGCGGCTCTGGTCGTAGACCATCTTGATGTAGAGCAAATCGAAGACGAAGACGATGGCGTAGAGGACGTTGACGACCGGCGTCTGGATGCCGTCGGCCAGCATGAAGCCGTAGGCGGCCACCGTGCCCAGCCACTTGCTGATGGCGATGTAGACCGACTGCCCGTCGACGTTGCCCCGGCGATAAATCATGAAGACGAACAGGATCGACATGATCACGTTGAGGCCGAAGCCGGTGTAGTAGCTGCCGCCTTGCCGCGTCAGGGGCAGGAACTCCGGCGTGCTGCCGTTGATGACCACGCCCCACAGGTTTTTGATCCAGAATTCCTGCACGATGGCGTAGATGAGCAGCCCGGCCACGACGATGCCGCCGATGACGACGGCGTTGAAATATTTGTTGAGGAAGCCGGTGAAGTAGCGGCGGCCGAACTTCAGGATGGTATAGAGGATGACGAAGTCGAACAGCAGCCAGATGAAGTTGCGGGCCTGGATGATGGCCGCGGGGCACGACGACCAGCTGGCCGCGCAGCCGCTCTCGATGCCCAGACCGAAAATGAATTCCCAGGCGATGTTGCCGATGAAGGCCACGATGGGCATGCCGTAAGTCTGATCCTTGAAGCCTCGATAGATGATGAGAATGTAGGCCACGAGCCAGAAGACGCCGGACGCCAGCGCCGTCCCCAAGAGCCAGAAATGATTGCTGTCGAGCATGATGAGCCTCCTTGGTGTGATCGTCAATGTGCGGCAGACCTGGAATTTGACACGAATGGGCCCCGGAGCGGGCGGATGGTGCGGTTGCAACGCTTTCTCTGTCCGTATGATCCGTGACCGGCGTGTATATTTGTTTTTACTATCGCCGTCTTTTGTGAAAACGCAAGAAACTGCCCACCGCCGGCTAAAATTGCCGGTTTTGGCCGGTGGTGATGACGTTGGGGTCGATCAGGAGATCGGCCGCGGCCAGTTCCTGGGGGTCGCCTATCAGGCCCAGCAGGTCGCCCTCGACAAAACGCACGTGGGATTTGGGGTTGGCCGTGATCTGGCCGCCGCGCGCCAGCGCCACCACCGACGCCCCCACGCGCGAGCGAATGTTGGCCTCGGCCAGCGTGCGGCCGATGAGCGGGCTGCCGGGGCCCAGCGGCAGCCAGGCGATCTCCACGCCCCGGGTAGACATGAGCAACTGGTCGAGCACCGGGTGGCCGCGCTCGCCGGGGGCGATGCCGGCGTAGGCGTCGCCGCGGATGGCGTCGATGTATTGCTGAATCTGGCCGGTCGAATAGTCCAGTGTCAGCAGCGTGTAGCGCAATATCTCCAGGCCGCCTTCCAGCTCGGGGTTGATGACGTGGGTCGCGCCCAGCCGGACGAGGTCGTCGAGCCGGTCTTCGGTGGCGGCGCGGACGATGATGGGCGTGGCGGGGGAGATCGCGTGGGAAGCGGCGACGATGAGTTCGGCCGTCGTCTCGTTGGGCACGGTGACGACCAGGGCGCGGGCGCAATCGAGGCAGACGTGGGTCAGGATTTCGGAGTTGGCCGCGTCGCCGAACATGGTCTTGATGCCCTGCTGCTGCAACTCGGTGGCGTGGGCCATGTCCTGCTCGATGACCAGAAAGGGCAGATTGAGGCGTTGCAGCAGGCTGCCGATGTGGCGGCCGACACGGCCATAGCCGACGATGATGACGTGGTCTGACAGTTGCTCGTGGAACGCTTCCGGCGTGGGGCCGCCGCGCTCCATGCGCCGCCACAGGAATGGCACGCCGCGCAACCCTTTCTCCACCGGCTGGATCAGGCGGAACATGAGCGGGTTGACCAGAATGGAGAGGACGGCCGCGGCCAGGATGAGGCCATATTGCTCGGCGGCCAGCAGGCCCAGGGCGACCCCTGTGGAGCCGACGATGAACGAGAATTCGCCGATCTGGCTGAGCCCGGCGGCGACGACGATCATCGTTCGGGCCGACGAGGGCAGCACGAGGCCCAGCAGAAGGGTGATGAGGGCCTTGCCGCAGACCACCAGCAGGGTCAGGATCAGAACCTTGTCGATATTGGCCAGCACCACGGCGGGGTCCACGAGCATGCCGACCGATACGAAGAAGAGGACGGCGAAGAAATCGCGAAAGGGGACGACCTCGGCCCCCACCTGGTGGTGGACGTCGGATTCGCTGACGACGACGCCGGCCAGAAACGCGCCCAGGGCCAGCGAGACGCCGAATAGCTCATAGGCCAGATAGGAGATGCCGATGGCCATGGCCACGACGGCCAGGATGAACAGTTCGCGCGAGCGGGTGTGGGCGATCTGCGTCAGCAGCCACGACAGCAGGCGCGCGCCGACGAGCAACATGATGACCACGAAAATCGCCGTCTTGACCAGCGCCCAGGTCACGCTCAGGAGCGGGTTGCCGCTGTCGCTGACCAGAACCGGCATGAGGACGAGGATGGCGATGGTGGCCAGGTCTTCGAAGACGAGCCAGCCGATGGCGACGCGGCCGTGGGGCGTGGAGACAAGCCCGTTGTCGGCCAGGCCGCGCAGCAGTACGACGGTGCTGGCGACGGAAATGGAGAGGCCGAGCACCAGCCCGGCCTCGAACGACCAGCCCCACATCCGGCTGATCGCCAGGCCGAGGAGCGTTGACAGGGTGGTTTGGAGGATCGCGCCGGGGATGGCGATGGCGCGCACGTTCCACAGGTCCTTCAGCGAGAAGTGGAGGCCGACGCCGAACATCATGAAGACGACGCCCATTTCGGCCAGCTGGGCGGCGGCGTTGGTGTCGGCCGTGTAGCCGGGCGTGAAGGGGCTGATGACCAGCCCGGCCACCAGGTAGCCGACGAGCGTCGGCAGCTTCAATTTTCGGGCGATGAAACCGCCGATAAAGGCCAGTAACACGGCCATGGTGATGGTGGCGAAGAGGGTGAAGTCCTGGTGCATGGGGGGCGTGGTCAGTGGGTCGATAAGCGGGTTGGGGTTGAGTATCTCCTGTTGGGGTTAATGGTGGCGGGAGTATACACTATTCAGGCTGGATCGCATGGGGTGGGGCGTGGCCGCAGGGTTTTTCAGGTGTCGAGGCGTAGCGCCGGATTCTTATCCGGCGGCCGAGAGCGAGCTGGGCCGTGGAGCCGGTTAACAAACCGGCGTTACCATCCTGGCTAACCTTGCTCGTGACCGTTCATCCTCTACAATAGCAATGGGAAACTCAATACTGACCTACTGACCACTGACCTACTGACTGACCACCGACCATCGACCACTAAAAGAGGCTCTATGCGTACCGTTTTTTGGGACTATGACCGCGACGTGATGAAGATGATCGACCAGCGGCTGCTGCCGTTCGATGTGGTTGTGCCGGAATATGCCACCTATCAGGACGTGGCGGCGGGCATCCGCGACATGGTGGTGCGCGGCGCGCCGGCCATCGGCGCGGCGGCGGCGTTCGGGCTGGCCCTGGCGGCACGGCAGAGCGCGGCGGCCGACCGCCTGACGCTGCTGCGCGATCTGGAGGAGGCCGGGCGCTATCTGGAGGCGGCGCGGCCGACGGCCGTCAATCTGGCCTGGGGCGTGCGGCGCTTGCTGCGCGTGGCCGCCGATGAGGAGCTGGAGACGGTCGACGAGGTGCGCGTGGCGCTGCTGGCCGAGGCGCAACGGCTGGCCGACGAGGATGTGGCCCTCAACCGGCGCATGGGCTTCCACGGCGCGGAACTCATTGCCGACGGCGACACGGTGCTGCACCACTGCAACACCGGCGCGCTGGCGACGGTCGATTGGGGCACGGCGCTGGGCGTAGTCTTTGCCGCCCACGAGCAGGGCAAGCGCGTCCACGTGCTGGTGGACGAGACGCGACCGCGGCTGCAGGGCGCGCGGCTGACGGCCTGGGAGTTGCAGCAGCGCGGCATTTCTTTCGACCTGATCGCCGACAACGCCGCCGGGCACTTCATGCGCGCCGGGGAGGTCGATCTGGTGCTGGTGGGCAGCGACCGGACGGCGGCCAACGGCGATGTCGCCAACAAGATCGGCACCTACCCGTTGGGCGTGCTGGCGCGGGAGAACGGCGTGCCGTTCTACCCGGTGGTGCCGACGAGCACCATCGACCTGGACTTGGCGACGGGCGATCTGATCCCCATCGAGGAGCGCGACGACGACGAAGTGCTCATCGTCGGCGGGCAGCCTATTGCCCCGGCGGGCATCACTGCGCGCAATCCGGCCTTCGACGTGACGCCCCACCGCTATGTGACGGGCATCGTCACCGAGGCGGGGATCGTCTATCCGCCGTTCGTGAAGCACCTGCGCGCGGCCGTGGCGCGGGCGCGGGCCATTGATTGGAGCGAGGAAGTCGGTGCCGACTCGTAAGCACGGGCTCCCCGGCAAGCAGAAAGCAACCTATGAACGTTGAAGACATCCCGGTAGTCATATTTTGCGGCGGCGAGGGCACGCGGATGCGCGGCGGCACGCTGACCAAAAAAGAGCTGGTGGAGATCGGCGGGCGGCCGATCATCTGGCACGTGATGCGCATCTACAGCGCCTTCGGCTTTCGCAAGTTCGTGCTGCCGCTGGGCTATGAGGCCGGGCAACTGCGGCGATACTTCCTCGACTACGAGGCCATGACGCGCGACTTCACGGTTCGTCTGGGCGACCGCGCCGGGCGGCTCGACTTTCGCGGGCCACAGGCGCACCCGGAGTGGGAGGTGTCGCTGGTGGACACGGGGCTGCGCACCGACAAGGCGTCGCGCATTGCCCGCGTGGCCGGCTATCTGACGGCCGACCGCTTTTGCGTGACCTATGGCGATGGGGTGGGGGATGTGGATCTGGCGGCGCTGCTGGCCTTCCACGCGGCCCACGGCAAGACGGCGACGATCACCGCCGTGCAGCCGCGCCATTACCAGTACGGCACGATGGTGGCCGACGAGGCCGGCCTGGTCAGCGAGTACGTGCAGTACCCGGAGCTGCCCTACTGGATCAATGCCGGGTTCATGGTCTTCGAGCGCTCGGCGCTGGACTGGATGGCCGGCGGGGATGACCTGGCGCTGGAGACGGGCGTGTTGCAGGAGATGATCGCCGCGGGGGAGGTGGCGATGTATCGCCACGGCGGCTTCTGGCAGTCGATGGACACGCTGAAGGACGCCAACGACCTGGAGCGCCTGTGGGCCAACGGCGCGCCGTGGAAAAACTGGGAATGAGAAAAGAAACCACAGATTTCACAGATGGCACAGATTGAGAAGAAGAGGACTCAGGCGTAGATTCGGCAAATCCGGCAGATTTTTAAGAATATGCTTGAACCTGCCCCACACGCGAGAGATTTCCCTCTTCTTCTTAATCTGTGTCATCAGCGGTTTCTCTTCTTAATCTTTGGATTCTCTTCTTTCTTCCTCGGCCAGGTCCTGGGCGGTGTTGACGTTGACGAACGATTTCCCCTGCGGATCGAAGGCCTCGATCTCGGCTCTCTCCACAAAGCGCACGGCGACGCGGCCGTAGAAGGCGGTGATCTTGTACATCTGCGCCTCCAGCTTCTCGCGGATCGGCCCCAGGCACGCCTGGCTGTAGACGGCGTGGAGCGGTTCGGGGAACTTGTCCCAGCGGGGGACGATGACGTCGGCCGAGCCGCGCAGCCCGGCCATGTAGTCCAGCAGCGGCCGGTTGAGCCAGGGCATGTCACAGGCCACGGTCAGCACGTGGGGGTGCGCGGCATAGTGCAGCGCGGTGTAGATGCCGCCCAACGGCCCCGTGTCGGGGTAAAGGTCGCCGTGCATGGGCAAGCCGAGATGGGCGTAGGCATCGGGCTTGTTGGTGATGAGGATCAGTTCGTCGCCCAATCCCTCGACGGCGGCCCGCACGACTTCGATGAGCGGCCGGCCCTGGAACAGGACGAACGACTTGTCCGTGCCCATGCGGCTGCTCTTGCCCCCGGCCTGGATGGCGACGGTTAGTTTGTCCATGGTTTGGTGCTCCTGGCTAACCACAATTCGATGCGCTTGGCCGCCCGGCGAAGCGGTCTTCGAGCCAGCCGACGACGCCGACGGCCGAGTAATCCAGCGCCGGATTGTGGTCGGCCAGCGGGTAGCGCTCCAGTTCCACGTCTTCGCCCGCGGCGCAGCGGCGCGCGGCTTCGTCGACGCTGCCCTGGAAGGGGATGATCGCGTCGGCCGTGCCGTGGGCGATGTAGAGCGGCACATCGATGGGATCGGTGGGGGTGTTGGTGTCGATGAATTCGCGGAAGGCGGGGTTGTCGGTCAGATTGTCGGGCAGAAAGGCGCGCGGCGGCTGCAAATCGCCCAACAGCAGGAAGGCGGCCGGCGTGGTGACGCACGTGCCGGCCAGCTTGTTGATCTGCTCCAGCGCCGCCGGGTCGACGATCTCCGCCAGCGACGCGCCGGGCGTGTTGGCGTTCCAGGCGTAGAGGGACATCGAGACGAGGATGGCCCCCGCGCGCTTGTCCATCGATCCTTCCAGGATGCCTTCCAGGTCGGCCGCCGGGCTGATGGCCGCCGCGCCGACCAGCTCCAGTTCGGGGGCGTAGTCGGCGGCGATTTGGGCCGTCCACAGCACCGCGTGGCCGCCTTGCGAGTGGCCCCAGACGGCGAACCGATGGCCGGCCCCCGCAGCCACGTGTTGCGCGGCGCGCACCGAATCGAGCACGGCCGCGGCCTCCACCTCGCCGAACAGGTAGGGGTGGACGCCCGGCGTGCCCAGACCGGGGTAGTCGGTGGCCGCCAGCACGAAACCCTCCTGGATGAGGCGTTCGACTTCGGGGATTTCGGCAAACGGGTCGGCCAGGTGGCCCGTGCCACAGGCGGGCTGGACGCCCAGCGTGCCGTGGGCCCAGGCCACGACCGGGCGCGGCGCGTCGTCGGCCTCGGTAGGAGCGACGATGATGCCGGTGACGGCCGTTGGTTGGCCGTCTACGCCGGTAGAGAGGTACATGACGCGCCAGGCCTGTGCCCCGTCGGGCACGTTTTTGGTAATCGGCTCGGTGCGGATGATCGTCCCCGGCGCGCCGGACGGCAAGGGGTCGGGTGGGGTGTAGAAGGCCGACGGCGTGGTGGGGACGGTGGCGCGCCAGAAGCCGAAAGCCAGCAAGGCTATCAATGCCAGCCCAGCCAGCAGCCAGGGCAATGCTCGTCGGAGGCGGGCGAAGGACGTTCGCATGGCGTGAATACTCCTGATTGGGCCGGGAAAGGCCGGGTTTTGTACCGGTGAGGATAGCTTATGTAAATGGAAAGGTCAATGGCGGTGGACACACCCTGTAGGGCAAGCTGTCAGCTTGCAGGACGGGGGGGACAAGACGCAACCTGGACAGATTGCGCTACAGGCGGGCAGCCTAGACGAAGCGGTAGAAGACCTGATTGCTGAGGAAGCGGCCCTTGTCGGTGAGCAGGAGGCGGCCGTCGCGGCGGCGCAGGAGGTCCCAGCCGACGAGCTGGCGCACTGTGTCGCCGTAGACCTCGTCGAAGGGGCGGCCGAAGCGCAAGGCAAAGCCGTCGAGGTCCAGCCCTTCGGAGAGCAGGCGCAACTGGGTGATGGCCGTGTCGGACATGGCCTCGTCGTCGTCGACGCGGTGGTGGGCGGCCACGGCCGGGGACAGAGGAAAGGGAGTGGCGAGTGACGAGTGACGAGTGACGGGTGACGAATCACGCGCGTCAGCAGTTAGGGGCTGGGGGTCGCCGTCCATTCGCCGAATATAGGTGCGCGGCTGCCGGACGACCTGATAGCGATAGCCGCCGGCCGAGCCGTGTGCCCCCGCGCCCAGCCCCAGATAGGGCTCGTTGCGCCAGTAGACGACGTTGTGGCGGCACTCGCGGCCCGGCCGCGCCCAGTTGGAAATCTCATAGTGGTCGAAGCCGGCGGCGGCCAGCGCGGTGCAGGCAATTTCGTATTGGTCGGCGGCCGTGTCGGGGTCGGGGGCGTTGATGGTTCCGTGGTGGAGGGCGCGCTGCAGCGGCGTGCCGGGTTCGATGGTCAGGCAGTAGAGGCTGATGTGTTCGACCCCGATGGGCAGTACGGCGTCGAGGGTGCGCTGCCAGTCGGCGACGGTCTGGCCGGGCAGACCATAGATGAGATCGAGGTTGAGGTTGTCGAAGCCGGCGGCGCGGGCGGCGTCGACGGCGGCCACGGCGGCGGCGAAGTCGTGCTCGCGGCCGAGCAGGGCCAGCTCGCCGGGCAGGGCGCTCTGCACGCCGAAGCTGAGGCGGTTGACGCCCAGGGCGCGGACGCCGGCCAGGTAGGTCTCATCGACCGTGCCGGGGTTGGCCTCCATGGTGATCTCGGCCGCGGCGTCGACGGCGAAGGCGGCGCGGGCGGCGGCGAGAAGGGCGGCCACCTGGGGCAGCGTCAGCAGGGAGGGCGTGCCGCCGCCGAAGAAGAGAGTGTGAACCGGCGGCCGGCCGCCCCGCGCACCGACCAGTTCGATCTCGCGCGCCAGGGCGGCGACGTAGTCCGCTTGCAGGTCGCCCAGGGTGGTGTAGGTGTTGAAGTCGCAGTAGCTGCACCGCCGGCGACAGAACGGGATGTGGAGGTAGAGGGCGTAGGCGGTCATGGCGTGTGACCGCCGGCGGCCTCGTGGGCAGCGCGTTGGTCGTCGGTCCAGAGGGTGTGGAGGTATTGCAGCACGGCCGCTTCCTGTTCCTCGCTCAGCGCGTCGCCCAGGGGGGCCATGTTGCCGCCGGAGGCCGCGCCGCCGTCGATAATGGCCGACAGGATGGCTTCGTCGCTCAACTGGTGGGCCTCGCTGTCGGCGTTGAGGCCCGGCGCGTCGAGGGCGTTGACGAAGCCTTCGCCGCCCGCGCCGTGGCAGGGCGCGCAGTATTGGGCAAAGACCTGTTGGCCCAGCGCCAGGGGGTCGGACGGCGTGGGCGTGGGCGGCGGCGCGCCGCCGCAGGCGGCCAGGACAACCGCCAGCAGCGCCGCGGTGATGATCGGCCCGACTTGTCTCATCTAGTAGACGCCTTCTTCACCGGGAAGGGGCAGTTGTCCGGCCTCGTCGCGGCGATAGGCGGCGTGCATACCGAACATGATCAGGGTGATGAGGGTGAAGGCGGTGAAGGCCATCAGGGCGATGGTGATGAAGCCCAGGTAGTTGACGTAGCTGATGTTGCAGGGCACGTCGGCGGCGCAGGTGTTGGAGGCGGCCACGACGCCTTTCTCCATCAGATAATGGTAGGCTGACACGCCCATGCCGATCAGTGACAAGGGCAGCACGTAGCCGGGCAGATAGTCGTCGCGCCGCAGCGCGCCGACGAAGGTGATGACCGTCAGGGGGTACATGAGGATGCGCTGATACCAGCACAAGCGGCAGGGGATGAAGCCGGCGACCTCGCTGTAGTAGAGACTGCCCAGCGTGGCGACGAGGGCGATGATGAAAGCCAGCCAGCCGCCGTAGTCTTCGAGAAATTCGGATAATTTCATAATACTCCTTTGCGGCACCGGATACTTATCCGGCATTCCGCGGTTATTGTAGCAGGGTATGGCGGTGATTCAACGATATAATAGGGGCATGACCCCACCAGCGACAAACCACCCCGATGCTCACTCTCATTCTTCTTTCGGTTACACGGCCCACCGGCCGTGGCCGCTGCCGGCCGGGCGCTGGGCGTGGCGGCAGTCGTGGCGCGATCTGCTTTTCGCCCACTGGCCCGTGCCGGTCGAGGCGGTGGGGGCGCTGCTGCCGGCCGGGCTGGCCGTGGACACGTTCGAGGGCCAGACGTGGCTGGGCATCGTGCCTTTTCGCATGGCGGGGGTGATGCGGCGGCCGTTGCCCGATCTGCCCTACGTGTCGGCCTTCCCCGAACTCAACGTGCGCGTCTATGTGACGGCCGGGGGCAAGCCGGGGGTGTGGTTTCTGAGCCTGGACGCTACCAACCGGCTGGCGGTCATGGCGGCGCGGGCGCTGTTCCACCTGCCGTATTATCGGGCCGAGATGGGCGTGGCGGCCGACGGGGAAGGCATCATCTATCGCAGCCGGCGGCTGGATTCGACGGGCGGGCAACCCGTGCCGGCGGTGTTCGAAGGCAGTTACCGGCCCGTGCCGGCCGTCTATGCCGCCGCGCCGGGGACGCTGGAGCATTTCCTGACCGAGCGCTACTGCCTCTATGCCCTGGGGCCGGACGGGGCGCTGCGGCGGACGGAGGTGCACCACCGGCCGTGGCCGTTGCAGCGCGCGGCGGCGGAGATCGCGCTCAACACCGTGTCGGCCGCGGGCGGGCTGCCGGTCAGTGGGCCGCCGGCGCTCCTCCACTTCGCGCGGCGCATCGACGTGGTGGTGTGGGGGTCGGAGAAGATCAGTGGGTAGGTAGGTATCGAGAGTGGCGGACGGGAGTTGGCGAACGGGAGTCGGCGAATGGGGGTTCGCTTTGGGAAAACCCGGTTTCTACGCCGAATAGCTGCGAATATCGGCTTTCATTAAGAGATAGATGTCATCAGCGATTTTAACTGCTTGCCGCGCGTCGACCGTCAGGGCTTCAGGCATGTCGGCCGGGTAACGGGCCTCGACAGCCCAGTCATCTCGGCCGGATCGGGAAAGACAGCCTTCACTTGAGATTGATGGTCGCCGCCCGCTTGTCTTCCAATTCGGGCAGTACCACCAACAAGTCCAGGTCGCTATCGGGCCGGGCGTCCCCTCGCGCCCAGGAGCCGAAGAGGATGATGCGCAGCGGGTCGACCTCACGGGCGATCAGGTCAATGGCTTTCGGCAAGCATTGGGGGGTGCCTGTGACGTTCATCCGTCTAGTGTACCGTATTCGGTTAAGAAACCGGGTTATTTTGAAAAACCTGATATCCAAGAAGGCTTGTTGTGTAGACAGGCCGCAGGCGATAGAATGATCAGCGACGGGGTTGGTTGGGACGGCGATTAAGGAAGCAAGTTTTGATGAAAAATCCCGGTTCCTAAGAGGAAAATAGACGATGGCCTATCGGGTGTTGCTGGTCGAAGACGACGCCACGCTGCGCGAGACGGTGGCTTACAACCTGAGCCGGCAGGGCTACGAGGTCCTGACGGCCGACAACGGCTATGACGCGCTGGAAACGGCGCGGCGCGGGCAGCCCGACCTGTTGTTGCTGGACGTGATGCTGCCGGGCATCGACGGCTTCGAGGTCTGCCGCCTGCTGCGCCGGGAGATGAGCTTGCCCATCCTGATGCTGACGGCGCGCAGCGATGAGGTGGATCGGGTGGTGGGGCTGGAGATGGGCGCCGACGATTATCTGACCAAGCCGTTCAGTATGCGCGAGCTGATGGCGCGGGTGAAGGCGCTGCTGCGGCGTGTGGAGCTGATCCGCGAGGACCTGGCCGCCGAGCGGGTCGACGCGGCGGCCGAACCGCGGGCCGAGACGCTGGCCTTCGGCGATCTGGAGATCGACCTGAGCCGGCGCGAGGTGCGCGTGGGCGGCACGGCGGCGCGGCTGAAACCCAAGGAGTTCGACCTGCTCCTGTTTCTGGCGCGCAACGCAGGGGTGGCTTTATCGCGCGATCTGATTCTGGAACGGGTGTGGGACTGGACATTCGACGGCAACAGCCGCACAGTCGATGTCCACGTGCGCTGGCTGCGCGAGAAGGTGGAGGCCGACCCGGCCGCGCCGACGCGCATCGTCACCGTGCGCGGCATCGGCTATCGCTTCGACGGTTAACCGCCCCCCATGATCCCCAAGCTCTACTGGCGCATCGCCGTCCCCTTTCTGTCGGTCACACTCCTGCTGGCGGTGGGTCTCTACCTGTTCCTGACGCGCACGGGTTGCCTGGGCAGCGCCGGCTGCGTGCGGCGCACGGTGCTGATCGCCGCCGGGCTGGCCTTGGTGGGGGTGCTGCTGTTGTCGTGGGTCATCGCCACGCGCCTGACGCAGCCGCTGAAGAACGTCACCACCGTGGCGCGCCGCATCGCCGCCGGGGACACGTCGGCCCGCGTGCTGTCGCAGCGCCGCGACGAGATCGGCGACCTGGTGCAGGCCTTCGGCGAGATGACCGAGGGCCAGCGCGAGCAGATCGAGAGCCTGAACCAGAGTTATCGCCGCTTTGCCTCGGTCATCGACCACATGGCCGACGGGGTGATCATCACCGACCAGGCGGGCGTGGTGCTGCTGATCAACCCGGCCGCCTGTCGCTTGCTGCACACGAGCCAGAAGGCGGCGCTGGGGCGGTCGTTCGCCGCCGTAGTGCGCCACCACGCGCTCATCGAGTTGTGGCAGCGCGGCCGTCGCGAGCAAAGCGAGCAGGTCGAGGCGGTGGAGATCAGCCCCAAACTGTTTCTGCAGGCGGTGCTGACGCCGTTCCGGCGCGAGGGGGTGGCCGGTTTTCTGGTGCTGTTCCAGGATTTGACGCAGGTGCGGCGCTTGCAGGTGATGCGGCGAGACTTCATCAGCAATCTGTCGCACGAGTTGCGAACGCCGCTGGCCTCGCTGCGGGCCGTGGTGGAGACGCTGCAAGACGGGGCGGTGAACGACCCGCCGGCGGCCGAGCGCTTTCTGCAGCAGGCCTGGGCCGAGGTCAATACCCTGACGCAGATGGTGGAGGAGCTGACGGAGTTGTCGCAGATCGAGTCGGGGCAGATTCGGCTGCGGCTGGCCGCGGCGACGGCGGCCGAGCTGGTGGAGGGGCCGGTGGAGCGGCTGCGGCCGCAGGCGGAGGCGGGGCGGCTGGCGCTGGCGGTGGACTTGCCGCCGGACTTGCCGCCGGTTGTGGTCGACGCCGAGCGGGTGCGGCAGGTGGTGACGAATCTGGTGCACAACGCGATCAAGTTTACGCCGCGGGGCGGGCAGGTGCTGGTGACGGCGTCGGTGGCCGAGGAGGGCGAGGGCGGCCGGCCGGCGAGGACGGTGGTCATCGAGGTGCGTGACACGGGCGTGGGCATCGCGAAAATCGACCTGCCCCGGGTGTTCGAGCGGTTCTACAAGTCGGACCGGGCGCGGACGCGGGACGGGAGCGGCACGGGGCTGGGGCTGGCAATTGCCCGCCACATCGTGGAGACCCACGGCGGCCGCCTCTGGGTGAAGAGCAAAGAGGGCAAAGGGAGCAGCTTTTTCTTCAGTTTGCCGGTGGGCGATGAGGGAGGGGGGTAGAGAGCAGGGGAGCAGGGGGTCAGGCAACCGGGAGCCCACGCCGCCCGGTTGCCTTTCCCCACTCGACTGCCTACGGCGAGACGAGGTTAATCGCCCCGGTCGTGCCGTCGGGCAAGGCGTAGGTGATTTGGCCGTTGGTGATGAAGGAGTTGGGCTGCACCGACCACTGGAAGCCGGTGGCTCCGGCCAGGGCCGCCAGATAGGCCGCTTCCTGCTCCATCACCCCCGCCGGCTCCAGGCAGGCCATCGCTGTGCTGACGAACGGGCCGAGGGCGAAGCCGCCGTCGGCCGTTTTCATCGGGCCGCTGTAGTTGTTGCAACCCGACGTGCCGCTGACCGTGCCGCCGGTCTGGTCGAACACCGCCTCGATGTGCGTGCCCTCGATGAGGGGCTGCTCGGCCCCTGTGGGGCCGAAGGACACGACGCGGAAGGGCAAGCCCGGCGTTTCGGCCGGCTGGCCCGGGGCCACCGGCAGCACGCTGGTGGTGAAGCGCAGCGTGCCCGCCGAGGCGACCTGATCGATGAACAGGTCGTCGCCCTGGAAAAAGAAGACGGCCGCGTTGCTCAACTGCTGGATGAAGGCGTCGGCCTGCGAATCGTCGGGGCAGGCGGCCAGGGTGCTGGGGCCGGGGGTGATGGTGATGCTCTGGCCGTCGGCCGTCCAGGTGGCGATCACGCGGTTGCAGTCGGCCCCGATGCCGGCCGTCCCGTCCTCGAAGAAGTCGATGGTGTAGCGGCTGGAGCCGGCCACGTCGATGATCTCGACTGGCGTCGTCGTGCCCGTCCATAGCCACGTGGGGCCGACGAGCGATTGGGCCGGGACGTTGACCGGCGTGGCGACCACAGGCAGGTCGCCGGCGTTTTCGGCGTCCACAAAAGCCGCCGCTACCCACACCTGGCCGTTGGGAAAGGCGGGGGCCTCCAGCACGTACCACGCGCCGTCCTCGCTGATGCCGGCCAGCGTGCCGGACTCGCCCAGCGGCGCGGCCCCCACGGCGGCGAAGTTGGCCCCGGGGCCGGTGCGCAAAAAGACGCCGTCGGGGGCGTTGACTGTGCCCACGGCCGCGCCTGCTGCGGGTTCGGGCAGGTCTACCTCGGGCACGGCGCCGAAGCGCATCGTGCCGGCGTCGGCAAACAGGTCGATGTAGAGGTCGCCGTCCTGGAAGAAGTAGAGGCCGGACGCGCCAAGCTGCTGGACAAAGACATCGCCCTGCGAGTCATCGGGGCAGGCGGCCAGCGTCATGGGGCCGGGGATGATGCTTAGCGCGCCGTCCTCGGCGGTGAACTGGGCCACGACGCGGTTGCAGTCGGCCTGGATGGCCGCCGTGCCGTCATCGAGGAACTCGATGGTGTAGCGGCTGGCGTCGGCCACGGTGATCGGCTCTTCGGGGGTCGTCGTGCCCAACCACTGCCAGGTCGTGCCGCCCAGCGTGGGGGCCTCGGCGGTGGCCGATACGTAGGTATCGACTGTGCCGTCCTCGTGGGTGAGGGTCAATGTGCGGTTGTCGCCGGCGATGGCATAGGCGACGGTCTGCTCAAAGAGCGTGGACATCTCCCCGGCCATTGATTCCGGCGGGCACAGCGCGAGGGTGGTGCGCACCATCGATAGGGTCAGGCTGCCGGGGGCGTCGGACGAATAGCTGCCGCCGCCGGTGTTGCAGTCCAGGCGGGCGTAGAAACTGCCGTCGCCGTTGAAGGTCAGGGTGTAGTTGTCGGGGGCGGCGACGGAGGTGGTGCGGCCGCCGGCCTCGCGGGTGGTCCATTGCCAGACGCGGTCGATGAGGCCAGTATCGGCGTCTTTCAGCGGCGGCATGGCTTCGGTCATGGTGTCGGCCCGGCGATAGCGGTCGACGGAGCCGTCGGCCAGGGTGATCGCCAGCACCTCACCCTCGTGTTCGAGGGTGTAGGCGACGGCTTCGGGGAACATGGCGATCATCGTGTTGGACAGCGACTCCTCGGCGCACAGGGCGCGCGTGATGGGCCCCAGCTCCATGCTGATCGTCCCGTCGCCGGGCGTGGCGTAGGTTCCGCTGCCGCGGTTGCAGTCCAGCCCGGCGAAGAACGTCCCGTCGTCGTTGAACAGCAGGTTATAATTCTCCGGATTCGCTACATCCAGCGGCTCGGCGGCATCGCGGCTGGTCCACAGCCAGAGGGTGTCGATGAGGGCGGGGTCGGCCTCGAAAGCCGGGGCCGGTTCGGCCGTCGGCTCGGCGGTGGGGGGCACCTCGGTCGGCGGCACCTCGGTGGGGATGGCCTCGACGACCGGCTCGGCCGTGGGGTTGGCGGGCGGCTGGTTGCTGCAAGCCGCCAGGGCGACCAGCAACACCAGACTCGTGATCAACAAAAGGCGTTTCATAACAACAAAATTCTCCTTGATGGTTGTGACTCCCTTGCCTGTGGAATCGGTGCGCGCGGCACCCACGCCGGAGGCCGCGCATCCGGGACTATACCGCCGATGGGCTACTGGGGGGAGACGCAACTCAGGGAGCGTTCATATGGCGGGCTCGGGAAAGCGGGTTTTTTTGCGGAATGGGACTTCGGCGCAGGCCGGGGTGGCGCGTTTGTTCCTTGACACGCGGTCGTGCATTGGCTATGCTGGCCCACGTCTTATCATTCTTCATCCCGGCGGGGAGCGCGGAGAAAACATCATGCGGCGTGTCACAGTGTTGGCGGTGTGTCTCCTGTTCGTCATGCTCCTGGCCGCGGCGCTGCCCTCATCCGGCCGGCCGGTGCTGGCCCAGCCGTCCGATGCCTGCGGGTGGACGGGCGTGTGGTTGCCCTTCGAGGGCGAATGGCGTCTGGTTCAGAACGGGTCCACTGTCAGCGGCTCCTACCTGGACGGAAAAGGTATCGTCAGCGGCACGGCCGACGGCGGCGTGCTGCGCGGCGAATGGAAGGAGCCGCCCAGCTACAGCCCGCCCTTTGACGCCGGCCATTTCGCCGTCACCATGACCGCCAATTGCCGCGGCTTCGTCGGCACGTGGGGCCTGGGCGACGCCGACTGCTGCAATGACCTCAGCGCGATCCTCGACGAAAACGCGCCGCCGTCCCTGGTCGTGCAGGTCGAGCGGGGCACGCTCACCGTCGAGGGCCAGACCATCCCGGCCGGAAATGCGTATTTCCCGCCGACTTGCCCGCCGGCCGGCCGGTCGCCCACGGACGAGTGCATCACCTTCCTCCTCGGCAGTGAAACCGGGCTCCAGTTCAGTTGCTTTGTGAGCCGGCTCCTGCGCGTCCTCCTGGTCATGGATCGGGTGCAGTTGAACGAAGATGACGCAGAACTGATCCTCGACATTATCGCCGTCGAGTTGCGGGAGCAGTGCGGTATTACCTCCGGCCGCCAGGAAGGCGGTGCGCTCGATCTGGCAGTCCGGCAAGGGGCGGTCTATGTCGGCCGCGTCGCCTCGGGACAGGCGGTGGGCGTGGCGGCCGGCCCGGCCACGGCAATGCCGGCCGCACCTGGTTCGTTCCTGGCCGGCTATGACCCCGCGGCCGGGAAGGCTACCTTCCACGCCTATTCGTCGCCGCTGGACGTGCAGCCGCAGGGGGGAGCCGCCTTCGTCCTGCCGCCCTACAGCCGGGTGGAGGTGACGGCCGGCGGCCCCGGCCCGGTCACGTCCCTGGCGCGCACGTACCTGCCGATGCAGAAGAGGTAAACTGACCTTGGGTGCTCAGAGAGACCGGGTTTTTCTGGAAACCCGGTCTCTTGCTCTGTGCCATGCGTGTGGCGCCGGATTCTTGCCCGGCGGGCGGCAGCAGCGGAGCCGGTTAAGAAACCGGCGCTACAAGCCGGCCTGTGCGTTTTGAGGCATACTACAGCCTCATGGACTTCTTTGATGTTATCAACCACCATCGATCGATTCGCCGCTATAAGCCCGACCCCGTCCCCGACGACCTGCTGACCGAAGTGCTGGCCGCCGGGCCGCGGGCGTCGTCGTCGGGTAATATGCAAACCTACTCGATTATCGTCACCCGCGACCGGGCGCTGCGCGAGCGGCTGTATGAGCCGCATATGGAGCAGAGCATGGTGCTCGACGCGCCGGTGCTGCTGACCTTCTGCGCCGACTTCCACCGCATGCGCCACTGGCTGCGCCTGAGCGACGCGCCGGACAACTTCGACAACTTCATGAGCTTCATGATCGCCGCCATCGACGCCACGCTGGCCTCGCAGAACGTGGCCCTGGCGGCCGAGGCGCGCGGGCTGGGCATCTGCTACATGGGCAGCACGCTGGCTAATTGCGACGCGATCGGTCGCATCCTGGCTCTGCCGCCGGGGGTCGTGCCCGTCGTCGGCTTCTCGCTTGGCTGGCCCGACGAAGACCCCGCCCCGCGCGACCGGCTGCCGCTGGACGGCCTCGTCCACTATGAGACCTACCACGACTACAGCGACGACGACATCGCCGCCATCTATGCCGAGCGCAACCGCAAGGGCTGGGAGCGCTACATGAGCTTTCCCGAACTGCGGGCGCGCATCGAAGGCTCCGGCGTGCAAAACCTGGCCCAGATCTATACCGTGATCAAATATACCCGCGAGTCGCACACCGGGTTTTCGGACACGGTGCTGAGGTATCTGCGGCAACAGGATTTCCTGGAAGGCGCGGGCTTTGAACGATGAGAGGCGAGTTTAAAGATGATCCACGATGGGAAGAAACCACATATTACACAGATTAAAGATGCCTTCTTGAAATCTGCGTAATCTGCGAAATCTGCGGATAAACCTACTTGAGAACCCCGATGCCTAGAGGTCAATCGTACCGGATACGATCCGGCTGAGCGACGCGCCGAGGGGCAGACGGCCGCCGGCGCGCCGCCGCTCGATCTCGGCCACCAGCGCGGCCGACAACAAGCGGTCGTCGTGGACGGCTTGCGGGCCGAGGGGCGTGGCGGCGCGGGCGCTGTCGGGCACGGCCCAGCGCAGGTCGTGGTCGAATCGGCCGCCCGGCCCCAGCGTGTAGGCACAGGCCGCGGCCTGTTGCCAAAACCACCAGCCGTCGGACAGTGGCTCGTCGGCGTCGCCGGCCCAGTAGCGGAAGCGGCCGGTGTCGATCAGGGCCAGGAAGTCGCTGCCCAGGCGCGCCTTGACGGCGGCGCTGCCGATGGGGAAGGGGGTCAGGCGGGCGCGGCCGTAGCGCTCGGCCAGCCAGTCGGCCAGCCCCTGGCCCACGCCGGCGGCGTCGATGATCACGTGGGCGGCCTCCCAGTGGCGCAGCCAGGCCAGCAGGCGTTCGGCCAGCGCCGTTTGCCCCGGCGCGCTCTGGAAGTGGCGCGAGCCGTGATCGGTGAACACGTCCAGCGCCTCGTAGATCGGCCCGGCGTGGGCCGATTGCCGCAGCCGGAAGATCGTCGCCACGGTGAAGTCGCGGCCGGGATTGTCGAGTGGCGCGCCGGGTTCGGCCGCGGCCGGGTCGCCGCCGGCGGGGTCGATGGCGGCCACGTAGAGTTCGCCGGGCCGGGGCGCGCGTTGGCGAGCATGGTCGCCGCGCATGAGGGCCAGCCGCCACGGGGGGAACAGGCCGCCCGCGCCATCGAGCGGCTCCAGAAAGTATTCGGCGGCGACGATGGGGTGGTGGCGGCCGTAGCGGCGCACCTGCTCGGCCAAAAAGGCGGCGTAGTCGGGATTGGCGGCCGTCACCTGTTCCGGCCCCACCAGGAAGACGCGGCGCACGCCGTCGAGGGCCTGGGCCGCTTCCAGCTCCGTCTTCTTGGCCCACAGGAAGTCGGCCGTGGTGTGCACGGTTCCCAGATAGACGGCTGTGGCGCGGCGGGCGGCGCGCATGGGGGTGAAGACGGCTTCGACGTGGGCGGGGTCGTGGGCCTGGGCCTCGTCGAGGATCAGCAAATGGTCGGCCGTTTCGCCGCGGGCGGCCGCGCCGGGGTGGCTGCTGATGAAGACGACCGAGGCGCGGCCGAGCGTGTAGCGGCGCGGCCGGCCCGACCGCCGCCAGCGGCCGCGTGTCCAGGGGGTGTCGAGCCGCTCCTCCAGCCGTCGCATGCCCCGGCCCAGCCCGTCGCCGACCGCGCCGTAGACGATCTGGCCGCCGTGGCGTTGGAAGACGGTCAGCAAGTAGACCAGCAGATGGGCGATGGCCTCGTTTTTGCCCGACTGGCGGGGGAAGACGAGGAGGAATTCGCGGCCGCGGCGATTGAGTACCGAGTCGATGACGGCGCGCAGGGCTTCGACCTGGTAGGGGTAGAGGGGCACGCCGATGAGGATGCGCGAGAAGGCGGCGATGTCGGACAGGAGGTAGTTGGCGGGACGCATGGGAATTGACGAATGACGAGTGACGAATGACGAGCCCGGTGGGTTTGCAACCCCCAGCCAGCACGTGAAACAGTTCGGTTACAAAGCTCTTAATTCGTCATTCGTCATTTATAACTCTCTTCCGTATTGGTCGCTCATTTCTTTGAGGGCGGCGACCATCCAGTCGGCCAGGTCGTCGGGGCGGGCGGGGCGCTTGCCCAGCAGCAGGGCGACGGTGCGCGCGCCGGTGAAGAGCAGGCCCGAGACGCGCCGCAGTTCGTCGGGGGGCATGTCCCCGGCCGACTCGTTGAGGTAGGCCAGCAACTGCCGCAGGACGGTGCGCACAAGGTCGATCTCCGATTGCAGATCGCCGGCGGGCGCGTCGGCCTCCAGGGCGCGCAGGGCGTCGGCCGCGGGCGCGGGCAGATAGAAGTGGGTGGCGCGGGGCCGCGCGGGAAGGGGGGCGGCCGGCGCGTACAGGGGCAGCGCCGGCTGGCGGGCCTGGGGCGCGGGCCGGTCGCGGTGGCGGGGGCAGGCCGGCGGGTTGCTGCCGGGCGCGGCCGGGTTGCGGCAGGGCCGGCCGCGCCGGGTGAGATAGGAGCAAGGCGTTTTGTTTGACATCATGACTTCCGACGGCAACCGGGCTTTTCCCGAAAGCTCGATATCCGCACACCCCCCGCAGGGGATCATATGGCGGAACAGCAGGTGGGAGACCGGGGTCTGAGGCAACACCCGGTTTCTGTTGGCAGCGTAGCACGGCGGCGGGAGGCGACGCCATTCGATTTCCGACCGCCGCCGCGCGCGGCTTGTCCCGCCACGTGATTCCACAGCCGGGCCCCAAAATCAGGGACGCCGAAAATCGAATAGCCTGGGCGCGGGCTTTTTTGTTATCTTGACATCAGAACGCAAGTTCGGAGCGGGTGATACGAAATACGGGCGGAACGGCGGCGCATCCGTTTGACCCGGTTCAGCAGAGCGGCGCGGCCGCCGGTGAACAACACAACGTGCCGGGCGTCGTCCTCAACTCGTATTTCGTATTTCCCATCTCGCATCTCGCATCTCGTATCTCGTCAGGAGGAATCATGAACCCATTGGAATCGTTGTGGCGGAGCCGGAAGTTCTGGCTGGCGGTGGTGGCGGTGGTGCAGACGGCCGTGTTTGCCTGGCTGCCGGGCTTCCCGGATGAGGTGTGGCAGGCGATCAACGTCATCCTGCTGTGGCTGATCGGGACGATCGCCGTGGAGGACGCGGCCGGGAAATTGGGAATCAGGAATCGGCCACAGGGGACGGCGGGTGAGTGAGCGCGCCGGAGACGATGGGGGCCAGTTGGCCGTTGTTTTTCAGATGCCCGACCAGATTATGGTGGGGATAGTCGTGGGGCAACAGCGTGACGCGCGGCAGGCCGGCGAGGCTGCCGCTGTTGCGCACGTCGGGGGCGTGGCGGCCGTAGTAGACGAAGTAGCGGGTGCGACCGTTGTCGGCCTGCAGGTGCGGCCTGGCGCGGAAGTAGCGGCGATGGTCGGCGGCGCGGTCGAGGCGCAACTCGATGTGTTTGGCGATCAACCGCCAGTTACCGGTGCGAATTTGCGTCGCGACCTGCAGGAGAGAGCGCGAGGGCAGGTAGCACACGGGCGAGAAGGCATGGACTTCATCCGCGCCGAGCAATGCGCCGTAGAGCAGGGCGGCAAACCCCCCCATGGACGCGCCGAAGCACACGAGCCGCGCGTAGCCGTGTGGGTCGAGGCGCGCCCGCAGCCGGTCGGCGCTGCGGCCGATGTCGCCGGCCAGCCCGGCCAGCCCGCGCAGGTAATAGTATTGGGCCAAGTCGCGCACGTAGAGGCGATTGGCGGGTTGCGCTTCCAGGGTGTTTTGCCACTCGAAGCGGGGCACGCGCCGCCACAGTTGCAGACCGGCAAAGGCGATGAACAGCGTGCCCGAGGCGGCATAAGCGCTGTAGCGAAGTGCTGAATCCTCTGCGGGTGACGGAGGAGATCGGTTCATCGTGTGGGACAAGGGGCCGGAGTGTCCACCATGCTATCTTGCCGCGCTGGGCTTACGAGTGTGCTTACGATTTCCGGCTTTTATCCCCAGAAATCAGGCATTACGAATTACGAATGAGGAGGCATCTCTTCATTCGCAATTCGCCATTCGCAATGGTTCAGGCGGGGACGGCGATGTGGCCGAACTGGATGAGCAGGCCCAGGCTGTCGGCGTAGTTATGGCCTTCGGCCAGGCGGCCCTGGTCGTCGAAACGCCAGACTTCGGCCACGTCGAGCGAGAATTCGCGGCCGGTGGCCGGGAAGCCGAGGAACGGTCCGTCGTTGACGCCGACGGCATGAAACTGGGCGACGACCTTGTCACCCGCGGCGATGTATTCGGCATCGATGATGCGGATGTCGGATGACATGGCGTAGTACATGCCCATGAATTCGCGGAAGGCGGCGGCCGAGTCGAGCGTCACCCCGGCGGCGTGGGAGTAAAAAACGACGTCGTCGCGCATGTCGTCCGTGGCCGCGACCAAATCGTGGGCGCTGAAGGCGGCGTGGGCGGCTTGCAGGGTCTTTACGTTGTTCATGATGATCTCCTTGATTTTCAGGACGGGCCTGACGGTGTGATTGATGCGGCAAGCATAGCGGATGGCGCGGGCCGGATTACAGTCCATTCACTGTTCAATTGGTTTTCATTTATCGACCAAATGCGCCGGACCGGCCCGCTCCCGCGCGCGATGTAGAGGTAGGTGACGTTATGTTAATTATTGATCGATTGAAGAAAAGGCTGAACGCGACGGCCGATTTGCGTGACGAGGCGGGGGGCTGGCCGGCGATCGGCCGGGCGGTGGGCGGCGCGGCCGGCCGGCCCGACGCGGCGCGACAGGCGCAGTATCGCAACGCGCTGGAGGCGTGGCGGGCCAACCCCTATGCCAAGCGCATCATCGATCTCATCACCGACTACACGGTCGGCGACGGGATCACGCCGGTGGGGCCGGGGGAGATCGGCCGCTTTGTCGATGCGTTCTGGCACCATCCGCAGAACCGGCTCGACTTGCGGCTGCCCGATCTGATGGACGAGTTGAGCCGGGCGGGCGACCTGTTCCTGGCGCTGTTCCGCAACCCGGCCGACGGCCTGAGCTACGTCCGCGCCGTGCCCAAGTCGGAGATCGTGGAGATCGTGACGGCCGAGAACGACTGGGAGCGGGAGATGGCCTATATAGTGAAGAGTGACGAATTACGAACGACGAGTGACGAGCGCGCCTCCGAACTCGTCACTCGTCGTTCGTCACTCGTCACTGGCAAGCTCTTCCTGTCGCCGCAACATCCCGACGCGGCCGCGGCCGAGGCGGTGATGGTGCACTACAGCATCAACCGGCCCGTGGGGGCGCTGCTGGGGGAGTCGGAGCTGGGCAGCATCTTGCCGGCGCTGCGCTGGTATAACCGGATGCTGGAAGATCGCGTGCGCCTGAACTGGGCGGCGCGGGCCTTCCTGTGGTTCGTCACCGTGCCCACGGGGCGGGTCAGCGCCAAGGCCGAGCAGTACAGCGCGCCGCCGGAGCCGGGCAGCATCGTCGTCCACGATGAGGGCGAGCAGTGGAACATGGTCGCGCCGAATTTGCGCGGGCTGGACGCGCAGCACGATCTGCGGGCGCTGCGCCAGGCGATCAGTGCGGGCAGCGGCCAGCCGCCGCACTGGCACGGCGACGGCGGCGACCTCAACCGGGCCGTGGCCGGGGCCATGCAGGACCCGGCGCTGCGGCGGTTGCGGCGGCGGCAGCGCCATTTGCAGTACGTGGTGGTTGACCTGTGTCACACAGCCTATGAGCGCGCCTATGAGGCGGGGCTGGCGCGGCGGCGGCCGGAGCGGGCAGCCATTCGCGTGGAGTTGCCCGACATCAGCCGCGAGGACAACGAGAGCCTGGCGCTGGCCGCCGAGCGGCTGACGGGGGCGTTCGCCGCGCTGGTGGGGGCCATGCCGGGCTGGTCGCCGACGCTGGCCGGGCAGATGCTGCCGTTGATCTTCAAGTTCGCCGGCGAGCCGATGTCGCCGGGACTGACCGACATGATTCTGGAGGAATTGCGAATTGGGAATCAGGAATGACGAATTGGGAATCAGGAATTGGGAATCAGGAATTGGAGGTGCGCGGGAAGGTGGCGGGTTCGTCACTCGTCATTCGTCACTCGTCATTCGTCATTATCCCGGAGGGTAGTATGTCTGAACGACGGCAGTTTATCGGCACGCTTATCGCCGCGGGGCCGACGCGAACGATGACGGGCGAGGCGGGCGGCTACGTGGTGACGGCCGAGGCTATCCGCCGGGCGATTGACGAAGGGCTGTTTCGCGGGCTGGCCTGTTTCGCCGACCACGCGGCCGGCGGGCCTTCGGTGCGGCGTCTGGTGGGGGTGTGGCGCGACGTGGGCTGGGTGGCCGGAGGGCCGGGCGGCGGGGCGGCCGTGGGGCGGCTGGTGGCCTATGAGACGGCCGAGACGCGGCCGGTGCTCGATTTGCTCGATCAATGGCTGGCCGACGGCGGCGAGGAGGAGACGCCGGATTTGGGCATCAGCATCGTGTTCTATCCCCGGCTGGCGGCCGACGGGCGGACGGTGACAGCGCTCACGATGGTGGAGTCGGCCGACGTGGTGATGTTCCCGGCCAGCGAAGGGGCGAGGATAGGAGGGTGGTCATCAGTGGAGCAGCGTTCAACGGAGCAGTATTCAGTGGGGCAGTTTCCAGTGGGACAGGATTCAGTCAGGCGTGGAGAAGGGATAATACATTCGCATAGTCAAACGGTTAAGCAAGATGAGCGTCGGGGCCGGCTCCATATAGACGGTTCAAAGACGGGGCGACAGACACAAAAGGAGAACAGCGGCATGACACACGAGACAGATGTAACAGAGGTGCGGCGCGTGGCGTTGGTGCGGGGTGGGGGCGAGGCGACGGCCGTGACCCCCCAGGCGGTGGTTGGGAAGAATGACGGCGCGGGCGCGGCGACCGGGAGCGCTGGGTTCTCGGCCGCCGCCTCGCCGTTCGACGATTGGCTGGGGGCGCTGAAGACGGCGACGGCCACGGCGGTCATTCGCGCGTCGGGGCTGCCGGCGGTGGTGCAAGAGCGGTTGGGGGCGGGGGCATACGAGACGGCCGATGACGTCTACGCCGCCGTGGAGCGGGCGCGGGCCGAGTTGGCGGCGCTGCGCGAGGCAGAGGTGGTACGGCTGGATGGTCTGGGCGCGGCCGGGCGTTCGGCGCGAGGCTACCAGCTGCGCGATCCGCTGGACGAGGCGCGGGAGCTGCTGGGCTTTTTCTTCGGCGCGGCCGGCGCGCCCACGCCGCCGCCGAATTTGCGCTCGTTTGGCGACCTGTACGTGGCCCTGACCGGCGATGTCTACTTCCGCGGCGTGTTCGACGGCCGCCGGGTGCAGTTCAGCGGGGCGACCACGAGCACGCTGCCCAACCTGGCTGTGGACGCCATGAACCGGGTCATCACGGAGCAGTTTGCGGCGCTGGAGCACTATCGCTGGTATGAGCGCGTGGCCGCCGTGGAGCCGAACGACGGCCGCTTGCACGACATGAAGTGGATCACGCTGGGCGGCATCGGCAATCTGCCGGCGGTCAGCGAGGGCGCGGCCTACACCGAGCTGGACGTGGCCGACGCCCAGGAGACGGCGGCCTTCGTCAAGCGCGGCGGCTACGTGGGCATCACCCGCGAGATGATCAAGAACGGCGACATCATGCAGCTGCAAGCCATCCCGCGGGCGCTGGCGGCGGCGGCGGTGCGCACGCGCTCGGCGGCCGTCAGCGCGCTGTTCACGGCCAACAGCGGCGTGGGGCCGACGCTGGCCCAGGACAGCAAGGCGCTGTTCCACGTCGACCACGGCAATCTGGCGACGACGGCGCTGGGGACGGATGCGACGGCCTGGCGGGCGGCTCGCAGCGAGTGCTTCCAGCAGGTCGAGCTGGGCAGCGGCAAGCCGCTGGGCGTGTTCCCGCGCTTCCTGCTGGTGCCGGCCGAGTTGTATGACACGGCGCTGAGCATCCTGGGCTACGGCGAAGGGATGCCCACCGCCTACACGCCGGAGGCGCAGGCGCGGGGCTTCGCCGACCCGCGGCCGATCCCGCTCGTAGTCCCCGACTGGACAGACGCAACGGACTGGGCCTACGTCGTCGATCCCGCGCTCTTCCCGGTGATCCAGATGAGCTACAGCCAAAGCCCCGGCGGGCGGCAGCACCCCATCCCGGAATTGTTCGCCGTGGTCAGCGAGACGAGCGGCCTGATGTTCAGCAACGACGTGCTGCCGATCAAGGTGCGCGACGAATTCGCCGTTGGTGTCAACGGCGCGCGCGGCATCGGCAAGCGGAACGCCGCCTGAGTGACGAATGACGAGTGACGAATGACGAGTTTGGACGCGGTTTCCGGTTCGTCACTTGTCGTTCGGCACTCGTCACTTCCCGGAGGGACTCATGGACGAATTACAAATCGCACTGGCTGGGCTGGGTTTGTCGTGGGCCGAGGTGTGGGCGCTGCGGGCCGACCGGCGGGCGGGGACGCTGGTGGTCGTGGCGGCCGACGGCCGCAAGTTCACGGCGACCCTGGTCACGCCCGGCCCGGCGCCGCTCCGGCGCGTCCGGGCCATCAAAGAGATCAAGCCGCAGCCCGAACCCAACGCCGATCAGGAGTAACCCATGTCCACCACCACCACCCAAGTCAATGGCACCACCACCCCCAACGACTGGACCCTATCCGCCGGAGCATCCAAACAAGTCGCCGTCAACCAGCCCGACGACGACGACACCACCTATATCGACTCCGGTTCTTCTTCCAACACCGTCCAAACCTTCACCCTTTCCCCTTCCCTCTCCACCGGCGACACCATCACCGAAATCGTCATACACGCCCGTGTCAAACGCACCGGCGGATCCAACGCCAATCACGTCTTCGGCTACTCCTTCACCCCCCAAGGCGGCGGAACCCAAACTTCCGAATCCGGCAACAACACCGCCACCAACACATGGGCCGACGAATCCTATACCCACTCCGGTCTCTCCGTCCTCTGGGGTTCCGGCCTCACCATCTACATCAAGAACACCCAGGCCCGACCCATGGCCCTCACCACCTTCTATGTCGTCATCACCTACACCCCCGGCGGCGGCGGCAGCACCCAGCCCCCCCGCACCATGCACCAGATGCAAATGAGGATTAACCCATGACCATCAAAACCCTCACCCCCACCGACCAGCGCGCCCCCGCCGAAGGAACAGGCTCCCCAGCCCTCTCCCCCGGCACGGCCGAATCCATCGTCATCGTCCGCAACTTCCAGCCCGGCCAAGTCGTCCGCGTCATCTTCCTCACCCCCGACCAAGCCAAACAACTACCCACCCTCCCCGCCGACGCCCTCCAAATCGCCGTCGCCCCCGCCGGAGGACTCTAATGTACCTCAAGCAATCCACCAGCGTCACCGTCGTCCTCGGCCCCTTCCTCGACGACACCGACGGCAAAACCGCCGAAACCGGACTAACCATCTCCCAAGCCGACGTCCGTCTATCCAAAAACGCCGGCACCTTCGCCCAAAAGAACGACTCCGGTTCCTGCTCCCACATGGAAGCCGGTTACTACTCCTGCGGCCTCAACTCCACCGACACCAACACCCTCGGCCATCTCCGCATCGCCGTCGCCGAATCCGGCGCCCTCCCCGTCTGGCGTGACTTTCTAATCCTCCCCGCCAACGTCTACGACAGTCTAATCTCCACCGACAAACTCCAAGTCCACGCCGTCGAAATCGCCGACGACCTTATCACCGCCGCCGCCATCAACACCGACGCCATCACCTCAGACGCCCTCGCCGCCAGCGCACTCAACGAAATCGCCGACGCCGTTTGGGACGAAGCCCTTAGCGGCCATTCCACAAGCGGCAGCACCGGCGAAGCCCTCGACGACGCCGCAGCCGGCTCCGCCTCCGCCGCCTCAATCGCCGATGCCGTTTGGGACGAAGCATTGTCCCCCCATCTCACCGTAGGTTCCACCGGCGAAGCCCTCAACGACGCCGGCGGCAGCGCCACCGACCCATGGGCAACCACCGTCCCCGCAGCCTACTCATCCGGCACCGCCGGCTGGATACTCGGCAACCGCCTAGACGCCAAAGTCTCCAGCATCTCCGGCAACTCCCCCGGCCCCGGCGCATCCGAGTTTGTGTACACATTGACCGATGCCGACACATCCGACCCCATCCCCGACGCCGATGTGTGGGCCACCACCGACAGCGGCGGCTCCACCGTCGTCGCTTCCGGCCGCACCAACCAATACGGCCAGATCACCTTCTACCTCGACCCCGGAACCATCTACATCTGGCGTCAGAAATCCGGCTGGAACTTCACCAACCCCGACACGGAGACCGTAGCATAGGAATGGGGATAGGGAGAAAGGCGGAAAGAGCGCGCCCCTTCTCCCTTTCTCCCCTGCCAGGCTCAAACGACAGAGGTATTTATGTCAACAGGAACAGGAACCAGAGCGGCCGCCCCCTACGCGGTAACGGCCGGGGAATTGCTCGACGAGGTGCGCGCCGCGCTGGGCGACGTGGCCGGAACGACGTGGGCCGACGGCGAACTGCTCGGCTTTGTGGGCGAGGCCGTGCGCGAGTACTCGCAGCACCTGCCGCGGGCGAGCGAGGCGACGCTGGCGGCCGTGGCCGGGGAGCGGCGCTACGCGCTGCCGGGGGACGCCACGGCGGTGCTGAGCGTCGAGTACCCCGCCGACCGCGAGCCGCCCGCCTGCCTATACCGCCGCCGCCGCAAGTCGGCCGGGTTTGCGGCCGACCGGCACTACGACGTGCTGCCGTCCCACGACCTGACCGCGCCGCCGCTGCTGCTGCTCAGCTTCGACCCCGAGGCGGGGGAGACGCTGACAGTGCGCTATCTGCGGCCGCACGCCGCCGACCTGTCGGCCGGCGACTACCTGACCGTGCCCGCCGAGCATCACCACGTCTTGCTGCAATACGTCCTGTTCGCCGCCGCGCGGCGGCAGCAGGCCGGCGAGCAGGCCGCCCCGACGAACAACAGCAGCCTGCTGATGGGCCAGCTGGCGGCCAACACGCGGCGGCTGGAGCTGGCCTACCTCAACGCCCTCAACCGCATCCTCTACCAGCGGCTGGGCGAGGGCGAGATCGTGGGGTGGTTGGAGTAACCATGATCAAGCGCATTGTGTTGCCGGGCAGCGTGGGAGACGAGGCGGCCGGAGAGCGCGCCGGCGGGGGCGGCCGCTTCACGGAGGACGATCTGGGCGCGCTGGGTGAGGTGGCCGCCTGGTGGCGCCACCGGACGGCCGTGGGCGATTCGGCCGCGCCGCTGGAGACCCACTTCGGCGGCGTGGACCTGCGCGGCACGGCCCGCACCGTGGGGCTGACGCCGGCGACCGTCGAGTTCGGGCGGCCGTTGGGCGGCGGGGCGCTGCTGCTGCTGGCCCTGGGCGTCCCCGACCCGCCGGTGGTGGGCGAGGTCTATTCGCTGGTCGCGCTGGCCCACGCCTACGACGCGCCGGGGGCGGGCTGGCTCAGCGGCCACACGACGCTCGGCCGCGCCCCACAGGCCACCACCAGCACCGAGGCCCGCGTGGTCATCGACGGCGGGACAGGGCAGCCGGTGGTGAAGATCGTCGGGGTCAGTGGGCTGGCGATTGACTGGAGGGTCGAGGCCTATCGGCTGGAAAGCGGCCTGTAGCGCCGGTTTCCAAACCGGCTCCCCCAAGACCGTCAGACAACCGGCCAGCCAGACCCCGCATTGCCAACAACACCTTTGCCCGTCGCCTGACCCCTACTATAATCCCCCCATGCCCGCTCCAATCACCACCAATACCCTGTTCTACGGCGACAATCTGCCGATTTTGCGCGAATACGTGACTGATGCGTCGGTCGATCTGGTCTACCTCGACCCGCCGTTCAACAGCAACCGGACGTATAACGTGCTGTTCCGGCAGGAGAGCGGCGCGGAGAGCGAAGCGCAGATCGCCGCCTTCGAGGACACCTGGCACTGGAACCGGGCCGCCGAGCGGACCTACTACGAACTGCTGGAGAACGCGCCGCCCCACGTGTCGCAGATGATCGACGCGCTGCACGGTTTCATCGGCCGCAATCAGATGATGGCCTACCTGGTGATGATGGCCGCCCGGCTGGTGGAACTGCACCGCGTCCTCAAGCCGACGGGCAGCCTGTACCTGCATTGCGACCCGACGGCGAGTCATTATTTGAAGATCGTGCTGGATACGATATTTGGCCCACTAAATTTTCGCAGTCATATCAATTGGATCAGAAGTGACGCTCATAGTGATGTAAAGAGCAAATGGGCATCCATAACTGATCACATACTTTTTTATACCAAATCAACTACTTACACTCTCAACCCTCAGTTTAAATCCTACCCTGATAGAACCCTTCGGGAATGGTATCTCTATTTGGAATTACCAGATGGAAGTGTTCGCAAGATGACGAAAAATGAGATTGAGACCCAAGTTGTGCCAATCGGTGCACGACGTTTTAACACTGGAGACATGAGTGCCCCAGCAGGAGGGGGCATGGCTGCCATAAACCAAGATACTGGAAAGCCCAATGGTTGGTATATCTGGAAGGGTTTTCATCCACCTACCAGAGGCTGGCGATACAGCCCTGAGACGATGCAGAAATTAGACCAGCAAGGCAAGCTACTCTACCCTTCAAAGCCAAACGGCAGAATAATGCTTAAGAGATACTTGGATGAACAAAAAGGTGTAATGGTTGGCGATACTTGGGACGATATTCAACAAATCCGTGCGATGAGTGCGGAACAACTCGGCTACCCCACCCAAAAGCCGCTGGCCCTGCTGGAGCGCATCATCAGCGCCGGCAGCAACGAGGGCGACGTGGTGCTCGACCCGTTTTGCGGTTGCGGCACGACCATCGCCGCGGCCCAGAAGCTCGGCCGGCGCTGGATCGGCATCGACGTCACCCATTTGTCCATCGCCCTGCAGAAGTACCGCCTGACGCAGATGTTCCCCGACGCCGCCTTCGCGGTCATCGGCGAGCCGACGACCGAGCAGGGGGCGCGGCAACTGGCCCGCGACGACCGCTTCCAGTTCCAGTGGTGGGCGCTGTCGCTCATCCGCGCCCGGCCCTACGGCGGCGACGCGGGCAGCAAGAAGGGCAAGAAGGGCGCCGACCGGGGCATCGACGGGCTGATCACCTTCATCGACGAGGCCGGCGGGAAGGCCAAGCGGGTCATCGTGCAGGTCAAAAGCGGCAAGGTCAAGAGCGGCGACATCCGCGATCTGGTGGGCACGGTGGAGCGCGAGGGGGCGGCGCTGGGCGTCTTCCTGTCGCTGGAGCCGCCGACGGCCGAGATGACCCGCGAGGCGGTGGCGGCCGGGTTCTACCAGTCGCCCGGCTGGGGCACGACCCACCCGCGCCTGCAAATTCTGACCGTGGGCGACCTGCTGGCCGGGCGGGCGCGGGTCGACATGCCGCCCACGGAGCGGACATTCAAGGCGGCCGGACGGGTGAAGGACGACGGCGGGGCCGGGCAGCCGGGCCTGTTCGATTGATTCGAACGACGAATGACGAATGACGAGCGACGAATTCAGAGCGCTTTCGTCACTCGTTAGAGGTTAATGCACGGAGGCTAATCTGTGTAATTTGTGGATTATATTTCTTTTGTAACAGTACGGGAATGTCGCGGCCGTGTTGGCGCTGGGCGTGGGCATCGTGGGCGCGTACGCGGGGGCAATAGCCCGCCGGGCGATAGCGCCACCCCACGAACCGATGCCGCGGGGTTGACGGTTTTTTGTTGAGCCTGTAGCGCAAGCTGCCCAGCTTGCGGCAGGCCGCCATCTAACAGATTGCGCTACAAGCCGAACGCAATCTGTTAGATGGCGGTACGGGTTACTCGTTGACCACGACGGCCGTGACCATGCCGAACATGCCGTGGGCGCTCTCGGCGTGGCTCAGGATATGGCAGTGGAAAGCCCAGATACCCGGCGTGTGGCAATCGACGATCACGTCGTAGCGTTCGCCGGGAGCAATGTTCACCGTGTCGGCATAATAGGGCTGCGGCAGGTTCCAGCCGTCCTTGGCGAAGACCAGTTGCTCCAGCCCGTGCAAGTGCATGGGGTGGATGACCAGTCCCTCGTTCATGTAACGGATGCGGATTTTCTCGCCCAGCTTGGCGACAATCGGCTGGGTGTGCGGGAAGCCCTTGCCGTTGATGCTGAAGCCCGTGCTGGCATCGTTGAGGATCAGCACGTAATCGCTGTCGTATTCCGGTTCCTGGCTCTTGTCCTTCGGATCGATGAGGAATGCCCCCAACAGGCCGCGTGTCACCTGTTCGGCCGCGTTGTGGTGGGAGTGATACATGTGCGAACCGGCGTTCTTGGTCTGGAACTCATAGGTGAAGGTCTCGCCCGGCTTGATCGGCGGCTGGGTGATGTAGGGCACGCCGTCCATGTTGTTGGGCACGATGACGCCGTGCCAGTGGACGCTGGTGCTCTGGGTCATCTCGTTGTGGACCAGCACGCGCACCTTGTCCCCCTCGGTGACGCGAATCACCGGGCCCGGCAGGATGCCGTTGTAGGTCATGGCATTGATCACGAAATCCGGTTCAACCGCCCACTGGGTCTCGGCGCAGGTCAGTTCAAAGACCTTGGTGTCGCCGTCCATGGTAAACTCCAGCGGTGTGCCCCAGAAGCCGGGGTTGCTGCCGATGCCGTCAACAAAGGTCTTGATGCCCGCCTCGTGCATGGCATCCATCTCGGCCGCGGCGTCGGCGGCGGTGGTGGGCGGCGGGGCCGCCTCCATGTCGTGCTCCGTGGTCGCGGCGGTCGTGGCCTGCGCCGCCGGAACCAGCGCCGTCGGGTTTTCGATGCGGCAGGCGGCCAGCCCGGCCCCGACGCCGGTCAGGCCCGCGAACTTCAGGAAGTTGCGGCGCGATAAGCCGTTTTTGGTTATCTCATCCATGATATTGATAATGTCTCCTGAGCAACTAAGGTACGGGAATTATAAGGCGGCGGCGCGGCGATGCCAGTGTCAAATAGCATCAAGTGGGTGTGACATATGTCATGCAAGACAACTATCGCGCCATCTGCTGGATGACGTCTCCCGCGCCGCGGGCAAAAGACATTGAACTGGCCTTTCGTGTATGGGATAAATAGCCAAGGAGATCGGCATGAGTTCGGTAAAGGTGGATGATCAGGGCGGAACAGGCAACGCGGCTCAAACGGCCGGATTCAATCGACAACATCCATATCCGATATGGTCTCAGTCGGGCAGCCCACCGTTGACAGACCCAACCGCCTCGCGCCGGGCTGCGGCGTCCCGAATCGGCGGTAGAAGTTGAACGCGCTTCCCCTGAGCACCCCGCGCCTGCTCCTGCGCGACTTCACCGCCGGCGATTGGCCGGCAGTGCTGGCCTACCAGCGCGATCCGCGTTACCTCCGCCTCTACGAATGGACGGAGCGCAGCGAGGCCGACGTGCGCGATTTCGTCAACATGTTCATCGAGCAGCAGCAGCAACGGCCGCGCACGCGCTATCAGCTGGCCGTCACGCTGAAGGAAGACGGCCGCCTCATCGGCAACTGTGGCATCCGGCGCTCGACGGCCGATTCCCACGAGGCCGAAATCGGCTATGAGCTGGCCCCCGACGAATGGGGCCACGGCTACGCCACCGAGGCCGTGCGCGAACTCCTGCGCTTCGGCTTTCAGCAACTGGGCCTCCATCGCATCGCCGCCTGGACGGTGGCCGATAACGTCGCTTCGGCCCGCGTCCTGGAAAAGGCCGGCCTGACGCTCGAAGGCCGCCTCGTCGACAAGGAGCAGTACAAGGGGCGCTATTGGGACGTGTTGCTATACGGGATTGTGGGCCCTGAGCCCTGAGTGCTAACTGACCCCTACGCCCCAATCGCCGTCAGCGCTTCCAAAAAGTTCTCGGCCCAATCGACGGCCGTGGTGCGCAGCACGGCGGCCAGGAGCTGCGCGTGGTGCTCGCGGCGCTCGTCGAGGCCCATGCGCAGGGCGCGGTCAAGGTCGCGCGCCACGCCGTCGGCGTGCCAGGGGTTGGTCAACACCGCCGCGTTCAGCTCAACCGCCGCGCCGGCGAAGCGCGACAGCAGCAGCACGCCGGGGTCCTCCGGGTCCTGCGAGGCCACGTACTCCTTGGCGACCAGATTCATGCCGTCGCGCAGCGGCGTCACATAGCCGACGTCGGCGGCGCGATAGAGAGCAGCCAGCTGGTCGGGCGGGTAGCTGCGATAGAGATAACGCACCGGAACCCACACGGCGTCGCCGTATTCGCCGTTGATGCGCCCGACAATGTTCTCGATGCGCGTGCGCTGGGCCATGTATTCCGGCACATCGGCCCGCGACGGCACCGAGATCTGCACCAGCGACACCTGGCCGCGCCATTCGGGATACCGCTCCAGCAGGTGGCCGAAGGCCGCCAGCCGCTCCGGAATGCCCTTGGTATAGTCCAGCCGGTCGACGCCCAGCACCAGACGGCCGGGGGCGATGGCCCGCAACAGCGAATCGACTTCCTCGACCACCGCCGTCTCCTCAGTGATGTGGAACATCCCCGGCATGATACCGATGGGGAAGGCCCGCAGCCGCACGCGACGGCCGCGATGCTCCACCAGGTCGTCGCCCACGCGCGCCGACGACAACTCGGCCACCGTCTGACGAAAGTTATTGACGTCGTTCTGGGTCTGGAACCCCAGCAGGTCGAAGTTGAGCATCCCGTCCACCAGTTGCCCGGCCCAGGGCAGCAAGCGGAACAGGTCGGGGGCGGGGAAGGGGATGTGGAGAAACAGCCCCAGCGGGCCGCGATGGCCGCGCTCGCGCAGGGCGTCGGCCGTCAGCAACAGGTGGTAGTCTTGCACCCACACGGGCACGTCGGGCGACACCAGCTCGCCCGCGGCGTCGGCGAAGGCCTGGTTGACCTCGCGATAGGCCTCCCACTCCTTGTCGGCAAAGGTGACGTTCATGGGGAAAGAGTGGAACAGCGGCCACAGAGCGCGGTTGCTGAAACCGTTGTAGAACAGGCGGTGCCAGCGTTCGGGGTAATCGATCCAGGCCCGCGGCGGCTCCAGCCGTTCATCGAAGCCGATGTCGGGCGCATCGTCGTCGTCGTTGGAGATGGTGTGGCCGCTCCAGCCCAGCCACAGCCCGCGGCGGGCGCGCAGCGCCGGCTGCAGCGCCGCCACCATGCCGCCGACGTTGCGCTTGCGATTCGGCTCGCCGGCCGGGGCCGGGCGAATGGACGGCAGGCGATTGGACACGACCAGCAGATCGAAGCGCTCGCGGCCGCCGGCCGGCGCGCGCGAGCGGGTGATCAGCCGCCGGGGCAGCGGCCGGCCGGCCCGTTTCGCTTCCGGCGAGGGTTCGCTGTCGCGCACATCGCCGCCGCGCACGGCGGCCAGCCAGGCCAGGAACGCGGTCGTGGCCGCCGGATCGTCGAGTTGCCAGCGGGCATGGCTGCGGCGCGGCGGGCCGACGAGCACCGACTCATCGGCCGCCCCGATCTCGCGGAACATATCCTCGTCGGTCAGGTCATCGCCCAACACCAGCAGGCGGCTGCCGGCGGCCAGCTCGTCGCGCAGCCAGGGCACGGCCAGGCTCTTGCGGATGCGGCGCGGCCGCACTTCGACGACTTCTGCCCCATCCAGCCGCTCGAACCCCGGCATGCCGGCCAGCCACTCATCGACGACGGCGTCGACTTCCACCAGCATGGCCGGGCTGGCAAGCTCCGACACCTGGCGATAGTGGATGGTGACCGACCAGCTTTTGCGCTCGACCAGCGCGCCCTCGAAGCGGGCGGCGATGCGTTGCAGTTGCTCATACAGCGGCTCGATGTCGCCGGTGGGCAGGCCGGCGTTGCTCTCCCAGGCCGCGCCGCGCCGCTGCCAGGCCCCATGCTCGGCCACCAGCCACAGATCGGGCACGCCGGCCAGCAAGCGCTCCAGTTGCTTGCGCTGGCGGCCGCTGACGATGACCAGCCGCAAGCCGGGCAGCTCGTTCAGCTCGTTCAGCAGGTCGATCAGTTCGGGCGGGCATTGCGAATTGAGCGGCGAGGCGGTCAGGGGCAAAAGCGTGCCGTCAAGGTCGCAGAGGATGCCCAGCGGCGTGTGGCGGGCCAGGGCATCCCAGTATTGGCGGGCGACTTCGTCGTCGGCCGCGGTGGGGGTATCGGTGTCAAATGTTGTCGTGCTCACCCCGCCATTATAGCACGAATGGGCAAACAACGGCGGCCGGCAGCCTGTCGCGCCAGGGTTTTTCAGCAATCGACCGCTCTCCGTAACGCCGGTTTTTAACCGGCTCCCCAGCCCAGCCCCTTCCCGGCCGCCGGACAAGAATCCGGCGCTACACCACCGTAACGCCGGTTTTTAACCGGCTCCCCAGCCCAACCCCTTCCCGGCCGCCGGACAAGAATCCGGCGCTACACCCACCCTTAACACTTCCCTAGCCCCGGAACCCTATCGCGCCTAAATCCGTTATAGTAGCAGCCGGAAACTGCGGTTTCTCCGGACGCTACCAATCTATATCATCCGTGTAATCTATGGATTCCTGATTCTTATACCTTATACCTTATGAAACAACTCATCGCCTTATTCCTCGTCGTCGCTCTGCTGCTGGCCTGTGGGGCGGCGTCCATCTTGCTGGCCCGCGGCTGGTTCACCTTGCGCACAACCAGCACCACCGTCCCCGCCGCGCCCACGATTCAGGTCGTCCCCGCCGCCCCCACGCCCACGCTGGCCGCCTTGCCCCCCGCCCCCGGCGGCGGCGACACCGCGCCGAACGACGACCCCGCCGGCGCGGGCGGCTTCAACGGCGTCTACCGCGGCACGCTCAGCGGCGACAACGGCTCCACAGCCATCGGCACGCTGACCCTGACGCAGACGGGCAACGCCGTTAGCGGCCAACTCGACATCGGCCCCGGCCTGGTGCTCGACGCCGGCAGTTGCGGCGCGCAGTCCGTGCCACAATTGACGCAGACGGCCGCCGGCGCTGTCGACCCGGCCACGCCCAACCGCCTGCAAACCACCGGCAGCATCCCCGTGTCGGGCTTCACCATCGGCGTCACCCTGACCGCCGAGCTGGCCCCCGGCGGCCAAACGCTGGCCGCCCGCGCCGACCTCGACTTGCCCTTCATTTGCGGCCGCGATCCGGTCATCAGCGGCACGTTCAATCGGGAGTAATGTGGCAGCCGGCCAGCAGCCGGCCCCCAACCGTAGGCCGTACAACAGCCGGTGGCGCGGTGACGATGGAGAAAGAGGCATTTCTGAACTCGTCAGCCGCCATCGTCAATTTTGTGGCGTTATGCGGCCGGGTGGCGTGCTATGATGACGGTGGACGGTTGGCCGTCGCGCTCCCCCTGATGCGCGGCGGTCTCCGTTCCAGACCGGGGTGTTCCGGTGGCGGGCGGCCTCGCGAGCTTTCGCGAGGTCGCTTTTTTGGGGAGCGAGCGGCCGGCGGCGACCAGAAAGAGGTAAAACCCGGCGCGTGGGCCCAGGAATTCACGCAATCTTCACGCAGTCCTGGAATAATTCACGCCTTTTTCACGCCCCGGTCATTATTCACGCTTTTTTCACGCCCCGATCCGCCCCAAGCTCGTTACAATGGACTGGCGTTGAAGAACATAAGTTCTGTTTTGGGTAAGGGCAATCCACAACGACCAGGGGCGGCCGTGAGCCGGGAGAGACGCCTGTCCGATTCGTCATTCGCAATTTCTGATTTGTAATGGGTATGTCTTCCCTTCGCCACATCCTCCTCGACCATCGTCTGCTGCCGGGGCAGATCATCCGTCTCGATGCCCGGCTCTACAGCCTGCTCGAAGACATCGCCGCCGCCCAGCAGCGCCCGGTGCACGATCTCGTCATCGCCGCTCTCTATGCCGCCGTCCACACCAATCAGGCCCAGACCGGCTACGACCGGCTGTGGGACGAACTCAGCCCCCGCGGCCGGGAAGTCACGGCCCTCGTCTGCCTGGGCTACACCAATCAGGAGATCGCCCAGCGCCTCACCATTTCCATCAACACCGTTCGCACCCACATCCGCGCCGTGCTGGACAAGTTCCACGTCGCCAGCAAAGCCGAACTACGGCTCATTCTGGCCGAATGGGATTTCGACAATTGGGTCGAATAGAGCGGCCGCCTGTAGCGCAACCTGTCCAGGTTGCGTCTTCGCTCCCGCCCCGCCCGCAAGCTGGACAGCTTGCGCCACAAGTTGCCTCTTCTCCCTCGCCCTCATCCCCTGGGATGACCCCCCAAACCTGGCCCTCATCCCGTGAGACTAGTCCCCTAAACCACGCCTCATCCCGTGAGACTAGTCCCCGATCTCATCCCTGAACCATCCCCAAAGAGGATTGCCCCGGCGACCGGCGACCGTTATTGTGGTCGCATGAACGAACTACTCACCCCCACCCCCGGAAAAATCTGGCTCCTGCACACCCCGCCGCGCGAGGCCATGCTGTCACTCGTCGCCCAAATGGCCCTGATCGGCCCGCTGCTGGTCCTCGATGCCGCCAACGAGTTCGACGCCTACCGCGTGGCCCGGCTCATTCGCGGCCGCACCCGGCAGCCCGCCCAGGCCCTCGACCACGTGCAGGTTGCCCGCGTCTTCACCTGCCACCAGGTTGTGGCCCTCCTGCGCGATCTCCCCGTGTCGACCACGCCCCACGTCATCTTCGACCTGCCGGCCACCTTCTGCGACGAGAACGTGCCCCTGGCCGAGAGTCGTCGCCTGCTGGGCATTGCCCTGCAGCACATCGAGCGGCTGCGGCGCGATGCGCCCCTGATCATCAGCGTGCGCCCCTCCCCCGCCGGTCGCCGCGCCGAGCTGCTGCAAGCCGTCATCGATTGCGCCGACCATCTCTTCGCCTGGGACAGCCCGGCCGCCCCCGCGCCAGAGCGGTTGTTCTGATGGCTCTCAAGCGGCCGGCAGTTCGTCACGGGCGCGGTGCTCTACAGAGATCTGCGCGATCTGTGGATTCCCCGGCTCGCTTGCGCCACCGCCCGCGGTGGCGCGTGGCACTACCCGGCGCCCCTCATCTTTTATAGCCGGCGTCACTGGTAACTGCCATGGGTCGTACACTCGCCACCGCCAACCAGATTATCCTCGACGAGCAAACCGCCTTCGCCGAGTTTCGCCGCGCCCTGCGTCGCGAAGACCAGCGTGCCTTCGACGCGCTCTTTGCCGCGGCTCGCAAGCACACGGCGGCCATCAGCCAGGCCGGTCATGCCCTGCCTTTCGAATCGATCCTGCTGGCTATGCTCCTCGAACAAGCGCGTGAACTTGAACACCTGCGGATGTTGCTGGAAGAATAATGTAGTTCCTTGTCATGAATACCTACCACGGCTGGCTGCTCGATATTTACCCCGACGACCGCGGAGCAACCCTCTGGCTGCTGGGCGACGACGGCGCCCGCCGCCAACTGGCCCAGCCCTTTCCCGTCACTTTCTACGTCGCCGGCCCCTTTCCTGGCCTGCGCGCCCTCTGGCTCTGGCTGCGAGACCATGCTCCCGCCACTCGCTTGTGGCGCGACCGCCGCACCGACCTCTTCGCCGGGCCGCTCGACGTGTTAGCTGTGGAATGTCCCGGCCCTGTCGCCCAGACCATCCTCTTCGACCGCGTCCAGACCCGCTTTCCCGACCTCGACTACTATGATGCCGACATCCCGCTACCCTTGCGCTATGCGGCCGCATTCGGCGTATTTCCGCTGGCTCGCTGCCATGTTACTGCTCAGGGCAGCGGCTTCGCGGTTGACGGCGAGCCGCCCGAACCCGCCCGCCTGCTGGCCATCTACCCCCTTGACGACCCGTGGGACCTCGACCCGCCCCGCCCGCCGCTGCGCATTCTCACTCTCTATCCCGACACTGACCCGGCTGTGCGGCCGCCCACTTGTCTCCACATCGCGCGAGACGACCCGCGCCACGGCCGGCTCGATCTTCCGCTTGACCCGCCCGACCTGCTGTTGACCGCTGTCCACTCCGCGCTGGGCCGCCATGACCCCGACATCGTCCTCACCCGTTACGGCGACACCTGGCTCTTCCCCCTGCTACTCGACATCCAGCGACAGACCGGCGCGGCCTACTTCAACCCTAATCGCGACCCCGACCGCCGCCCCCAGCGCCGCCGCGCCCACAGCTACCACACCTACGGCCAGGTTGTTCACCGCGGCCAACAGGTTCACCTCTTCGGCCGTTGGCACATTGACATCGGCAACGCCATGATGTACGAGCAATATGGCCTGCCCGGCGTGCTGGAGCAAGCCCGCGTCACCGCCCTGCCCGTGCAGGAGGTCGCCCGCAAGTCGCCCGGCGCGGGCATCACGGCCATGCAAATGCTTACCGCTCTGCGCCGCGACATCCTGGTGCCCCACCAGAAGCAGCAGGCCGAGCGGTTCAAGAGCGCCCTCGACCTGATCCATGCCGACCGCGGCGGACTCGTCTACCAGCCTCTCATCGGCCTCCATCAGGATGTGGCCGAAATCGATTTCACCTCCATGTACCCGTCGATCATGGTCCGCTTCAATATCTCGCCGGAAGTTACAAGTGACGGCATGAAACACGAAATAGGCGATATGACCGCGGCCGGCTGCCCGCCCGCCCCGCTGTCTGCCCCTGAACTCGCATCTCGTATCCTGCCACCCGCATCTCCCGATGGTCTGATACCCGCCACCCTGCGACCGTTGCTGGCTAAACGCATCGCCATGAAAGAACAGCTCGCCGCGCTCCATCCGCTCGATTGTCGCTATCGGCCGCTAAAGGCTCGCGCCGCCGCTCTCAAGTGGCTGCTCGTCGTCTGCTTCGGCTATCTCGGCTACAAAAACGCTCGCTTTGGCCGCATCGAGGGGCACGAAGCCGTCACCGCTTACGGCCGCGAGATGCTGTTGCGCGCCAAGGAAGCGGCCGAAGACCACGGCTACACCGTGCTACACATGTATGTCGATGGTTTGTGGATTCGTCACCCCACCGACACCGCCGGGGGGCTGGCCGCAGTCATGGCCGAGATCACCCGCCGCACTGACCTGCCTATCGCCCTGGAAGGTATTTATCGTTGGGTGGCCTTTCTGCCCTCGCGTATGGACGAGCGCGTGCCGGTCGCCAACCGCTACTTCGGCGTCTTCGACGACGGCTCATTCAAAGTGCGCGGCATCGAGGCCCGCCGCCACGACACCCCGCCTTTCATTGCCGCCACCCAGATGCGTCTGCTGGAGCAGTTGGCCGCGGTAACCGATCCTGCGGTTGCTTTGCCGGCTGTTGTCCGCTGGCTAGGCGATCAGTTGGCCGACCTGCGGGCAGGGCGCGTGCCGCCGGCGGAGTTGCTTGTCAGCCATCGTCTCAGCCGCGAGTTGGGCGACTATCGCGCGCGGCCGCCCGGCGCGCGCGCGGCGGCGCGGCTGGTGGCGGCCGGCAAGCCGCAGCCGCCGGGCCGGCGCGTCCGCTTCATCTATACCCGGGGCGAACCGGGCGTCTACGCCTGGGGCGACCCCCAGCCGCTCGACCCGGCCCGCATCGACCTGGCTCGATACGAAGACCTGTTGTTGCGCGCCGCCGCCAACTTGTTGCAGCCGTTCATCGATGAGCCGTCGCTGCGCGCCTGGGCTACCGGCCAGGCTCATCAGCTTCGCCTGCCCTTTCCCCGACGGGCTCCTTCTCGGCGCACCAAGCGCGAGTAGGGAGAAGGGATACGGTAGGCAATTCTGTGGATGCCCACCTACTCCACCCCAGTATCCCCAGGGCGATGCGGTCGCTTTCGGCCGTCGAGTCGGGGTTGAGCGATTCCAGACCGCCGCTTGCTGGGCATGGCCCTAAATCACGTCGATCGGCTGCGGCGCGATGTGCCCCTGCTCATCAGCGTGCGCCCCTTCCGCGCCGGCGCGCCTGTTTTGAATGGAAATCGTCTTGCGAACGACCTTCCCGGGTGCTGCGGTGCGCGCCACCCCAAAATGAGTAAAATTGAGGCCGCCATTGTACAGATTTCAGCGGCCCCACGTCGTACCGGAACCGTCAAGACTTTAAAGCCACGGGGCATTATCCTGAGTTACCCCTCGTTGGCCGAGGGCGGCCGCTCTTTGTGGATCGATGGCACTGCGTCACATGGACGCCACCCGACAAACAGGAGGTTCGAATTGGACGTGACGGAGATTCTGGCGCTTTTCGACCGCGATGAGCGGCAGGAGATCGCGTATCCCGGCATGACGCGCGAAGTGTTCCCCCACCTGGTGCGCTTCGTGCGCCCCGCGCCGGGGATGAGTTTTGTGCTCTACAGCCGGCTGGACGAGCGCACGGCCGACGGGGCCATCGCCGAACAAATCGAATATTTCACCCGCCTGGACCGGCCGTTCAACTGGAAGGTCTACGCCCACGACCGCCCGGCCGACCTGGTGCAGCGCCTGGCCGCGCGCGGCTTCGTGGTCGATGAGACCGACGCCGTGATGGTGCTGGACGTGGGCAACGCCCCCGAGTCGCTGCTCAACCCGCCCGCGGCCGACGTCCGCCGCCTCACCGACCCGGCGCAACTGGCCGACGTGGTCGCCGTGCTCGAGCCGGTGTGGGAGACGGATTTCACCTGGGTCCACGAGCGGCTGGGCAGCCACATGGCCATCCCCGGCTACCTCAGCGTATACGTGGCCTACGTCGCCGGCAGACCGGTTTCCGTCGGCTGGACCTATTTCAATCAGGGCCATTTCGCCGGGTTGTGGGGCGGCTCCACGCTGGCGGAGTACCGCGGGCAGGGGCTTTATACGGCCGTGTTGGCGGCGCGAGTGCGGGAGGCGCGGCGGCGGGGTGTGGGCTATCTGACGATTGACGCGGGGTCGATGAGCCGCCCGATCGTGGCTCGCCACGGGTTCGAGGTCATCTCTTTCGCCACGGACTGCACCTGGCGGCCGGCCGCGCCGGCGCCGGCTTGAGACGCGGCTAGGCCGGCGCGAGGTCGGCCGCGTGATGACGGAACAGGACGTCGAACGAGTCGTCGAGATCGATCTCGGCCGCCTCTTCCTCGTCGAGCGCCCCGAAATAGCCCAGCTCCTCGAAAATCTCGTCGGGCAGCCCGGCGGCCATATCCTGGAAGAGCGGCGCGCGATCGGTGCGTGGTGTCTCGCCGCGTTGTCGGGCGAGTGTATGTCTGGCTTCCGCGTAGAGCAACAGGTTCATGATGACCTCATTACCTCATTGTAGATGGGCCGGCGGCCCGGCAGCATGTGAAGGCCGATTCAATTCCTCGCGCCCGGCGCGCAGGTGTTTTGCGGGTGAACAGGTGTCCCGTCCGGCGGGCAAACCGCGGGCCGGGACTGAGTTTCAATTGACGGACCGTTGCCGTTGAGCGTATCGGCCAGCGCAGTATAACACAGCCGCCGGGCGCTGTAACCGGGCAACCCGCCCTAGCTAACCGGCTTCTCAGTTAGGCAACAATGCCAGTCGCTTCCAGGCGGGAGAGCCCACAGATTGCACGGCCGGCACAGATGTAAAGAGGGAGCATCCGCAGGGGTCGCGGATGAGGTAGATTTTCAGACGGGGAAGGCCGTGGCCGGCCGTCGGCCGTCGGCTAGAACAGGCTGAAGTCGGCCGGATCGACCTGCCGCGAGGCGTGCATCAGGACGGCGTTCATCACCTCGATCGCCATGCGCGACTCCAGCGTCACCCCGGCGCGCACGCCCACACAGGGGTCGTGCCGCCCCTTCCGCAGCTCGAAGTCGATCTCCTCCAGATTCTTGCGCACTGACTGCTGCGGCCGGGCGATAGAGCTGGTTGGCTTGAAGTAGACGCGGGCCACCAGCGGGTTGCCGGTGGTAATGCCGCCGATGAGGCCGCCATGGCTGTTGGCGGCATAGCCGCTCTGGCGGATGGGGTCGTTGTTCTCGCTGCCCCGCCGCCCGGCCACCGCCGCGCCGTCGCCGATCTCGCAGGCCTGAACGGCGTGGAGGCCGCCCAGGCTGCCCATCAGCCGCAGCTTCAGGCTCTGGTAAAGGGGATCGCCGGCCAGCGCCGGCACGTTGAGGCCCACGACCTCCACCGCCGCGCCGAGCGAGTCCCCGGCGACGCGCGTCTGCTTGATCAGCTCAGCGGCGGCGGCGGCGAATTCGGCGTCGTAGGCGGGGATGCCCACATTCTGCCACGTGTCGCCCAGCGCCCGCGCCAGCGGCTTGAGGCGGCCGGGTTCGACAGCGGGGCCGAACGCGCCCACGGCATCGGCCAGCGTCGCCGCCGCCCGCAGCGGCCCCACCTGCACGACCGACGACAGAAATACCGTCTCAAACGTCGATTGCAGGTAGAGGCGGGCGATGCTGCCGCCGATGACGTCGGAGAGGGTCGAGCGGTAGCTGGAGCGGCCGCCGCCGCGGATGTCGGCCAGCCCGCCCGACTGGTGGTGCTTGACGAGATCGGTGTGGCCGGGGCGCACTTCCCCTTCCGGCCCGGCAAATTGCGCATAGTGGCTTGATTTGCCGCCGCCGGAGAGGACGACGGCCGCGATGGGTTCGCCGGTGGTATAGCCGCGATCATAGGTCGCGGCGGCCACCGGTTCGCCGTCAGCCATCGACAGAACCGGCCCGGCCAGCAGGCGTTCGTGGTCATCCTGATAGAGTCCGGCCAGGAAAGCCACGCGGTCGTCCTCGCGGCGGGGGGTGCCGTGGCGGGTGCTGCCGGGGCGGCGGCGGTCCAGGTGGGTCTGCACGGCCGCGCGGTCTAGCCACAAGCCGGGCGGGCAGCCGAAAACGATGGTGACGATGCCGGGGCCGTGGGATTCGCCCGCCCCGGCCACGGAGAAGAGGGGGCCGCCTAATATTTCCATGCCTGAATTATGCTATATTGCGGCCATGGCAACAATCACACTGGAAGTTCCCGATGAGTTGGCGCAGCGGCTGGAAGGTGTGGGCGATGGACTGCCCTGGCTGCTGATGTACGCGCTCGATTTAGCCGGCATTCCCGGCCGCAGCATCCTGCCGGATACGCCGTCGCCATGAAATGAGGTTCTGGCTTTTCTTGGCAGCCGGCCCAAAGCGGAAGATCTCCTCACTTATAAGATTTCGGACGAGGCGCAAGAAAGACTTGAAGAACTGCTAGAGCTGAACCGAGAGAGGACACTGACACCAGAAGAACGAGACGAGGTGGAAGTCTATTTTCAGAGTGATCACCTCTTCACAATGTTGAAGGCCCATCTTCGCGCTCCCGTTGGATAGCACAAAGGTTCCCCTGCGTGGCTCGAACCCCCATCTCCGCAAGCCTGCGGTTACTGGTGCTGGGACGCGCCGTGGCCGGTGTGAATATTGCTTAAGCCATCAAGACGATAACTGGTGGCGCCATCAAATCGACACATCATCCCCATCGCTCATGAAGCAGAGACGAGCGAGAACAATCTGGCGCTGGCCTGTGCTCGTTGCAACCTCAGTAAAGGTAGCAATTTGTCGGGAATCGATCCGATAAGCGGCCGAATTGTGCCGCTTTTTCACCCGCGGCGGCAACAATGGAAGACGCACTTCGAGCTTGAGGGGGCTACCATCGTCGGCCGCACGCCGACCGGTCGGGCATCGGTGCGACTCCTGCGAATGAACGAACCTGAGCGCGTGAATGAGCGCCTGCGTCTCCAGGCGATTGACCATTACCCTGCTGGTTAGCTCGCCACAAACATTTCCGCAAAGCTCCGTATCGCCGCCAGGTGCTCTCCCGGCGTCGTGAACCCCGCCCCCATCGTGTTCAAACTGATATGCGTCGCTCCGGCCGCCCGCCAACCCGCCAGCGCCCGGCCGAGCGCGTTCCGGTCGCCGTCGCCCCAGTGCAGGCGCGGCTCCAGCCCGACGTCGGCCCGGCTGCGGCCCTGCTCGGCCAGATAGCCGTCGAGCGTCTCCAGAGCCTCGCGCGCCGCTTCGGCCGTGCGATAGCCGGGCAGCCAGCCGTCGCCCAGCCGGGCCACACGGCGCAGCACGACGTCGGCGTGGCCGCCCAGCCAGACGGGGATCGGCCGCTGGATGGGCAGCGGGTTCAGCCCGGCGTCGGGGATGTCGTGCCAACGCCCCTGGTAGGTTACCAGTTCCTGCGTCCACAGCCGTCGCAGCACGTCGATTTGCTCTTCCTGACGCGCGCCGCGCGTGTGGAAGTCATAGCCCGCGGCCACGTACTCCACCTCATTCCAGCCCGTGCCCACGCCCAGCCGCAAGCGGCCGCCGCACAGCACGTCGAGCACCGCCGCCTGCTTGGCGACCAGCGTCGTCTCGCGCTGCGGCAGGATCAGGATGCCGGGGATGAAGCCCAGCCGGGTCGTCACGGCGGCCATGTAGGTGAACAGCAGGAACGGCTCCATGAACGGGTCGCGATAGGTGTAGGGGCCGGTCCAGCCGCCCGGCCGGTCGGGGTTCGCGCCCAGGATGTGGTCATAGGCCAGAACGTGGCTATAGCCCAACGCCTCAGCCGCCTGCGCGTAGTCGCGCACGGCCGCGGGGTCGGCAGGGTATTCGGTTTGGGGATAGACGAGGCCGATGTGCATGAGGAGAGTATAGCAGAAGAGGGAAGAGAGGGGCAGAAAGGAGCAGGCAAGTCAGTTCAAGCGTCGCCAGCATTGCAGGGGCGGGACAAGGCGGCCGAGCGGATTTCGAACTGACCCGCAAACATTGGACGCAAAAAGCATCAGCTAAAGGGTATAGAATCTCGCTCCAGTGGTCGACTTCGCCAACAGGATTCGGTGGTTTAACCTTGCATGGCGGCTCGCAAGCGGGCCTGAGTCAAGCGCAGAGAAGGCCAAATCCGACGCCGGGCAGGCGATTTTAGACCGCAGCAGAGGGTTTTGACGTCCGTTTTTTCGCGAGGTCTATTAACTGCCCAAACAGCGCATCAACCGATCGGTTGATGCGGTCGCTCCCAGTCGGTTGACCGCATAATCCACCCCTCGATAGCCCAAATTCAATCTCTCGGTCGGTTATTTTTTCCGGGCCGGCTGCTATCCTGTAGCCATTGAACACCAACCAGACCGTCAGAATCAGACAGGAGAATGTCATGAAACAGGAAACCATTGTCAAATCAGAACCTATCAAATGGGAACACGAAGTCGGAAAGTGGATGGGAGCGTTTATGATCCTCACGGGCGCCATCTTCCTCATGGGGACGGCCGGGATCACCATCGCGGGGCATAGTCCCTCGATGCTGTTAGCCCTGTTCCCCATTTACTGGATCGGCGCGTCGGCTTATTGGCGCTACAAGGAAGACGGCCGCCTCACCCGTCGTGTCTTCAGCATTGCCGTTTTCGCCGTGCTGCCCCTCGCCTACATCGCCGCGATGGTGCTGGGCTACAGCATCTCTGGCCTGTGGCCTCTGGGCATCATCGTCGCTGGCGTTTCATTCATCTTGTTCGGCCGCAGCAAGTAGAGCTTGAGGTAAGGAGCATACAATGACTCAGGTAATTGAAGTACAAAATCTACACAAGGCTTACGACGGCATTAGGGTCGTTGATGATGTTTCCTTCACCGTCGATGCAGGCGAAATCTTTGGCATCATCGGCCCAAACGGGGCCGGCAAGACGACGGCGATTGAGTCAGTCATCGGGTTGCGCAAACCGGATGGCGGAAGTGTCTCGGTGCTCGGTCTGGATCCGCAAACCGAGGCGCGCCAGTTGGGCAACCGCATTGGCACCCAGCTACAAGAAGCGGCGTTGCCGGAGCGAATGAAAGTATGGGAAGCGCTTGATTTATACGCTTCCTTCTATGAAAAGACCGTCCCTTGGGAGCCGCTGGTAGAGCAATGGGGCCTGGCCGAGAAGCGAAACACTCAATTTGGAAATCTTTCCGGCGGGCAGAAGCAGCGCCTGTTCATTGCGCTGGCCCTGTTGAACGATCCCCAAATCGTCTTCCTCGATGAGCTGACGACAGGGCTGGACCCGCAGGCTCGCCGGGCGACCTGGGACCTGATCCGCGCTATCCGCGCGCAGGGCAAGACCGTTGTTTTAATCACCCATTTTATGGATGAGGTTGAAGCGTTGGCGGACCGGGTGGCCGTCATCGATCACGGTCGGGTCATCGCCCTGGATACCCCGGACAACCTGATCGCCGGCCTGAACGGCGAGACGCAGGTACTCTTCTCAGTTCCCAACGGATTTCAGGCGGAACGACTGGAGAACGTGAGCGGCGTCACCGCCGTGCACCAACGCAACCAACACATCACCGTCAGCGGCAATGGCCCACTGCTGGCCAATGTGGCTGCCGCGCTGGCCCAACATAATATCGCCCCGGCCGACCTGCGCGTGCAGCAAGCCAACCTGGAAGATGTCTTTCTGACATTGACCGGGCGAACGATCAGGAACTGAGTGAAGTTGAAGCTTCGTTCTGACCCGGTTAACCGCTCATGATCAAAAGGAGTTAATCATGAAATCTTTTCTCAAGCTCACTTACATGGAATTGAAATTACAGCTCCGCGAGCCGGTGGCTCTGTTCTTCACCCTCGCATTTCCGGTGATGGTAATGGTCCTGTTTGGCATCATCTTCGGCAACCAAGCCGAAGAGTTGCTAGGCGGCTACGGCCAGGTAGATTTGTCCGTGCCCGGTTACATCGGCATGGTCGTCGGCACCATTGGCATGCTGAGCATTCCCACCACGCTGGCCAATTATCGGGACCTGGGCATTCTGCGACGGCTGCGCGCAACACCCCTGGGTTCCGGCCCGGTGTTGTGGTCGCAGGTGGCAGCTCAAGTCGTGATGACCGCCGCCGGCATCATCTTGCTCTTTATCGCCGGTCTGGCCATCTTCGACCTGCGCATTCCCAACGGCAATCTGGCGGTTGTTCCCGCCATCCTGCTAAGCGCCTTTAGTTTCTTCGCCGTTGGCTTCGTCCTGGCCGGCGTCATGCCCTCTGCCCGAACGGCCCAGGCCGTGGGAATGGCTATTTTTTACCCCATGCTTTTCCTGTCCGGCGCGGCCATGCCTCGCTACATCATGCCCGACTTCGTGCAACAGTTCGCCGGATTCTTGCCGCTGACGCACGTCGTCATCCTGATCGAAGACCTCTGGTTGAAGGGAACCTGGAACCTCACATCGCTGTCGGTAGTCACGGCAGTGCTCATCCTGGGCCTGGTGGTATCTCGGTTCACATTCCGCTGGGAGTAATGTGGTACACTGACCATGATTGAGAAATGAAGTCGCCGGCTTTCTAGGTCTAAAACAAGTTCTCGACCGTCGTCCGAAAAAAGCTGGTGACTTTCCTTGGCATAGACCATGAACATTGAGCAGGAAAGGCAGAAAGACGTCTGGGTGAAGTGGGACTGGCTGTGGAAAGCGCTCTTCTACGCCGCCGTCGTCGCTTCCACGTGGCTAATGCTGCTGGACGATGACCGTAAAGCTCCGGTCTGGCTGGGGCTCTTGCTGACGGGGATCTTGCTGCTCTGGCATTGGGGCGGATTGAAACTGGCCTACAGGAGATCGGATGAATTGGACGATCAGGTCATCTTTCGCTTCATCGTAATCATTGGCGTCATCGTGCTCTGGTTTGCGTTGGTCAATTTGTCACCTGCCTATTACTTCACCCTTTTCGGTTTGTTCGGCCTGGTTTTTCGCCATCTACCCCTCCGCTATGGCGTGATTGCCATCCTCATTCTGACGGGGTCTATCATTTACGAGCAGTTGGCCGACGCCGGCGAGACGTTATCATTGACAAACTCCACCATCTGGCTGTTCCTCTTCACGGCTCTGGGCGCTATCGTCCTCGGCGTGTGGATAACAGCGATTATTGGGCAGAGCACGCGGCGTCGACAGCTTATTGAACAGCTGGAAGCGACGCAGGCGGAGTTGGCAGCAGCGGAACGGCGGGCAGGGATTCTGGAAGAACGCCAGCGGCTGGCGCGAGATATCCATGACACGCTGGCCCAGGGGTTCACCAGCATCGTTATGCACCTGGAGGCGGCGGATCAGGCCTTGCCTGATGATCTGGACACCTTGCAAAAGCATCTCGACCGGGCCCGTGGGACAGCCCGGACCAGCCTGGAACAGGCGCGCCGGGTGGTACACGCTTTGCGACCGCATTCCCTGGATCAGCGCTCGTTGCCGGATGCCATCGAACGTACAGCCGTCCGTTGGCAGGAAGAAGCCGGCATTCCCTTGACCACGACCATCACCGGCGACCCTGTCCCCCTGCATCCTGATATCGAAGTGACGCTGCTGCGAGCGACCCAGGAAGCGCTTGCAAACATTCGCAAACATGCCCAGGCCACGGCCGTGCAGATCACCCTCTCGTATATCGATGACGTGGTTGTGCTGGACGTTCAGGATAATGGCGTATCTTTCGCCGGGGCAGCGGCGTCTTCCCTGTCCGGCGGCTACGGCTTGCAGGCGATGCGCGAACGAGCCGAACAATGTGGAGGATCAGTGACCCTGGAAAGCGAACCTGGCGAGGGCACGACGGTTGTCGTCTCTATTCCGATTTATAGCTGAGGAGCGCTGTCGACCTCTCAGGAGGCGGCAATTTGATGGATGCTCATGGACAAAATCCGCATTTTGATTACAGATGATCACCCGGTTGTGCTGGAAGGGCTGTCCGGAATGTTAGCTGGTCAGCCCGATTTCGAAGTCATAGGCTTGGCCGCGGATGGCGATACGGCTGTTAAGATGCATGGCTCCCTCGCCCCCGACATCACCCTGATGGATCTGCGAATGCCCGGCCTGGATGGAGTGGGGGCGATTAAGGCGATCAAGGCCCAACAACCGGCGTCCCGTATCATCGTTCTGACCACCTACGATTCTGACGCTGATATCCTGCCCGCTATCGAGGCTGGGGCCACCGGCTACTTGCTGAAGGATGCCCCCCGTGAAGACCTGTTCCGCGCCATACGCGCCGCCGCCAGGGGAGACGCCGTTCTGGCCCCGGCCGTCGCCGCTCGCCTCATGACCCGGATGCGCGCCCCCGCCGAAGAGAACTTGAGCGCCCGCGAGATTGAAGTGCTGCAGTTGGTGGCCAAGGGAGCGGGCAACAAAGAAATCGGCAAAAGCCTGCACATCAGCACGGCAACGGTCAAAACCCACCTCATTCATATTTACGGCAAACTGGGCGTTGATGACCGGACCGCGGCCGTGACCACAGCCCTGGAGAAAGGGATCATTACGCTGGCACGCTAGGCTGCCAGAGCAGAAATTTACGGTTCCTGGCAGACCAGCTGGTGGAGTCGGCGTTTTGTAGCCAGGGATGCAGTTCCTTGTGCAGCCGCTATTTTGATCAGGTGCTTGTTCGGTCAGTGCCGTCCCAAAAACTCAATCGTCCGCTCGATGAACAACGCATCCCCGTCGCCGCGGAAGGTGTGGGGCTGCAAATCGTAGAAGAAGCACTCCGGCGCGTGGGGAATCTCTCCGGCGGCGAATAGCGCGTTCAGCGCGTCGCACGTCTCCTCCGACCATTCGACAGGCACCACGTCGTCGGCATAGCTGTGATGCACGGCCACGGCCGCCTCTTCGCGCGACAGATTGAACAGGGGGGAGATGGCTGCCAGCGTCTCCGGCGGCGCGGCCAGCTCGAAGCGGGCGCGTTGGCTGCCGGCCCAACCGCGGATGCGGCCGTAGTTGCGAGCCTCGTCGCCGCTCATCGAGCCGTAGAGAACGGCGGCGCGCAAATAGGGCTCGTTGACCACGGTGATGACCCGCAAGGCCACCCCCCCGCCCATGCTGTGGCCCCACAAATTGATGTCGTCAGCGTTGGCCCGCCGCAGCGTGCCCAGCGGGTCCTGGCTCTGCCGGCGAACGATGGCGATGAGATTCAGCACGTCGGTGGCGTAGCCGATGCGATAGGGGTCCGGCCCGCTGTCCGACGGCGGGTAGTTGCGGAAGTTGGGGTGGATGACAAAGTAGCCCGCCTCGGCCAGGGCGTCGGCATAGCGGCGGGTGTAGGGCACGATCTCGTATTCGTCGGGGTCGATGTAGCCGTGGAGCATCAGGACCACCGGAAAGTTGTCGCCCTCGTTGGGCACATTCATGAAGCCGTAGATGGTCAGGCCGTCGCTGGGGTATTTGATCTCGTAGCGGGTGAAGGCGTCGTTGGTCTCCAGCGTGTCGGTGATCTCCAGCAGCCCGCCGCCGTAGGCGCGCCCGGCCAGGGCGGCGATGGTCAGATCGGCATAGGGGTCGGCCGTGGGCGAAGGCGCAACGGTGGGCGAGGAGACGGCCGTGGGCGACGGGGCCGTCGTGGGCACGAGCGAGGCCGTCGTGGGCACGAGCGAGGTCGCCGGTAGAGGCGTGCCCGTCGCCGGGGGCGCGGCCGTGGGCAGTGCGGTCGCCGCCGGTGGGGGGGCTGTTGGCCGTTCGGCGTCGGGCGCTGCCCGCCCGCAGGCGGCCAGCACGACCAGCACGACCGGCCACAAACGCGCGAAAATGCGGGCCTGTTTGCTCATACCGGCAAGGTTGCGCCCCGCGGGCGACTCAGCGGCGGCGGAACGCATCCGGCGCGGCAAAGACGCGCACCGAGGCCCGCCCGTCGGCCGCCCGCACCACCCGATAGGCATAGCCGCGCCCATAGATGTGGATGCGCGTCGGGTGCACGGCCAGCAGCGTGTCCTCGCCGATGGCCCAGCCCTCGTTGATCTGCCCCCCGGCCACGGCGTGGATCAGGCGAGTCAGCGATCCCGTCTCGCCGGCGTGGATCTCGACGGCGAAGGGCACCAGTCCCGCCCCCGGGCGCACGGTCAGCGTATCCAGTCCCTCGCTGGCTCCCTGCCACACGATCGGCCGCGGTTCAAGCTCCCCATCGATCTGCCAGCCGCCCAGAATGGCGCGCGAAGAAGCGATGACCGCGCCGGCGCTCGTGCCGCCATAGGGGATGGCCTTCTGCTCCTTGTACTCGACCCAGCTCAGGTCGGCGCACAGGGCCTGGTGGACGTAGGGCGTGCGGCCGCCGCAGACGAAGATGCCCGACGGCTCGAACCCGGCCACCTGTTCGCCGGTCAGGGGCGCGTCGGCGCTGACGAGCACCGGCACCAGCCAGTTGATGGGCACGGCCAGCCCGGCAAACAAGGCGCGGTAATAGTCGGCCGTCGCCCGCGCATTGTCCTGATCGGGGTCGGCGGCCACGATGAGCAGCGGCCCCTGGGCGTGGGTCATGAAGGCCTGGACAAAGCGGCCGAAGGCGATCGAGCGCGCCGCGGGCGAATCACCACCGCCGTGCAGAAAAATTTGATTCTGGGTACTTTCCATCGTTACACCTTATCAGGAATCCGCCGCAACGCCAACATCGTCACGTCGTCGAAGGCCTCGGCCCCGGCCATGTGGGCGTGGACGGCCGCCTCCACCGCCGCCAGCGCCGCCAGGGCCGGGCCGCCCGTCGCCGCCAGCAGCGCCTCCAGCCGCTCCTGGCTAAACTCCTCGCCTGACGGGCGGCGCGATTCGATCACGCCGTCGGTGAAGGCGAAGAGCAGGTCGCCCGGCAGCAGCGTGGTTTCGCCCAACTGGTAGGTCGCGTTGGCCAGCAGCCCGATGGCCGGGCCGGTCGGCGACAGCTCGCCGCGCAGCGCGCGCCCGCCCGCGTCGCCGGCGGCAAAAACGAGCGGTGGGTTATGCCCGGCATTGACGTAGAACAGGTTGCCGCTTTCGGGGTCGAGCACGCCGGCGAACAGGGTGGCAAAGGCATAGGTGTCGCCGTGATTGGCGATGAGGTAGGCATTGGTCAGGCGCACGGCATTGACCAGCGCCTGCCGGTCGACGAAGGGGAAAGGTGTTGTGCGGCCGGCGCCCGGCGCGGGCGGTCTGGGCTCGGTCTCGTAGTAGTTCATCTGGAACAAGGCCCGGAAGAGGCTGCGGATGATGGCCATGAACAGCGCCGCCGTCACGCCCTTGCCCACCACGTCGGCGATGACCAGCACCAGATAGCCGTGGGGCAAGCGGAAGGCGTCGTAGAAATCGCCGGCCACCTCCAGCGCCGGGTTGAAGTGGGCCACCAGCTCCCACCCGGGCGGGTCGGGCAGCCGCGCCGGCAAAAAGCTGAGTTGTATCTCCCGGCCGATCTCCAGCTCGCGCTTGAAACGCAACAGCTGCGCCTGGCGCTCGTTGAGCAGGCGGTTGTTGAGCACGACGGCCGCCTGCGAGGCCAGCGACTCGGCCACTTGCTGGTGATAGGCGTCGAACTCGACGATCTCGCCCGTCAGGGGGTGGCGGCTGTCGGCCAGCAGCAGCGTGCCCACGATCTGGCCGCTGCGCAAGGGCACGGCCAGGCGGGTGCGCGGGTGGAACGGCCGCCCGCCAAAGCGTTGCTCTCGCAACAGCAGGTCAAATTGCCCGTTGGTGGCCTCCGTCAGGTTCACCGGCTCGCCCGACAAGGCCACAAACACCGGCAGGCTGCTGTTGTTGGGCAGCCCGGTGGCCGGATCGGACAGCGGGATGGGCGGGATGAGTTCTGGGGTGTCCGGCGCGTGGCGATAGGTGAAATCCAGCGACTCGATGCGCAGATAATCGAAGTGGAGCAGGCCGTCGTCCTGGGCCAGGCACAGCGCCCCGGCATCGGCGTTGCAGATTCGCTGGGCCTCCGCGACGATGCGGGCCACCAGCGGATCGTACTCCGATTCGGCCGACAGGGCCGCGCCGATGGGCAGGATGACCAGGCGCAGATCGTCGGCGATCTTCTCGATCTCGTTGAAGGCCTCCAGGGCTGTGTTGGCCTGTTCCTGCATCAGCTTGCGCTGCAACACGTTTTGCAGCCGGGCGCGGAAAAGGATGTGGTGGTCGGGATGGATGATGTAGTCGGCCGCGCCCCATTCGATGCAGCGTTCGAGGCGGGCCAGCGACGCGCCGGCGTGGGCGGTGATGACCACGGGGATGGCCGCCGCGGCGGGGTCGTGCGGCCGGCGGCGCAGAAAGGCGTAGTGGTCGCTTTCGGCCGCCCGCAGGTCGAGCAGCACCAGATCGTAGGGCCCCTGGCGCAAACGGGCCAGGGCCGCCTCCACGTCGCCGCCCACGTGGGTGGTGTCCCAGCCCCACAAGGCGAACGGCTCCGTCAGGTGACGGCCGCGTTTCTCGTCGTCGTCGATAACGAGCACGTGGACGTAGGGGACGGTCATGGGCTGTCCAGCGCGCCGGCGCCCGGCTGCTCCATGATGAATTCGCTGCGGTTCTTGTCGCCTCGCCGCTCATAGCTGAAGCCGTCGACGCCCCACAGGGCCAGGAAGATGCCCAGCCCGCCGTCGCGCCGCTCTTCCAGCGGCCGATCCAGATCGGACGGCTGCGGCACCTGTCGGGGATCAAACGGCTCGCCCGTGTCCTCCAGGCAAATGATCAGGCGGTCGGCGGTCGTTTCGGCCCAGACGGTCAGGTCGCCGCTGCGGCCGGCGTCCTGATAGCCGTGGATGACGACATTGGTGGCGATCTCGTCGACGGCCAGCGACAGGCGGTAGGCGGCCGCTTCGGGCAGGCCACAGGCGGCGGCGGCCCAGGTGACGTAATCCATGACCTGGCTCAGATAGTCGGTTCGGCCGGGCAGGGTCAACGGTTCGAGGATCATCGGCCCACCAGAATGACGACGGAACGCGGCCCCACGGACAGGTTGCGCTGGGCGCGCAACGGCCGCTCCTGGCCCGGCTCACAGATGTCGCCGGGCGCGGGGCGAAAGGTGTCGGCAAACAGATGCCAGTGCCGCCCGCCCTTCAGGCGCGGCGCTTCGAAGATGTGGTTTTCCCAATGCATGTTCATGGCGACGTAGATGTAGTCGTCGGCCGTGCGGCCCGGCAGCAGCAAGCCGTGGAGGCCGCAAAGCATGAAGGCCAGCGTGCGGCTGTGGGGCGACCAGTCCGGCTTGCCCTCTCGCGGGCCGTGCCAGGAGATGTCGGGATAGCCGCTGTCGATCATGTCGCGCTCGTGGAGGTGATAGCGCCGGCGCAAGATCGGATGCGCCTTGCGGAAGGCGATGCAGCAGCGGAAGAAGCGCCAGAGATTGGCGTTTTCCCGGACGCGCCGCCAGTCGATCCAGCTCAGTTCGTTGTCCTGGCAATAGGTGTTGTTGTTGCCCAGCTTGGTGTGGGCCATCTCGTCGCCCATCAGGATCATGGGCACGCCCTGACAGACCATCAGCAGGGCGATGGCGTTGCGCATAAGCCGGCCGCGCAGGGCAAGAATGGCGGGGTCGTCGGTCGGCCCTTCCGCGCCACAGTTCCAGCTGTTGTTGTCGTTGGCCCCGTCGCGGTTGTCCTCGCCGTTAGCCAGATTGTGCTTCCCGGAATAGGACACCAAATCGTTGAGGGTGAAGCCGTCGTGGCAGGTGACGAAATTGATCGACGCCGTGGGGCCGCGCTCCAGGTACATGTGGGGCGAGCCTTTGATCATCTGGGCCATCTCGCCGACCTGTGCCTCGTCGCCCTTCAGGAAGCGGCGCAGGGTGTCGCGATAGCGGCCGTTCCATTCCGCCCAGCGCCCATAGGCCGGGAAGGACCCCACCTGGTATAGCCCGCCCGCGTCCCAGGCCTCAGCGATCAGCTTGGTGTGGCCCAGCACCGGGTCGTGGGCCAGCGATTCGAGCAGCGGGGGATTGGCCAGGGGGTTGCCCTCGGCGTCGCGCCCCAGGATCGACGCCAGATCGAAGCGAAAGCCGTCGATGTGGTATTCGGCCACCCAATAGCGCAGCGCGTCGAGCACCAGGTTGCGAACGACGGGATTGTTGCAGTTGAGCGTGTTGCCCGTGCCGCTGAAGTTCTGATAGCTGCCGTCGGGCCGCAACATGTAGTAGATCTTGTTGTCCAGGCCGCGATAGGAAATGGTCGGCCCTTTCTCGTTGCCCTCGGCGGTGTGGTTAAACACCACATCGAGGATAACCTCGATGCCGTGGCGGTGCAGCAGCTTGATCAGGGCCTTCAGCTCGTCGGCTTCCATGCCCAGGTGACCGGTGGCGGCGTAGGCTGCCTTGGGCGCGAAGAAGCCGACGGTGGAATAGCCCCAGTAGTTCATCAACTGCCGGCCGGTGAAGGGGTTGACGAATTCGTTCTCGTGCTCGTCGAATTCCTGGATGGGCATCAGCTCAACGGCGTTGACGCCCAACTCCAGCAGGTAGGGGATTTTCTCGCGGATGGCGGCATAGGTGCCGGGGAACTTCGCGCCCGACGATTCGTGGCGCGTGAACCCGCGCACGTGCATCTCGTAGATGATCAGGTCCTCGGCCGGAATCTCCAGCTGGCGGTCGTTCTGCCAGTCGAAGTCATCGATGAGCACCCGCCCGCGAAACTCCATCGGGTTGTCCTCGTCGTTGGCCTGGCTCCAAAAGGCGCGGCCGCCGATGGCCCGGGCGTAGGGATCGAGCAGGATGTTATGCCGGTTGAAGCGGTGGCCGGCGTAGGGGCGGTAGGGGCCATCCATGCGAAAGCCGTACTCGATCTCCTCGTGCTCTATCCCGAACACGATCATCGCCCACACGTTGCCGATGCGAAAGGCGTCGGGGAAGGGGATTTCCACGAACGGCTGCGCCTCGCCCTTGTGAAACAGGACGAGCACACAGCGGATGGCGTGGCGCGAGAAAACGGCGAAGTTGATGCCGCCGGGGACGATGGTCGCGCCAAACGGCTGTGGCCGCCCGGCGCGCAGCCACAATTCGCCGTGGCGGTGGGTGGGATAGATGTCGATTCGGTCGAGCATGGCGAGCGGCTCCGGCGGCCGTCAATCCTCCTTCAGTTCTATGGGCAACCACACGTCGAACTGCGTGCGCCCCGGCTCGGATCGCACGCGGATGTCGCCCTTGTGCCGCCGGGCGACGATATTATAGCTGATATCCAGCCCCAGCCCCGTGCCCTGGCCGATGGGCTTGGTCGTGAAAAACGTCTCGAAGATGTGGGGCATGTTTTCGGGGGCGATGCCGGGGCCGTTGTCCTCGATGGTGACGATGATCCAGCCGCCCTCCTGTCGCGTGCGCAGGGTGATGGTGGGGTTGGGCGTGCCGCCGGTGCGCAGCGCGTCGGCCGCGTTGTCGATGAGGTTTGTCCACACCTGATTCAGCTCGCTGCCATAGGCTTCGATTAGCGGCAGATCGGTCGCATATTCCCGGCGCACCGTTACCTCGTTTTTGAGCTTGTGGCGCAGGATGATCAGCGTATCGTCCAGCCCCTGGTGAACGTCGGTGCGGGTGACGGGGGCCTGATCGAGATAGGTATAGGACTTGAGAGCCTTGATAATGGACGAGATGCGGCTCGCGCCCTGTTGCAGCTCGCCCAGCAGGTTGAACAAGGTGTAGTTGTTATTCAGCCAGTCGATGATCGTCGGCAACTGGGTGGCGCTATACTCGGCGGCCAGCTCCTCCAGTTGCTCGTCGGTGAAGCCCAGATTTACCAGCGTGGTGGCACACTCCCAGGCATTATCGACGCCGTGGGCTTCCAGCCACTCTTCCAGCTCCCCTTCGCGGTCGCTGCGGGCCAGCGCATCCATCTGCGGCATCTGCTTGGCCTGCTCCTGCGCGCGGCGCACGTAGCGCTCCAGTGTCTCTTGCTGGGGCAGCGTCAGGCCCTCTCGCACCAGACGCATGAAGGTATGGGCCGATTCAAACAGCGTCTTGCTGAGGTGGTCAGTACTGCGCTGGACGGCCGCCGCGGGGTTGTTCAGTTCGTGGGCGATGCCGGCAGTGAACGTGCCCAACTGGGCCATCTTCTCGCTCTGGCGCAGCAGGGCGTGGGTGTTTTGCAGGCGGGTAACGAGAATTTCGAACATCGAGGAAGCCGCCGTGGGGCTGATCTGCAACAGGTTGCGCAGGTCGGCGCGGCTGATGCCGATCAGGGCGGTGTCGGTGCGGGCCCGCACCCCGGCCGAGCGCGGCTGATCGAGTAGCAGGGCCATCTCGCCGAACACCTCGCCCTGCGACCGCTTGGCGAGCAGGATTTCGCGGTTGTCGCTGGTCTTCACGATGTCGACCTCGCCCTGCTCGACGATGTAGGCCGTGTCTCCGTCGCTGCCCTCTTCGAACAGCACTTCCCCGGCGCGCAAATGGACTTCCTGCACGATCAGGCACATGCTCTCCAGGTCGCTATCGGACATTTCGGCGAAAAGGGGTACGTTGCGAAGGAATTCAAAATTAGCCATGAGATTGTTGTTCCGGTCGATTGTCGGTGAATCGTCAATAGGTTGCCCAGGCGATGCGCGGGTCGATCTTGCGCACCAGGCGACAGGCCGCGGAGCGAAAGCCCAACCACGGCCAAAAACGGGCGGCCTCGATGTTGGTCGTGCGCCAGTCGGCGATGCACAAGTGGAAGCCGGCGGCGGCCGCGTCGGCCAGGCCCGCCGCGCTGAGCGCCCGGCCGATGCCCCGCCCTCGCGCGTCGCGTCGCGTCGCGGCCACTTCGAGCAGCGTCGTCCGCTCGGTCAGCGATACCATCAGGTTGTCGTCGGCCGGCGGTGCGGGGAAGTAGGCCTGGTAGGCCAGCAGCCGGCCCGCCTCGGCCCGGTCGCCGCTCTCGCTGCTCTCGGCGGCCCCGCCGTCGCCCTCGGCGATCCACACCCGCGCGGCGTCGTCGGTCAGCATCTCGGCGAAGCCCTCGCGTATGAGGGCCACATTCTCCGGCAGCGACACGCCCCAGACCGGCGGCCCGGCCATGTGTTGGCGCAGGATGGGCGACATCTCGTCCACGAAGGTGTCGCGGTCGGCGGCGGTGGCGCGGCGAATGGTCACGCCGGGGATGGGGGCCGGTTTGGGCAGCGGCCCAGCCAGCGACAGGATGCCGTGGGCCTGCTCCTGGCCGAAGCTCAGCCCGAACCACACGGCCAGGGCGTCGGCGTCGCCGGCGGGGGCCATCACGTAATGATCGAACGCGCCCAGCCGCAGCCACGCCGGCCCGGCGGCGGCGTATAGATCGGCGTAAAGCGCCACCGCATGGCCCTCGGCCAGGGCGTAGCCGGGCAAGTGGATCCACACGTGGCGGCCGCGCAGGGTGTCGAACCGGGCCTCGCCCACGAGGTAGCCGATCAGTCGCCCGTCGCGCAGGGCGGCCACGCCGGACGCGTGTGGCTTGCTCCACGCCTCGCGCACCGCCGCCAGGGCCACTTTCGGCTGCTCGAAGCGCGCCGGCAACAGCGGCATGGCCGCCCGGTCGCGCACGTGGCGGCGAGCCAGCAATTCGGCCGCGGCCGGCAGCAGGCCGACGTGGAAAGGGACGATTTCGATGCTCATTGTGCCCTGTTACAAATGAAATTCGATCCGCAGATGACGCAGATTTCGCCCATCACGGTTATCCTCACAACAGACGGCCCACGTCGGGCAGCGCCAGAAAGGCCTCGCGCAGTTCTGCGTCGTCCAGATGGTCGGCGAGGAAGGTGATGATCTCGACCGCCGCGCGGCGATACGCTGCGCGCGTGTCGGGGTCGGTTTCCATATCATAGAGGGCCGCCAGCGCCGGCCACTCGGCGCGAACCGCGCCCTGGCGGCGGGCTTCGGCCAGCGCGGCCAGGTAGGCGGCCGTCGCCTCATCGGCCCGGCCCAGCGCGCGCAGGGCGTCGCCGCGAATTTTCAGCGCGTCGGCCTCCATGCCATGAAAGTCATAATCAGCCATGTAGGCCAGCAGCCGGTCGAGGATGTCCAGGGCTTCTTGTGCATGTCCGGCGACCAGGGCGATCTCGGCGCGTTCCACGGTCTCAAGGATGGCTTCCTGCCCGGCCCGGCTCACGCTTACAAACTCGATGTCGCTTATGAGGGCGTAGGCCCCCGCCGTGTCGCCCGCGAAATAACGGTCTGTGATCTGCCAAAACCGCCAAAGTGTCGGGGAAAGCTCCTCGGCGCGAGCGTCTTGCAGCAGGGCCAGCAGCCGCTCGCGGTCGCGCTGGGGCTGGCCCAGGTTGCCCAGCAGCCAGCGCAGCACCACGGGGATCGTCGCGCCCGGCCCGCGGAAGCCGGCCTGCGCGGCCGACTCGGTTGCCGACCACAGCAGGTCTATGGCCTCGCTCACCCGGCCCAGTTCCAGCAGGGCGTAGCCCAGCGAATAGCTGTTGAACGCCTGTGCCCAGAGATTGCCGATGCGCCGGCCGATTTCCAGGCCCTGGCGCGCCGTTCGCTCCGCGCCGGCCAGATCGCCGCGCAGCAGCAGCCCTTGCGACCAGATGCTCAGCACGTCGGCCATCATCGGCTCGTTGCCCAGCGCCCGCCAGCGTTCGTAGGCCTCCTCGAAGGCGGTAAAGGCCTCATCGCTGCGGCCGGCGTTGGCATAGGCGCGGCTGATGTCGTTGAGGATGAAGGCCTCGAGTTCGGTCAGGCCATTGGCGCGGGCCAGCGCCAGCGCGCGCTCGCCCTCGGCCACGGCCCCCTCGGCGTCGGGAACGAGATTGAGGTGGAGCAACATCAGCGCCCAGTGACCGTGCGCTTCGGCGTCGGGGCGGTTGCTGCGCCGGGCCAGGGCCAGGATGCGCTCGGCCAGCGCCCGGCCGCGGCCGGCGTCCTCATAGGGCGTCGGCGTCAGACGGAGGATCGCCTGCGGCATCAGCCCTTCCAGCTCCAGGGCCGGCCGGTCGCGGTCGCGGCCGAGGCGCTCCAGTTCCTCATAGATGCCCAACGCCTCGTCGTGCCGTCCGGCGACCTCGTGGACGCGCCCCAACCGCCGGTACAGGTCGGCCAGCGCGGCGTCGTCCAGCGCGGTGGGGTTGGTGCGACAGATGTGCAGCGCCTTGGTGTAATGCTCGATGGCCTCGCTGTTGGCGTAGAGCCGGGCGGCGGCCTCGCCGGCCTGTGTGTAGTAGCGGATCGCCCGTTCCCAGTCGCGCCCCTCGGCGAAATGGTAGGCCAGGCGCGGGGCTTCGTCGCCCAGCCGGTCGGCGTAGAGCGCTTCCATGGCCTCGGCCACGCGGCGGTGATAGCGGCGGCGCTGGCGCAGCAGGATGGTCTCATAGGCGGCGTCGCGCGTCAGGGCGTGGCGAAAGGCGTATTCGGCTTCCGCGCCGGTGAGCGTCGGCCGCACCAGGTCGGCCTGGCCCAGCCGCTTGAGATGCTCGTCCAGCACGCCGGCCGGGCGCTCGGCGATGCGCTCCAGCACGCGCAGGGGAAAGGAGCGGCCGATGACCGAGGCCAGCTGCATCGTGCGGCGCACCGGCGGCTCCAGGCGGTCGATGCGCGCCGTCAGCAGCGACAGGACATTGCCCGGCAGGCCGATCAGTTCGGCGGCGCGGTCGGCCTCGGCCGAGGGCCGCCAGCGCAGGCCGCCCGGCTCGCGCCGCAGCGCGCCGCTGTCCAGCAGGGTGCGCACCGTCTCCTCGACGAAGAACGGGTTGCCCTCCGCCTTGCGCTCGATGAGGTCGTAGATGGGGTCGGGCACGTTGGCGTTTTCCAGCAAATCGTGGACCAGGGTGCGGCTTTCGGCCGACGACAACGGCTCCAGGTAGATCGAGGCCGAATAGTCCGCGTAGTCCACCTGCGTCTCCAGATAGAGCTGCCAGCCGGGGGTGTTCCAGTCGGGGCGCATGGCGAACAGAAAGAGCACCGGATGGCGGCGCGCCAGCGGCAGCAGATTGCGAATGGTTTCCAGCGAGGCCACGTCGGCCCAATGGACGTCGTCGATGACGTAGACGACCGGCCCCTGATTCAACTGCACCTGCGCCATCTGTTCGATGACGGCGCGCAGTTCACGCTGGAAGGCCTCGCCCTGGCCCAGCGTGCCGTCGTCGAGCGACGTGTCGCCCAGCAGAAAACCGAACAGGCGGTGCATGCGGTCGTGGAGGGCCGAGGGGTAGAGGCTGATGAGCGCGTCGAGCCGCTCGTGGATGACCGCCGGGGAAGCCGTCTCGCGAATGTTGCAAAACGTGCGCACCTGGCGCTTGAGCATGTCGTAGGGGCGGCCGGCCCCATAGGACACGGCGACAAACTCCGACCAGCCGCGCCACAGGGGGTTCACGTCGCCATAGGCGGCGGCCAGCTGGTCGCGCCACTCCTGACGCATCTCGGCAATGAGGCGGGTTTTGCCCAGCCCGGCCTCGCCGATGAGATAGCAGATGCGGCTCTGGCCGGCGCGCAGGCCGGACAGGATGTCGCGCAGGCGGCTCATCTCGCGGGTGCGGCCGATCAGGCCGGCGTGGATGCCCTCCAGCCCGCGCACGCGGTCGGGCTGCGGCTCCAGCCCCAGCACGCGATAGGCGTGGACAGGCTGCTCCTTGCCCTTGACCTCGATGTCGCCCAGGTCCCACACGTCGAACAGCGGGGCGATGAGGCGATAGGTGTCTTCGGCGATCTGCACGGTGCCGGGGGCGGCCGTCTGCTCCATGCGCGCCGCCAGGTTAATGGCGTCGCCCATGGCCGTATATTCGCCCGCCTGGCCCGACCCCATCTCGCCCACGACGACCGGGCCGGTGTTGATGCCCACGCGCACGTTGAACTCCCAGCCGTAATCCTGTTCGAACTGATGGATGAAAGGGCGGATGCCGTTGATGATGCCCAGCCCGGCCAGCACGGCGCGCTGCGGGTCATCTTCGTGGGCCAGCGGCGCGCCGAAAAAAGCCAGCACGGCGTCGCCCATCAGCCGGGCGACCATGCCGTCGTATTCCTGGACGGGCGCGATCATGAAGCGGAAGGCCTCGTTCATCACCTCGGCCCACTCTTCGGGGTCGAAGCGCGCGGCCAGCGACGTGGAACCGACGACGTCGCAAAACAGGACGGTGATGACGCGGCGCTCGCCGGCCACGTCCCGCGTGGGGACGACCGGCCCGCCGGAATCAGGCATGGAACCCGGCCGGGGGCCGAAATAGTCGCTCATCGACGGCGGGGAACGATAAAGTCCTCATCCTCGAAGCACCACATCCAGTCTTCGCCGCCCTCCATCGACATGGCGACGGGGTGGCCGGTTTCCTTGGCGTGGCGCGAGGCGTGTTTGTTGGGGGAACTGTTGCAGCAACCGACGTAGCCACAGGTCAGGCAAACGCGCAGATGCACCCACTTGCTGCCCGATTTCAGGCAGTCTTCGCAGCCCATGGTTCCGGGCTCGACCTCCTGAATCTGATCGAGGTGAACGCAGTTGGTCGGGCGTTTGAGCTCGCCCGCTTTTACGCGACGGACGGCCTCGTGGATAATCGCGGCGTCATTCATACGACCTCTCCTGTAAGGGCTATGGTGTTGTGATGGGCCGGCGCACGGACCTGCCGGCCGCGGCCCAGTTGAATAATTTGAGTGTACGCGCAACGAGGGTGACTGTCAAACCGTCGGGCGCACCGGCCGGGGCAATCGCCACCCGACGCATGGGCACACAAATGCCGCGCGTGGGACAGAGGAACGCGGGCGCGAACCAACGACCTGCCGCCGACAATCGGTCAGTCGATTAGCCGTGTAGCGCCGGATTTTAATCCGGCGGCCGGGAACCGGCCGGGCCGCGGAGCCGGTTAAGCAACCGGCGTTACGGCAGGCGGCCGAGAGCGGGCCGCGGAGCCGGTTAAGCAACCGGCGTTACGGCAGGCGGCCGATTGGTGAAAAATCCCGCCCCAGACCCGGCCGCCCTTGTTTCCCGCCATAATTCGATATAATAGCCCGGCAGGCAACCCCACAACCGATCCATATTCGCCGCTCGCCCAGGCTGGAAAATCAGTGTGAATCACCAAACCCACTTCCCCACCCGCGAATCGCAACCGGATGACCGTATTTTGCCCCTGACGCGCGGGGTGGCCGCGGCCGTCATCCCCTTTCTCGTGGCGGCGTTCGTCATTCTCTACGTGATGCCGCAAAGCACGGCCCGTTTGTTTGCCTGGGAGATCGCCTCGCCGCTGACGACGGCGCTCATGGGCGCGGGCTATCTGGGCGGAGCCTATTTCTTTGGCCGGGTCCTGACGGGGCACCACTGGCATCGCGTCGGCCGCGGGTTGCCCTCTGTGGCCGTGCTCACGGTAGTCATGTTGGCCGCCACCCTGCTGCATTGGGACACCTTCGACCCCGGCCACTGGCCGTTTCTGGTCTGGCTGGTCATCTACATCATCACGCCGGTGGTGGTGCCCCTGGTGTGGTGGCGCAACCGGCCGGCCGACCGGGGCGCGCCCGAAGCCGATGACGTGTGGCTGTCTCCGGCCGTGGGCCGGTTCATGGTCGCCGCCGGGGTGCTGTTGCTGCTCGGGGCGGTCATGCTGTTCATCCGGCCCGGCCCGGCCGTGGCGTGGTGGCCGTGGCCGCTGACGCCGCTGACGGCGCGGGTATTGGCGGGCTGGGGGGCGCTGTTGGGCATGGGGGCGCTGGGGTTGGGTCGCGAGCGGCGCTGGAGCGCCTGGCGCATCCCTTTCCAGAGCATTCTGATCTGGCAACTGCTGCTGGCGGCGGCCTTCGTGCTGCGCCGCCCGGCCTTTGGGCCGGGCGGTTTGTTCAACTGGTTTACCCTGTTCACAGTGGGCGGCATCCTCGCGGCGGCCGTATTCTACCGCCGCATGGAGCGCCGCCGAAGGACGCCCCAATGACCACGCTGCCTCCGCCTTCCCCCGTCCCGCCGTCGATAACCGGCCGTGTCCTGGCCCTTTTCGGCCCGTTGTTCTTTTCCGGCTCGCTGCCCCACGACTCGGAGGACACGCGCCTGCGCAAGGCCCAGCTCATGGCCGGCAGCCTCTTCATCCTGCCCATCGCGCTCGTCTGGGCCGTGGCCTACGCGGCATTCGGCGAGTGGCCGGCGGCGCTCATCACCCTGGGCTATGTCCTGGTCGATCTGGCGGCCGTCCTTATCCTCAACCGACGCGGCCAGGCCGGGCCGCTGGGCTTCGTTCACCAATTCTGCACGCTGTTGCTGCCTTTTGTCCTCACCATCGTGCTCGGTGGTTTGGCCCAGTCGAGCGCCCTGGTCATCGGCGCGCTGATGGCCCCGCTGGGCGCGCTGCTCTACTACGCCGACCGCCGGGTGGCGAACCGGCTATTTCTGGGCTTTATCGTCCTGCTGGCGCTGTCGGGGATCATCAACCCGGCCGTTGCCCGCGACAACAACCTGCCCCTGTGGTTCATCCTGGCCCTGTTCGTGCTCAACGTGGGTATTGTCTCCAGCCTGGCTTTTTTCCAGATGCGGGCCTTTGTGCGGCAGCGCGACGAGGCGCTGGGCATGTTGCGCGTCGAGCAGCTCAAGACCGACACGCTGCTGTGCAATATCCTGCCGCGCTCTATCGCCGAGGTGCTGAAGAACGAGACGCAGACCATTGCCGAGCGCTATGAGGCGGTCAGTATTCTCTTTGCCGACGTCGTGGGCTTTACGCCGCTGACCACGACTGTCGACGCGGCCGAGATGGTTACCATCCTCAACGAGATCTACACCTATTTCGACGACGTGGTGGAGCGCTATGGGCTGGAAAAGATCCGCACGATGGGCGACGGCTACATGGTGGCCTCCGGCGTGCCCACGCCGCGGCCCGACCACGCCCACGCGCTGGCCGCCGCGGCGCTGGACATGATGGCCTTTCTCGACGTCTGGGATTCGCCCCACGTGGCCGACATCGAGTTTCGCATGGGCATCAACTCCGGGCCGGTGCTGGCCGGGGTCATCGGCCGCAAGAAGTTCAGCTATGACGTGTGGGGCGACCCCGTCAACGTCGCCAGCCGCATGGAGTCCCACGGCGAACCGGGCCGAATCCAGATCAGCCGGGCCACCTACGACCTGATCAGGGACGATTTCCTGTTCGAGCCGCGGGGCGTGATCAGCATCAAGGGCAAGGGGGAGATGGAGACGTGGTATCTGGTCGGCCGTCGCCCCATTGCATAGCATCGGAACCCGAGCGGGGAACAGCGCGCCATGAATCCTCTGATCTACAAACCCTTTTATCGCCGGCACCTGCCACACATCCAGCCGCCGGGGGCGATGCTTTTCGTGACCTACCGCCTGGCCGGCTCACTGCCCCAGCACGTGGTGGCGCAATTGCTGGCCGAGGGGGAGGCGGTGGAGCGCCGGCTGGCCCACATGCCGCGCGGCCCGGAGCGCGCTCGGCTGGCCTATGAGGAGCAACGCCGGCTGTTCGGCCGGTGGGACAAGATGCTGGACACCAATCGGGAAGGCCCGCATTGGTTGCGCCGGCCGGAGATCGCGTCGCTGGTCGCCTCGTCGCTCCACTTCCTGAACGGCCGGCGCTACGATCTGGACTGTTATTGCCTCATGAGCAACCATGTGCACGTGGTGTTGACCCCGTTAGCGATTGACGGCGAGCGGTATCACGCCCTGACGGACATCATGCACTCTCTGAAAGGATACACAGCCAACAAGGCCAACCGGCAGCTCGGCCGCAGTGGCTCATTCTGGCAACATGAGAGCTATGACCACGTGGTGCGCGATGCGGCGGAATGGCTGCGTATCCGGCATTATGTGGTCTATAATCCGGTGAAGGCTGGATTGGTCAAAGAATGGCAGGAGTGGCCGTGGACGTATTGCAAAGCATTGTCGGACGAATCTACAGGCTCCCCATCGTGGGACGATTCTCCCGAATCGTCCGCATTGAGCACCCCCCCATACTCGTGGGACGGTTCTCCATACTCGTGGGACGGGTCTCCGGACTCGTGGGACGATTCTCCAGAATCGTCCGCATTGAGCGACCCTCCGGACTCGTCAACTCCTTCAGACTCGCCTTGAGGGGGGATGAGAAGAGGACGATTCGGGAGAATCGTCCCACGGTGATCTGGGAGAAGAGGACGATTCGGGAGAATCGTCCCACGGTGATCTGGGAGAAGGGGACGATTCGGGAGAATCGTCCCACGATGGTGTGGGTATTGGCTTTGCTGTTGGTGGGCTGTGGGCGGGCGGTGGGGCCGCCGGGGCCTGCGTCGTTCGTCGCCCCTACGGCCGTGGCGGCCGCGACCGATGCACCCACGGCCGCGCCGACGGCCGCGCCTGTTCGCGCCGCGACGCGCGTCGGCGCGAACTACGTGCTGTTGCTGCCGCGCGAGGCGGCCGTGCCCGCCGACTGGGTGATGAACCCGGCCCCCGACTTTGAGACGCGCCGTCCTCAGCCGGGCGACACCTACCGCTTTGCCTGCCAGGATCTGCCGGCTCGCAGTGTGGGCATTGCCACGGTCGGCTATCGCCATCTGGAAGGGTTACCCAGTGTCCACGTCGAGTACGTCATCTATCCCACGGCCGAGGAAGCAGCGGCGGCGCTGGCCGACATGCGGGCCGCGGCCGAGGCGTGCGCCGAGTTCACCATCGGGGAGGGCGGCGGGGCCACGGCGGCGACCTTCTCGCCGCTGGACTTTCCGGCCTATGGGGACGCCGGATTCGCGGCCGTGCTCGACACGGAGTCGCCCGTGAGCGGCTCGCTGCTGACGCACATGATCAAGGTGCGGCAAGACCACATCGTCATCGGCGTGAGCCACTCGACCTATGCCGGCGCGACGCCGCCCGACAACGCGCTGACCGAATCGCTAGTGGCGCTGGCGGTCAACAATCTGGCCGACGGACCGGCACCGCCGGGGCAGTAGCCCGGCCGTCGGGAGAATGCGCGCCAGCCCTGTTCCCGGTGGGCAGCAGTGTACTAGCGCAGCTCGCGCAGGTTGTCGCGCAGCATGAAGATGACCAGCAAGGCCAGGGGCAGGATGAGGGCGATCTGCCAGAATTCGACGAAGAGGATCAGGCCATTGACAAGGGCCAGGGCCACCGTCAACCCGGCCAGATAGCGGTCGGAGTTGCCGCGGGCCAGGGCGTCGATAAAACCGAAGGTCACGGCCACGATGATGACCAGCAGTATCCAGTAGGGGGGCCGGTAGATGACCAGATAGCCGAAGCCCAGCAGGGCCAGCGCCCCGCTGATGGCCGCCCATACTTCCATAAAGCGATGTTGCTCGCCGGTCGGAAGCGGCCGGTGGGCGTGGCGGATGTGGGCCGTCGGCGGGCCGGGATCACCGGCAGCGATGCGCCCCTGATACTCCAGCAGCGCCTGCCGCGTCTCGCCCAGATCGACCTGGCGGCGCACCAAAGCCTGAAACTCCATTTGCTGGGTCTGAAGTTGCTTTTCCTTGGTCTGGTGGACGCTGCTGAGATGTTCGGCCGCGCGCAAGGCCTCCAGATCGAGAGCCAGCACGCGCAGCTTTTCGCGCTCGCTTTCGATCACGCCGTCCAGGGCCGCCAACTGATCCTCCACAGCGTTGATGCGTTCGTCGATCTCGACCGGCAAGATCGACGGCGGGAACAGCTTGTCGATGCCGGCCCAGCCCAGCGGGTCGTACCACGTCTGGCGGATGGCTCCCGACCGATCATACATGGGCCCGGCCGGGGCGCGCTCGCCGCCCAGCCGGTCGCGCGTGTCCAGCCCCCACAGGCCGCGATAGCGGCTGACCCAGCCGTCTTGCTCGGAGATGAGGATGGGCGTCCACGATTTGGCCTTGCGGGGGCCGATGACGACCCCGTCGCCGCGCGCGTAATCGACGAAGGGGACGCTGAGCAACGCGCCGACTTTCTCGGTCAGCTCCTCGTTTTCGCCCTGTTTCAGCGTTTCCATCCAGAAGCGGCGCAAGCCGTAGAAGGCGTCCTTGACCGGCGTCAACCATTTCGGCTCGATGCCCATGATGTAGTCGCCGCTCTCGAAATAGGCGGCGTGGGAACCCGCGCCGGCGTAGATGACCGGGTGTTCGCCTTCTTTCGTCAGGGCCGGATCGTCCCAGCGGCGGCGCAGATCGTCGCCGTGGAAGTCGTGGGAAGCCAAAGCCACCCATTGCGGGCGAAGTTCGCCGTCGGCGGCGCGGTAGAGGTAGACAAAGGCTTGCTCCCAGTCGGCTTCGTGGTCGTTGACGCCAAAGAAGCCGGAGCGCCAGTTGTTCATGGGGTAGAAGTAGATGTAGTGGAGAACGATCCAACCGCCCTGGTGCAGGACGCGGCCATAGTAGACGTTGCGGCCGTCGCGCTTGTCGGCGGTTCGCATGCGCACCTCGGCCGCGGCGGCCGTGCCGCCGGGCACCACGCCGCGCACGGCCAGCGACAAATCGAAGAAGGCATCGCCGATGCGCGACAGCAGGGGCACGCGGGCCAGCCGGCCCGGTGTCCGGAAACGCACCCGCCCCGGCCGGTTGAGCCACTGCTGGAACTCCAGCGGACGCAGCGGCTCCGGCACGAAGCGCAGAAACAGCGCGTGGCCGGCGGGGATTTCGTCGTATTCGGCCAGCGACTCCACCGTCAGCGCGCCATCGGCGACCAGCTCGCGCGCCTTGCCGCGCGCGTCGACTTCCCACAGGCTGCTGTGGCGCACATACTCGTTCACCGCCCGCGGATAGAACATCTCGCCGGTCGTGTAGTAGATGATCGGCTCGTGGCGGCGCAACAGTTCCAGGTCGTTCATGCAGGCTCCACCGGCGACCGCCGGGCATAGGCGTGCTGCACGTTGCGGTCGTTGAGATAGAAGGCGACGGCCACGTTGACCAGCATGCCGAAGTAGTCGGGTTGGCCCTCGAAATAGCGATAGAGGGCAAAGGTAAGGGTGACGCCGGTGGCGATCATCAGCACCAGCCAGGCCCAGCGCTGCAACAGCCACATGCCGATGATGACCAGCACCCAGACGGTAATGATCAGGCCGTTGACGACCGTCAGGACATCGGGATCGACAAACAGCCGGTCGGCCAGGGAGACCAGGCCGCTGCGGTCGCGCAGCAGCTCCTCGGCCGTGGCCCAGAAGCCCAACAACTCGGTACGCGCCCGCGCTATCTCCAGCGCAGCCGCGAACACACCCAGCAACAGCAGCACCACCAGGACGTAGACCCCGAACGGCCGCCGGGGCGGCGGTCTCAGATCGACTTCGGCCGCTTGTTTGACCATAGCTACCTCATTTCTTGTGCCCGCTTCATCGTCGGTTGATTATTCCATATCGCCCGGCGTCGGCCAACCGTAGATGAACAGTGGTTGCGCCGGAAGGCGATGCTATAGATAATTTCGGCTTGGTTGGAGTGGATGGAGCAAGAATTCACAGAGCTCACAGATTTCGAAGAGGGATGATCCGCAGATGATGCAGATGTTTTCTTAAATCTGCGCCGATTGCGGATCAAATTCCTTTTGTGACCCTGTACTATTAGAGGAAAGAATCGATATATGAAATACGTAAACCGTTTCACAGGCTTGTTGCTGCTGTCATTGTTGTTGTTGTTGGCGGCCGCCGGCGTCGTTCGCGCGGACACCACCTACGTCATCCAACCGGGCGACTCGCTGTTCCGCATCGCCCTGCAATTCGGCGTGACGGTTGATGACATCGTGCAGGCCAACAACATCGTCAATCCCAATCTGATTATCGCCGGGCAGGAACTGGTCATCCCCGACGTCGACGGCCCGGCCGCGGGGCAACCTGTTCCGCCGCCGGCGGCCACCGTTCCGGCCGGGACGACGCCGCCCGTCACCGGCGGCACGGCCGTCGGGGGCGGCGTCATCCACGTCATCCAGCCGGGCGAATCACTGTTCCGCATCTCCCTGATCTACAACGTGTCCATGGCCGACATCGTGGCCGCCAACGAGCTGGCAAACGCCTCGCTGATCATCGCCGGACAGGAGTTGTTCATCCCCGGCGCGACGGCCTCGGCCGCCCCGCCGGCCTCCGGCACTACGACGGGCGGGGCCGCGCCGACGGCGTCCGCGCCCGGTTCGGCCGCGCCGGCCCCGACGCTCGTGCCCACGCCGCCCCCGGCCGCGGCCGGCATCAACCTGTTCGCCAACCCCAGCTTCGAGGGCGACTGGCACTACTACATCTACAACGAGCTGCAAATTCCCGACGGGTGGCAAGTCGCCATCGATGAAGGCCCCAATACCTTGCAGCCCGGCGCCGGCGGCAATTTCGCCCGGCCGGAGATTCGCGTGGTCAGCCGCGCCCAGTTGTCCGAGACCGAGTGGGACTGGTTCATCTTCGACGGCTTCAAGACGCTCAAGGCCTTCAAGGGCTATGCGCCGACTATCTTCCACTTCTTCCAGGACGTGGGCTTGCAGCCGGGCCGCTACCGGATGACGATCAACTACTTCCCCGACATCGTGGCCCAGTACTACCCCGGCGGGCGGCGCGATTTCGTCACCGACCCGCTCGCGGGCGAGGTGCGCATCATCCACGACAACGGCGGCACAGACTGGTCGTCGGTGACGCCCGGCCAGAAGAACAGCCGCAGCTATGAGTTCACGGTCAGCCAGGCGAGCACGGTGCGCCTGGGCGCGTCTTTCCGCAACCGCTTTGGCCCGGCCAACAACGGCTGGTTCCTCGACAACTGGGTGCTGGAACGCATCGGCGACTAGGAGAAGAGAATCCACAGATAACACAGATAACACAGATTTGGAAAAATCATCCGCAGATTCGGCAGATTACCTTTTATAAATCTGCCTAATCTGCGGATAAATCCTCCCTATCTGGGAAATCTGTGTAATCTGTAGATTGTTTTATCTTACGGGTTCGATGATATCGGGGGTGTCGTTCTGGGGCTTGTTGACGGCCGTGCCGACCGGATAGGCCAGCAGATGGGCCGGGTCGAACGGCCGCAGCAGGTGGTTGAGCTGGTCGGCCGGGGTGTCGGGCGACAGCCACATGTCGTAATCCTGCGAATCGAGAATCAGGGGCATGCGGTCGTGGATCGGTTCCATCAGCGCGTTGGCGGTCGTGGTCAGGATAGTGCACGTCTCCAGCTGGCCGCCGTCGGCCGACTGCCACACTTCCCACAGCCCGGCCAGCGACACCAGCCCGCCGCCGGCCTCGCGGATGTACATGGGCTGCTTGTGGCCGTTCATCTTGCGCCATTCATAGAAGCCGGTGGCCGGCAACAAGCAGCGCCGGCGCTTGAAGGCGGCGCGAAAGGCCGGCTTGTCGGCCACTGTCTCCGCGCGGGCGTTGATCATTCGCGATCCCATCGACGGGTCCTTGGCCCATGAGGGGATCAACCCCCATTGAAAGTGCGTGAACTCCCGCGCCTCGCTCGCGTTCAGACGCACGGCGGCCACGGGCTGGGTGGGGGCGATGTTGTAACGGGGGACGACAAAGGGGATTTCAGACAACTGATAATGCTCCGCCACCTCTTCCCCGGTGGCGGCCAAGGCAAAACGGCCACACATAGACGGTTACTACTCCTTCGCCCGGCGGTCGGGCCTCCGGGCGGCTAGTCGATTGGTTCCGGCTGCTGTTCCGCGCGCACGCTCGACCGCGCCAGCGCGCCGGCGGTGACCGGCTCGAAGCCCATGGGCCAGCGCGTGGCGGCGTCGAAGCGCGCCCCGGTCAGGTTGGCGTCCTGTAGATTGGTGTCGCTCAGGTCGGCCCCGACGAGATTGGACTCGCGCAGGTCGGTGTTGCGCATGTTGGCGCGGCGCAAGTCGGCCCCGGCCAGGTCGGCCAGCCACAGCTTGGCCCCGCGCAAATCGGCGCCGTTCAGGTTGGCCTCGCGCAGATTGGCCCCGGCCAGGTCGGCCCGGCTCAGGTCGCGCTGCATGGCTCCCTGGTTGACGATCTCCCACACCAACCGCCACTTGGGATCGATGTGGGTCATCTCGGAGATGACGGTATTGCGCAGATCGGTCCAGCTCATTTTGGCCCGGCTGAAGTCGGCGCGGGTGAGGTCGGCCCCGTTGAGGCTGGCCCCGCTCAGGTTAGCCTCGCGGGCGTCCGTGCCCAGCAGGGTGGCCCGGCTCAGATTGGCCCCGCTCAGATTGGCCCCGCTCAGATCAGCGGTGCTCAGATCGGCGTTAGACAGGTTGGCTTTGGTCAGGCTGGCGCGGCTGAGGTCGGCGCGGCTGAGGTCGCTCTCCGACAGGTCCAGTTCGCGCAGGTCGCGCCCGGCCGCGCCCTGATTGACGATCTCCCACGTCAGACGCCACTTGTCGTCGAGCTGGGTCTGGTCGTCGATCCGGGCCTTCCACAGCTTGGCGCGGCGCAGGTCGGCGCGCGTGAGGCGCGCGCCGGACAGGTCGGCCTCCCACAGGCGAGCGGCGCGCAAATCGACGCCCCACAGGTCGACGTCGCGCAGGTCGGCCCGGCTGAGGTCGCGCCCGGCCGCGCCGTGGTTGACGATGTCCCAGGCCAGCCGCCACTTCACGTCCATTTGGGTGTCGTCATCGACCAGCATACCGGATAGATCGGCCTGGTTGAGGTCGGCGCCGAGGAGATCGGCGCCGTTGAAGATGGCGTGGCTCAAGTCCGCGCCACGCAGATCGGCCCCGCCGAGCTGGGCCATGATGAAGGTGGCTCGCTTGAGATCGGCTTCGGCCAATTGCGCCCCGCGCAGATCGGCCTCCGTCAGGTCGGCCTCTTGCAGGTCGGCCTGCTTCAGGTTGGCGTCGCGCAGATCGGCCCCGACAAGGTTGAGGCCGCGCAAATAGGCCTTGCGCAGATTGGCACCCTGGGCGCTCTTTTCGGCCACCAGCCGCTCGCGCAGGGCCAGCGAATCGGGGTTGGGCCCATTGTTGTTGCTGGGGGGCGATGGGGCCTGGACGATGACCGGCGCCGGCTCGGGCGGGCGCTCCTGGATGATCTTCTCCAACGACTCCTGCTGTTGCTGTTGCCCTTCCTGCAAAGCCCATTTCAGATTGCGGATCTGTTCGTCATTCAAGTCCTTCTGTGCTTTCAATTGCGATTCCAACTGGCGTTGGGTCGATTTGCGCACAGAAGAAGATACCGCGAGGGCGATGAGGGCAGCCGCCAACAAGGCGACGCCACCGCCCACGAGGGTAAATAGGATTGCCTGGCCTACGCTCATTTATGAAGTCTCCATTCGATGCAGGGCTATGCCGGCCTCACTAGGCCGCAGTCGCCAAACGGCCGCGGCCAATCTGACTACTTTGCCCATTTTAGCACCGAATTGCCGGGCCTGGGAATATTCAGTTGTGATAATTACGTGCTTGTCACGAAACGTTTGCCCAATTTTCACATACCGTAGCGCAGTTTCGTGAACGGTTTTTGGCGATCGCACGGATGATCGTCATCCTGATGCCGCCAATAATAGCTGTTACCGCTGTTGGCCATCAGACGCCGCACTCGCAAAATCACCAACCCTCCACACTTTGGACAAATGGCACTAGTGGGCGCGCCGAAAGCGGCCACAAGTTGAGCACCATTAGACGATACTGCTGTCTTCATGGTTCAACTCTCCCGAGTTGCGCGTTGCGCCGAGAACAGTAAGCCGGCGATCGGGGAAGTAAAAACTACGCGCTTTCCTGAGCGTTCGTAGCTACCACCCGTTACCCTCTACTTGCGTAATCCCGCAACGCATAAACAGGTCATTATTCACTTGTTGGTACTTCTATAGGTAACTTTGCCTATACTAGGGTTAACACATGATAGCACGGCCTCAGGTAAATAGCAAGACATAAAGTGCGCACCTGGAGAGTAAATTTGAATTCGCTCATCCGGGGGCAATAAACGGCTTGTTGGGGCCTTTTGTAACGGGGAATGTAATAAATAGTCCTATAATTATAGGGTCTAGTAGGCTCCCAGGGCGACCAGGCGGTCGTCGTCGATCCCAAAATGGTGGGCGATCTCGTGGATGACCGTATGGCGGACTTCGGCGCGGACGCGCTCGTGGTAATCTCCCTCGCCCCATTCGGCCGCGGCGTCCTCGATTGGCCCCTGAAAGAGGGTGATGGTATCCGGCGGCACGAGGGTGTAGGTGTGCGACCGCTGCGTCAGGGGGATGCCGGTGTAGAGGCCCAGCAGCGTCTCGCCCGGGGGCACGCCCATCATGCGCAAGGTCTGGCGCGACGGCCAAACCTCAACCAGCACGACGACGTTGTCCATCCGCGCCTGGAAGAACGGCGGCAGGTCGTCCAGCGCCTCGCCCACCAGGGCTTCGAATTGTTGGTCGGTCAGCATGAGCACAGGGGGGTAGGGGGACAGTAGGTCAATGGGCAGTTGATTAGGTTTGGAGTGTGATCTGGATCACTGACCCATACCTGCTGAATGCGTACCCACTGTCCTACGGTCCCACTGACCTACTGATTAGTCCGCGGCGGCGAACTCGCCGTCGGCTTGCGCTTCGACACCGGTCTGGGGGGCCGACTCGGCGATGAACTCCTGCACCAGGCGGTGCGCTTCGTCGTCGGTGTACTGCACCGGCGGCGATTTCATGAAATAGGAGGACGGCGCGGTCAGCGGCCCGCCGATGCCCCGATCGAGGGCCAGCTTGGCGCAGCGCACGGCATCGATGACAACGCCGGCCGAGTTGGGCGAATCCCACACTTCCAGCTTTAGCTCCATTTGCAAGGGCACGTCGCCAAAGGCTCGCCCTTCGATGCGAATGTGGCACCACTTGCGGTCGGTCAGCCACGGCACATAGTCGCTCGGCCCGACGTGGACATTTTCCTCGCCCAGGTCATAGGGCAACTGGCTGGTGACGGCCTGGGTCTTGGAGATCTTCTTCGACTCCAGGCGCTCGCGCTCCAGCATGTTGTAGAAGTCCATATTGCCGCCGAAGTTGAGCTGGTAGGTGCGGTCGATGTGGATGCCGCGATCCTTGAACAGGTTGGTCAGCACGCGGTGGGTGATGGTCGCGCCGACCTGACTCTTGATGTCGTCGCCGATGATGGGCAGATTGGCATCCTTGAAGCGCTTGCTCCAGTAGGGCGAGCTGGCAATGAAGACCGGGATGCAGTTTACAAACCCACAGCCCGCCTCCAGCGCTTGCTCCACGTACCATTTGGTCGCCATCTCCGAGCCGACAGGCAGGTAGCTGACGACTACGTCGGTGCGGGTATCCTTCAGGATCTTGATGATGTCGTCCGTCGGGCCGTCGGCCTTCTCGACCTTCATGCTGAGGTACTTGCCGATGCCGTCGTGGGTCATGCCGCGATGGACGGGCACGTTGAGATAGGGCACATCGGCGAACTTGATCGTGTCGTTAGGATAGGCCCACATCGCCTCGCTCAGGTCTTTGCCAACCTTGGTGGTGACGACGTCGAACGCGGCCGAAAACTCGATGTCGCGGACGTGGTAGCCGCCAACGGTGGCGTGCATGAGGCCGGGGATTTCGGCGTCGTCGGCGGCGTTCTGATAATAATGCACGCCCTGGATGAGCGAGTTGGCGCAGTTGCCGACGCCGATGATGGCAACGCGGACCTTCTTTCTATTCTTAGCCATTGTGTTCTCCTACAAATTAATTTTCGCTGTCGGGCGCGTGCCGCAGCGTCGTGGTAATCAATCGATGCCAACTGTTTGCTGTTGTGGTGGGGACGGACTGGAAAGATGAGGACAAGACGTCGCGCTTCTCTTCAGAGTGCCCAACGAATGATTATATGATGGGCCAGAGGGAACGGCAATCGGGGTTAAGGAAAGTTCCGGGCAATTGCATGAAGAATTTGAGAACGCGGATGACGCGGATCGGGGGGACAAATACGGATACACACGTTGGCTGTGAATTCGTAGGGGCGGCACAACGGCGAAATCATCAGCCCCGCTTGTCTTGCCGTTGTGTCGCCCCTCTTCGGTGGGGATGAATGTGGGACGTAGAGGGTCGGGCTACCGGGAACTGGTGACAAACACAAACCCTCAGCCCACCGCCTTCTTCACCAGTTGGCTGATCGTCTTCTCATCGGCCGCGGTCAGCGTTTTCAGCGCGTAGGCCGTCGGCCACATATCGCCGTCGTCCAGGTGGGCCGAGTCGTTGAAGCCCAGCGTCGCGTAGCGCGCGCCGAACTTCTCCGCGCTCTGGAAGAAGCAGACGACCTTGCCGTCATCGTTGCCATAGGCGGGCATCCCGTACCAGGTTTTGGGGAAGAGACCCGGCGCGACCTCGGTGATGATCTCGTGCAGTCGCTGGGCCATGCCGTGATCCGGTTCGGACATCTCGGCGATCTTTTCCAGCAAGAGCTTTTCCCCTTCGGCCCGGTTTTTGTTGGCGCGTTCTTCGGCCTTCAGTTCCCTGGCGCGCTCTTTCATGGCCGCCTTTTCCTCGTCGGTGAATCCTTTCTGTGTGCTCATGTCGTTCTCCTTTACCATCTGTCGACCGGTTTGTGCGTTCCGACAAAAGAATAGAAGTATTCGTGGTGGAACCTGTTCAGGTTGGCTCTTCGGTGCTCGCAAGCTGACAGCTTGCCCTACAGAGCGGGTGGGGTGCGGCTTACAGGGTCGCCAGATATCCCGCCAGACTGCCCAATGCCTGCTGCGCGCCGGCGGCTGCGCCGTATTGCGCCGCTTCGGCGCGGGCGGCGGCCGTGGCAAACGTCAATCGCAAGGTGACCCGTGTCCGGCCGTTCTCTTCCGCGAAGGTCACGTGGGTGCGCACCGGCTCCGGCGCGTCCTCCGCGTCCGTTCCATAATCGTAGACCAGCCGCGCCGGTTTATCGATCTCGATGAACTTCACCCTGAATGGATACAAATTACCGTCGGGGCCGGGCATGCTGTAGCGCCACAGCCCGCCCGGTTGGCCGTCGAATTCATGAATGGTCGTGTCGCCGGGAACCCACCAGTTGGCGACGTGGTCGCGCTCGGTGAAGGCGGCGAAGACGAGTTCGCGCGGGGCGTCGAGCAGGCGGGTGACGACGATTTCCCGGTCGGCCGTTGTGTCGGTCATCATGTTTTCTCCTCTTGAAGCTTTCGCAAATACGCTTCCAGGCGATCAAAGTTTTCTTCCCAGATGACCCGATAAGGCTCCAGCCAGTGGGAAGCCTCCTTCAGCGGCGCGGCTTGCAGTTGCGCCGGCCGCCATTGGGCTTCGCGACCGCGCTCGACCAACCCGGCGTGCTCCAGCACCTTGAGGTGCTTGGAGATGGCCGGCAGGCTGAGCGCGAACGGCTCGGCCAGCTCCTTGACCGTGGCCGGCCCCCGCGCCAGCCGCGCCAGCATCGCCCGGCGGGTGGGGTCGGCCAGGGCGGCAAAGGTCAGGCTGAGGGTGTCGTTCATGGATGGGCAGATCGCATAGTTTACTAATTAGCTAAATAGTAAAGTATAGTGGGTAAAATGTCAAGAGGGAGTTTTGGTCGAAGCGCCGGCGGGTTCGGAGCATGCGGCGGTTCCATCCAGGTGTGGTGGCAGGGGGAAGGTAATCGGGGACTCACTCGTCCCCGGGCTATCGGCCGACCGGCACAAAAACCTGCGTAATCTCGAAAGCAAGGTTATTATTATATTGTTATGTCTTGCAGCCATGAACTGCCGAAAGGCCCATGCCGGAGACTTTTATTTATGGATTGCCTCTCTGGCTGTGAAACCAGCAGATAAATCCGGAGTACGCGACTAGGCTAAATGATATCCCTCGAAGATTTGAAACCGGGCCTGCGAGTGCGAGGCATTCTGCCGGATCAGCCTGTAACCGTCGTCGATATTAGCTGGCACGGCTCTCAGGCCGTGACACTGATTTACAAGCGCGCAGACGGGCAGCCGCAAACAAGAGTCCTCTATCGTCACGACGAGGAGACCCTAGAGCCGGCGGTTGAGCGTCAGGGTCAGCTATTTGATGCCGATGGTGCGCTGTTTCGAATCGCCGCCGAAGCCTACCGGATTCATCTGGCCCATCTGTTTGACCCCGTTCTCGCCGTCCACACCTCGCTCATCGAACCACTGCCCCACCAGATCACGGCCGTCTACGAGGAGATGCTCAAACGCCACCCATTGCGTTTTTTGCTGGCCGACGATCCCGGCTCCGGCAAGACGATCATGGCCGGTTTGTTGATCAAAGAGCTGTTCATCCGCGGAGATGTCAAGCGATGTTTAATTGTCGCCCCCGGCAACCTCACCACTCAATGGCAAGACGAGCTGTGGTTCAAGTTCCAGCTCCCCTTTGAGGTTCTCGGCCGCGAAGCCTTTGAAACAGCCGTTTCCGGCAACCCGTTCCAGGAAAAGGATTTTCTTATCATCCGGCTGGACCAGGCCGCACGCAACGAAGACTGGACAACCCGCCTGAAAAACAGCGAGTGGGATCTCATTGTTGTCGACGAAGCGCACAAGATGTCCGCATCCTATTGGGGCGCAGAACTGAAGCGCACGCAGCGTTATCGCCTGGGCGAGACGCTCGGCCAGCTCACACGCCATCTGCTGCTGATGACGGCCACTCCCCACAACGGCAAAGAGGAGGATTTCCAGCTTTTTATGAGTTTGCTGGACCGTGACCGGTTTGAGGGTCGAAATCGGTCCGGCGAAGATGTCGAAACCGGCGATCTGATGCGCCGGATGCAGAAAGAGAGCCTGTATCGATTCGACGGCCGGCGTCTCTTTCCCGAGCGCCGGGCCTACACCGTTAATTATCCGCTTTCGCCCGGCGAGCGAGCCTTATACGACCAGGTCACCGACTATGTTCGCACGGAGTTCAATCGTGCCGAGAACTTGCAGTCCAACCGCCGCGGCACCGTCGGCTTTGCCCTGACCGTGCTACAGCGCAGACTGGCCTCTTCGCCGGAAGCGATCTACCAATCGCTCAAACGTCGCCGTGAAAGGCTTCAGAAGCGGCTGGATGAACTGGACCAGTGGCGACCGGACAAGGGCCGTGCCGACAATGATGTCGACCAATCGGATTTCCAATTTGATGAGACATTCTGGGAGGACTTCGACGAGGCTACTGCCGAAGAAGCAGAGGAACTGGAAGAGAAGGTCCTGGACAGCGCCACAACCGCCCGCACCGCGGACGAATTGAAAGCCGAGATCGAGATTCTTGCCAATCTGGAGCGCGCGGCCTATGAGGTCCGGCATCGCGGCCACGACCAGAAGTGGCTGCAACTGGCCACACTGCTCCAGGACAACGAGCACATGATGGACAGCAACGGCAGCCGCCGCAAGCTGGTTATCTTCACCGAACACCGGGACACCCTGCGCTATTTGCACGAGAAGATCACCGTTCTGTTCGGGCGGGCCGAGAACATCACCATCATCGACGGCAGCGTCAACCGCGATAAACGCCGGGCCATCGAGGACCGGTTCCGCAACGATCCTGATGTGCATTATCTGTTGGCCACCGATGCGGCCGGCGAAGGTATCAACCTGCAGCGGGCGCATCTCATGGTCAATTACGACCTGCCCTGGAACCCCAACCGGCTCGAGCAACGCTTCGGCCGCATCCACCGCATCGGCCAGACAGAGGTGTGCCATTTGTGGAACCTGGTCGCCGGCGAAACCCGCGAGGGCTACGTCTACGAGCGGTTATTGCGCAAGCTGGAGACGGAGAGCCGAGCGCTCGATGGCCAGGTCTTCGACATATTGGGCGATCTCTTCTCGGACAAGCCCTTGCGGCAACTGCTGGTCGAAGCCGTTCGCTATGGCGAGCAGCCCGACGTGCGCCGGCAATTGGAGGAGGCGGTCGATAATGCCGTCGACCGCGACCACGTGCGCCAGTTGCTCGACGCTCAATCCCTGGCCGCCGACACGCTCGACCTCACCCAGATTCAGGAAATTCGCGCCGATATGGAACGCTTCCAGGCCCTGCGGCTGCAGCCCCACCACGTCCAGGCCTTTTTTCTGGAGGCATTCGGGCGGCTTGGCGGCACGATCAGCCGCCGCGAGCCGGGTCGCTTTCGCATCAGCCATGTGCCGGCCATCGTTCGCGGGCGGGCCAGGGAGCGGGGCACGTCGGTGCCGGTCCATCAGCAGTATGAGCGCGTGACGTTCGACAAGTCGCTGATCAATCCGTCGGGTCAGGTGCCGGCCGATTTCATCTGCCCTGGCCACCCCCTGCTGGACACAGTCGTCGATCTGGTGCTGGAGCGTTATCGCGGGCTCCTGGAAAATGGCGCCACCCTGGTGGACGAGACCGATCCCGGCCACGAACCACGCACCCTCTTTTTCCTGGAGCAGCGCATTCGCGATGCCACCCGGCGCGTCATCTCGCAGGAAGTTCACTTCGTCGAGATCGACACCGCGGGGCGGGTGAGTCTTGGGGGGCTGGCTCCCTATCTGAACTATCGCCCCCTCGAGGATAAGGAGAGCGCCCACGGAATCGACCCGGCGTCCGTGTTCCTTGATGGAGGCGACGCCACCCAGTCCGCCACGAGCCATGCGATTCTGGAGCTTGTGCCGCGCCACCTGGAGCGGGTTCGCGCGCGACGCGAGCAACTGATCAGCAAGACCGAGCGCGCCGTCCAGAAGCGGCTCACGGCCGAGATCAACCACTGGGATCGCCAGGCGCGCGACTTTCGCCGGCAGACACAGGAGGGCAAGCCCAATGCGCGGCTGAACGCCGAACTGGCCCAGCGGCGCGCCGACGAACTGGCCCGCCGCCGCGAGGCGCGCATGGCGCAACTGGCTCTGGAAAAACAGCTTGCCGCCGACCCGCCGGTAGTCATCGGCAGCGCGCTGATCGTGCCCATCGGCCGGCTGCTGGGCGACCGAACCCCGGCCGACATCGTCGACACGCGCATCACCGAACAGGCGGCGATGCAAGCCGTCATGCAGGCAGAGATCGCCCTGGGCAACCACCCCCACGACGTGAGCGCCGACAAGCTGGGCTACGATATCGAGAGCTTCGAGCCGCGCTCCGGCCACATGCGCTTTATCGAGGTGAAGGGGCGGCGGCCGGGCGCGGCCACGGTCACGGTGACCCGCGGCGAAATAATGTGTTGCATCAACTCGCCGCAACAGTTCATTTTGGCCTTGGCAGCCGTGGATCGCGGGCAGGCGGCCGGCCCGCGCTATGTGCGCGCGCCCTTCCACGAAGAACCGGACTTACATGTCACCAGCGTCAACTATGATCTGCCGGCCCTGCTGGAGAGAAGCGAGGAACCGGCGTAGAATAGACGCAAAGGGTTTTCACAAGGATGCCCGGAGGATTTCACAGAGACGCCCGGAGGATTTCACAGAGATGCCCGGAGGATTTCACAGAGATACACGGAGGTGTTCACAGAGATACACGGAGGTTTTCTTTTCCTATCTCCGTGAATCTCTTGCCCACTGTGTATCTCCGTGTCCTGTCTCCGTGTCATAATTATCACACTATGAACCACCGCAAAAAACTGACGGAGGCTTTCTTTTCCTGTCTCCGTGAATCTCTTGCCCACTGTGTATCTCCGTGTCCTGTCTCCGAGTCATAATTAACACACTATGAACCACCGCAAAAAACTGATCGAAGTCGCCCTGCCTCTGGAGGCCATCAACATTGCCAGCGCGCGTGAGAAGTCCATCCGCCACGGCCACCCCAGCACGCTGCACCTGTGGTGGGCGCGCCGCCCGCTGGCCGCCGCCCGGGCGGTCATCTTCACCTCGCTGGTCGACGACCCCGACGACCCCGACGCGCCGCCGGCGTTCGTGGCCGCCTGCCGCGCCCTGCCGATGGGGAAAAATGCCGGCGACGAAGGCACCGACACGCCGCGCATGCGCCTGTTCGACTTCATCGAGCGGCTGGTGCAGTGGGAATCCACCACCGACGAGGCGGTGCTGGAGACGGCCCGCGAGCTGATCCGCCTCTGCACGGGCGGCAACCCGCCGCCGCTGCTGGACCCCTTCGCCGGGGGCGGCAGCATCCCCCTGGAGGCGCAGCGGCTGGGGCTGGAGGCCCACGCCAGCGACCTCAACCCGGTGGCCGTCCTGATCAACAAGGCCCTCATCGAGATCCCGCCGCGCTTCGCCGGGCAAGCGCCGGTGAACCCGCGCGACCGCCGGAAGGTGGGCGGCGGCGTGGAGTGGCCGGGCGCGACCGGGCTGGCCGCCGACGTGCGCTACTACGGCGAGTGGATGCGCGACCGCGCTTGGGAGCGCATCGGCCACCTCTACCCGGAGTACGAGGGCGAGACCGTCATCGCCTGGCTCTGGGCGCGCACGGTGAAGTGCCCCAA
>JACKBY010000004.1 GCA_020634335.1 Promineifilum sp. | reverse complement strand
TGGGCGAGCACATCTCCTATTTGAAGGAAATGGGCGTTACCTACCTGCACCTCATGCCCTTGCTTAAACCGCGTACCGGGGCGAATGACGGCGGGTATGCCGTTGCCGATTATCGGGCCGTCAATCCGTCGCTGGGCACGATGGCCGATCTGTCCCATCTGGCGGCCGAGTTGCGGGCCAAAGGCATCAGCCTGTGCATTGATCTGGTCTGTAATCACACCGCCAAAGAGCATGAGTGGGCGCGCCGCGCCGTGGCCGGCGATTCAGTCTATCAGGACTATTATCTGATGTACCCCGACCGCCTGATCCCGGACGCGTTCGAGAAAACGTTGCCCGAAGTATTTCCCGATTTCAAGCCCGGGAATTTCACCTATTACGAGGATATCGACCGCTGGGTGTGGACGACTTTTAACGAATATCAGTGGGATCTGAATTACGCCAACCCGGCTGTCCTGGCCGAGATGGTCGACATCATCCTCTTTCTGGCTAATCAGGGGGTGGAGATACTGCGGCTGGACGCCGTCGCCTTCATGTGGAAGCGTCTGGGGACCGACAGCCAAAACCAGCCGGAGGCGCACGATATCCTGCAAGTTTTCCGCGCGCTGAGCCGAATCGCCGCGCCCGGTTTGCTGCTAAAGGCCGAGGCCATCGTCTCGCCGCCCAAGCTCATCCCCTATCTGGGTCGAGGCGAGGCAACGAACAAGGAATGCGAGCTGGCCTATCATAACGTCTACATGGTATTGCTGTGGAGTAGCCTGGCCGAGCGGCGGGTTGTGCTGATGACTCGTGCGCTTCAGAACATGCCACCTATCCCTACGGGCGCGGCGTGGGTGACCTACGTGCGTTGCCATGACGACATCGGCTGGGCTGTTACGGATGAGGACGCGGCCGATGTGGGCCTGTCGGGAGCGGCTCACCGGGCCTTTCTCAGCGAGTTCTATAGCGGGCGGTTTCCTGATGCCTTCGCTCGCGGGGCGACTTTCCAGTTCAACCCCCGTACCAACGACCGGCGTATCAGTGGCTCATGCGGTTCACTGGCCGGGTTGGAGCGAGCGTTGCAATCGAAGGATGCGGCACAGACCGAACAGGCTATCCGGCGCATCTTGTTGCTGTACAATCTCATTTTCGCGTTCGGCGGCATCCCGCTCATTTATATGGGCGACGAGATCGGCTTGCTCAATGATCCCAGCTACCGCGACGATCCGGAGCGAAGGGATGATAATCGCTGGATGCACCGGCCGGCGATGGATTGGGAACGGGCGGCCGAACGGGGCGACTGGTGGTCGGTGGCGGGCCGCATTTTCCAGGGGATGCGCAGGATGCTGGCCGTTCGCCGGCGAACGGCGGCCTTCCATGCCCAGGCCGGAGCGTTCGCCGTATGGACGCACAATGAGGCTGTCTTCGGCCTGCTGCGCGACAGCCCACGCGGCCGCGTGCTGGTTTTGGCTAATTTCAGCGAGCGGCCGCAGACGGTTCCTGGGTACCGGCTACACGAGATGTATTTTAGCGGCCGGCTCATCGACCGTCTGACCGGCGTTGTCGTGGAGAGCGCCGCGGGGATTACCCTTGAAGGGTATGAAGTGCTATGGTTGACGCCGGAGCACGAGGTGGATGTGGCCGACGTCATGCATATGGAGGGGGCAAGGGGTGGAGCTTATGGGCAATGAATTTGTTGGCGGCATCGAGGCCGGCGGCACCAAATTTGTTTGCGCGGTCGGCACGGGGCCGGACGACGTCAGGGCCGAGGCGCGCTTTCCGACGACGACGCCGGATGAAACCATCGGACGCGCAGTGGCTTTTTTCCACGAGCAGGAACGCCGCCACGGCCGACCGGCGGCGATTGGGATCGGCACATTTGGGCCGCTCGATCCCGAGCCGTCCTCGCCAACCTTCGGCTATATCACCTCTACGCCCAAGCCGCATTGGGCCAATGTGAATCTGGCCGGCGCGATTCGCGCCGCGCTGGATGTGCCCATCGGCTTCGATACGGACGTCAACATCGCCGGGCTGGGGGAGTGGCGCTGGGGTGCGGCGCGGGGATTATCCAATTTCATCTACCTGACTATCGGCACGGGCGTGGGCGGCGGGGTGATCATCGACGGCAAGCCGGTGCATGGCCTGATTCACCCCGAACTGGGTCATATCCCGCTGCCTCATGACCGGATGGCCGATCCCTACCCCGGCCGCTGCCCGTTTCATGGCGACTGTCTGGAAGGCATGGCGGCCGGGCCGGCCATCAGCGAGCGTTGGGGCCAATCGGCGGCCGAGTTGTCGCCCGACCACCCGGCCTGGCAACTGGAAGCCCACTATCTGGCGTTGGCCTTGCAAGCGTTTATTTGCACGCTGTCGCCACAACGGATCATTCTGGGGGGTGGGGTGATGGAGCAGGCCCAGCTTTTTCCGCTGGTTCGTGGCCAGGTGCAGAAGTACCTGAACGGGTACGTCCAGTCGCCGGCCATCCTGAACGACATTGAGGACTATATTGTGCCACCGGGGTTGGGGAATCGAGCCGGGGTGCTGGGGGCCTTGGCCCAGGCGCAGCAGGTCATCGCCGGCGAATAAAAAAGCGCGAGAGAAGTCTCTCGCGCTCGTGTCAGACATTGAAAAACCGGGATCAGTCGCGGCGTCCGCCGGTTAGCAGCAGTACGTAGTAAAGCAACTGACCGACAGCGGCCACGGCGGCGGCTACGTACGTCAGGGCGGCCGAGTTCAATACCTTGTTGACGCCCTCGGACTCTTGCGATGACAGGATGCCGCTGCTGCTGAGCAGCTTTTTAGCGCGATTGCTGGCGTCGAACTCTACCGGCAGTGTGACTAGCGAGAACACGACGGCCGTAGCGAACAGAATAACGCCCACCCAGGCCAGGGTTGTGAAGTTCAGCAGAAAACCGATGATGAACAGGATTGGGGCCAGCGAACTGCCGAATTGCACGGCGGGGACGATGGCGCTGCGAATCATCAACGGGCTGTAGCCGGTTGCGTGTTGCAGGGCGTGACCCATCTCGTGGGCTGCCACACCGGCTGCGGCCACGCTGGGCGTGCGATAAACGTCGGGGCTGAGGCGCAGGATGCGAGTACGCGGGTCGTAGTGGTCGCTCAGAAACCCTTGGGTTTCCTCTATCTGCACATCTTGCAATCCCTGCTGATCCAAAAGGTAACGGGCGATCTCCGCGCCGGTCGCATTGCGCGACGTGCGCACCTTGGAATACTTGTTAAAAGTGCCCTTCACCCGGGCCTGTGCCCAAAGTCCCAATAGCAGCCCGGGCAGAGCTAAAATCAGGTAAAGCGGATCAAAGAAGAACATTTATCCTTGTTGTTTCCTCCGTGCGACGGCAGTCGCCAGCACTTTTTCTTTCCTGGTTTTCTCGTCGCGCATTTTCTTGAGCATGCCCAACAGCACGACGCCCGTTAAGGCCGTCGGCACAGTCGCAAACCAATAAGTCATCAGGAATTCTATCATAGGTTTTTGTTCCTTAAATTTACAGTTACTTGAGATTATGGACAAACTGGCGGCGGCGTCAATATGCGGCCGGCCTTTCCAATGAATATCTTACAATCGGGCCACATTCCTGAGTGCCCGCGCACGAACGACCGCTTTTGCCGGCGCCTGCGGGCAAACCCCAATTGGCGTCGTGATTTGCCCATCGATAGCGTGGGCCGGATAATAGGGTTGTTACCCCCGGTGGTTATTCGCTTGACTGTGATTCGATTGGTGAGGCCTCGCTATGCTAGACAACGAAAAACTGAATTTGCCCCGTGATTTGGGGGATGGATTAGTATTGCGCTGGGCGACGCCCGACGACACCGAAGAATTGGCTCAATTTAATCTGGACATCCATAGCGATAACCCCGATGAGCCGGAGATGGGTCTCTATTACTGGGTGATAGGCCTGATGAGTGGCGAGCACCCCACCACACGGGCGAGCGATTTTACCGTCGTTGTCGATACGAAGGATGACAACCGTATCGTATCGAGCCTCAATCTGATCTCGCAAACGTGGGCCTTTGACGGCATCCCGTTCGGCGTCGGCCGTCCTGAGTTAGTCGCTACGTTGCCGGAATATCGCCGGCGCGGCCTGGTGCGGCGGCAGATGGATGTGGTTCACGCTCTCAGTGCCCAACGGGGCGAGCTGGTGACGGCTATCACCGGTATTCCCTGGTACTATCGACAATTTGGCTATGAGATGGGCCTGAATCTGGGCGGCAGCCGCCAGCTCTTCTGGGTGCGGCCGGGTAACGACGAGAAGGTGGCCGAGGCACCCTATCGCATTCGGCCGGCGACGGCCGCAGACATCCCGCTCCTGGGTGAGCTCTATCAGGCGCATCTTGGAGGAAGCCCGATCACCCGGCCGCGCGATGAGGCCCTGTGGCAATACGAGATGTTCACGACGCACCGCGAATCATTCTCGGCTATTGATCCACACCTGATCGAAACGCTTGAGGGCCGTATGGTTGCGTACGTCACCTGGGACGAATTGAGAACGGCCTTCGGCATTCGGGAAGTTGGCGTCTTGCCGGGCCATTCGTGGCGCGCCGTCGGCCGGTTTATAGTCCAACACCTGGGACAAGTAGTCGATGCACGCAACGAGACCCGACCACCGACCAGGAAGCTGACCCACATCACGTTTATTCTGGGCGATGCCCATCCCCTCTATGAGGCTCTGGGGCCGGACCTGGAGCGGCAGACTCGCCCCTATGCCTGGTACGTGCGCGTGCCCAACGTCCCGGCATTTATGCGCCACATCGCTCCGGCCCTGGAGGGACGGCTGGCCGGCAGCGTGATGGCCGGCCACACGGGCACGTTGAAGATTAATCTCTACCGCTCGCGCTTTACACTGGACTGGGAAAACGGCCGGCTGAAGGAAGTCGGCGAAGATTACGCTTACAATCGTCTGGATGACGGCGATGTCCTCTTTCCCGAATTGACGTTTTTGCAGTTGCTGTTCGGCTATCGCAGTATCGATGAATTGATTTTGTCCTATGCCGACCTTTACACGAATAACAATGACGCTCTCGTTTTATTGCGCGCGCTGTTTCCGAAGCGGCCGTCGCAAGTCATTCCAATGGGCTGAACGATGTCGAACCCGGTAACACCGTTTCTACGGGTGCAAGGCGCGCTTATCCTCGACGGTGGTCTGGCGACCGAGCTGGAGCGGCGCGGCCACGACCTGAGCGATGAATTGTGGTCGGCGCGTGTGCTGCGCGACGATCCCGATGCCATTCGCCGGGTGCATTTGGCCTACTATCAGGCCGGGGCCGATTGCTGTACGAGTGCGAGTTACCAGGCCACGATTCCCGGCTTCGTCCATAGCGGCATGTCACCTGACATGGCACGTGATCTAATCCGCCTTGCCGCCCAATTGGTCGTCGAGGCACGCGATGAATTTTGGGCGGTGGAAGACAATCACGCCGGCCGGCTGAGACCGGTGGCGGCGGCCAGCGTTGGGCCATATGGGGCCTATCTGGCCGATGGTTCGGAGTATCGCGGTAATTATGAGATAGACGAGGCGGGATTGGTCGATTTTCATCGAGAACGCTGGGCGCTCCTGGCTGGTAGCGGGGCGGACATTCTCGCCTGCGAGACGATTCCGTCCTTTGCGGAGGCGCGTGCGCTGGCGCGGCTGCTGGATGAATGGCCCGGCGTCTATGCCTGGTTCAGTTTCACTTGTCTTGATGGGGCGCACATCAGCGACGGCACGCCTATCGCCGATTGTGCCCGTTTTCTGTCGGATTTCGAGCGCGTGGCCGCTATCGGCATCAACTGTACCCCACCGCGCTTTGTCCCCGATTTGATTCGCGCGCTCACGGCCGTTACCGAGAAACCGGTGATCGTCTATCCTAATTCGGGCGAAACGTATGATCCGGTTGCCAAGCGTTGGCTGGGCGAATCCGTTCCCTCCGAGTTCGGGACTTACAGTCGCGAATGGCGCAAGCTGGGAGCGGGCCTCATCGGCGGTTGTTGCCGCACGACGCCGGATCATACTCGTCAAATCAGCGACCGATTCCGCCGACACAAATTCCCAATGAAATAAGCTGGAGATACCAAATGCCTTGGGGTGAACTTGCTGCCTTAGCCACGGCTGTCTGCTGGTCGTTCACGGCCATTTTCTTTAGCGCCAGTGGCCGGCGCATCGGTTCCGACGTTGTCAATCGCAGCCGCCTGTTGTTTGCCTTCGGCTTTCTGCTCATCGCCCATCGCTTGCTGGAAGGCGTATTCTTCCCGCAGGATGTGGAGCCGTTTCGCTGGGGCTGGCTGGCCTTGTCCAGCTTGCTGGGGCTGGTATTGGGTGATGCCTTCCTGTTTCGCGCCTTCGTCGAGATCGGCCCGCGCCTGTCGATGCTGATGATGTCCACGGTGCCTATTATCAGTACGCTCCTTGGCTGGCTCTTGTTCGGGGAGGTGGTCACCTCGTTGGAACTGCTGGGCGTCTTGCTGGCCGTGGGCGGCGTGGCCTGGGTTGTGACGGAGCAGGGGAGCGAATCATCGGTTGCGGATCGTCGCGCGTATCATCGGGGACTCATGTTCGCGTTGCTGGGTGCGCTGGGTCAGGTGGCGAACCTGGTGACGGCACGTTATGCCCTGGTGGATGATTTTCCGGCCATCTCCGCCACGCTGATTCGCATCCTGGTGGGAATCATCATCCTGTGGGGCTTGGCGGGGCTGCGCGGACAGATCAGATATACGTTCAGGCAGTGGCGAGACAAACAGGGCTTTCGCACCTTAATCGCCGGCGCTACGTTCGGCCCGTTCCTGGGTATCTGGTTTTCGCTTATTGCCGTGCAGAACGCCCGTCTCGGCATTGCCTCTACGCTCATGGCCTTGCCGCCAATTCTGCTCATTCCGCTGGAATACTTGGTCTACCATCGCCGCATTAGCCGGCGCGGGATAACCGGGACCGTGGTGGCGGTGCTGGGCGTGGCTCTCTTGTTTACCTGATCCGCGATAGGTGCGAACTAATCGGCCGGCGCGCCAGCGAAAATTACCTGGATCAGTCCCCGCGCGTGGTCGGACGTGGCGTTGATAGTGAATCCGGCCGCGGCCACGGTTGCGGCAGTGTCGCGGTTCAGATGGCAGACTCCCTGCAAGCCGAACCACAGGGGGTGTAACCAGTCGGTCAGGCGGCGCGTCAGGGCCGTTCGGCCACGCACATGCTCCAGCAGGATGAGACGGCCATCCGGCCGCAGCACCCGCCGGATTTCGGCCAAGGCCAACTCGGGCTGCTCGATGCTGCAAAAGACAAGCGTCCCCAGAACTGTGTCAAAGGTGCGGTCGGGAAACGGCAGCCATTGGGCATCGGCGCAGGCCACGGTGTAGCTGCATGCGGGGTTTAGCCGTTTGGCCTTTTCGAGCGCGGCTGCCAAATGCGATGGCCGTAGATCGACGGCTGTCACGGTTACATCGGGGTGATAGTGCGCGGCGTTTGCTCCCGTTCCTGTGCCGATCTCCAACGTATCCCCTGCCGCTTGGCGAACCACCTGCCGCCGCAAGGTGGACAGCTTGGTGCGCTCCAGCAACCACATGCCCCGGTCGTAGGTTCGCGCCGCATACAACTCATTTTCGATCATGACGTCTCCAGTTGATAGGCTCCAAAGTCTCTGTTTTCGGACGGGTGATCTGAAAACACTTTTCTAAAAATCATCTGCTGGTTACGCAATTTTCGCAGATCACAGAATATAACTGCGCAGGTTGCAAATCCTTCTTTTGAAAATCAATCACGTACCCATGTGCTGAATCAATTATGCCGCTAAACGGACCAATAGAAAAAGCAGCCGGGCTATTCAGGCCGGCTGCTTAAGGATGTGGGTAGTGATGTTGGAGGATTAGAGCCCTAACTGCGCGGCTGCCTGTTGACAAAGCCCCGCGCCGCCGGCCGCCAACCACTGATCGAGCGTCTCGCTGGAGCCGCTGCCCGCCACGGCATCCTCATAGATGCCAGTCGCCCAGACGTAGTAGCGTTGCGTCTCGGCGGGCCACGTATCCCAACTACGAGCCGCCGTGCCGTGGCCGCCATTGTAGCCGGCAAAGGTGCGGCTGGTGTCGCCTCCCGTTTGCTGCATCCCCAGAGCGAGGTAGGCCATGCCACGCCGGGCATTGGTATCCGGGTCTTGCATCGCCTCGCCGGCATCGAAGTGGAAAGGCATGACCTGGAACAGCCCCTGGGCTCCCGCCCCTGAGACGGCGTTCGGATTGCCGCAGGATTCGATCTGCATGACGGTGGCAGCCATGTTGGGGTCAATACCGGCCGCGTTGGCCCAGGCGACGATCTGGGGTGCCCAATGCTGTACTTCGGGGGTGAATAGAGGGGCGATGCCGCCCTCAACAGGCGGAATGGGGGCGACCTCTTCGGTGGTCGTATCTGCGGTCATTGTATCGGTAACGGCGGCGGTTGCGTCAATGCCGCCTGTTCGCGCGGCCCAAAACCCGAAGGCGATGATGAAACACACGACTGCCCCGAGAATGAGCATCATCCGGCGCTGGACGGCCGCCATCGGGTCGGTTGGCCGCTCCGCGTATTCGCGACTTGCCCACCACAACTCCTCGTCTGGTTGGTTCAAAGGGGAGTCCACATAGTAATAGGGATTGTCCTGATAAGTTGTCATAGTTTACCGTCCGCCAGCGAAAATTCAATGGCCTGATTTGTGGGAGCGGGCTTGCACGGTTGTCGGGTTGCGCCCCATTGTGCCGGGCATAGGCGGCCGCTGCTGGATACGCGAGGTGGGGCGGCTGGGCGCCCCTTGGCCGTTAGTCTGGGGCATGGGTGGCGTATCGACAATCGGATCGTCGATTGGTTCGTAGGTGATTGCCGGCTGGGGCGGCAAATTTTGTGCCGACCGGGGTTGCGCGGGTTGTGGTCTGCCGGCGGGTCGGGAGCGCGCGCCGGCCGGTTTGGTCGCTTTGTCAGTCGCCGCGGTTCGAACGGGCAGGGGCAGGGGGGCTTCCTGACGACGCGGGGCTGGTCGTTTTTCTTCCGATTGATTGCGAGCCAGCTCGAAAACATCCTCACCGGCCACAGAGAAGGCCCCAATGAACAGAATCCGCGTGAGCCACACCAGCATCGCCACGAAAATCGGCACGTAACGCAACAGCATTTCACGGCTGAGCACTTCGTTGCCGAAATCATGGCTGAGGAGGGTCAGGGAGATGGCCCACCAGGTCATGATCGAGTTGGCAATCGTGCCCAGAAACCAGGCCCCGGTCAGGAACCAGACTGAGCGAGGTTCCTCGGCGCCTCGTTGGGGGGTGAAGATTCGAACCAGCCCGGCGAAGTCGATGGCGCAAAAGGCGATAGCCAGAATCGAAGCCCACATGACACCCGCAAAGCGGATATCGCCCAGCAGATTTTGCAGGGCGAATTGGGTCGTGTCGAAGTTGAAGATTTCGAAGGCGATGAGAGCCACACCGAGGATGGCGGCGATGATCACCTTGCGCGAAAGCAGTTCGTGGCCGTTGCCAACATTTACCTGAAACCCGGATTTGTTGACCATATCGCATTCTCCTTTGGGTGCTAAGCGTTTCTGTTCTGCCCACCTCGTAGAACGAAAGTTCTAACTCGTTCGGATAATAGCACACTTGTTCTATATCAGTCAATAGTATGAACCTTATATTTTCGGATGGTTGGTTTTTTTCCGTTTGTGGTCCCTATCGCCCCGCTCGTGTAATGGGGCCTGGACGTCGCGGAATACTATCGGCGGGTTGGTGTATAATTCGATCATGGCGTTGATATTGACCCACGAGAAGACGGATTTTGATGCGGTGGCTTCCCAGCTGGGAGCCAAGAAACTCTATCCATCAGCCACGGCGTTGCTTCCTCGCCACCTGAATCGCAATGTACAGCAATTTCTGAATCTGCATTGGGACTCGCTACCATTCACTCGCGCGGCCGATTGGCGGCGGCGTCAGGTGGACGCGGTCATCCTGGTTGATACCCAAACGTTGGGCAACGTGCGCGGATTGTCTGCGCAACCCAACGTCCACGTCATCGACCATCACATGGATTATCAGTCGCAAGCGGGTTGGACCTATGAGGTCGAACCAGTCGGCGCGACGACGACGCTGCTGGTTGAACGCCTGCAAGCCCACGGCATCATACTGTCGCCCGAGGAGGCCACCCTCATGTTGTTGGGCATCTATGAAGACACCGGTGGCTTGACCTATGATACGACCACGGCGCGAGACGTTCGGGCCGCAGCCGTCGTGCTGGAGCAGGGCGCACAGTTGAACGTCGCCCGGCGGTTTCTCAATGTGGCTTTGACGGACGCACAGCGGCAGCTATACGATGAGTTGTTGGCCCACGTCGAATGGGTGACGATTGAGAATCTCCAGATCGCCCTGGCCTCGGCTGCGCCACCGCCCGGTTTCGACGACGAGATTTCCACGGTAGCCCATCGTCTGCGGGCCAATCTGATGCCCGATGGTTTGTTCGTCCTTGTGCAATTGGGCGATGGGGTTCAGGTCGTGGCCCGTAGTTCGGTCGACGAGATCGATGTCGGCGAAGTTGCCCGTCACTTAGGTGGTGGTGGGCATAGCCGGGCCGCGGCGGCCATGATCGTGGGAGAGAAAACGTCGGCCACGGCGCAGAGGGTGCGCGACTTTCTGCCGCAGGCGGTCAAGCCGACACTGCGGGTTGCGGCGATTATGTCGTATGGGGTTGAGACGATTGCCGCGACAACGACGATTGGTGAGGTAGCCGCGCTGATGCAACGACACGGTCATGAGGGCTACCCGGTCGTTGACGTGCCGCGCGGTCGCGTGATAGGTCTTATTACCCGTCGTGCTGTGGATCGCGCGATGAATCACAAGATGAACGGCCAACCGGTGAGTCGCTATATGCGCTCCGGCTCTGTCTTTGTCTACCCATCGGACCCAATCGACCGCGTGCAAGCGTTGATGGAAAATGAGGCGTGGGGGCAAATTCCGGTCGTGGCCGAGGAAGGGGAAGATGCGCCGGAGGATCGGCCACCCATCGGCATTGTCACCCGCACCGACTTGCTTAACGCGCTGTTCAACTTGCCCGCCAATTCCTCTGATACCGACATGCGCGAACGGCTGGGACGCGCCTTCTCGCCCAATTTGTGGGCCGTGGTGCGGGTTAGCGGGGAGACGGCCGCGCGTCTGCAAATGCCCATTTACTTCGTTGGCGGGCTTGTTCGCGATTTGTTGCTCGACAAGCACCCTTCGGATATCGACATCGTGGTGGAGGGTGATGCTATCGGGCTGGTTACCGAACTGAGCCGGCAATTCGGCGGCCAGGTCCACAGCCACGGCCGTTTCGGCACGGCCAAGTGGCTTTTAGACCAAGCTACCTATGGCGCTATCATGGGCGCGGCGGAAGCTGGCGAACCGGAGGGCGACGGTAAGGCGCTCATGGGTCAGCCGGGTTCGACAGGGCAAATACCTGCGCCGTTACAAATTGATTTCGTCACCGCGCGCAAAGAGTTTTACAAGCGCCCCACGGCGCTGCCCGATGTGGAACCGGGCTCGATCAAGCTCGATCTGCACCGGCGTGACTTCACGATCAACACGCTAGCCATTCGTCTGGATGGAGATTATCTCGGCCAATTGCTCGATTTTTATGGTGGGCGGCGCGATTTGCGGCGGGGAATTATTCGCGTCCTTCACAGCCTGAGCTTTATCGACGATCCGACGCGCATCCTGCGGGCCGTGCGCCTGGAGCAGCGCCTGGGATTCACCATCGAGGAGAGTACGGCCGAATTGATGAGCGATGCCTTGCCGCTGCTCGATCGGGTGAGTGGCGAGCGTATTCGCAGCGAGATCGAGTTAAGCCTGAACGAGGCCGACCCGGTTGAGGTCATGGAGCGCCTTGATGAGTGGGGCGTGATGCGGCAGATTCACCCGGACCTGTGCTGGCATGCGGCGTCGGCGGCTGTCTTTCGCCGCATCCCGGACTATCGGGGAGATGCCCTGTGGGGGGGAATATATCGCTCCGGCCCGACGGTTTTTTACTATTTTGCGGCCTGGGTCGATCCCTTCGAGCGGATGGTACGAGAGCAGGTCGCCGGCCGGTTACGAGTGCGGAAGTCGACCATGGAAGATTTACTCGACCTGGATACCCTGCGCGGCGGTTTGATGGGCCTGACGGATGACGCGCGGCCGAGCCAAATCGTGCCGATTCTGGCTCCGCTGTCACCCAGGACGCTACTCATGGCGCGTATGCTCGATCTGGGACCGCAGATCAATGAATGGCTCGACCGTTACGTAGACGAGTGGCGTTTTGTCAAGCCTCATTTTACCGGCGATGACCTACGGCGGGCTGGTCTGCCCCCCGGGCCTGTCTACGCCAAGATTCTCGACCAACTGTTGATGGCCCGGTTGGACGGCCTGGTGACCAGCCAGGATGAAGAGTGCCAACTCTTTGAGTCACTCGTGGCCGACGCTGCCTAGTGGGGACACGGGCCGCTCATTTGCAGTCTGCTATTGGGGAGAAACGTCGTCGAAGCAGGCGATGGCCTCGTTCGTTTCCTCGTCGATAATGATCTTCAACGAGCTGCCGGCCACTGATTTCAGATCGATCACCCGCACGCATTCCGCCCATTTGGCCGCGTCGGGCACATAGGCCAGCAATTGGTTAGGCGAATTTCGCAGCAGATCCCAGTCCATCGTGCCGCCGTGAGGCGTTGGCTGAATGCCCAACACGAAGATGTCTGCCTCCTGGACTTCCTCGAAGAAATCTGTCCCGTAGGCCATCTCCGGCGCGGGCGTATAAGGAGGACTAATCTCGACCAGTAGCCGGGCATTGCAGACGTCACTATACGTGACCGGTACGCTCAGGCGGCTGTTGAGCACTCCCCAACGACCCGGCCCCACCAGGCCGAAGTGGCCGGCCGGCAGCAAATCATTGAGCGTGGTAATGGTCTCGGCCACCTGAATCCGTTGTTCTTCCTCTTCGATGTCATAATAAACTTCGGGATCGACGAAAACCAGAAAATCTATCGCCTCGACGATGCCCGAAGGGAGCAGGGTGGGCATGGCAAAGAGTCGCCGGTTATCATTCGTTTCAGCGGGGTCAATTTCATCTCTGGCCGCACGACGCTCGTTCAGGGGGCGACATTCGAGCACATATAATTGGTAATTTCGCTCGTCTCCACGCTCGTTTGCCTCGTCAATCATCACAGCGAACTCAAGATCGACCGGTCCTTTATAGACATCTTCCAGACGTTGCAAGGTGTCGCGCATCATATCAATAAATATCTGATCCTGGGTCAGGGCATCGAAGGTCAGGACGATGTGCTCGTCAGGATGCAACGCGTCCTCCGGGGGAATGGATAGAAGTGCCTCGCCCGTGTCGACGGAGGCAATCAGCGACAGGAGCGACGGACAATCGACCAGACCTTCGCGCACCGGGACAGTCACGATGCTATTTTGTTGGCGGTCAACGACTTCCATAAACCGCTGGGCATAGATGCGGCGGCCTTCAACCGTGTCTTCGGGTCGCAACTCCGGGTGACTCAGCGGGATCAGACGCGGGTAATCCTGAGCTACCCGGTCGACGGCGCGCGTGCCCATGCCCGTGACGACGCGCAGAAAGCCTTCGCCGCGTTTGATCTCCGGCGTCCAGCAGAAAGGGTTCTCGCTAAAACCCACGCCGGCCACGTCGGGGAAAAAGTATCGGCCGCGCCAATGGCCGGTCACACTCTGCAACAAGATCGCCATCCGCTCATCGTAGTCGATCAGGTCGTGTTTTTTGCGATAGAGAAGGGCATCGGGATTGAGCGAACTGGCGAACACGCGACAGATCGCCTCTAGCACACACGTCAGATTTTCTTCCGGTGTTCCCTGGTTAGCACAGAAGAAGCTGTTGTATTTACCGGCGAAGGAAAAACCGAAGTTGTCTTCCAGCAAGCTCGACGAGCGCACGATGAGGGGGGTATCGCCCAGAGATTCGACGACTTCCCGTATTTGTATCACCAGATAGTCGGGCAGCCGGGAGGCCACAAAATCCCGCACAATTTGTGGATAGTCGGAACGAATTTCGCTGATCGGCCGGTATTTCTGGTTCATATGATGTTCCAGCCGGTTCATCAGGAAAAACTCGTAGATGACGTCTGTGCCAATGAAGTAGGACTCCGGGATATTGATTACGCCATTTTTGAATTTTTCATCCACTTCTTGCAGGATGCGCCAGGCCAGGATCATGCCCGCCGCCTTGCCGCCGATCTTGCCCGTGCCGATGAGACTGTGATGGATGCGTCGCAGGTCGCGCATTCTCAGCACGCGCTTGGCCACACCAATAAACGGCAGCTGATCGCTCATCAGGCGCTTGATGAGGACGACTTTGATCTCCTCCAGATGATGGCGATGACGCTCTAATTCTTCCGGCGGCATTCGCTCGTACACTTCCCCCTGCTGGAAAAGCATTTCCCAGGGCGCGATTTCCGGATTAAAGGAGATTGCCACCATATCGGGGGAGGATGGGCGGCTGTTGAGCACTTCGTCGATCAGGGCATCCAGCCGGGCGCTGCCGATGTTGTCGGCAAAGTAGGCATCGGTATGGTAGTCGCGGATGCGCTCGACCCGGGTTTGCCAGGTGTGGGAGTCCTCTTCATAGTAGGGGTCGCCCAACCCTTCCCGTTGTTGGGAGGCCAGGCTGAGTTCGCGCACTTCATGTTCGAATTTGTCCGGGTCGACGATGCCGCGGCGAAAAAGCTCCTGGCGCATGCGCTCGCGCAGGCGGTCGGCCAGGATCGGGTATTGAGCCAACTTGATGTAAATATCGATCGTGGGCGTCGTGGTTCGCAGTCGTAGCTCGGACATGATGATTGAGTCCTCAGGATAAATAGCCGACCGCTTCATCTTGAGCGCCGTTCATTAGGACGTGCAGTCGGGGGTTCCCGGGCAGTAGAGCCAGATCAATGACTTTGAGGTAAGGGGCGAGACGGGCATCTTCGGGTAACAATTCGTCTAGTTGGTTGGGTGAGTTTCTGAAGAAGGCCCATTTCAGCGTGGCACTATCGGTTTTGTCTTCCAGGTGCAGAGCCAGAGAGTGAATCCCCGCCTCGACCAAGTCCTGAAAGAAATGGGTGCCGTAGGATAGTTCGGGCATATAACCGTCGTGAGCTACGGCGATCTCGACGAGGACTTTGGTGTTAAATATGTCGGCGTAGCTCACGTGAACGCCCAGATCGATGTTGACGCTCCCCCAACGACCCGGCCCCATCAGGATAAACGACTCTTCTTCCAAACGCTTGTTGAGCCGGCCGACGGCGCGCGCCAGCTCATGCTTGGTGGTGGCGTCATGCAGGTCAAAGTACCGTTCGGGGTCCACGAAAACAATGTAGCGGATTCCCTCGGCGCGGCCGTCGGGCACCAGGTGGTTCGAGGTAAAGAGGATCGACTCGGCGGGAATGTCGGCGGGTATGGCGACCGCGGCGTCTTCGGCGCGCTGGCTCAATGGCCGGCACTGGAGAACATGGAGCCGGTACTCGGTATGAGGGTAGCCGGGCAAAATATCGACGACGAATTCGACGTCAACCGGACGCTGATACGTCGCTTCCAGTTGTTGCAGGGCCGTACGCATCAGGTTGACGAAACGGCGATCCTTGGTCAGACCATTGAAAGTCAGGATGAACTCATCGTCGGGTTGCAGGGAGGCGATGGAAAATATCTCCTGGAGATAGTCGTCGCGATTCACCGAGGTGATGTAGCGAAGGTAGGGGTATTTCTCGTCGAGGATGTCAAGCACGTGGAGAGTTTTGAATGTGTTGTCTTGCGTGTCGATGACGTCAATGTACCATTGAGAATATTGGCGGATCGCTTCGGTTGTGGTCTCGGGCCGGAGCTGGGGATGGCTGAGGGCAATGAGGCGAGGGTAATCGTTGCTGACGCGATCGACGGCGCGCGTGCCAAATCCCCACACCAGCCTCAAAAAACCGTCCTCGCGCCTGATTTTTTGGTTCCAGCGGAAGGGGTTTTGGCTGAAAGCCACCCCGGCCAGCACGGGGAAGTAGTAGCGTCCGTATGGCTTGCCCACGGCTTTTTGGATCAGGACGGCCATGCGTTCATCATAATCGATCAGGCCGTGTTTCTGACGATAGAGGATGGCGTCCGGGTTCAGCGTGCTGGCGAAGACGCGACGTACGGCATTCAGTAAGGCGTTCAGATTTTCTTCGGCTGTTCCCTGGTTGGGGCAGAAGTAGCTGTTGTATTTGCCGGCAAAGGCATAACCGAAGTTGTCCTCCAGCAAACTTGACGAGCGCACGATGATCGGATTATCGCCGATATCGGCCATCACGGCGCGAAGCTGATTGATGATGGCCGGGGGGAAGTCGCCGGCCAGGTGGGCCTCTACAATTCGCGGATATTCCTCGCGGATTTCGGCCAGTGACCGATACTTCTGGTTCATGAAATGATCCAGCCCGTTCATCAACCGGAATTCGTAGATAACCTCGGTGCCGATAAAATAAGATTGGGGAATGCCGATGTAGGGATGAATACCGTCACTGTTGCCCGTTTCCTGCTGCAGTATGCGCCAGGCCAGCATGAGGCCGGCCGCTTTGCCGCCGATCTTGCCGCTGCCGATGCGACGGTCGTAGATGTACCGCAGGTCGCGAATCTTGAATATATTCTTGGCCACGCCGATGTAGGGGAGCTGATCACTTATCATCCGCTTGATCAACACGACCTTAATCTCTTCCAAATGGTGCTGATCGCGCTTGTACTCCGCCTCCGGCAGTTGCTCATAGATTTCGCCCTGGCGGAAAAGCACTTCCCAGGGAGAAATTTCGGGATTGAAGTTGAGGCCGGGCGAGGATGAAGGCGATGGCTGGCTTTTCAGCACGTCCTGGATGATCGTATCCAGCAGGACGCCGCCCAGGTTGTCGGCGAAGAGGGCATCTGTTTGAAAGTCGCGAATGCGGGATTTGCGTTTTTGCCAGACGTGGGTTTCTTCCTGCCCATAGGGGTCGGTCAATCGCTCGCGCCGCTGCGATTCGATGGCCTTCTCGCGAACCTGGGCCTCGAAGCTGGCCTCATCAGTGATGCCGCGACTGAACAGGTCCTCTCGCATTCGCGCGCGGATTTTGTCGGCCAGAACCGGAAACTGGGCCAACCGGATGTAAATGTCGATGGCAGGCGTAACGCTGCGCGGTAAGAGAGGCGATGTCATTTGTATCTATCTTGCCTGATGCTGTTGGAATGAGCGCTCAGGCTTCATTATAACAACATCTGTTGGTTGCGCGCTGAGGCGAATACCGATAAAACGGATCATATAATAATCTGGAATGGGCCATCGGGCCAAAGGAGGGCGGACCTTGTCCACAATTTTCTCGAAGATCATCAGCGGTGAGTTGCCGGCAACTATTGTCTATCAGGATGATCTGGTGACCGCTTTTCGCGACATTCATCCTGTCGCTCCGGTCCACATCCTGATCGTCCCCAATGCCGAGATCCCCACGGTCAATGACCTGACGGAGGGGGATGAACGTGCGGCCGGGCGAATGTTTCTGGCGGCCCGCAAAATAGCCGAACAGGAGGGCATTGCCGAAAGCGGTTATCGGCTGATCGTCAATTGCAACCGCGATGGAGGTCAGGAAGTTTATCATCTCCATATGCATCTGGTCGGCGGCCGGCGAATGGGGCCGATAGTTGCACGTCCTAGCGATTGATGGCATTGACTTCCTCGCGACAGACGCAGGCCACACGGCTAGCGGCTCCGCGGGTCAGGTAGCCGTCATATTCCGCGCCGGCCCCGGAGGAAACCCAACCGCTCATGACGAAGGGCAGGTCGCCGTCGGCGCTGATCCAGCGGCCGTTGTAGCTGCGAGTGATGTGGAGATGCGTGCCGTTAGAGAAGCCGCCCTCGCAAGAGGGATGACCCAGGTGGTCGCCGGTCTTCACCGCGGTTCCGAGCGCTATGCGATCTCGCGTTTCCAGGTGCATATAGGTAATGGCCCAGCCCGTTCCCGCGTAGTTGTCGCCGTCCATGTCGATGACAACCGCGCCGTGTCCGCTGCGGACGACGACGCCGTCGGTCATACTCGTCACCCACGCCTCGCTCTGCACGCAACCAGCTTCTCCGGGAGGGACGAAGTCTAGTGCGCCCCAGGCCGAGCCGGAGTTCCAGGCCCCGTGTGGCCCTCCCGTGAAATACCACGTTTCGTCAGCATCCCAAGGCAGTTCCATGGGTGGGGCATCGAGTCCGGCGGGCAATAGCGGCTCAAATGTATAGGCGAAGGGATTGCCGAACAGCCGCGTGAAGGTCAGCAGGAATCCCTCGGCACCGACAGTTTGCTGCCAAGTGTCATAGGTGACATCGTTGACGGCTCCGAAGTAACGCTGCACACCGGCCGTTCCGTCGTTGATGATCGGCGAAAAAGCGATCTGTGTATCGTCTCCCAGATTAAAGCCGCGTAAACCGCCTTCGGCGCGGCCATAGAACCCCAGATTGAGCAGGTTGGCGGCCCAGCTCAACTGTCCGTAAAAGCCCGGCGAGCCTGTACCGCTGTACCCCAGGTTGATCGTGGTGGAGGGAGGCGACGGCCGGGTGATCCAGCCCGTTTGGTGTTCGACAATGGCGATGAGCAATCGCGGGTTGACGCTATGCCGGTCGGCGACGAGCTGAAGAATAGCCGGGCCGTCCATCGATTGCCCCTCGACCTCTTCGTGGTAACTCGTCACATAGCCCCCCAGCTTGACCAAAAATGCGCCGGCGTCGAAACCCTTGGCCCCGGGGCCATAGAGAAGTTCGCTATCTGGTATGATCTTGAAATCCGGGCCGACAACTTTTTGGATATCGACTCCCGGCACTTGGAGCGTCTGCCCGACTTGCAGGAGATCGGGATCCGTCAGGCCATTCAAACTCATTAACTGTTCCACGGTTGTGCTGTAGCGTTGAGCCAGGAGACCAAGCGTATCGCCGGCGGCTACCGTATGGTTTCCCAGCGCGCCGCCCTCGGGAACGGTAGTATCATAATGGGCGGCGTCGGCCGTTGGCCGGCCGGAATAGGCGGGAACCGCTGTGCCCAATTGTTCGATCAGAGGCCGATCCGGGCTTGGGGTATCCTCTGATCTGGTTTCTGCGGCTTCCACTGATTGGGATTGCCCCGTGTCGGAGGATGTCGGGCTGGGCCGCACACAACCGACCAGCGCCGGCAGGATGAATACCAGGGGCAAGCGGTAGAGAATGCGGGTGAACCTCCATCCGGGTCGCATGAAGGAAATTGTAACCCGGCTACTGACATCTCGCACGACCAGTCGAGTGCCGGTGCGAGTTGATGGGGGCACTTGAACGTGATATTACTTCACCCGTGGAAAGCGAACATCAGCCCATGGCGGCCGTCCAGCGTATGCGTATGACCTTCACCAAGGAGGGAACGGCCCGCTATATCAGTCATCTGGACCTGGCGCGAGCCGTGGAACGTGCCCTCAATCGGGCCGGATTGCCTATCGCTTATACTCAGGGTTTCAACCGCCGTCCGCGGCTTTCCTTGGCGGCCGCCTTGCCCCTGGGCTACACCAGCCAGGCCGAGATCGCCGACGTATGGCTGACGGAGCCGGTCGATCCGCCGCGATTCCTGGCGCGTCTAGGCCTCAGTATGCCGCCGGGTATCACGGTCACGGCCGCCGAAGAGGTAGAGCTATCCGCTCCGTCGATTCAGAAATTGCTGGCCGACTCATCCTATGAGGTGGAGTTCCTGGAGCCAATCGATGAAGACGAGCTGCGAGAGAATGTGGCGGCCGTCTTGGCGGCCGAATCGCTCGTCCGCGAGCGTTCCCGCCGCAAATCCGACAAGCCTCAGCTCGTCGATTTACGACCGCTTGTTATGGAACTGGAAGTAGTGCCCCGAGGGAGGGGGGTTTTGTTGCTTATGAGACTGGTGCAGACCGCCTCGCAGACGGGGCGACCAGATGACGTGCTGATGGCTCTGGGTATCGACCCACTCGACACCCGCGTGCGGCGTATCGCGCTGGGATTCGGCGACGCCGAATCTGCCTAGCGCGGTCGGTATTCCTACTCCTCGTCGAAGTAGGCCAACTTGACGCCGGGAGAGATCGCCACACCTTCTTCGCTGAGCCGCGTTCCTTCCCACACGCAGTTGCGGCAGCGATAGCGATAGGCGGGAATGCCGATCAGGTGTAATGCCCGATCGGTGGGGCGCCGGGAGATTCGCATCAATTCCTGCCGCCCGCAGTTGGGACATCCGGCTTCCATCTGTAATCGTTTGCTGTGTAGAATGATCCAGCGCACGATCAGGCCGAGCAACAACAGAGACGCCAGCCCGACCAGAACCAAGCTCAGAATCCAGTTGCCGTCACCATAGGCCAATGAAGTTAATAGGGGCGGCATGTCGTACATGATCGATGCCCGGCCGCGGTCTGTGTCGACAAGGAAAACGACATACTCGCCGTTGCGCTCGGTTTCGAACGAGAAGGGAATGGGAACTGTCGTGCGTCCATAGGCGTCCATCGCTTGGCCTTTATCTGCGGCAATAATATAGGCTTCATAGCTGCCTGAGCGGGCGATGCGCCTGACTTGTTGGTGGAGGCCAATGTTGAGTTGTTGTAGTACGGCCGACGGATCGTTGGGGTCCCAGTCCTGGAAATCGCCTATCAGACGGTAATTACTGGTGGCATCGATTGCGCTGACGACGTAGGGAATAGGGAAGAACAGGGGGTCAGCGCGTTGATCGCTGTCAAAATTAAAGGTAACCGCCTGATTGGCCTCTGTCGTCGTGGCCCAGGCCGGCGCATCCGCGGGATAGGCAAGCGCATCATTGTTGCAGTCGACGACTTGCCATTCAAATGTTCCCGGCTGGGGGAACACGTATTCGAGCGAAAAGACCAGGTCATCGGCCAGGATGTCGCCGTTCGAGCCGCTATCGAGCAATCTGGGCCGGTCGGCCCCGGCCGGCAGAAATGCTCCCGCCAGGCACCACTCCCCGCTGCCGGCCGTTGGGGATTGAGTAGAGGGCGATGAAATCGGTCGGGCCAAGGATGCTGCCCCAAGCGCAATACGTGAAAATGGATTGACGAAATAGACGAGAGCGGCCGCGCCCAGCAGTAATAAACTTAAGAGCAGCAGCAGGACTGACAGACGGTCGGGACGGCGACGTGTTTTGGTGCGAGCGGTCTTCCTGGGCTTGGGCGCGATTTGTGTTGGGGCGATGGTGGCCGCTACCGCGACCGGTTCGGGTTCTTCATCGTCGACAAAGTCATCCGCCGGGTCATCTTCGGGCACAGTAACAGGGTATGTTTCGTATAGTGACGAAGAAGGAGGTGTCACAGCGGCGTCCGCCTCGGCCTCTAGCAGGGGGGCTATCCACGCCGGTTCTTCGGGTATTAGCTCGGCCGCTTCGGGTATCAGCTTGGCCGCGTCTTCCTCCAAGTCATCAGGCAACTGGACTTCCGCCTCTAGAGGGGAGGGCTCCGTTGCCTCTTCAACCTCGGTGGGAGTGGTGGCTATTTCCTCTTCAAACTCATGAGCGTTGTCTACCAGCTCTACAAGCTCGATGGAATTATCCTCGCTCGAGGGGAGGTCATCTTGGTTGGCTTCCAGCACAGAATCCTTTGGTTCCAGCTCACTTGTCTCTGTCGCGGGGGGGGTGGGCAATTCGTCTTCCCCAACTTCCTCATAAAATCGTTTCAACGAGGCCTGAAGGGTATCAAACTCATCTGGTGTGAGCTGAGCATCTTCTGTTGTCGGCGGCTCAGGGAGCATGTCGGGCGACAGCGGGCCTGTTTCCAGCCAGTTGGGTTTAAAGTCGCTACTTTCGATGAAGCCGGCGGATTTCGGTTTTTTACCGGTTCTGGGATCAATCGCCTGACTGTCTGTCTTTTTTGGCTTGTTCTTATGGCCCGAAGTTGGTCTTTTTGTGGTCATGGACATTAATATCCTGTTTACCCCATTCAACAGGTGGCGGTCTGGTTTGAGGGCGCACCGTTGCCCATCTTAGAAGATAACACGAGGCGGTCGATCCGGGATAAAAAGCTTGTAAATCTCCGGTGAATTATACGTGAAGATTCATCTATCTGTTCTCGGTCAATTTGCCTGAAAAAAGAAGGTCGATGCTGGAGCTTGACAACCGGGAGCCGTTTCCATTATGATGTCCTTAACTGGTCAGACCACTCATTCGTACAGTCCGTGAATTCGAGAATCATCCCCGTCCGCCCCAATGAACGTGCCGAGCAATGGCTGGTTACGGCCATCTTGGACGGTGACTTGCCGCCGGGATCAACGCTGCCGGCCGAGCGAACGTTGGCCACCCAACTGGGCGTTACGCGGCCGACGTTGCGCGAAGCCATTCAACGGCTGGCGCGCGACGGCTGGCTTACCATTGCCCACGGCAAGCCGACCGTTGTCAACGATTATTGGGTGGAAGGTGGGCTGAACGTATTAGGCAAGCTGGTCGAACACCAGGCGCATCTGTCCCCCGATTTCATCGAGCAGTTGCTGGAGGTACGACGCAATCTGGCCCCAGCCTATACGGGCCTGGCTGTGCGCCGTGCTGCTGATGTGGTCGTCGCCCTTCTGGAGGCGGCTCCGGCTGGGGACGACGATCCGGCGGCTTTTGCCCGCTTTGACTGGCTACTCCACCGGCAATTGACGATTCTGTCCGGCAATCCGATATATACCCTGATCCTGAATGGGTTCCAGGGGTTTTACGAAGATATCGCCCGCGGCTATTTTGAAAAGCGGGGCGCGCGGACGTTATCGGCCGACTTCTATAGCAGCTTGAAGCTCCTGGCCGGGCAGCGAGAGCCGCAGGCGGCCGAGGCGCTTTGCCGGCAGGTAATGAGTACCAGCATCGAAGTCTGGCAAACGAGCATCACACGCGAAGATAGCGAAGGAGAGTAGGCCATGCGGCGTTGGAATGGTTGGGGTGATGACACGGTACAGTATCCACTCGGCGCGCGCGCGTTGGCCTTTCTGCGGGAGGCTGTGGGCGAGGCCACCGCGCCACGCGATGTATCCGCGGCCGACGTATTGGCTACTATTCCCCCCACGCGACTCAGCGGGCTGCCGGGCCAGGAATTGATCAGCATCGAAGAGTGGCCGCGCTTGCTCCACGCTCGCGGCCAGAGCTTGGCCGATTGGGTAGCGTTGCGTAGTGGCTGCATCCCCGCTTTTCCAGACGGCGTGGCTTTTCCCCTCACGAAATCCGACGTTGCCTACTTGTTGGAGTACGCCGAGGAGATCGACGCGCGCGTCATCCCCTATGGGGGTGGCACGAGCGTCGTCGGCCATATCACTCCCGAACCGGGCGACCGCCCCGTGTTGACGATCAACATGCGCCGGATGAACCAACTGGCCCAACTGGATTCAATCAGCTTGCTGGCGACGTTTGGGGCGGGTGTGGCCGGCCCCGAACTGGAGGCTCACCTGCGCGCCCGGGGGTTCACGCTGGGCCATTTTCCACAGTCTTTCGAATTTTCCACGCTGGGCGGTTGGGTGGCGACGCGATCCAGCGGCCAGCAATCGCTTGGTTATGGCCGGATCGAGAGTCTCTTCGCCGGGGGCACGCTCCTGGCCCCGGCCGGGGAGATGCGCCTGCCGCCCTTCCCGGCTTCGGCCGCGGGGCCTGATCTACGGCAACTCGTGCTCGGCTCCGAGGGCCGGTTAGGTATCCTGACCGACGCGACGGTTCGCATAACTCCCTTGCCGGAGCATGAGGAGTTTCAGGCGATATTTTTCCCCGACTTTGTTGACGCCACGACCGCCGTGCGCCGCATCGTTCAGGCGCGACTGCCTTTATCCCTCCTGCGTCTCAGCACACCGATGGAGACGCGGACGACGTTGGCCCTGGCCGGTCATGAACGGCTTATCGGTTTGCTGGAGACGATGCTGGGTGTTCGCGGTGTGGGCGACGACAAGTGTATGTTATTGTGTGGTTTCACCGGCCCATCGGCGGCTGTACGCGATGCACGGCATGCTACAATCGACACTGCCAGGGAGCACGGCGGCGTGAACGCCGGCCGTCGTTTCGGCGAGCAGTGGATGGAAGGACGGTTCCGGACGCCCTATTTGCGCAACACTTTGTGGGATCTGGGCTACGCGGTTGATACGCTGGAGACGGCCACGACCTGGGACCGAGTGCCGCGCATGGTCGACCAGATCGAAGCTGCCTTGTATTCGGCTGTGCCCAACGGCGAGAGAATTCACGTGTTCACCCATTTGTCCCACGTGTATCCACAGGGGGCCAGCATTTATACGACATATCTGTTTCGGATTTCCACCGACCCGGACGGGACCTTGCGCCGTTGGGAGGCCCTGAAAGGAGCGGCCAGTCGCACTATCGTGCGCGAGGGCGGGACGATCAGCCACCAGCACGGCGTGGGGCGCGACCATGCGCCCTATCTGGAAGCGGAAAAAGGCGCGTTGGGAATGGCCGCTCTGGCCGGAGTGACGACCATCTTTGATCCGGACGGTCGTATGAACCCCGATGTGTTGTTGAACGACCATTGGTCAGTAGGAGGCAATCGATGACCGCGCGACCTGTCTGGAATGCGGCCTATCGTCGGGAAATTTGGAGTACCTTGTCGAATGGGGCGTGGGATCTCGTCATTGTGGGCGGCGGCATCACCGGCGCGGGTATCCTGCGCGAGGCCGCGCGACTGAACCTGCGCACGCTCCTGGTGGAGCAAAGCGACTTCGCCTGGGGCACGTCCAGCCGTTCCTCCAAATTGGTTCACGGCGGCCTGCGCTATTTGAAGACGGGCCAGGTTGCCCTTACGCACGCTTCGGTTCAGGGGCGGGAACAACTGCTGGCCGAAGGCTCAGGATTGATCGATCCGCTTGGTTTTCTCCTGGCTCAATATGAGAACGATGGGGCAGGAGGGGGCCGTCTCATTTATGGCGCGGGCCTGACAGTTTACGATCTGATGGCCCAGCAATGGAGCCATCGCTACTATAGCCCCCAGGATTTCCAGATGATGGCCCCCTACATCGCGCCGACCGGCCTGCGCGGGGGCTTTCAGTATCAGGATGCCCAGACCGATGATGCGCGCCTGGTGTTGCGCGTGATGCGTGAGGCGGCCGATGAAGGTGGTGTTGCTATCAACTACGTGCGCGCCGAGCGGTTGCTGTTCGATGGAACAGACGAGCCGACCGGCGTTCGCCTGCGGAACGTTCCCGATGGTTCAACCGTTGACGTGACCGCGCGGGTTATTATCAACGCGACGGGGGCCTGGGCGGACACGCTGCGCAAGCAGGTTGGAGGCGAGGAGCGCATTCGGCCGTTGCGCGGCAGCCACCTCATCTTCCCCGCCTGGCGTTTTCCCCTGGCTCAGGCGGTCAGCTTTATGCATCCCGTTGACGGCCGGCCGGTATTCGCCTTTCCGTGGGAGGGCGTGACCCTCGTCGGTACCACCGATGTCGACTGCCCGCCGCCGCTGGACAATGACCCCTCCATCACCGCCGATGAAGTCGCTTATCTCCTGGCCGCCGTGGCCGGACACTTTCCGGCGCTCAATTTGACTCATGAGGACGTGTTGGCGACTTTCGCCGGGATTCGTCCGGTCATTGGCAGCGGCAAGGATGACCCATCGGACGAATCGCGCGATCACGTTATCTGGTCGGAAAGCGGCTTATTGACCGTCACCGGCGGGAAGTTGACGACCTTTCGGCAAGTGGCCCGGCAGGCACTGGAAGCCGTTTGTGTCCGTCTCGACGACCAGGGTACGGAAGCGGGAAAGTCTCGCCTGGCCCGGCTGCACGAAGGCGCACCGATTTTGAGGCCGCTGGATGACGGCGGGGCGATACTGGAGCCGCTGCCGGGGGTCGTGCGCCAACGGTTGCTTGGTCGCTATGGGGCGGATGCAGCCGCCCTGGTAGCCGCCGCGCAGCCGGGAGAAATGGAGTCGATAGCGGGCACGGTGGCGCTTTGGGCCGAGTTGCGATGGGCGGCGCGGGCCGAAGCGGTGGTTCATCTCGACGATTTGCTGCTGCGGCGGGTCCGGGTCGGGTTGTTGGCACCCAAGGGAGGCGTCCATCACCTGCGGCGCATTCGCCGTATTGTCCAGCCTGAACTGGGCTGGGATGATACTCGTTGGGAAGCGGAAGCGAGCGCTTATCAAAAGCTGATCGATGCCGCCTACAGCCTGCCGGACGAGACGATCCCCGATTGGCGGGGCTTGTTGATCCAGTCACGTGCCGCGCAGGCCGCCGCAACGGCCGTTCGCCGGCAACGTCGCCGATCAATTGAACGCCGCGCCGGCCTGGGTTTCCTGGTTGTGGCCCTGGGGGCTTTATGGTTGTGGGTGCGGTGGCGCCGGAGAGTGATGGTCGAGCATGGCTGATACGAAATACGAACGGTTTTTGTGGCCCTTTCTCAGGCGTATGGACCCCGAGGCTGCTCACCTGCGCACGTTAACTGCTCTGGCTTTGGCTCAGTCGAACCCGGTCGGCCGAGCGGCTCTGAGGCGTATCGCGGGTCAGGTACCGCCAAGTCCGGTACAGATCGGCCGCCTGCGTTTTCCCAATCCTCTCGGCATCGCTGCCGGCTTCGACAAGGATGCGCGGGTCGTTGCCGGGCTGGCAATGCTGGGGTTCGGTCACGTTGAGGTCGGCACGTTGACACCGCGCGGGCAACCCGGAAATCCACAACCGCGCATTTTCCGCTTGCCTGCGGATGAGGCCATTATCAATCGGATGGGCTTTCCGAACGAGGGTGTGGCGGTGGCTGTCTCGCGGCTGGGAGCCCTGCCGGCTGAGCGTGACTACGTGGTCGGCGTCAGTCTTGGCAAGCAGAAAGACACTTCTCTGGAAGACGCTGCGGCCGATTACGTGGCAGTGATGCGCGCCGTCTATCCTTATGCCGATTATCTGGCCGTCAACATCAGTTCGCCCAATACGCCGGGCCTGCGCGAACTACAGGGCGGTCGCTATCTGGAGCACCTTTTGCGCCTCGTGATGGACGAGAACCGCAGCCTGTCGGCTGCCGTAAATGAGCCGCCCAAACCCTTGTGGGTGAAAATCGCCCCTGACCTGGAGAACGACGAGCTGGATGGAATCCTGGCAACATTAACGGCGGTTGGCATTGATGGGCTCATCATCGCCAACACGACCTTGTCGCGGGCCGGGCTGACGGATTCGAAACAAGGGGAAGCCGGGGGGTTGAGCGGGCGTCCGGTGCGCCGGCGCTCGACCCAACTCATCGCCCACGTTCACCGACAAACGGGCGGGGCGCTACCCATCATCGGCGTGGGCGGGGTCGGTTCGGCGGCCGATGTGCGCGAGAAGCTGGCGGCCGGAGCGGCCATCGTCCAACTCTATACCAGTCTGATCTATCGTGGGCCGAGCCTTGGCGGGCAAATCCTCCGCGAGCTGGCGGCTGAGACATCCCTGTAATTCACTGCTTGCTCTACCATTTGCCCACTGGGGGCCGCCGCTCAATAGCCCAACGACGTGACTGCGGTATAATTTGCTCATGTCTTCACCCAGCATGATGATTCGAGTGGAAGCCACGGTTCATGGCTTGGTGCAGGGCGTGTTTTTTCGTCAGTTCACACTTCGGGAAGCACAGCGATTGAATGTTGTGGGGTGGGTGGCTAATCTGATGGATGGCACCGTGCGCGTGGTTGCTGAGGGAGAAGAATCCGTATTGCGCGGCTTGCTCGATCTTCTTCACCAAGGCCCCCCGGCGGCCCAGGTAGAGAGAGTCACCGTTGATTGGTCGGCCGGCACCGGAGAATTCATCGATTTTCGAGTCCGCTATCTATGACCGATACGCACCGGTTTAGCCGTCAACGGCTGGCCTGGATCATCCTCTCAGCCAGCTTTTTCACCTGTATGCTCCTGACCGTCACTGTGCCGATTGGCGTCAGCGCTTTGTTGCAAAACGCCACGCAGGCCCTGGACGTCGTTGTGCAGGCCAACCAGGGTACAGTCGGTATCGAGGGCCAAAACGGCCCCCGCCGGGCCGTCCTGGCCGGGGAACCCGCCCAACCGGTTGGGCCCCAAACCTCGATTTGGACAGATACGACAGCGTCGGCGTTGATGACGGTGATGACACCGGAAGGCCAACAAACGCTGGTGACGATGCAGGTTGCCGGCAATTCCACTCTTCAGCTCGATCAGGCCGCCGCGCCGCGCTTTGGAGTAAGCAACCGTTCATTTCGTGTCCTGGTGGATCTGCAAGCCGGTCGCGTGCGGCTCGATGTGCCGCGCTTTGGCTCGCGGCCGCTTGAACTAGCCCTGACCACTCCCCAAGGGGGGCGGATAGATGTGATCGAATCCGGCCGCTATACGCTGGAAGTCAGTAATGACGTGACCCAGGTAACAGTGGTTAGCGATGGTCACGCCACTGTCTCCTCTCAGGGCCAGACGCTGGTGCTCGAACCCGGCCAGCGGATGGAGATCTCGCCCGACTCCGCGCCCGTTGGCCCGTTTGACCCGGCGCGAGACCTCATCCGTAACGGCGATTTTAGCGAAGGGTTAGACAACTGGGCTCTGTTTTCCTGGCAAGTGGAGCTGCCGGATCAGCCCAAGGGTGAGACGACAGTACAACCCAACGGCGGCGATCCTGTCTTGCGGCTTACGCGCCAAGGGGTAGGGCACGCGGACGTCAGGCTGACGCAGTCGGTGAACCAGGACGTGTCCGATTATGAGTTCTTGCGACTGTCGGCCACGTTGCGCGTCGTCGACCAAAGCCTGGGAGTGTGTGGGGTGCAAGGCTCGGAATGTCCCTTGTTTATCATCGTTAACTATGTTGATGATAGCGGCATTAGTCGGGTGTGGCAGCACGGCTTTTTCGCCAACGGCACGATCGACGACAATCTGACCCCCGGCGCGTGCATCTCCTGCGCCGTGGTCCAGAGACCACATGACCGCGTGCCGCTGGGACAGCTTTACTTTTACGACGTCGATTTGATCCAGGAATTAGCGATTCAGGGGGCTTTGCCGCCACGCTACGTCGAGAGCGTCACGCTTGTTGGGTCGGGGCACAGCTTCACCACCGAAGTATCGGATGTGGCCCTGATCGTGGAGTGAGGCTCTGGCCTCCGGCCAACAGGCGACGCTTTCACCGATCAAAACCCAGGCCGCGTTGCTTTAGCGATACAAATCGATTGCGGCCGATGACGATGTGATCGAGCACGTCCACATCGAGCAGCTTGCCCGCCTGCACGATTTGCCGGGTGACATTGATATCCTCCGGAGAAGGAGAGGGGTCGCCCGAAGGATGATTGTGGGCGATGATGAACGCCGCCGCATTCTCGCGAATGGCGGCACGAAACAACTCGCCCACTCTGATGACCGACGTATTGAGGCTGCCGACGTAGATCGTCGGCGTGCGCAAGACGCGATTGCGCGTATCGAGCAGGATGAGCCGCAAATGTTCCTGCTCCAGGAACATCATCTCGGATTTGAGCAGGTGGAAGGCATCGTCGGGGGTTGAGACCCGCGGCCGCTCTTCCGGGGCGCTGGCTACCAGACGGCGGCCTATCTCCAGCGCGGCCTTGATCTCGGCCGCCTTGGCCTCGCCCACGCCCCGGGCGTGCGTCAGCTCAGTGATCGTCGCCCGTGACAAGCCCGGCAGATTGTCGAACTGGATGAGCAGTCGCTCGGCCATGCGCAACACGCTCTCGCCCGTGGTGCCGTTGCGCAGGACGATAGCCAGCAGCTCGGCTGTGGAAAGTACCTCGGCCCCAACCTTGATCAGTCGCTCACGCGGCCGATCGTGCTCAGCCATGTCCCTTATCATGGGGACGTAGCGGACGGGTTCTCGCTCTGTTTCCATTCTGTTTTTGGATTGATCAGGGCCGAGGTGAAGGGTCAGGTCATTAACCTGAAGCGTCGCGAATCAGGATGGCAAACTCCTCCCACTCTTCCGGGGACAGATGGATGGTGATGCCGCCCATCTCAACGTGATAGATATAGCCGTCTTCTTCCATGCTGCGCCATACGGCAAAGCCGGATTCTTCGGTCTCGGCCAGTACTTCCGGTTCGGTATCGTGATTGTTGTTCATATGTGTTCCTCAAGTGGTCCTAACTGATTTATTGCAGGGCGTAGAATGTGCCGTCTACTGTCCCTACGTAAACGACGTTGTCATCGATGGCCGGCGATGATACACCGGACGCGGCGCGGAATTGCCAACGCTGCCGGCCGCTGCGATAGTCAATGGCGTACAGGTTTTTGTCCAGGCTGCCGAAGTAAACCGTATCTCCGGCGATGGCCGGCGCGGAAAAGTTGATGTCCTCTGTCGGGAATGTCCACAGCAATTCGCCGGTTTCTTCCGACACGCCTACCAGCGTGCCTTTAAGGGTACCCCAGACGAGTATGTCGTCGCTGATGGCGGGCGCCGAAAAATTTTCCGTCTCCGACTCGTATTGCCAGAGCGCTTCATGTGTGGCGGCATCGATGGCGAACAGCATGCCCAACTGATTGACGTCGCTGGTCATGAAATAGATCAGGCCATTGTGAAAAACGGCGTCGGCCGTGGGACTGTAGATGTTGCTTGGGGAGTTGGGATCGAAGTTCCAGGATTCTTCGCCCGTTGTGGCGTCGAGGGCATAGAGGATGCCGTCAGATACCGGGACGTAGACCATTCCCTCCGCCACGGCCGGCGAGAACGCGATGACGGTGTCGGGTATCTGGAAACGCCACTGTTCCTGGCCGGTGGTAGCATCCAGGGCGACGAGCAAGCCGTTTTCGTTGCCAAAGTAGACGACGCCATCGACCACGGCCGGCGACCCCGAAAAGCCGCCGCCCGTTTCCGCGCGCCAACGCTCTTCGCCGGTAGCCACGTCCAGGGCGAGAATCACGCCGCTCATATTGCCGACGTAAACAAGCCCCTCGCTAACCGCCGGCGACGCGATGATCGTATCGCCGGTCGCCACTCGCCATTGCTCGACGCCCGTTTGCAGGTCGGCGGCGTAGATATTGCCGTCATAACTGGTGAAAAAGACCCGGTCGCCGACGATGGCCGGCGCGCCAAAAACCCAATCCTGGGCCTCAAACTGCCATTTGACCGTCTCAAACGCCGTCGGCCCGGCGGTCAAATAGACGCCGGTACGCTGTGGGTTGGCGCGGTGCATGGCGGCCGAGGATGTGCTTTCGGTCGTCCCGTTGCCTTGGCGGCAGGCCGGCAGGAACAAGACGGCCAGAATGACTGCCCACATGAGGGCCGAGCGCGACATGGCTCGGCCCTGCAACTGTTTAGGTATGTGACTGTGCATAAGTTAATTCGCCAAGAATTGGCGCAACACTGTATGGAGGATGCCCCCATTGCGATAGTAATCTACTTCGACCGGCGTATCGATGCGGCAAATAGTCTCGAAGGTCGACTTGTGGCCGTCGGCGTGTTCGGCCTGTACAGTGATGGTCTGTCCGGGTTTCAAATCGTCATCCAGATTGAGCGTTGAAAAGACTTCGCTACCGTCGAGGCCAAGCGTCTGGGTGCTGTCGCCCGGTTTGTACTGGAGCGGCAAGACACCCATACCGACCAGATTGCTGCGGTGGATGCGCTCAAAGCTTTCGGCGATCACCAGGCGAATGCCCAAGAGCAGTGGCCCTTTGGCTGCCCAGTCGCGCGAGCTGCCGGTGCCATATTCGCGGCCGGCGAGCGCCACCAGCGGCGTGTTCGTCTCCTTGTACTTGAGCGAGGCGTCGAAAATGGTCATGACTTCGCCAGTCGGCAAATAGGTGGTCATGCCGCCCTCAGTGCCGGGAGCCATATGATTGCGCAGGCGTATGTTGGCAAACGTGCCGCGTGTCATTACCCGATCGTTGCCGCGCCGCGATCCATAGGAGTTGAAGTCGCGCGGCTCGACACCGTTGTTGACCAGATACTGGGCGGCGGGGCTGGTGCGGGAGATGGCCCCGGCGGGGGAGATGTGATCGGTTGTAATGGAATCGCCGACCTTGACCAACACGCGCGCCCCCTGGATATTGGTGATGGGTTTCACTTCTCGCGCCAGCCCGGCAAAAAACGGTGGTTCCTGGATGTAGGTCGAGGATTCCTGCCATTGATACAGTTCCCCGCCGCTTGTGGGAATGAGATTCCAGGTTTCGTTGCCGGTGAAGACGTTGCCGTACTGTTCCTCGAACATTTCGGGTGTCAGTGCCTGGGCCATGACCCGCTTGATTTCTCCGCTGCTGGGCCAGATGTCATTGAGATAAACAGGTTGGCCGTCGCGCCCGATGCCCAAGGGTTCGTTGTACATGTCCCGATCGGTGCTGCCTGCCAAGGCGTAAGCGACGACCAGCGGTGGTGAGGCCAGATAGTTACTGCGCGTCTCGGGATGGACGCGGCCCTCGAAGTTGCGGTTGCCGCTGAGCACTGAGGACACAACCAGGTTGCCTTCGCTGATGGCCTGGCTGACTTCTTCCGGCAGCGGCCCGGAATTGCCGATGCAGGTGGTGCAGCCAAAGCCGACGATGTTGAACCCCAACTGCTCCAGATAGGGTAGAAGTCCGGCGCGTGTCAGGTAATCTTCCACCACGCGCGAACCGGGGGCCAAACTGGTTTTTACATAGGGCGGCACGACGAGGCCGGCCTCGACCGCCTTCTTGGCCAGCAATCCCGCACCGAGCATGACGCTGGGGTTGGAGGTGTTGGTGCAACTGGTGATGGCGGCGATGACGACCGCACCGTGCCCTATCTCGGTGGTGTGTCCGTTGGAGACGACGGCCGTGCGCACCAACTCTTCTTCCCCCAATCCAAAGCCTCGCGGCCCCACAGGAGCCAGCAAGTTTTGGCGGAAGGTTTCCTTCATATGCTTGAGAGCGATGCGATCCTGGGGCAGTTTGGGGCCGGCCAGGCTCGGTTCGATGGTGCTCAGGTCTAATTCAACCACATCGCTGAAGGTCGGGTCCGGCGTCGTGTCCGTGCGGAACAGGCCTTGCTCCTTGGTGTAACGCTCCACCAGGTCGACCAATCCGGCCGGGCGACCAGTGTTGCGCATGTAGTTCAGGGTCTCATCATCGACGGGGAAGTAGCCCACTGTCGCGCCATATTCGGGGCACATATTGGCGATGGTTGCCCGATCGGCCAGGGTCATGTTGCTGAGGCCGGGGCCGAAATATTCGACGAACTTGCCGACGACCCCCTTCTTGCGCAGCATCTCGGTTATTCGGAGTACCAGGTCAGTCGCCGTAGCGCCTTCGGGCAACCCGCCGGTCAGACGAACGCCGACCACTTCCGGCGTCAGCATATAGATGGGCTGCCCAAGCATCACCGCCTCGGCCTCGATGCCGCCAACACCCCAGCCGAGGACGCCCAGACCGTTGATCATGGTCGTGTGGGAGTCGGTGCCGACCAGGCTGTCGGGGAATGCTACGCGCGCGTCGCCCTCCTGTTTGCTCATCACCACCTGGCCCAGATACTCCAGGTTCACCTGGTGGACAATGCCCGTGGCGGGGGGGACGACCCGAAAGTTCTCGAACGCGCTCTGACCCCATTTGAGGAACTCGTAGCGCTCGCGGTTCCGCTCGAACTCGCGCTCGGCGTTGTAGAACAGGGCGAAGGCGGATCCGAACTGATCAACCTGCACGGAGTGATCGATGACCAGATCGACGGGCACGATGGGATTGATGCGATCGGGCTTGCCGCCCAAGCGAGCCATGGCGGCGCGCATGGCGGCCAGATCGACGACCGCAGGCACGCCGGTGAAGTCTTGCAGGATGACCCGTCCCGGTTTGAAGGGTACCTCGAACGGCTCGGTCATCTGCGGCGACCAGCCGGCCAATCGCTCGACGTCTTCGGCCGTTACTGTGTAGCCGTCTGTGGTTCGCAGCACGGCCTCCAGAAGTATTCTGATCGAAAACGGCAGCTTGTCGATGTCGGCGAAGCGTGAGAGTTTATCCAATTGATAGTAGTGGTAATCCGTTCCGCGAAGCTTGGCACGCGCGCCAAACGGATCGTTTTCTCTTGTGGTCATTGTTCTCCTCGGCTGGAATGGCCTCTGTGCATTTTTGCCCGATTGCGGCGCCGGCAATTGTGGAGTTTACAACTTTCGGCTCCGCGGGTGCGTATGTTACTATAGAGTCGTCGTCATTATAGCCGATTTCGCAAGTCGGGAAACAACGCCGTTTGCCTGTTTTGACTGTTTTGCCGGATAATGGTTGCGTTTGCAGCTGGGCGGTCTCGTTTCCTGATTCCGGGTCGTGACTGGCGAGCGAATTACACTGATTTCATGGAACTTCGATGATCAACCACACGACACTCATCGCTCACAGACACCCTCCGAGTGCCGGAACCGGCGGGAGAGAGGAGATTCGAAACCCGCTTCGTTTCTTCATGTGGCTCACCCAAACGTATGGCGACATCGTCCAGTATCGCTCCAGCGTCGAGCCGGCATACCTGATCAACCATCCGGATTACATCCGGCAGGTTCTGCAATCGAACGGCCAAAATTACAACAAAGATACGTTCCTGAACAAGTACATGCTGGAGGCGTTGACCGGGCAAGGGCTTCTGACCAGCGAGAACCCGCTGTGGCGAGAGCAGCGCCGGCTGATTCAACCAGCGTTTCATAAGCATAGTTTGCCCAAATTCGCCGAGTTAATGCAGCAGGCTGTCCAGCGAACCACGGTTCGCCTGGACGCTGCCGCAGCCGAGCGCGAGCCGATCAATATCGCCAACGAGATGATGCGCCTGACGCTCGACATCGTAACCGAGGCTTTGTTCAGCTTCGATATCAGCGACCGGGCGGCTGAGGTCGGCGAAGCGATGGATACGATGACGGCCATCGGCAAGCCCCGCCATCGCAAAGTGCGCGCGGCTATCGAGTTACTCGATCAAATCGTTTATGCCATCATTAACGAGCGCCGCGAACACCCGCAGCGGGAGCGCGACGATCTGTTGAACATGCTATTGGATGCTCGCTATGACGACGGCAGCGCCATGCCCGTCAAGCAGGTTCGCGACGAGGTGATGTCGCTCTTAGTGGCGGGTCATGAGACGACGGCCAATACACTGAGCTGGACATGGTATCTGCTCGATCAATATCCCGATGTAGTGGCCCACCTGGAAGCGGAGATCGACGAGGTCCTCGACGGTCGCGTGCCGGGAGTGGCCGATTTCCCGCGCCTGGTCTACACGGACAAAATCATTCAGGAGGCTATGCGCCTCTATCCTTCGGCCTGGTCTATCAGCCGGCGCGCACTGGGTGACGACGAGATCGGCGGCTACTTTATTCCGGCCCACTCCATTGTCGCCATGAGTCCCTACACGATGCACCGGCACCCCGATTTCTGGGACGACCCGGAACGGTTTGATCCCGAACGCTTCACGGCCGAAAAGATCGCGACGCGGCCGCGATATGCCTACTTCCCTTTCGGTGGCGGCGCGCGCCAGTGTATCGGTAACAACTTCGCTTTAATGGAGAGTTTGATCATTATCCCGGCTATAGCCGGACGCTACCGGCTGCGGCGCGTCTCGGACGAGCGGGTTGAGGAGCACGCTCTGGTCACCTTGCGGCCGCGCGGCGGCATTCCGGTGTACGTGGAGCGGCGAAGCTAAAGGATTGACGAGCGTGAAAGTACTTTTTATCGGTGGCAGCGGCATCATCAGTTCCGCTTGTTCGGCTCTGGCTGCGGAGCGGGGCATCGATCTCTATTTGTTAAACCGGGGGCGAACAACTCATCGTGCGATACCGGATGCCGCCAAGCTGTTGGTGGGCGACATTCGCGATCCGGCTGTGGCCGACGTCCTGGCCGGGCATACGTTTGACGTTGTCGTCGACTGGGTGGCCTTTACGACCGAGCACGTCGCTACGGACCTGGCTCTGTTTCGTGGGCGCGTCGGGCAATACGTTTTCATCAGTTCCGCTTCCGCCTACCAAAAGCCGCCACAGCATTTGCCCATCACCGAGGAGACGCCACTCGAGAATCCGTTTTGGGAATATTCGCGCAACAAGATCGCTTGCGAGACCTACCTGCTTGCGGCCTACCACGACAAGAGCTTCCCGGTCACAATCGTGCGGCCGTCGCATACTTATGATCAAACGCTTTTGCCGTTTCGTGGGGATTACACGATCATCGATCGTATCCGGCGCGGCAAACCTCTGCTGATTCACGGTGACGGCACGTCGTTATGGACCTTGACCCATCACCGCGACTTCGCCCGCGCGTTTGTGCCGTTGCTGGGTGAGCCGCGGGCCATCGGCGAGGCCTTTCACATCACCAGCGACGAGTGGCTGACCTGGAACGAGATCGCCCACCTGCTGGGCGAGGCGGCCGGTGCGGAGGCGGTGTTGGCCCACGTGCCGTCGGAGACGGTGGCCCGGTACGACGAGGATTGGGGCGATAGCCTGCTGGGCGACAAGTCCCACTGTGCTATCTTCGATAACAGCAAGATCAGGGGCATCGTCCCCGATTTCGCCGCGACTATTCCATTTGCTGAGGGGGCGAGGGAAATTGTCGCCTGGTACGACGCCAACCCGGAGGCCCAGCGGGTCGGCACCTATTTCGACGAGCAAATGGATCGCATCATCGCCGCTCAAGCTGCCGTTCGCCCGGCCTGAGCATGCCGCCCGGTTAGGGCTCGCCGGCCGCTTGTCGACGGGCCGGAGCCTCGACCCGGCTGGTCTTGCTCGCGTTGCCAACCACCGCCGGCGGGGTTATGCTTATGGGCGATGAATCCATTCCACTGGGTATTCGACAAGTTTTATCCCGCCATCCGTTATCTGTATGAGCGCGTGCAGGGGAACCGCTGGTTCGACCGGGTAGCCCCACAGTTGTGGCTGGGCGGCGCTCCGACCTACGAGCGCGACTATCAATTCCTGATCGATCATCAGATCAACGCCGTACTCGACATGCGTGCCGAACGAGAGGGCGACCGGGCATTCTACGATCGCCATGACATTCATTATCTTCGGCTGCCTGTGCTCGATGCCACAGTTCCGGGCGATGACTATTTGAGCGAAGGGGCGGACTGGATCGACGAACAAATCGATCAGGGGCGCACGGTGCTTGTGCATTGTGCCAAGGGACGCGGCCGCTCGGCTACCCTGGTTGCCGCCTACCTGATGCGTCACGAAGCGTTGCCCTATGATGAATGCTTTACGATGATGAAGGACGTTCGTCCGCTGGTTAAGCTGGAAGATCGCCACCGCCGCCGCCTGGAGGCCTGGCACGATCAGGCCGAAGCCTCAAATACTCATACTCACGCATGAACACATTGACTTACGAATCGACGCAATCGCTGGCGCGGGGCCAACGTTCGCTGGGCGATCCATCATTGAGCTATCCCTTGTTTCCGCCGCTGGTGGAAGGCTGCCCCGTCACCAGCACGGCCGATCTCCAATATCCGCTGGTCATCGACTACGACTATAGCAACGTGCCGGCGGGCTTCTTCAAGCGCTCGCCTTTCGCTGGAATATGGCGCTGGGGAGAGCTGTTGCCTCCCCTGGCCCCCGGCCTGTCGATGGGCGAAGGGGGCACGCCGCTGGTAGCCGCGCCGCGCCTGGCCGGCTGGGCCGGCACCGGCGTAGAGGTTTACATAAAGGACGAGAGCCGCAACCCCACCGGCAGCCACAAGGATCGTCTGAACCTGTGTACAGTAAGCTCGGCGGTCCTCAGCGGCGCGCCGGGCATCACTGTTGCCTCATCGGGCAACCACGGGGCCGCGGCCGCCGCCTATGCCGCCCGTGCCGGGTTGCCGTGCGTGCTGTTCATCACCGAAGGGACGGAGCCGCACCTGATACGCATGGTTTCGGCCTATGGTGCGGCCATCGTGCCGTTGCCGCGGCCGTTGCGCCGGGTGCTCATGCGCGAGCTGGTGCACCGCGCGGGCTACATGCCGGCCAGCAGTATCACCGCAACGCACACCGGCCATCCGTTTGGGCCGGAGGGCTACAAAACCATCGCTTACGAACTGTACCAGCAGTTGGGTGGGCGCGTGCCTGCGGCCGTATTCGTGCCCACAGCCTATGCCGAGCTGCTATATGGAGTCTGGCTGGGGTTCAAGGACATGCAGCGCGTGGCCGGCATCGGCCCACTGCCGCAGATGATAGCCTGCGAACCAGCCGCGGGCGCGCCGCTGCGGGCGGCGCTGTCCGCCGGGCGTCCCGTGGTGAAGGTCGATGAAGCGCCTACCGCAGCCTATAGCATTGTCGTCGGCTCCAACAGTTATCGCGGCGTGCTGGCCGTGCGCGAGAGCGAGGGCGAGGCGTTGGCGCTGACTGATGAGGAGATCACCACGGCCCAGATGGCGCTCGGCCGTGAAGGGCTGTGGGCCGAGTTTTCCAGCGCGGCGAGTCTGGCCGGATTGCGGCAGGCGGCCGCCCGGCGGATGCGCTTCGATGGCCCTGTGGTCTGCCTCATGACCTCGACGGGCTTCAAGGATCAGGGTATACCCGCGCCGGAACTGCCGCCCGTCGCGCCTACCTGGGAAGCTGTGCAGGGCATCTTGCAACAGGTTTATGGGCTGACGGTCTAGCGCTCCGCTCTTCGTCAGAGGAAACTACTTTATGTCCGGCGATCACGTGACACCCAGCCGCCAGCAATATCTGGACATTCGCGCCCAGCATCCAGATGCCATCATCTTTTTTCGGTTAGGTGACTTTTATGAAACGTTTGATGATGACGCGGCGTTGGTGGCCCGCGAGCTCGACCTGGTGCTGACCAGCCGGCCGCAGGGCAAGACCGGCCGCGTGCCCATGGCCGGCGTGCCGCATCACGCGGCCGAGAACTACATTGCCCGTCTTGTCGCCAAGGGCTATAAGGTGGCGTTGTGCGAGCAGATAGGAACCGATACGGTCAATGGTCTTATGCCGCGCGAAGTCGTTCGCGTCTTCACGGCCGGCACCGTCGTCGAACCGGGGATGCTGGAGTCCGGACGCAATAACTATCTGGCGGCCGTCGTCCTTGAGGACGAGCGGGCCGGTCTGGCTTACGCCGACATCACCACCGGCGAATTCGCGACGACGCAGTTAGATTCTTTCCGCGACCTCGTGGAAGAGCTGGCCCGACTCTCGCCGGTGGAGATTTTGTTGCCCGAAGCGATGGACGCCGGCTTCTCGGAGGTGAAAACGGTCAGCCGGCTGGCGGGCCATCGCTTCGAGCTGGGCAACGCGCGCGGCACGCTGCTGCGCCACTTTGCAGTGGCAACGCTCGACGCGTTCGGCTGCGAGCATAAACCGCTCGCCACGCGCACGGCGGGGGCGCTCCTCCACTACTTGCAACAGACACAACGCGGCAGCATCGGACAAATTCAGCGGCTGACGACATACACCACCGACGGCTACATGGCCCTGACGGAGTCCACGCGGCGTAATCTGGAACTCATCGAGGCCATTGCCGCCCCAGCGGAGCGAGAACGGGACGGCACATTGTTGGCTACGCTGAACAAGACCGTGACGCCAATGGGCGCGCGTCTGTTACGGCGGCGCATCACGCAGCCCCTCCTGAGCATCGGTGTGATCAACGAGCGACTCGATCAAGTTGAAAGCCTAATCGGTGATGCCATGCGCCGCGCGGAACTGCGGGCGGCGCTCAAGGGGATGCCCGATCTGGAGCGGTTGACCAATCGCGTCCTCAGCGGGCGGGCGACCCCGCGCGATCTGGAGCAGATCGCTTTGGCCTTGTCGGCCGTTGGCCGTGTGCAGTCGCTGGTCAGCGGCGCGGTGTCGCTGGCCGGCGTGCGCGCGCGGCTGGACCCTTGCGGCGAATTGACACAGACTATCAGTCGGGCACTGTGCGATGATGCGCCGACTAACCTGAACAAGAGCGGCTTTTTCCGGGCGGGATTCTCGGCTGAACTCGACGGTGTCGTCGGCACGTCGGCCCACGCTCGCGAATGGGTGGCCGAGCTGGAACCTCGCGAACGCGAGCGCACCGGCATTGCCTCCCTCAAGGTCGGCTTCAACAAGGTCTTCGGCTACTATCTCGAAGTGACGCATGCCAACACGAAGCTCGTGCCGTCCGACTACATCCGCAAACAGACTCTGACCAATGCGGAGCGCTACATCACGCCCGAACTAAAAGAGTATGAGACGCTGATTCTCAATGCCGAGGAGCGCATTTTGCAGATCGAGCGGCGCTTGTTCGCCGAGTTGAGCCAGCACGTTGTCGGATACGGCGACCGGCTGCTGGCGACGGCCGCGGCGCTGGCCGAGCTGGACGTGGCCGCGGCGCTGGCCGAGGTGGCGGCGCTCAATGACTACGTGCGGCCGCGCTTCATCGACGGCGTGGACTTGCACATCGAGAACGGGCGTCACCCGGTGGTCGAGCGGGCGCTCAATCAGGGCCAGGTGCCCGGCGCGGCGCGCGGCGAGCGTTTTGTGCCCAACGATGCCCATTTTGCCGACGGGTCGTTGATTCAAATCATCACCGGCCCGAACATGAGCGGCAAATCGACCTATTTGCGGCAGGTGGCGCTCATCGTCCTTATGGCCCAGATCGGCAGCTACGTGCCCGCTTCCTCGGTTGAGATGGGTTTGGTGGACCGCATTTTTACCCGCATCGGGGCGCACGATGAGCTGCACGCCGGGCGCTCGACATTCATGGTGGAGATGGTGGAGACGGCCGAAATCCTGCACCATGCGACGCATCGCTCGCTGTTGATTCTGGATGAGATCGGCCGCGGCACCAGCACCTACGACGGACTGTCGCTGGCCTGGGCCATCGTCGAATTTCTGCACAATCATCCCCGTCTTAATCCGCGTACGCTCTTCGCCACCCACTACCACGAGTTGACCGGCCTGGCCGACTTTCTACCCCATGTGGTGAATTACAATGTGGACGTGTCCGAAGAGGGCGGCGAAGTCACCTTTTTGCATCGCATCGTGCCTGGTGGAGCGGACCGCAGCTACGGCATACACGTTGCCCAACTGGCCGGACTGCCGCGCGATGTGATCTTGCGGGCCGACGAGATTTTGCTGGACCTGGAGCGCCACGCGCCGACGGCCACAGTTGAACCCAGCCGCCTCTCGACCGGCCAGCAGATCGCCCTGTTCCCCGAAGCCAGCCCATTTCTCGACGAGCTGGGCCAACTCGACGTTCATGGGCTGACGCCGTTGCAAGCGATCAACAAGCTTTACGAGTGGAAGCAGCGCTACACGGACGAACGGAAGTAGGCGCTTGCCGGCTGCGTGGTTTTGTGGGTCATTCCTCCTCATGCTATAATCCTCGATCACGCCACGTTATCCACAAGGTGAGGCGGATCATACATTTTTCATTCGGGAAGGATTTATATGCTGAAAACGCATAGCTGCGGCGAACTTCGTCGCGAACATGTGGGCCAAACTGTGACGCTGGCCGGCTGGGTCAACCGGCGGCGCGACATGGGCGGGGTCATTTTCATCGATTTGCGCGACCGGGCGGGCAAGACGCAAGCCGTGGTCGATTCGGGCCGCACGCCGGAAGGGTTCGCGGCGGCCGAAGGCATTCGCAGCGAGTACGTTGTACAGGTCACGGGTGTTGTTTCGCCGCGTCCGGAGGGACAGGTAAACGCCAACTTGCCCACGGGCGAAATCGAGGTTCTGGTCGATCAGGTCGTGATACTGAACACGGCCAAAACGACGCCGTTTCTCATCGATCGCGATGATACTGTCGATGAGACGACCCGGCTGCGCTATCGCTATCTGGACTTGCGCCGAGAGCGGCTGCAGCGCAATCTCATGCTGCGCCACAACGCGATCAAGTTCATTCGCGATTTTCTGGCCGAGCGCGGCTTCATCGAAATCGAGACGCCCATTCTCTTCAAGTCTACCCCGGAAGGGGCGCGCGACTACCTCGTCCCCAGCCGCGTACATCCGGGCAAGTTTTACGCCTTGCCGCAAAGCCCGCAGCAGCTTAAGCAATTGTTGATGGTGGCCGGCTATGAGCGCTACTTCCAGATCGCGCGCTGTTTTCGCGATGAAGACCTGCGCGCCGACCGCCAGCCGGAATTCACTCAACTTGACATGGAGATGAGTTTTGTCGAACGCGACGACATCCTGAATCTCGTTGAGGAGCTTATGATCGGCATGGTGCAGGCGGTCAGTCTGGTGCCGCTGGCGTCGACGACGTTTGCCCGGCTCAGCTATGCCGAGGCGACCGAGCGCTTCGGCACCGATCGGCCCGATTTGCGTTATGGCATGGAGCTAAAAGACATCAGCGACATCGTCGGCAGCAGCGCCTTTCGTGTCTTTGCCGAGAACGTGGCCGCGGGCAAACCGGTGAAGGCTATCTGTGCCCCCGGTTGCGCGTCGTACAGCCGCAAACAACTTGATGAACTGGAGGGGATGGCGCGCGAGCAGGGCGCGAAGGCCCTGGCCTGGCTGGCGATCCAGCCCGACAGCGGCGAAATGCGCGGGCCGATTGCCAAGTTCTTCACCGTCGATCAGTTGATCGCCATCACCGAGCGGCTTGATGCCCAGCCGGGCGATCTGATCCTCATCTCCAGCGACAGCAAGGCTATCGTCCACAACGTGCTGAGTACCCTGCGGACGGAGCTGGCCCGCCGTCTGGGCTACACCGACAAGAAAGAACTGGCCTTCGCCTGGGTGATCGATTTCCCCTTGTTTGAAGAAGGGTTGGAAGATGGTCACTTCGCGCCAAGCCATCACATGTTCACTGCCCCCAAGCCGGAACACATCGCCTTGCTGGACACCGATCCCGCGGCCGTTCTCAGCCAGCAATATGATCTGGTGTGCAACGGCTTCGAGGTAGCCGGGGGCAGCATCCGAATTCACGATCAGACGTTGCAAGCCAAGATCATGTCGCTGATTGGCTTCTCGATGGAGCAGGCCAAAGAGCAGTTCGGCCATCTGCTGGAAGCTTTCGAGTTCGGCGCGCCGCCGCACGGCGGCATCGCGCCGGGAATCGACCGGTTGGTGGCCCTCATGGCCGGCGAGCCGAATATTCGCGAGGTGATGGCCTTTCCCAAGACGGCGCAGGCGACTGATTTGATGGCTGATGCACCGTCGGTGGTGTTACCGCGTCAACTGGACGAACTGCAATTGGCTATCAAGGAAAAACCGGCAAAGGCGAGCTAGCTCTTCGCTCCTGGCGGACGACACCCGGACAATCGAAGGAGGAAAGGGCCGGCTGCGCTAGAGAAAAAAATCCTTTAATGCAGCCGTCACGTCGGCGATGATGGCGTGCCAATCGGCATCCGGCAGGGTCGTGATGGTCATCTCGCCCTCGCTCATGGTCACGGTCTCAATATCGGCCACGACCACGAGCGCCTGTGCTACCGGCGAGCCTTCCGCCAACTCGTCGGCCGAGGCGTAAAATTCCCGCCGGCCGGCGGCCGTCAGTTTCAGATTAGTGTGGAACAGCACCACCCCATCGTCACCCAATTCAGTTTCGATATCGATGTATTCCGACATGACACAAACTCCTGTTGAACCTGCATTATACTGTCCGGCCCGATCTTGGGAAAAGACGGTCAAGCGGCTATAATTTCTGCATTAGTCAATCGGATTCAACGCCGAATCCATATCACTTCGATGAGGGAACGTGGAATGAACAAGGTAATGGGTTTCATGGCCGGGGCGGTGTGTGGCGCGCTGGTGGGCGCGATTACGGCGTTGCTGTTTGCTCCTATGTCCGGCCCGGAACTGCTCCAAACCGCCGAGGAGCGCTGGCAACTAACCAAAAGCGAGGCGCAACAGGCGATGGAAGAGAAACGTCGCGAGCTGGAATCACAATATCGGATGGCCAAGCAGGGCTAGAATCGTGCCGGCCCAGTGAGTCGCTAGTCGGCGACCGCCAGCCAGTAGCCGGCGGCCGACTCCACAAACGGGTTCAGAGGCACGACAATTAACGCGCCACCCTGCGGCCCGAGTTCCACAGGTATCTGAACCCGATTTTGCTCGTCCAATGGCAGGGCGATCACTTCTCCGCTGTCGTTGCGGATGAGACGTACTTCCCACTTCTGCGGCAGCAAATGCCCTATTTCTACAAAGCCGTTTGACTGCCAGACAGGCTGCTCCGACAGTTCGGGTACGATCGGGCTTGTCAGGGCAAACCCGCGGCCGAGTGCCTCGAAATCGGTCAAGACGTCGAAGTGCAGCAGAACCGATTGCCCGGCATAGGCATCGAGGGCGATAGATTCCTCCAGCCAGCCGTTTTGATGCGCCGGCGCTTCCTCGCTGCGGCCGCCCCAGGCCGATCCGTAGACCCCGGTTATGCTATGGTTTGGTTCAAGTAGTTCCCAGGTTCGTCCATTGTCTGTGGAGACGGAGAGATAGGCGAAATCATAGTTGGGTTCCAGATCGTACCAGGTGTGGAATGACAACGCGGCGTTCGCCAGACCCGAGAGATCCACGGCCGCGGTCAATTGGTTGCGGCCGCTGTTGACCGGGGGGGCATACCAGAAACGTCCCTGGTCCGGTGGGGCGGGGACTTGCTCGGCCACTGTATCACCGGCGAACGTGACCGTCGCCGGGCCGCTGAAATCGAGGTCGATGATGTCGACGCCGAACTGATCGAGCCGGGCAACCTCGTTGAAGGGTAGTTGGCGCACCCGGGTGGCGAAAAGAGGCTGCGGCAACGCATGATGGGCAAACTGGTAGCGCGGATTGCTCGATTCACCGTCCAGATAGAGGGCCGTGGCCCAGTCGGCGGTGAGACTTTCCAGTGACCGCTCAGGGCGAAAGCCGGCCAGGACGCTGCGTACAGCTGACAGACCGTTGGCCGGATGACGGGCTAGTTCGGCGATGGCGTTATCCCCCAATTGCTCCCACAAATAAAGCAGGTACAGGTAGCTGCCCGCATAGTGAGCATAAATCGTCGAGGGTGACTTGTCCCACCTATCGAGGCGAATGCGGGTTTGCTCCAGATAGGGTCGTGGGTCAACCGTGTCCAATCCGGTTATCGTCTCGGCCAGTTGCGAGAGACCTTCGTTTAGCCACTTGTCCTCGTTAGCGTCGAGATTCCACTGGATGAGGTGTTGCAACTCATGCACCAGCGTGCCGTCGTAGAGCGGCCCCGGCGTCAACTGAGCCATGTTTAGATAGACCATTTCACGTTGGTTTGAATGGTCGAACAGGGCGCGGGGATATTGATTCTCGTCCGTGAAATACCCCAGCTCGGAGGTATCGGGCGCGCCCAGCACGTGTAAAACGGTGATGAGCGGATCACCGTCGACGCCGGGGTTCGGTTCTGTGCCGAATTGACGAATTAGCAGAGGATAGTAGCGGCTTCGCAGCCGTTCGGCCGCCGCAACCAGCGCGGTTGAATCCACGATCAATCCGGTCTCTACCCAGTAGGCGGCCATTTCGTCGCGGTAGACAAGTTCTGCCTCGCGCGGGCCGTCGTTGGTGAAAAAGTCGGCCCGTTCGCCGAGTTGTTGAGCGTGGGACGGGACGACGCGATCGCCCAGATCGGCGCGCCCCAATTCCTGAGTCGCCAGAAAGTAGTCCTGAACGGGCACGGTTTCAGAAAACAGCGCTTCGAGGTCGGCGACTGAGCCGGCGGGAATGGGACGCTGCTCGATTGACGGGGGAATTGCCGGGAAAGCGACGGAGTTGCTGGCGGGTGGCGTCGATGGCAGCTTGCCGGCGGATGAGGCATGGTCAGGCCGGCTGCCGGCAACGGTCGCGGTGGGCTCGATTAAATCCTCGCCCGTGCGGTCGAAGCCGGGGCTAAGCCGGCAACCGGCAGCGATGAGCAAGATCATCCCCAGACCGAGGAAGAGTGTCATGCGTCCGAGGAGCCATTTCGTCGCGATATTTCGATTGGAGGTGACCGGTTCCTTCATCACTGTATGAGTTATTGTAGCCAGAGGCGAAACGACGGCGCAACTGTTCTAAGCCGCCAGTGTTGTAACTCTTTGAAGAAGTTGTTCAACGGCCCAATTATATGATGCGATATGCCCACATCGTCGGGTGGGGATGCTATCTTCCCAACCGGCTGGTGACTAACGATGAATTATCGACGATGGTTGATACCACAGATGAGTGGATCTTCCAGCGCACGGGCATCCGAACGCGCCACATCGCCGCCGCCCACGAGACGACGGCCACGCTGGCCTTCGAGGCGGCGGCTCGTGCTCTCACGGTGGCCGATCTGAACCCGTCACAGGTAGAGTTGATCATTGTCGCCACCTCGACCCCGGAATATATGTTTCCGTCGACAGCCTGCAAAGTTCAGGATTACCTGGGCGCTAGCCGGGCCGGGGCGTTTGACCTGAGCGCTGCCTGCTCCGGGTTCGTCTATGCCCTGCAAATGGCGTCGCAATCTATCGCTACGGGCGCGGTGCGCAATGCCGTCGTTATCGGCTCGGAAACGATGTCGCGGGTTATAGATTGGAGTGATCGCGGCACGTGTGTGCTCTTTGGCGATGGGGCGGGGGCCGTTGTGCTCAAGGGTTCGAGCGTTCCCGGCGGCGTAATGGCGACCACCTTGCGTTCGGATGGCTCCGGCGCCGACTTGCTCTCTCTTCCGGCCCTCTACCACAATCCCGTCCCGATTGCCGGGGCCGAGTATTCGAGCAATGGGCACCACAAGAATATTATCGACATGGACGGCCGACAGGTCTACCGTTTCGCGACGAACGTGATTGCTTCATCGATCCAGGATGTCTTGAAGAAGTGCGAGCTAACGGCCGACGACATCGCGCTGATCATCCCCCACCAGGCCAACACGCGTATCATCGAGGCGGCGGCCCGAAAGCTCAAGCTGCCGATGGAAAAGTTTTATATGAACGTGGAGCACAACGGCAACACCTCGGCCGCCTCTATTCCTCTGGCCTTGTGCGACGCTGTTAGTGAGGGACGTTTGCGACCTGACGACAACATCGTTTTCGTGGGTTTTGGTGGCGGCCTGACGTGGGCGGCGTCGATTGTCAAGTGGGACGTGACCCCGCCGGAAATATCCTTTGTCGACCACGAGTGGAAGCGCGTGCGCTATATTATGGCGCGCGGTCGCTCGCGTTTGCGCCGCTGGCAAAGACGAGTCGAGGCGAACATGGTCCGCTCTTCGGGCAACAACAAGGAGCCGGGGAATTAGGATTCGCCTGTCGCCGGCCGTTCCCGCTTCACTGCCCGCTCAATCTGCCGCACCAACTCATGTTCTTCCAAGACGCCGTTGAAGTGTACCCGCTTGTTGATCACGGTATGCGGCAGATAGGCGGCCGAGTAGCGCTGGGCCGCTTCCGGAAAATAATCGGTCACGATCAGAAACGTTCGGATGCGTTCGGTCGCGGCGGCTGCGCCAAACGCGGCCTTGGCGACGACGGCGCCCGCTTCATCCTCGGCTGACGTTAAGACTTCGATGCCGATATCTTCGGCGGCATGGGTCATCAACCGGTGCAGCTTCAGGCGGGAGCGCGGCTCCAGCGTTTGGCCGCGAAACGATGCGGCCTGGATGGCGGCGATTAGCGACGTCATCTGAAAGCCGATGGGCAAGCCAATGACGCGTAACCCCAGGTCGGTGGAACTTTCGACCGTGCCAGCCATAATGCCGATCACGGGATAGTAAGGGTAATTGATGCGGCGCGGCAACAAGCGATAGGAGAGCTTGTCGGGGAAGTGCTCGGCCAGCAATCCGGCCAGGCGGGCTGCTTCCCGTTCGGCCGCGCCGGTTGTCTCGTCTCCCCAAACATGGAGGCACACCGGCTCCGGCAAATTACTCAGAAAATCCGGCATTTGACGCCAGGTTTCTTCGTCAAAGGGTATAGGTTCGTAGGGGTTGAGATCATTCATGGATATACGCTCAGGGTTCGCTGGCCGGCAGGTAGAGCGCCAGGGTCATGCCCTGGCCCGGAGAGCAGGATGCCGAAACGCGGCCGCCATGTTGCTCGGCAATGTGACGGACTAAAATGAGCCCCAGGTCCATGCCGTGGAGCGAAGAAGCCCTCCCACCTTGTTGGAAATCGGCTACGGTGAAGAGCTGGAGCAGCACATCGGCGGGTAAAATGCGATGAGGATCACGAAATCTGACGTAGCAGAACGAACCGTCATCAACGACGTCAACCCGCAGCTGCGAATCGGGGCGGGCATACTTGGCGGTGTGACTTAGCAGGTTATACAGACCGCGCCGAATTTGATGTTCGTCGCCGTTGATCCAGGCCGCCCCCGGCGCGGGATCAAAGCTGATTTGGAGGCTTTTCACCTTTAGCAATCCCTCGACTTGAGCCAGCACGTTATCGACCAGCACATTCAGGTCGCATGGCTCCGGCGTCAGCCGCAGTTGTCCACGCTCTATCTGGTCGAGGGCGACCAGATTTTCGATCATGTTACCCAGCACTTCGGCGTGGGCCAGGATGTTGGTCGTATATTCATCAATGGTCGGATCGCGGGTGGACATCAATTCAATCGACAGTAACTGCGCATAGCCCTGTATGATCGTCAGCGGCGTGCGCAGATCGTGGACAGCCATCGCCAGGAGGCTCGATTGTTGACGCTGTAATTGCTCCAGCAGTGCTTCCAGTTTGACTACCTTGTGGCGGAGGCGGCGAATCTCGCCGTTCACTTCCATATCATCACCGGACGACCCTGCTCCATCGTTCATGCTTTTACGGCCGCTATTCGCCTGCCCCGTTTCGGCTACGGTTGGGGCGTCAATTGCAGTTCGGCCGGCGGCGTGCCCGAAAAGTCCACCCAGCGAATGGAGAGCCAGCCGCGCTGCGGGCCGAGGTCAGTTTGCCATTCTACCAAAAGCCACGGATCGGCATAGGTTATGATGGTAACCGGCAAGCCAGCCTCCAGAACGGTTGTTTGTGTCGAAGCCAGATCGGGTTCCGCGAAGGCCCAGACGGGGCGGTTGACCCGGACTGCGAACGGCTCGATGGTCGCCGTCGGCAGCGCGGTGGCGGTTGCCGTTGGGGTCGAGGAGGGGGAGGCGGTGGCGGTGGGCGTCAAAGTGGGTGTGGCTGTGGCTGTGGCCGTCGAGCTGGGCGTGATGGTCGGCGTGAATGTGGCGGTTGCCGTGGGCGACGCCGTCGCCGTTGGGGTCGAGGAGGGATTCCCAAAGGCCAGCGGCAGCAGGGCCAGGGTGAACTGAAGGTAGAAGCAGGCCAGTGCCAGGAGTACCAGGCCACCCAACCCGCCCAGGGCTAAGAGTCTCTTTTGGCCCTTTGTCAGCGGTTTCGGCTCTTCATCGGGCGGACTCATGCTTTCCAGCTCAATAGCCAGGCGGCCGACGGATTGGGGAAGCTCGCCTAGCTCGGACATATCGCCGCTGAAGTTCTCCAACAACTCGCGCTGTTCCGCCTGTAACCTGTTGAGATAGCGTCGTAGCTCGGCGCGAAATCCGGGCGGCTCGATACCGCTGAGGACAACCGCCAAATAGCACAAGCGACCATCCTGGATGATGATGCGCTGTTCCCCATACTGAATCTCGTCCATTGGGTCGGTCTCACCCTGATGGCCGAAGGAATCGTGCATGAATTCGCGGACGGCGGTCAACATGCCGCTAATGAGATCGGAGTCAACACCCTCGTCGGCATCAACATCGTCGCTGCCGTTTCTTGCCAACAGTAAACCGGAGCCGCTCTGGATCACGAAAATCTCGCGTACGTGAAAGGGGAGGGCATCGCGTATCTCCAGCTCGGAAACCGCCACGCCGCGCAGGCGAGCTTGTGCTTGCCGGGCCATACGCTGCGGGCCAATCCCCGTCTTGAGCCGGGCGTCAATGTTGCGCTGCAATTCGCGAAAGAATTCGCCGATGTAGCGTTGGGCCATCTCGCCGATGATGGGGAAAAGGGCTTCGACCAGGCTCTGTCGCGAGTCGCGAATCTGCACCTGGATGGCTTCGCTCAATACGGGGCTAACGGCATCGACCAGATCGTCACGCGAGCGACGTTCCTGTACCCGAATAGCCCCCGCCATCACCGGCCCCAACGCCTCGGCCATCTCTTCCGGAGCGGCGGCGGCTTTGTGGGCGATGACGCCATCAATACCGCTAGCCAAGGCGTCGGTTTGCTGGCGCAGGCGGGCCTCGGCCGCAGCCATTTCCGCTTGCAACACATTCAGGCGGGCCTGAAGAACGGCAATATCATCTTCGAGGCGAGATTTTTCACTTTCCAGTTGATCGATGCGATCTGTTTCGGCGGCAAACAGGAGCCGCCGAATCGTGGCGATCGGTTGTTCGTCGTCCTGATGCTGTTCCGACAGGTCAAGGGGATGGCTGGAACCGGCAGCGTCGTCCATGATCGTGACGGCGGCTATGATTCATCAGACGGCTCGATCATGCCTTCCGGCGAGTCGGCCCTGAGTCGTTGGCCGATTTCTTCCAGCATTTGGCCCAAGTCGTGGCGCGAGGTCTTCTTGTCTTCCAGCCAGGCGCTGATGGTCAACAACTCCGACCGTAAATCGCCGTCGCGGCGGCGCGCCTCTTCTTCCAGCAGGCGAACCCGTTCGTTGTGATCCTCTTGCAACCGGTCGAGGCGTGCTTCCAGGGTTCGGCGAGTGCTGTCTACCAGCTCGTGCATGTCGGCCGTAAGCTGCTCGATTCGCTCGCCGATAATCTGGACCTCTTTATCCAGGCGACTGGCCGATTCTTTACGGAGGGCGTTGTTCTGGTCGGAGGCCGTCTTGGCAACGGCTTGAGCACGAGAATCCTGTTCGCTTTTCAACTCGCGACGGACTGATTCCAGCCGACTATCCAGGTCGGTTATTCGCTGCGCAAATTCTCGCGCCTGGTTGCCGAAGATCAGGTCTCGCAGAACTTCCAAATCCCCCGCACTTTTTCCCAGTCCCTGAGAGAGCGCGCCGACATCCGAATTATTTCCAGTCTGCTTGGCCATCCTAACCTCCTAACCTGACATCAAGGTGATCCATTATAGCGGCAGGAGGCTGAACCTTCAAAGAACTGGGTGGGGAGATGCTATGGATCCGAAGAGCGCTGCCAGAGCAACTCCACGTCGTCAGCCGGTTCGGCTTGGGCATGGTGATTGTCGGGCCCCGCGGGGGAGGGGATGGGTTCCTCTTCCTCTCCGGGCGTTGGGCCAGGGGATCGGTCAAAGGGGCCAACATCGCCTGCATCGGGGTAGAAAGAACGATTGGTCGCGGCCGGCGTCTCTGCGGCGAGCGTGGCAGCAGCGGCCGCATCCGGCAAGGGCTCGGGCGAAGAGTCAGGGTCAAAGCGCATTAACGAAGCTTCCAATTCGGCCTCGCGCTCGGGCGAGTACTCGCGCCGGGCAATCCGCAGCCCGCGCCACGTGCAGTTGCGGCACGCGTACCGGTAGGCCGGAACGCGGATGAGGCCGTAGCCCCGGTCGGCAGCCGTTCGCGAGACGCGAACCAACTCTCGCTCCATGCACTGCGGGCAGCCTGTTCCAAACCAGAGTTGCTTGTTACGGAGCAGGCGGCGACGTATGTATAACAGAAATAAAAAGAACAGGAGCACCAAGATTGCCCCGGCGATCCAGGCTCCGTAGCCATTGGCGAGCCAGATGACTACCGGCCGCAAAGCGGGCAAACGCGCTAGTCGGCGAATGATGACCTGATCGAGGAACGGCAGCGCCAAAACGGCCGCGGCCGCCATGGGCAACAGGATCAGAATGATTATTTCCCCCGCTCGCACCCCGCGCCAGGGCATCGGTTCGATTTTTTTCACAACCCCTTACTCCGATGGGTATGACCATCACCTTGAATCGTAGCGTCTCTGGCTTACGAGAAGGCTTTCTGCCGGTCGAACCAAAAATGGGGGCCGATGCATGGTTTTCATGCATCGGGCCCATCGTATCCATCGTTATTATTCCGCGAAATCCCACCCAAAGTCAACGGTCAAGCGCTCTTCTCCGGCGGCCAAGCGAATTCCCAGCCGGCCGGTGCCGGGCGCGGGCCACGTCCAGTTGCCGGGGATGAGCAGATCGACGTTCTCCGGACTCAGGGCATCGATGACCACGCAATAAATGTCGGCATCCAGGCCCTCGAACCGATAAAGCCCCTCCTCATCGCTAATCGTCGTCGCCAACTGATTGGCCGGGCTGAGCACGCCCCCGTCCGGGCACGCCCCGCGCCCCAGTTTGAGGGTGATGCCCGGCAGTGGCGCTTCGCCCGCATCGAAAGAGCCATTGCCGCGATAGAACCCACTGCCTTCCTCGGTCTCGACGCAGCCCCGCGAGGGATTTCCGTTGGTCAGGAAGCACACGTCTTCCCAGACCACGCCACCGATGACCGAAGAGCCGGTGGCCGGTGGCCCGGTGAATTCGGCGCCTTCCTCGACGACGATCTGTACCCAGAATGCATCTTCGATGGCGCCATTGATGCCGAAGACTGTGCCCGCGGCGTCGCTGAGCTGCCAATTGCTCCGGTAGGTGCCCGGCTCTTCCGGAGCGGTCAGGGTGATCGAGACGTCCTCAGTCTGGCCGGGGGCCACGGTGGTGTCCAGTGTGACTGTGGAGGTGATGCCCATGGGGTCGCCTCCCACGAAGGCAACGGCATACTCCTCGGTCCAAGGACAGGTTCCATTATTGCGCAAGCGCCACGCCGCTTCGAATTCCGCTCCCGGCGGAAACACGGTATTGTCCGGGACCGTCAGGTCCTGGACGAATTCAAAGCTGTTGGTGCAATCTTCGGCCACTTCGGGGACGGGTAGGAACAGAAAGTCGAAGCCGAAGTTGATATCGTCCAGGGCCGCGCTTTCTGCCATCTCCACGGTGACGCTGTTCGTGCCCACGCCGTTGCTGACAGGGGCAGTGAGGATGCCTTCCTCGAGGATAGCCAGGTTTTCCTCGTCGGCCGTGTCCAGAAAGACGCAATAGGTATCCGGGGTGATGTCCTCGAAGCGGTAGGCGCCCGACTCATCCGTCGTCGCCACGACTTCATCGCCTTCGGTGGCTGTGGTGCAATCGCCGGCCAGCAAACGCACGTTGATCCCGGGGATGCCCGGTTCGCCTGCGTCCATGACGCCGTTGGCTTGTAATGTATCGCCGGTGGACGAAGGAATGCAGCCATCCTCCGCCTCGACCTCGCCGACGGCCGCGCCTGTTTGGCTGCACACGTCATGCCAGACAAATCCCCGGATGCCCGGCGTTTCGGTGACTGCGGCCCCCGCGCCGGTGGTCGTGTCGTCGACGGCCACGTTATCGACCGCCAGGGTAAAGGTGTCTTGCACGCCATTAACGTTGACCGTATACGTTCCGGCCGGCAGCCCGACAACGTCGAGGGAAAGGGTTTGCTCAAACGGCACCAGCGCTTGTGTACAGGCCAAGGCCGGTTGGCGCAAGGTGGTGATGGCCACGCGGAATGTATCGTTTGCCTGCTGGGTGATGATCTCGTCAACTTGCGTGCACGAATCCGGCAGATTGCCGCGAGCCACCACGTTGACCTGTACCGGGAAAGATTCCAGGATCAACACATCGATGCTGTCGACAACAGCCTGGCCGCGAGTAGGTTCGGTTGAACTTAACGTCGGCGCGACGGTGGGGCCGGTCGTCGGCGTGGCGACCGCTTCCCCGCCGTTGGCGCTACAGGCGGCTACGATGAATAGTAGACCGCAGGTCAAAAGGGCCAATTGGCCCAACTGCCGAAACTTTTCCGGCCTTAAGTGGGATAGTTGCTTCATGCTGTTTCTCCTCCAAATTTCGGGCACATCCTTACGGCCGCCTTGAAGATGGGCGGCGACTGAATGTGCCGGATAACCACGCTCTATGTACGATCAGGCCTATCAGTGCCAGGAGCGCCAGGCTTGTGGTCGCCACTCCTGCATACCACCCGGAAGGCACGAAGCGCATCATTACCTGATGACTGCCGGCATCCAGATAGACAGCCCGAAACGTGTAATCTGCCACCTCGATGACGGCCGGGTTTCCATCAACCTCTGCCCGCCAATCGGGATGAAACACGTCGCTCAAAAAAAAGTACCCCGGTCGATCAATCGTCACGTCAAAGGCAACTTCGTTCGCGTCGTAGCGTACAATCTCGATTGACGCCTGTCCCGGCGGTTGGGATAGTTCCCGTCCGCCTTCCAGGATAACACTTTGGGCGGGATCGAATCCATCGCTATGGATCGCTTCAAACACGGCATTGTGATCTTCCAGGACGGTGGCGCTAAATAGTACCATCGCCCGCGGCAACGATAGGGTGTTTAGATAGACCGTCACGGCCGGGTCCGCATCCAGCACGGGCACGATAAAGCCGGTGTCACCCGGCGGCTCTTTCTTGCCGCCGATGACGTATTTGATGCCCAGCACATTATACAGAGGCGATCCTCGATAGCCGACTGCTCCCATGTAAACGTTATAATTCGCCAGTTCCAGCGGGTTGTAGACGCCTCGCGCCGCGTAGAGCCGCTCGATCATGGGCAGATTGGGCTGCCAGGCCCCGGCAACGATGTCGAGCCGGTGGATGCCGGGGTCGTCGTGCAGAAACGCCAGCGCCGGCGACCCCGCAGCAAAACCGGGCATGGGGTCGTTCCAGTCGATTTCGACGTAGCGACCCAGCGAGTAGAGATCGACGAAGAGCAGTAACAGAGCCAGGGAGGCGAGGACGAACGGGGGGGCTGCGCGCCGGATTGCGGCCGCCAGCCATAGCCAGCCGGCGGCGGCCAAAACGATAAATACGAGGATGGCGCGCAACATCTGCCCGGCTCGGTCCGGTTCGGCGAGGATAAGCTCCGCGCGACGGAAATAGAGGATGGCGGCAATGCCCGCCGCAACGAGCGCCACGGCCACGAGGAACAGACGCATGCGCCGGGTGGGGGGCGTCTCGGCGGCCGTCAAGGCATCCAGACCAACGGCTGCCAGCACGGCCAGGCAAAAATTGAACAACAGTATATACCGCGCCGGAACCTGGAAAGGGATGACGGGCGATAGCCGGGCCAGAAACGGATAGACCGGCGTGGCTGGGCCAAGGGCCAGCAGCAGGAACACCAGGCCGGCGGCGACGAAGAAAAGCGTTTGCCGATTTGGCTGCCGGACGAGCGCTGCGGCGGCCAGGATGAGGGTGAGGATGCCCGCATAGCCTGCTTCCACGCGCAGCCAGTCCCCCCAAAAAGAGGCGTTGCGGCCATAAAAATCGGGGGCCGCCAGCCCAACCAACGCCCGGATCGGCAGCGCGTAGTTGGTGCTGCGCTCATAATCAAATTCGGCGCGCAAGGTGTGTTGCAGCGTCCCGGCCGCGGGAAAGAGGCTGATTCCAGCCAGGGCGATGGCAAAGATAGCCAACAGCGCCAGCAGCGGCAAGGCCCAGCCGCGACGATTGATGATCGTCTCGTAGAGCGCATAGCTGCCCAAAAAGAGAGCGGTGAGAAAGGTCATTTGCCCGTGGCCGGCCAGCGCGCCGATGCCCAGGGCCGCGCCGCCGCCGACCGCCCAGGCCACACGGTTCCCCGGTGCGCCGGCTCGCACCGCGCGGTGGAGCCCCAGAAAAGCCAGAGGCAGCCAGGCCGCGACGGCGATCAGGTTGAGATTGCCGATGTGGGTGATGAACACGTCGGAGAACATGAAGGCCAATGCCCCCAGCGTGGCTGCAAGGCGGCCGGTGGGCGCGTCCGGTCGCATCAGTCTCAGGCAGACGTACATTGCCGCCCCGGCAAAAAAGAAATGCCAGATGACCAACAGTTGGATAGCCGGATAGGAAAAATTCGGCCAGAAGAAGAACAGTAACAAGTTGAAAGGATAGAAAACACCCGACTGGTTATCGGCCAGAAAGGGCGCGCCGGCATACTGGTGGGGATTCCAGAACGGCACGACGCCGGCGCGCAGGCTGTCGGCCGCGAAGCGATACATGGGAAAAACAAAAGAAACCGAATCACCCCCACCTTTGGGCAGCCAGGCTCGCCCGCTGAGCACCGGCCAAAAGAAGATCATGACCGCCAGGGCCAGCAACAAAAGGGGAAGCGCCTCTCTCCACACCGCTTCGCGCCGCGGCGTGGAACCGCTCACGCGGGCGGAAGGAGGAGGGACGTGCGCCTGAGAGGGGGCGTCGGATGACGGGCCGCTATCGGCGGTTTGCTCCATAGGAATGAGGCCGGATTGTAGCACAAAGGCCGGACGCGCCATAACGTCGCGGCTCCCCAAGGATGGGGTCAGGCGCTCCCTTCGCCCACAATTGCCATGACCTGGTCGAACAACACGCCGTTGGTGGCAATGGCCTCCTCGCCCCATATAGTCGGCGTCCCCTTCCAGTCCGTGAATGTGCCGCCTGCTTCTTCGAGGATGACTTGCAGCGGGCCGCAATCCCATACGGCCATAACTGGATCGAGCATCACCTCGGCGCGGCCGGTGGCGACCAGCGCATAGCCGTAGGCATCGCCCCAGGTGCGCTGGATGTAGGTGGACTCCATCAGGCGCTGGAAGCCGGCGCTCCGGCCGAATTGGGCATATGCAAGCGTGTTGAGGTCGCTGGCCAGCAGGACGGCATCGGACAGGCGAGAAACCCGGGAGACATGGACCCGGCGGCCGTTCCAGTGGCAGCCGCGCCCGCGCGCCGCATAGACCGTTTCGTTTAGTCCGGGGAAATGCATTACGCCCAGCAATGGCTCGTTGTCCTTAACCAGAGCGAGCAGCACAGCGTAGAGCGGCACGCCGCTGACGAACGATTTGGTGCCGTCGATGGGATCGATGATCCAGGTATAAGAGGTGTCGCCGGCATCCCCGGCGGCCTGGCCGTATTCCTCGCCGATAAGGGCGTGATCGGGCCACCGTGTTTGGATGAGCCGGCGCAGCTTTTGTTCCGCCTCGCGGTCGGCGATGGTGACCGGCGAGTTGTCGGCCTTGCGTTCGGCCACCAGACCGGTCTGGAAATAGGCCAGCGTCACCCGGCCCGCCTGCCAGGTTGCGTCGAGAGCAAAATTGAGGAGCGCATCCAGCGTGGCTTCAGAATTCGTCACAGCCCTCACTACTCCTGAATGACGACCATTCGCTTGCGATAGGCTTGTCGATAGCGCTGTATGATGGCGCCATCCGTTTCCAGAAAGGGCAAGGGCAGCAACGCGCCTGCGCTAAAGATGAACAGGTTATCCAGCGCGAACAGCGACGCCACCATCAGAGCCGTGCGGCCGACTGGACGAACGATGAACGCCACCAGCATCGCGGCGAGGGCGAGGCCTGCGCTGGCTCGTGGTCCGCCCAAGGCCCGCTCGATGTGAAGTTCGTCCGGCAGCTCGGGTTCATCGGGAGGATAGATCGAAGTGCCCAGCATACCCCAGAGGTGGATGCCGGTCATGGGGAACCCGGTATGCTCGGCGGCGCGGGCGTGACCCATCTGGTGCCACAATTCCGACAGGAAATGCAGCCCGGTGGCTAACAGGCCCCCGGTGATGGCGGCCCGAGGCCGCAGGTGATAGAGGCCCCGGCCGAGTAAACTGAAGACAGCCCACAACAACAGGAATCCCCCCGCCGCTGACCGATCGGCCGTGACGTGAAGGTCGCCAATTTTGCCCATCATGTGTCGTTCTTTCATTCGCATCGTCCCAATTAGCCATCTTCAGGCCGGGTGTGGATAGGTCAACATGACGTTTTCGAGTACGAGCCGCGCGTTGGCGTTTTGACCTAACTGTCGTAACGCTGCGTTTGTCTGTTGCAGGGAGGCCAGCACGGCGTCGCGCGGGAACTGCCCGGCCAACTCGTTCAGCAGTTCGATTTCATCGATATTGCTGATTGTTTGTCCCGACCGGCGGCCGTAGGCCAGCAGGGTCAGATCGCGCCACCAACTGAGCCACGTGCGCAACAGTGGCGGGAGTGTATCTGTCTTGCGGGCCAGCGACTCGGCCAAAGCGAAGCGGGCGACCACCGTGCCGCGCAGTGCCTGGTGCAGGGTGTCCAGTTGGGTGTGCCGCTGTTGCAAGAGCGCGGGTTCCTCGTGGGCACGCACGGCCCATCCCAGGCGGCCGTCAGCCAGGTTCGCCAATAAGTTTGCCTCTTTGGGTTGAACGTGGTGGCGAGTCATCAGCGTTTCTTCGATTAAGTCCGTGGGAATGGGCCGCAGGCCGATTGTGCGGCAGCGCGACGTAATCGTGGGCAGCAGTGTGTCGCCATCCGTGGCGGTCAATAGCAATATCACGTTGCTCGGCGGCTCTTCCAACGTCTTCAGAAAGGCGTTGGCGGCGTTCAGATTGGCCGTGTCGAACCGCTTCAGCATGGCTATCTTATAACGTGCCTCGTAGGCCGACAGACTCAAGTCCTGTTGCAACCGGCGGATGGCGTCGATTCTGATCGATTGCGCGCCGCGGTCGCTGACTTCGGGCAAGATGACGCGCACGTCGGGGTGCTTGTCTATCTGAATGAGGCCACAGGCGCGGCACTCACCACAAGGGCGAAGATGGGCTTCGGCCGTGCAATTCAGGGCTTGGGCCACGGTGCGGGCCAGCGTCATCTTGCCGATCTGTTCCGGCCCGGTGATGAGATAGGCATGTCCGGCGCGATCGTGGAGGAGCGAGCTGGCTAGTAACCGCACGGCCCATTCATGGCCGACGATCTTTCGCCAACCCGCCGCAAGAGAATTCATGAGTGAATTGTACCTCGGCCCGATAAAAGACGAAAACGATGCCTCTGTTATAATCGCGCCATGGATCCATTACTTGTCTCCGGGGAAAACTTGCGTATTGATGACGTCGTGGCGGTGGCCGCCGGCCGGCCGGTCGCCCTGGACCCCGCGGCTGTGCCTCGGATGGAGCGTTCCCGCGCCGCGGTGGAGCGCCTGGTGGCCGAGGAACGGGCCGTCTACGGGATAACTACCGGTTTTGGGCGCTTCAAGGATCGCCTGATCTCCGCCGACGAGGTTCGGCAGTTGCAATTGAACCTTGTACGCAGTCACGCGGTGGGCGTGGGGCCGGATCTGCCCGATGATGTGGTGCGGGCCATGATGCTGGCGCGCGCCAATACCTTGGCAATCGGCCACTCCGGCGCGCGGCCATCGATCGTGCGCTTGCTGCTCGACATGCTCAACGCCGGCATTGTCCCCCGCATCCCGTCGCAGGGGTCGTTGGGGGCCAGCGGTGATCTGGCTCCGCTGGCCCATCTGGCGCTGGTCGTCATTGGCGAGGGAGAGGTGCGGGTTGGAGGTAAATCGATGCCCGGCGGCGCGGGGTTGGCCGCGGCCGGGCTGCAACCGATCGAGTTGGAAGCCAAGGAGGGATTGGCGCTGCTCAATGGCACGGCCCAGATGGTCGGCATGGGGGCATTACTCGCCCGGCGAGCGATCAACCTGGTTCTGACGGCCGACATTGCGGCATGCCTGTCGCTGGAGGCTCTGCACGGTACGGATCGCGCTTATGATGCTCGCGTCCACGCTTTGCGGCCCCATCCCCGACAGATCAATTGCGCCGATTTCCTGCGGCTGGTCCTGGCCGGGAGCCGTTTCCTGCGCCGCGATGACCCCAACAACGTGCAAGACCCCTATACCTTGCGCTGCGTGCCCCAGGTCCACGGCGCGGTGCGCGATTCGATTGCCTACGCTCAATGGGTGATCGACATCGAACTGAATACAGTTAACGATAACCCCATCATTTTCGTCGATGAGGCCGGGGAAATCGACGTCGTCTCGGCCGGGAATTTCCATGGGGAGCCGGTGGCCCTGGCTATGGACTATGCCGCGCTGGGGTTGACAGAACTGGGCAACATGAGCGAGCGGCGCTGCGCTCGGCTGGTGGACGCTGATAGCAACGGCGGGGTGTTGCCGATGTTTCTGACGGCCAACGGCGGGCTGGAAAGCGGGCTGATGATGGCGCAGTATACGGCCGCGGCGCTGGCCTCGGAAAACAAGGTGCTGGCTCACCCGTCCAGTGCGGACACAATTCCCACCAGCGCCAATGTGGAGGATCACGTCAGCATGGGCGCGGCCGCTGTGCGCCAGGCGGGGCAAATCCTGACCCACGTCGAAACGATTGTGGGCATTGAACTACTGTTGGCCGCACAAGGGATCGATTTTCGTTACCGGGAGATGGGCCTGACCCCCACGGATTTGGGCGAGGGTACGGGTGTCGCCTACCGTTTGCTCCGCGAGCGCATCCCTTTTTTGCAGTCGGACGTGGCCTTGTCCCCTTACATCGAGGCCGCCCGACAGGTGGTTTCTGAAGGCCTCATTAAGCGATCTGTCGAGTCACACTTGAGAATGAAAGTGTAGTATTGGTGGCCTTTTGGTGACTGAGTAGAATGATCATGTACATATTACCTAATTGATTGTTTGTCAAGGGTCAAATGATATGTATAAAGCCTAATTTACGTCACCGGTTTTTTGATCTATACTGAGTGCATGTTCCAGGGGGGCGCCTGGCTACTCTGTAGTTGATTATATAATCTCGTGTATTGTGGGGCTTCGTACTTGGCTCTCCACAGGAGTCGTACAAGGCACACTAAGTAATAAAGCCCATGGCGAAGACGTGGGTAGGGAGGATAGCGAATGGTCTGAAAGGGGGCCCCCAACGCGCTCTGCGAGCGTCTCTTCGTGGTTACTGATTCCAATCATGTAGTTCGTTACTTCAAATCAGGAAGGAAAACCATGAAACCGAAGTTGGTTGTTCTCGTCGTTGTTCTGCTTCTCTTGGCGATGGTTCCGGCGCTGGCCATGGCGCAGAATCGGGCAAAACCGGAGAAGGTTATTTCGTTTACGATCGACCGCCGTCAGCCGGTCGGGCCGCAGGTTCAGGCCGCGCTCGGCGCTCCTATCGGCGCTCCCAAGGCGGATGCCCCCGCCGCTGCGCCACGCGCCAACGCCCCCGCCGCGCTGGGCATCCAGCCGAATGCCGTTTATGGGCTGTTGAAGGAAGGTTTCGAAGGGCCGTGGCCGGACGGCAACTGGATCGTGTGGGATTTCTCAGGCATTGATGTGTGCTGGGGCACCACTAATTACATGCAGCGTTACGGCCTGTACAGTGCCTGGCCGGCGGCAGGCTGCTACTGGGGCTACGATCCCGGCTACTTCCCGTACTACGTCGACAATATGGACACCTGGATGGACTATCCGATGGACCTGCAAGGGGCGCGTCGGGCCAGACTCCAGTTCCACTGGAAGAACGACTCCGAATACGGGTATGATTATTTCCTGATGTGCGCCTCGCATGAGGGGTACTACTTCTACTGCGATGCCCATACCGGCTCCACCAACAACAAGTGGCGCTTCACCAAGATCGATCTGAAGAATTTCCAGGGCCAGAATTTCCTGGACGATCCTGGATTCGTCTTCTCCTGGGGCTTCTACAGCGACTATATCGTCAGTTACGGTTATGAAGGCGCATACGTAGACGCCATCCGCCTGCGCGCCTGGGGTCCGTAGGCCATTGGCTGTGCCCGGCCGGTTAACGGTTAGGCGCATCCCTTATTAACGTTTGCAGCCCCCATCGGACTGTCCGGTGGGGGTGTTTTGTTGTCGACCGGTGCCTAGGAAAAGGTCGTCCCGTTGATGACCAGCCGGAAGTGGTAGCCCAGAAATTCGGCCGCTTGCTTGACCATGACCATGCGATCGAGAAATATCTCGAAATATTCGATCACCTGGGCGAAGCCGGTATCAATGGTCAATTCCAGACTGATGACCTTGCCCGGCGCGTCGACGACGACCTGTCTTTCTGTGGTGGCGTAATTCACCCGGTCGTGAATATCGAAGTCCTCAAATGACTCTGCCTGCACCCGACTGCGGTGGACGTCGGCCTTGTCGGCGATGATGATCGCGGCGGCGACTGGGGTCGTGGCATAGCCTCGCTCTTCCTCATGATTGCCGATGGCATTAACGATGACAGCGCACTCGTCCCACGCCATTCCCAGGCGCGACAGTAAATTCAGGGCGATGACGCTGCTGCTTTGGGCATGGTTCTGACGGTGGATGACGTTGCCGATGTCGTGGAGGTAGCCGGCGATGGCGGCCAGCTCGCCCATGCGTTGGGAGTGATTGCCCTGTATCAGGATAGTGCGGGCCGTCTCGGCCACGAGGGTGGCGTGGCGAGTGCTGTGTTCCGTATAACCCAGGGCGCGCAAGTATTGGTTGGCGTAGTCAAGTAGCGTGGCGACTTCTTCGTCTTGTCGCACGTCATCCAAAGTAACCATGAAATTATTCTCCGATTTAAGCGACTCTCGTCTAATCCCTGTCAGGTATGGACGTGTCGGGATACAATCCGTTTAGTCATGCGACTATTCTAGACGGTGAACGCGCGGCGGCAAAGAGCGGCTGTCGTGTTCGTCGGATTAAACAAAGAGGTAGGACATGAAAGATGTCGTCATCATCGACGGCGTGCGGACAGCCATCGGCCGCCACGCCGGCGCGCTATCCGCCATGCGGCCCGACGATATGGCCGCGCTGGTCATCGAGGAGATCGTGGCCCGCACGGGCATCGATCCCGCCATGATCGAGGAAGTGTATTTCGGCTGCGCCAATCAGGCCGGCGAGGACAACCGCAATGTGGCCCGAATGGGGGCGCTGTTGGCCGGCTTGCCCCACGCCGTGGCCGGCGTCACGATCAATCGCCTGTGCGCAAGCGGCCTGAACGCGGTCAACCAGGCGGCGCGGGCCATCCGTAGTGGCGAGGGCGACGTCTACGTCGCCGGCGGCGTCGAGTCCATGACCCGCGCGCCTTACTCGCTGCCCAAAAACAGCCGCGCCTTTGGCCCGTCGGGCAACGTCACCGCCTGGGATACCACTCTGGGCTGGCGTTACCCCAATCCCAGAATGGAAGCGCTGTTTCCGCTGGAGGCCATGGGCGAAACGGCCGAGAACATCTATCAGTTGAGCTGCGAGGGCGGCGTGGCCGGCGGGGAAATTACCCGCGAGGAGCAGGACGCATTTGCCCTGGAAAGCCAGCGGCGCGCCCTGGAGGCGATCAACAGGGGTTACTTCCGCGAGGAGATCGTGCCCGTCATGTTTCCCCAGCGCCGGGGCGATCCCATCGTCTTCGATACCGATGAGCACCCGCGAATCCGGCCGGCGGACGACGGCTACGTGCTGGACACGAGCCTGGAGACGCTGGCAAAGCTGAGGCCCGCCTTCCGGCAGGGCGGCACGGTGACGGCCGGCAACTCCAGCGGCCTGAACGATGGGGCGGCGGCGCTGTTGGTGATGTCGGCCGAAAAGGCCGCGGCGTTGGGGCTTCAACCGCTGGCGCGCTGGGTGGGGTCGGCCGCGGCCGGTGTCGACCCGCGAACGATGGGGCTGGGGCCGGTTCCGGCGACGCGTAAGGCGCTGGCTCGCGCCGGCCTAACGCTGGATGACATCGATCTCATCGAGTTGAATGAGGCTTTTGCTGTGCAGTCGCTGGCGGTGATGCGCGAACTGGGGATGCGGCCGGAGATCACCAACGTCAACGGGGGGGCGATTGCTCTGGGCCATCCGCTGGGTTGCTCCGGGGCGCGGGTTCTGACGACGTTGCTGCACGAGATGAAGCGACGCCGGGCGGCGGGCGAATCCATGCGTTATGGGTTGGCGACGTTGTGCGTCGGCGTGGGGCAGGGTGAGGCCACGATCATCGAGTTGCTCTGACGATGGCCGCGTAGGCATCGATGAGGCCGTAGCCAAAGACGTTGTTGGGCACTCCCGCTGCGTCGCCACACAGTAATGCATCGGGCAAGTCGTCGCCCAGGGGACGGGCGGTCTCGGTCAGGATGCGCTCGGTGCGGTCAACATCGCCGATGAGGGTGGGGTCGGCCGACCACAAGAGGGCCACGACCCCAGCCACGTGCGGCCCGGCCATCGAAGTGCCGTCGCTGTAGGCGTACGTCCCGCCCGGAAAGGACGATAGAACGTCGACGCCGGGGGCCACCACGTCGGGCTTGATGCGGTTGCTGCTGTCAACCTGCACCGGCCCGCGGCTGCTGAACGGGGCGATCTGCCCGTCGCTGTCCACCGCTCCCACCGTAAATACTTCGTCATAGAGGCTGATAGGGGCCGTGATGCTCGCGCAGGCCGCGCCGTCGTTGCCGGCCGAGGCCACCACGAACACCCCGGCTGCCCGCAGCGCGCGCACCGCCGGCAAGAGTGCGCCGGCGTCACAGCCCTCGATCTCCGGGCAGCCCCACGAATTGTTCAGCACGTTCGCACCCAGCTCCGGGCGGCCATCGACAGCCGGATCGCCGGCCGGTGGGAAGGGCGCGAGCATAAACTGTAGGCAGTCGAGATAACGGGGCGGATTACCCAGATTGCGGGCCAGGTTGACGCAGCCGATCCACGTTGCCTCCGGGGCGACGCCGACCGAGCGGCCGAGCACCGTGCCCAGCGTGTGCGTGCCGTGGCCGCCGATGTCGGTTGGCGAGAGCGTGCCATTCCAGGGGTCGAACCAGTTATAGACATCGCCTGCCGGGCCGCCGGTCTGGTTGCCACGATACTGCTGCCGCAATTCGGGATGGGTTCCATCGACCCCGGAATCGCTCTGGCCGATGACGATGCCTTGCCCGCGCGCGCCGAACTCAGCCCACACCTGGGGCGCGCCTACGTCGACCAGATTCCACTGGGGGTCGGAGGGAGGTTCAGCGGTGCCGCGCGCCGGTGGCGGGGTTTCCGGCAGCGGGCGCAACTCGGGGCTGATGAGGATGCGATCCACCTCCGGCCGGGATGCCAGCCACAGCCGCACCAGCGGCCCGGCATCGATCTCCAGGGCATTGTCGAGGTAGTAGGAGCGATAATCGATATTGACCGTATCGAGTGCCCGGCGGATACCAGCTTGCGTCGATGTGGCATGGGCGGTCATTGTTTCGTAGACGTAGGTTCGCCGTTCGATTGGGTCGGCTATGGCGGCGGCGGCCGAGAGGTCGGCCTGATCGGTCAGAATGACGTAGAGTCGCTCGCCGTAGCGACCGGGTTGGCCGGCAAAGAGATAGGCGGCCGTCAGCCCCAGCAGGGCAGCGGCGGTCAGAAGCGCCGCAAGCGGGCGACTTCCCGGTGCTCGTCCTTTCGCCAACCAGAGGATTATCCCCAGCAACAGCGCGAGGCCGGCCCCTATTAGCGTCGCAAGAAAGGCATAGTAGCCCACATCCCGCGAGCCGAGATTGAGGATCAGGGACAACTCTTCGGGATCGATGAATAAAAGAGGTGCGGCTACTAGCAGGCCGATCAGTAGCCAGACGGGTCGCCAGGTGGCCGGGCGTGCGTTCTCACCCCAGCGGGTCACGGCCACGACGAGCCAGCCCGATCCGGCCAGCAGGAAAATGAGGACGAGTTGCTGGCCGTTGTGTCCGAAGGCCGCGCCCATAATCATCAGGGTGAGTCCTGTGACTAGGCCGGCGATGAAAAAGGGGAGAGGCGCAGAGTCGCCCTGTCGATCCATGTGAGGCCACAGATAAGTCCGCAAGGTTAGGCCCGCAGCCAGGCCGAAAAGCAGCGCCGCGGCCAAATTCAGGAAGGTGTCCAGCCACGACCCCATGGCTCCCCAGATGACCCAGGGCCAAACGATGAGCGCCGCGACCAGCGCGGCCGGCCACCACGCGCCTCGTGAGGTTGGGGCGCGTGGTTTGCCGCGGCGGGCCAACAGCCACAGAAGAGCCAGGTAAACGAGCAAGGCGGCGATTTGCGCGAGGGCTGCCGATTGTGCCGCCCCGGGGCCAACCAGCTGGACGGGCAATGCCACCAATCCGAACACGCCGGCCAGCGTCCATGTCTGGAAGACGGCTCGCACGCGCGGAGATTTGGACAAGGCCACGGCGGGTAGAGAAATGAGGAGAACCACGGCCGCCGCCGAGGCTTGTGTGACTACCCACGTCTCACGGCCAAAGACTCCCCCACTCACAAGCGCGATCTGTTCCGCCAGCCACACGGCGGGATACAGGATGAACAACAGGCCACCGACAGCGGCGGCCAACAGGACGACAAGCCATAACGAGGCATTACCCTCGGTGGAACGCGCAGAGGGCGGGGCGGGCGTGTTATTCATCGTACGGTGTAGCTCGGAACCGGCATTCACATCGCCGGAACTAACCCATTGTCGGCGATCACCTGGCTATACCAGAGGGCGCTTTCCTTGGGGGTTCGTTGCTGTGTATCATAGTCCACCCAGACGATTCCAAAGCGTTGCTGATAACCCTTGGCCCACTCGAAGTTGTCCATCAGCGACCAGACGAAATAGCCGGCCAACGGCACGCCGTTCTGCATGGCCCGATGCGCGGCGGCGAAGTGGTCGCGCAAATAATTCAGGCGGTTGGTGTCGCGGATCCGGCCATTTTCGTCCGGCCCGGTCAGAAAGCTTGTGCCGTTCTCGGTAATGTATATTTTCTTGGGGCCATATTCGAAGTAAAGGCGGTTCAAGAGATTGTACAATCCTTGAGGATAGATTTCCCAATAGACCGGCTCCCACACGCCGGAGTGCATGTCGCATTTGGGCAGGTCGGGGAAAAGAGTCTGTGGGGCGTTGTCCTCGGCCGTCTCGTCGCGCACGATTCTGCGCGTGTAGTAATTGACGCCCAGAAAGTCCGTGGGCGCGGCAATGGCCTCGAAATCAGCCGGTTGAATGAAATCCATGCCGTTGGGAAAAAGCGGTTCGTAGTGGGCTACGATGTCGGCCGGATAGTGACGGCCGAACAACGCACTGACGAACCAGCGATTATATGTACCGTCTTCGAGGCGTGTTCGGCGCGTGTCGGCGGGGCTGCTGGAAGCTGGTTCGGTGGCCTCGAAATTCAGCGTGATGCCGACCTCGCTGTCGGGGCTGTTGGCGCGGATGACCGGAACGGCCCAGCCGTGGGACAGGAGCAAATGATGGGAGGCGCGGACGGCGGCGGCCATATCGCGCATTCCGGGCGCATGTTCGCCCAGCGCATAGCTGAGGACGCTGGCGCACCAGGGTTCATTGTGGGTGATCCAGTTTTTTACCCGGTCTCCGAGATGGCGCGAGGCGGCATCGGCATACTCCACAAATGCTTCAGCCGTCCTTCTTTCCGGCCAACCGCCCTCGTCTTGCAATGCCTGGGGCAGGTCCCAATGGTAGAGCGTGATGAACGGCGTGATGCCGGCCGCCAGCAGGCCGTCGACGAGCCGGCTGTAGAAGTCCAGGCCGGCCTGATTGATGCGGCCTCGACCTTCGGGCAAAATACGCGGCCAGGACAGGGAGAAGCGGTAGGCTTCCAGGCCGAGTGATTTCATCAGGGCGATATCTTCCGGCCAACGATGATAGTGATCGCAGGCCACGTCGCCCGTGCTGCCGTCGATCACCTTACCCGGCGTGTGGCTGTAGCGATCCCAGATCGATTCGCCTTTGCCGTCCTCATTCCAGGCGCCCTCGATTTGATAGGATGACGTCGCCACACCCCAGACAAAATCCTCCGGAAAAGAAAGAAACGTAGACATAGTTCTCCTTAAGCTCAGTCGAGTTCCGCTAGCCGGATCGACCGTGACTGATAATAACCATGATCGCGCGAAGGGCCACAACCGGGCCGGTTGACGCAGACTGGTTGCCTGATCGTACGCGATTCACACCAGGGGGCAACCGAAAGCACCCATGGCTGGATAATGCCTGGTTGTGGTTAAAGCGCCGGGCACGAATCAGGCCGGTCGACGATGATCGACGTCGAATTTTATCAGGCCTGCGGGTTGAGTTGAAGAGTTTCCCTCATTGCCGCTATACTACGAGTCGGTTACCGGTATGGATTTGATGAAGTTGCTTGATATCCTGGACGAACATTTTGGCGACGCCGAATTGGTTGCGCTCTGCCGGCAATTTGGTGTTGCTTTCGGCGCGTTCCCGGGCGAATCCAGGCGCGACAAGATTCGCGAATTCCTGGGTTTCATCAAACGGCAAGGTCGCATGGCCGGGCTGACGGAGACCGCCATCGCCCAGCGACCCGATCTGACGACGGCTATCGCCGAATTGTATGCTGGTAAGGAAACTGAATTGTCGTGGCTGGACGAGGTGGCCGGGGGCAGCGGACAGGCGCTCGATTCGGGCCTCACATGGCGCTGGACGGCCGGCGGCGCGCGATTGAGCCAGACGCCTGCTCCCACGCCCGGCCCGCTGGACGATGCTACCAATGCGCCTTTGCCCGATCCTGAACCGCCGATCCCCACCGTGATGATCAACCCCTATACACCGGGGAAACGAGTCAACCACGATGCGATGTTCTTCGGCCGTGAAACGGAGCAAGCGCAGATCGAGGGTCAATTGTCGGCGGGTGCTAACATCGCCATTGTCGGTGCCCGGACCGTGGGCAGTTCATCCTTGTTGTATCATCTCGCTCAGGCAATGGAGACGAGTGAAACTGTTCTGGTGGCCCACATCGATCTGAAAGACCCGACCTTTCATACTGTGGCTGGTCTGCTCAATTCGATCTGGACCCAATGGTGGAGCCGCGTGAGGCCGGGCAACCCTGTGCCCGCGCGGACGTTGGCCGAATATGTGACCGCCGTCCGCAAATTGAAAGCCGCTGGATTTCGGCCGCTGCTCTTCCTCGACGAGTTGGAACAAATGGTATGGCGCTCCGGCACGTTTAATGACGAACTGTTCAACGCCTGGCACGAGTTGGGGCGAGAGGCTGTGATGGGGTTCGTCGTGACGGCCCACGATCCTCCGGCCGATCTGCTGGCTCAGAGCGGCAACGACTCGGAATTCTATGACCTGTTCCAGCTAGCCCCCTTGGGCTTGTTCGACCGCCGGGCCGCGTATGACTTACTGACGCTTCCCATCCAAAACGCAGGTCTGCGAATCCCGGACGGCGCGGTCGAAACCCTGTATCTCCACGCCGGACCACATCCTTTCTTCCTGCAATTGGCGGGCTACTATTTATTTGATGCTTTGGCGAAGGGGTCTTATTCACAGGGGGAGGTCGTGCGCCGGTTCGAGATGGCGGCCGAGCCCTATTGGCGGGAGATGTGGGAATCTCTTTCGCCGCTGGCCCAGGAGCACTTGCCGACGTCGATGATGCGCGAGATCGACGGGATGGGGGGCCGTCAACTCCGCATTCTGGCTAACCGCGGCCTGGTCGTTCCCGACGAGGACGGGTTTCGTCCGTTCAGCGGCGGCTTTGCCGGCTGGTTGGCGCGTATGAAGGCGGCGGTGCAAGCGGCCGCCGAGGTTGTTCCTTACCGTGACCTGACAGCGTAAATTCATCGTCATGATCATTATCGTACCGTACGATCCCAATTGGCCGGCTGAATTCGAGATGATCCGGCAATCGCTGGAGGCAGCTTTGGGTGCGACGGCGTTGCAGATCGATCACATCGGCTCGACCTCCGTCGCCAATCTGGGTGCCAAGGACGTGATCGACGTTCAGGTGACGGTCGAGAAGCTGACGCCGGAGATCGTGGAGCGGTTGACATGCGCCGGGTATCGTTATCGACCGGAAATTACGCGTGACCATGTGCCGCCGGGCGAGGATGAAGCGCCCGCGTTGTGGGCCAAGATGTGTTTCAATCAACCAGACAGCCGGCGTCGCGCGAATATCCACGTTCGCGTCCGCGGCAACCCGAATCAACTTTACCCCCTCCTGTTTCGTGACTATTTGCGGACACATAGCCAGTCCGCCCAGGCTGTTGAACGGATCAAGCGCGAAATCGCCAGACGCCACGCGGACGATTTGGATGCCTATTACGACATCAAAGACCCGGTCTACGATTTGGTTTGGGCTGCGGCAAAAGAATGGGCCGGGAACAGTCGATGACGGGAGCTGCGGCCTAACAGTTTACCAATCAATATGAGCAGGAGAACCGTATGATGAAACGGGCGGTCAGCATTAGCCTCGGCTCCTCCAAGCGGAACTCGGCCGTCGAACTCAGCCTATTGGGCGAGAAGGTTCGCATCGAGCGTATTGGCACAGATGGCGACATGGAACGCGCCGCCCGGCTCTTTGGGGAGCTGGACGGGAAAGTCGATGCTTTCGGCGTGGGCGGTACGGATCTTGGACTGACCGTCGACGGCAAGTATTATCGCCTGCATTCGGTCGCGCCTCTTGTGCGCTTCGTGAAGCAAACACCGGTTGTCGACGGCTCCGGCCTCAAGAACACGCTGGAACGTGGGGTAGCGCCGTACATGGAGGCCCAGATCGGCCCGCCGCGACCGCGCACCGTGCTGATGACCAGCGGCGCGGACAGGTGGGGAATGTCGATGTCGTTCATGGAAAACGGCTACGAGGGTGTGTTCGGCGATCTCATGTTCGGGTTGGGGGTGCCCTTGCCTCTGCGTTCGGCGGCTTCCATGAAGCGCGTGGCTGCGCTGATTCTGCCCATCGTCAGCCGTCTGCCCTTTGACTGGCTCTATCCCACGGGCGAGAAGCAAGAGAGCAACACGCCTAAATTCGGCCAATGGTATGCCTGGGCATCGGTCATCGCCGGTGATTGTCATTTCATCAAACGCTTCATGCCCGCCCGCCTGGACGGCAAAATCATCTGCACCAACACGACGACACCGGCTGACGTGGCCGCCTTTCGGGCCGCGGGGGCCGGCTATCTCGTCACGACCACGCCGCGCCTGGAGGGCCGGTCGTTCGGCACGAACATGATGGAGGCCATGTTGGTCGCCATGAGCGGCCAGGGTCGAAAGTTGACCGATGCCGAGTTGGGTGAGTGGGTTGAGCGGCTTGGGTTCCAGCCGAACGTGGAGCGGCTGAATGAAGTTGCGTGAAGCGAGCTACGGCTGGCCCGACATCACGGTTCTGGCAAATAGCGACGTAAAAAGGTGGTATGGACAAACTTGAACAACTGCTAAATGATCTGGTGGCGATCAATTCCATTAATCCGGATTTGGTTCCCGGCGCGCCCGGTGAGGCGGGAATTGCCGCTTTTATTGCGGAGTGGCTGGAGGCGGCCGGGCTGGAAGTCACTATCGAGGAAGTATTGCCCGGACGGCCGAACGTCGTCGGTATCGCTCACGGCACCGGCGGTGGTCGGACACTGTTGCTCAACGGCCACATGGATACCGTGGGCGTGGCCGGGATGGCCAATCCGTTTGCCTCGCGAATTGCAGACGGTCGTCTATTCGGCCGCGGCGCGTACGACATGAAAGGTGGTCTGGCTGCTTGTTTGATGGCGGCCGCCGAGGCAAGGCAGCGATCCCTTCGTGGCGACGTCGTCGTCGCTGCCGTGATGGATGAAGAATATGCCGGACTGGGCACGATGGCTGTCGCTCAACACTATCGGGCCGACGGAGCGATTGTCGCCGAACCAACCGAACTGCAATTGGTCGTAGCTCACAAGGGCTTTGTATGGTTGGACGTGGAGACTCAGGGTGTGGCGGCGCACGGCTCGCGGCCGCACCTGGGCCTAGACGCCATCGTCAAGATGGGCGGGGTGTTGTTGGAGCTGGAACGACTGGGACAGGAGTTGAGTCTTCGGCCCGGCCACCCACTGCTGGGTGCGCCGTCGGTCCATGCCTCTTTGATCCACGGCGGAACAGAGATGTCGAGCTATCCGGATCGCTGCGTCTTGTCTGTTGAGCGTCGTACGCTGCCGGGCGAGACAGTCGAGTCGGTCGAAGCCGAGCTAGAGGTGATAATCGAGCGGCTTCATCGAGCGGATCCCGCATTCCGGGCTGTCGTGCGTCGTGGGTTGGTGCGTTCGCCGTTGGAGACACCGGTGGGCACGACTATCGTCGAGGCTGCGCGCCAAGCCGCGACCGGCGCGCTGAATCGTCCGTGCGACCTGAGCGGCGTATCGTTCTGGACGGACGCCGCATCTCTGCATGCTGCCGGCATCCCGACTGTATTGTTTGGGCCGGCGGGCGAAGGAGCGCACGCGGCTGAGGAGTGGGTGGATATGGGCAGTGTTGAGGCTTGTGTACAAGTCTATCTGGCGACGGCCGAGACTTTCTGCCGTTGATTCCTTGTGCAAATTATCCAGTGTTGACTTTCCAATAGCCGGTCTATAGCCGGTCATTAGAGTGCGGGGTGGCTGTCAGAGAGAATTGTCAGCCAAACCCAATTATTCACCCAAGCGTTACAAAGATAGTTTATCAGGCGTTCCTGGGAGTCACTGAAGCGTGTAACGACCATGCCAGCGCTTTCGCTCTTTCTCCGGCTGTGCCGATGTAATCACAGGCGGTCATCAATTCCCTTACTCTAGCTGAGGGCAAGAAGGCGGCGATCCGTTTGTCGCCGGCCACCAGCTCTACGAGCGGATTATCTGCCCCTTGTCGCACTGCCGCCCAGGCCTGCAAGCTCGCTTCGCGTAGCCATTCGTGCGCCTCTTGGCGGTCAGCCCCCTGGCGGACGGCGGCCAACAGCACGCGCTCGGTGGCCGCAAAAGGGCCGTAGCGTTCGAGATTGCGAGCGATTTGCTCGCGGTCGATGGTCATGCCCTCCACCAGCGAGGCCGCACGCCGCAACATTTCGTCTACGGCAAGAAAGCTTTCGGGCAGGAAGACGCGCCGGTTGGCGCTGTCGTCGAGGCTGCGCTCCAGGATGGCTTGCCCGGCGTTGTCCCAGGCCACGGCAGTTTGGGCGGCTACGTAGCGTGCCAGTGAGCAGATGTTTTCGGCCATGATCGGGTTGCGCTTGAAAGGCATGGCCGAGGAACCGACCTGTTGCCGGCCGAACGGCTCGGCCCACTCGCCGAACGGCGGCGATTGCATAATTCGAAAGTCCAGGGCGAACTTGTGCAGGCTGGCGGCGATGCCGGCGAGGACTTGCTGCACGCGCAGATCCTGTTGTCGGGAATAGGTCTGGGTCGCCACGGGGAAGTAGGGCAAGTCCAGGCGAGCCATTGCCAGCGATTCCATCTGTTCGGCCGACATACCGGTTCCGGCCAGCATCTCGACAAACCCCGCCTGCGTCCCGACTGCGCCCTTGAAGCCCTTGCCCCGCAAACGGCCGATGAGCGCCCGGAGCTGATCGTAGTCTTCCAGCAAATCCTGGGCATAAATCGCCAGCCGATAGCCGAGGGTAGTCGGTTCAGCGGGTTGGATGTGGGTGTGGGCCATCACGGGCAGGCCGGCCATCTCCTCTATACGCCGGGCGAATGAAAGGAGGAGGCGGCGCATGCTCTCGGCCAGACGCAGCGCGGCCTCTCTTTGGCGCAGTACGTCGACGTTGTCGGTGATGTCGGCGCTGGTCGCCCCCCAGTGGAGGATGCCGCCGCCAAGAGGGCATTGTTCGGCGAAGGCGCGTATCTCGGCCATCACGTCGTGGCGTGTCTCGCGCTCGATCTGGAGCGCTCGCTCGATGTTGATGTCATCGGCATGGCTTTCCAGGTCGGCCAGTTGCTCGGCCGAGACCAGCCCAGCCACGTGTTGGGCGGCGGCCAGAGCTACCCATACCCGGCGCATCAACCGCCGTTTGTAGACTTCCGACCACAGGTAGCGCATCTCCTGGCTGCCATAGCGCCAGGAAAAGGGGGAGATGAACGTGTTGTGGCTGAAGTCGGCCATTCGTTGAGTGGCGGCTCAGGATGCGTTGACCGCGGCCGTCGTCGTCATGTGACGCCGGTGTATCAAACTTTCGGTCGAATACAGAACCAGCGCCAGCCATATCAACCCGAAACCCACGACGCGGGCGGGGCCAAACTCCTCTTTATAGATAAGTACGCCGATCAGGAACTGGAGCGTCGGCGCGATGTACTGGAGTAGGCCGAGCGACGTCAGCGTGATGCGCCGCGCCCCGGCTGCGAAAAGCAGGAGCGGTACACTGGTGACGATGCCCGCGCCCATCAGGAGCAATGTCGTCGGCAGGCCATCGTGGGCAAAAGCTGCCGTTCCGCGCAATTCCTGTAGCAACAGGAAGCCAAACGCCGGCAGGAAGAGGACGGCTGTCTCCAGCATCAGCCCTTCGGCCGAATTCAGCGCCGCCGTCTTGCGGATTAATCCATAGGTGCCGAAGGAGAAGGCCAACGTCAGGGCGATCCAGGGGAACGCGCCATAGCTGAACGTTAGATAGAGCACCCCGGCCAGGGCGACGCTGAGGGCCAGCCACTGGGTGGCCCGAAGTTTCTCCTTGAGGATCAGAAAGCCGAGCAGCACGCTGACCAGCGGATTGATGAAATAGCCCAGGCTGGTCTCGACGATGAAACCCGCGTTGACACCCCAGATATAGGTGAACCAGTTGATGCCTAATAAGATGCCCGACAACAAGAAGGTCAGCACGATTCGCGGCCGCCGCAATGCGCCGTGCAACCAGCCCCAATTGTGCCGCGCAGTCAATACCAGCCCTACAAACAGGAGCGACCAGGCAATTCGATGGGCCAGGATTTGCCCCGCGGGGACTTCCTGGAGGGTCTTCCAATAGAGCGGAAGCAACCCCCACATCACGTAAGCGCCTGCGGCATAAATGATACCTTTGTTCATCAGTGGATCCGTTTAAGAAAAGTCGCCCGGACGCCGGGAACTTTGCTCTGGCGACGGGGCTCCTGGACGATGGCGAACAGGTTAGCGGCGTGCCTGGTAGTTGGGCGCTTCCTTGGTGATGAGGATGCCGTGCGGGTGGCTCTCCAGCAGACCCGCATTGGAGATGCGCACAAATTGGGCCTTGGCGCGCAGTTCGGCCAGGTTGCAAGCGCCGACGTAGCCCATGCCGGAACGCACGCCGCCCATCATCTGATAAATGACGTCGCGCAATTGACCCTTGTAGGGCACTTGGCCTTCCACGCCTTCGGGCACCAGTTTATCGCGAATTTGACCTGAGGCCGGGCCGCCGGTCGGCGATGGCGTGCCGCTGCCATAGCGGTCTGCCCCGTGGCCTTGCATGGCCCCCATGCTTCCCATGCCGCGATAGACCTTGTAGCGCCGTCCTTCGTAGAGAATAATCTCGCCCGGACTTTCTTCCAGGCCGGCCAACAGCGAGCCGAGCATGACCACGTCGGCCCCGGCGGCCAGAGCCTTGACGATGTCGCCGCTATACTTGACACCTCCATCGGCGATCAGGGGAATGTCACGCGCCCGGCATACTGCGGCGCAAGCGGCCACGGCCGACATCTGGGGCACGCCGGCCCCGGCGACGATGCGTGTGGTGCAGATTGAGCCGGCCCCAATGCCGACCTTGATCGCCTCTGCGCCGGCGTCGATCAGGTCGCGCGCGCCCTCGGCGCCGGCGACGTTTCCGGCAATAATCGGCAGATGCGGGTGGCGGCGTTTAGCCTGTTGAATGGTTTCTAGGACCAGGCGTGTGTGGCCGTGAGCGGTATCGATGGTCGCCGCATCCACGCCAGCCTCAACCAGTAAATCGAGACGGGACAGCGCCCTGTCGCCGACCCCAATGGCGGCGGCGCATAGCAGGCGGCCGCGCTCGTCTGTGGCCCCTTCGGGAAAATCGATCTTTTTGAGGATGTCCTTGACGGTGATCAGCCCCTTCAGACGGCCGTTGCCGTCTACCAGGGGCAATTTCTCGATGCGATGGCGGTGCAGGATCGCTTTGGCTTCTTCGAGGCTGGTGCCGACCGGGGCCGTGACGAGGTTTTCGCTCGTCATAAACTCCGCAATGGGTTGCTTACCGGGGATGACAAATCGCGTGTCGCGATTGGTCAGGATGCCGACCAGTCGCCCGGCTTCGTCGGTGATGGGGATGCCGGATATGTGATAGCGGCTCATCAACGCCTCGGCGTCGGCCAGGGTGGCGTCCGGGCGCAATGTGAGTGGATCGACGATCATCCCCGACTCGGAGCGCTTGACCTTGTCTACCTCTTCGGCCTGTTCTTCGGCCGTCAGATTGCGGTGAATGACACCGATGCCGCCCAGGCGCGCCAGTCCGATAGCCATTGACGCTTCGGTGACGGTGTCCATGGCCGCCGACATGACCGGCACATTGAGGTGGATGTTGCCGATCAGGCGCGTGCGCAGATTAACTTCCGCCGGCAATACCTGGGAGTAGCCGGGCACCAGCAATACGTCGTCGAATGTCAGGGCCAACTCGCCGAAGTCCGCTGCAAATTTCATCCTGTTTTCCCTTCCGGCGTCGACGGGCCGGAGCTGTTATCTTTCGCGGCGCGGTTTGGGCTTGAGGACGCGTTGGCGGCGGCGGCCGAAGACCTGCGGAACACTGTTGTTGCGCGACAAGACGATCCACACGCCGGTCAATGCCAGACCAAAAGCCATCAGAAACGAGTACGTGATGGCTGAACTGCCGACGGTCGGCTGGTCGGGCCGGAAGAATTCGATGAACGCGCGGCCGACACCCCACCAAATCAGGAACACGCCGAAGAGCGTTCCCGGCCGCCACTTGTCGCGAAATTTGTTGTTGAGAAACACCAGCACGACGAATCCAAGAATGAGCCAGAAAGATTCGTACAGGAACGTGGGGTGGAATCGTGTGTCCAGGGGGAACTGGGTCAGATCGGAGTATTGGGGCAGGCGATAGGGAGCTTCGATGAGGATACCCCAAGGCCGCGTGGTCGGGGGGCCGTAGAGTTCCTGATTGATGAAGTTGCCCCACCGGCCGATGCCCTGAGCGATCAACAAAGCCGGCCCGGCCACGTCGGCATAGTGCCAGAAGTTGAGCCGCCGCCGGCGAATGTAGAGCCAGCCCAGGACGGCCGCGCCGATGAAGCCGCCCAGGATATTGATGCCGCCGGAGCGGATGTTGATCACGTCCAGAAAGCTCTGGAACTGATCGCCGCGACCGCCGAAGACCTCCAGGAGGACGTAAGTCAGACGGGCGAAGATATAGCCGCTTAAGATGACGATGATCAGGCCGTTGAAAAACTCATCGACGTTCTGGTTGCGTTTGGTGATCTCGCGCGCGGCCCAGATCACGCCGATAGCGATGCCCAAGGTGACGATGATTCCATACCAGTAAATGGGAAACCCGTCGCCGATGGGGATCGTGAAGGCGATCGGATCGATGTTGATTCCGTCCAGCATAGTTCACCCGTAAGATTTTGAATTTTGCGCGCCGTCGTGAAGGCATAGCCTTTCCACACGGCCGAATGATGACTAATTATTCCAGATAGCCCAACCCGCGCAACCGCTGGCGAAGCAACTCGTCACCCTCCAGGTCGATGGCTGCCCCCGCGGGCTGTGAATCGCGCTCACGCGCGACGCGTTGGGCCATTTGTTCCAATGTGATTTCGAGCGCGGCGACGATTGCCGGCTCCTCAGCCAGGGTATTGACGGTTTCCAGGGGATCTGTCGTCAGGTTGTAAAGTTCTTCGGCCACGTCATCAACTTCGATTAACTTGAGCGGCGCACCGTCGCGTTCTCTGGACGGTCGAACTACGGCTCGCCGTGTAGCCATACAACGGAAGTGAGTCAGGAGTTCGGGCCGGCGCGACTCGATGGCTTTGACAAAGTTGAGCGGTGGATAGACTTCGCTAAATGCCGTTTGTTGTTCCGGGTCGCGGCCGCTCAGTGTGTGGCGCAGGCTGAGGCGTCGTGTGTTGGCCGCGTCCAACGCATCGCCGAGCGCGGCTGAGGGGTCGGCGGCATCGATCATCGTGTGAAAGACGCGGCGCGTGCTGACGGGCGTGTCGACGCGCGTGCCGGCGGAGACGCGCCCCGGCCAATGGAGAATCAACGGTACGTGGACAAGCTCTTCGTAGGCGACAAACGCATGGCCGAAAAAGCCGTGATCGCCCAGGCCGTCGCCGTGGTCGGCCACGATCACCGTCAGAGTGTCGTTGCGCCGCCGCCGCTGGGCCAGTGTGTCGAAGAGCGTCCCCAGATAGTGATCCTGGTAGGCCACTTCTGCATCGTACATGTCATTGAGCACGCGACTTTCCAATTCGGTCAGTGGTTCGGACAGCGGCGCGGCCCAACGGTAGGCTTCCCGATTCCAGGTGCGCATGACTGCGCGCGCCTCTTTGCTATGGCGAAAGTAGGGCGCGATACGATCTACGAATTCGCCCGGCGCCCAAAACGGCAGGTGCGTTTCCATCAGGTTCATGAAAAGGAATAACGGCCGGTCGGTGGCATCCTCCCGTTGCTCCAGAAAGCTGACGACGTCGTAGACCGACCGCTCGTTCTGCCCCTTGAAGTTAGCCATCTTTGACCACAAGGGTGTCAGCCAGGCATTGAGGGAGATACGAAAGGCCAGATCGGAACGGCCGATGAAGTTCTGGATGGGGTAGGAGATGCGGCGCAGAAATTGGGTGTACGCTTCGGCCAGCCGGCTGACCGGCCAGGGCCAGGGGTTGGAGCTGTCCGGTACGCTGGGGAATGCGCCACCGTAATTGTAGAATGTCTGGAAGCCGCGTTTAAAGCCGTTATTAAGGACACCGACGAGGGGATTATTGCAAAAACCGATGGTCTCGTAGCCGAGGTCGCGCACGATCTCGGCCAAATGCGGCCGCCCCGCGCTGAGGCTTTGCGACGATTGTGTGACCCCATGGGAGGTGGGGTAAAGGCCGGTGAAGAGCGAGGCGTGGCTGGGAATCGTCCACTGCGCGGGCGAAACAGCCTGTTCAAAAAGCGCGCCTTCGCCGGCGAAGCGGTCGATGTTGGGGCTGGTGGGTCTTGTGTGCCCATAGGCTCCCAGCCGGTCGGCCCGCTGTGTATCCAGCACGATAAAAATGATGTCCGGCGAAGTCATTCGTTGCTTTTTACTTCTCCAGCAGCGGAACAGGATTCATTGTCCCCTGCTTTATTGTTGGCAAAAGTTGCCTGTTCTTCTGATGGTTTGTTGGCCGACGTGGAGTCAATCCTTGACGGCGGCCGACGCACACCGCGAGTCTGATAGAAAAGCATAGCATGGGAGCCGACCGATCGCAACCTCTCTCAGGTACATACAATTTGAGCCGCCCGCGCTTGCCTATCCGGTCATTTGGCTTTATCTTTTCCTCCATGCAAGTGCGCCGCCTATCGTTGACGAACTTTCGCAATTACTCCCGCCTGGAGCTGGACCTGCCGGGCGGCGTGATCTTGTTGCATGGGGACAACGCTCAGGGAAAGACCAACCTGCTGGAGGCGATCTATTTTCTGGCGACAACCCGCTCGCCTCATGCCAGCCAGGATCAGCAGTTGCTCAACTGGGACGCGCTGCTGACCGATGAACCGGTGGTAGTTGGGCGGCTCGTGGCCGATGTTCAAAAGCCCGAGCCCGACACGCCGCTGCACCTGGAAATGCGACTGATCGTTGAGGAGCGAGGCAACTGGGCCGGCAATGGAACGGGCGGGTTTCGTCGTGAGGCCCTGATCAACCGGCGCAAGGTGCGGCTGATGGATTTGCTGGGCAAGCTGCGTGTGGTGCTGTTCTTGCCGGAGGATGTCGATCTAGCGACGGGGCCGCCGGTCAACCGCCGGCGTTACATGAACGTCACCCTTTGTCAAGTGGACGCCGACTATTGCCGCGATCTTTCGGCTTATAACAAGGTGTTGGAACAACGTAATGCGTTACTGCGACGCATGGCCGAGGGGCAAGTGCGCGACTCGGCCGATTTACTGCAAATACTGACTGACAAGCTAATCGAGCCAGGGAGCCGCGTGGTGCAGCGGCGAGCGCAGTTCCTTCGAGAGATGGCCTACCAGTCGCAAGAGATTTATTTTCAGGACCTCATCGGCGGCAAAGAATCGCTGCGTCTGGGTTATTTACCCGGCTGGCACGCTAACAACCGCAAAACAACCGGCGAGCAGCTGTCCGACGGCGATTGGTTGCAGGCGGAACAGTCCGTCGGGGCGATTCAGGAGCGATTGGCGGCCGAGCTGACGGCCGCGCGAGCGGCTGATCTGGCGCGTGGTTCCTCCACCGTGGGCCCCCACCGCGACGACTGGGCGATCCTGGTCAACGGCAAAAATCTGGGGCAATTTGGTTCTCGAGGGCAGGTGCGCACGGCGATTCTGGCCCTGAAGCTGGCCGAGATAAACTGGATGAAGGCTACTACGGCCGACGTGCCTATTCTGCTGCTGGACGAGGTAATCGCCGAGCTTGATCTGCACCGGCGGGGCGCGCTGCTGGCCTACGTGGCCGACCAGGTGCGCGAGAAGGAAATGGCGCAGGCCCTGTTGACGGCGACCGACCCCGGCATGTTCCCGGTTGAATTTCTGACGGAGGCGACGAATCTACTGATCAGAGGCGGGCGCGTTGCGGTTGACGCGCCCTAGAGCGGCCGCTTGGCGGGCATCCCGACCCGACGAGGGTACCGGTCGTCCGTCGGCTGCTGTTTGGCTATTACGATTAGATAGTGAGTCTGCTCGGTTTCGGGCAGGCGAACGCCGGTAATTGTTGTTTCACCACCGCCCAATGTGGCAATGGCTGTCGCGGCGACCGTCATTTCTTGCCGGGCGCTTTCTCCCTTCTGGGCCAGTACGTGGCCTTCCACACGCACGAAGGGCAACAGGAGCTCGGCCAGCACGCGTAGTTCGGCCACGGCGCGCGCTGTGGCCCAGTCGAACGTGGCCCGGTAGGTTGGGGAGTGGCCCAGCGTTTCGGCCCTTTCGGCCAACACCGTGACATCTCGTAACCCCAGTTCCCGAACCACCAATTCCAGAAAGCGGGCTTTTTTGCCGATGCTGTCCATCATCGTCAGCCGGAGTCCGGGGAACAAGATCTTGAGCGGGAGGCCGGGGAAACCCGCGCCACTACCAACGTCGATCATGGAGCACTCAGCCAGCGAGCCGGTCACCGTTGCACACGTGAGCGAATCGAGAAAGTGACGGATGCGAATCTCGTGCGGGCCGCGAATGGCGGTTAACGAGATTCGGTCGTTCCACTCCAGCAACAATCGCTCGTAGACGTCGAATTGTCTCAACTGGTCAGTTGTTAAGTGGAGATCAAACGACTGTGCCCAGCCTGCCAAGTCGTTCATTGGGTCAGGCTTCTTTCCAGTTCTTTCAGAGATGCGTCCAGCATAATCCGATCCCATTGCTGACCACCAAAGGCCACGGGCGAAAAATTGATCCAGTCGTGGACCACGATCTCCCGGGCGCGAACGTATAACGGCGCGATGGGAAACGATCCGGTCTCGTTGAAAAATTGGGACTCGGCCTGGCGATAGCGACTCATCCGCTCAACTGGGTCAACCACTGTCCCGGCCTGATCCAGCAGCGAATCGGCCGCGGAACAAGGCCGATTCTGGCGGTTTTCGCTTTCGTCACAATGGAGCAGGTCGGTGATCAGGTTCTTGGCGTCCGGGAAGGTGGGTGCCCAGGCCAGCTCCCACAAATCCGGCCGGTCGGTGGCATCCTGTTGCGTTCCGGCCAGCAATCCGCCAAACTGCACCTGTTGGATGTGGATATTTTCTTTTACACACTCCAGTTCCTCCACCCACATGTTGCGAATGATCTCCGCCTGTAGCAGCGAGAGATCGGCCGAGCTCACGAGGAAGGTAATTTCCGGCAGAAGCCGGCAAGAGCGAAACGAACTGGCGGCCATCTGTTGCCGGGCAAAGTCAGGGCTATAGCCTACGCCAAGCTCTTCGAACGGGATGGCGGCCACCATGCCGGGCACGGAGGCGTGGCGCATGGCGAGGCCGCGGCCGTCGTAGAGCTCGTCGAGCAGGACTTGTCGATCGATGGCGGCGCTGAACGCGCGCCTGACTTCTGCTTCTCTGAATACCCCGCTGTCGAAGTTGAATCCGAGGTAGAACAAGACCTGATCCGGTATCGTCTTGACCTTGATTGCGGAGCGTTGCTTGAAGGCTTCGCTTTCGTCCGGCGGCAAAGGGGCGATGTCGAGAAGCCGCTCTTGCCACATCTCGAATGCATCCTGTTCATCAAGAAAGGTGATATTGACCACGTCGACATTTCCTGGCCGTTCCAGAGGCCACAGCGGATTGCGGTGGAGTACGACGTACTGTGACGTGAATTGGTTTGATACCGGGAGGTAGGGGCCGGAGGTCACCAAATTGTCGGGCGTCTGCCAGCCGGTACTATACTCACCGATGGCGTCCAGCCACTCGTTCCCGTTTTCGGCCACCATATCGGCCGGCACCGGCTGAAAGAACGGCATGCTCGTCAACGTCAGAAAGTATCCCGCGGGCTTTGTCAGGTGGATCTGCAGGGTCGTGGGATCGAGCGACTCGATACCGATGGCTTTGATCTGGGCCTCAGTGGGTTCTAGGGTGGTGAAAACGGCCTCGCACCCCCGGATAATAAACAATGAAAAGGCCACGGGGGTGTTGGCCTCGCGGCTGCACTGCCTTTGTACGGCGTACACAACATCGTCGGCCGTGACCGGGCGAACCTGCGTCGCTCCCCACAACCCATCGCGACCCGGGCCTGGCCCTCGGGGGCGTACCCAATAGATGTCGTCACGCAGGTTAAAGGTCCAGGTCGTTCCATCGGCGCCAAGCGCCCACGTTGAGGCCAGTTCCGGTTCAATGGTGTTCGTGTCCGGATCGTAGTTCGTCAGCCCGACGAATAGGTTTTGCGTCAGCTCCAGCTGCGATTGGCGCTCGGCCAGGCCGGGGTCAAGGTCGGGTAGCTCGCCGGTCAGGCTAATATCCAGAACGACCGGCGTTGTTTCCTCGGTTGATGGAGCCAGGGGGTCGGGGGTGCTGGTGACAAAGGTGATCTGTTCGACGAGTCGCGTCACGATGTTCTGCACTCTACCGGGGGTGGGCTGGGGCGTGGTGGTGGTATCCACGGCCGCGCTAATATCCACGGCCGCGTCGCCATTCTGCCGGCAACTGGTTCCCAATAAAAGCACAACAGCCAGCAGCGCGGCCGCCGGGTGAAGCCATCGGAACATCCGCATCCACGCAGATGGACTATGAACAACTGTGTTGAGCATCGGTGATTCATGCTATATCAGACTGAGCCGGGCGACAAGCGGAAGTGAGCACAGTTGCCTTGATATTATCCGAGTAGTAATATATGCATGGCTCGCCGGCGTTCGCGAACCGGCGAGCGGACACACGTATATGTACGAACGAGTATTGGTTATTGACGATTCCCCGGATATTCGAGACTTCCTCGTCGAGAATATCCTACGGCCCAAAGGCTTTGAAGTCCTGGCGGCATCTGATGGCATGATGGGGTTGGAGCTGGCTATTGCCAAAGAGCCTGACCTGATGATCACCGACCAGCAGATGCCCGGCCTGACTGGCTTGCAGGTGCTCCAGAAGCTCCGCGAGCGAAGTATCGATATTCCGGCCATCCTGATTACCGGTGAGGGGTCGGAAGACACGGCCGTGCGCGCGTTTCGCCTGGGGATAAAGGACTACATCATCAAGCCGATTGACGCCGAAGAGCTTAGCGAGTCGGTGGACAAGGCACTGCGGGAAAGCCGGCTACAAAAAGAGCGCGATCAGTTGGTGGAACAGCTGATGGAGAGCAATTCGCAGCTCCAGCGTCGGGCGCAGGAGTTGAACGTCCTCTATGGCGTAGGCAAATCCGTCTCTTCGTCGCTCGATCTGGAAGAAGTGCTCCAGCGCGTGGTGGAGGCGGCCGTCTACGTGGTGGGGGCCGAGGAAGGCTCGCTGATGCTTCTGGACGAGGATCGCGGCGAACTTTACATCCGCGCCTCGAAGAATCTGGACTCGAAGGCCCGCTCGATGCGCAAGCGCGTCACCGATAGCCTTGCCGGTCAGGTTTTGCAAACCAAGCGCGCCATTGCCATCGGTGCCGATTCGCAATGGAAACGGACCCACACTGCCCTGCTGGTCAAATCGTTGATCTACGTCCCCTTGATCTTGCAGAATAAGCCCATCGGCGTACTGGGCGTCACGAACCAGATCAAGGATTCCTCGTTCGACAGCAACGATACGCGGGCGCTATCGGCGCTGGGCGGCTATGCCACAATCGCCATTAACAACGCCAACATGTACAACACGATGGCTCGCGAACGCACCGTGTTGAGCGAGGTGGTGGAACAGTTCGAGGATGCTGTCATTGTGGTTGACGAAGATTTCCGGATGCTGGTGCTCAATGCGTCCGCGCGGGCGCTTTTCCTCTTGCCGGAAGATAACGTCATTGGACGGCCGATCATGGACCTGATCAACCACGTCGGGTTGATCCGCATGGTTTCGGAGCCGAATAGCCAGGACGACGGCGCGCGCGTCGAGCAAGACCTGCCGCTGGTTGACGGCCATCTCTATCGGGCGCGCGTGACCCTGGTCGAGGGAGGCAGCCGTTTTGTCACTCTTCGCCGATTGAGTTGATAGACTTTTCGCATACCGAATGGGTCCAGAGGGGTATGCCCGAGCGGGCATACCCTTCTTTCATTTACCTTCAATTACCTTGTTTTCCGGTTACAGGACGCTTTACTCTCTCTCCCCGATCTTGACCGTCAGCTCCTGAGTTTGGCCGCCGCGAACGATTTGAATGACCTCTTTCTGCCCGACTACGTCGCCGGATAACCCGGCAAGCAGATCTTCGTGGCGGACAACCGGCTTGCCGCCAAGGGTGACAATTGTATCGCCTAACGACATGCCGGCTTCAGCCGCCGGGCTACCGGGCTCGACCGATATAATGAGCAAGCCCGCTTTTTGCCCCAAAGCGCCGGCCAATTCGTCCGGTAAACGAACGCGCTGGGTGCTGACGCCGAGATAGCCGCGGCGGATGCGACCATGGGATTGCAATGATTCCACCACGCGGGCGATGGTGGCGGTGGGAATCGCCAGGCTTACGCCCTGCCCCAGACCTGACGTATTCAGGCCCAGGAGGCGTCCATCGGCCCCCACCAACGGCCCGCCCGAGAAGCCAGGATACATGACTACATCCGTCTGTAAATAGTTGTCGATCTGTCCCCCCATCGGGGTGCGCCACTGAGCGCCCAGGGCGCTGATGATGCCGAAAGTCGCCTGGACGGTGCGTCCCGGTCGCCCCAGCGCCAGTGTCAGATGGCCGACCGACATCTCCGGCTCCCCAGCATTGTCGAGCGGCCTAAGCCCGCTACTCGTTACCTTGAGCAAAGCGAGATCGGTAGACGGATCGCGGCCGAGCAGAGTGGCTTCCAGCGTTTGCCCGTCGGCCAACCCGACGCGCAGATTATCCTCGCGATGGACGACGTGGTTGGCGGTGACGAGCAAACCGTCGCCTGACCAGATGATGCCGCTGGCCGCGCCTCGTCGCCGGCCTTCCACGCGCGCTACCGATTCGCCGGCCTGAGCCACGACGCTGGCGAATCCGTTTGAAAGTTCCTGAATGGTGGACATAGATGATTCTCCTCACGTAACAGTGTATTAACCGCTAACTCTAGAGGAGATCATACGCGACGAGGGCGGGCGGCGAATCACCGGATAGATGAGGAGTCACCCGGAAAAAGGGACAGGATCAGAGCGCAATAAGCCCCAGACGAGTGGCGCGGACAACGGCGTCCGTGCGGCTTTGGGCATCGAGCTTGCCCAGGATGGCATTGACGTGGAACTTGACGGTGTGTTCGCTGATCGTCAGACGTTGGGCTATGGCCTTGTTGGTTAGCCCTTCAGCCAGGAGCGCCAGCACCTCGGACTCGCGCGGTGTCAGATCGCCGAGCGTCACGTCGCCGGGGTTTGGGGTGCTTTGCAGCGATTCCACTAGCGAGGGCGAGAAAACAGCCAGGCCACCGGCAACGGCCACCAATGCGGCGGCCAGTTGCTCTTCGTCGGCTTGGCGCGAGAGCACAGCGCGACAACCCAGACGCCAGGCTGCCGCCGCCGAGGGTTTGTCGGCGACCAGCGCCAGGACGGGGATATTTTTATCGAGCGGCTCCTCCTCCATGTGTTCGGCCGTTCCCCAGCCCATATCCCAAACGATCACATCAACCGAGGCGTCGTGTTCGCCCGCGGCTGCTTCCAGCAGCCGGTGGTCGTCGTCCTGATCATCCACCAGAAAACCAGGCAGGTTTCCCAACAGCGCCGACAATCCCGCGCGCGCTAGCGGATCGTTCGCCAGCACGATGAGGTGAATGAAATCGTCCATAGGTCGTCAGAGCATAGCAGGCTGATCTATGAGAAGAGTAAGAACGGGCGGATTTTCGTCCGACAGATTAGTGGTTTGCAAAATTGGGGAGGCAACGCCAGAATCTACTAATGCCTGAAGAAGTCAAGCCCACCGTGCGGAACCGCCTCATCGCCGTCATATTCACCGTCTCCAGCCTGGTTGCTGCGGCTCAGGTGGCTTATTTTACGTTGATGCCCATCGTCGCCGCGGACCTAAGCGGGAGCGAGAGCGCTGCCGGTGTCCCGAGCACGGCGGGTTTGCTCTTTCGGGCTATGGCGGCTTATCCGTTGGGATGGCTCATGGGGCGTGCGGGCCGGCGGTTTGGTCTGACGGTTGGCCTCGTGATCGGTCTGGCGGGAATGATCATGAGCGCCTGGGCAGTTGGGGCGGGGAATTTTTGGCTGTTTTCCCTGGGGGCCGGTTTGGCGGGAGTTGCGCGAGGCGCGTCTGACCTTTCTCGCTATGCCGCGGCCGAGGTCAGCCCCATCGACCGCCGGGCAAAGGTGATCGGCTGGATCGTTTTCGCCGGAACCATAGGCGCGGTGGCGGGGCCGCTGCTGGTGTCTCCCGCCGTGAACTTTGCCGGGACGCTCGGCTTTATCCCGGAGAGTGGCCCGTTTTGGGCGGGCGCGATTGTGTTGGCGCTGTCGGCCGTGTTCACGTTTGTGCTTTTGCGCCCCGATCCGCTGACCATCAGCCGCCAAATGGACGATCACGACCGGTTTGTGGCCGGCCGTCAAGAGGACGGGGCGTCACGCCCGTTAGGACAATTGTTGCAGAGCTGGCACGTTCGCCTGGGCATTGGCGCGATGACGATTGGCCAATTGGTGATGGTAATGATCATGGTCATCACCCCGCTGCATATGAATCACGGGGGGCACGGAACAGGCGAGATCTCCCTGGTCATCATGGCCCATCAACTGGGAATGTTCGGCTTGTCCTGGGCCACCGGCTGGCTGATCGATCGCTTTGGAACGACGACGCTCATCATCAGTGGCGCGGGGCTTCTGGTTGTAGCTTCCCTGCTGGCTCCCGTGGTTGTGTCGGTCGTCGGATTGTCTATCACCCTTTTCCTCTTGGGTCTGGGCTGGAATCTCTGTTTCGTGGCTGGTTCCTCGCTATTGGCCGTAGGGTTGGCCCCTGCCGAGCGCGCGCGCGTCCAGGGATTTAGCGACACGTGGGCATCGGCCGCGTCGGCCGCGGGCAGCTTGAGCACTGGAATGCTGTTTGCCGCCGGTGATATGCTGCTGGTCGGCGCGGTTGGCCTGGCCTTCTCGCTGGGGCTAATCGCCGCGTGGCTTCATTGGCGCGACCGCGAGATCGTGCCCATCTGACAACAAGGGGAACCGGACTTTTTCCGTCCACCGCCCTACTCTATCGTGAGTTCGAGATTATATTGCAGCGTTCCGCTGTTGAACTCTTCAATCCCAATGGCGTGGAGGCCGTTCATCTCGAGCGTCGCCGTTAAAATCTCTTCTTCGCCTTCAAAGCCGTCATCGACCGAATCAATGTCTTCTCCATCGGGGCCGTACAGATAGAGTCCGGGGTCTTCATCCGCCAGCGGCGTCAGCGTCATCGTGACCTCGTCACCCGACGATCCCACAAAAAACCAGTAGTGATAGGCGCCTTCGGGCATTTGTACGGCGCTGCGTGGGCTGCCGGATGTGATGATGCCGGGGAAAATAATCGCAAACTCCGGATCGGTGTAGAAGGTTAAGGCATACTCCGTCGAGGCCCCACCGACTGTGAGTACCTGAATCTCATAGGTGCCTTCGCCGGACAAGGGGGGATTATTGATGAACTCGGGCGCGCCGGCCGGTGACGTATTTTGTCTATTGACGATGGGTTGGCCGTCTTTAAGTACGGACAGGATGATGTCGGCCTGGTTCGGAGCGAGCACGTACACGTAAAGGCTATCGCCCTCGAAGATTTCGAGATCCCAACTATCGATCACGCCGCCACCCAATGAGGTGATCAGGAAATCATTGAGCATCTCATCATAAAGGTCGCCCTTTTCCACAATTTGCCCCGTTGCGCCGCTGGGCGTGGTAGCCGTAGGGGTCGGTGGCGTGCCGCTAGCGGTCGGCGAGGGTGATCCGCCGGGCGTGCTGGTCAGGCCTAACGAAGGTGTGACGGTTAGTCCGGGCGGCGGGGTTAACGCGGTACCCGTTCCGGACGGCAGCGTACCAGTGGTGGGCAATGTGGGTGTTGACGTCGGGTTCAATTCTGACAGGTCTGGAGTGGGGCTGGCCAGTGTCACCAGATCTGTGGTTGGTTCAGGTGTTGTGAGCGTCTCTTCCAGAGATGGTGTGGGAACAATCTCGCTCTCCAGGGTGAGGGCCAAATCCTGGGTGGGCGTGACGGCGACTATCTCTATTCCTGACGCCGGCGTCAGCGTCACTTGAGTGATGGGGCTGGGTGAGAGGATGCGGCTTGTTTCCAGATACCAGACTTCCTGTTCGACCGCCTGTTTGCCGCAGCCGACAAGACCCTGCCAGCGCCGCCAGCGGCCTTCGACGGTCATTGTCAGGTCGTCGGGCAGCAACGAACGTACCTGTTGGCCGAAACCACCAGCCAGGGCCAGGACGCCTTCTTCGGCTAGCCCCCACGCGGCGGGCGACGGGTGATAATCCGAGTCGCAGACGACCAACGGTTGCTTGCGCAGCAGGCCAGTCACCTGAATGAGGGCATCTCGATAGAGGCCGGGGGCACTCATGAGTTCCGTGACCGTCAGCACGACTGGCCCCGCGCCTTGTTGCGTCACTGTGGGGCCGATCGTGGGGAAAGGCGTGGGGTCGAGCGCTGTACGGCCCCGGCATCCGGCCAACAACGCGGCTGTCGCGAAAATAATGATCGTAATCGTTCGTCGCATAATTCTCTCCAGTATAGCCGACGCGCCGCTAAATAGAATGAATTGGTAATTAGAGCGCAGGGTATGTTTCAGGCCAAAAAGGACAGATGACGTAACGCGTCACCATTGGGTGAGTAATTATCTCTCAAAGACGCTAACAAGATATGGATGTGCACTAATTCCGCTCAATTGGTTGAGAATAAACGATCAAAGACTTATAATCAGTGCACACCCGTAATCGGATAATCAAGGCCCTAATGTCCATTGCCCTAGATAATACTGATCGAACCTTATTGATCGCCTTACAAGAGGATGCGCGTCAGACCAATGCCGAGTTGGCGCGCCGCGTCGAGTTGTCGGCCACCGGGCTTCACAAGCGGCTGCGCCGTTTGGAGAGCGCCGGGATTATCACCGGCTACGTGGCCCAGGTTGACCGCGAGGCTGTCGGCTATGACATGCTGTGCTTCGTTCAGGTCACCTTGCAGCGCCACGAACCCGACGCCGTGGATAACTTCCGTCGGGAAGTTCAGACCATGGCCGAAGTGCTGGAATGCCATCATCTGACCGGCGAATTTGATTACCTCCTCAAGGTCGTCGTTCGCAATCGCAAGCATCTGGAACAGTTCATCCTCCACACGCTCACTCCGGTTCGCGGCATGGACAAAATCCGCACGAGTCTGGTTCTGAGCGAAATCAAGGCCACGGCGGCCATCCCGCTGACCGAGCCGTCAATTCAGGAGTAAGTTGCCCCATGTTTCCTACTTTATCCGCTCCTTCTCCGGCTGGGACGGAGATCAGATCGGCCGGCTGGACACAAGGCATGCAGCGGTCGGTGCTGCGCCAGATGCTGGCTGTGGTCTCCCGTCCGGGGATTTTGTCCTTTGCCGGTGGGTTGCCCGCGCCTGATCTGTTCCCCACAGCCGACTACAGCGCGGCCCTGGCCCACGTCTTATCAACCGACCGCGGCGCGCTGCAATATGGCCCGCCTTTCTTGCCCCTCAAGCGCCACATCGTCGATTTGATGGCCCAGCGCGGCGTGGACTGTTCCGTCGATCAGGTCTTTCTGACCACGGGGGCGCAGCAGGCACTTGATATCCTGACCCGTTTTTTGCTCGATTCGGCCGGGCAAGTCATGTTGGAGGAGATCGTCTACACCGGCATTCGTCAGGTCGTGGCCTCCCATCAGCCGGACGTGTTACCGGTGCGCACTGATCTGGAGACGGGTATCGAGGTTGATGACGTCATCACCCACCTGGAGCGCGGGGCGCTGCCGGCTTATCTCTACGTCATTCCCGACGCCCATAACCCGCTCGGCGTCAGCCTGAGCGAAGAGAAGCGCGCGCGCCTGGCCGAGATCGCCGGTGCCTATGGATTGCCTATCATCGAGGACGATCCCTACGGCTTTCTGAGCTACGACGGGCGATGCCTGCCCCCGTTACGCGCTCTGAACGATAGCCACGTCTTTTATGTCGGTTCATTTTCCAAGATCATGGCCCCCGCGCTGCGGCTGGGTTGGCTCATCGCGCCGGAAGCACTCATGCCCAAGCTAACGGTCATCAAGGAGGCGGGTGATTTGGAGTCGTCGGCCCTGACGCAGCGCGCCGTGGCCGCCTATCTGGACGGCGGACATTTGCCGGCGCATTTGGAGCGGCTGCAAAAAGAGTATCGTCTGCGCCGCGACACGATGCTGGCGGCCATGGCGCGCTATTTTCCGCCGGGCATCACCTGGACTCACCCGCGTGCCGGGATGTTCATCTGGGTGACACTGCCGGAGCACGTTGATGCGGCGGCTTTGCTGGAGACGGCCGTGGAGCGCGAGAAGGTGGCCTTCATTCCCGGCCATGCCTTTGCCCATCCCGGCGTGAAGGCCACTAACTACATGCGGCTGAATTTTTCCAATTGTTGTCTGGCCGATATCGAAGAGGGAATAGAGCGATTGGGGCGGGTGCTGGAATTGGTGACGGCGTAAGAGTGACGAATTTAACAAACCGAGGAGAAATATGATGACCTACGACTTCCTGCCCATTAAAGCGATTGATCATATCGAGATCTATGCCGGGAACGCCAAACAGGCAGCCCACTTCTATCGCACCGGCTTCGGCTTTGCCCAGGCGGCTTATAGCGGCCTGGAAACGGGCAACCGGCAGACAGCGTCCTACGTGATGGTTCAAGGCAAAATACGCCTGGTGCTTACGTCGGCCCTTGGCCCGGACCACGCAGTCGCCCGGCACGCTCACTTGCACGGCGACGGCGTGGCGGTGATCGCGCTCTCGGTGCCGGATGCCGAGTCGGCCTACCGCGAGACGACAACGCGCGGCGCGTCCGGAGCCATCCCGCCGACGACTGTCGAGGATGAGTGTGGCGTGTTGCGTTATTCAGCCATTCGGGCCTATGGTGACACGCTCATCAAGTTCGTTGACCGATCGGCATATCGCGGCGCTTTCGCGCCGGGTTTTCAGCCGCGCAACGGGTACAGTCCGGAGGTGGACAACGGTCGGGCCTGGCACAAGGGGGTCGGGCTGGCGGCCGTCGATCACATGGTCGGCAACGTCGAACTGGGGGCGATGAACCGCTGGGTGCAGTTCTTCGCCAACACGATGGGCTTCAGCCAATTGATCCATTTCGATGACCAGGACATCTCGACTGAGTACTCGGCGCTGATGTCAAAGGTGATGCAGGATGGCACGGGCAAAGTGAAGTTCCCCATTAACGAGCCGGCCGAGGGCAAGAAAAAGTCGCAGATTCAGGAATACCTGGACTATTACTATGGCCCCGGCGTGCAGCATATCGCCTGCTCCACGGGCGACATCATCGCCACAGTTACCCAACTGCGCGACAACGGCATTGAGTTCTTGCGTGTGCCCACTACCTACTATCAGGAATTGGAGGGGCGGGTCGGCAAGATCAACGAGCCGGTCGATATGTTGGCTGAACTGGGTGTGTTGGTCGACCGGGACGAAGAGGGCTATCTGTTACAAATCTTCACCAAACCGGTGGAAGATCGGCCGACGGTCTTCTTCGAGATCATCGAGCGCCACGGTTCGCGCGGCTTCGGCAAAGGCAACTTTAAGGCGCTGTTTGAGTCCATCGAGCGCGAACAGGAGCTGCGGGGGAATCTATAAAGAAATTAAACACGGATAGGACGCGGAACAGACGGATTTCGTGGATTGGAGGCGGCAACACATTGCAAGCTGTTATCAACCTCAGACCCATAGACCGGCGTTCAATGCGTTAAATCCGTAATATCTGTGCCCTATCCGTGTTTAGTTCTTCCCGGAGGTAATAATGACCTACTATTACAGACTTGGTGACGTGCCCAAGAAACGGCACACGCAGTTCCGACAGGCCGACGGTTCGCTCTACCACGAAGAGGTGATGGGCATCCACGGCTTTGCGGGTATTCAGTCCATTCTCTACCATTTGCGCCCGCCCACGGCTGTCCGCCGTCTTGATCTGATGCCCGAAGAGCCGATTTATTACGAAACACCCGGGCCGCTGCGGCCGCGCCACTTACGCTCCGGCCCCGTGCCGACCGGCGGCGACGCGATCAGCGGCCGTGTACCACTCATGGGCAATAACGACGTCGTGCTCCACGTCGCCCGGCCAACCAAGCCGATGACCTACTGGTACAAATTCGCCCACGGCGACGATGTCCTGTTTATCCACGAGGGGACCGGCGTGCTGGAAAGCCAGTTTGGCCTGCTGCGCTACCGCCCGGGCGATTACCTGGTCATCCCGACCGGCGTCATCTGGCGGTTGTTGCCCGATCCCGACGTGGCCCAGCGGATGCTGGTCGTCGAATCGTTTGGGCACGTCACGCCGCCCAAACGCTATATCAACAACTACGGCCAATTCCTGGAGAACTCGCCCTATTGCGAGCGCGATATGCGGCCGCCGGACGAGCTGGTAACCCACGATGAGGCGGGCGAATTCGAGGTGCGTATCAAGGCGCGCGGCCAAACGACGTGCTTCATCTACGATCATCACCCGCTTGACGTTGCCGGCTGGGACGGGCATCTGTGGCCGTTCGCTTTTAACATCGAGGACTTCGAGCCGATCACCGGCCGCGTCCATCAGCCTCCGCCCGTGCACCAGACGTTTGAAGGGCCGGGCTACGTGCTGTGCTCGTTCGTGCCGCGTCTGTTCGACTATCATCCGCTGTCCATCCCCGCGCCCTACAACCACTCTAACGTCGATTCCGACGAGGTGCTCTACTACGTTGAGGGCGACTTCATGTCGCGCAAGGGTATCGAGCGCGCCTCGCTGACCGTCCATCCCAACGGCATCCCCCACGGCCCCCATCCCGGCACCTATGAGGGATCAATCGGCAAGACGCGCACCGAGGAACTGGCGGTGATGGTCGATACCTTCCGGCCGTTGCGCCTTACGCGTCATGCGCTGGAGATGGAAGATGAGGGCTACGTCTATAGCTGGTTGCCAAAGGAGTAGGCAGGTGATTTTACACGTCGATGAGATCACGCATCACGACCGCTATCGTCTGGTCATTGGCTCCATCTTGCCGCGCCCCATTGCCTGGGTCAGCACGGTGGACGCCGCCGGCCGGCTGAATCTGGCCCCCTTTTCCTACTTCAACGCTGTCTGCCCGTCGCCGATGACATTGGTGTTTTGTCCGGGTGTCCACACCGATGGCCGCAAGAAAGACTCCTGGCGCAACATCGAAGCAGTGCCGCAGTTTGTCATCAACATTACCAATGAGGACACGGCCGAACAGATGAACCTGTGCGCGACTGTGTTGCCGACCGGTGAATCGGAGTTTGAATGGGCCGGGGTGACGCCGGCACCGAGCGAGACTATCCGCGTGCCACGCGTGGCCGAGGCGCCTATCGCCTTCGAGTGTGTGCTCGATCGTATCGTTACCATCAGTGACCAGCCTGGTGGTGGGGCGGCCATCTTTGGCCGTGTGCAGTGTGTCCACGTTCGTGATGACCTCTATGACAACGGGCGGATTGACATGGCCTCGCTGCGCCCCATCGGTCGTCTGGCGGGTGATGCCTATACGCGCGCCACCGACGTATTTCACATGAGGCGAGTGCCACTGGAAGACGGGTGAGCGCAGGCGACCGGCCACCCAGGAAGAACGATCAGTTCTTCAGGGTTTTTCAGTAATCGGCCGCTCTCTGGAGGGTCGCTTTCTTGACCGGTTCTGCGGCCTGGGGCGGCGAATCTCGTGTGTGGTGGCCGGATAAGAAACCAGCTCTACATTGCTAATCGGCTGGCAATCGACTGGCAACCAAAAAGGCTTGATCAGTTCTTCCACTGATTGGCATGAACCGTATAATCTCGCTACACTTTGCCGCATCGGCAGGCGAGAATCGCTCGCCGGGCACGTTTGATTTGGAGAAGGAATTAAGAGAAAGAGGGAGTGAATCCGATGGACTACGAAAAGATGAAGCAGGAGTTGAACGATCAGGGGTACACGATCGTTCGCGGTCTCTTGACCGCCGATGAGGTCGATTACTACGTCAGCCGCATGGAAGCTCTGTCGGGCATCACCCGCTCCGGCATGACGCGGGGCGGCGACGAGTGGAAAGGCAGCGGGCGGGGATCGGGCGGCTCGTCGTGGACGCTGCCCGACGGCGTGGTCAAGTCGCGCGACTTCTGGCCGGTGGTTGTTAACGAGCGTCTGGTGGAGATCGTCCGCAATATCATCGATCCCGACGTGCGTTTTTTGCAGCACAACGATATTCACGTCGGTTTCTCGGCCATTTCCTGGCATCGCGACAGCGTCAATCGCGAATTCGGCGTCGGGCCGGACTGGGACGAGTCTCAGGAGCCTTACAAGATGGTGCGTGTCGGCATCTATTTGCAGACCTTTGCCGAGAGCAATTCGCGTCTGGGTTTCATTCCCGGCAGCCACACCCCCCCCAAGGGGCCGGTGTCACGCGGACGCAAGTTTAGTGAGCGCCGTCTCAAGTGGTTGGGGGCAGCCAACTACTTGTCGCCCAAGATTCAGATGGCTATTTCCAACGCCGACTGGATTCCCACTGAGCCGGGCGACGCCGTCATCTTCGACCCGCGCACGATCCATTCGGGCAGCTACATCACCGGCCCCAAGTACTCCGTCTTCGTGGCGTACGGGGTCGAAAACAAGCACTTCTTCAACCACTATAACTATTACCGCAACGTGCGCTCGGAACTGGGCTACGGCGATTTCGATCCCGATTTTGCCCAACTTTTGCGCGATCACGATCTGTACCCCGAACAAACGCCCTCTTACGACCACGTTGACGGCGCCTGGGTACCCTCTTCTCTGGTCAAGAGCCTCTACAACCGGCGCCGCGATACACCCGTCGAAGCGCCGAAAATGTAGGGTAGTTACGAATTACGAATTACGAATTGGGAATGAAGAGCTCGTTCCCCACTCGTAATTCGTAATTCTTAATTGGTTGATAGTGCCTCGCGAATACCCGCCAAGTGGAGGGCTTCATGATCGGCGATGAGGTGGCAGACTTCCTCGATGGTCATGATCTTCAGACTGGCGTGGCGTCCCTTTTTCCCCCAATCTTCGTCTTCCAGTTCGTCGATGAAAGCGAACAAGGCCACGCGATTTTGGGCCATGCCGTCGACAAGGTCTTGCGGCCCTTTGTCGGCCAGCTTGCTGACGACTCGCTGGTTCCAGCGCGTCAGGTCGAAATCCGCCGGAACGCCATCGCCGCCGCCTTTGATCTGTATCATCAGGCTGGTCATTCCCCGCTCCGAGTCCGCCACGTGGCGCAGGATGTCTATCACCTGCCACTCCGATCCCTCGGAATAGGCCTTGGTCGACCACTGTTCGGGCGTCAGAGCGCGCACGGTGGCGTTCAGTTCGTCACGGATAGCCGATAGTTTTGCTTGAATTACCTCTTTTTTTGTCTGTGTCATGCTTTCCTTTCCGTCGTGATTAATGGGACGTGCGCGCGAATCATAACCCGATTTGAGGAGCCGGACGATGGGTTAGGTTGATTACGTTACAATTCTACTAGAGTATCCGGCGACTACGCGCACAAGTCTTCCAAGCTTTTCCTGACAAGGAGTTATTCATGTCTTCAATGTTTTTTGAATCCTGGGCAGGTATTCTGCGCACGCTGGTGATCGGAACGCTGGCTTATGGCGCATTGGTCGCGCTGCTCCTTATTTCAGGCAAGCGCACGCTGACCAAGCTCAACGCTTTTGATCTGGTTATTACCGTCGCTCTTGGCTCGACACTGGCGACTGTGCTGCTTTCCAAAGACGTGACCCTGGCCGAAGGCGTGGCGGCCTTTGTTTTGCTCATCGGCTTGCAGTTCATCGTCACCTGGTCTTCCGTTCGGTGGGCCGCCTTTAGCCGCCTCGTCAAAGCCGATCCCACGCTGCTGTTTTATCAAGGCCGGATGCTCGAACGGCCGCTCCGGCAACAACGTGTGACGGAGAGTGAGGTGCGCGCCGTCATTCGCGCCACGGGCCATAGCGTGATGGATGAGGTGGAAGCCGTCATTTTGGAGACTGACGGCAGCTTCAGCGTCCTGCCGCGCGTGGAAGGCCTGGCCGGTAGCCTTCAGCATGATGTGGATAATTACCCACCTTCGGCCGCGTGAGTGCGCGGGCCAAGCCCCGTGGTTGATCGGCCTAGATTCGTTGCGGGTAGTAATAGCCATCCTTGGCCAGCGAGGCGACGGCTTCTTCCCAGCGAGGTGGCTGGTTTTCGCGGAAAGCATCGCTTTCTGCGATTGTGTCGTAGCTCAAGCGAGTGTGTCTGGCTGACCAGTGGCCGTCGCGCCACTCCAGCAAGGCATACTTGGCCCGGCCGTCGCCGTCGCCGGGCATACTGACCGAACTGACATTGACCAGTGTTAGATCACCCCAGGGCCGCACGCTGGGAATGTGGAGATGGCCGTAGGCCACCACGGCCGCCTCCAGCCCGCCGAACAGCTGCTTCAGCTCGGCGTCGCTTTGCCGCACCTTGCCCCAGCGCTCGATCTGCTCGGCCTCTGGGGGGAAAACGATTTGGGTCCAGTCGCGCGGATTGGCGTGGACGATGAGCAAGTCGTCGGCGGCGCGCGCTGTGGGGGAAAGACGCAAGGCGAAGGGCAGCCCGCCCAGCCGGGCCAACTCATCCGGCGAGAGTTGGCCGCGCGTCCACTCGATCGCTTCGGGGTGGTGTTCCGGGGGCGTTGAGGCGTCGGCCAGCCAGGCGTCGGTGTTGCCGATGACCGACGGCAATTGCCGCTCCAGCACCAGCCGCAGGCACTCTGCCGGGCGGGGGCCGAAGAGGCAAAGGTCGCCGGCAAAGACGATCAGGTCCGGCGATTGCCGTTCGATGTCGGCCAGAACGATCTCCAGAGCGCTCAGATTGCCGTGCACGTCAGAAAAAATTGCGACTCGCATGGGGCCACCTCCTAAATCTGTTTTATCCGTGAGTAGCTGTAGCTAATGATCGATCTATAGGTTCGGCAGGCAGGCCACGAAGCCGGGGCCGCCCATGTACATCGCGGCGTCTACATCAACGGCAAGGCCATCGGCATAAACGTGGGGCGCAGTCACGTCCTGGGGCTTGAGATCAGCGAGTTTGGGAATGGGGGTGTGGCCGTGGACCAGCTGCCGCCCACCGTAGAGGGCCAGCACGCGGCCGACCCGCGCCGGGCCAAGGTCGCGATCCTGGAAGGCGCGCCGCTGCGAGAAATAGTCGAGCAACAGGTCCCAGGCTCTGGTGTCGTCGCTCTGCAGCAGCGCTCCCAGGTTGCGGTTGACCGCTTCAATGGTGCGACCGTAGACCTGGTAGAACGTCGCGTCGGCGTGGGCCAGCAGGCGTTCACATTCCAGGGCCAGCGCGGGCCGGGACCGCAGCCACGCCACGCGTTCGTCCGTTAGCTGGGCCAGGTCGGATTCTTCGCCGCCATTGTTGCGCCAGCTGGCCAGGAATGTGCCGCCAGGCCCGCTGCTGGGCCGCTGGCCGAGTTGCCTGGCAGCCAGAATGAGTACGTCGTGATTGCCCAACAGCGCGCCCACACGCCCGCCCGCCGCGGCCGCCTGGCCTTGCAGCGAGCGGATGAGATCGATGGCGGCGATACCGTCCGGGCCACGGTCGAAGTAGTCGCCCATGAACCACAGCACGGCCGTGCCACCGCGCCAGTTGTAGGCGGGATCGATCAGCTCGGCCGTCAGCAGCGCGGCGCACATCTTGTCGAACTGGCCGTGGATGTCGCCCATGACGAACATCAGGCCAACTCCTTCGGCCGCAGGATGAGCGATTGGAAATGCGACTCCGCCTCATCCTCCAGCGGGATGGCGCGAAACGAAACTTCGTCGAACCAGGGCGCGACGCGCCGCCGCAGTTCGTCGTCGGGGTAGAAGACGAAGTAGCGGGGCGGGGTGTGGTGGTCATCAGGAAAGATGCCCTCGAACGAGTAGCCGCCGTAGACGCCGTAGAAGAACAGGCCTCCCGGCCGCAGCAGCCGGTGAACGGCGGCCAGCACGCGCGCCAGATCGTCGCCGGGCACGTGGAGCAGGCAGTTGAGGGCGAACACGGCGTCGAACGAGGCGGGCGGGAAGTCGAGGTGGAGGAAGTCCATCACGTGGGCGTCCAGGCCCTTGGCCCGGCAGAGAGCGACCATCGCCGGGGAGAGATCGGTGCAGGTCACGTCGAAGCCCTGGTCGCGGAACCAGGCGCTGGAATGGCCCGGCCCCGCGCCGATCTCCAGCAAGGTGCGCTTGCCTTCTGAGCGCAGGCGCGAGGCAAAGTCCTGGCGTTCGGCAATCTTCCAGTCTGCCAGGCCGGCCGCGTCGCGCTGGGCGGCGTGGCGGTCGTAGGCTTGTTGCAGAGAGGGGATCACGTCTTCATACACGGTCGGAAGTATAGCACGGGATCAGGCCTGTACGCGATTTTCGCGTATAGGCGATTTGAGGAAAATTTAAGGTCAATTACTATTGTGTTTTTCATAACCTGATAAACTATACGGGAACGGGGTTGGAGAAGGTAAGTAGGGGCCGAAAATCCACGCGCCGCAGCTACGGCCCAGCGGCGCATCATATTCTCATATAGAGGAGATATCAAAACTATGTCCCACATACGTAGTGTATTTCGCTTGGCCTTCGTGGCGCTTGGTCTGTTGGCGATCCTGGCGATCCCGCAGTCTCACGTCGTGCGTGCGGCCCCCCCGACGGATTTGTTTATATCGGAGTACATCGAGGGTAGTAGCAACAACAAAGCTCTCGAGATTTACAATGGCACTGGCACTGCCGTCAACTTGAGCACTGGCGGTTATGAGATATTCATATCATTTAACGGTGGAACCTCAACTGCGACGTTTGCACTGACAGGCTCAGTTGCCAATGGCGATGTTTATGTCTTTGCGGCCTCGGCCGCTAATGCGACGATACTGGCTCAGGCTGACCAGACGACCACATCCGGCTTGTGGAACGGTGATGACTTCATCGCCCTCCGCAAGACCGGCGCTGTTGTGGTTGATTCGTTCGGCGTTTTGGGCACTGACCCCGGTACAGAATGGGGAACGGGCCTGACCTCGACGGCCGACAACACCCTCCAGCGGAAAGACACTGTTTGCGCCGGAGATACCAACACGACTGACGCTTTCGATCCGGCAACTGAGTGGAACGGTTTCGCCGTCGATATTTTCACGGGACTTGGCAGCCACACCGCCAATTGTAGCTCCGGCGACGCCGCCCCCACTATTACCGACACCACCCCGGTCGACAACGCCACCAACGTGGCTGCCAACACCAATATCGACATTACCTTTAGCGAGACGGTCACCATAACCGGCACGATTGCGGTCAGCGGCAGCAGCAGCGGCCTCCAGAATCTGACTCCTTCGGGCGGGCCCACGACCTTCACCCTTGACCCCAGCGACTTCACCGCCGGGGAGACGGTCACCGTCACCGTCGACGACCTGCAGGTAGCCGATCAGGATACCGATGATCCGCCGGACAACATGGTCGCCGACTATGTTTTCGACTTCCAGATCGCCGCGCCGGTGGCGGTCTGCGGCGATCCGGCGACGCTCATCAGCGCCGTGCAGGGTAGCGGCGGGACCAGCCCGCTGGTGACCACATCGGTCACTGTTGAGGGTATTGTCGTCGGCGACTTCCAGGATTACACGGCCGATCCACCTAACGAGCTGAGCGGCTACTTCCTGCAGGAAGAAGATGCCGATGCCGATGCCGACCCGGCTACTTCCGAGGCCGTCTTCGTCTTCGACGGGCAGAACCCGGCCACAAACGTGGCCGTCGGCGACAAGGTGCGCCTCACCGGCACCGTGACCGAGTTCGGCGACGCGCCCGATACCTTGACCGAACTGACTAGCACAACGAACGTTCAGGTCTGCTCCACCGGCAATGCATTACCGACGGCCACCACGATCACCCTGCCTGTCACAGCGCTGAGCGACTACGAAAAGTACGAGAACATGCTCGTTACCTTCCCGCAGGAACTGACCGTGACGGAAGTATTCACTCTCGGCCGCTTCGGCGAGGTACTGTTGTCCGAAGGCGGGCGTTTGCCCAACCCGACCCATGCCGCCGAACCCGGCGCGCCGGCCCAGGCCGTGCGCGATGCCAACGTCCTGCGCAGCATTACGCTCGACGACGGACTGACCAATCAGAACCCCGATCCGGTTCGCTATCCGGAACCGGGCGGCCTCAGCGCCACGAACACGCTGCGCGGCGGTGACACGACCACCGGCTTGACCGGTGTGCTGCACTACTTAGACACCACGGAAGATTTCCGCATCCAGCCGACGGGGACTATCACCTGGGATCACGATAATCCGCGCCCGACTGACGCCCCCGCCGTCAGCGGCACGCTCAAGATCGTCGGCTCCAACACGCTCAACTTCTTTACCACGGTAGACGCCGGACCGGATATCTGCGGCCCGCTGGAGAATCAGGATTGTCGCGGCGCGGACTCGGCCACGGAGTTCACTCGCCAGCGTGACAAGCTGATCAACGCCTTGGTAGAAATGAATGCGGATGTGTACGGTCTCGTTGAACTGGAAAATGACGCTGACGCCTCCCCGGCCGGCGACAACAGCGATCCCGTCCTGGAGGACATCGTCAGTGGCCTGAACGCCGCGTTCGGTTCGGGAACCTACGCATTCATCGACACCGGTGTCATCGGCGGCGACGCCATCAAGGTCGGCCTGATCTACAAGACGGCCACGGCAACGCCCGTCGGCGGCTTCTCGATCCTGGACTCGTCCGTTGACCCCAACTTCGATGACAGCAAGAACCGGCCGGTGCTGGCCCAGACCTTTGAGGACGGCAACGGCGAACGGGTGACCGTGGCGGTGGCCCATCTCAAATCGAAGGGTTCGGACTGCGGCGGCGCGCCCGATGACCAGCCCGACACGTCGGGCGGCAACTGCAACGGTACGCGCACGGCGGCGGCCCAGGCCATCGTCGACTGGTTCGCCACCGACCCCACCGGCAGCGGCGACACCGACTTCCTGCTCGTTGGCGACCTGAACAGCTACGCCAAGGAAGATCCCATTGACGTATTGGTCAACGCCGGCTACGTCGATCTGGCAGCGGACCTGATCATCGATCCCTACTCCTACGTCTTTGACGGCGAGTGGGGCTATCTGGACTACGCCATGGCTAGCCCGTCGCTCTATACGCAGGTGGCCGGCGTGGCCGAATGGCACATCAATGCCGACGAACCGATTGTACTCGACTACAATACCGAGTTTAAGTCGGCCGGGCAGATCAGCGGCTTCTATAGCAGCGATCCATTCCGCGTATCCGACCACGACCCGATCATCGTCGGCCTGGACCTGAATACGCCGGTTACCCCGTCGTCGGGCATCTACGTCTCCACAACCACCCCCGGCAGCGTTGGCCCGCTCAGCTTCGGCAGCGAAGACATCCTGAAATGGGACGGCAACGCCTGGTCGGTCTGGTTCGACGGCTCGGCCGCCGGATTGCAAGCCAAGCGGAACAAGCACAACATCAACGCCTTCTCCATTCCCGACACAGCGGGCGATGACGTCGTCATGAGCTTTGCCCAAAACAAAGCCGCGGTGCCTGGAATCCCCCTCACTGTGGACGGGATGGACCTGGTCATGTGGGATGGCGCAGCGTTTTCGCTCTACTTCGACGGCTCGGACGTTGAGCTGACGATCAAGACGCAGGAGAAGATCGACGGGCTGCAAGTGCTCGACGGCTCGGCTTCGCCCATCAACGGCGGCGCGTGTGTGGCCTACCTGCTCGTTAGCACCCAAGGCCCCGGCCGCGTCACCGACTACACCGGTGCGTCGCTGAAATTCGGCGGCGAGGACGTGCTGGGCTTCTGCGCCACGAGTCTGGGCGACGTTACTGCCGGTTACTGGCACATGGTGTTGGACGGCAGCGCCGAAGGCATGCCGCGCAACAGCACCAATAGCCTCAGCCTCAGCGACGACGGGCAGACGTTGTATCTGACGACGCAGAAAACATTCAACGTCGACAGCGCCGTGGGCGGGCACTCAATGGTTTATGCCTATGATTTCGGCACGGCCGAATTCAGCGGGCCTTACTTCATCGCCGCCGATCACGGCCTGAATAAGAAGATCGACGGTCTGCACGTTGACGGCGATCTGATCCCCTAGGCGTTGTAGAGTCGCGTAATTAGATTACGGGCGGCGTTCCTTGCGAACGCCGCCCGTTTTGCTCACACGACATCTTGACCCATCCTTAAACGAGTTCGTAAGCGATCTGTTCCATACTTTAGTCAATCCTCTTAATCCTTTCGTCTTAGGGTTAAGGCGATGATCTCCCAAATCACCTGTTTCAATGGACGTGGAATGATGTATCAATATCGGGTTGGAAACTATCCGGGTCGGCTTCGAAAGCTCCGCACGCTTGTGGCGATTGCGGTGCTTGCGGTCCTCATTGTGGGTGTTCTGGCTGGGCCGGGCGCTCGACAGGCGATTGCTCTCGGCTCCTGTAATTCGGGCCAAAGGTATCAGCAAACGATTACCGTCAATGGTGGAGGGTTTGCACGCGACGACAAACCAGTCGAAGTCAAATTAAACCTGACTCCGTTGCTGGCGGCGCAGGGCGGCGCGGGGGCGATCAACCTCGATTCCCTCTGTCTGGATGAGATCGACGGCGGTGTGGTCGATAACGCTGTGATTTTCCAGTTTGACAAGGCGGCCGACTATCAGGCCACCAACAAGGCGCGCGGCACGCTGACGTTTCTGATGGCCGGACACACGGCCGCGAACGCCACACGCACCTACCGCCTGTACTTTGATACGGCGAGCGGCTTCACCGCGCCGGCCTTCATCGACCGGGTGATGTTGACCGATGGTGTGTCGCACAAGGGGTATCAGAGCATCCAGATCAGCACCGGCGACGCCGAGTACTTTTATCACAAGCCGGGCGGTGGATTCGCCACACTGCTGGACAAAAACAATAACGACTGGATCGGCTGGAACACGACCGCAGGCGGCGCGGGCGATTTCCGCGGCATTCCCAACATGGTGCACCCCAACGATGGCGGCTACTTCCACCCCGGTCGCAACAACGCCACGACCACGGTGCTGAGCGATGGGGCGCTGAAGGCTACCTTCAAGTCGGCCAGCAAGCCCAATGGCGATTGGGAAGTGCGCTGGGACGTCTTCCCCGATTACGCGCGCATGACTGTCGTGAGACAGGGGACGGCCAACTATTGGTGGCTCTATGAGGGTACGCCCGGCGGCGCACTGGAACCGGCGGTAGACCGTTTGACGCGCTCGGACGGCAGCACCATCAAAGCTTCGGGAACGTGGACGAACGATATTGCCGGGGACGAGTGGATTTTCGTGTCTGATCCGAACGTCGGCGCCAACGGCCGCTCCCTCTTTTTGATCCATCATCAGGCTGATTCAAAAGTGGACGGCTACACGGCTGATGCGACGAATTCCATGACTATCTTCGGCTTTGGCCGCAGCGGCAACAGTCGTTTGTTGAATACTTTACCACAGCAGTTCACCCTTGGTTTCACGGAGGAGACGGCCGTCGGCAACGTGGAATCAGTCGTCAATGCCGCCTATAAACCGCTGGTCATCACCGGCGAAAATGACGTTGACGGCGACCCCGGCCCCGGCCCGGTCTGCAATCCTTTGCCCTTCAACGTGTACGTCAGCCCCAAGAAGAACGTCCAGATCGATGGCGTCGCCTACGCGGATGAGGACATCATGCGCTTTGACGGAACCACCTGTGAATGGGCGCTTGTTTTCGATGGCACAGCCTACGGTCTGCCCGCCTCGGCTAATGTGGATGCGCTGGCCGTCGACGGCGCTGACTTGTACCTCAGCTTTCTGGCGCCCCTCAACGTTCCCGGCATTCCCGGCAAGGTGGACGACAGCGACGTTGTCAAGTTTAGTGACGGGGTGTTTTCCCTCTATTTCGACGGCTCGATGTTTGGGCTGACGGTCAATGCTGAGGACGTCGACGCCATCGCCTTCGATGCAACGGGCAACCTTCTTGTCAGTACAACCGGCGCTTACCTCGTGGATGGGTTGCCCAAAGGTCAGGATGAAGATCTGCTGCGCTTCGACGGTGCGGCCTGGGAAGTGTACTTTGACGGCTCGCACCATGCCGGGTTGGGAGCGGAAGATGTCAGCGGGGTCGACGTCCTCGCCGGTGGAGAGATCGCCTTGACGGTCCTCGATTCGTTCAGTGTTGCCGGATTGAAGGGTAATGGAGCCGATATTTTCTTGTGTACACCTTCGAGCCTGGGGTATCTGACGACCGAGTGCGCCTATAGCTCTCTGTGGCGCTCGACCGATTACGATCTGGCCTCTTTCAACGCCATCGACATCGAATAATCAATTTATCCCTATCATCTATACAATTTGCGCGACCCCGGCATTCACCATGCCGGGGTCGCCATGTGGTCATCAGAGGCCATTGTGATGAAACCAAAGCTGCTCGTCGCATTCATGTTGGCGCTCATGCTGGGCGCGGCCGTCCTGGGAGGCCGGGCTTCGGATGGGCTGGCCGCTGGCAATCCGTGGTGGGATGCGCTATGGGGGTTTCGCGTGGCGGTCACGGTGGAGGCCGCCGGCTACGAGCGGCACGACCAAGCGGCCGAAATCACTCTGAATTTCACCGACTTGCTGGCCGCCGCCGGCGAAAGCGGCCGGTTCGATCCGGATTCGATCCGGGTTGTCGAGGTTGTGGGCGGCATGGTTATCGACGACAAGGTCCTATTCCAATTCGACCGGAGCAACGACTTTAATGCCAATACCAATGCCGCCGGCACGCTGGTCTTCCTGCTCGATGGTGTGACCCCGGCCGATGCCACGCGATATTTCCACGTCTATTTCGATATCGTTGGCGATGGTATCAACCTACCCAAGTTTAACAACCGGGTTGGCCTGGATACCATTATCGACGTTTATGGTTTCGAGACGCTCCGGTTGATTATCGATAATGCGACGTTGTACTATCACAAAACCGGCGGCGGCTTTTCGTCGATATTCGATATCGATGAAAATGACTGGATTAGATGGAATCCGGCCACCGGATCCGCCGGCGATTTTCGCGGCGTGCCCAACATGGTTCATCCCAATGATGGCGGCTATTTCCATCCGGGGCGGTCGAACGTGGATACGTCAATTGTCCGGCGCGGGCCGTTGAAGGTGACTTTGCGGTCCAATAGCCTGGATGGGCTTTGGGCGACCTTGTGGGAAATTTACCCGACTTATGCGCGCATGACGGTTATTAAGACGCCCCCGGGCAAACTATTCTGGCTGCAATATGAGGGCACGCCCGGCGGCGCGCTCAACCTGACCACCGATCTGGTTACCCGGTCTGACGGCACGACGACGACCGCTGGCGAAAGCTGGTCGGGCGATCTGGTCGACGAAGAGTGGGTCTATTTCACCGATCCGGCGCTCGGGCGCTCGCTCTATCTTCTTCACCAGCCCGATGATTTGCTGGTCGACTCCTATGCGCCGAGCGACAAGGTGATGACGATATTGGGGTTCGGTCGTTCGGTCAATAGCCGCTTCCTGCAAGCGCCGCCACATTATCTCACCATCGGCCTGGTCGAAGAGAGCACATTCGAGGGAGTGGCCGCCAGAATTCATGGGGTGGACAAGCCGCTTCTCATTAGCCGGGACGTGACCGAGAAAGGTCCGGAACCAACCGCGACGCCAACGAATACACCCACTATTACACCGACGGAGACCGCAACGCCAATGCCAACGGCCACCTACACACCGGAGATGACCGACACGCCCACGCTCACGGCCACCGTAACCGATACGCCGTCGCCGATCTATACCCACACGCCCACACCCACCAAGCGGTCCACGAAGACACCCCAACCAACCGCCACGCCAAAAGCAACCGCGACGTTGACGCCAACGGCCACGGTGACGTCGACGTTGACCCCAACGGCGACGGCCACGCGCCCGCCGTCGCACGATCTGTTTTTGCCCATAATCGTGTATAGTCCATAAGGGGCCTCGAATCGTAGAGAAAGGTGTAGCGGGCTTGTTCGGCCGGTTTAGCGCGACGGGGCAGCCACGGAGGGGACATAGGCGGTCTCGTCCAGGATGGCTGCCTGTCCTGAATCTGAATCGATCATCAGGCCGGACGTATCGACGGCCTCAAAGTCGGCCCCGGTCAGGCGGTCCAGCTGATGCAAGACGTCGTTATCCCAGCGCTCATCGGGTACGCCGGAGACGTACCATGCGGAACCGTTGTCGGCCAGGATAATGCCGTAGCGTTGCATGGCTCGCAGGATGACCTGGATGGCGGGATCGAACTCGCTCAGGTCGTAGTCGGCGCGCAAGCGAAAACGCTGTCCCATGGGCGGGAAGCGCTTATCGACAAGGTCAGACGCGAAATGGCGTGCGGGCCAGACAAAGGCACGTTGTGTTTCGGGCGCGGTAAAGCGCAGGGCATGAGCGATCTCCCCCAACACGACTTCATCGTAGCGCACCAGACCGGGCAGAATCGGCAATCCGGCGGCATCGGCCGACGTCCACCCCGCCGGCCGCAGGCTATTGGAGCGCAGATCGAAGATCGCTCCCGATCCGGCGTCCCATCCGCCGGCGCTGCGTGGGTGGGCATCGTAAATCTCGTATAGCAAACACGTGCCTTCCTGAACGATCAGGATGTGGCGGTCGCCGTCGCTGTCCGGCCCGCCCTCGATTGGCGGATTGGGTGGGATGGGATAGGGGCCGGGATCGCTCTCGTCGCGATAGTAGAAGTCGATGGGCACGCCCGGTTGGTCGGCGGGCACGACGACGTAGGGGATGCCGATTGGCCCGCCGTCTTCCGGCGGCCAGATGCCGGAGCCGAAGTCCGGGTGGAACGTTGTCTCGCGGCCGATGGTTGCTATGTAGTCGTCGGATAATGGATGAAGCGGCAGGTTGTCGACGCGCGCGTTCCAGACGTTGTCGGCCGGGAACAAGGGGCAGGGTAGAGTCGGCCCGGCCGCCTCGATGATGGCCGTTTCCGGAACCGGGGGCGACGATGAGCCGGCCCGGCAGGCAAACGCCAACGTCAGCGTCAGGATAACTGGCAAAAGCACCCCTCGGCGGAGTAGTGACACCGGATGTATCATCGGTCAATCGCCGGACGCACCTCTGGGAAATGCGTGCCCGTCGTGAATGATTCGCCCATTAGCTTTCAAAGCGGATTCCCTGCGCCAACGGCAACTCTTTCGACCAGTTGATGGTGTTGGTCTGGCGGCGCATGTAACCTTTCCAGGCATCGGAGCCCGATTCGCGGCCGCCGCCGGTTTCTTTCTCGCCCCCAAACGCGCCGCCGATTTCTGCCCCCGACGTGCCGATGTTAACGTTGGCGATGCCGCAATCAGAGCCGGTGGAGGCCAGAAAGTTTTCGGCCGTGCGCAGGCTGTCGGTGAAAATGGCGCTGGAGAGGCCCTGGGGCACATCATTGTGGAGGCGCATGGCTTCTTCGAGCTTGTCGTACTCCAAGATATACAGGATGGGCGCGAACGTTTCCTGGCGGACGATCTCCGTCTGGGTGGGCATGCGAATGATGGTCGGTTCGATGAATTGCGGCCCGACGGTGGGCAAGGTATGGCCGCCGGTCAGCACCTCCCCCCCTTCGGCCACCGCCTGGCGCACGGCCGCTTCCATGTGTTCGACGGCGGCGCTCGTTACCAGCGGCCCCAGCAGTGTGCCCTCATCCAACGGGTCGCCCACGGGAATATGTTGATAAGCGCGCACCAGGCGATCCGCCAGTTGATCGACGATAGCGCGGTGGGCGATGATCCGTCGCGTGGAGGTGCAGCGTTGGCCGGCCGTGCCGACGGCCCCGAACAGAATGCCGCGTGTTGCCAACTCAAGATCGGCGTCCGCGGCGACGACGATGGCGTTATTGCCGCCCAACTCCAGAATGGTTCGCCCCAGACGTCCGGCCACCGTTTGGGCCACCGTGCGGCCGACTTTTGTCGAGCCGGTGAAGGAGACCAGGGGCAGCCGCGCATCACCGGCCATGAGTCGCCCGATGTCCGGCCCACCGGCGGCTAGGTTGAAAATGCCGCTCAACCCGTAGTCAGCCATCACGCGATTGGCGATGTGCTGCAGAGCGACGGCCGTCAGCGGGGTCAGCTCGGATGGCTTCCAGATGATGGTATCGCCGCAGACGGCGGCCAGCGTGGCGTTCCACGACCACACGGCGATGGGAAAGTTAAATGCGGTGATGACACCGATGGGGCCGAGCGGGTGCCACTGTTCGTACATGCGGTGCTTTGGCCGCTCGGAATGCATGGTCAGTCCGTAGAGTTGGCGCGACAGGCCAGTTGCGAAGTCGCAGATGTCGATCATCTCCTGTACCTCGCCGATGCCCTCGGCGCGAATCTTGCCCATCTCCAACGTGATCAGCTCGCCCAGCGGTTCGAGCGATTCGCGCACGGCTATGCCCAGATCGCGGACGACCAACCCGCGTCGGGGAGCGGGGGTTTCGCGCCACGTGGAAAAAGCATCCTGGGCCGTCCTCACCAGACTGTCATAGGTGTCGGCCGTGCTCGGGATCACTTGCGCCAGGGCCTCGCCCGTGGAGGGGTTATAGGAGGTAATTGGCGGGGCACCGGAGTCGGTCCAGTCATCCGGCCCGGTACAAACACCGGGATTCATTTCAGCGATATTGAGACGGGTTAGCAGCGCTTGAATATTCTTTTCACTCATTTTGGGCCATCACCTCATTTGACTTTCAGAATGTCATTATATGCATTGCCGGCGGCAAGGCCAAAGCACGAGGCTAAATGCGAGCTCCGCGTCATATCGGTAGTACAATGCAATCTGTGAGAACTTATCACTTGCCGCCGGTTCATGACTGGGACGATTGGCGGCCGATCTTTACCGATAGTGCGTTGTGGCGTCCGCTCATCGGGGAGATTTGGGCGGCCGATTCTACTCTGCCGGCGGTCACCGGAGTCGAGATGCCCACAAGGGTCGAGGCCGGCTATCCCGGCACGTGTGCTGTTTTTGTGGTTAATCGCAAGGTTGTGGTCAAGCTGTTTCCGCCCATGCTGTCCCACGACTTAGAGAAAGAGCGGATTGTCCATCACCTGTTGAAGCGCGATGGCCTGCATATTCCTGCAATGTTGGCCGAAGGTATGATTCAGGATCGCCGTGATTGGCCTTACCTGATTCTCGCCTATGTACCGGGCGTTGCGTGGCGCGATTGTGTCCGGGGACTGAAAATCGGCGAACAGATCAATATGTTGCAAGCGCTAGGCGAGATCATCCGCGCCGTTCACGGGACGCCGCTCCCGCCTGCGGGTGACTGGCCGTCGCTTGAAGATTGGCAACGCCTGATAGATACCCGACTACCCCACGTCGCGGATGAGTTACGCCAACAAACTGCGCTCTCTTCGCGGATTATAGAAGAGATCGGGCAATGGTTGTCCTCCATAGATTGGCCGGCATTCCGGCCATGTTTGTGCCACGCCGATTTGACTGAGGATCATCTTTTGTTGAGTCAGGAATCGGGACAATGGCAGATTGGAGGGCTTATTGATTGGGCCGATGCCGAGGTGGCCCCACCGCTGTATGAGTGGGTGACGCTATGGTTTAGTCTGTGCCGCCGGCAGCATTATCTGCTCGATGCGTTTCTGGCGGGTTATGATGGGTCTTTATCCACGGAAGTATCAGCCGGGCAGATGCTGGCTTTCACTTTTCTGCACCGTTTTGGGGCGGCCATGCTGAACGAGGTATTGTCGCCTGAGGAGCAACGGGCGGTTGGCAACCTCAAGGAACTGGAACAGCAGATGTTTCCTCGACTGCCGGGTTAAGCCTCGACGACAACGGGCTGCCGGCGGCTGCGGTGAACGATATAGATGCCGATCAGCACCGTGATTCCGCCGGTGATTTGGATGAGTGTAAGCCTCTCGCCCAGGATGGGCACGGCCAGCAGCCCGGTGAGAACCGGCTGCATCAGTAGTGTCGGTGAGACGATTGACGCGGGCAAGTAGCCGAGCGCGTATGACACGCCCATTTGCCCGCCGACCTGAACGACTAGGCTCAGCGCAATCATGTAGAGGTAGGTGAGATTAGAGTAGCCGGTTAGCGGCTGCCCCAGCAAGCGCGCGATGACAACCAGGCCCACGGACGAACCGATGGCCGCGAGCCAAAAGGAGGTCAGGGTATTGAGCTTTTGCCGGCTGCGCTGGACGACGAGAAAGTATCCGGCGTAGAACATGCCGGAAAGGACGCCGAAAAACGTCCCCAGCCCCACTTCGTTCAGCGCATCCACCCCCAGAATGACGGCCGCCCCGGCAATGGCTACTAGCAGCCCAATCCAGAATAATCGGCCGGGTCTTTCGCCGAAGAAGATCATCGCGCCGAATCCCACCCAGATTGGGGCCGTGTTCCCCATGAGGGTGGGGTTGGTCGCCCCGCTGATGAGGATGCCCGAATTCCAGAAGAAGAGGTCGCCGGCAAAGAATAGACCGGCCAGCAGGGCGATGATGGTCTCGTGCCGGCCCGGTGGGCCGGTGCGGCGTCGACCGTGGAGATAGGGAATCGTCAGTACCACGACAGCGATAGCCATGCGATAAAAGGCGGAAACCGCACCCGGCGCACCGGCCAGGCTGACGAATATGCCCGAGAAGCCCATGCCGAGCAGGCTGAACGCCAGGACGATATAAGCGTTTTTACGATTGTGAGTCGACGTTGGAAGAACCATTGGATTGCTTACCCTACGCAAAGACGGCTCGCGCCATCATCGACGCGAGCCACCCTGGACTTATACAGTACCTGCGTTAAATGGACAAATAGAAACCATGGGCAAACGTTCGGCCGGGCGGGTAACCTGCTATAATGCCGGAAAGCAGATGGTTATGGCGTTTAATTTCCCTGGAGCGAGCGTATCCGGGTACATGGTCATGATAATGGAGCGAGAAGGATGGGTGAGTTGCTGAAAGGAAAGGTCGCGATTGTTACGGGCGCAAGTCGGGGTATCGGCGAGGCAACGGCGCTGACATTGGGGCAGGCTGGGGCACATGTGGTCGCCACAGCCAGAACTGCGCAGGAGCTGGATGCACTGGTGGAGCGCCTGGACCGGTCTGGCGTGCAAGGGCTGGCCGTTGCTGCCGATCTGACTCGCGAGGAGGACGTGGGCCGCCTGAAAACGGCCGCGCTGGATCGGTTTGGGCAGGTAGATATTTTGGTCAATAATGCCGGCGTGGGGAAATATGGCCCGCTCAGCAGCCTGACGGCGGCCGACTATGACTGGATGATGAATACTAATATGCGCTCCAGTTTCCTGTGCACATCCGCGTTTTTGCCCGGTATGCTGGAGAGGAATGAGGGATGGATCGTCTTTGTGGCCTCCGTTGCCGGCTTGAAAGGGCTGCCACACGAGACCGTCTATTGCGCTTCCAAGTTTGCCCAGGTGGGTTTTGCCCAGGCGCTCGACTATGAGACCCGCGAGCGGGGAGTGAAAGTCAGCGTTGTCGCCCCTGGTGGGGTTCATACAGATTTCGCCATAGGCACTGGTCGAACCAAAGACGATCCGCATCTGACCGAGATGATGGATGCCCAGGACGTGGCCGAGGCGGTATTATTCGCTGTCACACAACCGGAGAAAGTCCGCGTTTTCCTGATCGGCCTCCGGCCGATGTCCGAACCGCTATAGGAGAAGTGCATGGATGTGGTATTTGCGGAAATGAAGGATCGGCTGGCGGCCATTCACGAAATCATCGAGAAGGCGGTGGCCGATTTGCCCGATGAGGCCATGGATTGGCTGCCGGGGCCTCATCTGAATTCCCTGGGCGTATTGCTGGCGCATACGGTGGCCTCGGAACGGTACTGGATAGGGGACGTGGCCGGGGAAGACCCGTCGGGCCGGGTGCGAGATGAGGAGTTTATGACTGAGGGGGTTGCCTTGGCCGAATTTCTAGATCGCTCGCGGAGAACGCTTGCGCATAGTCAATCGGTGCTGTCACGGCTTACTCTACCGGAACTGAGCCATAGTCGTGTGGTTAAGCGTGCCTTGCAAGGCGCTACTCCGGATGTCACCGTTGCCTGGGCCATCCTCCATGGTCTGGAGCATGCTGCCCTTCATGCCGGGCACATCCAGATTACCCGACAATTGTGGGATATGCGCGAGCAGCGACCGGATTGACATGTTTCGGATGCACGATGTGTGGCGGGCGGTTTACATTCGCCGTCGATGGTTGACGTTCGGCATCGGCATCAAACGCTGGCTGCTGGTGCTGGCGGTTGGCGCAGCCGTGATGAGCATCGGCTGGCTGCCGCTGTTATCTGCCGGGCAGCGCAGGGAATGGCTGACGTTACCTTTTTTGCCCGTGGTGTTGCGCGTCCTTGTCCCGTTCATTGTCGGCGGATCGCTGGTGCTGCTGGCGGTTGTCAAACTGGGTAAAAACCTGGTCGAGCCGCTGCGTGCCGGGCAGGGGGCTGTTGTCGACTCCCTGTACGAACATCGTTTGCGCGATCGCGGGCCGCACATCGTCGCTATCGGCGGTGGCACGGGGATGCCGGGTCTGTTGCGGGGTCTGACGTCCTACACCAGCAACGTCACCGCTATCGTCACCGTGGCTGACGATGGGGGCAGTAGCGGCCGGCTGCGAAAAGAGCTGGGGCTGCTGCCACCGGGCGATTTCAGGAACAATCTGGCCGCTCTAGCGCGAGACGAGAGCTTGATGATTCAGGTGTTGCAATATCGTTTTGGGACGCAGACAGGCGCTAACGGACATGAGCCGCCGGCGGAGCAAGGGCTGGGCGGTCACGCCTTCGGCAATCTGCTGCTGGCGGCCCTGACGGGGATAACGGGTAGCTTTGACGAGGCCTTGCTGGCCGCCCAGCGCGTTCTGGCGTTGCGCGGGCAGGTCTTGCCGTCGACGTTGGACGACGTCACGCTTATCGCCGATGTGGCGGTCGGCGAAGGCGAAACGGTTGAAGTGGTGGGGGAGTCGGCTATTCCCCAGGCGGGCGGGCGGGTCGAGACCGTCCGGTTAGACCCACCGCATGTCCGGGCGTACCCACCGGCCTTACGCGCCATCTTTCAGGCCGATCTGATCATCCTGGGCCCGGGCAGTCTGTACACCAGCATCCTGCCCAATCTGTTGATAGCTGATCTGACTGAAGCGTTGGTTCACTGCCGAGCGAGGGTGGCCTATATCTGCAACCTGGCGACCCAACCGGGGGAGACGGATAGCTACTCCGTGGCCGATCACGTCGCCGCCATTCGTCGTCACGTTTCGGAAGAATTGATCGATGTGGTGATCGCCAATAATAACTTTTCAATCGCGCCGGACACGGGCGGCGGTGACACGCGGTTCGTGAAAATCGAGCCAGTAAAAGGGACGCGACTCATTACCACTGACCTGGTCGATGAATCCCGCCCGTGGCGCCATGACAGCAAAAAACTGGCTCGCACTGTCCTCAATTTGCTGTCATAAGTCCCAGCTCATAACACGGGATTTCATATGACATTTGTCACAAAGATCGCTTGTACTCTTTCGGTTAGAGTAAAGTTGGGTTATAATCACCTTTGGTGCGGTACCGTTTCCCGCGAGCGCATCCCCACTTGACTAGACACTTGCTTAACACCTGAACGACCATTTCAAATCGAAAGGAGATTTACAGAATGACTATCAAAGTTGGCATCAACGGCTTTGGCCGTATCGGCCGCCAAGTTTACAAAGCTATTTACGAGAACTACAAGGGTGTCCTTGATGTAGAAGCCATCAATGACCTCATGCCCGCAGAGACGAACGCGCATCTGCTCAAGTATGACTCAACCTACGGCAAGTTCCCCGGCGAAATCGAAGTGCGCGACGGTGATATCTACGTCGATGGTGAGAAGTTGAAGAGCTATGCCGAGAAGGATCCGTCGAAACTACCCTGGGGCGAGTTGGGCGTTGACATTGTCCTGGAATGCACGGGCCGTTTCCGCGACAAGGCCACGGCGGGGGCGCATCTGACGGCCGGCGCGAAGAAGGTTATTATCTCGGCCCCCGGAGGCAAAGACATCGATGGCACGTTTGTGCTGGGCGTCAACGAAGAGACCTATGACCCGGCCACTCAGAACGTGATCTCCAACGCCAGCTGCACCACGAATGCGCTGGCCCCGGTAGCCAAGGTTCTGGACGAGAATTTCGGCATCAAGCGCGCGCTGATGACCACCATCCACGCCATGACCAACGACCAGAGTATTCTGGACGTGGCTCACAAGGACCTGCGCCGCGCGCGCACGACATCCAACAACATCATCCCGACGTCCACCGGCGCGGCCAAAGCCGTCGGCCTGGTGCTGCCCGGTCTGAAGGGCAAGTTCAACGGCATGTCATTTCGCGTCCCCACTGTTACCGTGTCGGTTGTTGACCTGACGGCCGAGATCGAGAAATCGACCAGCAAAGAAGAACTGAACGCCGTGCTGAAGGCGGCCAGCGAAGCTCCCGGCTGGCTGGGCAAGGTGCTCAACTATACCGAAGAGCCTCTGGTCTCAATGGACCTGAAGGGCGATCCGGCCTCGACTACTGTCGACGCCCTATCCACCGACGTCATTGACGGCAACTTTGTCAAGATCGTGACCTGGTATGACAACGAGTGGGGCTATGCTTCGCGCTTGGCCGATCTAACTGCCTACGTGGCTGAGCGCCTCTAAAACGAGGCTCGCGGCACATGATGATCGGGAACTGAGTGGCTGATCCTTACCGCAGCCTGACGCTCAGGTAACCGACGTTATCCTGCTCGTTCGGTGTTGCAATCGACTGCCGGCCGCCAAATCAAGAGGGTGGCCGGCAGTTTTGTTTTATGGTTACAATGGGCGGACGATGGAACTGAAGGAACTGGAATCACGCATGCACGCATTTGTGGCCGGCAAGGGCTGGTACCGGCCGGATTCGCCCAAGCCACAAACGCCGCGTAATCTGGCCATTTCGCTGGCGCTGGAGGCGGCCGAGGTGATGGAACACTTTCAGTGGCGCGAGGACGCCCGCGCCGCGGACGCGCTGGCCGGCGAGTTGGCCGATGTGGCTCTCTATCTCATCCAGTTGGCGAGTATCAGCGGCATCGATCTGGAGCAAGCCATTCTCGCCAAGCTGGAACAAAATCAGCACCGCGAGTGGCCGGATCCATGAGAATCCTGGCGGTCAGTGATCGCGTTTTGGACAAGCTCTACAGTGGCCGGACGCGGCAGCTTTTGCCCGATATCGACCTGATCATCGGTTGCGGTGATTTGCCGCTCTACTATCTGGATTTTCTTACATCCGCGCTCGATGCGCCGCTGGTATTCGTTCGAGGCAATCACGACGCCGGGCCACAGTATGCGGAACACGGCCGCACGTGGCGCGAGGTGCGCGGCGGCAAAGACATTCACGGCCAAATTGTGGCTCGAAAAGGTTTGATTCTTGCCGGGTTGCAGGGTTCCATGCGCTACAAGCCTAACGCTGAATACATGTATTCGGAGTCGGAAATGCGCCTGATCGTGGCCCAGATGGTGCCACGGTTGTTATGGAATCGGCGCCGGTTCGGTCGCGCCTTGGACGTTTTGGTGACCCATTCCCCTCCCTATGGTATTCACGACCGGTCGGATTTGCCCCATACCGGCTTCAAGGTCTTCCTCAGTTTTCTTCGTCTGTTCAAGCCTCGCTATCATTTGCACGGTCACGTCCACGTCTATCGAACGGACGAGACGGTCAACACCTACTATAGCGAGACAAATATCGTCAACGTCTACCCTTACAAAGTTCTGGAAATCGACTGATCGGGCGCTAGCGTTTTGCCGGTTGCCACTGATTCACATAGAATGGAAGCGTGGCGAAACACACCCAAAGATCTGGTCCATTACAATGACAGCATCTTGCCGTCGTAAGGGAGCGGCATGGCGACAACCGCGACATTAAGATGGTCACCACAGCGCGCGATCCTGCCCGCCCTGCGATATTTGCAGCAGCCGGCGCGGTTGATCCGGGAATACGATCGCGCCAACCTTCGCCCTGACCTCATTGCCGGACTCACGGTAGGGGTGATCGTCTTGCCTCAGGCCATCGCCTACTCCTTGCTGGCCGGGTTGCCGCCCAGTATGGGCCTCTACACGGCCATCGTTGGCGGCATTGCCGCCGCATTGTGGGGGTCTTCCGATCAACTTCACTCCGGCCCCACCAATACGATTTCCTTGTTGCTTCTGTCCACGCTGGTGATCCTGAGAGTGCCCGGCTCGCCTGATTTTATCGTGGCGGCCGGTATGTTGGCGGTCATGGTGGGCGTCTTTCAGTTAGCCCTGGGTCTATTCCGCTTGGGGTTCATCGTCAATTTTGTTTCCCACTCGGTTATCGTCGGCTTCTCGACCGGGGCCGGCGTTCTCATCGCGGTGCGCCAGATCGATCCTCTACTGGGCCTAGATGTTCCCGGGCGCGATGTCTTGTCCGGCTTGCAAGGGACGCTATTGGCCTTGCCCCAGACCCAGGTTCTCACGGCCGTGTTGGGCATCGGCACTATCCTGTTGATTCTTGTTTTGCGACGGGTGGCCCCCCGGCTACCGGGCACGCTCATCAGCATTGCCGCTGCCACGCTGGCCGTCTATTTGTTGGGCGAGCGCGCGGCCGGCGTGGCCGTTATCGGCCAGTTGCCGGGCAAAATACCGCCGTTCGCCAATTTGCCGTTGCTCGATCTGGATTTGATCGGGAAACTTTCGACCGGCGCGCTGGCAATCGCTGCCATTGGGCTGGTGCAGACTACCGCTGTATCGCGCTCGCTGGCGGCCCATACTCGGCAACGCCTCGATAATAATCAGGAATTTGTGGGCCAGGGGATAGCCAACATCTTTTCCGGCCTGTTCAGCGGCTACTCCACATCCGGCTCCTTTTCGATCTCGGCCGTGAAGTTTCGTTCCGGCGCGCGCACTCGCGTTGCGTCCATTGTGGCGAGTCTGGTCGTGTTGTTGGTCATGCTGACCATTGGCCCGGTCGGCCAATATATGCCCATTAGCGCGCTGGCCGGTACGCTCATTCTCACCGCTTATAATATGATCGACCAGGCCGAGATCCGTCGTATCTTCCAGGGCGCGCCGGGTGACGCCGTCATCATGATCGTCACCTTTTTGGGGACGGTGTTTCTGGAACTCGATTTCGCCGTGCTGAGCGGTATCTTGCTCTCGTTCGTGCTCTACCTGATTCGAACCAGCGCCCCGCGCGTGCAGGTGGTGGTGCCGGACAAGGGCTTCGAACACTTCGAGTATCGACCTGACGCGCCGCAATGTCCTCAACTGGGCATTGTCGAGATTCATGGCGACCTTTATTTTGGGGCGGTTAGCCACATCGAAGAGGAAATTCTGGAGCTGGCCGCTCGAAATCCTTCACAAATCTTCCTGCTTATCCGGATGCACCACGTGAACCAGATGGATTTCAGCGGCATCCACATGTTGGAGAGCCTCATCCGCGCCTACCGGGATCGAGGTGGGGACGTGTTTCTCGTGCGCGTGAGCGAGCGGGCGCGCCGGTTGATGGAGACGACGGGATGTTTGTTCTACGTGGGCAAGCGGAACTTACTCGACGAGGACAAAGCCGTCGACTATTTGTTTCACCGGATACTTGATCCGGCTATCTGTATCTACGAATGCCCGGTGCGCGTTTTTCGCGAATGCCAGAATTTGCCCAAGCGATTTGATTTGATCGACGTTTCCTTGTCCGGCATTGGGGCAGGTACAGGCGTCGGCCAGGCCGGACTTGAGTTTCCGGCCGGCAACCTTATCAAACCACGCGATCTGTGGCAGCGATTGCGAACGAATGCTTTCGCCGATAGACCAGTCATCCTGGACGTGCGCGAACCGCGCGAATTCCGGCGCTCTCATATTGCCGAGGCGCAATCCGTACCATTGTCAACGCTGCTCAATCAAGGGTTGTTGCTTGCGGATGACAAGCCGATTGTGCTCGTCTGTCAATCGGGCCGGCGGAGCCGTCGAGCCGCGGCCGTGCTGCGTGACCTTGGCTATAGTGACATCAGCCTGGTTGACGGCGGCATGCAGGCCTGGGAGGCGGCCGGATTGTTGACCGCCGTTGACTTTGAAGCGGAGCTGACCACTCCCTGAACTGGAACGATAAGCTATGGAAGCTGCCCTTGATTCTCGCAATATTGGTCTTGATCTGACCCGGGTCACCGAAGCGGCCGCGTTGGCCGCCGGGCGATGGATCGGTTCGGGCAATTTTGACGCCGCCCACACGTCCGCCACCGAAGCGATGTACAACATGCTGGCTGCCTTGGGTATCGGCGGATGCGTGGCTATTGGTGAGGATCGGATTGTCGACGGCAATGCGGCTCTCTGTGAAGGCGTTGTCTTCGGCGAGGGCCAACCGTTGTGCGATCTGGCGGTTGACCCCATTGATGGCACGCAACTATTGATTGAGGGAAAGCCCGGCGCGGTATCGGTGATAGCCGTCGCTCCTCGACACAGCATTTGGTCGGCCGGCCCGGCCGAATACCTGGATAAGATCGTCGTCGATCGTGACGCGGCCCACGTTCTTGTGCCGGAGTGTATGGACGCGCCGGCCGCCTGGACCCTGGCGCTTATCGCCCGCGCCAAGAAAAAGGCCGTGCGCGATCTAGTCGTGGTGGTGCTGCAACGCCTGCGCCACCATGAATTGATCGAGGAAATTCGGGCCACCGGCGCGCGCATTTACCTGCGCCAGGAGGGAGATGCCGAAGGTGCATTGGAGGCGGCAATGCCCGGAACAGGGGTGGATATCTTGTTGGGCATTGGGGGCGCGTCTCAGGGCGTCTTGGCGGCCTGTGCCGTGCGGGCGTTGGGGGGCGGAATGCTGGCCCGCCTGGCACCGCAGTCATCCGAGGAACGGGCGGCCATCACTCAATCCGGCATGGACAGCCGCAAAATCTATACGGTCGACGAGTTGGTCGCCAGCGATGATATCTTTTTTGCCGCTACCGGCCTGACCGGCACACCTATCCTGCCGGGTATCAGCTACAAGGGCAGTCACGCCGAAACGCACTCGCTTCTTATTCGCGCCAAGACGAAGACTCGCCGCTTCATCCAGGCCGAATACGCGCTGGAGAGTTAGGATCCACGGCCAAATGGGTCGAGGGACTAGGCGTCGGTAGTCGGTTTTGTAATGCCGTAAGTGGCTCGAGTCTGGCGGTGGAACAGCCAGGCCAGGCCGAGCAAGGGCTGGATAAGCGGGAAGTAGGCGTAGTCGGCCCCAAACCGACCCCAGACAGTGCGACCGATGGTGTCGGGGTAGAACAAGCTGAACATGCCGACGAGCAACACCATCGCTAACTCGAAGGTGAGGATGGAAACCGACAAGCGCCAGGCCCATCGTTTGCGAATCACAAAGCCCAGCGTCGCCAATAAATAGAGGACAGCGGCAACACCGCTCAGTATTGCCGGCAAATAATTGGTCACGCCTTCTTTGAAAAACAATTGATAAAATGAACGAGCACCGGCTGACAGAGCCAGAACCGGGTAGGAGACGGCCAGAATGACGCCCGCGGCCTGGATAAAGCCGGACAACGCATTCTCGGAAACTTTATTTTCTTGATTCGTCATGGGATCCATTTTATCACGCAGCGCCAATCGTTCTAGGTGGTTTTGCATGAGTTTCCTGCCTTGTGTCTCGACTCGGCGTGGAAGTCTGGACGCGCATGTTATAAATCTGGCGGTACATTACATAATATAGGTGGGCGTGTGATGGGTTACTAAACGCTTGTTAAACCGCTGCGGGCATATACTCACCCTGCTGCTACAATCATCACATGTACGACGACGATCCACTGCCCGACCCATTTGAGTTTGACGACGTGAATTATGACGATTCACTGCCTTCCACCAGGGGACGTAGTTGCCTGTCAATAACGCTCACGCTGATTATTATCGCCGGTCTGGTGTTCTCGTCGGTGCTGACCTATTTTGTATACCGAAGGCAAGAGGAGAGGCGCGTAACAGTTAGTATCCTGCCCGAAAGCAGCTCTTCGGTGGCCGGGCCGACGGCCGCCCCCGCAACCGTTGTGGCCGTGGCGGCCGCTCCGCTCCCCACGCCGCTGGCTGAGCTGCCCACCACGCCTACGGTGAACCGCATCGCCATTGTCAATCAGGATGGGCAGATCGAGACGATGGCGCCCACCGGGGCCGACCGGCGCGTCCTGACACTGGAAAGCGATCGGACCAGCTTTCAGTTTCCAACCTGGTCTCCTGACGGCAAACAGGTCGCCATCATCGGCACGCAGGGGTCGAGCGGGGCTATCTACTTGCTGGATGATGTCGCCCGCACCGGGACGCTGCGCGATCATCAACTCTATTATAGGGTCAACGAGTCACCCATTTATTTGTTTTGGTCGCCGGATAATCAAAATCTGGGATTTCTGGCCAATCGACCCCGCGAATCGCTGAGCCTCAACGTGATTGCGGGGGATGGGACCACCGATAGCCGCCAGTTGGCAACCGGCAATCCGTTCTACTGGGATTGGTCGGATGATGGTCGCCAGATACTGGCCCACGCCGGTAGCCGGGGCACGGACAATACGCTGGCCGTGATTGGCCTGGATGGCGAGACGGGGGCGAATAATCTGGCGATTCCGGGCGTGTTTCAGGCCCCCGGAATTGGGCGAGACGGGCGTTACTGGGCCTTTGCCGAGCAGTCCGGCGGCGGGCTCAGTTCGTTGGTCGTGGTCGATACACAGACGGGCGCTCGTTCGACGCATCAACAAGTGGGATCGACCGCTCTCAGTTGGAGCCCAACCCGCGACCAGATCGCTTTCACCAAAGGGACAATAAGCGGACATCCCTACTGGGGGCCATTGTACATCCTGGATGTAGCCACGGGCGAGGAGCGGGTTATTAGTACACGAACCGTACTGGCTTTTTTCTGGTCACCCGACGGCCGGCAAATCGCATTTATCACGATTGCCAGTGACATTGAGAATGAGGGTATCTATGCCGAAACGATGGACAAGTCGCGGAGTATGGGGCGACTCGTTTCCCTGCCGGATGCCCAATTCGGCCAAGGATTCCTGACGCTCTCGGTGTTTGATATTGAAGCGGGGGAGGGCTTGCGATTGCTGGATTTCGAACCCACGCTGCCCTATTTGGCGCAATTCTTGCCGTATTTTGACCAGTATGCGCTCAGCCATCGCGTCTGGTCGCCGGATAGCCAGGCTCTCGTTTTGCCTGTGCGCGAGGAAACCGGCAATTCCATCCTGATCGTGCCCACGGTAGGCGGCCGCCCATATTCACTGGCGGCCGGAGATATTGCCTTTTGGAGTCACAACTAACGGCTCGTCCGTCATCCGTCTCGCGTGTGAATTAGTCTCCGTCAGATTGCCCGTCTACCCGCGCCCCGAAAAAACCATCGCTTACCTGAATGATGATAGCCGTGTCCGGCTGAGCTTGCGCCACCCGGCTAATCACCCGGCCGTTCGTATCGCGTACGACGGCGAACCCGCGTGCCAGAGCGGCTTCCGGGCTGGCAGCCATCAGGCCAGCGCGAGCTACGGCCAGGCGACTGGCCTGCCGTTCGTAGACCCGGTGTGCGCTGCGGGTCAGACGATCGGTCAGCATATCAACCTGTTGCCGATCGGCATCGACCAGGCGACGGGGATTGAGAAGCCACAGTACCTGGATCTGCCTCGCCAAAGATTCACGACGTCTAACGACGACATCCCTCAAGCTGTCGTCTAGCATCACGGATAATGAGCGGAGCACCGGCCGTATCTCCGACAAATCTGGCACGGCCAGTTCGGCTGCGGCCGAGGGTGTGGGTGCCCGCAGGTCGGCTACGAAATCGGTGATGGTAAAGTCCGTTTCGTGGCCGATGCCGCTGATGACCGGATGGCGTGCGGTAAAAACGGCGCGAGCCACTCGTTCGTCGTTGAACGCCCACAGATCTTCGATGGACCCCCCGCCGCGGGCAATGATGATCGTGTCAATGTCATCACGGCCGTCCAGCCATCGCAGCGCGCGCACAATTTGAGCCGGGGCCAACTCGCCTTGCACCAGGGTGGGAGCGATAAGAACTGCCACGAACGGGTTGCGGCGCTGCAACACGGTCAGGATATCACGCAGGGCGGCCGCGCCGGACGAGGTGACAATGCCGATTTTGCGCGGCCACCGGGGGAGAGGCTGCTTGTGCTCGGCGTCGAACAAGCCCTCGGCGGCCAGTGATTCCTTGAGCCGCTCGAAGGCCACTGCCAGATCGCCGCGTCCGGCAGGTTGCAAACTTTCGGCATAAAGCTGGTAGACGCCTGCGACCTCATAGACGGAGATGCGGCCGCGTGCGAGAATGGCGTCGCCTTCGGCCGGCCTGAACCTTAGCCTCTCGGCTTGGGTTCGCCACATGACGCATTTGATCTGGGCTGCGCCGTCCTTCAGCGTGAAGTACAGGTGACCGGAAGCGGCGCGGGTGAAGTTCGAGAGTTCTCCGGTAACTTCGACGTCCTGCAAGCGGTAATCAAGCTCAAACATTTCCCTAATGTAGGTGGTCAATTCACCCACGGTCCAGATACCTTTGTCGGCCCCGGCGGAAGGATTTAGAAAAGGGAACATAGGCGACAGAGTCTAGCCTGTGGGAGGTGGGTGCGCAAACCGAGTATGGCAGTACGCAAGTTTTTCAGTAATCGATCGCTCTCCGTAGCGCCGGTTCTTAACGGGCTCCGCAGCCCAGCTTGTTCTCGGCCGCCGGATAAGAATCCGGCGCTACACCTCGGCAACTGAAAAACCCTGTGGCAGTGCGGCATCAAACAGGCTACAATGCGCCCACATCATTCGGTTCTGGAGGTGCTGTCTGGAAGGTCTCGAATTAACTCACATACTGGTCGATGCGCTTCAGGAGAAAAAGGGTCTCGATATTCTCGTGCTCGATATCCATTCCCAAGCTGTCTTTGCGGACTATTTTGTCATCTGTAGTGGCGAATCCGAACCTCAATTACGCGCGTTGATGCAAGCGGCCCAAATCGAAGCCAAAAAAGAAGGCGACCGCCGGCCCAAAGGCGTCGAAGGCAACCCGGCCGACGGCTGGATACTGGTCGATTTTGGCGACGTGGTTGTGCACTTGTTCGCAGTCGAGAAACGTGCTTATTATGATCTGGAATCGCTTTGGCACAAGGGGCGCGTGGTCGTCAGAATGCAATAGGGACCCCGAAGGGCCCCTTTTTTGTTGATGAGCCGGCCACAGGGGGCGTGTATTACTCGCGTATCCAGCGGTCTGCCTCGCGAGGCCAGTTTACCAGTTCATCGGACGCGAAGAACAGACCTATCTCACGGGCAGCGCTTTCGGGGCCATCTGAACCATGAACGAGGTTGCGGCCGATTTCTACGGCGAAATCCCCTCGAATGGTGCCCGGGGCGGCGACAGCTGCGTTCGTCGCACCCATCGTCGTGCGCACAACCTGGATGCCGTCTTTGCCTTCCCAAACCATGGCCACTACCGGGCTCGAGGTAATATAGTCGACAAGTCCCTCATAGAATGGTTTCCCGACGTGGGCTTCATAATGACTGGCAGCCAACTCTCTCGTAACCTGCATGAATTTCATACCGATTAACTTCAGCCCCCGACGTTCGAGGCGGGTGATGATCTGGCCGACCAATCCACGCTGAACGCCATCCGGCTTCACTAACACTAGCGTTTGTTCCATCAAAATAGCTCCAATTTGTAAAATTCTCCACGATCCCGGTTCGAGATCGGTTTAATCCAAAGGCTTTAAGAGATCGACCCAGGACGGGCCTGTGCGCTCGGGTTCCGTCGTTGCCGGGAGTGGCGGCTCGGCAGCCGGCGGTTCTTCCTGCTGGGCGACCGGTTTGGCGCGGCCGCGCTTCCTGGCTTGTTTCGCGACCTCGACCTCGGGGACTTCAGGCGTGGGCGACTCCGCCAGTATTGCTGGTGACTCCGGAGCTTGCTCAACGACTTCCGTCGCCGGAGCAACGTCTGGCGCAATTTCGTCTGCGATCTGTTCCGACTTTTCACCCAGAATCAGGTCGAGGTCGTCTTCAGACAGGCCCTCAAGCGGATCGAAAGGCGTGTCAACTTCGATTTGCTCACTCGTCGGAGGCTCTAATTCCGGGACGTATTCCGGCGCAAGGTCGACCTCTTCAACCAGCGTTTCCGACAAGTGGAAAAGTTCGGCTTCATTGTCCCTGTCCTTTGTGTGAACATCGGGCCCAACGAAGGAAGGGATTTCGGATTCCCCCTTCTCGGCCTTCTCCGTCTGCTCGGTCACAGGTTCGGCCGCCTCGCTAAATACGGGTTGAGGAAGATCGGTCGCCGTGTCTACCTCAACCTCTGCGACTTCCTCGGCCGCGCCGCGACCTTGGGCCAGGTTTTCCAGCCAGACCATCGCCTCATCCGGGTCATCAGGCATGTTGAGCAGATCGGCCTCGGCCAGTTCCTCTACAAACGAGTCCGCTTGCTGTGTGGTGGTGATCACGCCCGATGGTTCATTGGGGGCTTTGGAAGGCGAAGCCGGCTTTTGTTCTTCTTCGGCTGCCATCTGCTCCAGCCAAGCCAGAACCTCATCCGGGTCTTCGGGCATGCGCTCCAGGAGGTCGATATCATCCAGATCGCCTTCTGAGACGGGGGTGGGGGTTTCTTTGGTGAGAGCAGCCTCCAGCCAGTCCAGGGCCGAGTCGATGTCTCGCCACGACGATGTTTGGGCAGTTTGCAGGTAAGCCGAAATCTCTTCCAATGATTTGCCCGACGGCAATGCCAGCGCGTCGAGACTTAGCAGTGTTGCTTCCAACCCGTCGCCTCCTTGATCGTCGCCGTCATTCGCTGCTTCGCTGATCGGCTCGTTGTCCAGGCCCGGATGATCAGGTTCGACTGTCGGCTCGATGACGACTCCACCGGCTACGCTGTCCAGCCAGGGCACATCTGTGGCCGAGAGCGAATCGGCCTCCGTCTCTTCGCGCATCCATAGCGCCGCTTCGTCACCGGTTGTCTCGCTCGGTTCTTCGGCAACAAAGATGTCAATGACATCTGCAGCATTCGTCTCTTCATTTGGCAGTTCTTCGATTAAGTCGACTAAGTCGACTTCGACGACTGGGTCTGAAGCAGGCTGGTCATCAATCCTGACTTCTTCAAGGCTTAGGTTGTCAGAAATTTCATCTTCGACCGACATACCATCAACTTCGAGGGCGTCGACCGTCTGCTCTCCAACAATTGGCTCCTCACTCGCTGCGCCGATTTCGTCTGATGGTTCGTCAGAGGTCGCCGATTCCGAGTTAAGGGTGATGATTGACGGCTCGGCCTCGAATTCTTGCTGCCCGGCCATCTCGTCCAGATAGGCCATAGCTTCTTCAAACGACAGCTCCTCGACCTCTCCGTCGTCAACGACATGCTCGTTCGTTTCCTGTGCTGATTCCCCCACTCGTTCAACTTCCACCTCATCCCGTTCAAAAGGTTCGATGATCTCGACCTCCTCCCGCACGTTAGGGAATTCGGCGGCCGCCTCCTGGTCGGCGGCTAATGTTTCTACCAGAACGATGGTGTCGGCGAAGTCTTCTTCCTCGATGAAGGGGTGTGTAGGGGTGAGGCTATCCAGCAGAGAGGACTCTGAGCCTAGCTCGTCCAGCGGCGAGACGATGGGGGTTAAACCGGCTTCCATCATGAGCTTGGAGGCCAAAGCCCGATCGGCCACACTCGGTATTTCCTCAATAGGAGCGTCCTGGCTGGCGGCCAACTCCTCGATCCAGGCCATGGCCGCGTCCAGATCATCCACGGGAGGAGCATAGTCATCCGGCTCGAATTCGGCCGTTTCCGGCTCGGCTTCGATCAGTTCGTCGATGTCCGAGTCTTCGATGAGTTCATCGCTGTCCGCTACCTCAGCCAACTGGGAAGTGCTTGCAAGGCTCTGGTCACCATCCTCGGCCGGATCAGGTATAGATTGTTCCTCTACCAACCCCTCGATATCCGAATCGACGAAGAGAAATTCAGTGACCTGCCCTTCTGGCCCACTGATCTCATCGATAGAAGATACCTCTTCGTCTATTCTCTCGATGGCGTCGAGAAGGTCTTCCGGCTCCTCCCGTGTCTCGAATTGCAAATCGGCGGGCAAGTTTTCCGCCTGGGCGGCAAGGATGGCGCTCTGGGTCGGCTCCGACAAACGACGCCATTCCAGGGTGGGAAGTTCTTCAATTGACTCTCGCTGAGCCATTTTGGACAACCAATCCAGGCGGCTTTCCGGCTCGGTTTCTTCCAGGTTGTCCTCGACCTGGGGTTTGGGGACTTCGCGCAGCCAATCCGGTAAATCACCATCTTCGCTGTCGATCAGGCCGCGAAATGGTGAATCGAGCGTTGGGGCTGCGGATTGACTTTTCACATCGGCGGTTTTACCCTGGCGAGCCGTCAGGTCTTCCAGCCATTTTAGGGCTTCTTCCAGTTCTTCCGGAGTACCGACCGGTGGGATGCCGAGGTTGCGGTCATCGGTTTGATCGTCCATAGCACTTCCTTTGCGCCGGCGGCAGGCCATCTGCCACACCCCGAATGGCGCTGTCACAAAATCTCGCGGATTTGACGGGTTACAACCGATCCGTGATTATGGTCAACTTCCGGCCGTTATTATCAGATGATTGGCTCATTTTAGCAAGTAATGCTGCTTCAGACGCTCCAATAAACCGGATACATCATACTCCTCTTGGGTCATGGGGCCGATGGGATCCTCGATGATGTCGTGGCCCAGCAAAGCGTGAAATACGTTCGTCACACCCATCGTCAGGACGTCGAACTGATAGCCGCCTTCGAGGACGAAAAGGATGCGGCCGCCGCACAGGTTATTGGCGTAGCCGATCAATTTACGGGTAATGTCGGCGATGCCGGTGAGGCTCATGCCGGCCAAGGCCAGTGGGTCGCGCCAATGAGTGTCGAATCCGGCCGAGACCAAGATCAACTCCGGTTCGAACAATGTGAGACGCGGCTCGATCAGTTCATCGAAAACGCGCCCGTAACCGTGATCGCCGACGTGGGGTGGAAGAGGGACGTTGACCGTGTATCCTTTTCCGCGACCGACGCCGACCTCATACATACCGCCGATGCCCGGATAGAAATAGGGAGCATAAAGATGGGTGGAAATGAACAGGACGGAATCATCTTCAAAAAAGATGTCCTGGGTGCCGTTGCCGTGATGGACGTCGAAGTCGACGATAGCCACGCGCTTGACATGATGTTCCACTTGCGCCTGTCGTGCGGCGACAGCGACGTTATTGAAAATGCAAAAGCCGCCCACACGATCTGTTTCGGCATGGTGGCCGGGCGGGCGAACGAGCGCAAAACCATTTGTGGCTTCGCCGGTTGTGATGAGGTCGACGGCCGCGGCACAAGCACCGGCTGCCAACCGGGCCAGCTCAAAAGTTTCACCCGTGACGTAGGTATCCCCTTGATCCAGCAAACCCCCGCCGCGTTCCGACATATGGCGTACGTATTCGATGTGCTCCATGGTATGAACGCGCCGTAATTGCTCGACTGTCGCCGGCGCCGCCGCTGGTTGCCGCAGATCGGACAGCAATCCCTGGCGTTCAAGGGCGGGCAGGAAAGCCGACATACGTTCGCGGCTTTCCGGATGTTGGGCCTTCGTATGGCCGTGCGCCGGATAATGCAGTAAGAGTGTGGTCATGGGCATCTACGTCGATTGAAATTCGAACCCCATTATACTCCAATGTGCAAGGGTGAGAGCTGTCCCCAACCGCGCTTGCTGCGATTAGCTTATCAGGTGCGGTCGTGTCGGTCGCACGAGCCACCCTTATATCACGTGCCCACCCAACGCCTACAAAAATTCTCTAATTTTTGATTTTTCGAATTGTTAAGTTATGTTTATGACATCAGGATAGACTGCCCAAAACGAATGAAAATGAATTGAGCACTATGGATAGGACAGTACGCGAAAGAATGACTTGCCATTGGTAATCAGTCTTCCTCAGGCGTGCTGTGTTTTTAGCCCTAATCGCTGACAGGATGGCCTTTATGGGCGGCTTCACGAATTTGTTGTTTCATTAACATTTGTGCTGATAGGAGGTTTAATAAACGAGTATGCAAGAGGTATTCCGGTTTCTGGAAATGGACCTGACTTCTTTTGAGGTCATTGCCACATGGCTGGTGTTGGCTGTCGCTCTTGTCGGTCTTCTCTACGCATTATTCTTGCGCCGGCAAATCCTGGCCGAAGACAAGGGTACCGAGAAAATGATAGAGGTCTGGGAGGCTATCCGCCAGGGAGCCAACGCCTATCTGACTCGGCAATTGCGGACTATTCTGCCCTTTATCGTTCTCCTGACGATAGCGCTGTTCCTGAGCGTCTACGTCGTTCCCCCTACCGAGTTTTCGCTGGAAGTTTTTGCGGGCTATAGCGAGCAAACCATTCGACTGATTGTCGGTATTGGTCGCGCGGTGGCGTTTGTCATGGGCGCCGGGTTCTCGCTTACGGTCGGCCAGTTGGGCATGCGCATGGCTGTTGAGGGGAATGTGCGGGTGGCTTCGGCCGCGCGCACCAGCTTTAAGGACGCCCTCCGCATTGCCTATCGCACCGGCACGATCACCGGCATGCTCACCGATGGTCTGGGCCTGTTGGGTGGCACGCTGATCTTTATGCTTTTCGGCAAGGCCGCGCCTGATGCATTGCTGGGGTTCGGCTTCGGCGGCACACTGATCGCCCTGTTTATGCGCGTGGGCGGCGGTATCTATACCAAGGCGGCCGACGTTGGTGCCGACCTGGTGGGCAAGGTTGAGCACGATATGCCCGAAGACGACCCGCGCAATGCGGCCGTCATCGCCGACCTTGTCGGCGATAACGTGGGCGACTGCGCCGGTATGGCCGCCGACATTTTTGAGTCTTACGAAGTCACCATCGTTTCCGGCCTGATCCTGGGCGTGACGCTGACGCTCATCACCGGCCATAACGAGTACATCCTTTACCCGTTGCTGGTTCGCGGCATTGGCGTGGTGGCTTCCATCGTCGGCACCTATCTGGTGAAAGGCCAGTCCGATGATAGCGGCAACGCCATGCAGGCCATCTTCCGCGGCTTCCTGACCTCGGCGGCCATCTCGGTCGTCCTCTTCGGCATCATCGCCCTGTTCTATATGGACACCGTTCCCGGCGGGTGGTGGCGGCCGTTCCTTTCGACGGCGGTGGGCGTGGGGCTGGCGATCGTTATCGACCGGCTGACTGATTACTTCACCGGTACACACTATCGCCCCGTCAAGGAAATTCGCGACAGCACATCTGGCGGCCCGGCCACGACCATCCTCTCCGGCTTGGCCTCGGGGTATGAGTCGGCCGTCTGGTCGGTCGTTGTTATTGCCGCAACGATCGTGGCGGCGATCCTCATCTACACCAACATTCCTGTGGCTCAGTTCACCTCTGACCGCTTCTCGCCCGAGTTTATCCAGTTCACGTTTGTGCTCTACGGCATCGCCATGACCGGTATCGGCATGTTGACGCTGACCGGCAATAACGTGGCCATGGACTCCTTTGGGCCTATCTCCGACAATGCCAACGGCATCGGTGAGATGGCGGGGCTGGAGCCAAAAGCGCGCCAGATCATGGCCGATCTGGATTCTGTGGGGAATACGACCAAGGCCATCACCAAAGGTATTGCCATCGGTTCAGCGGTAATCGCCGCGGTGTCCCTATTCGGATCGTTCATCACCGACGTGTCACTGGTGAATCCTGAGGCGCTGGCGAGCGGCATTCGCGTGTCGCAGCCACTCGTCTTTGTGGGCATGCTGCTGGGCGGCGCGTTGCCGTGGATGTTCTCCTCGCTGGCTATTCGTGCCGTCAGCCGGGCGGCTGGGCAGATGGTGGACGAGGTTCGCCGTCAGTTCCGCATTCCGGGTATCCTGGAAGGAACCAGAAAACCGGATTATGCTCGCGCCGTCACGATCTCTACCATCGCCGCGCAACGGGATTTGATCAACCTTGCTATCCTGGCCGTGGTCACACCTATCGCTGTCGGCCTGTTACTCCAGGTGGAGGCGCTGGGCGGTTTCCAGGCGGGTATCATCGTGTCCGGTATGCTGCTGGCCGTGTTTATGTCCAACACCGGCGGCGCCTGGGATAACGGCAAGAAGCTTATCGAAGACGAAGAGCGTAACGTCGAGGCCAACACGGGCAAGGGATCGGAGCGCCACAAGGCGGCCGTCGTCGGCGACACAGTCGGCGACCCCCTCAAGGATACGGCCGGCCCGGCGTTGAATCCGATGATCAAGGTCGTCAATCTGGTCAGCTTGATTATTGCTCCCATCGTCGTGCGCTATAACGAGCGCGGCATTGGCGTAATTATCGTGACCATTTTGTTGATCGCTCTCTTGGGTTGGGCCATTGGGCGCTCCAAGCGAGAGGCGGAGCCGCTGGCCGTGGTGACTACGCCCCAGAATACATAAATATATAGGCGGTTCGGCTGGCGAGTTGGCCAAAATCTACCGCCGGCACGGCTGTTCGGCAATTGAATCAGGGTGGAAGTCATCAGTGGCTTCCACCCTTTTTATCTTGAGCGATTTGGTAGATGGCGTTGTTTTGCACTACAATCAGCCCTATGAGTGAAGGGATCGAAGAGCTTTCTTTTGAAGATGCACTGCTGGAACTGGAACAGACTGTGGCCGAACTGGAATCCGGCAATTTGACGCTGGATGCCTCCTTGAGTCTGTTCGAGCGCGGCCGCCGGCTGGCCGCCCGCTGCGGCATTTTGCTGGATCAGGCTCAACTCCGAATCGAGCAGTTGACGGAAGACGGCGAAATCATTACATTGTCCACACCGGACTGACCCCTCCCGCCTCTTCCCCGTCCCGCCTTTATTTAACATACTTTGAGGTCAATTTGTTCAAGAGCATTCGCGAGTCATTAAATCGTACCCGCCAGTCGGTGTTCGGCCAGATCGCTACGGTACTGGGCGCGGGCGATATTACGGAGGAGACCTGGGAAGACCTGGAGGCTTTGCTGATCCAGGCTGATGTCGGGGTGCCGACGACCGTATATCTGGTCGATACGTTGCGGGAGCAGGTGCGCAAGGAAGGTTTGTATCGAGCCGATCAGCTGCTCGATGCATTGCGCGGCCAGCTACGGGCTATCCTGGTCGATCCGCCTACATTCGAGATGGAGGAAAAACGGCTGCTCACTATCGTGATGATCGTCGGCGTGAATGGTTCCGGCAAGACGACGACCATCGGTAAGCTGGCTCAGCGTTACAAGGGTCTGGGGTATAAGGTGATGCTGGCCGCCGGAGATACGTTCCGCGCGGCGGCCATCGACCAACTAGAGATATGGGGTGAACGGGCTGACGTGCCGGTTATCGCCGGCCAACCGAACGGCGATCCCGCGGCCGTGGCCTATGACGGCATCCGCGCCGCGCGCGCTCGCGGCTATAATTTGCTGTTCATCGACACTGCCGGACGCCTCCATACGAAGTTTAACTTGATGAAGGAACTGGAAAAGGTCTATGGGGTTTGCCGCAAGAGCGTCCATGCCGCGCCCCATGACGTATTGCTCGTATTAGATGCCCCCACCGGCCAGAACGCACTGGCTCAGGCCGCCAAGTTTAAGGAATCGGTTCACGCCAGCGGCGTTATCCTTACCAAGCTGGACAGCACGGCCAAGGGGGGGATGGTATTCGCTATTTACCGCGAACTGGGCTTACCGGTCCGGTTTATTGGCACCGGCGAGCGCATCCAGGACCTGGCGCCTTTTGATGCCGACCAATTTATCGAAGGACTGTTTGATCAATAAATAGCCCCGGCCTTTGTGTGAATATGGGTCGGAAATTTACGGAAACATATAACCCCACGGGGAGATACAAACATCATGGAAGACTTAGTTAATCAACTGACGGAACTGATCCACGTTATCGATTTGCTTCGGGGGCGTCTTTGACGTTGCTGGCAAGGAGGCTCGAATCGCGGAACTTGAAGAGCAAATAGCCGAGGCCGACTTCTGGAATGATCCGGTTGCAGGTCAGAAGGTCATGCGCGAGCTTACCCGGCTGCGAGAGCAGGTTAGCGTGTGGCAGTCGCTAAGTCGCTCACTGAGTGATAACCTCGAACTGGCCGAGCTGGGAGACGAAGGACTCTACAACGAACTGGCGACGGAGGTCGTGCGGCTGTCGGCCGACGTGGCTCAACTGGAGTTCCACACGTTGATGTCGGGTGAGTACGATGATGAGGGAGCCATCGTCGCCATCCACGCCGGCGCAGGCGGAACCGAGGCCCAGGACTGGGCGCAAATGCTCCAGCGCATGATCATTCGCTGGGCCGAGCAACACCGGATGAAGGTGGAAGTGCTTGATGAGAGCGCCGGCGACGAGGCAGGCATCAAGAGTTGCATGATGTCGATTGAAGGAAGCTATTCCTACGGCTGGCTGAGGGCCGAGCGCGGCGTCCACCGGTTGGTGCGCATCTCCCCCTATGACAGTTCTAGCCGGCGGCATACCTCGTTTGCCAAGGTGGAAGTTTGGCCTGACGTAGCCGAGGATATCGAGATCGAGATCGACGAGAAGGATTTACGCATCGACCGCTTTCGGGCCAGTGGAGCGGGCGGGCAGCACGTGCAGAAGAATGAAACGGCCGTGCGCATCACCCACATTCCGACCGGCCTGGTCGTCTCGTGCCAAAACCAGCGCTCGCTGACCCAAAACACCCAGGTTGCGATGGGCATCCTGAAATCACAACTTTTCGATCTGGCGCAACGCACGCAAAACGCAGAGATAGCGGCGTTGAAGGGTGAGGATGTGGACGCGGGCTGGGGCAGCCAGATTCGCTCCTACGTCTTGCAACCCTATAAGATGGTGAAAGATCATCGAACCGGGCACGAAGTCGGCAACACCCAGGCGGTGCTCGACGGCCGCCTCGACGACTTTATGGAAGCTTATCTTCGGCAGCAGGTGGGCCATGACTTGGAAACCACGGGCAGCGCCGAAATACCGGAAGCGTAGTACGAGCTCCGGGGAGGAGCACACAGATATGAACAACTCCAGCACGATCACCCGCGATCGCCTTTTGCTTGTTGCGGCTGCCGCCTTTGTCTCGACCCTAGTATTTTACCTGGTCATTTATTACATCTATCAGCCGCTGGCTACCGGAGCAGCCATAGCCTGGGCCTTGGTTGTTCTTATCGTTTTGTTTTATGTCGATCGCAAGCGCACCGGAATGCTGGGACTGGAAAACGAAAATCGCGAATTGCGAGCGTTCATCAATCTGCAACCCCTGTTTGGAAAGACCTTCGTACCCTATGGTTTCTGGGCAATGGAAGCCAACAACTTGCAGAGTCTGCTTTCTACCATTCAGTACAATGGCTATCGGACGGTGGTGGAATGTGGAGCCGGCGTTTCCACTCTTCTCATCGGGAATTTACTACGGCAATTGGGGCAGGGCCATATCTTCTCCCTTGAGGAAGACGAAAAATGGCACGCCGTCATGACGTCGGCGATTGTTCATGAGGGTTTGGCTGATTACGTGACGGTTCTGCACGCCCCGCTTGAGGCTAACGCCGACTCTGGTGCTGCCTGGTATTCTCTGGTCGTGGCGCGGCAAATATTGGAGCAGGCCGAGCAAATTGACCTGTTGCTGGTCGACGGGCCAAAGTCTATCGCCACTTTGTCGCGCTACCCGGCGTTGCCTTTCTTCGCCCCCGCTTTGCATCAGCATAGTCTGATCGTGCTGGACGATAGCAAGCGAACGAATGAGTTGGCTGTGATCAAAAAGTGGGGGGAGGTCCTCAAGATCGATGTGCAACAGGTGAATCAGTCGCTTCGCGGTCAGGCCCACATTCGGCTGGGCTGAGGTCTCTTCGACCATGGACTCGCTGCTGAGGAGCAGCTGTTTGGGTTTACATAAACCACTTGTATTCTGGATTATATATGATATAATTCTAGATCGCGTGAGTAACGTTAATTTCGGTGAGAAATTTGACATATTATTTGACATATTGACGGATGCCGATATAATTGCAAATAGTTCGCAGAGAACGTGTCCAAGAGCGCTGGCAGTTGCCCAGTCGCTCTTTTGCGCGTTTGACCACTGAATTATTCTACGATCACGCTGATCACGCTTATTGAAATATCGGATCGCGCTTTTTCCGGAAGGGTAGAGCCTTAATGATTTTGGGAGGTCATTAGTGGAGACAACCGATTTCCGCTCGTTACGCGTCAGCCTCGCGTCTCCGGAGCAAATCCGCTCCTGGTCATATGGTGAGGTCACCAAGCCTGAGACAATCAACTACCGCAGGTTGCGTCCTGAGAAGGACGGTTTGTTTTGTGAAGCAATTTTTGGTCCCACCAGGGATTGGCAATGCTATTGCGGTAAATACAAAAATGTTCGCTATAAGGGCATCGTTTGCGACAAGTGCGGGGTCGAAATTACCCGATCCTCGGTTCGTCGCGAACGTCTCGGCCATATCGAGTTGGCCGCGCCGGTGGCCCACGTCTGGTACACTCGCCGCGTTCCCAGCTATATGGGCCTGTTGCTGAATATATCCCGTCGTAATCTCGACCGGGTTCTCTATTTTGCCCAATACGTTATCACCAGTGTCGATGAGGACGCCCGGCAGCGAGCGCTCAAGCGGCTCGGTGAAGAATTGCAAGAAGCCGAAGTTCAGCTGGAATCGAAGCTGGTGGAACAGCTCGAAGAATCCACGGCCGAAGAGACTACCAAGGTCAGCGAGCTGGAAGCGGCCCGCGATGAATTAATTAGCACCTTTGAGGATCGTATCGGCGTGCGCACCGACGAGCTTGTTCAAGAAGCCAAAGTCATCGAACAGCGCCTGACGAACCTTAAGAACTCGGTCGCGACGGAGGATATCATCCTGTCGGGTGAATTGCTCGTCCAAAAGGGTGAGAAAGTCGGCCGCGAGCACATCGTGCAGGTCCAGGAGATCACCAAGGAGCGTCTGGAGACGACCCAGAAGGCGCTCGAAGACGAGCAAAAGCAAGAGCTTGATGAACTCAATCGCGAGATTGAGGAACTGCAAGTCGAAATCGGCTCGGCCGGCGACGATCTGCGCGAGCGCATGGATCAACGGCTCATCCGCTTGCGGCAACAGGCCCAGGCCAATCGCGACCAACTTGAGCAACTCGTGCAGATGACCTTCCTGGACGAGAACAAGTATCGCGAATACAAGAGCAAGTTCGGCAACGTCTTTCGCGCGGCCATGGGTGCTGAGGCATTCCACGAGATTTTGCGAAACATGGACCTGGAAAAGCTGTCGCGCGACTTGTGGCGCGAGGTGCGCACAAGCCGCTCTAAGCAGGCGGCCAAGCGCGCGACCAAGCGTCTCCAGGTGGTTGAGGCATTGCGCGCCAGCGGTAACCGGCCGGAGTGGATGATATTGACTGTGCTGCCGGTTATCCCGCCCGATCTGCGCCCAATGGTGCAGTTGGACGGCGGCCGTTTTGCCACGTCTGACCTCAACGACCTCTATCGCCGTGTCATTAATCGTAATAATCGTCTGAAGCGGCTCCTCGAGTTGGGCGCGCCGGACGTGATCGTGCGCAACGAAAAGCGTATGTTGCAGGAAGCCGTCGACAGCCTGATCGACAACAGCCAGCGCGGCAAGGCGCTGAGTCGACGCGGCCGCCGCGAGTTGAAGTCTCTGTCAGACATGTTGAAGGGCAAGAAGGGACGCTTCCGTCGCAACTTACTCGGCAAGCGCGTCGACTATTCGGGTCGCTCGGTGATCGTCGTCGGCCCCAAGCTGAGGATGGGTGAGTGTGGTTTGCCGAAGACGATGGCTCTGGAACTGTTCCGGCCGTTCGTCATCAGCAAGCTGGTTGAATATGGTCACGCCAGCAACGTAAAGGGCGCCAAGCGCTTTATGGAGCGCCAGCCGCCTGAGGTGTGGGAGGTGCTGGAGGAAGTCATCCAGGGCCGGCCTATCCTGCTCAACCGCGCACCAACGCTGCACCGTCTGGGCATCCAGGCTTTCATGCCCAAGCTGGTCGAGGGCAAGGCGATTCAGCTGCATCCTCTTGTCTGTGCGGCCTTTAATGCTGACTTCGACGGCGATCAGATGGCCGTTCATGTGCCTTTGTCGGACAAGGCCGTCGAGGAAGCCAAGTCCCTGATGATGGCCTCGCGCAACCTGCTGAAGCCGGCCGACGGCCAGCCGATTGTCGGCCCTTCGAAGGACATGGTGCTCGGCGTCTACTACCTGACCATGATCCGCGACGGCCGGATGGGTGAAGGCCGTGTTTTCAGCAGTCTGGAGGAAGTCGAAACCGCTTATGAGTTAGGCTTCGTTGACATCCACGCCAAGATTAAAGTGCTGACCCGCACCTATTGGAAGGATGACGGCATGCGCTACGTGGACGGGAAAGCCCGCACGCGGCTCATCGAGACCTCACCCGGCCGTGCCTTGTTTAATCTGGCTCTGCCGGAACAGGCACGTTTCATCAATCGCATCCTGGACAAGGCTGGCGTTAACTCGCTGATCAATCGCGTCCACCAGATCATCGGCGATGAACAAACCATCCTGATGGTTGACGCGATCAAGGATATCGGTTTCCGGTTCGCCACTATATCCGGCACAACCGTGGCTGTGGCCGACCTGACTATTCCTGAGCAGCGTGGCGACATCCTTGACGGCGCGCGGAAGCGGGTCGACGAGATCGACCGTCAGTTCCGGCGAGGTCTATTGACTGAGGACGAACAGTATCAGCGGACTATCGAGCAGTGGAATGAAGCCAAGGATCAGGTGGCTGACGCCGTGAGGAAGGCCATGGATCCTTATGGTCCGCTGGCGATCATGGCGCTGTCGGGCGCGGGTAAGGGCGGCTTCGGCCCCATCACCCAGCTGGCCGGTATGCGTGGTCTGATGGCCGATCCGCAAGGTCGAATCATCCCGGTACCGATCCAGTCGAACTTCCGGCAAGGTCTGGAAGCACTGGAGTACTTCATCTCCACCCATGGCGCGCGGAAGGGCCTGGCGGATACGGCTCTGCGTACGGCCGACGCCGGTTACCTGACGCGCCGTCTTGTCGACGTGGCACAGGACATCATCATCATGGAGGAGGACTGCGGCACGGATAAGGGTATCTGGGTGCGTCGCAGCGATAACTTCGGCAAGCAAACACTGGCCGAACGATTGATCGGTCGGGTCGCGGCCGAAACAGTGACCGACCCGGAGACCGGCGAGATACTGATCGCCCAAGGCGATTATTTCACCGCCGAAACGGCTGATGCCGTGGGGGCGATCAACATCAGCGAAGTCTACGTCCACTCCCCCATGACCTGTGAGCTACGGCTGGGCATCTGCCGCAAGTGTTACGGCACCGATCTGGCCCGCGGCAAACCCGTGGACCTGGGCGTGGCCGTCGGTATTGTGGCTGCACAATCCATCGGCGAGCCGGGCACGCAGTTAACCTTGCGCACGTTCCATACCGGCGGTACGGCTTCGGCCGGCGGCGATATCACCCAAGGTTTGCCGCGTGTTGAAGAGCTGTTTGAGGCGCGCCAGAGGCCTCGCGGCGAGGCAGTCATGACCGAGATTGACGGCATTGCCGCGCTGCGCGTGGTCGATAGCGTGCGGCACGTGGGTGTCACCAATACGAAACTCGTCGATGATATCTACGAGGTGCCCTCCGGATGGAATGTTCTGGTGGAGAACAATCAGGAAGTCGTGGTTGGCGAGACATTGGCCGAGAGCGGCGACGAGATCATCCACACCCGTCACCCGGGCCGCGTCACGCTGGATGAAAACGGTCTGCGGGTCACCTGGGAGAGTCGCGAGGAGCGCGATTACGAGATCGCGGCCGGTGTGCGGCTGCTCATCAGCGACGGCCAGCAGGTTCAGGCCGGCGATCAGTTGACCGAAGGCTCGCGCAACCCGCATCGCATTCTGGAGATTTTGGGGCGCGACGCCGTGACGCAATATCTCTTGCGCGAAGTGCAACAGGTCTATCGTCCGCAAGGGCAGAATATCCACGACAAGCATTTTGAGGTCATCATCCGCAAAATGTTGAGCAAGGTCGTGGTGACTGAGTCCGGTGACACGGACATGTTGCCTGGAGACCTGGTCGATGCGCCTCTCTTCCAGGAGAAGAATGAGGAAGTAGAAATCGAGGGTGGTCAACCGGCACAAGCCGAGCCGGTTCTGTTGGGTATCACGAAGGCGTCACTTAACACCGACAGCTTCCTGTCGGCCAGTTCCTTCCAGCACACCATTAAGGTGTTGGCTGGGGCGGCGATTGCCGGCAAGGAAGATCGCCTCATCGGCCTGAAGGAAAACGTCATTATCGGCAAGCTAATCCCTGCCGGCACGGGCTTCCGACCCGAAGAGGACGAACCCCTGGAATTGCCGGAGGACTTCTTCATGGATCCCGAATTGGCGGCCGGGGCAACCCGCCTAACCAGCAGCGCCTTGATCGACGACGATACAGACGTTGAGATTCTGGCGGCCATCGCTGCTGCCGCGGCCGACGCTTCGCGTGTCGCCATCGTCAGCGAGTACGAAATTGACGAGAATAGCGACTGGGATGAGGATGAGGACGGCTGGGAAGAAGAAGACGTGGCCGACCTCGCGGTTGAGGATGTAGAAGGCGAAGAGACCTGGGAAGATGACGAAGAAGAGGAAAGCGAATAGCCTTCCGAAGGTCAAATAATTGACGAGAAAGCCCGGATACCTGTGAGGTTATCCGGGCTTTTTGTTAAAAATCGCGCCGCAACAAGGTGGCGGTTAAATTTCGCAGGGCGCCGGCACCCGGCTCAACGGGTTGGGCGGCCGACAGTCCGGCGATTGCCATGTTGGTGTACCGTTCCGCGGCATCGCCGGCGAACTGGCGCGCGCCGGTTTCGTCCAGAATTTCCACCGTGCGACGCACAAACTCCTGTCCACTTTCTTCTCCATCGTACAGCTCGCGCAACTGTTGGCTCTTCGACAGGGCGTAGAGAACGGGAAGCGTCTTTTTGCGTGTGGTGATGTCGGTGGCTGCGGATTTTCCCGTCAGCACTTCGTCGCCCCAGATGCCCAGGATGTCGTCCTGTACCTGGAAGGCCAATCCCATATTCAACCCATAGTCGGCAAATGCATGAATCCGCTGGTCATCGGCGCGGGCCACCAGCGAACCCAGCTCGGCCGCTAGGGCAATCAGGACGGCCGTCTTGCCGGTGATCATGGCGATATATTCATCGACGGTGACCGCGCTCCGTGTCTCGAAACTCATGTCGGTATATTGGCCCTCGGTCAGGGCAATGCACGTTTCGTCGAACCGGCGCAAGGCGCGTACCACGACCGCCGGCGGCACTCCGTGTTGGGTCAGCCGGTTCAGCGCTAAGTGGGCCATGGCGAACATCGCATCGCCGGTGTTAATCGCCTGAGGTTGTCCCTGGAGCGTCCAAAGCGTGGGGCGACCGCGCCGGGTGGGGCTGTTGTCCTGTATGTCGTCGTGGACGAGTGAGAAGTTATGCAGAATCTCGATGGCCGCGGCCGCCGGAACCGCCAGCTCCCAGTCTCCCCCGGCGGCGGCGCAGGCAAGCAAGCACAAAACTGGCCGGATGCGTTTGCCGCCGTTGCTTTCAATCGGGCGCATCTGGTCATTCACCCAGCCCATATGATAGTGGATCATGCCATAAAATGGGCTGGCGGAACGGCTCGGATCATCCGCGCCGAGTACGGCTCGCATCTCGGCGTCGATAGCCGGCAGGAAGGCGGCCGACCAGTTGTCAAGTGAATTCATCATAGCGTCACGTGAAGAGGTTGGTTTTTTCGACTAGAATGTCTTGTGCAGCGGCGTGCGGGCCAGAGCGTGAAGATCGCCGGCGGCCGCGCAAAACATCGCCACGCGCAATTCCTGGGTGATCGTGTCGGATAATTCGACGACGCCCGCGACGCCATCCCGGTCGGCCGCGCGCAGGAATTCGCCGGCCAATCCGACCAGCGACGCGCCGAGGGCGATACATTTGGCCGCCTCAATCCCGTCGCGGATGCCGCCGCTGGCAAAAACGGGCAAGTCGGGCGCAGCCTCGCGGCAATAACGAATGGAGTCGGCTGTTGGAATGCCCCAATCGATGAACGCCCCGGCGATTCGAGCATGGCGAGCGGTGGGGGCGCGATACATTTCGACCTGGCTCCAAGAGGTTCCCCCCGCGCCGGCCACGTCAATGGCAGCCACGCCCGCGTCTGCCAGTTGGCGAGCCGCTTCGCGCGAGAATCCCCAGCCCACTTCCTTGGCTATAACCGGCACGGGCAGCTGCCGGCAAATGGCCTCGATTTTGTTGAGCAATCCCGCAAAATTGCCGTCGCCCTCGGGTTGAACCGCCTCTTGCAGGGGATTCAGGTGGAGAATGAGGGCATCGGCTTCGATCATGTCAACCGCCTGCCGGCACTGGGTTAAGCCGTAGCCGTAATTGAGCTGTACTGCGCCCAGATTGGCAAACAGCAAAATGTCGGGAGCGACGTCGCGAACCTGATAGGTGGTCTCCAGTGTAGAGTCTTCGATGCCGGCGCGCATGGAGCCAAGCCCCATCGCCATGCCTGTGGCCTGAGCGCCCGCGGCCAGCGTGCGGTTGATCTCGCGCGCTTTGGCCGTGCCGCCGGTCATGGACGAAATGAGCAAGGGCGTGCGCAGTCGTTTGCCCAATACCTCAATGGTCGTATCAATCGTCGCCAAGTCCAGTTCGGGAAGTGCCTGGTGCGCGAAGTGATAAGCTTCCAGACCATTGGTGAGCTTTTTGAAAGCCACATCCTCTTCCAGGTTGATACGGATGTGATCGGCTTTGCGTTTGTCGTGAATGTCAACTTCCTGCGCCGGCGCAGAAGGTAAGGTTGCTACGTTTTCCATGACAATAGATTATAGCACGGACGCGGATTCGCCCGCACTCCCTGCTGGAGGTAAAATCAGGGATTGAAATCATAAAAACGGATTGCCCGGAGATAGTACGTTGATGGTCGATCAAAACCTCCCATCTGCGCGGGCTTCTACACGTCTGGAGATCATATGCGAGTATTAATTACCGGCGCAGCCGGATTTCTGGGATCGCATTTGTGCGACCGCTTCATCGCCGAAGGGCATACCGTCGTCGGCATGGATAATCTCATTACCGGCAGCATGGACAACATCGCCCATCTCTATGGACACGACCAGTTCAGTTTTATCAAGCATAATGTCAGCCAGTATATCTATGTCCCCGGCCCGCTTGATGCCGTTCTCCACTTTGCTTCGCCGGCCAGCCCCAATGACTATCTGGAGCATCCTATTCCAACACTGAAGGTCGGCTCACTGGGCACGCACAACACATTGGGCTTGGCCAAGCAGAAGGGGGCGCGGTTTCTGCTGGCTTCCACATCAGAGGTTTATGGCGACCCGAAAGTGAATCCACAGCCGGAATCCTACTGGGGCCACGTCAATCCTATTGGCCCGCGCGGCGTCTACGACGAGGCCAAGCGGTTCGCCGAGGCTATTACGATGGCTTATCATCGCTATCACGGCCTGGAGACCCGCATCGTGCGTATCTTCAACACCTATGGCCCGCGCATGCGGCTGAACGACGGCCGCGCCGTACCGAACTTCATCTATCAGGCTCTGACAAATCAACCGATCACTGTCTACGGTCGCGGCCAGCAGACTCGTGCCTATCAATATTACAGCGATCTGATCGAGGGAATCTATCGGCTGCTTCTCTCCGAGGAGCCTATGCCGGTCAATATCGGCAACCCTGATATGGAGATGAGCGTTATGGAACTGGCCGAGATGATGGTGCGGCTGGCAAATAGCGATTCAGAGATCGTCTGCATCGAGCCGACCGATGATCGGATTGTCGATGATCCCCAGGTTCGCCGCCCCGACATCACCCGCGCCCGAACCATTCTTGGTTGGGAGCCGCGTGTTTCGGTTGAGGAAGGCCTGACCCAGACTATCAACTATTTTCGGCAGCGAATTTGATCAATCGTCTTTCATCGCCAGGGTGGGCTTCGGGGCCGGCAAGCAGGTGGGTTGTCTATGGGGCGGCCGTTGTCGTGGCTTTGCTGATTTCGCGGCTACCGTTGCCGATGGCGGGGGGGCTGGTCGTTGGCGCGGCTCTGCTGATCGCAACGCTTGTCTATCCGCTGGTTGGGCTGGGTGTGGCCTTGCTTCTTGGGCCTTTCGGCGCGCTGGAGGCCATCATTCTTGGCCCCACTCTGCTGGATAGTGGACAAATCGTCTTGCTGCTAACGGTTGCGGCCTGGATCGGTACGGGCTTGGCTCGTCGACGTTTGCGCATAGCCAGTTCAGTGTTCAACGTTCCCTGGATATTGCTTATCCTGATTGCCGCCTTGAGCCTGCTGGATGCCTACTCGATCCCTCTGGGATTAATTGAACTGTTGAAATGGCTGGAAATTGGGTTAATTGTTTGGTTGATCCTCGACCTGGCGAGCGATCCTTCCCGGCGGCCAACCGGATACCCGGCCGTTATGCGCCTGGTGCTGGTCATGCTGCTGGCGGCGGGTGGCGTCCAGGCGTGTATCGGAATCTGGCAGTTCGGCCTGCGGGGGAAGGGGCCGGAGCACTTCCTGGTGCTGGGCAGGTTTTATCGAGCCTACGGCACTTTTGAGCAACCCAACCCGTTCGGCGGCTACATGAACCTGATTGCCCTGTTGGCCATCGGCCTTGTGCTGGGGCTTTTGGTCGCCTGGATTGAGCGCCGGCGAAACCGTGTCACGAACAGCTTCCTGTCTCCCTATGGTGTTTGGCTGGGCGTCGCGCTGCTGTCGGCCGTTGCCGGTTCGCTGGGGTTGATCCTGTCCTGGAGCCGGGTGCTTGGCTTGGTTTTCTGGCGGGTCTGGCCGTGATAGCCTTGTTCAGTGCCAGCGTTTGCTACCTGGTTTCTTGCTCATGGGCGCGTCAGCCGTCTTGCTGGGAAGTGGTTTGTTGCTGGGTACGTCGGCTAGGTTTGGGCCGGCCTTGGCCGTCGTCGACCGTCTCAGCGGCTTTGGCGATGAATTTACGCTGGGCGACGTGCGCGAGTCGATATCAACGACACCAACTATGCCGTTGTCGAGCAGCTGGCCCATTGGCAGGCGGCCGTTGGCATGGCGCGCGACGACCTGTGGACGGGCGTCGGCTTTAGCAGATTATGCTGCTGCTTATAGCGACTACGATCTGTTAAACTTTCCCGATGCACTGGGCCGCGCACAGTTACTATTTAAACTTGTTGGCCGAAGTCGGTCTGCCGGTCTCTGGCCTACCTGATCTTCTGGCTGGTGTTGATTGGGCAGTCGATCTGGCTGCCAAACGCATAGCGTGGCCGGAACGTGGGATTGTCGTGGGGTTATTGGCGGCCTGGGTGGCGTTGGCAGTCCATCATCTGGTTGATAAACTTTACGTGAATAATATTTACGTGCATTTGGGCGCGATGATTGGCCTGTTACAATTGTTCGCCTGGTCGGCTTCCGACCGGGAAGTCTGGCTGACCAGTCTACAAACAAGCGGAGCCAAGCGGTTGATAAGGAATGTCCAGAATGATCGCATATTTTGCTGACGTATCGAGCCGTTTTGGGGTGAAGCCCAAAGGCCGAGCGTTTTATCAAATTTCTTGTCGTAGGCGGCATCGGCTTTGTCGTCGATTTCGGTATCTTTAATCTGCTGCTGAATCCGGCCAACGGTCTTGTCCTGCCGGGGCGTGGTTATACGTTCTGCTGAGCGGCTTTGGGTTCAGTGAATACTTCATCACGCATCTGGGGCCAACCATCGCTTCGGCGATTTCGCTTCGTTGCCGCGGTGTTCAGCAATTTCTCTGGAATCGCTATTGGACGTACCCGATTCACGCTCGCGCTCGCGGCGGAGGCAGTTCACGATGTTTTTCATCGTCAGCGCTGTGGGCGTGCTGATTCGCATTCCCATCGTGTTTTCATGACGCCGGTGTTCCGTTCGCTGGTGAGTAGCATCAGGGCGTTGCAGGCCTACGACGCGGTTGGCCGATAACCTGTCACTGGCCGTCGCTGTGCTGGTCGTGCTATTCTGGAACTTTTGCCAATCGCCACTGGACTTACAACGACGTGGAATAATGGGAATGGGCGGCCGGAGCAGGGCGGTCATTGGGTTCGACGTCACGGCCGCGCTGACCCGGGGCGGGGGAATCGGCCATTACACGCAGACTTGATTCACGCCCTGGTTATTGAGGCGCCCGATTTCGACTATAAACTATTCTCCGCGCGGCCACCGTCGGTCCTGCCGTGGCCGATCCTCTGCCGGTCGCGACGGGTGTTGCCCACCGCGCCGCACCGCTTGGTGAGCGATGGTTGTACCGGCTATGGTATCGCGCGCGCCTGCCGCTGCCGGTTCAGAGTTTCACCGGGCGCTCGATCTATTTCATTCCCCGACTTTGTTTTGCCCCGTCAGCGGTCGAATTCCAACTATCCTGACGGTTCATGACATGCCTTCATCCACTACCGGAGACATTTCCAGTCAAGTTGGTCGAGTATCTTAACCGTGTCGTACCGTGGTCGGTCGAGCGGGCCGACCACATCTGGCCGATTCAGGTCGACGCGAGGTGATTTGCAATCGTTTGGGGAGTAGCCCCGGAACGAATTTCAGTGCTATACGGTGGCGTCAATGAACGCTTTCGGCCGGTGACTGACGCCACCGCCGCTGATGCCGTTTGTGACCGCTATGGCTTGCCAAGACCGTTTGTGCTCGCCGTCGGCACCGTTCAGCCGCGCAAAATTACGAGATGCTGGTGCGTGCCTTTCGCCCTGTCACCGGTCATCATCCTCATTCACTGGTGATCGTGGGCGGTAAGGGATGGCTGGATGAGGGACTTCCGAAGGAAATCGAGCGGCAAGGATTGGGAGAGCGCGTGAAGCTGGCCGGTTTCGTCGACGACGCCGATCTGCCTGCACTCTATTCGGCGGCCGATCTGCTGGCCTTCCCCAGCCTGTATGAGGGTTTCGGCTTGCCGTTGCTGGAAGCGATGGCCTGCGGCACGCCGGTGCTGTCATCTGATGCCTCCAGCCTGCCCGAGGTGGCCGGCAGCAGCGCCGTGTTGCTCTCTCCCCACGATGAATCTGCCTGGTCGGCGGCGCTGATCGGGCTCTTGGGCGACGAGGTCGCCCGGCAACGGCTCCTCGCAGCGGGGTTCGAACGCAGCGCTCAGTTCAGTTGGGCATCGTCTGCCCGGCTCTTGGCCTCGATCTACCGCAATATTCTGGCCGACCCAAGCCGCTAAACTTACTGCTTGTCACCCCCATACATATTACCTATAATGTCGTCGCAATCGATGTGTCTTGGGCGCATCGGTCGCGTCCGTCCCGGTCGGGAACGACCAACAGATTTATCGGTAGTGCCAACAACTTGTATCGGATGATCGCGCGTGTGGGCGGCTTTTGGCTATAGGCGGCAGCTTTACGCCGGCTGGTGCGTGGGCCGCGGCGCTGGATGTGGAAAAGGAACTACCGAACCCTATGGATATTGCGTTGCCTGAGGCTCGCGCTCTCATCGCCAACCCTTTTGTCGTTGGTCGCCCCCTGACCGGTGTCTCGTCCTCTCTCTATGTTGGGCGCGAAGAGCTATTTGCCTGGTTCGACGAGAATCTGTCCGTCACTGGTCAGCCGAACGCCCTCTTGCTCCATGGCCCGCGCCGCATCGGCAAGACGTCTACGCTCTATCAATTGGTGGAAGGGGACCGTGGCCGGCCGCTTCGCGAAAATCGGGGGCGTCTACTTTTTCCCGCCTATATCGATCTGCAACGTTATGCCGGACGGCCGACGGATGAATGGCTGCGCCGCCTGGCGCGTGACATCTGCCGCCGGCTCAACACATCGAACCTGGAGCGTTCTATCCCGGATAGCGCCGTTCCCGGCGAGACAGCCTTTGCGGCCTTCGACCGCTGCCTCGACAGGCTCGAGGAGACCTTGCCCGACGACGGTCTAATCCTGTTGGCGATTGACGAATTCGAAGAGATTCGCGCCGGCATCGAAGCCGGGACACTCGAGACGGAAGTTCTGGCCTACTTGCGATCACAGATTCAACATCGAGCACGAATCGTTTTTTTGCTTTGTGGTTCGGCCGCCCTGCTGGAACCCTTCTGGGCACCCCTGACAAACCTGACCGCGCATTATGAGGTGTCGCCTCTTGATTTTGATCAGTCGATGACCCTTATCCGGCGACCCATAGCGGGGCTTTTGAGTGTCGATGATGAAGCTGTTGACCGCATCTGGCAATTCGCGAAGGGCCATCCCTTTCTCATCCAGACGATTTGCCATCGTTTGGTCAGCTTTGCCAATCGACGCCATGAACGACGCCCCCTCGCTGCCGGCGATGTTGCCCGAGTAATTGACCAACTGGTCATTGAGGGGTATACGAATGATGGGTTGGCCGGAGGGCCGGAGGAAGTGCACCCATGAAAACGCCCTACGTGGTCGGGCCGCCCGTCCGATTACCGGGTAACTTCTTCGGCCGGACAGGCCAAACCCGGCTATTTTTTGAAACGTTAGCTGGAACACAGACCCACTGCGTCAGTGTTCTGGGGTTGCGGCGGGCGGGCAAGACGTCCTTCCTTCAACACATCTCTCATCCAGAGGTCATGGCTTCCTTTCTGCCGGATGCTGGCCGCTATCTGATGATCTACGTGGATGTCTCCGCGTGCAAGACGGCGGCCGAATTTTACGGTCGCGTCTACCGCAAGTTGCTGAGCAGCCTGCCCCGCACGCCCACGGGGCTAGACCACGCGCGGTCCACGGCCGATGTATACGATTTGGAATCGCTGCTCTATGAGTTTGGCGACCGTCGCATCATCCTGCTGATGGATGAATTCGACCAGTTGCGAACGGCCGACTTCAACGCCGACTTCATGACGGAGTTGCGTGCGTTGGCCGGCGTGTGGGATTACGATCTGGCCTACGTGACGGCATCTTATTGGGACAATAATCGACTCGGCAACTTCGTCGGTTTGCCGCCTACGTCGCCTTTCTATAACATCTTTTACCCGACGCCTATCTATCTTTCCGGCCTCAGCCCCGCTGATTTGGAGGCTCTGGTCAAGATTCCGGCCCGCAGTGTGGGGATTGTGGCCGATGACGAGGACGTGGCCTTTATTCGGCATCATGCTGGGACGTTGCCATTTTTCGTTCAGGCCGTGGCCGCGGATTGGCTGATGGGCAAAGCGCGAGGCGAGCGGCCGCAGCCAAGTCAACTCAATCAGCGGCTGACGCCGGAGATGAGTCCGTATTTTGAACAGTGGTGGAGCAACTTTAGCGACGTGGAGCGCGACGTGGCGACGACTGTGGCCCAGGAAAAACCTGTCCGCCGCTTACCCTATGACGAGCTGGATATTGACCTGGCTATCGAGCGCCTCAAGTGTTATGGTGTCCTGGCCGCCGCGGGCGACCATCTATGGCCCGACAGTATCCTATTCGCCCATTGGCTTCGCGAATATAAGGGTGGCGAAAAAAGGCGGTTGGTAAAAGGCGCAGCGCCATTAACACCGGCGATGGCAACTCAAATGAGCGGTCAAGGCCGGGTCGACCCGGCCGCAACCATTCGTCAGATTTATGCTCGCGTGCGGCAGATGGTTGAAGATGTCGGTGCTCAATTCGCCCGCCTGCCGGCGGTTTATGCGCGCAAGAGTGATGAGGAACTGCGCGATCAACTGCTGTTGACCCTTCAGTCGGGGCTAAATAGTGAGATGGGCAGGTTGGTGTTTTGGCAGACGGCCCGCTCTGAGTTGGGAATTCGCCTGGATGGAGAGGACGTGATGGTGGTCGGATGCCACACCTGGACGGGACAAAAAGTATTTTTGAGCGATGTAGATCAGCTACTCGGTTTTTCCTCAACCCATAATGCCGGCTCTGTGCTTCTGACGCTTGTCCGCAATCGGGAGTTTGCGGCCGTGGCCGAGGCGATTGCTCAGGCGATGCCCCACCATACCGGATACGTATCCGCGGATGGACGGCGAGAAAGCCGCCAGGATTATCGGCTGGGCGTCAACGGCGACCCGGCTCGCGAAATCCCCGTCTCTGTTATACTATGTCATCTGCCCGGTTAACCGTCGCCAGTGCCACCACACCATCACCATTGCCATCGTGTCCAGCTCGCAGTATTGCGACAGGAGGCGTCGCCATTGATTAACCTCCAGCGTGGCGTTGGCCGCCGTCCGCTCCATTAAGGCGTAGTAGGCCAGGATGGCCCCTACCCCTTCGGCTACAGCGATTTGCCTGTCGCCTATGACCAGCGGCGGAAGCGCTTGATAGGGCCCCGCCGCCCCTTGATCCGTCTCCAGGTGATAGTGCGGCAGGCGAGCGCGGATGTGGGGGTCGGCTTGCCACACGGCATCGGCAACGACCTTGAGCGTCGTCCGCCCGCCCATGCGAGGGTGGAAGTAATGTTTGAGCGTTATTTGATTCAGGTCGATCATCCGCTCACTGGCTAACAAGCGGCCGATCCAGTCCGCGGTATCCGATTCACCCTCTCCACGGTCGGCCAACTGTTTTTGAATCAACCGTAACACGGTCGTTTCGTGGGATGACCAGATCAGAATCGCTCCTTCATCACCCAATTGCCGACGGAGAGATCGAGCGAAAGCCGGGTTTGGGAAGATGTCGGCTACTTGTAGCCACTCGGAATGTTGTGGTTGCGCATCGGGGGCGACGAGCGTGTGGCAACTCCATTGAAAGGCAATCGTCTCATAAGGATGCATTCCCCGGTAGCGGGGAATGGCCGGCGCGCAGGTTTCAAAATCGACAAAGTGCAATGGATAGGTCAGTGACTCCAGAAAATCTTCCAATTCTTCGCTGATCCACTCACGTTCGTCTCTGGTGCACTGAATCTGTGTTTGTTGGCGGCGGGCGTTCTCGCCGATGGTCCCGTCGCGACGGGCCAGGTATTTCTCGGGTATGTCGAACAGGCCTGCTTTGCCCTGGGCGATAAGCTGGTCGGCCGCCGGTCCATCGTCGCCATTGACCTGGCTTACACGATAGAGATCGAGAATATGAGGCTTGATCGCTGCCATCTCGCCCCAGCACTCGTGAAAGCCGCTCGATTGAGCGTCGGCAATGCGAAATTCACAGGCGCGGCAGTGAGTGGATGGCGGTGTGGCGATGCGTGTCAATTCCGGGATCAGGCTTTTGACGTACTCATCCGCGCGGCGGCGGACGTTTGGTAAGAGTAGTTGAATTTCCTCGGAGACGTTGACGCGGGCCAGCAACGGATTGCGCCAGATATCTCGCGGGTCGTCGGTATAGTCGGCGTAAGGTAGCTGATCCTGGTGATCTTGCGCCGGGCGTGGAGCAAAGCGACGATGCAGACCGTCAATGTGGCATGCCCGGCTGACGTCAGGCATGAGCAGGTAAGGGATGATCGTCGCTTCGGGAAAAATATCTTGCAGGATGCTGGCTTGAAAAGCGGCGTCTTCCAGATACTGTCGCCATTCGCTGCGAATTCCATCCGGAGAGCGAAAGGCTCGAAAGAGGTTGGGCCGGCCGTTGTGGACGAGTTCGTCGTTTTTTTGTCGGTCAAAGCTGCGGGACTTGATCTCGATCAGTTCGAAAACGTCGCCACGCCGAACGAGAATGTCGACGCGGGCCAGTTTGCCGCCGCTGATGAGTGTGGCTTCGAATAGGGTGCCGTTGCTCGACAGGGCGGCCATCGTGTCCCACGCCGCCGCTTCTACATCCTGTTGGAATCCTACCCAGCGGCCGTCGGGATAAAATATGCGCGCCAGCGCCTCGATCAAATATCCCTGATCGGCCAAATGGCTCAGGTATTCGTCGTCTTCCTCGCTGGTCGGATAGTGCTTTTTGCGGTAGTAGAGCTTGGTCGGGCAGGTTTGGGCGACCTTAAAATCCGACTTCGTTAGATAATAATCATGCATAAGCGCCTCCGGCCCCACGAGTGGAGAACAATCAGACTGGAACGATCTTATGAATTCTAGCTCACTGCCGTGGTGGTTCTCAACTAAAAATCACACCTTGTTTACGGGGAATGACAATGGTTTGCGAAACGTTGTCAGCAATCCGGCGAGATTGGCCGTAATTCCGGTCAATATCATGATGAGAGCAATGGATTCCAGGCGTGCGTGGAATAGAAGCATGGCCCCGATTTGGCCGGCGACGATTGCGGCCAGGGCGTAGATGTAGGAATGTCGTTCGAGGGAAAGGGCATAATTGAGCCAGATGTTGACTCCCGCATAGAGCGTTGTCGCCAGACCGACCAGCGCCAGCACCACGCCAGGGGCGGCATAGGCCTCGCCGAAGATGGTGTGGACGATGCGCCCCGGCACAATCCAGTAAAGCAGCGTGAACGCCAGTCCGGGCAACAGCGTCGCCGCCAGGGCTAGCAGCAGGACTGGGCGCGAGTCTCGCCCGGCCGCCTGCCGCTGGGTCGCCTTGGGAAAGAGGACCAGGCCAATGCCCAAGGGGATGAACAGGTTCATTTTGCCTAAAGTAACGATGGGAGCATAAGCTTCGGCGATAGCGTCACCGAACAAACGCCGAACGAGGATCGGATCGACGTTGACCATCAACGCGAAGGCCAGCAAGCCGGCGAGTGTCGTCAGGGCATATTTCCGGCTAATGGGTCGCGGCATGGTCGATGGCGGCGCTCGAAAATAACTCCGCAGGAGCAGAAGAGCCAGGGCCAGCGCCAGGGTGCTGCCCAGCGGCAAAGCCAGGATGACCCCGGCTGCTTGCCCTCCCAACCCAATCAGCAGGGCAGTAAACGCCAGGCGGCCGATGGATTGCAGGATTTGCACCCAACCCAGGCCCCAAAAATGCTGGACGCCCTGTAGCGTGCCGTCGGTGACCGGCCGTAAGAACAGCAGCAAAAGCGCCAAGGCGGCCGCCCACAAGGGCCAGGGCGAGTCTATTCGCAGAAATCGGGCCAGAACCGGCCCCGCCAGAGCCAGTGCGACGGTGGCGATCATACCCCAGCGCCAGGCCCAGTGCCAGGAGCGCCGCAAGACCATTCCGACGCGCGCCGAAGCGTCGGTTGAAACGGTTGACTCAGCGGTGTAGAAGGCGACGACGTTACGGATAACGTTGGTCGCCTGCACCATGACTTGCAATATTGCAGTCACGGTGACAAACACGGAAAATTCCATGGGGACGAGACGACGGCCGGCGAGGATGTTGACAGCATAATCAAAGCTGCCGGCGGCGATCATCGCCACGGCCAGGAAACCACTTTGGAGAGCCGAGGAGGTCAATCCCAAAGATTGGAGACGGAAGCGAAGGGAGGCCATGATGCCGGCCGTTATCGGCCGAAGGATTCCTTTTCGGCTACCAAATAGCAATGCGCGCCGAGCCGGCGAACGACTTTCTGTAGAGCGTGCTCTATCGGCACCACGTACGGTGTTAGCTTCTCTAACGGCGGAAACTGATCCGGCATGATTTCCCATAGCCAGAACAGAACACTATATTGGCCGGCGCGCTGCACGCGGAAACCGCTGTCGGCCACTTGCGTCGCCAGACCGGCAAAGGTGAACGGTGCATTGATCTCGTCACCCAACCAGCTTGGATAAAGCCGGCGTCCCCAGTGAATGATAGGATTATCCTCGACCGTCTCCACCAGAAAGAGCACGCCACCAGGGCGCAGACAACGCCGCACCTCGGCCAGGGCACGGTCTACGTCGCCGATGTGGTGTAGCACGTGCTGGATGTAGATCAGGTCGAGACTGTCGGCCGCGAAAGGAAGGCGAAGGCCGTCGGCCAGCAGCGCCGGGCCGTGGGTCTGAGCCAGGGCGACACGCTGCGGGACGGTATCGAGGCCAAAGGCGACGCGGCCGTTCTGTGCGAAGCGGCTCATATTCCAGCCGTTGCCGCACCCTATCTCCAGAACGCGACGTATGTCGGGCCGGGCCAATACGGTCTTCTCCCATTCAAAGTAAGGTAGCACCTGGTAGCGGCTGGGTGACCAATTTTCGCCGAAGACGGCTGGCTTTCTGTAATCCATAATTTTCAACAGGTGTAAATCATCAGGAATGGGTTGGGATTAGGCCGAATTGGCCGAATTGATGGAGGTTAAGACCTGGGAGCGCTTGTCGGTTTTAAAAGGCTCGCGCATAAGCGGCGCAATCTCTTTCCACCAGCTATCGTCTTCGTGTCGCCGGGAGAGAGTGCGACAATGGGCCAGCCCGGCGCGCAAAATTTGGCGTTCCGCTTCGAGCCAGTCGCGGCCGTCCCACGTGGCAAGCGCTTCCATCAGGAGCGGGTAGGGGCGAAACCCATGGGCATAATCATCGGGTTCCAGCAGCCGGTCAATGGCCGTTTCTAATGACAGGGAGACGACGCTCTTGTCTCCTTTTTCCAGCGCAGTGAGCACGCTCACAGACGCGACGTCCCGATAGGCGACGCCGTCAATCAGGGAATGGAGGGGATATTTGGGTTGGGGAATGATCCGTTGCAAATAGGTATTGACGGTGGCTGCCGGTAGCCGTCGCCGGCCGAGAAACAATCCTAGCTGGCGGATGGGTCGAGAGTACAACAGCCGTTGTGTGCGCAGGGCGACAGAAGCGCGGATCGTGCGAGCTTGTCCCGGTAGCGTTTCCGGCCGCGCAGTCACCGGTTTGGGGAAACTGCGCATGAGCCGGTCGCCTCCGATGATAACCCGATCGTCGCCCATGAAGGCGAGCTGTTCCTCCTGACAGAGCCGGCCCAGCGCATAGCCCAGATCCGACGGACCCGTGAAGAGCCAGCCCTGCGGCGAATCGTTGTCCTTTCTTTTGTCCGACTGCACCGCCCCGGCCCGCGCCAGCGAGAAGCCCCTGGTCACCATGAGCCAGCGCAAAACGGGTTCTACCACGTTGGTGTAGACGAAGGCGGGCGACATTTCCAATAAGGGGGAAACGACGATCTCCGTATAATCGCCGGGAATCACCGTCAGACCGAAGCCGAACCGGCCGAGATGCTCATCATAGCAGATAGCCCCCGGCACGCGGCTGGGTGTTCCGTGGCGATCAACGCGCAGTTGTAGATCGATTCGGGCGGGTGGCGTCGATGCCAGAAAATAATCTAGATCGTTCAGCGGAATCTGCGATGCCACCGCCAGTATGCCGTGGATATCGTAATAAATGCTTTCGCGTGGACGCATCATCAGGCCGCGTGTCCAGATCCACTGTTCGGAGAACAAGTAGTAGACGAAACCGGCAACGAGCATCGCCGCCAGCCCACCCACAAGGGCCGGCGCGCCAAGGCGAACAGCCAACAACCAGATCGCTGGCAAGTAGACGACGAAGAGGAAGAGGGAGCCGAGAATCAGGACGCTCGCTAACCGGCGGCGAACCGGGCCGCGCGGCCGATCGCTAAACACCCAAGTCTCACCGAGCAGAAGCCCGGCAATTGTTGTGGCGCCGGCCGCGGCCGCCGCGCGCCACAACGGCCATCCGGCCTCCGTCAGCCCGCTCAGTAGTACCAGATTGAGCGCCGCAGCCACCAGAATCAGGAGCAGGAAACGAACAAGATGCTGGTTGACCGTCAGCCGCAGGCGTGTCAGGTGGCGGAAGAAGCGCACGCCCTCGTTCAGATCGGCCTTGCTCTGCCCCTCGAGGCGCGGGGCAAATTTGAAATGTAACTCGGTTACCCGCAGGTCGGGATGACGAGCGAGAATCTCCAACAATATTTTAAACCCTTCCGGCTGGAGCGTGGCGACATCCACGGCCGCGCGACGGACGAGAAAGAAGCCGGTCAGCGGATCGGAAACATTCTTTAGCACGCGCGGAAAAACCATGCGCGCCAGAATGGTGAGGAGTTGCGAAGTGAGGGCGCGGGCGCGGCTCAGCCCGACCGGCCCCCATATGTCCGCCTGTCGGCTGGCAATGACCACATCGGCCCCGGTACGGTCGGCCTGGGCCAGTAACCGGGGGATCAATTCCGGCGGGTGCTGCAAATCGGCATCCATAACGCCTAACCACCGCCCGCGCGCGGCTTCCATGCCTTCGACGACCGCGCCGCTCAGCCCGTTGCGCCGGCTCTCCGGCCGGACGATGAGTCTGATAGGCAAAGAACGCTCCTCGGCTTCTCGCCGGACGACAGTCGCAGTTTCGTCCGTGCTGTCGTCGACGAACAGTATTTCAATCGCTTGGCCTTCAAGGGCGGCTTCCAGCCTATCCAACAGAGGTACGACATTGTTCGCCTCATTGCGAGTCGGCACGATCATGGTCAAATCGACTTCATTCGCCGGCGGAAATGAGGGGCGTTCGTGATTGGCGGTGTCTCCCGGTGGTTGGTGCATCAAATGGTTCCACTGCCTGACCCGTCTGGGCCGGGGCGTTGAATGGGACGATCATAACACAGTAGGGCAAGCGCTTCCAAGGCCTGCGAGTCAGGCAGTCGTTGACGAGGAACCATTTCTCCTCTATTCTCCAAATCTATGCCGCGCGGCCGTCTTCTGGGTTTCCTCTTCCTTCTCCTGGCACTTGTTCTGGCGGGCCTCATCCTGACTGATGCCTGGCCCCTTCTGCGCGGACCGGCCCCGGAAACAAGCGAATGGTACTGGCCGTACTTGCTGCGCCCCCTGGCGCGCTGGTGGCCTTCGTGGTTGGTCGCTATGATGCTGGCGGCGTTGGGCGGCTGGTGGCTGCGCCGCCGCGATGACCGGGTCGTGCTGCCCTTGTCCGCCCTCATCGTTCTCAACGTGGCCTTGCAACTGGCTTTTGTCTATGCTGATCGCCCGGCCGTCGGCGCGGAACTTGTCGACCGTACCCTGTCCAAGGCCTCCAGCGGCTATTTGGCGACGGCCGGTGAAATCGATGATCTGGGTGATGCCTTGCGTCGGTTCCCAGAGCTGATGACGTCTTTTGACAACGAGCATGCCCGCACCCACCCGCCTGGATTCGTCGTCGCTCACTGGTTAACCGAACATGCTTTACGCCGTCTGCCAACATTGGCTGCGGAGTTGGCTCGACCGGCCACCAACTGGCGCTGTACCGACCTCTGGCTGTTGGCGCGGCCGGCGGCGACAGCCGCCTCTCTCTGGTTGTGGGCCTGGGTGCCCTTGCTTTTGGGGGCCTTGTCCATCCTGCCCGCTTATCGACTCGGCTGCCTGTGGTTTGGACATGTCACGGCGCGGGTGATTGCGCTACTGGTTGCGACGCTGCCCGCTTTACTGGTGTTCGCGCCTACTACCGATCAGATTTTTGCCTGTCTGTCGCTCGTATCTTTACTTTGGCTGGTCGTGGGGCTTCAGCAAGGACGTCCAGTCTACGTGCTGGCGGCCGGTCTGACCCTCTCGCTGATGAGCTTCCTGAGTCTCGGCAATGCCGCCTGGGGGGCGTTATTGGGCATTTACGCGCTCTGGTGGGCCGCAACGTCTTCGTCGAACCAGCAGCCGGCCCTTCGGCGATGGACGATGGTGTTGCTGTTTGCCATCGGAGCGGCGGTATTCTGGCTGGCCTACTGGCTGGGCTGGGGCGTCGCGCCCTGGTCAGTGGCCCAGGTCGGTCTCGATCAGCACTACGAACTGGTGACCCGCCTACGCCGCTATGATTGGTGGCTCGGCTCCAATCTTATCGACTTCGCCCTGTTTGCCGGGCCGCTGGTCGTCGTGGGGCTGCTCTGGAGGGCTGGGGAGGTCATCCGTCGCCGTGAGGAATGGGCTGTGCCGGATGGGCGAATTGCCCTGCTTCTGACGGCGTTGCTCGTCGTTATTAATCTGGCCGGTTCGACACGCGGCGAGGTCGGCCGACTATGGCTGGTGTTTATGCCGACGGCGGCCGTGGTTGCCGGGGGCTTCTTTGCCCGCCGGTCGAATGACCGGCTAGGATTGTGGTTGTTGCTCGTCGCCCAACTGGTTCTGGCGCTGAGCATCGGCCTGAGCTGGCGCACGTTCTATGCCGTCATCCTGCCCATCGAGCGGCCGGCGTTCGCGCCATCTGCTCCGGCCGTCGTGGCAGATGAATCGTTTGTCGTCCCCAACGACCATACGCTACGGCTGATCGGCATCAATTTGCCCCGGACTGCGGCCACGGCCGGTGGCGTTCTGGACCTGACGCTCTATTGGCAGGCGGATGGGCCTACCTTGCGACCGTACACTGTGTTCGTCCAACTGCTCGATTCTTCGGGCAATATCGTTGCGCAGCAAGACGGCTGGCCGGTCGATGGGCGGTGGCCTTCCACCTGTTGGGCCGCAGCCGAGACCGTTTCGGACCCCTACTCCATCGTTCTGCCCGGCGAAGCACCGTCTGGAACTTACCAGTTGGTTATCGGTCTGTACGATGCCGCATCGGGTGAGCGCCTGCAAACCTTGCAGAACATGGACTTCGTGCACCTAGTTGACATAACCATCAAACCCTAGCCGTCTATTAACTCTTAAGCCAATCCCTTTATGATCCGCGAACTACTTTCCGTGAGCCCGATCTCGTGATTGGGCGAAAGGAGCGCGAGGCGGTAAGATTAGGTGCAATGGGGTGGAGGCTTCTACCCACGCGAGTGTTATGAGTAAAAACGGCAGCATCTCCGCCTTCTTCCCGGCCTACAACGACGCCGGAACTATCAGTAGCATGGTCATTTCCGTCCTTCTGACCCTGCGCGAACTGACCGATGACTACGAGGTCATCGTCGTCAATGACGGCAGCCAGGATCACACGGCCGCTGTGCTCGATGAATTGGCGCGCATCTATCCTGATGAAGTGCGTATCATCCACCACCCCCAGAATCGCGGCTATGGCGGCGCGCTGCGCACCGGCTTCTACAGCGCGACCAGGGACTGGATTTTTTACACCGATGGCGATGCCCAGTACGATCCCCGCGAGTTGAAGAATCTGGCGGCGCTCATCAGTGATGAGGTGGACTTCATCAACGGTTGGAAGATCGAACGCCAGGACCCGCTGCACAGGATCATCATCGGCCGCATCTACCAGTACACCATCAAACTCGCCTTCGGCCTCAAACTGAAAGACGTCGATTGCGATTTTCGACTCATGCGTCGGGAAGTATTCGACGACATAGCCCTGACCAGCGACAGCGGCGTCATCTGTGTCGAACTGATGAAGAAAGTTCAGGATGCCGGTTTTCGCCTGACCGAAACGCCGGTACATCACTTCCACCGCGCCTACGGCAAATCGCAGTTTTTCCGGTTTCGCCGTCTGGCGCAGGTGGCGCGCGATTTAACCGGTTTGTGGTATCGGCTGGTTTGGCGCAAGGAAGACACTCGGCCGGCCGCGACCGACAACCCGACACCAGCCCCCAATCAAACTTATGCCGACGGTCCCAACTGATCACCTGGCCGGCTTCCGCGGTAAGCACGTTCTGGTCACGGGAGGCTTGGGCTTCATCGGCTCGAACCTGGCCCATCGCCTTGTCGATCTGGGAGCCGACGTGTTGATCGTCGATTCCTTGATTCCCGAATACGGCGGCAATGTCTTCAACGTTCACACCATCGAGGATCGGTTGCGCGTCAACATCGCCGACATGCGCGATGAGCATGGATTGCGTTACCTGGTTCAAGAGCAGGACATTATCTTCAACCTGGCGGGACAGGTCAGCCACACCGACAGCATGATCGACCCCTACACCGACTTGGAGATCAACGCCCGCAGCCAACTCTCCTTGCTGGAGGCCTGTCGGCACGGCAACCCGGCGGCCAAAATCATCTTCGCCAGCACACGACAGATTTACGGCCGCCCCACCTATTTGCCGGTTGACGAGCGTCACCCCTTGCAGCCCACCGACGTGAACGGCATCAACAAGCTGGCCGGCGAGTGGTACCACATCGTCTACCACAACGTCTATGGTTTGCGGGCCGTGTCGTTGCGACTGACCAACACCTTCGGTCCGCGCATGCGCATCCGCGACGCTCGACAGACGTTCATCGGCTGGTGGATACGGCAGCTCCTGGAGGGTCAGACGCTCCATATCTTTGGCGACGGCTTGCAGGTGCGTGATTTCAACTATGTTGACGACGTCGTGGAGGCCATGCTGATGGCCGCGGCCCACGACGTGGCCGACGGGCAAATCTACAATCTGGGCGGCGATGAGCCGATCAACCTGATCAACCTGGCGCGGCTGATGATCGAGGTGAACGGCGGCGGTGACTTCGCGCTGAAGCCCTTCCCCGACGACCGGAAGCGCATCGACATCGGCGATTTCTATGGCGACTATCGCAAAATTCGCAGCAAGCTGGGCTGGCGGCCGCAAGTCGGCTTGCGCGAGGGCCTGACCCGGACGATCGAATTCTTCCGCACCCACCGCGAGCATTATCTCTGATGATCCCGGCGACCGTCGAAACCATCCCTTTTGTCGATCTGAAGGCGGCCTATCACCGTCTGCAATCGGAGATCGACGCTGCCGTCGCCACGGTGCTGGAAAGTGGCTGGTATATTCTCGGGGCCGAAGGGCAGGTCTTTGAGGCAGCGTTCGCGCGCTATCTTGGCTTGCCGCACGTGGTCGGCGTCGCCTCGGGGACGGACGCAGTGTTGCTGGCGTTGCGGGCGTGCGGCGTTGGGCCGGGCGATGAGGTGATCACCGTGAGCCATACGGCCGTGGCAACGGTGGCCGCCATCGAGTTATGCGGCGCGATCCCGCGTCTAGTGGACGTGGAGCCGGACACACTCACCCTTGCCCCCCAGGCATTGGAGAAGGCTATCACCGGACGCACGAAGGCCATCATTCCCGTCCACCTCTATGGCGGACCGGCCGACCTAAGACCCATCCTGACCTTCGCGGAGGAGCATGGGCTGATGGTCATCGAGGATTGCGCCCAGGCTCACGGCGCGCGCTATGCCGGTCGCCTGGTCGGCACACTGGGCGATGCCGCTGCGTTCAGCTTCTATCCAACTAAGAATCTGGGCGCCATGGGCGACGGTGGGGCGGTAGCCACGTCGCGCGCTGATGTAGCCGAGCGGTTGCGTTTATTGCGCCAGTACGGCTGGCGTGAGCGGTATATCAGTGAGGCTGCCGGATTTAACAGCCGCCTGGACGAATTACAAGCGGCTATCCTTCGCGTGCGCCTGCTACATCTGGACGCGGAGAATGAGGCCCGACGGCGACTGGCCGTGGCGTATGACGAGCAATTGTCCGGGTTGCCGCTGACGTTGCCTGTTGTTCGCCGTGGAGATCACCACGTCTATCACCTCTACGCTATTCGCACGGCGCGACGCGAAGAACTTCGGGTCCATTTGCGCGAGCGAGGAATAGGCACGGCCGTTCACTATCCCGTGCCCGTCCATCTGCAGCCCGCCTATGCGCGTCTGGGTTACAGGCGGGGTAGCTTGCCTGTGACGGAGGGTGCGGCTCTATCGTTGCTGTCGCTCCCTATGTATCCTGACTTGTCGCCGGACGCCCCGGCCATCGTCGCCAAGGCCATTACCCAATTTTTTAACGCCTGAGCATTGCTATAGCCGGCTTGACGCGATAACCCCCGATGGACTAGACTTCAGCCGGTATCTGGCATTCGGCTGTCTCCGATTGAACCACCATGGAAACCATTCGCTGCTCTCTGGGCATCATGGCCCACAATGAAGAGGCCAACATTGGTCGTCTGCTAGCCCGCGTTCGCGCGGCGAGCTTCGAGCGAGTGGAGATCGCCGAAACACTCGTCGTCGCCAGCGGATGCACGGATCGCACGGAAGACGTCGTGCACGAAGCCGCGGCGGCCGATGACCGGATTCGGCTCATCAGCCAGCCGACCCGCGAGGGTAAGGCCTCGGCGATGAATGAATTCATCAGTCAGGCGCGGTGTGACGTCCTGGTGCTCAGCAGCGCCGATTTGCTGCCGGCCGAAGACGCCATCGAGCAACTGGTTCGACCATTTGCTGACCCGGAAATCGGCATGACTGCTTCGAGGCCAGTGCCGGTCAACGATCCGGCGACGTTCATGGGTTTTGCCGCGCATTTATTATGGGATCTGCATCACGAGATGAATCTCCAGGGTTTCAAGGCCGGGGAGATGATCGCCTTCCGCAAGGTGTTCGAGCGCATTCCACCACACACGGCCGTTGATGAGGCCAGCGTCGAACCCTTGGTTCGCGGTCAGGGATACGCGGTTCGCTACGTGCCGGAGGCTGTGGTTTATAATAAGGGGCCTGAGACTGTTGAAGATTTCTTGCGCCAAAGACGGCGCATCTATGCCGGTCATCTAGAAATGAAAAGCCGGCTGGGCTATGCTGTCAGCACGATGAGCGGGGCGAAGATCGTTGGCTTGCTGCTGCGCAACATGGATTGGCGGCCGAAACAACTGTGGTGGACGGCCCGCGTAGTGGCTCTGGAGGTCTACGGCCGCTATCTGGGACGGCAGGACTACAAAGCCCGCCGCAGTCACACCGTCTGGGAGATCGCTGAGACGACCAAGGAGCTAGAGTTACTTTGAATTCAATGCTGGGCGTATTGGCCCGCGTACCGCTTTTTCAGGCCTACCGCCGCTTTGGCTGGCCGAGGCTACTTCCGCTTAACATAACGCTATCGCCCTCGCCCCGTTGCAACTCGCGTTGCCTGACCTGCAACATCTGGATGAAGCGCGAGAACGAGATGACGCTCGACGAGTGGGACAAGGCACTGGCCTCCCTGGGCAGGGCACCCTACTGGTTCACTATCAGCGGCGGCGAGCCATTTATGTTCCCCCACATCGTTGAGCTGGCTCAGTTAGCCTACAAGCATTGCCGTCCGGGCATCATCAACATTCCCACCAACAGCATCCTGAGCACGATCCCCGACAAGGTGGAGCGAATCGCCCGGTCCTGCCCCGACAGTCAACTGATCATTAACCTGTCGCTGGACGGAGTGGGCGAGAAGCACGACTTGATCCGCGGCGTGCCCGGTAATTTTATCAAGTTCGAGGAGCGTTTGCGGCAACTGCTGGAGCTGCGCGACAGCCTGCCCAACCTGAATATTGGCATCCATTCCGTCGTGTCCGTTTTCAGTGTCGGCCACCTGGATGAGTTGATCGCCTACGCCGACCAGTCCGGGGCCGACCAGTTCATCACCGAGATCGCCGAGCCGCGAGTAGAACTGGACACAGTGGGCCTGCCCATCACTCCCAGCCCGGAAGATTACAACGCGGCCATTGACCGCCTCATCGCCTACGTCGAGAGTAAACGCTACAAAGGAGTAGCCCGCATCACCGAGGCATTTCGGGTTGAGTATTACAAGCTTGTCAAGCGCATTCTCGAAGAGGAAGAACAGGTCATTGATTGCTACGCCGGCTGGGCCAGTGCCCAGATTTACGCCGACGGCACGATCTGGCCTTGCTGCGTGCGCGCCGACGATCTGGGCAACCTGCGGGATTACGACTATGATTTCAAGAAAATCTGGTTTGGCGACCCTATCAGGGAGGTGCGGCGTAGCATTGCGGCCAAGGAATGCTATTGTCCGTTGGCAAATGCTTCCTACACCAACATGCTGATCGACCCGCCGACGCTGGCGCGGGTCGGCATCAAAGTTATTACGCCGGACAGTATCACCGTGAATGACCCAGCGGCCGCCGGCTGACATTCCAGTGACCCTTATCAGGAATGCTCTCATCTGAATCGGATACCTGATGTCTGAGACACGCTTTTTCCCATGACTGCATCACTAGGGACGATTCGCCAATTTCTGGTTGCCCATTATAACGACGAGGAGCTGACGCAGTTTTGCTTCGATCATTTTTATGAGGTATATCAGAACTTCGCCGGCGATATGAGCGTCGGCCGCAGGGCGATGCTGGTGGTCGACTACTGCCAAAGACGCGACCTCATCTCGTCCCTGCTCGCCAAGCTGAGGCAGGAGCGACCTGAACCGTTTCGACGGGCATTCGGTCGCCGAGCGACACCGACGATTCGACCGATTAACCTCAATAGGGCATCCTTAGCGGAGCTTCGGAACTTGCCCGGAATTGGGCCGGCCTTGGCTGCGCAAATCGTTGCCGCTCGACCCTATGAGACTGTCGATGACTTGGAAAGGGTGGTTGGAATCGGGCCGAAAAGGTTGGCTGCCGTTCGGGAATGGTGCGACGTCTGATGAATAGGGCGGCACAAGTTTTTGTGTGGTCCCCTGGCCTGGAAGCGAAGATACTTGCGTTACCTTGCAGAGGAAAGATCGTATGTCCTTTAATTGGTTGAAAGATTTTCATCAGGATATGGTCAAGGGGTCGAATTACGCCGAGAAGACGTTGGCCGCTTATCGGCTGGGCATGAGGGCCAAGGGGTCTATTCGGGGGGTCCGTATAGAGGTTGATGGAGAAGGTTGCCCGGCCAGCCGGTCGTTGGATCCGGACGCTGAATTTTCGCCCGATGATGCGCCTCATTTGCCGCTGCCGGAATGCAGCAAGGGCTTGCATTGTCGTTGTGTCTACCGGCCCGTCATGAGCTACGAACCGCGCGAAGAATAATTCTATGCGTGCCTCCCTCTCCGTAAAAGATTTGTATCCGCCCGCCCTGGCGGAAGGCGAGGGGATGGGCACAGCTTATGAATATTATGTCAAGCGTCGTGTCCTGAGTTCTTTCCTGTCTACCTTGAATCCGCCCAAAACTATCCTGATCGCCGGCTTGCCGCAGAAGTATGGGGCCAGTCTCGATTTCATGCTTCTGGCGACTGAGTGGGGAGCGGCCGTCACCGTCGTTGATGAACGCCAGCAAGCGCTTGATCGCCTGCAAGCAAGCCTGGCCACTCTGGAGAAAATGACCGGCACCCCGCGTATCCGTCCCCCAGCGGCTGCTGTGTTGGCTGACGTCGATACGCTGGCGTCAGTGGGCGGCCATTTCGATCTGGCGTTGTCGTCGGAAGTATTGCAACGCTTATCCGCGGAGGCTAGGGTATCCTACGTCGCACGCTTGCGAGAGCTATGCGGCTCATTGGCCTTGTTTTGCCCCAATGCCGACAACGAGGCCCACAACTCGCGCAGTGGGTTGGGCGGCCTGAGTCTGGAGGAGATGCGCCGGCTGTTGGACGGCGGCCGATCGGCCGTCGATTATATCGATATGCCCCCGTTTCCGCCCGGCATTACTCGCTCGGCCGAGCAGCGCGAAGAGGCAACCAGCGGCCGATTTGAGGCGTTCGTCATGTGGGGGCTGGAGCGATACGCGCATGGGGAGCGATTCCTGCCGTTAGGTATTCGCCGCCGTCATGCCCATATCGTCTATGGGCTAAGTCATAGCTGACGGCTTCACTACGCAACGCCCTTATTTGATAGACGAACACAGCATTTACTGCGCATAGTCATCAATGTGCAATTTACCCTCTGAGCCGGTTGGGTTATACTAATCAGACCGGCATCTAGCCGAGACTGCAACTGAGAGAGATAGTATGCCCACAGCCTTAATCACGGGCGTCACCGGACAGGATGGTTCCTACCTGGCCGAGTTCTTGTTGGCGCGGGGCTACCGTGTGGTGGGGATGGTGCGCCGAACGAGCACGATCAATTTCCACCGCATCGCCCACATTCAGGACAAGATCGAGCTGGTCCCCGGCGATTTGAGCGATCAGATTTCGCTCATTCGCATCCTCGAAGAGTACAAGCCCGACGAAGTTTATAACCTGGCGGCGCAATCGTTCGTGCAGACATCGTGGAATCAACCCGTCTTCACGGGCGACGTCACGGCGCTGGGGGTGACGCGCGTGCTGGATGCCATCCGCATCGTCGATCCCGCGATACGCCTGTATCAGGCCAGCTCCAGCGAGATGTTTGGCAAGGTCGTCGAAGTGCCCCAAAAGGAGACGACGCCTTTCTATCCGCGCAGTCCCTATGGTGTGGCCAAGGTTTACGGGCACTGGATCACGGTAAATTACCGCGAGAGTTACGATCTCCACGCGACTTCAGGCATTTTATTCAACCACGAGTCTCCTCGTCGCGGTCTGGAGTTTGTGACGCGCAAGATCACCCATCAGGCAGCCCGGATCAAACTGGGGTTGGTCGGTGAATTGCGGTTGGGCAATCTGGACGCGCGGCGAGACTGGGGCTTTGCCGGGGATTACGTGCGCGCCATGTGGTTGATGCTCCAGCGCGACACGCCGGAGGATTACGTCATCGCCACCGGCGAGACCCATTCGGTGGAACAATTCCTGGACGTGGCTTTCGGTCATCTCGATATGGATTGGCGGGAATACGTCGTGCAAGATGAGCGCTTCATGCGCCCGGCCGAAGTGGATTTGCTGGTCGGCGACCCGAGTAAAGCCGGCCGCGATTTGGGGTGGGAGCCGGCAGTATCGTTTGTCGAGCTGGTCAAGATGATGGTGGATGCCGACCTGAAACTGATTCGTAATGGCGAAATCGCCGTGTGACCCCGCAAGGATTGCGGACTGTTTTCTGACTAATGCAGGAACCATTTACAGATGATCTTATTAGGCCGACACGCCTCTGAAAATCTGTGCAACCTGCGAAATCTGTAGATGCTTTTTAGAAAGGAGGCTTATGACCAAGATTATATTCGGCACTGACGGCTGGCGCGGCCGTATTGCCGAGGACTACACCTTTGACAACGTTCGTCGCTGTGCGCAGGGTTTCGCGACGTTTTTACGTGAGGAAAAATTGGCCGAGAAGGGCGCGGTGATCGGCTATGATCAGCGCTTCGAGGCCGAGTATTTCGCCGCCGCCTCGGCCGAGGTGCTGGCCGCCAACGGCATCAAGGTTTGGCTGACCCAAAGCAACACGCCCACCCCCGCCATCTCCTACTCCGTGCCCGCCAGAAACGCGGCCGGGGCCATCAACATCACTGCCAGTCACAACCCGCCCCAGGACTGCGGGTTCAAGGTTCGCGATGCGACCGGCGGGGCCATCCCGCCCGGCGACCTGAAGCGTATCGAGGCGGCCATCCCGGAGATCGACGGCGTCAAGCGCATGAAGCTGGATGATGCCATGAGCGACGGCCTGGTCGTGAAGTTCGATCCGGCGCCGGATTACATCACATTATTAAACCGCCTGGTGGACATTGAGCCGATCAAGGCGGCGGGCTTCAACGTGCTGGTTGATTGCATGTGGGGCAACGGTGCAGGCTGGTTTCCCCGATTGCTGTCCGGCGGCGCCACGCGCGTCCACGAGGTTCATAACGAGCGCAACCCGATCTTTCCCAAGATGGCGCGTCCCGAGCCGATTCCGCCCAACGTCGATGACGGCCTGAGCTATGTGCCGCTGCTTGATGCCGACGTGGCCATCATTACCGACGGCGACGCCGACCGCGTGGGCCTGGGCGACGAGAAAGGTCAATTTATCGATCAGTTACGTGTCTTCGGCCTGCTGGGCTACTATTTCCTGGAGATTCGCGGGGAACGCGGCCCCATCGTCAAGACTATCTCCACCACCAAGATGCTTAACAAGCTGGGTAGCATATACAACGTTCCCGTCTATGAGACGGGCGTCGGCTTCAAGTATATTGCGCCGAAAATGACCGAGGTCAACGCGATGATCGGCGGCGAGGAAAGCGGCGGCTATGCCTTCCGCGGTCACGCGCCGGACCGGGACGGCATCCTGGGCGGTCTCTATTTGCTCGATCTGATGGTGAAGACGGGCAAGAAGCCGTCGCAATTGCTTGACTGGTTGTTCGAGAAAGTTGGGCCGCATTATTATGATCGCATCGACACCGCTTTCGAGACGTCACGACGGGACGAAGTACGTGATCGCGTGCTGGCCGCGCGGCCGGAGACAATCGGCGGTCTGAAAGTCACCGACATTTCCACGCTCGACGGCTTCCAGTTTCACATGGAAGACGGCGGCTGGCTGCTTATCCGCTTCAGCGGCACAGAGCCGATCATTCGCGTCTACACCGAGACGACGCACGAAGACAAGGTGCAAGACATCCTGCAAGACGGGTTGCGCATTGCTGGATTGAAGAAGTGAGCAGTGGGCAGTATTCAGTAAATCAGTAGGTCAGTCAGTTTTCAGTCATCGGATACTGACTGCCTACTGACTAACTGGTTTACTGCCCTACTGACTTACTGACCACTGCCCACTAACAACTATGAAAGCATTCCAGGATTACTACCCCGACGAAGTCAGTTATTGTTACGGTTGCGGCCGGCTTAACGAACATGGCCTGCAGATCAAGAGCTATTGGGAGGGCGACGAAGCTGTTTGCATCTACCAGCCGCGCCCCTACCATATGGCCGTGCCCGGCTACGTCTATGGGGGGCTAATTGCTTCGCTCATCGACTGCCACGGCACAGGCACGGCCGCCGCGGCGATGTATCGCGCTCAGGGTCGCGCGATGGACACCGAGCCACCCTTGCGCTTTCTTACGGCCTCGCTCCACGTCGATTACCTGAAGCCCACGCCCATTGACCGGCCGCTGGAATTGCGCGCGCGAGTGAAAGAAATCAAGGGCCGTAAGGTCATCGTCAGCATCGACTTGTTGGCCCACGATGAGGTCTGTGCTCGCGGCGAAATCGTCACTGTGCAGGTCCCCGACGAGCTCATGGCTCGCATCATGGGCGGCGCGGCCAGCGACCCATCATGATGGGTGACGATTCGCTTGCCGCCGGCATGAACCAGCCATCGGCCGATTTGGTTGACAGCCACTGCCATCTGGACGACGATTCGTTTGCGATGGATCGCGATGAGGTCGTGGCGCGGGCGGCCGCGGCGGGCGTCGGCCGCATCGTCGTTCCGGCTATTGATCTTGGCAATGTGCAGGCAGTGCTGGGGTTGGCAGCAGAGGTTGAGCGTGTCTATGCCGCCGTTGGGGTGCACCCCAATTCGGCCGCCGCCTGGCAGGATGACTGGATCGATGAATTGCGGCGGCTGGCCGCGCACGAGAAAGTCGTCGCCATTGGCGAAATCGGCCTCGATTATTACTGGGACAAGACGCCGGCGAATGTTCAGCATCGCGCCCTGGGTCGGCAACTGGAACTGGCCCATGAGTTGAACTTGCCCGTTATCATCCACAATCGCGAGGCCAATGCGGACACCCTCTCGCAACTAGCCGCGTCACCGCTTGGTGGAGGTGATCGCCCGGGGGTGCTCCATTCCTTCTCCGGCGACTGGCCCATGGCCGAAGCGGCACTGGCGATGGGCTTCTATCTGGGGTTTACCGGGCCGCTGACGTATAAGAAAGCCGACGACATGCGCACTATTGCGACGCGCGCACCTCTGGATCGTATCTTGATCGAGACCGATGCCCCGTATCTGTCGCCGCACCCTTACCGCGGCAAGCGCAACGAGCCGGCCTACGTGCGGTTTGTGGCCGAGCGACTGGCCGAGTTGCGCGGCCTAACCGTCGAGGAAATCGCTCGCATTACCACTGCAAACGCCGAGCATTTGTTTCAACTTCCTTCCGTGTACTGACCCCTTTGCTGCCATGTCGCTCGATCTATCCATCATCATCGTCAATTGGAACGTCCGCGATCTGCTGCGGGATTGCCTGCGCTCCATCGAGGACGAGCGGGGTGCTTTGTCGGTGGAAGTCATCGTCGTCGACAGCGCCTCGGCCGACGACAGTGTCGCCATGGTGCGTGAAGAATTTCCCTGGGTGAAACTCATCCCGTGCGACGAGAACGTAGGCTTTCCGCGCGGCAACAACCTCGGCCTGGCTGAAGCATTGGGCACATATCTGCTGTTGCTTAACCCTGACACGGTCATAGTGGGCGATGCGATGTCGAAAATGGTGGCATTTCTGCAAGTCCATCCCGATGTGGGGGCGTTGGGGCCGCAGCTGCTCAACCCCGACGGCAGCGTTCAGTCTTCGCGCCGGCGCTTTCCCACGGCGGCTACCGGTTTTCTGGAGAGCACGTGGCTGGAGGGTCTGGCCCCCGGCGTGTTGCGGCGCTACTACGCGCTCGACCTGCCCGACGACGCCACGGCCGATGTGGACTGGCTGACAGGCGCGTGCATAATGGTTCCACGGACCGTCTACGAAGAAATCGGTGGCCTCGACGAGGGTTACTATATGTACTCCGAAGAGTTGGACTGGTGTCGTCGTATCAAGGCGTCCGGCCGGCGCGTGGTCTACTATCCGGCGGCTCAAGTCACCCACCATGTCGGCAAGAGCAGCGAGCAGGCCGTGACGGCGCGCCACATCAACTTCCAGCGAGCCAAGCTGCGCTACTTCCGCAAGTACCACGGCCGGCTGTTGGTTGGCGCGTTGCGGGTCTTCCTGCTGGCCAATTATGCCTGGCAGTTGGCGCTGGAGGGCGCAAAAGGCCTTCTTGGCAGTAAACCGGCGCTCCGTCGCCAGCGTGTTCGCGCCTATTACGACGTGCTGCGCTCCGGCTTGCGCCCGGCGGGATATTAGCGTCATGCGCATCGGACTAGTCACCGGCGAATATCCGCCGATGGAAGGGGGGGTGGGTGCGTTTACGGAACAGTTGGCGCGCGCGCTTCATCTCTTGGGGCACGAAATCCACGTCATCACCTCCACTAAAGCGCGACCCAATGACGCGCCCCGAACGTTGGCCGCCGTGCGCGAACCGCTTGACCTCGGCTATGCTCGCTTGCACCCGCGTGTGGGCCGATGGCGCTGGCCGTCGCTGTCGGCCGTGGCCGATCTGGTCATTCGCTATGATCTCGAAGTGGTCAATCTCCAGTACCAGGCGGCGGCCTTCAACATGCGCAGCCCGGCGATCTCCTATTTGCCCTGGCGATTGAAGTCTATCGCGCCTACTGTCGTCACCTTCCACGACCTGCGTGTGCCCTATCTATTTCCCAAAGCCGGTGGGCTGCGCGAGGCGGCCGTGCGTGGCCTGGCCCACCGCGCGCAAGGGTGCATCGCCACCAACCCGGCCGATGATCGCCGGCTGTTGGCCTGGGCCGGCGGGCCGGTGCGGCAGATTCCCATTGGCAGCAACATCGAGGTTTATGAGCCGAACCACGTGGAGATCGCTGAGGCACGCATCGGGTTGGGGGTGGGGGGAGATGGTATTCTGCTGGGGTATTTCGGCTTCCTGAACGAGACCAAAGGTGCAGATACGCTCATTGACGCCCTGGCTGGCCTGGACGACCGCTTTCACCTGGTTTTTATCGGCGGCCGGACTGGTGCCAGCGATCCCGACAACAATCAGGCCTTCCTGGCGGGATTGCGCGACCGAATTGCGCGAACGAGCCTGAGCGAGCGGGTGCACTGGACCGGCTTTCTCTCGCCGGCGCGCGTCTCCACCCACTTGGCCGCGTCCGATCTGATGGTCATGCCTTATCGCGACGGTGTCTCCTTGCGCCGAGGGACGCTCATGGCCGTCCTGGCCCACGGGCGACCGTTGGTCACGACGACCCCTGTCGAGCAATCGCCGGAGTTTCGCCACGGCGAGAACATGTGGCTTGTTCCACCGGATAATCCGGCGGCGCTGACCGAGGCCGTTATACGTCTGGCGGCCGATCCGTCCTTGCTGGAGCGGCTGAGAGGGGGCGCGAGAGCCTTGGCGGGGGATTATGGATGGGGGGCGATTGCCGCGCAAACAGACGAGTTCTATGCCCAAATCGTCGCTGCTTATCCCGGCTCATTGAAGTGACGAATCACCGTCAACGATTCGCCTTCGTTATCGATGATGACGAAGCCCAACCGTTCATACAGTTGCGCTGCGGGATTGCCGGGGGCGACGCTGAGCGGAACCGACGCGTAACGACCGGCCGCCTCTTGGAGCAACCGGGCCAGCAAGCGTGTCCCGATGCCCTATCCACGATAATCAGGCGCAACGGCTATGGAGAGTTCCGGCGTAGTGTCATTCACATAGCCGTAGCCCCGACGACCGGCAATCAACAACCGTAGCCAGGCCGCGCCGCCCGGATGATCGCCCGCCTCGGCCACGAAGCCGACGTCATGCGGTGTGCCCTAATGCTCGACGTAGGGGCTTAATTCCGGCCGGCGCAGAATGTCGCGCCGTGGCGCTGTTGCCTCAGGTGGGACGAAGACGGCGTGGTAGAGCATGGCCCACAGCACGGGCTCATCGGATGCAGTTGCCGGCCGGATCGTGACGCTCGCGTTCATCATAACGCCATTTTATGAGCCGCCGCGCCGTTGCGCCAGATACACGTAGGGTTAGCATGGTCGAGCCGACGATGACGGAACGGCCGCCCACTGCTACAATTTCCGCAATGCTTCCGCATCGTTCCATCGAGCGCCGTCTTCTGGTGCTGATTCTCGCCCTCTACGTCGCTCTGGGTTTCACCTACGCGCTCGTCACGCCGGCCTTCGAGGCGTCGGACGAACTGTGGCACTATCCGATGGTGCGTCATTTGGCCGACGGCAATCCGTTGCCCGTGCAGGTGTTCGATCCCGCACTGGCCGGACCGTGGAATCAGGAAGCCAGCCAACCGCCGCTCTACTACTATCTCGGCGCGGCGCTAACGTTCTGGATCGACCAGTCGGATATGGACACGGCGCGGCAGTTGAATCCCCACGTTGACAACGGCGTCCTCACCGCCGACGGCAACATCAATCTGGCCGTCCACGATCCCGAGGCCAATCCTTGGTCGGGTGCGCTGTTGGCCGTGCGCCTCGTGCGCCTCTTCTCGGTGTTGTTGGGCGCGGTCACGGTTTATCTGACCTACCGCATCGCCGCCGAGACGGCCCCCGGCCGTCCCGAGATCGCCCTCGGCGCGGCGGCGATCAACGCCTTTCTGCCTATGTTCCTGTTCATCAGCGGCGCGGTTAACAACGACAATTTGGCGCTGCCGCTGACCTCGCTGGCGCTGCTGATCATGATCCGCATTGTCACCCGCCGGCAAACCTCGTATTCTCCTGTCCGCTGGTGGGAGTGGGTGGTGTTGGGTTTGGTCATCGGTCTGGCCGCATTGACCAAAGAGGGGACGCTGGGCCTGATCCCCATGGCCTTCGGCACGGCCGTCGTGGCGGCGTGGCAGTGGTTTTTGAAAGGAGAGCAGAGGAACGGGGAAACAGGGAAGGGTTTCCGCTCTACAACCCTGTCGTCGGCCGTCGTCGGGCTCTTGCGGGCTGTAGCCCTGATGCTCGCTCCCGTGCTCCTCGTCGCCGGCTGGTGGTATTACCGCAATATCGTCCTCTACGGCGACTGGCTGGGCTGGAGCGCCTTTATCGCCGTGCTGGGCGAGCGAGGGCACGATGCCTCGCTGGCGCAGCTCTGGGGCGAACGTCGTGGCTTTATGATGTCGTTCTGGGGTTTGTTCGGCGGCGTCAACGTCCCGATGCCGCTGTGGGTCTACGCCGTCCTCAACTCGGTTCTCGTGCTGAGTGTGGCCGGATTCGTGTCTTATCTCGTTCGGGCGATCCGCGTCGAAATCGGCCATTGGCAAACGGGGAAGGGTTCGTGGTTGGCGCGATTGCTCCAAATAGTAGAGCGCCGCTTTGGGCTGATCGTCAATCTGATATTTACGGCGGCCGTCGTCTACGGTCTCATCCAGTGGGCCACCACCACGTGGTCATCGCAGGGTCGTTTGGTGTTCACCGCTATCTCGTCGCTGGCTACGTTGATGGCCCTGGGCCTGGCGGGGGCCGGCGATCTGGCCGGCGGGCTGGGCCGCGCGCGAAGGCCTGGGGCGGCCTACCTGCTCGGAGGCGTCGCCGTGTTCCTGTTCGCTGTTGCCGCGGCCGCGCCCTGGTTGTGGATTCGACCTGCTTATCAGCCCCCGTCTGCACCCGAACCGTTGGCCGAACCCCTTGACGTGGTATTCGGCGATCGGATGCGCCTGGCGGGTTATGAAGTAGAATACGATTCCCCAGGGCCGGGTTCCACGGTGCGCGTCCGGCTGGCGTGGGACGTGTTGCAAGCCATGGACCGTGACTGGAGCGTCTTCATTCACCTCAACGACCCGGTGCTCGGCCGGCCTATCGCCCAGCGCGATATGTACCCCGGCGCGGGGCTGCGGCCGACGAGCTTCCTCCAGCCGGGGCAAAGACTGGTGGACGAATACGTGCTGACCATCCCCACGACGGCCATCACCCCGGCCGATCTGGAAGTAGTTGTGGGCCTTTATGATTATGACACAGCGGAGCGATTGAAGACGACTGATGGCCGCGAGGCGGTTCAACTGGGCGTGATACCGCTCGCCGCCCAAGAAGGGCCGATTCCGAATCCCGTCTCGTTCTTTTTCGAGCACGGCCTGGAGATGGTCGGCTTTGCCGTGGAGCCACGGCGCGCGCCCGCGGGCGACGCCGTGAGCCTGCGGACGTATTGGCGACCGTCGCGGCCGTTGCCCGACGGCCTGGCCTTCTTCGCCCAGATCGTTGACGAGGATACGACCCGCTATGCCGCGGCCGACACCCCGCCGCAGCCGACAGCCGGCTGGGTGTCAGGTGAGGTTGTCGAACTGTCCTTCACCCTCGTCATCGATCCGGCCACGCCGCCCGATGCCTATCCGCTCATCGTCGGCGTCTACACGCGCACGCCCGACGGAGGCTTTGATCGCCTCCAGCAGGTGACGGCCGACGGCCGGTTGACCGACGACTTCCTCAGCCTGACGTTGGTGAAGGTGGATGCGCCATGACGATGACCGAGCGCCGAGAGGCAGGGGAGCAGGCGAGCAGGGGGGCAGGGGAGGATAAAAATACCCCTGTCCTGAACCCGGCTGACTCGGCGCTGGCACTGGGGCTGCTGGTCGGGGCGACGGCCGTGCTGGCGGGCGTCGTCCTGGCCTTCGGCGGGCCAATCGCGGGGGCGGCCGTGGTTCTCGGTGGGTTATCGACGATACTGGTCTTGCGCAACATCGAGCTGGGCTTTTTCGCCGTCATCGCCGTCGTCGCTCTGTTGCCGTTCGCGACGCTGCCGTTCGACATCGGCCTCACCCCCACTTTCCTCGATTTTGCCCTGGGCGCGGCCATCGGCGTCTGGCTGTTAGGCATCGTCACCGGCCGCCAGCGGCGGCTCGTCACCGCACCGGTGGCCTTGCCGCTGATCCTGTTCATTATCGTCGCCGTCTTTGCTTTTATCTTCGGCCTCGCTAACGGCCCCCTGACCCCGACGCTGCTGCGCAAATTCGCCGAACTGCTGCTCAGCCTGGGCTTCGTCATCATCGTCATCGACTATTGCCGCACATGGCTGCGGCTGGAGCGGCTGGTGAAGTTCCTGTTGCTGATGGGCGCGGCCGCGGCGGTGATTGCCATCGGCTTGTGGCTGCTGCCCGACGACACGGCCAACAGCGCGCTCAACGCCCTGGCCCGCCTCGGCTATCCGGGCGGCTGGGTGATTCGCTACATCGAGGAAAACCCCGAACTTTCCGAGCGAGCCATTGGCACCTCGGTGGATCCCAACTCGCTCGGCGGGCTGCTGCTGATGATCGGCGCGCTGGTCGGCCCGCAGATCGCGACGAAGCAACCCCTTTTCCGGCGTGGGATTATCTGGGGCATTGCCGGGCTGGTCTTCATCGCCCTGATCCTGACCTTCTCGCGTGGGGCCATGCTGGGGCTGGCCGCCGGGTTGGGTTTCGTGGCCGTCGCTCGCTATCGCCGCCTGCTGCCCTACATGGCCCTCGCGGCCGTGCTGCTGTTGTTGTTGCCGGTCACGCAGGCCTACATCGGCCGCTTCGTCGAGGGCTTTCAGGGGACAGACCTGGCGACGCAGATGCGTTTCGGCGAGTATAAGGATGCCTTGCGCCTGATTGCCCGCTACCCCATCTTTGGCGTCGGTTTCGCCGGCTCGCCCGACATCGACCTGTACACGGCCGTCGCCAGCGTCTACTTCACTATCGCCGGGCGCATGGGTCTGTTCGGCCTCAGCGCCTTCCTGGGCGTCATCGGCACGGTCTTTGCCTACGCTTTCCGGCACCGCCACGCGGCGCGGGCCGACGAACGCCACGATGCCGTCTGGCTGGGCCTCCACGCCGCCCTCATCGGCGCGCTCGTCGCCGGGGTGTTCGACCACTATCTGTTTAATATGGACTTCCACCACGCGGTGACGATTTTCTGGATGATGCTGGGGATGGCGGTAGCGGGGACGCGGTTGGCGGTGGAAGATACCGAGGAGAAAGAGCATGTGGATCGCTTCGCCGTCATCGATCAGTTCCGTCAGAAATCTGCCGGCATTCCTACTGATGAAGTGCTGGACGATGTCGCCGGGGCGATTGAAGCGGTTCGCGCCGAGCGTTCGTGACGTTCAGCATCAATTGTGTCTCCAAGTCGATTGTGGGCCGATGAGGCAGGTTGATCAATTGCCCCAACGGCTGCCATCCCTATAATAGAGTCGTTCCGTCGCCCCGCGGCGACGGCAGGAGGCGCGCATGGAACCGTTTTCGGCCGCTTGATTGCGATATCAGTGATGAGTCCATCGTGATACAATAGACGCTATGTCGCGGACTGTCATTGTCTTTCTCAAAATTCTCTCCATCATCTTGTGGCTCTTCACCGCGCTCATTCTGATTATTTCGCTTGTCGCCGGCATGAGCGGCGTCGACATTCCGTGGCTTGGCCCGCTAGAAAGTCTGATCGGTGTCATTATCACCGGCATTGGGGGCCTTATCGCTTGGTTAACGGCGCGGCGCGGTGAACGGTCGGCTATGCAGCAGACCATCACGCATAATCAGGGCGCGGCCGCACAGGGGGAGAAGTCTACAGCGGTAAACGTTGGCCCCGGTCACAGGGGGTCTATCGTCATCGCTGAAGTCGTCCAGCAGATTACCGGCCCGATCGCGGCAGCTACAGATGCCGATTCGCTTGACCGCATTGACCACAGATTGATGCAATATCTGGAGTGGCTGCGCGAACGCACGGGGACGATTGAGCTACGAGGAGTCTCCCACGCCGGCAAGCAAGTCGCCCTGGAACTGGAGCGGGTTTACGTTCCTCTGGAAGCGACGGCGGCCTCCGTAGTGGATGAGCCGGAATGGGCGTCTAGCCTGGAGCAACGCAACAGGCGCGGCGTGGGCATTCCGCATTCCGAGCCGCTGGAGATTACGCTTGACCGGGTGCTGACTCAGGGTCGCCAGTTGGTGATCACCGGCGGGCCGGGCTGCGGCAAGACGACGGTTTTGCGTCACGTCGCCTGGGTATTGGCGACGTCTTTTGTCACCGACGATCCGGCTTTTGCCGAGCGACGTCTCGGCCTGATCGATGAACTTCCGTTGCCTATCTACGTACCCCTCAGCGCTTTTGCCGAGCATCTGCGCGCCCTCGACCAGATGCAACGACAAGGGAATCGCGTCGCGGCCCAGGAATTTCGGCTCGATTATTTTATCCCCGGCTACCTGGTCGAAAATGCCGCCACCCACGGCCTACCGGAAGATTTCTTCACCCAGTTGCTCGATCGCGGCGATCAGATCATTCTGCTTCTCGACGGGTTGGATGAAGTGCCCAACGAAGCGGAACGACAGCGAGTACGCGAAAAGGTAGAGCAACTGGTGGCCGGCAGACGTGACAAAATGCGCGTTGTCGTCACCTGCCGCACGGCGGCGTATCATGACCAGACGGCCCTGGACCGGCGTTTTCGCGAAGTTCGCGTCAAACCATTGGAGGATTCACACGTCGCCGCTCTGGTCACCCATGCCTACGAGGATGTGTACCGGCTCGACCCGACCCGGCGCGAGAAAAAGACGGCTGAATTGCTGAACGGCATTCGCCGGTTGGAAGCAGATCGCCGTGACCGATTCGGCGACGGTGCCGAGCGGTTGATCACCAGCCCGTTGTTGGTACGGATGTTGATCATTGTTCATCAGCGCGAGGGGAGTAACTTGCCGGAGCAGCGTGCCGAGTTGTACTGGAAGGCGACCGAAGTCATGCTCATGCCCGATTATTCCCTGGACGAGGAAGTCGCCGACCGGATCGGGCGGCTGATCGGCGGCCGGAAGGAGTTGCACCGCGACTTGAGCCAACACCTGGCTTTCCACATGCATAGTCGTGGTGAACAGCAGGGGCGGGAGATCGACGAGGACGGGTTGCGAGCGGTTTTGAGCACCGATGTCAGATTTGCCCCTTTTATTGACGATTACATCGCCCTGACCCGCCTGCGCGGCACGTTGCTGGAGGAATTACTGGGAACCTACCGGTTCGTCCATTTGGCCTTTCAGGAGTTCTTGGCGGCTCGCTATTTGGCCGAGGTGGAACGAGACATCGGCCAAATAGCCGCCTTTCTGGAGGCTGGCCCGGTGCTGGATAGCTGGTGGCGAGAAGCTGCTTTGTTAGTGCCGGGCTATCTGGCCGTCACGTCCGAAGCGAGCGCCTTGAGTTTGTTGCAGCGACTGGCCGGGGTGGACGCGGGCGCTCCTGCATGGAGCCATGCAGCGGCTCCCGATGTTCAATTGGCCGCGACCGAGATCGCCGCCGTGGCGATCATGGAATGGGCGACGGACAAAGCCGATCTACGACGGGCGGTCGCCCACCGCCTCGCCGCCCTCCTGACCGACGAGTCCCTCGCTGCCCCCAACCCCCTCCGCGGTCTGGCCGGTGTCGCTCTCGGCCGCCTCGGCGACCCGCGCGCCGACGTCAATTGCCCCATTCCCTTCACGGTCCCTATTCCCGCCGGGCCGTTTATCATGGGCAGCAAGAAGGGCAAAGGCAAGGACGAAGACGAACTGGCCTATGAAGACAAAGAACCGCGACACGAGGTGACCCTACCCGCCTACAAAATCGGCAAATATCCGGTGACGGTCGCGCAGTACCGCCGCTTTGTTGAAGAGGGCAAGGGTTACGAGACGGCGAGGTATTGGACGCCGGCAGGCTGGGAGCAACGCCGGAAGGAGGGGTGGGCCGCGCCGCGCTGGTGGGATGACCCGCAATGGACGGTCGATAACCACCCGGTCGTCGGCGTCAGTTGGTATGAAGCGGTGGCCTACTGCAATTGGTTAAACGTCATAAAGCCCAGAGATCGTGGCTTCTTCCGCCTGCCCGACGAGGCCATGTGGGAGAAGGCGGCGCGGGGGACCGACGGAAGGCGCTGGCCGTGGGGCAACGATTGGGACCCGACGAAACTCAATAGCGGTGACGGCGGCATCGGTCGCACGTCGGCCGTCGGCATCTTCCCTACCGGACGAATACCGGAGTATGGAGTCTACGATGCCGCCGGTAACGTCTTAGAGTGGTGTAGCAGCCCAGGGTATAGGGAGGCAAAATATCCGCTAACCTTGAGATCATATCAAGAGGACCTAAAGCTGTCGGTTGAGACGCGTGCTTTGCGCGGCGGCTCGTGGGGCAACCTCGATCAGAATGCGCGCGCCGCGTACCGGGACTACGGCAACCCGCACGACAGGTACCTCAGTATCGGGTTCCGGGTGGTCGAACTTCTCTCGATCCTGACTTCTGAGTTCTGAATTCTGAATTCTGATCTTCTTCTGAATTCTTTTCTTTTGACTTGGCAAACCGAAACAATACGGATAGGATAGGTTCCATCTTTCGCCGAGCCGAAGGCGAGGCGATCCGCGGATATTTGTAGCGCGATTTTCCAAAATCGCTACGGCCCATGAAAACCTACAAACATCTCTACGCGCAGATCACCGACTTCGCCAATCTCGACGAAGCCTGGCGCAAGGCCCGCCGCGGCAAGCGGGGCAAAGAAGCCGCCGCTCGCTTTGAGGAAAACGCCGAAGGCGAGATGTTGCAACTCCAGCGTGAATTGGAGAGCCACACTTACTGCCCCGGCCCCTACCGCACCTTCATCGTCTATGATCCCAAGCAGCGCAAGATCAGCGCCGCGCCTTTTCGTGATCGTGTCGTCCACCACGCCCTGTGCAACGTCATCGAGCCGATCTACGAGCGCAAATTCATCTACGACAGCTACGCCAACCGCCTCGGTAAGGGCACGCACCGCGCCCTCGACCGGGCACAATACTTCGCTCGACGCTATCGCTACGTCTTCAAGACCGACGTCGAGACCTTCTTTCCAGCCGTCGATCACGACATCCTGAAGGCTATCCTGTGGCGTCACATTGCCGACGACGACGCGCGTTGGCTGATGGCGCAAATCATCGACAGCGGCCGGGGGATCCTGGCCGACCAATACCGGCAGCGCTGGTTCGCCGGCGACGACCTGCTGGCGGCGACTCGCCCGCGTGGCCTGCCCATCGGTAACCAAACATCCCAATTCTGGGCCAACGTCTACCTGAATCCGCTCGATCACTTCGTTAAGCGGGAACTCAAGTGCCCGGCCTACGTGCGCTACGTCGACGACTTCCTGCTGTTTGCCGATGACAAGCGGACGCTCCACGGCTGGCGACGAAACATCGAGGCCTATCTGGCGACACTGCGGCTCACCATCCATCCCGACAAAAGCGTCGTTTTCCCGGTTGTCACCGGCCTGCCGTTTCTCGGCTTCCAGGTCTTTCCCGGCTACCGGCGCTTGTTGAAGGGCAACGTCCGTGCTTTTCTGCGTCGCTTCAGCCGCCAGCGGCGCGATCTGCGGCGCGGCGATATGCAGCTCGGTGATATCAAGGCGTCGTTGGCCGCCTGGAACGCCCACGCCGACCACGGCGACACGTGGCGACTGCGAACGAAACTGTTTTACCAGCGGCCGATTCCGGCGGCTATCGGCTCGTAGAAAGGGTGCTCAATCTCGCCGCTGTTTGGCCGAAATCCTGTCTCAACAGGTTTCGTATGCAGAGGCGGGCTTGAATCTGCTGGGTTAAATGAGCGAATCACCGATCTTCGTCAAGACTTATGATCTCATCCAGTGGCTCTTGCCCCGGACGCTGAAGTTCTCGCGTGAGTACCGTTTTGCCCTGGCCGTGCCCATTCAGAACCACGCCTTTGCCCTCCAGCGCTGCCTGATTGAGGCAGCTCGGGCGAACGAAAAGCGGGAGACGGCCTATCATCTGCGGCAGGCCGACGTCGAATTGACGCTCCTGCGCTACAAAATTCGACTCAGCCGCGACTTGCGGGTGCTCAATTTCCAGGGTTATGAGCACGCCGGACGGCTCATTGACGAGGTCGGCCGGCTGTTGGGCGGCTGGATGAAACAACGTGGCGTTGATGATGCCAAGGCGTCGTAAGGGCGCTTTGGCGTCGTGACGGCCGGCGGGGTTCCTAAGGACCGCCGCCGAGGATCTCGGGGTTTGGGCCATCGGCTCGGAGCGAGCTTTGCGCGGCGGCTCGTGGAACAACAACGATCAGAATACGCGCGCCGCGTACCGGAACAACAACAACCCGCACAACAGGAACAACAATATCGGGTTCCGGGTGGTCGAACCTCTCTCGCTGGGTAACCGGAAATGCGATGTCTTCACGGAGTCGTCGCCGAGGGAAGAGAGAAGTACTCCGAGGTCGCCGGTCTCGCTCCGCACCGGCCGGGCTTCCGCCAAAAGCCTGCTATCAACCGCTACCCCGCCCTTCGGTAGGCGCAAGCCGACGATTGGCGGGGTATTCCTATAAAAAAGAGGCCGAGTTTTTCCAAAAAACTCGGCCTCTAAAATCGCCGGTTAAGAAACCGGCGCTACATGGCCGCTTCCAACTCTTCGCCCGCCTCATCCGGCGTCGGGTGGCGCAGGATGATCTCGTCCTCGGCCACGTCGATGATCACCGTCTGCCCTTCCTGAAACTCGCCGGACAGCACGGCGTCGGAGAGCTTATCCTCGACTGTCTGCTGGACGAGGCGGCGCAACGGCCGCGCGCCGTATTCGGCGTCATAGCCGTGCTTGGCCAGCCAATCCTTGGCTGCGTCCGTCGCTTCCAGGTAGAGCATGTGCTCGTCCATGCGCACGTTGACGTCGCTGATGATGATATCGACGATCTGCCGGATGTCCTCCGGCTGCAATTGGCGAAAGACGATGACGCTGTCCAGGCGGTTGAGGAACTCCGGCCGGAAGCTGCGCTTCAGTTGCTCCATGAGCTTCTTCTGCATATCGCGGTAGTTTTCCTCGACGAGGACGGCCGCGTCCTGCTTGAAGTTGAAGCCCAGCCCGCCGCCCTTCTTGATCAGGTCGGCGCCGACGTTGGAGGTCAGGATGATAATCGCGTTGCGGAAGTTGACTTTCTGCCCCTTGGCGTCGGAGAGGTGGCCCTCTTCCATGATCTGCAACAGCAGGTTAAACGCCTCCGGGTGGGCCTTCTCGATCTCGTCAAAGACGACGATGGAGTAGGGGCGGCGGCGCACCGCTTCGGTCAGCTGCCCGGCGTCTTCATAACCCACGTAACCGGGCGGCGACCCGACGAGGCGGGCGACGTTGTGGCGCTCCATGAACTCCGACATGTCGAGCTGCACCAGGGCGTCCTCGCTGCCGAAGAGGAAAGTCGCCAGCGCCTTGGTCAGTTCCGTCTTGCCCACGCCCGTGGGGCCGAGGAACATGAAGGAGCCGATGGGCCGCCGCGGGTCCTTCAGCCCGGCGCGGGCGCGCCGCACGGCCTTGGAGATGGCGACGATGGCGTCCTTCTGGCCGACGATGGCCTTCTGCATCTCTTCTTCCATGCGCAACAGGCGGGCGCTCTCTTCCTCGGTCAGCTGGTAGACCGGGATGCCCGTCCACATGGAGAGCACCTCGGCCACGTCTTCGGCCGTCAGCACCGGCGAATCGTCGGCGCCTAGCTGCCCGGCGCGCAATTCGTTGAGTTGTTCCTGAATGTCGTCTTCCTGCTCGCGGATGCGGGTGGCGTCATCATAGCGCCCGGCTTCTACGGCGTCGTTACGTTGCGTGCGCAAATCGCGCAGATTTTCGTACGCCTCGCGCACGTCGGTGGGTTGCTGCACGCGATACATGCGCACCCGGGACGCGCCCTCATCGATGAGGTCGATGGCCTTGTCGGGCAGGAAGCGCTCGGTGACGTAGCGGGTGGACAGGAAGACGGCCGCTTCGATGGCCTCATCCGATATGAGCAGGTTGTGGTGCTGTTCGTAGGCACCCTTGATGCCCTTGAGAATCTGCACCGTCTCCTCGGCGCTCGGCTCGTCGACGCGCACCGGCTGGAAGCGGCGCTCCAGGGCGGCATCGCTCTCGATGTATTTGCGGTACTCATCGAGCGTCGTCGCGCCGATGCACTGCAATTCACCGCGGGCCAGCGACGGCTTGAGGATGTTGGCCGCGTCGACCGAACTGCCGGCCGAGCCGGCCCCGACCAGCATGTGGACTTCGTCGATAAAGAGGATGGCGTCGCTGGACTTCAGTTCCTCGATGACACGCTTCAGGCGCTCCTCGAACTGGCCGCGATACATCGTGCCCGCCACCAGGCTGCCCACGTCCAGTTGCAGGACGCGCTTGTTCTGCAGCGATTCGGGCACCTGGCCGTCGACGATGCGCTGGGCCAGGCCCTCGACAATGGCTGTCTTGCCCACGCCGGGTTGGCCGATGAGGGCCGGATTGTTCTTGGTGCGCCGGGCCAGAATCTGGATGACGCGCTCGATTTCCATCTGCCGGCCGATGACCGGGTCCAGGGCATATTCCTGGGCCAAAGCGGTCAGGTCGGTTGCCAATTGGTCGACGAGCGGCGTTTTGCTCTTTTCTTTCTTGGCCTGGGGCTGGCGGCGCGGCACCTGTTGCTGGGGCGTCGCCGATTCGGCCGACGAGACGGGGTTTTCCTTCAGCATCCGGCGGGTTTGCCGGCGGATCTGTTCGGCGCTGATGCCGAACTTGCGCAGCACGTCGATAGCCAGCCCCTCGTTCTGGCGGGCCAGACCCAGGAGCAGGTGCTCGGTGCTGATGTAATGCTGGCCCAGGCGACGCGCCTCTTCAACGGCATATTCGAGAATGCGTTTGGTGCTGGGCGAAAGCTCTGTCTTGGAGAAAGGAGTGCGCGTGCCCTGGCCGCCGGACAACCGTTCGACCATGGCCTGAACGCGGGTCACCTCCAGGCCGAGTTCGCGAAGAACACGACCGGCGACCCCTCCGTCGTCAAGCAACAAACCAATAAGGACGTGTTCGCTGCCAATATAACTATGGTTGAGACGTTCCGCCTCATCCTGGGCCAAACTCAACACCCGGCGGGCTCGTTGAGTAAATCGTTCCCAATTTTTAGAGTTCACGGCGTTCCACCTCAGGGAAAATCAATACGAATACCGTTCGCCGACAGGGCGCCATTACATCGTATTCAGCATCGCCAGGTCTTCTTCCATGAATTTGTCCGACGCCACCTGGCGCAGGCTCAAACCCACCTGACGCTGCTTCGAGTCAAGGCGAATGATGCGGACTGTGATTTTGTCGCCGGGTTTCACAATGTCCCGCGCCTGATCGACGCGCTCATCCGCCAACTCTGAAATATGGATTAAACCCTCTAATTGATAATCATCATCGACACGGGCAAAGGCCCCGAATTTGGTCAGGCGAGTGATCTCGGCCTCCACTAGTTGGCCGACGCGATAGAGATCGTCGATGCGCGTCCAGGGGTCGGCCTCCAGGCGTTTCATGCTGAGGGCGACGCGTTGGCGATCCTGATCCACGCTCAGAACTTGAACTTTCACCCGATCGCCCTTTTGCAGCATATCGCCCGGTTTCTGGATGCGTTTCCAGCTCATTTCGGACAGATGCACCAACCCCTCGATGCCGCCGATGTCCACAAACGCTCCGAAGTCGGCCAGGTTGACCACCAGGCCGTCAAAAACCGCGCCGTCCTCCAGTGTAGAGAAAAGCTCGCTTTTGCGTGCCTGTCGAATTTCGCGCGAGGCGGCTTGTTCAGACAGGATGAGGCGATTGCGGGGGCGGTCGACTTCAATGACCTTGGCCATGATGGTTTGGCCGACCAGCGACTGATAAGAGCGCTGCCGGCTATCCCCATCGCCGTCCTGCAAGCGATCACGACGAAGCTGCGAATTGGGCACAAACCCGCGCAACTGGCCGACGCTGACCAGGACGCCACCTTTGTTGAAGCCGACGATCTCCGTCTCAATCGCGTCTTGCGATTCGAGCAGATCCGTGGCAATTTGCCAGTCCTGTTCCTCGGCCGCGCGGCGATAGGAAAGGATGATATTGCCGTTGTTGTCTTCCGGGTTGTCGATGAAAACAAGGATTTCCTCGCCTTCGCGCAACAGGGCCTTGGTGGCTGAATCAAAACCTGAGGTTTCCTGGCTGGGTATCAGGCCCTCTGACTTAGCCCCTATATCGACTAGTATTTCGTTGTTACGAAAATCAACGATCCGACCGGTTCGGATCTCCCCCGCACTCGGAAGATAAATATCTTCGTTGAGGAGAAAGTTCATGGGGTGTTCGACATCACCAAATTCGGAGTCAATCATTTTGCTAAATATTCCCACCTGTGCCGGAAGGTCATCCTCCCCGCACCCATTTTGACGGATTATACTTCGTTTAGGGCGCTTGGCAATAAACTTAATGTATTGTATAACGTGACGGGAATGCCTGAACGACTGGATTTTCCCGACGACGCGCGGAGCGCCGGAGCGCCCTCGCGGTTCTCCCGGCTTCTTCCTCTTCTCATCTTTTTTCTCAGCCTATTGGCCCGCAGCGCGGCCCTCGGCCGCTATATAACGCCAGACGAGCCGACGTGGGTTTACCGCTCTCTCCAGTTTCGCGAGGCCCTGCTGGCCGGCAACTGGGGCGGCACGCTGGTCGCCGGTCATCCCGGTGTCATCACGACGTGGCTGGGCGCTCTGGCGATGTCGCTTCAGATGTTGTTCTCGGCCGAGTCGCGCGAGGCCTACGTCTGGCTGGCGAAGATCGCCTTTCTGACGCCCGACAACGTCGAGGCGTTCAAGCGATTGGCCCTCTTTCTCGATGGCGGCCGCCTGGTGGTGATGCTTGTCAACAGTCTGGGAATTGCCGGCATCTATTTATTGGTCAAGCGATTATGGGGAGACCGGGCGGCGCTCCTGACCGGGGTGTTCCTGGCGCTTGATCCGTTCCTCGCCGGGTTGTCGGGGTTGCTCCATGTCGATGGTCTTTCGGCCACCTTTGTCACCTTGTCTTTGTTGAGCCTCGCGATTGCCGTTCGTCCGCGCGAAACCGGGCCGGGGACCCGCCGCGCGTTGGTCTGGCCGGCGTTGGCGGGTTTGCTGGCCGCGCTGGCCGTGCTGAGCAAAACGCCGACGCTTCTTCTGTTGCCTATCTCTGGTCTGGCCCTGCTATGGCCCCTTGTTCGTGATCGCCGTATGTCGATGCGCGGCCGTCTGACGCTCTTTTTCGGTCGTTCAATTGCCTGGGGGGTGGCGTTTTTGGCGGCGATGCTGATCCTGTTTCCGGCTCTGTGGGTCTCTCCCGCGGCCGTGTTGGGGACCGTGGGCGGCAGCGCCAACCGCCACCTGGACGAAGCGCTACGCGAGACGTTTTTCCTGGGCAACGTGGCCTTTGTCCACGGCCCTGCATTTTACCCTATTGTGCTCCTCTGGCGCCTCAGCCCGCTTGTGTGGCTGGCCCTTTTGGCGCTTGGCATACTCATCGCCACGCGCAAAAGAGCGACCGAGCCTGCTGCCCGCCCGGACGTATTTTCGATATTAATACTGGCCGCCTGGGTGTGTCTGTTCCTCGTGCTCATCACGCTGGCGGCGAAGAAGTTTGACCGCTACATCCTGCCCGTTGTGCCCGCTATCTTGGTGCTGGCAGCTCTAATCTGGAGCGAACTGGCTACCCGCCGGCCTTCGGCCGCCAAAGCGATCAGCCTGGCGGTCATCGCCATCCACTCGTTATTCTGGTTGGCCTTCGCTGCCTGGCCTCTGATGGCCTATAATCCGCTGGTTGGCGGGCCGCGAACGGCGGCCAAGGTGTTGCCGGTGGGTTGGGGGGAGGCCGTCAGCGTCGCCGGCGCACGGCTGGGTAATAGCGCGGCCGACAGCCGGGCCATCTCGCCTGTTGCCCCCGCCCTCGCGCCGTTTTTTGCCGGTCAGACGTTGGTCGAAAGCTATGACGATCCGGCCACGGCCGACTACGTCATTCTAACCGCAGGCAGCCTTCAACTCGACCCTTCGGGCAGCGCTCGCCAGATCGAAGGGCACGAACGGGTGGGGACGCTCCGCTTTGGCGGCCTGGACCAAGGGTGGGTTTATCGCAATCCATCGCCCTTGTTGCCGGACTTGCCCGCTGACTTATCCGAGCGTGTCACGTTCGGCGACCAGATGGCTTTGACGGCTGCCGGCCACTCCGTGTCGGCCGATACGCTGGCACTGGCGCTGCGATGGCAGCGGCTGCCGTCCATGTTGGAAAACGCTCGTTACACGCTGCGCATAGTCATAAGGGATGAGCATGGCAGCGTATGGGCCTCACAAGAAACTCCTTTGCTGGATGAGGTGTACTTCTTTCCACCCGACTGGCTAGAGGACGAGACCGGGGTCATTCGCTATGCGCTGGAGCTACCACCGGGGATGCCGCCTGATGCGTATGAGATCACCTTGTCGCTGATAGATGAAGCGACTGCGAGCCAGTTGCCTGTCCGCGTGGGGGATGAGGGCGTCTTCCGGGGTGTGGCCTTCGCGGCCGGGACAATCAGCGTGGCCTTACCGGAGTCGATTGTGTCGGCGTCGCGGATGCAAATACCAGTCGTCGATGGGACCATGTGGTTCGGCGGCCGGCTCCAGTTGCTCGGCCGGGGTGAAATCGTCTCCGAGGCCCTGGCCGGCGGCCGGCTCCCGGTAGAGTTATTCTGGCACGCGCCTTCCGGGGCTCTGCCGGCTGGATTGCAGCTGGTATGGTCTTTGCGCCACCTCGACGATCATGTGTCTTACCCGATTACGACCGGCCCTCTGAGCCGGTATGACACCGGCTTGTGGCGGCTCGGCGAGTCGATACACGAGAAGTACCAGCTCGAATTGCCGCCGAATCTGGCCCCCGGTCGGTATGAGTTGATAGTCGAACCGCGCTCCGGCGACGGCCAGCCAGCCGAACAGCCGATCGGGCTAACCGAAATGCGCGTTAACAATATCGACCGTCTGTACACGTTGCCCACTGACATCCCGGTTGAACTCGATGTGCTGTGGGAGCCACTACGCCTGGCGGGCATGGCTCCAGCCGACTTGGCGGCGCGTCCGGGGGAAGCGGCCGCACTAACCCTATATTGGATCAAACAGGCGACGCATGGGGACGTCTATTCGGTCTTCGTCCACGTCGTCAATGACAGCGGAGATATTGTTGCCCAGGCCGATCAGTGGCCGGGTGGCTTGCCGACCGATATTCTGGACGAAGGCCAGGTCGTCATCGACCGACTGGGCTTGAACGTGCCCGCCAACCTGCCGCCGGGACGGTATCAGATTCGCGTCGGTCTCTATGCGGCCGCAACCGGACTTCGACTGCCGGTGATTAGTGGCTCGACTGGCAGCACTGCGGATTACGTGACGCTGCCTGTCGGATTGGTCGTCATGATGCCCTGAACCGATATTGCATTTCTATTCAGTCTCCGGCCCTCCTCGATTTCTCGACAGCAAGGCCAGGATAATCCCGCCGGCGATGAGCGCCAGGCCCAGAAGGGGCAGGATCAAGTTCGTCACGTTGGTTGGCGAGGCGGTGCGGGAGGCGTCGGAGCCGCGCGAAGTCAGGCCGGTGTCGGGTGCGTTTTCCGCATTGGCGGAAGATGTCTGAGGCTGGGCAGCCTGAACGGGCGTCGCCAGGATGTCGGCCGATACCATGTCAGCCGCGTCGGCGGTGGCGGCCGGCCCCCCATTGTCATTGTCTGTGCCGGGCGCTGCTCCACTGATTTCGGTAGGCGTTGGCGTGTGAGTGGGGGTGGCCGACGGGGTCGGGGTTGGTATACAAGTCAGGAGTGGCAGCGGCGTCGGGTTCCAGGCGCTGCCCGGTGTCGGCGTAGCGCCATTGATGGTGGGAGGGGCGACGATCGGCACAAGGGCCGTGTTGCCGAATTCGTCTACTTCGGCATCGGTAACCCAACCCAGTGTGTCGGCCTTGACCTGGATTTGCCACCATGTGGCGAAACCGGCCCGGCCGGTGATCGGCCTCATCTCTTCCGCTTCGAGCGTGGTCACTGGACCGAAGTTGATGCCCGGCCCCCCGTAAACGATCAGCCGGTCGAGCGCCCGAACGTATGGTGTATCGCTGCACTCGCCCAATCCACTATTGGCCCGCAGCGTGCCGCCCAGCACGGTAGGCGCAACCGGGGGCAGTGCCCCAGCACCAGGCGGCGTGACGGTGGCCGTCTGTGCCGGGGCTGTGGCTCCGGGTGGTAACGTATCGGTGGGTGGTGGATTGCCCGGATTGCCGGGATCACTCGTCGGGATGGGCGGCTGAGAATTGCCGTCCGGCGTCGGCGTCCGCGTTGGAAACGAGGGATCGTATGCACGGAGCGGCGACAACCGGGCGGTGGCCGTCAGCAGCAAGCAAGCTATCAATAAAGAAGAAAAAATCGAGAAACGCTTTGACATGACACCTACCTCTGAGCCGCGCTATCGGGCATGGTCCGCTACCGATAACGGATCATTATATGCTGGTTTGAATCGAGCTCCGTCGCAAAAATGAGTTTAGCCCCTTCGATGGCTGTTGGCGCGGGCGCGACCGCCAGCAATGCCACACCCTCAGGCAGTGTTACGGTGACGGTCAATAGTTCGGACTTCATGCCGGGTTGTTTTTGGACAATCAGGCGATAGACACTCTCGCCACTTTTCTGCGCGGTCACTACGCCGGCGGGCAATTCGTAGGTGAAGAAACTCTTCACCGTCTCCCCGCGTGGAACAAGCATGAAGTTGGCAAATACGGTCAGCCAGGGAACGTCCCCAATCGTTTGGGCGGAGCTGTCCCAAGTTGTTTCACTGTAAAGCGTCTGACCGGGCACGACGTGTTGGCTGGAATCGATCAACGTGCTGCCGGCGGGCGCGTAGGCGCGCAGGTAATTCCAGTAGCATTGATCAGCGATAGCCAGGTATTCGGCAGCCTCTTCGAACTCCTGATCGACACCCTGATAACACGGATTGCCGCCGGTCGGGCCGGTATGACGATAGGTGACAGTTAATCGGCCTTGTGGTTCAGGGCCTAGCCGAACGTCATAGGATAGTTCCCGTTCGACGAACACGTTGGCCTTGTTGTAGCCCATATTGGTATCGACCGCCATGAGAAAATCGCCGGGTGGGGACTGGGGCAGGCTGCCGTCCCACCCATTGGCGGTCAGGACAGCGCCCAATTCCGGATCGCGCATATATATCGATAAATGCCGCTGCTCGGCCGCCTGGACCAGATTCGCGGCCAGCTTGAGCGGATCGACGGAGCCGAAGTCCGTCTCGATCTTGGCCTGTATGGCCGCCGCGAACCCGCCCAGAAAAGCCTTGCGGTCGCGAACCCATTCCTGCACGTTTTGCCCTTCCTGGATATCACGCGCTTGGCGCAGGGTTTGTAATAAACTGTCGGCGCTGATGCGTTGGTCGGTTCCCGGTATGGGCACTGGGCCAGTCGCATCTACGAGCAGCCGCAGAAATTCCTGATCGATGGCGATGGCTCCGTCAAACGGCAGCCCACCTTGACCATAGACGTAGAGATCCATGGCCTTTTGGGCCGAAATGGGAAACTCCGGCCAAAAGTTTGCGTCTCGAAAGCCGAATAGCTCCAGGCTCATAAAATCATAGAAAGGTTGGGGCGGGAAGGCGTAAGGTTTCTCGCGCCAGTTGTCTACGTTGTTGGCGTCGCGGAAATCCAGGTCGGTGATCCGGCCGTTGCTGAGCGTCAGGACGCCTGCGCCGGTGATAAAACCGCCTGTGGCGCGCATTTCATCCTCGTTCTGGGCCAGGATAAGGTACCGTTTAGGTTCATTCTGGCCCAACATAACCGGCAATTGCGGCAGCAAGCGCAGGCCGTCTTCGGCCGCCGGCAGCCACTTGTCGGATTGTTCGAGCAATTGCCGCACACGCCAGGGTAGAGTTTCCTGATCGACAGCGGCGGCCAGGTCTTGGCGAGCTAGAGAGTAACGCCCCATCGCCTCGGCCGCCTCTTTCATCTCGGGCGCGGCGTCGGTGAGAATGGGCAACAACTCGCCCAACCGGGCTGCGCCGAACGATTCGCTCTGCACAATGGCTAACGCCGGCTTTAGGCTGGTAACGGCCAATGCTGCCGCCTCTGAGCCTGCGTCGGCCATGTTGAGCAGATAGGGGGCTGCGACGAGGGTCGGACCATAGCGCGGAACCCACCCGAGGGCCGGGGCAATGGGTCGAATAAGCGCCAGCTCAGTGTGCAAGGTTGTGATGTCCCGGCGCGCGCGGAGCACCAGTGCCTCGGCCGCAACGGGATCGATTTGGTTCATTCCCCCGGCCAGCAAGGCTCGTGCTTCGGGTTCAACATCCAACAGGGATTGAGCGGCCTGATACACCCTCCAGGTCTTGAGACCAGCCCATAAGAGGATGACGAGAATCCCGGAAAGTATCAGTAACCGGCCGATGCGACGGGCAGGAGCGTGGGTTTCGGATCGCGCCGGCGTGGTTTCGCCGGGCACTGGGGAAGTTTTGGGTGGGGTTGGCGGATAGTGTTTTTCTGTTGTCATGGTGACGGTTGGCGGCAATTGATATAGGGGGCGTCGGCCACGAGGTCGCCCTCGGCTATCGCAGAGAGGGCTGGGACGTCCAATCGCGAGATGAGACTGGCCCGACAAAATGGCCTTTCCTGTCCATTATTTTGTTCGAACGCGATCAGATCATCCCCTTCCGGCACGAAAAGATCGGGATACTGAGTCCTCAGTCGCTCGCGATACCAGTCAAACGCAAATAGATTGGCATCGATCACCCTCAAATCCAAGCGTCTTCCCTCAACGTGCTGAAAATACAAGATAGTAAAGATAGTGCGATCCCCTGGAGTAAGCAAGAGCGCGTTGGCCGGCGCTAATTCCAGCATCATCTCTGCCGAGCGGCGCACGTCGCGCGCGTCGCTTAGATCGCGCGCGGAAAATGTCGCGACGACCAACAGCAACGGCAGAATAAGGGCGGCTCGGCCGCCACGCTCCAGCGCGGGGGCGGTCAGTAGCACCGCGATCAGCAGCGCCGGCAGTAGCAGCACGGACGCGTCCGGCGTCCGATAAAAGAAGGCGAACCCGACGTAAAGTGACGCGGTGAAGCCGAGCAAAAGGATTTTCATTCGCCGCCCGGCCGCTGCGTCGCCGGCCGTCGGCACTCCAAATGGCCGGATATTGCCGGTCGTCACCATGAGTGACGGCCCCAAGGCGAGCGCCCGCAGTAGTTCGCCTCCGTGTGTCCAGTCGATGGCCGGCCGGAAGTTGGCTGCATATAGTTGACCACTGACCAGCCACCACCATCCGGCCAGGTCGGCCGGTCGGCCCCAAACGATCGGACTGTCGCCCGCGGCCAGAATGGGGAGCAGGAGCAACGGCGACAGACCGATAAGGGTTCCTATCATCGGGCGGCCCACCCGGCGTCCCCGGCTGATTAGCAATAGCGGCAGAAAAAATAAGGAAGTTGGATGAGTTGTAATTGCCAGCCCCAACCAGATACCGATCCAGATCGACGCGCCGTTGCCATTCCAAGCCAAGAGAAACAGGGCCAGAAGCAACAGATTCAGAGGGTAAATCTCGGCCACCAGCGCCTGGCTCCAAACGAGCGGGGCAAAGCCAAAGAGCAGCGCTGCGGCCGCCGCCGTCACCGGACGCACTTGTGCGTGCAAGATGCCGATAATGAGAGCGACGAGGCCGACCGTCATCGAAGCGGCCAGCGCGGAAAATAGATTGTAGCGAAAAGCCACTGTTCCCATGGGGAGAAGGCTGAAAAGCTTGCCCAGCACGACGTAAGTTGGATAGCCGGGCGGATGCGGGATGCCCAGCGTGGCCGAGGCCGTAATTAGCTCTACGCCATCCGGTGATGCGTTGGCCCAGGTGAGGTCGGGCGCGATAGTGAGCAGATAGATGCCCAGGGCGACCATCGCCGTCGCCAGGGCCACACGGCCATATCCGGCCGGGATGGTCTCGGTCGCCTGACGGTGAAGTGGTGCCGGGGTCATCATGATTATGGTTTAAGCGCCCCCTGCATGATCAGAATTTGGTCATGGCCGCTCGATAGCCCAGCGCGCCGGCATGTTTCTGCAAGAACAGGGCAGTATCTTCCGAACCCAGTTTAATGGGCAATGCCGTCGGCGACCATGCAATGATCGTGAATACCAAGCCCAAGGGCAAATCAACGCTGTTGAGCGGGGCGAGGCACAGCCCTCAGGCGACGTTTGCCGTCTGATCCGAACGGCGACGAATTGGGCGCAGGAGGCCGAGAGCGTACCCCACACTCAGCGCCAAGGCTCGCCCCAGCAGCAAGGCCGGAGAAGCGAGGGCGACGGCCCGATCTTTCGGCCACGCCTTGCGGGTGAACGGCAGGGTCGTTGCCAGAAAGAGAATTCCCACCGTCGCTGAAAAGAGGAACAGCGCCGACGACAGGTTCCGCTGCCCCGGCCCAATGACTAGACCGCCCGCCCCCAGCAGGATGCAAACGACCAATAGGACTGACAGGAACATCTGGACCTTCATGATCTGGGGGGTATGTGAATCCTGCACTGCTCGGCCGGGATAGCGGCGCACGACTTGAGCTTTCCAATAGCCGATGGTTTGCTTTTTGCGCAGGTAGTCCCCTAAAGTGGCGCTGTGCTGATGATCGACAACGGCCGCCGGCTGGAATACCATCCTGTAGCCTCGCGCTGCCAAACGGAACGATAGTTCCTGATCTTCGAGGTAGTCAAATCGCTCATCGAAGCCGCCATTGGTCAGCAGGACGTCGCGCCGGTAGGCGGCCGAGTACGTGTCTACAAAGTCGATAGCTTCTCCCTGACGCATACGATCGTACTTATCCTCATACTCAAGCTGTACGAAGCGGGCTACGAGTTCTCGCTGGCGGGTGGCGTAGGTTCCTTTGCTGGCGATGACCTGGGGATCAGCGAAAGGGGCAGTGATCTCGCGCAACCAGTCGGAATGGGGGACGCAATCGGCGTCGGTGCAACATACGATACCCCCTTGAGCGGCGCGAATGCCGGCGTTGCGCGCCGCCGCCGGGCGACTGTTAGGGATCGTTTGTACTGTCGCGCCGGCCGCCTCGGCGATGGCCGCCGTCCGGTCTGTGGAGCCGTCGTTGACGACGATAATTTCATAGGGTAAGTTGAATGCCTGTGCCCCCAGAGCAGCCACACACGCGCCAATCGTTGTTGAGGCATTATAGGCGGGGACAATTATGGAGACGTGGGGCGTGGTCATGGCACACGAGTTTCTATCTCTGTTGTCAGAGATGGTTGAACGGCCATTTGCCAACTCCACTTGCTGCGCGAAGCAGCGATCAGTCCCACGGTAATTTGGGGAACGACGACTACCAGGTAGAGGAGAATGGTGTAGGCGGCAATGTTAGCCTCATCGGTTATACCAACCTGCCACAATACGAGGGCCGCCGCGCCATTTAGCACGCCGATCTTGGCTGGGGTACTGGGCGGCACGATGGCGATTGATACCACAATGTGGACCAGGGCTGCGTCCAGAAACGTCAGGGGTAGCGACAAAGCCAGGAACAATACGAATGGCAGGACGATGGACAACCCGGCAATCGTTAACGACAGGAATAACATCAGCAGGCTCAACCGTCGATTCCGTAAAGCGGCTAGCCCTTCGAGACCGCTGACGGCCACCCGCAACAGGAGGTCTCGCACGCGAGGCGGGAAGGGGGTGACAACCCGGCGCCATATGGCGATGACGAGATCGGTTTGATAAGCGACCAGGTAGAGTGCCCCAAACAGGATGAGTGGCAGTAGCGTGAGAACTGGCCCCGGCCGGCTGACATAATCGGGAAAGACCACAAACGGAATGACGAAAAGAATCGTTAGTCCAAAGAAGATGAGGTCGAGTGTCTTTTCCACGACCAGAGTGCCGACTCCCCGGCCCGGGCTCACGCCGGCTTCGCGATTGAGGGCATAGAGCCGCGCCACCTCGCCCAGACGAACGAACGGGACGACGAGATTGACGTATTGCGCCAGGGAGATAGCCCAGAAGGAGGACGAGAGGCGTACCGGTGGTCGCTCTGACGGGAACATGAGTTGCCAGCGAACCGCTTTGAGGAGCATTGTCGCCAACATGATGACGACGGACAGAAACGTGTAGCCGACCGAGGCCTTGCTCAACGCCTCGATGATGGTTGCGAGGTCAAGTCGCGTGGAAAGAAACCATACTCCGGCGAGGATCAGGCCGCCGGTCAGGATGAGATTTAGCCACGGCAGTAAGCGCCGCCACGCACTGCTCATAGATCGCATCGAATTATTCCCTTTGGGTGTTCCCGCACGTTCAATGCGCTCTTGCTGGTTAAGATTCGTTGCGCCGCGTGAAGAGCATAATCGACCCGACCACAGTGGTCAGAAACACCAGAAATGTGGCCGTGAAACCCAGCCACAGGAACACTAGCCCGCGGCTGCCGGTCTCCTCGCCGGCCGCGTTCGCATCGGCCGGCGAGATTTGTTGGGTTTCCGGCATGTTGCCCTGAATCCCTATCGGCACAGGGGTAAAAGCGCCGGCATCTGTGCCCGTCGCCGGGTAAGGCTCACCGGCGTTTGGATCCAGAAGGGGAGCGTCCGCCGGCGGCAAGGAGGTTGCCTCTTGGGGAGGCGGATAACCTTCCTGGTGTGGGGCGAGGGCTTTCAATGGACGGGTGGCGGACGGAATGAATAGAAGCAGTGTAATGCCTGCCAGAAAAAACAATTTGTTCATAGAGAATTGCCTCATCCAATGTGGGAATCATTGGGCCGGGTGCGGAAGAGCGCGATCAAGGCGACGATGCAAACAATGATGAGCGCCGTCGCCGGCAGGAGCTGGACAAGCCCGTCAGCCGTTAGGGCCAGACCAATGCCCACCAGCAGCAGCCCAATCACGGCCCAGCGCTGGAACGAAGGGTTGTTCAATACCCGGCCGATGGGTTGTCCCGACTGCCCGGCCAGCCATTGATGGTAGCTGAATGCAGCTAAAATGAGTGCCAACCCGATCAACCACAAGCCGTTGGCGACGACAGAAAACCAGTTAATCATACTTGTTCGGTCATTATATCACTACCCATCGCGACCTGCTGCATGGTTGCATGAATAAACAGGGTTTTTCAGCTGTCGAGATGTAACGCGGGATTCTTATCCGGCGGCCGAGAACGAGCTGGGCTGCGGAGCCGGTTAAGAAACCGGCGCTACGGAGAGAAGCCAATTACTGAAAAAACCCTGCATGAATAAAAGGGGTTTTCAGTAATCGGCCGCTTTCTACAGTGTAACTTTCTTAAGCGGCTCCGCGGCCAAGGTCAGCGCATCTCGCTTTTGATGGCTGGATTAGGAATCTGGCAGCACATTGCTAATCGGCTGACAACTGGAATAGGATTGCATGAATAAACGGATTAATGATCGGGGAAGCCGACAGTGGAGACTGATTCAAGATCCGTCGATAATCTGGGTCGAGGTATAATAGGGCCATGTCCAAAAAACAGACGCAATACGTATGCCAAAGCTGTGGGCGCATGACTCCGGCCTACATGGGGCGCTGCCCGCGTTGTGGTGAATTCGATACCATGGTTGAACAACTAATCGAGCCTGACACCCCGGCCAAGGGGCGAAAGGCGGGCGGTCTGGCGACGTCGAAGCCGGTACGGCTGCATGAGGTTGAGGCAGACGGCTTCGACCGCCTGGCCCTGCCGGTGCAGGAATTCTCGCGCGTGCTGGGGGGTGGGCTTGTCCCAGGGTCTCTTATCCTGGTCGGCGGCGAACCCGGCATCGGCAAATCGACTCTATTGCTGGAGATCGCCGGGTTAGTAGCTAATCTGCATGGCCCGGTTTTGTACGTTTCCGGCGAGGAGAGCGCCCGGCAGATCAAGATGCGTGCCGAACGCTTGCGTATGGATGCCAAGGATTTATTCCTGGTGACCGAGACTAACCTTCACGCAATTTTGGAGCACATCACGACGGTTCGCCCGGTGATGACCATCGTCGACAGCATCCAGACCACTTATGATGACAACCTGAACTCCTCGGCGGGCAGCGTCAGTCAGGTGCGTGAATCGGCCGCCCGCCTGCAGGAAATTGCCAAGCAATCGGGCGTGATCGTCGTCCTGGTCGGCCACGTTACCAAAGAGGGGGCCATTGCTGGGCCGCGCGTGCTGGAGCACATCGTGGATACGGTCCTCTACCTGGAGGGCGACCCGTTCCACCGCTATCGCCTGCTGCGCAGCGTGAAGAATCGCTTCGGCGCGACCAGCGAGGTCGGCGTGTTCGAGATGGTGGAGCAGGGCATGGTGGAGGTGCCGAACCCGTCGGAAGCATTTCTGGCCGAACGGCAGGCCAATGCTCCCGGCTCGGCCATCGCCGTCACGCTGGAGGGAACGCGGCCGTTGCTCGTGGAAGTGCAAGCGCTTGCCAGCGCCACCACGTTCTCCAACCCTCGCCGGACGCCCAATGGTATCGACCTGAATCGGCTGCTTCTGCTGACGGCCGTCCTGACGCGCCGTGTGCACGTTCCTGTGCATGACAAGGACGTATTCGTCAACGTCATCGGCGGCTTGCAGATTTCGGAACCGGCGGCCGACCTGGGCGTCGCTCTGGCTATCGCCAGCAGCGTTAAGGATCGCGCAGTCCACGCCGACATGGCCTTCTTTGGTGAGGTCGGCCTGAGCGGCGAACTTCGGGCGGTCAGCCAACTGGAGGCGCGCCTGAAGGAAGCAGCCAAGTTGGGTTTTAAACGCTGCGTGCTACCCCGCTCGCGTCAATTGAAAAGTATCAACGCGCCCAAGGGGTTGGAGATTATCGAGTGCCGCACCTTGCACGAGGCGGTGGAAATGGCCTTGATCCGCTAAAGCTGGCCGTCGTCTAGCGCTTCAGTACAAAGACCACCACGGCGGCCAGTACCAACCCCAGTCCCACGGCCGCCAACAGCCACGACCATAACCCCGGCTGCTGGACGGCATTATCACTTGCCAGTGAGCCAGCAGATCGCGCCTCATTGATTGAGAGGTCGGCCACGGCCGCCGGTGGGGTGGGCGTGACCGGTGTGTCCATCGAAGGGGTAGGCTCAGGCGTGTCTGTGGGTGGGAGAGGCGTGGGAGACGCCTGTGCGGTCGATGTTGGTTCCAAGGTCGGTGTCGGCCAGTCGGTGGCCGTAGTGGTCGGTTCCGGTTGCGGTTGTTGGCCAACCACCAATTCCTGATCGATCTGGATGAGCGTTCCCGGCTCGATATTGTTCAGGCGATACAGCTCGTCCAGCGGCAAATTGTAGAGAAAGGCGATTCCGCCAGGCGTTTCGCCGGCCGACACTTTGTGAATGATGGCCCCGGTAGCGAGAATTCGCGCCTGCGGATAGCCGGGTAATACCGTCGTGTCTTCGGGTAAATTATCGTAACCGATGATGAGCGGCTGCCCGATGGACAGCAGTTCCGCGCCGGACAGCGAGTTCAGCGTCAACAGGTCGGCCAGCGACAGGTCGTATCGGGCGGCAATGCCCAGCAGAGTGTCGCCGGCGACGACGCTGTAGACGACGCTGCCGTCCGGCCTCGGCGTGGGTCGGACCAAGGGTGGCGTGGTTGGCAAAGGAGCCGATGTGGCCGGGCCGGTTGTCGTCTCCGGTTGCGATGTCGCGTCGGGCGCTGCGCCCGTTGAGGGTTCACCTGTGGTCGCCGAAGTGGTGGCCGCCGGCGGGGGCGGAGCCACGTCTACCGGTAAGGTGCCGGACTTGTAGGCCGAACTCAGTTGCGCCGTGAGGTCAAGATAGTAGTTGCCGTATTCTTGGGAACTCTCGATTTGACTACCTTCGGCCCACTCATTAAACGACGTGATGATTAGCATGTCGGGCGCGCTGGCCGCCGCGCCGGCGAAGCTGGACTGATAGTAGCGGCCGTCGGCCCGGTCGCGATAGACGGCGCCGTCGCCTCGCCCCAGCAGTCGATCATCAAAGCCCGGCATCGCTGTCGCCACCCAGTATTTATAGCTCCCGTAAGTTGTCGCTGCGGCCCGCGTATTTCCCGCCCAGGCGGCGGCCGTCTGTCCCGGAGCGGCAGCCCACGCCGTGTTATAAAGATGCAGTCCGTCGAACACGCTCAGGTACTGCGTATTCGTTCCCTCGGCGATCCACAACGTCGTGCGTCCGGGATCCACCGCGTCGCGAATGGCCGCCCATTCCCCGGTCGACAGCAGCCAATTGGCCCAGAAGAAGATGACGGGCTTGCCGTCGACGCGCAGATAGGCCGGGTGATTGACGTGGCTATTCATTAAGGCGCTGAGGGCGGCAATCCGGTCGTCGTTCGAGGCGAAGAACGGGCTGCCCGTCTCGAAATCGACGGCGGCCGTGAACCCGCTGCCGGCGGCGATATCGAGAAGAGTACGGAAGTTGGTTTCCGTCTGATTATTCTCGGTCTGCGGCCCGTACCAGCTCTGGACAAAGCCGTCGATGCCCGCCGCGCGCGCCTCGCCGATATGGCGTCCGATGGTACCTGCATCGGCTGATAAATAGGCGGCCGATGGTTGATAGGGGGTCTTGCCCGGCCCAAATGATCCCGGCGAATACCAGGCGTAGTAAAAGGCCAATACCAGTCGGGTCTGTCCTTGTGCCCGAACTCGGGGTGCCTGTTGGGAAGCCGCGAGAACGATGACGAGGAGAAATGAGAGGAGTACGACCACTCGTAGGACACTATAGTGGCGGGGTTGGGTCAATTTCATCGGACGCGATTATAGTCATGGGGCCGATTCGGGAAAGCAGTTGACCGAAAACCTTGAAATATTCTCAGTTATGACTATAATTACGAATTCGTTGCCCGGTAATGGTTATAGCACGACCATTCCCCGGCTTCCGCTCCCGGCAAGTGACCGGGGGCAATGCTCGCTAGAGTAAATTCCAAGGAAAGGAGTAATGCAACGTGCGTGACTACGAAGTAACTGTTGTGATCCAACCACAGTTGGAAGATGCCGAGCGCAATCAGGTGATTGAACAGCTCGACAATTTGCTGGTTCCCGGCTCCAAGGAAGACGGCGCATTGACCGCCAACCATTGGGGCGTGCGGCAACTGGCCTACCCCATCAAGAAGTTCCAGGAAGGCTATTACATCCTCTATGAGGCGAAAATAGATCCGTCCCGAATTAGCGATATCGAGCGCAGCATGCAATATAACGAAGACGTTATTCGCTATCTTGTTGTGCGCAAAGGCGAGTAGTTCCTAAGCGGGGCGAGTGTCGATGACGCCAAGTAAAGGCTTGAATAAAGTCATGGTGATCGGCTGGTTGGAGGATGACCCTGATGTGCGTCAGACCCCCGGCGGTCGCACCGTGGCCGCGTTCAGCGTCGCCACCTCGCGCAGTTGGACCTCGGCCGAAGGCGAGAAGCACGAAGAGAAAGAGTGGTTCAACGTCATCGCCTGGGGGCCTCTGGCGGAGATCTGCAAGGAGCGCCTTGCCAAAGGTCAACAAATTTACATCGAGGGTCGACTCCAGACCCGCGGCTGGGAAGACAGTCTCGGCCGTAAACACTTTCGCACGGAAGTGGTTGCCCAGGATTTAATTGTACTCACTGAGTAAAGAGGATAGAGAGATGCAAGGTTCTAACCGTCCTAACCGACGTTATCGCCAGACGAAGCGCGTGTGCCAGTTCTGCGTCGAGAAAACAGAGATCGATTACAAGCAAGTGGATTTATTGAACCGCTACGTCAACGAATTTGGCCGCATGCGCCCGCGTCGCCAGACCGGCACATGCGCCAAACACCAGCGCCACCTGGCGCGCGAGATCAAGCGAGCCCGCCACATTGCCTTGTTGCCGTTCGTTTCCGACTAGGCCGTACCCATTATGAAGGCACCGTAGTGAGCTATGGCTAAGAAATCAAAAACAACGTCAGAAAATGAGGCCCTGCAGCGTCAATCGCGCAAGGAAATCCTCATCGCGCGCAAAAATGAGCGGCAGCTGCGCAATATTCGCATTGCGGTGATCACGGTCGCCGCCCTGATCATTCTTGTGATCGGCATCGCGGTGGTGAATGAACTCTTCCTCACCCCGGCGCGGGCCGTGGCAACTGTTGGCGACACGGAAATATCGTTGCGTGATTGGGAAGCGCGCGTAAGGTTCGAGCGCGCCCAGCGAATAATTTTCCTAGAAAACCAGCTCAATTCGTTTGGCGGTGACGTCGGGATAATCCAGCAGTTTGCCGGAAACATCATCAACGAGTTGTTCGATCCCGAATCGATGGGCCAGGACGCCTTGAATACGATGGCGAATGAGGTCGTGATGTGTCAGGCGCTTCAGGATCGTGGCATCGAGATCACTGATGCTGATATTCAGAAGCAGATCGGCCTGGCCTATGCGTTCTATGGCGAAGGCGTGTCTCCGACACAACAACCGGAGCCGACGGCCACGATTCAACCCACCCCGTCGCTGACACCCATTCCCACGGCCGTCATCACCGACATCGTACCCACCGAAACCGCCTTTCCCACGCCAACGGCCGGGCCGACCGGCACCCCATTCCCAACTGCGACGCCCGTGTCGGAACAGGAATTCCAGGATCAATTCGGCGAGTTTATGACCCAACTCGATGATCTGGGCGTGGATGAGAGCACCTATCGCTCGGTTGTTCGGGCGCAGTTGTGCAGCGAGCGCCTCGCCGAGGTACTGACCGATGAACTGCCTATCTCGCGCGTGGCTCCCCAAGCCAGTTTGTTCGTCATCTCGGCCGACACAGAAGAATCCGCCAACGAAGTGGCGGCGCTCGTCGATTCCGAGGGGTTCCTGACGACCTGGAACACGATCATCAGCCGGCCGGACGACCCCGAAGCGACGGAATTGCCGGCGACCAACGCGTTTGAGTTGCTGTGGCGCACGCAGTCCAATCTGCAACAATCCGGCTTAGGCTCGGAAGTGGCCGCAGCTGCCTTCGAGTTGCCTGTAAACGAGCCGAGCAACATCATCGCAGTCGATAATGGGGATGATACGACGACCTATTATCTGATCATGGTCAGTGGCCGCGAGGACAGAGAACTGAGCGCATCTGATTTCCAGACCCGCCAGAGCGAGGAGTTGCAGGGATTTATCGATGAGCAACTCGCGGGCAATCTCCAGATCAACGACCTTTGGCGAAACCGGGTGCCGACACTGCCGGCTTTGGACCCCAAGTTCCTGGCCGCGCCCACGCCAACGCCCGAAGTTCCGCAGGTGTTGCCGACTGTGGCACCGTAAACGGGTCGACGACAGCCCTGTTGTCTCATGCGGTTGATTTTGAAGATAAGGCCGGATACGATTATCCGGCCTTTTGTTTTTCATTTGGGTCAGGCTGTGGCAGACTCATCGCGGGCATATGGACGAGTATCAATGGATTGAAGGGATCGTCGCCGTCGAAGCGGTGCTTCTGGCCGATAGTCGAGAAGTTCAGACAATATTCGTTGGTCAAGAGCGGTTCGATGGACGAGTGGCCCGTCTGCAGCAGTTGGCGCAAAGCAAAGGTGTCCCCTGCTCGCGTGTTCCGGCCGAGCAATTGGCTGAAGTAATGCCCGGCAGCACCGCCAGTAGTGTAGTTGCCAACGTGGGCACGCGGCGCATGATCGAATTGCGCGACTTGTTGAACTTTCCCCGACCAGTTGTTTTTATGCTCGACGGCGTCGAGGACCCCTATAATTTTGGGCAGGCCGTGCGCTCTTTGTACGCTGCCGGTATCGACGGCCTGATCGTGCGGCCGCGCAACTGGTTATCGGCAGCAACCGTCGTTCGTGCCTCGGCCGGTGCCACGGAGTTCATGCCTTCGGCTGTGGCCGAAACGCATGAAGCTATTGCCGCCGCTCGCGCCGGGGGGTTGTCCATTGCGGTCGCCACCGCCGAAGGCGCGCAACCGATGACGGAATTCAACCTGGTCGGCCCGCTGCTGTTGTTCGTTGGCGGCGAGAAACGGGGGGTGAGTCGGGCGGTCGAGGCCGCGGCCGATTGGCATGTCGGCATCCCTTATGGCCGGGAAGTCGCCTACTCGCTGGGAACGGCTGCGGCCGCCGCGGTTTTGGCGTTCGAAATATTGCGCCAGCGCCGGGCTGGTCGCTAAACTGAATCGTCCGGTGCCAGCGACTGTGTTATACTGTGATAGCTCGTTAAATCAGTTATTATTCAGGCGAACGATTGTCCGTTCGCCTTTCATTTTGCCCGGCGAACAAAATTAATTCTCGAATTTGTCGCCTCGGGGCATCAGATGGTTCAATTGATCAGAAGGAGAGCGCTGTGAATCTACATGAGTATCAGGCCAAGAGGCTGTTCGCTGAACACGGAATACCGATTCCGCCCGGCGAAGTCGCCAGCACGCCGGAGGAAGCCCGCCAAATCGCGCGGGACATGGGTGGTCGCGCGGTTGTCAAAGCGCAAGTCCTGACCGGTGGGCGAGGCAAGGCCGGCGGTGTTAAGGTTGCCCAGACCCCTGAAGAGGCCGAGACCTATGCCAAAGCCATCCTGGGGATGCAGATCAAAGGCCTGACGGTTAATAAAGTGCTTGTCGACGCCTTGGCTCCCGGCATTCGTCAGGAACTGTATCTGGCCGTGCTGATCGATCGCGGCAAGCGGTTGCCGATGGTGATGGCCTCGGCCGCGGGCGGCATGGACATCGAGGAGGTTGCGGATAAAACCCCCGAAAAAATCCATACCGTCCACATCGACCCCACGCTCGGCGTGCGCAGCTACCAGACCATTTACCTCGCTAAGAGTATGGGACTGCCCCGCGAACTGTGGAACGACTTTCACGAGATTGTGGCGGGTCTCTACGCGTGCTTCAAGAGCAACGATGCCTCGCTGACCGAAATCAACCCGCTCATCATTACCGTCGACGATCACCTGATGGCCCTGGACGGCAAAATGTCTATCGACGACAATGCTCTCTCGCGCCGGCCGCGCCTGGCGGAGATGCGCGATTTTGATGAGGAGCCTGAGGCCGAGGCTGAAGCCCGCGAGGCCGGCATCACCTTCATTCAATTAGACGGCAATATCGGTTGTATGGTCAATGGCGCCGGGTTGGCAATGGCCACGATGGACATCATCAAGCTTTATGGCGGCGAGCCAGCCAATTTCCTCGATATCGGCGGCGGGGCGCGCGCCGACCAAGTGGCGACAGCGCTGCGCCTCATCCTGTCCGATCCGAAAGTCGAGGCGGTATTATTCAACATTTTTGGTGGCATCACCCGCGGCGATGAGGTCGCGCGCGGGATTCTGAGCGCGCTTGAGCAGATCGATACCTCGGTGCCGATGGTGGTTCGGCTGGCCGGGACGAATGCCCAGGAGGGCCTGGCTTTGTTGGCCGAAGCGGACATGATGACTGCCGCCACCTTGTCGGAAGCGGCGCAAAAAGCGGTGGCCGCGGCTGAGGCATCGAGGGGAGTTGAGACAGCATCATGAGCATTCTCGTTGACAAGAACACACGTTTACTGGTACAGGGTATCACCGGCCGCGAGGGCACATTCCACACCAACCAAATGATCGCCTTCGGCACCAATGTCGTCGGCGGCGTCGTGCCCGGCAAGGGTGGGCAATCATTTGAGGGCGAACGTGGCAAGTTGCCTATCTTCGACACTGTTCGCGCCGCCGCGGAAGCGACCGGGGCCAATGCCTCGATCATCTTTGTGCCCGCCAAATTTGCCCCCGAGGCGATGTACGAAGCGGCCGACGCCGGCTTGCCGCTGGTGGTCTGCCTGACCGAGCACATCCCGGTTCTGGAAATGATCAGCGTGCGCGCCTACCTCGACCAACGGCAGACCCGGCTCATTGGCCCCAACTGTCCCGGCTTGATCACGCCCGGTGAAGCGAAGGTCGGGATCATTCCCAGCTCCATCGTGACCCCTGGCACCGTGGGTCTGGTTTCGCGTAGCGGTACACTCACCTACGAGGTCGTCTTTGCCCTGACGCAACGGGGTATCGGTCAATCCACGTGCGTGGGCATCGGTGGCGATCCCATTAAAGGCATGGACTTCATCGACGTGCTGCGCCTGTTTGAGGCGGACCCGAATACCTCGGAGGTGATCATGATCGGCGAAATCGGCGGCAATGCCGAAGAGCAAGCTGCCCGCTATATTGCGGATCACATGACCAAGCGGGTGACGTCGTTCATCGCCGGACTGACGGCCCCGCCGGGCCGCCGCATGGGCCATGCCGGAGCCATCGTCGAAGGCAAGAGCGGCACGGCCGAGGGCAAGATCGCCGCGCTCGAGGCGGCCGGCGTCCAGGTGGCCAAGAATCCCGATCATATCGTCGAGATGATAGCCTAGTCAAACACCCCGACCCATACCCGCGGATTACGCCGATTTGCCGGATTAGATGAGAAATCTGTGCCGTCGGCGTAATCTGTGGATTATTCCCCTGTGATAAATCGATTGCGGCGCGGGTTCGATCCCGGCTTTCTCGTTGTCCTGCTGATCTGTTGGCTGGCCGTTTGGCCGTTAATCAGTCGCGCCAGCTTGCCCGAAGGCACTGACGCCGAACTCCATATCTTCCGGCTTCACGAACTGAGTTATTTGATTCGCGGTGGGGAATTTTATCCTCGTTGGGCGCCCGATTTCTACCATGGCTACGGCTATCCCATCTTCAACTACTATGCGCCGCTGACCTACTACCTGGCCTTGCCGCTGGAACTGTTGCCGAGGATTGATGCCGTGGCGGCGACCAAAGTAGTCCTGGTGGTCGGGATGCTGGCCGCGGGGCTGGGGATGTACGGATACGGGCGCGATTCGTGGGGCCGCCGGGCCGGTTTTGTGGCCGCCGCGCTCTACGTTTACTCGCCCTATCTCCAGTACATCGACCCCCACATTCGCGGCGCGTTGCCGGAGGCGTTCAGCTTCGGTGTTTTTCCGCTCGCCTTGTGGGCGCTTGACAGGCTGCGACGCAGGCCGACGGTAGGCTCCTGGGTGGCTGCGTCGGTTCTGACGGCGGCGGTGATCCTTAGCCACAATCTGATGGGGCTGTTCTTCTTCGGGCTGTTAGCTGCCTGGGTAGCCTGGCAGGCGGTTGTGATGTGGCTCGACAATCGGCCGCCCGATCAGGATGTCAATGACGTTGGGATACTTAATCGCAACGTAATCGCTCGCCTTGCATCCGCCATGTTCATTGGCCTGGCGCTGGCCGCTTTCTTTTGGGTCCCCGTGATCCTGGAGCGAAATGCTGTAACGCTTGGCACCCTCATCGGCGCGGGAGATAACTATGACTTTCGCACCCACTTTGTTTCTCTGCGTGAATTGCTGGGCTTTTCGTCATCACCGGATTGGGGGGCTACGCAGTCGCCGTTCCTGTTTAATCTGGGTGTGGCCCAGTGGGTGGCGGGCCTGGTCGGCGCTGTCATGCTGGTAACCAGGCGAGCACGCGCGCGCGAGCAACTGACATTTTTCGCCATCGCCGCCGTCGTCATTGGCCTGTTAATGACTTCTCTATCCCGCCCGCTCTGGGAAGCGATCCCCTTCTTGCCCTACTTCCAGTTCCCGTGGCGGTTACTGGGCGCGGCCGTGGCGATGCTGGCGATCCTTGGCGCGGCCGGCACGGAGTCCGTTGCCCGTTGGTGGGGGCCGGGTAAGGAGGCAGTGGTCGCCGCTCATCGGTCGGCGTGGCTATATGCCGCTGTGGTGGCGATCATCTTGCTCCTGGCGTTGCCGCTTAGCCAGCCGATGCCCTGGAAGCCGTTTGGCGAGGTCAACACGCTGCGTATGTCGCTCATCGAGAATAGCGGCCGGTGGTTGGGCACGACGTCGACGGCCGATTATGTACCCGCTACAGTCATCACGTTGCCCCCACGTCGTGGGTCGGTGGTTGCTCCCATCGAGCGCGGCGAAGCACCAGACCGTGTGAATCACGAGGCCATGCCCGCCGGGGCGGAAGTAGTCACCGAAGTGGTTCGCCCGCTCATGACCCGCTACCACGTCACCGCGCCGAAGCAATTTCGGCTGCGATTGTATCAGTTCGATTTTCCCGGCTGGCACGTAACGGTCGATGGTCAACCGGCGGTGACGGAGTTGGCCGAACCGGAGGGATTTATTGTCATCCTCGTTCCCCAGGGACAGCACACGGTGGAAGTGCGGTTTGGTTCGACGTGGCCGCGGTCGATGGGTTGGGGCATGACGCTCGTGGGACTGCTGTTGCTTGGCCTCGGGGGATGGTCTCTCCGCGGCGCACAATCCCCCGGCAGACCCATAGAATTCTTGCGCGGGCGAGCATTCATTCACGCCGATTGGCCAATCATCGCCTCGACCGGAGCGCTCACGTTCGCCGTTTTGCTGCTGCAGCCGCTCGGTTTGTTCCATCATGACTCGCAAGGTCGGGAACTCGACTTTCCGGCGACCGAACAAACCGTCAACTTCGGCGATCAGATCGCGCTATTGGGCTACAATGGGACAATTGAGGTGGCGAGTCCGGGCGATGTCCTGGATCTGTCGCTCTACTGGCAAGCCCAACGGCCGTTGGAGATCGACTATCAGAGCTTTGTCCATGTCATTGACTCCAGCGGCGAGTTGGTTGCGCAATCGGATAAACTGAATCCGGGCGAATTTCCGACCAGTCGCTGGCCCATAGACAAGTACGTCCCCGATCGCCACCAAATTCGCTTGCCTGATGATCTGCCGCCCGGAGTTTATTCGGTCCTCACCGGCATTTGGGTGCAGAGCGAGGGGTGGCGGTTGGCCGTCTTCGATGCGCGTGGACAGCCAGTCGGTGATAGACAGGAATTATTCGAATTTAGGGTGGAGTAATATGACAGCGCGGGTGATCAGTGGCAAAGCCAAAGGACGGCGTCTCAAATTGGTGCCGGGTGATTCGACGCGGCCGATCATGGATCGGGTGAAGGAAAGCCTTTTCAATATCTTGGGGGATGTCGGCGGGACGCGCTGGCTCGACCTGTTTGCGGGCACGGGACAGGTGGGCATCGAAGCGCTTAGCCGCGGCGCAGCCGAGGTCGTCTTTATCGATAAGGCGCGCGCCGCCATCCAGACTATCCACGATAATCTGTCGCACACGCGCTTGACCGACGGTGCGAGGGTCATTCACACCGATGCGCTGGCTTTCTTGCGCCAATTGGGGGCGCCGCCGTTTGACGTGATCTACATCGCTCCCCCCCAGTATTTTGAATTGTGGATCACCGCACTCAGGGCAGTGGATGAGGCGGCGTCGACATGGCTGACCAGCGATGGCGTGGCTATTGTCCAGATCGATCCACGTGAGTTCCAGGACTTAGCCCTCGTCAATCTGATGCTCACCGATCAACGGCGCTATGGCAACACCATGCTTTGTTTTTATCGTCGAGAGACCGATGAGGAAGAGTAAGGCCGGTTAATTGTCGAGGGTAATCTGAATGGTGCAGGAACCGATAGTCTGTCCACTCGCGTCCAGAGCTGTCATGCGCACGCGGTAGGGGCCGACCTGCCACGTACTCAGATCGACCTGCCCCAGGTCTCCGCTGATAATTGGTTGATTGAGCGGAGTATCGCTGATGCGCGCCCAGATGTCGCCAGTCTGTGGCCCATTCAATTCGATCACAAACTGATGCAGTTCGCCCGTATTGGCCGTACCTCGAAATATCGCTCGCTGGAATACGACGGATCCGTTTAGTGGTTCGGTAATAGCCAGTTCGGGGTTGCATTCCTCAAACGGAGTCGGCGCTGCTTCGGGGGTCTCCCCATTATCGGTCGTGGCGTTGGTGTCCGTGATGGGGACAGCGGCATCGATGCCGGGCGAAGAGGGTAGCGTTACCGTAGGAGCTAAAACAGGCGCGGGGTTGATTTCGCCCACGGCCGCGGGTGTGCCGATGGGGGTGGGCGGTCGCAACGGCGTGGCGAACACGTCCGGCGTTGGCGTTTCCGAGAAAAGCACCTGCTCCGGCAAGTTGGGGGCGATATTTCTGTTGACGTAGAAAACGATACCGATGACAGCCGAAAAGAAGATGATGAACCCCAGCGCATGGCTGCGTGAGGCTGTGGCCGTCTCCTTTTCCAGGTTAAACATCGCCTGACGCAACGTGCGTACAGCCCGAAAGAACTCCGTGAAGTACCAGAGGAGCCCCAGGATGCTGACAATATAGATCCAGACGTCGTTGCGAATCAGGAACAGGTAGATGCGGTCCATCATGAATGTTGGCAGAGGCGCGCGCTGGCGCAAGACGCGGACAGGTGATGGGAGCTAATGGGGGAGTGGAGCCGGTAGGTCAGCTTGCTTCATCCAAACGGCTCAGCACGCCGCGTACCACGATGATCAATCTGGGCACGGCCCGCAGCCCCATCTCCAGCACTTCTTCGTGATTCAACGTCATCCCCGGCGGCGGATCGGGCAGGGCCAGATTGGCGACGGTCGAGATACCCAGGACGCGAATCCCCGCATGTCGAGCCACGACAACTTCCGGTGCGGTGGACATGCCCACCGCGTCTCCGCCGGCGATCTGCAGGAACCGTAGCTCGGCCGGGGTCTCGAAACTTGGCCCGGCTACGTAGGCGTAAACGCCCTCCCGCAGGTTGATGCCGGCATCGGCGGCCACGCGGCGCGCCAGGCTGCGCAACGGTGCATCGTAGGGCGCGGTCATATCGGGAAAGCGCGGCCCGACTGCCTCATCGTTTGGCCCACGCAAGGGATTATTACCCGCCATGCCGGGAAAATTGAGATGATCGCGGATAAGCATCAGATCGCCGGGTTCGTAGTCGGGGTTCAGTCCGCCGGAGGCATTGGTGACGATGATCGTGCTGATGCCCAACGCCGCCATCACACGGATCGGCAGCGTGACTCTATCCATCGGATAGCCCTCGTAGAAGTGGGTTCGGCCCTGTAGCACGAGGACGGATTGTCCTTCCAGCGTGCCGATGACGAGGCGGCCGGCATGGCCGGGCACCGTGGATACCGGCCAATTGGGAATGTCGGCTGTGGGGATAATGTCCGGTCCGTCTATCGTGTCGGCCAGTGAATTTAGACCTGAGCCCAGGATCAGCCCGATGTTGGGCTGGTATTGGGTCCGTTCGCGGATGAAATCGGCCGCGGCCTTGATCTCTTCGGAGGTGATAAATTGATTCATATCGATCATCAATCAGTTGCCTCAAGTAGCGGGAGCCTCTTCTTCCTCGACCTGTTCCATCTGAGTATAAATCTGGGTGGTGGAGATATTGGCATGTCCCAGCAAGTGTTGTATGTCCTCCAATTTGGAGCCTTTATTAAGTCGGTGCACGGCAAAGCTGTGGCGCAAGGTGTGTGGAGTGACTTCCGTATTTAGTCCGGCCTGACGGGCATAACCCTTGATGATCAACCACAATCC
>JACKBY010000038.1 GCA_020634335.1 Promineifilum sp. | reverse complement strand
CTCGGCGCGCGTTGTCGCCCATTGCCCGCGTCCGCGCCGGGTCATTCATCAGGGCGACGATGGCGGCATCCAGGCCGTCGGGTTTATCGGCTAGATAGCCGCTCACTCCGGACTCTACGCTGTCGGAGATGCCCGGCGAATGGACGGCGGCAATGGGCTTGCCGGCGGCCATGGCCTCGATGACGGTCAGTGGGTGCACCTCGCTGGTGGAAGCGGTGACGAAGGCGTCGGCCGCGGCCAACCAGTTGGGAACTTCATCATAAGGCACAGCGCCGCAAAAGTGGACGGCCGCGGACAGGTTGAGTTCTTCGGACAGTTGGCGCAATTCTTCCTCTTGCAACCCTTTGCCGATGAGGGATAGATGCAACTCCGGGATCAATTGCTGCGCCGTGGCGAATTGCCGCAAGAGGATGTCGATCCGCTTTTCGGTCGAGAATCGCCCGACGTAGAGCAACAGGCGGGCCGATTCCGGCAGACCGTAGTCGGCCTTGGTGCGGGGTCGGGATGGATGAAGGAACGGCTCCCGCTCGATGCCGTTCTCGATGACCACGGTGCGGGTTCGCACCCCGAACTCCTGCATGACGCGGCGTACGCCTTCCGAGGGCGAGATGACCACGTCGGCCAGGTCAGTAAACTCCGGCCAGATTTGGCGCATGATGGCGTCGGCCGCGGGTTGCGGCAAAGCGGTGTAAGTACCGGTGTAGAGATCGTAGCGGGTGTGATTGGTGTAGATGATGGGGCAGTTGACGTAGCGATGAGCCAACTCCACGCTCATCATCAGGTGATGGCAGTGGACGATGTCCATCTGGGTCAGCAGCGCTTGCGCCTCGCGCGTGTAGCTGATGCTCAGGTAATAGCCGTAGCCACCCAGGCGCAGGCCCGGCGAGCGAATGATGCGCTCGGCCCTGTCCGCTTCGGTCTGCTCGCCCAGCGTGAAAATGGTGACCTCGTGCCCCAGGCCCTCAAGATGCTTTTTGTAGAGGGTCACCATGTGAACGGCCCCGTTGACCACGTTCGGATCATAAGTGGCCGAAACCATGCCGATGCGCATATTGCTCCTGAGCCGCGATATGATTTGGCGGCGGTGGTCTAATGGGCGTCAAGCTCGTCCGATTGCAGCCGCAACTGGTATTGCCTGACCAGCCAGTCGGTGTTGCGAATTTTCGTCGCCAGCTCCGAAGCCAGATTGCGCATCAGCTTGTAGCCGAGGACGGGGTAAGTCTCGCACAGGCGCATGAGTTGATCGCGCCGCAGCCGCAGCAGCAGGGAGTCATCGCGACTGACGCGAATGGTGGCCGAGCGCACGCCCTGATCGACCAAAGCGACTTCGCCCACGACCTGCCCTTGGCGCAACTCGGTGAGCACGACCGGCTCCATGCGTTCTTGGTCGCCGGCCGCTCCGACCGTGCCGGGATTGACCAGCACCTCGACTCCGCCGCGGCCGATGATATACATCTCATCCGATTCATCGTTTTCGGACAGCAAGACGTGCCCTTCGCCATACGTCACCGGCGTACACAGCGCGGCGACCAGCGTCAGTTGGGACTCGTTGAAATTATCGAAAATTTCGGTTGTCGCCAGGATGGTGCGAATACTGGGCTGCATACGAATCGATCTCCACCCACTTAGACCGCTGTTTCTTCGTTGGCATTTCGCCCGTAGACGACACTGGCGCCCTTGAGGCGGCCGAGCAGCCACTCGGCCAGGGCGATGCCGCCGATGAAAAGGAGATCGACGGCGATGGCGATGGAGAAGGCCGTGCCCAAATAGCCGAACAGAACGGCCACCGGCCGGGCCAGGTTGTCCAGGAGGGCGGTCGACTGCCCCAGATAGGCCACGATGACGGAAATGATCCCCATGATGACCAGGAAGGCGGGCCAGGCGTGCCGGTCGGAGCGGCTGGGCAGCATGGCGTTGCTGACGGCAAAGATGAGGTAGAGCCAGACGAGAACGTTGGGCGTCGCCAGAATTTGGGCGACGGCGTCGGCCAGGATGTTGACGTCGCCGGCGCGAATGGCGTCGGCCAGGCTGGTGACGCTGAACACATGACGGCCGATGAGCAGGATGACGACCGTACCGGCCATCAAGGGAGCTGCGCCGATGAGACTCTCGCGAATGGGGCCGACGTGCCGCCCCTTGTAATATTCGACGTAACCCAACTGCAGCGAGCCGTCGGGCTGCCGGCGCGGCAAGAGGGACACGCCGCCGGTGCGCACGCCCAACAAGGTGGCAGCCAGCCAGTGGCTGGCTTCATGCAGGAGCACGCCGGGAAAGAGGACAACGGCATAGATGACCACAGCCCAATCGGCGCGGCCGACCAGCAGCAGGCTGACGCCATGCAGGTGGGCGTGAATCCAGCGCTGCATAAACAGCAGACAGATCAGCGCCACGGCCGCCCACAAGATGGGCATCAGGAGGTCATTCATTAGGCTAGACGACGGCCGAACGGACGAGTTGAATAAAGGACGGTTTGAGCGAAGCGCCGCCCACCAGCGCGCCGTCGATGTCGGGCATGCGCATGTAATCGGCGATGTTGTCCTCGGTCACGCTGCCGCCATACTGGATGCGGATGGCCTGGGCTGTGTCGTGGCCGAACAGGTCGGCCAGCACGTCGCGAACGCTGCTGCGGATGATGTCGCCCGCCTGTTGAGCCGTGGCCGAGCGTCCGGTGCCGATGGCCCAGATGGGTTCGTAGGCGACGACGCACACGGCCGCCTGCCAGTCGCTCAGACCGTCAAAGGCGGCGCGCACTTGGCCGCTGACAAATGACTGAGTCTGGCCCGCCTCGTTCTGGGCCAGGGTCTCACCCACACAGACGATGGGGGTCAGGTTGTGTTCCAGCGCGGCCTTGATCTTCTTGTTGACACCCTCGTCGGTCTCGCCGAACAGGGCGCGGCGCTCGGAATGGCCGAGGATGACGTAGCGGCACAAACCCTGGAGCATGGCCGGGGAGATTTCGCCGGTGTAGGCACCGCTGACTTCGTAATACATGTTCTGTGCGCCGACGCCGATCCTCGTCCCGGCCAGTGCCTGGGCCACAGCGGGAATGGCGACAAAAGGCGGGCACACGGCGATGTCGATGCCGTCGATACGATTTAGCTCAGGCGCAATTTCCCGCACGAAGGCCGCAGCCGCGTCGGCCGTCTTGTTCATCTTCCAGTTTCCGGCAACAAAAGGGGTTCGCATTAGACTCTCCGTCATATATTCAGCACTGATTTCCCCGCATCAAGGAAAGGAGAAGACAGGCTGGATGGTTAACTTTGGCGGGCGGCCGGCGCGATGCAGAGAAGACCCCACATGATCCCTTCCCGCCCGTTTATATCACGCTCACGATTATAGGGGAGCTATGGCGCGACGGCAACGATAGGGCAGCGGGGGTCATCGCTTTTCAGGTGTCGAGGTGTAGCGCCGGATTCTTATCCGGCGGCCGAGAACGAGCGGGGCTGCGGAGCCGGTTAAGGAACCGGCGCTACGGAGAGCGACGAATAACTAAAAACCTGGCGAGCATCAGGCGTGGCGCAAGTACTCTTCGGGCTTGATCGAGATGACCTGGCTGGAACTGTCAGGCTGCATGCTGACGCCATATAGCGTGTTGGCCGCCTGCACCGTGCCGCGATTGTGGGTGATCAGGATGAATTGGGTGTGACGACCTAACTCGCGCAATACATCGCGAAAACGGGTGACGTTAGCCTCGTCGAGGGCGGCGTCGACCTCGTCGAGGACGCAGAAAGGAGGCGGGGCGACCTTGAGGAGCGAAAAGATCAGGGCCGCGGCCGTCAGCGACCGCTCGCCGCCGGACAGCAGGGCTAGCCCTTGCTCGCGGCGATTGGGCAACCGGGCGATGATCTCCACCCCGCTGCTGGTCGGGTCGTCCGGGTCGGTCATGGTCAGCCGGCCGGAGCCGCCGCCGAATAGCTGCTGGAAAGTCACGTCGAAAATGCCGTTGACTTCCTCAACGGTCTTCGCGAAGGCTTTCGACGTCAGCTCGTCCAGTTCGGCAATAACCTGGCGCAGTTGGGCATCCGTCTCCGTCAGATCGCCCACCTGCTGCGTGAGGAAATCGTAGCGCTCTTCGGTGGTCTGCAATTCGGTTGGGGCATCGGGATTGACGGGGCCCATGCGCTGGAGCTGGCCGCGGTAATGGTGGATATTTTCCTCGATGTCCGGCGGCAGTTCGGTGACGGCCGGCAGTTCCTCGATGATCTCCTGCATTGGCAAGGGCGGCGCGCCGGTCTGCTCGGCGTCATAGCTCAACGAGACGAGGCCCAGGTCGGCCCGAATGCGCTCCTGCAAGCCCTCGATCTGGTTCTCGTGCCGTGTCTGGCGGATTCCTGCTTGTGTCAGGTGCGATTCCAGATCGTGGGCGTGGCGTTGCAATCCGGCCGACTTGGCTTGCAGACTTGTCAGCAGGGAGCGATCCGTCTCCATTGACACCAGAAGGGGATCGAGGGTGTCCCTGATTTGGTCCAGCTCCTGTTCCAGGCCGACGATGCTGGTTTCATCTTCCCCGTTGCCCAGTGCATCGAGCTGCTCCTGCAAGCCGCTCAATCGCAGCCGGAGGCGGTTGAGCTGTCCCTCCGCCTGGTTGAGCGTGGCCCGGCGACTATCAACCACGGCCTGCCGGCCGGCCAGGATCGTCTGCGCTGTTGCCACGTATTGGCGCAGGCTCTGTTGTTGTTGCTCCACTTCGCCGCTGGGCAGCGCCGCCAGCCGGCCGCGTGTTTCGGTCACCGACGCCTCCAATCGCGTCAGGCGGTCGGTCTGGTCGGCGATAGTGGCCTCAGCCTGGGCCATGCGCGCCTCGGCTTGGGCGCGAGCGGCGGCGCGTTCGTCCCGACGACGGATGGCAAATTCGCGTTGGCGGCGCAATTGGTCCAGTTGCCGGCGCGCTTCGGCCAGCGCCTGGGCGGCTTCCGTCTCGCGGCGGATCAATTGTCTCTCCTCGTCGGCGCGTTCATCGATCTGCTCTTGCAGCCTGTCAATTTCCGCTTGCCGCTCGACCAACTCGTTTTCCCGTTGTGTCAGTGTGGCCCGCATCTCATCCAGCCGGGTTGCCTCGTCGCGGCGTCGCGTTTCGCCGGCCAGAATGCCGTCGCCGGCCGCCGCGCCGACCTCCACCAGCCCGCCGCCGTGGATGAGCACGCCCTCGGGATCAACCGCGACGTAGCCCGGCGGCCAGCCGGCGGCCAGCCGGTAACCCGTCGGCGCGTCCTTCACCAGCAACACCCCGCCCAGCAGCCGGCCGAGGAGAGGCGCGACAGACTCGTTGGTCTGGACGTGGTCGTCGGCCCAGCCGATGACACCCGATTCCCCGGCGACATCCGGCCGGCTGTCGGGCCGGGCCGGCGCGTCCAGCGCGGCCAGGAGCAGGCGCGCTTCGCTGCCTTCTCGCCTGTGGCGGGCCGCGGCCACAGCCCGCCACAGGCCATCGCTGTCGGTAACCAGCCAGGCGGCCAGGCGCTCGCCCAGGGCGGCCACGATGGCCGTTTCGTATTGGCGAGGGATACGTATAAGCCCTGCCAGACGCCCGACCACGGCCTCCGGCTCCAATTGAATGGCGCGCGGCCCACGGCGCTCCAGTTGGGCGACGCGCTCTTCCTGGCGGGCCAGATCGTTGCGCAGCTTGTTGAGTTGCTGATCGGCATCGCGCAGGCCGCGGCGCAAGGACTTGAGGCGGCCCACATCGGCTTCGCGGTTGCGATTAACGGTCTGGCGCGCGGCCTGCAGACGGCCGACCTCCTGTTGGGCGTCAGTCGCGGCCGATTCCAGGGCGACGCTTGTTGTCTTTCCCTCGTCGGCGGGATCGACCAGTTCCGGTTCGTTCGCCAGCTCTTCCAGCCGGAGGCGCAACTGGGCCAGTTGGCCCTGGGCCTGGGCCAGGGCGATCTGCGCCTGGCGGCGCTCCGACTCGGCCCGATCGACGGCCGCCTGCTCACGCGCAATCGCCGCCCGGTGGCTTTCAAAGGCAACATGGAATTCTTGCAGGTGGGTCTGGTGTGTTTGGAGTTCGGTCCTGGCGGCCAGCAAGCCGGCCGTGGCCGCTTCCAATTCGCCTCGCGCCGTTTGGGCCGATTGTTCCAGGAAGGGCGTTTCGCTGCCGGCCTCGCTGATTTGCCGTTGGAGGGCCGCTCGTCGCTCGCGATGGACGGCATGGGTGCGGCGGGCGGTTTCCACGTCCTGGCGCAAGCGGTCGCGCCGGCTCTGGAGCTCGGCGGCCTGTTGCTGGGCCAGAGTCAGCCGGCCTTGTACATCGTCGATGCGGCCCTGATGAGCCAGCAACTCGGCGCGCGCCGTAGACCAGCTATGTTCGGCCGCCGCCGCGGCGCTGCGGGCCGCGCGCAAATCGTGCTTGGCCTGTTCCCATTTGTAGCCATACCAGACACGCAGCAGTTCGCGCAGGTCGGCCGAGATTTGCTCGTAGTTGCGCGTGCGCGTGGCCTGGCGTTTTAGAGAGGTGAGGCGCGGCCGCAATTCTTCCAGAATATCGTGGACACGCTGCAGATTGCGCTGGGTTTCTTCCAGCCGGCGCAGCGTCTCGGCGCGACGTGACTTGTAGTGGGTGATGCCCGCTGCTTCCTCGAAGAGCGCGCGGCGCTCGTCGGACCGCAACGACAGCGCCTGATCGACGAGGCCCTGGCCGATAATGGTGTAGGTGCGCTCGGCCAGCCCGCTGGTCGCCAGCAGTTCGGCCACGTCTTTCAGCCGCACTTGGCGACCGTTGATGAGATATTCGTTTTCGCCGGAGCGAAAAGAGCGGCGGGCTATCTCCACCTCGGTGAAGTCGATGGGCAGCCAGCCGTCGCTGTTGTCCAGGGTGATGGTCGCCTGGGCCATGCCGGCGCGGGCGCGTTGCTGGCTACCGGCGAAGATCATGTCGGCTGAGCGCCGGGCGCGCAACGTGCCGTAGCTCTGTTCGCCCAGCACCCACCGCAGCGCGTCGGCAATGTTGCTCTTGCCGCTGCCGTTTGGCCCCACGATGGCCGTGATGCCGCTGTCAAAGACGAATTCGGTCTTCGAGGCGAACGTTTTATAGCCCTGTAGGCTGAGTTTTCGCAGCTTCATACGTGATCTGGTGATAGAGGGGATTCTACCGCAGCCGGCGGTCCTTGTCGTCTATTGGGTTACCCACGTTCCCGCCCGGCCATCTCCGCCCGATGCAGTTCGCGTAAGCACGTAGCTATTTATATAATATTTGGTGTGGGCAAGGCAAACATTAGCCGTCAGGCTTTGATTGAAGCGATTGCCACGTTGGAAGCGCGACGTGAACCGGCCGGTGAGGACGACTCCCGACGGGCCATCGACACGGCATTGCTGGCGTTGCGCGAGAAACTGGCCGTCCTTCAGGCGGAACCCGGCGACCCTAAGCGGCACCAACTGGCGGTCCTCGTGGCCGACCTATCCGGTTTCACGGCGCTCTCTGAACATATGGACGCCGAACGTGTGCGCGACGCCATCAACGCCATGTGGAAGGTGCTGGACGGCGTCATCCTGGCCTGGGGCGGACAAATCGACCAGCACGCCGGCGACAGCCTGATGGCGCTGTTTGGCCTGCCCTACCCGCGTCAGGGCGATGCCGCGCGGGCGCTTTATGCGGCCTTGTCGATGCAACGGGAGCTGGCACTCTTTAACGAACGCGTCCGACACGCGGCGGCTGATCCGTTCGACGATTCCTGGGTAGGCGAATGGCCGGGGCCTGATATGCGCATCGGTGTGCATAGTGGGCCTGTTTATTTCGCCCGCTCGCCCGGCCTCATGGCGAGCGGGCGGCCGACGGCCGTGGGTGAGACGGTCGCCATCGCGCGGCGTTTGGAGAAGCTGTCCCCGTCCGGCCGCGTGTTGACCTCGCCCATGATCCGGCGACAGACCCAGGGCCGTTTTGTCTTTGAGCCATTTACCGGATCATCCGTCCCAACGGCCGGGGAGGAGGACTTCTACGTGGTGGCCGGCGCACGGGCCATGACCACGGCTTACTCGCCGGGGGTGGTGGCCGGGCAGGTGACGCGGTTGGTTGGGCGTGCCGACCTGATCGACAGGCTACAGATGGCTTTGCAGACGGTGGCCGACAGTCGCACGCCGCACCTCGTGACCCTGATCGGCTATCCCGGTGCGGGTAAATCCCGGCTGGCGCACGAATTCGAGGCGCAAGCGCGCTTGCTGAGCGGTTCGCCCAGCGTGCTGCGCGCCGGCACCCAGGGAGCGTTCCCCAATCTGCCCTACGCCCTCATCCGTGATTTTTTGCTGCGCCGCTTTTCGATCCGGCCACAAAATAGCCCTTATCTCGTTGAAGACAAGCTGCAGAAGGGCGTAGCTGAGCTGATCGGCGACTCGCCTGATGCGGCCCACCCTTTCGGCTCATCAGCCGACGCTTTGCTGTTGCTCGGAGGACTGCTGGATGCCGGAGCCGCCGCCGACATTGCCCCGGAGGAAGTATCGGCCGTCCTCCAGTCCTTGTTGGCCGCGATCACGGCTGGCGGCCCGGCTATCGTCATCCTGGAAGGCGTCAATCGCGCCGACAGGCGCTCGCTCGATCTGATCGATCACCTCGTGCAACAGGCGGATATTGGTCCGGTGTTGTTTCTGGGCCTGGCGACGGTGACGGAGGAGACCAATCCGGAAGACGCGCTACCCTGGCTGGGTCGAGGCGCGGAGCTGTTTTCGCCCGTAGAACGGCTGGAGGTTCCTTTGCTGTCGGCCGTGAACAGCCGGCTCATGGCTACGGAAGTGCTCAATGCCTTGTCGCCAATTCCCATGCGCCTCCTCGATCTGATCGTGGCCGAATCCGGCGGGAACCCGCTCTACATTGAGACGCTCATCCAGTTGCTCATCGAGCAGGGCATCATCACCGTGGGCGAGCATTGGCGCGTCGACATGGATGGGGCCGAGCGTGTTCGCTTGCCGCGGGGCTTGCCGCACCTGATCGAGGCGCGATTGGCTACGTTACCTCTATCTGAGCAAAAAGTGCTCCAGTATGCTTCGGTCTTTGGGCCGTTGTGCTGGGACACGGCCTTACTGGAGTTGCTGCCGGAAAGAGAGTATGGGGAGATCGGTGTGGAAAAGGCGTTGCTGGGTTTGGAGCTAAAAGGATATCTGGCCGCAGATGACGTTAACAGTTTTGGCGCTTCGCAGGCATATGCGTTCCGACGCGATTCCGTGCGCCAGGCCGCCTATATGGCTCTCTCCGCCGACCGGCGTCGTTATCTCCATCTGGAGGCGGCGAACTGGCTCATCACCCATCGGGATACGACCCGCTTGGGGGCCTGGTTCCCCGTCAGCCGGTTGATCGCCCACCATTTCGCCGCCGCGGGGGAAGAGGCAGGGGCAGCCACCTGGCGGCAGCGGACAGACGTGAGGGGGTTAGACCGTTAATCAATGAGCGGGCTGAACCGGGCGCAACTGCAACAGGCCATCGACTATCTGACCGGCCAACAGGCGTCATTTGGCGAGGCGGCTGTTCTCACCGCGCTTGAGGTGCTGGAGGAACAACTTGCGGCGTTACCGGAAGAATTACCCATACGCGAAGCTCCGGCCGCCCTGCCGGGCGAACAACGCAAGCAGATCACCATTTTGTTTGCCGCCATAGACGGCTTTACCCGATTGTCGGGCGCAACTCGTAACACCGCGCGTTTGCGACAGATCGATTTGCTGTGGCGCCGGCTTGACGAAACGATCCTCAACCACGGCGGCGTGGTCGACAAGCACATGGGCGACGTGATCATGGGTATTTTTGGCGCTCCGGTTTCGCACGAGGACGATCCGGAGCGGGCCGTGCGTTGCGCCATGGCCTTGCGCGAACTTGTATCTGAATTCCTGGCCGAACAAGACGCCCCCAGCGAAGAGGATGGGCCGCTGTTACCCAGTTCGATTATGCGCATCGGCATCAATACCGGGCAGGTATCCCTGGGGCCAGTGGGGTCGGACTTCGGCCAGACGGTCATCGGTGATGCCGTCAACGTCGCCAGCCGTTTGAGAGAGACGACGCAAGAGTCGGGCATCTACATCTCTCGAGATACCTACCGGCTCATCCAGAACCTGTTCCGCGTGGAGACACTGGGCGAGGTTTCGATCAAGGGGCGGCAAACACCCATCCGCGTCTACAGAGTAGTGGGGTCGTTGCCGCGCCTGTTTTTCCCCACTTCGGAAGGGGTGGAGGGCGTCCACGTGCCGATGGTGGGGCGAGAGGGAGAGACGGAAACTCTCAAGCAAATGCTGCTGCAGGCCGTTACGGAAGAAAGAGGAGGGTTGATCACTATTCTGGGGGATGCCGGCGTTGGTAAGTCTCGTCTGGTACGCGAGTTTTACCGCCATTTGGCAGATTATCCCTTCAAACCGATGATTTTCCAGGCGCGTACCGATCAGCGATTGACCGGCGTAGCCTTTAGCCTGTTGCGCGATCTTTTGATGCGCCACTTCGGAATAGCCGAGGGGGACCGCGCCGCCCTTATTCGGGGGAAAATCGTGAATGGTCTGTCGGCCATGCTGCCGCACTATTCTCAACAGGATTTGACGGAGCAGGCCCTGGCAATCGGCCAGCTCGTAGGGCTGGAAGCAGCGGCGACCCAAGCCACAGGCGAGGCCGGAGCGTCCAATATTGTCGAGGCGAAGGAGCGGGCCGTGGAGAGTATCCTCGAATATCTGGATGCCGTCATTCAGCACTCGCCGGTCAGCCTGATGTTCCTGGAAGATATTCACTGGGCGGATGAGGATTCACTGGCTTTGCTGGAGCGGATGGCACCCCTGACCGCCAAGCGGTCGTTGCTCATGCTGTGTCTGGCGCGGCCCATGTTCCTGGAGCGCCGGCCCGGCTGGCCGGGCGAGCAGCCGTCAGGAGCGTTTCACCTTTCCTTGCGGCCCCTCGACGAGCGCGACAGTCGCGATCTGGTGTTGAGTATATTACGCAAGCTGCCTGCTGTGCCGTCATCGTTGTCGGACTTAATCATCCGTTCGGCCGCGGGGAATCCGTATTACGTCGAGGAACTGGTGCGCGTGCTCATCGAGGATGGCGTAATTGTGCCCGATCAGGATGACTGGCAGTTGCGGCCGCGTGAATTTACCCGGTTGCGCGTGCCCGGAACCCTGACCGGCGTATTGCAGGCGCGCCTCGACCGGCTGCCGGAGACGGAGCGGGTGACGTTGCAGCAAGCGGCGGTCATCGGCGATGAGTTTTGGGCCGGGGCAGTGCAACTTATCAGCCGGGGGGCGCGGTTTCCTTTTTCGGAAGAGCAGGTGACTGCCGCGCTGGCAGCGTTGGAGAGACGCGACATGATCGTGCGGGCATCTGCACCCGCTTTCGCCGCCGGCCGCGCCTATTTGTTCCGGCATACCGTGCTGCGCGAAGTGGCCTACGAGAGCATCTTGTTGCGCGACCGGCCAGGCTATCATTTACAGGCCGTGCGCTGGCTGGAGTCACAGATGGGCGACCGGGTGGCCGAGTATGCGGCGCCCATCGCCCAGCATTATGAGCAAGCCGGCCGGCCGGCCGATGCGGCTCGCCTCTACGAGCAGGCAGCCGACCGCGCCGCCGAACAGTTCAGATTGCTCGCCGCCATCGATTACTACCGTAAAGCTCTGGATCTGCTGAAGAATCTGCCGCAGTATCTTGAGACGCGCCTTGGCCTCATGTCCCATCTGGGCCGGCTATTGCAACAGAGAGGACGCCTGGTCGAAGCGCTCGACATGTATCGGATGATGCACGACAGCGCCGAACTGGACGGCTATCTATTGGGTCAGGCGCGGGCCAGGAACGCGCAGGCGGCCATTTATATCGTCCTGGACGAACAACGAGCGGCCCTGACGGCGGCGGCGGAGGCCGAACAGCTGGCACGCCTGACCGGAGCGGACCCGGAGTTGGTGCGGGCGCAATTGTTGCAGGGCGAAGCGGCCGGGCGGCTGGGGGATGGAGTTGCCGCTGCGCGCGTTCTGGAACGGGTGCTCGAGTACGAACGCGCCACGGTCACGCCTGAGGCAACGGCGCGGGCGCTGGCGCTTTTGGCCATGTTCGCCCCTAATCCACAGGTGGTCAGCCGTGCCTTCGAGGCGTTGCGGGCGCTGGCCGAGGAATTGGAGCGGGACGGAAATGAAGATGAGGCGGCCTACGCGATTGGGCAGGAGGGTGAGGCGCTGCTCTCCCGCGGCCGGCCGCATGAGGCGCTGGATCAGTTCGAGCGCGCGCTTGCCCGCCAACGAACGGCGGGCAACACGCGAGCGGCGGCCGAACTGTTACAGTTGGGCGGGATCGCGGCTTGCCGCGTTGGCAACCCGGCCGATGCAATCCGGTTTCTGGAGGAGGCCGAATCGCTGGCCGAGTCCACCGGTTACCGTTACTTGCGGCTGGGTTGCCGGCTGGCGGTGGGCGAGGCGCTGCTGGCGCTCGAGCGATACGCGGCGGCCGAAGCGACGCTGCGTCAGGTTATGGCTATGGCCGACGATCGACGGCGTTTGGGCGGCTGGCTCCATCGGCGCAAAGCATATGAGTTGCTGGCGTCGGTGTTGACTCAACAGGGGCGGGCGGACGAGGCGCGATTGCTGAAGGGGCAGGCGTAAAAGGGAAAATCGGCTCCTTTCGGGAACCGATTAGCCTTATTTCCATATGACCCTGAGAGGATTTGAACCTCTAACCAATTGATTAAGAGTCAACTGCTCTGCCGTTGAGCTACAGGGCCTTGAGAATGGAGATATTTTATCATATCTGGCGGCCGGTGAGCAAATGGCACGACGCCTATTGGTCGACCGGAACAACCTCATCCGGCGGCGGATGGAGTGGATCGAGTTCCGTAACACGGATGACCGACATCGTCAGGGCCACATCGTCGGCGATGCCCGCCGCCTTGAACTCCTCAGCCAACTGTTGTTGCAGTTCAACCACTTTGTAATGAGGGATAGGGGTGGGCGAGATGACCGTCAGGCTGAGGTTTACGTACTCTTCCTGGCGCTCCAGAATGTCGATTGTATCGAGCCGCGCCTCCAGATTTTCTTCCACCAAGTTGGTTGTAATGGAATAAATGCGACTCTCTGTCGCCGATTCGCGGGCCAGAACGAAGCTGGTGACACCCAGCGTGAAGCCGATTGCCAGCAAAATCGACAGGGCCAGCGCCGAAGAGCGGCGCTGGATTTCGCGTCGGGCTTTCTGCGACGGCGTCGGCCGGAAACCCAGCACAAAAAAGACGGACGCCGCAGCCGTGCTGATGGCGATGAAGTTAGTGGCAAATAGCAGAAGCGCGCCCAGCGAGTTCCCCAAAAATTCACGACCGTCGAGCACGTGCCCCGACAAGAGAGCCGCCAGACCGGCCACCAGGGCGATGCCGGCCGTTGCCAGGGGCGGCACCAGGGCTGCAGCAATGGCGACGCCGGGCAATGCCCCCGCTGCTTGCGAAAAGCTCAGGGCATAGGCCGCCGCCGCGCCGGAGAACAGGGCGATCCCCAAATCGTAGAGGCTGGGTTGAGTGCGGGCCAGAAGCTCGTTGCTAAACGGCCGGTTGAGCGCGGTAAAGCCGGTGAGAACACCCACCAGAAGGGCCATCAGGACCCCTCTGAGGACGGCTCCCACCGCCAGGCGCAAAAAACGAACGTCGCCCAGGACGATAGCCAGGCCGGTGCCGATAATGGGCGACATGAGGGGCGCCACCAGCATCGCGCCGATCACCACAGCCGGGCTGTCGACGATGAGGCCCAGACCGGCGATGATCGTCGATAGCGTGATTAGGACGTAGAAAGGCGTCTTGGGGCGTGCGTCGCGCCGGATGCGGGCGTAAATTTCAGCCCGCTCGCTGATGGGTTTTTGAGGGAAAATGGTGTGCAGCCGCCAGTCCAGAGCCGTGATGGCTGTGCCGACAGCGCTCGACTTTTGCCGCAGGATCATCACCGGTTTTTCCGTTTGTTCCACTACCGCGGCCGGGATGTTGCCGAAGATGGCCTGATCGAGGCGGCTCTCTTCGGTCGCGCCGATCACGACCAGGTCATAGTCGTTGCCGGCCTCTTCCACAATGCCGGCGGTGACACTGTCATGGACGACCAAGTGGGAGCGGATCTTGTTCTCGCCGTGAACAAAATCGAGCACCTGCCGCAGCCGCGCGTGGCCCAACGCCTCTTCGTGATCGCTGCGTCCTGTTACGGCCACGTAGTACGCCGTCGTCTCCGTTTCCGCGCCGAGCAACATCATGAGACTGAGGGCATAGGACGAATTGGGGCCGCCGGACGTCGGGATGAGCACGCGCCTCAAAGGTGACTGTGCTTCCACGCGGTCGCCCGGGGTTGCGTTTCCGGCCAACCGGAGGAGGGCAACCGAGCAGGGCAACTTATGAAAGTCATATCGGTCCGCCCGGGTGGCGATCATCATGACCAAATCAATATCGTTTTGTTTGACCAGTTCGCGGAGGCTGGACAATAGGTGGC
>JACKBY010000037.1 GCA_020634335.1 Promineifilum sp. | reverse complement strand
TCTTGAACGACGTCCCACAACCACAGGACGTAACCGCGTTCGGATTCTCGATCTTGAACCCCCCGCCCATGATGCTATCGACGTAATCAATCGTCGCCTGATTCAGATACATCATGCTGGTCGGGTCGACAAAGACCTTGACGCCGTCCTTCTCGATAACGTGGTCGTAATTGCGCGCTTCGGCCTCCAGCGCCATGCCATACTGCATGCCGGAGCAACCCCCGCCGGCCACAAACACACGCAGCCCATAATCGGGCACGTTTTTCTGGACCAAGAGATTGCGAACCGTTTCCGCGGCCGTATCCGTCAAATAAACGGTTTCAACTTCTACCTGCTCTAATTGTTGTACATCCATAATTGGCAATCCTCATCCCGAATATATAGATATAATTCTATCAGTGCCCCCAAGGGATGTCAATTTCTATCAAGAAATTCATTAGAATCAAGGCGATTCGAGCGCCGCAGACGCCGTAGGCTCAACGCTTGATACGAAACAAGCCCCCGCTCTTGACGCCGGTAGACGGCTTAGCTATGCTGGCAGGCGATCTCGGTTGACTATACTATCTATACGAACGATATATGAGTGCACGGTATCTCTCTCGATTCAAATTTGTCATCCTTCTGCTCATTTTGATAGCCGGAGGTTTGCTGGCTGGTTGCAGCAGGGATACCGGAACGGAACCGGCAGCGCCTATAGCAGTAGACAGACCGAACGATGAAAGCGCGGACGTGCCGGCCGTCAACGAGCCGCTCGTTCAGATGCTGCCGACTCCGGCCGCATCACTCTCGCCGCCGCCATCCCCGACGCCGGCTCCCACAATGACGGGCGATCCAGTAAGGGCAGCCATCGTCGCCACGCAAACGGCCGCCGCCAATCCGCCTACGCCCCCCATCAGCGCTTCCACCCCGGCACCTTCGCTCATGAGCGAACCGATGCCTACGCCGTCGGGCGTTTACAGTTGGACGCTGAAGGTGCCCATCCTGATGTATCATTACATCAGCGAGCCGCCGCCGGATGCCGATGTTTATCGTGTCGATCTTTCCGTCGCGCCCGAATCTTTCCGCCAACAAATGGCTTACCTCAAGGATAATGGCTATACCCCCATCGACTTCTATGACCTCTCCACGGCCATCGTGGCCCAAACGGAATTGCCGGAAAAACCGATCCTGCTAACCTTCGATGATGGCTATCTCGACAGCTACGAAGTTGTCTATCCGGTTTTCCAGGAGTATGGGTTCAAGGGCACATTCTTCATAATAACTGAATTTGTTGACTCAGAACGCGAAGGTTACATGACGTGGCCGATGATCGAGGAGATGGCCCAGGCCGGACAGCGAATCGAGTCCCATTCACGCACTCACCCCGATTTGGCGACGAAATCACGTGACGGGCTGATCTGGGAAATTCTGGGGGCCCAGGAAACCCTGGCCGCTCACGTGGGCTACCGGCCGCGTTATTTTTGTTATCCGGGCGGAACCTACAACGAGGAAACGATCCAGGTCCTGCAGGAACTTGATTACTGGGGCGCGGTGACCACTGAGAACGGCAGTTGGCACGGCTTCAACGATCGCTTTGAGTGGCGGCGCGTGCGTATGCGCAACACAACTACCATTGAGGAATTCCAGCGCCTCATCGATCTGGAAGGAGCGATTAGCGGCAAGAAACCCGGCTAATTAATAAGGAACTCACCATGGACAAGGTTATCATCAAAGACTTACTCATCCGCGGCATCATCGGCATCAACCCGGACGAACGCGTCAAGAAACAGGACATCCTCATCAACATCATCCTCTACACCGATATCAGTCGCGCGGCCCAGAGTGACGACATCGTCGATGCCGCCAACTATAAGGACATCAGCAAGCAGGTCATCGACTTCGTGGAAGTCTCCTCGTTCTTTCTGGTGGAACGCCTGGTCACTGAAATCGCCCGTCTGATCCTGACCGATCATCCCGTTGACCGTGTCCAGGTTCGAGTGGAGAAACCCGGCGCGCTGCGCTTCGCCCGCTCGGTGGGCATCGAGATCGAGCGAACACGCCAGGATTTTGGCATTTAGTCCACTTGCTTTCGTAGCGTATAGATGAGCAACAAGCACCGTGTCGCCGTTATTCTCGGCTCCAATATCGACCGAGAGCACAACCTTCCGGCGGCCGTGCGACTGCTGGGCCAGGCGACCAACATCGTCGGCCTATCCACCGTCTACGAAACTACTGCCGCCGGCCCCCACAAACAACCCAACTACTTCAATGCCGTCGTCCTGATGGAAACCCACTGGACCCCCGCCGAGCTTAAAGACGGCTTGCTGACTATGGTAGAACAGCGACTGGGGCGCCGGCGCACAGACGATAAGTACGCGCCGCGCACGATCGATCTCGACATTGTCCTGTACGATGACATGGCCGGCCAATATATCCCGGCCGACGGCCGTCCGCGCCACATCCCCGATCCCGATCTTTTGCGCTATCCTCATTCGGCCGTGCCGGTGGCGGAGCTGCTGCCGGAGCTGAACCATCCCGAAAGCGGCGAATCGCTGCGCTCGATTGCCGATAGATTGTTGGCCGAAGCATCGGCCAGAGGCGAAGAACCTATCCGGCCTCGCCCCGATATCGATCTGCAGCGGATACTTGATGAGGCGTCCGACTGATGACGATTAATCGTTCAGGGGGATAACTACGGCGTCGGCCGTCGGGTTTGCCGCCTCGTCCAATACGGGCACATTCTCCAGAGATGGGAACCGATACATTCCCACCAGCATGCTAAATGGCTCCCGCGTTGCGTCCGATGATGGCAGCAGGAAGCGGCTGATGACCACATCGCCCGGCCGCCATTGGCGGCCGGCAAACGCCGTGCCGTCCGCCTGGGCCACACGCAAACCATCACCGTTGATCAGATGGTTGAAAATGTGGTAATCGGTTGGGTCGGGATTGTCGGCCGTCAGCCAGTAAACGTCCCACAACATTCCGTCCACATGCGGGCGAAGCTCATTGTAGCCGGTGATTCGGGTGAAGTTGGCCAAGAGCGGCGGCGGGCGCAATGCAATGGCCGCCGGCGGTTGTGCGCCCGGCGGCAGGGCGCGAACGGCGTAATTCAGAACTGTGCCGGCGACCGGATAGGGTTGCCACGCCGCGGCGGGAGCCGCATACAACTCTCGCGTCGAGGTGGAATCGTCGCCCGCGGCCACATCCATCAGCATTACTGCCTTCGCGGCCGGAAACAAAGCCTCACGATTGATATCGACGTAGCGCAGCGACACGCCATGGAGCAAAGCACGGAATTCGGCCGGAAAGTCCTGCTGTTCGGGGTTCGAGCCGTTCCCCACGAGCAACACCTCTGATGCCTCACTACGCTCCCAAAGATGACGTGCGCCGTCGGCCGCCGCCAGTTTATCACCCAGGGGGATGCCAAAACCACCGTCCAGTGGGCTACGGGCAACCGCCGTCATCACACCAGCCCAGGCCGCTAGCTGCAATCCGGCAGCGACGATCCAAACAGCCCAGACCATTGACCTCAGAGGGGGGCGAACGAATGCCGACAGGCGATCCAGAAATACGCCGGCCAGCAGACAAGACGCCGGCAGCACCACGATGAAATAATGAATATAGATCGGTGTCCACAGCCACAGAAAGAGCAACGCCGGAGCCAGAAACCAGATCAGGCCAATAAAGGCCGCTTGGCCGGTTGGTTCATCGCGGTGCCGAACGCTCAACCAGACAGCCCACCCTACCCCGGCCAGAATCAAACCGAGCCAGATCAGCCGCACGACTCGCTCGCCCGGCAGGCCACTGTATTCAGCACCGGCCAGAGCGTGGATACCCTCACCGGTCACCAGTGTAAGAGACAGCCTTAACGAATCCAGCGAAACTGGTCCGGATGATTGGCCCGAAGAAAGAGGCAGTCCGCCCTCCGCTTGCCAACGGTGATAGAGATACCACAGAAACGGCGCGGCCGTCAGGGCGGACAGCGCTGCCCCAAGGAACAAATACCGCCAATCGATCCGCCGGTAAAAGACCAGCAGGAACAAGAGCGTGGCCGGTATGAGGGCGATAGCCGCCGGGTGAATCTGGACGGCCACCGCCAGACAGAGCAAATGCAGGACGATGAACGCCCGTCGTCGCTCCACAAAGGCCAGCGTTGCGCCGATAGCCCACCCCACGACGAAGACCGGCAACAGGTTCTGGGCCCATATTTTGCGTGCGAAGACAATTGCCCACGGACTGACAGCCAGCATCAAACCCGCCGCGGCCGCCGCCCTGATCCCCCAGTAGCGACGCCCCAGCCAATAGGTGCCGCCCACGGCGGCCACGCCGAGCAGCCCTGTGAACAGCGTTGCCGCGTAGGGGTGCGGCCACACCAACAGGGGCAGCGAATAGAGCCACACACTCATGGGCGCGTTGGGGAAACCGACCGAACTACTAATACCGCGCCAGGCAAACTGCCCCTCGCTCATGTCCAACGCCAGGGTCAGCAATCGCGCTTCGTCGGCTTTAAACTCGGTCAAATCGGGCCGGGCCAACCGGGGAACGGCAGCCACGAGCAGAATGAATATCAGGATGACAGCTTCCCGTCGATCCACAGGGTTCCCCGCTCTCCTGCCCAATTCAGCCGCCATCTCCATTCGCGTCGAGCGTTAGACTAACCGGGCAATGATCGGACCCCAGCACATCGGGGTGAATACCGACCTCGACGACTCGCGGCCACAAGTCCGGCGATACAAAGAAATAGTCTAGCCGCCAGCCGACGTTCTTCTCGCGCGAGAAAGTAACTTGCGACCACCACGTATACGCCCCGGCCAGTTCCGGATTGCGCGTCCGAAAGGTATCGAGATAGCCGCGCTCCACCACCTCGTCGAGCCATGCTCGTTCGATGGGCAGGAAGCCGGTTGTGTTGCGATTTTGGCGCGGCCGCGCCAGATCGATCTCGCGGTGGGACGTGTTGATATCGCCGCAAAAGATGATCGGCCGGCCCATGCCGCGCAAGGCTTCCACGTAAGCCAGAAAATCGCCCTTGTAACGCATCTTGAACGGCAACCGAACGTGATCGCGGCTGCCGTTGGGGAAGTAAGCGGTGATGAAAACGAAAGACCCATAGTCGGCCACGAGGGTGCGCCCCTCGCGGTCATACTCATCGATCCCCAGGCCGGCGCGCACAGAAAGCGGCTCTTGCTTGCTATAGAGGGCGACCCCACTGTAGCCGCCGCGCTCGGCCGTTGCCCAGTAGGTATGATACCCGGCCGGGCGAAGGAGTTCCTCGCCCAGTTGATCAGGACGGCATTTCGTCTCTTGCAGGCCGAGGATGTCCGGCTGAACACGTTGCAACCACTCCAGAAAGATGCCCTTGCGGTGCACGGCACGCAAGCCATTGACGTTCCAACTATACAGACGAAGCATGGGGCGGATTGTAACACGAACGACGATGGCGGAAACAAGCGCGAATGAGCGCCGTTGATGGAGTTGAGCCATCGGGCTACAATCTTGGCGATGTCGAACGTGATCGCCCAACCCATCAACCTCTATGACCTCAGCCGGCCACGCCTGGGCCAACTGCTGGCGGCCTGGGGCCACAGCGACTACCATGCCGGGCTGGTCTGGTCCGGACTTTATCGCGATCTAGCGGTTGACCCGGAAAGCATTGCCTCTCTGCGCCCCGATTTGCAGGGCCGGCTGGCAACTTCGACGCTGATAACCAACTTGGCTATGCGAAGCGTCATCGATAGCGCCGACGGGCACACGCGCAAATTTTTGCTCGAACTGGCCGACGGGCAAGCCATCGAGACCGTGCTCATGTACTTTCGCGGCCGGGCCACAGCCTGCATCAGCACGCAAGTTGGTTGTGCAATGGGCTGTATCTTTTGCGCTACCGGACAGATGGGATTTCGCCGCCACCTGACCGCCGGAGAAATCGTGGCTCAGGTCGTGCACGTGGCCCGTGAGTTGCGCCGAAGCGGCCAGTCCCTGCGAAACATCGTTCTGATGGGGATGGGCGAACCGCTGCACAACTACGAGGCCACGATGGCCGCCCTGGAAACGGTGATGGATCAGCGCGGGCTGGCTATTGCCCCGCGCTTCATCACGCTGAGCACGGTCGGCGTCGTGCCCGGCATCCGGCGACTGACACAGGAGCGGCGGCCGATGCGCTTGGCCGTCAGCCTGCATGGGGCGACCAACGAGGAACGCTCGCGGCTCGTGCCGCCCGCCAGTCGCTGGCCGCTGGAACAACTAATCGCCGCCTGTCGCGACTACACCGAGACGCTGGGACGGCGCATCTTCTTCGAATGGGCGCTCATCGACGGCAGCAACGACGGCCCCGAGCAGGCCCACGCCCTCGGCCGCCTGCTGCACGGCTTGGATGCCCACGTCAACCTCATCCCGCTCAACCCCACCACGGGCTTCGACGGGCGTCCGGCTGAACCGCCGGCGGCCAAAGCCTTTCAGGCGATCCTGGCCGGCTATGGCCTGCCCAGCACCGTGCGCCAACGGCGCGGCATCGACGTGGCCGCCGGCTGCGGCCAGCTGGCTACGTTGCAGCCTTAGCGGTCGCTCTCGGCTCGCTGGCTCCAGTCAGGGTCGCGCGTCGTATAAATGAGCGGCAGGCTAACCAGGGTCACCACGAATTTCACGACCAGATTGAACACGAAAATCTGCCACACGACGGCCCACGGCAAACTGAGGGGGCTGTTCTCCAGACCCGGCAGCGGGCCGAAGGCGCCGACGGCAAAAATGAAATTGTCGATGGGAATGCTCACGCTGTTGCTGGCCAGGACGCGCGCCCATTGATAGCGCGTCGTCACCTTGGTCACAAACCAGTGATACACCTCGGTATCGGCCAACTCGCTGACGATTTCGGCCAGGATGGAGGCGATGACGATGCGCCAGACCGGCCCCAGTACGGCGCTAAATGACTCGCCCAGCCCCCACGAAGGGTCGCTGGGCACGCTGGCCGACCAGGCCAGATAGGCGGCCATCGCCAGGTTGATAACCGCGGCCATGATGATCAGCGTCTGGGCGTTCCGTTTGCCCAATAGCTTATGAACGACGTCGCGCAGGGTGAAGGTAATGGGATAGATGAACGTGCCCATGTCGACGGCAAATCCGCCGACCAGGCCGATTTTCAGGCTGGCAATATCCGACAACATCTGCGCGCCGGCATACGAGGCAACGGCGACAATCGCCATCCGGTTAAAAGTAGAGGCCGTTGCCCGTGGGGCAACGGCCGGTGTTTCTGCTTGGGTCATACGAGTGATCTCCTTTGTTTTGTTGAGGCGGGTGCATCGACCGCCGCAGTTTTCTTAAGCCGGGTAGTCTGCCACCGGCGCGGGCAAGTATAGCAGCAAAGGAACCAATCCTTCCACTTTGTGACCGCCCATTATCACCCCGTCACGCATCAGCCAATCGGCCGCCCGTGGTGTGCACACACAGCAGCCGGCCGCCGGCCAGCCGAACCGTCGCGCGTTCCCCCGTCATCTCATTGCTGATCCCGCGCGCCGGGCCAAAGGCCAGCACCTCATCAATGAGCGGCCAGCGCAACCCTGTCGTCTCGCTCACATTCACGTCGCCACCCAGCGGGATAAGCGACACCGTATCGCCGGGATGGCCGGAGATGATGGTTTCGTCCACGATTAGCCAGGCTCTTTGTCTCTCCTCCACCAGATAGACCCGGTGCCCATTCAGCAACGGGTGAGCCAGGAGAAGGATGTTCGCCAGTGTGTGATCCATCCGGCCGCCGAACCCGCCCAGGACAAACAAGTCATCGTTCGGGAAGCGTCGCGCGGCATACAGGAGCGCCAGTTCCAGGTCCGTTTCATCCTTGGCCGGCGAGTAACGGACGACCTCGATGTCCCAATTCACCAGGGCATCGGTTACGCCCTCCGGCAGCGAATCCAGGTCGCCAATCAGCACGTCGGGCAGATGGCCCAGCGCCAGGGGATGGCGAATTCCGCCGTCGGCGGCCACCACGTGCCTGGCCTGGGCTAGGTACGGTTCGACCCAGGACAATTCTTCGATGATCCCATTGGCAAAAACGAGAATAAAATCCCTTTTGGAAACCATAGCGCGACTTCTCCGAAATAAGGGCGTATAGGTGGCCCGTGGTATGCTGGCGGATATGTTAACGGTTCCCGGTATCCCACGCCACAGGCCTGCCTCTTTCGCGGTCGAAGTGATTACTTGACCCCGCGCCGGCCATCGGACTAAACTCATATCATTTGCAGTGGACAGGAAATTGGTATGAGTGAATTAACGGACGACCCGGCTCGCCAAAGCGGCCCGGATAAATCGTATCGACGGGTTATCCCCCCGCTCGGCCGCGCGTTGGCCGACGGCTGGTCGGCGGTCGGGATCAACCTGCGCAACGGCTGGCGGCGAATGCGGAAAACACACCTCGACTACGTAGTGATCCCCGTGGGCGGATCATTGCCGGAGCGCAGCGGCCCGCCACGGAACTTCATCGAGCGCCGCCTCCCGCTGCCACCCGACCCGCTCAGTCTGCAAGCGTTGAACGCTCGTTTCCAGGCCGTGGCCGACGCCGGCAACGTACGTGGCGTCATTCTCATTTTCCGCGGCTTCGAGGCCGGGCTGGCCACCCTCCAGAACTTTCGGGCAAGCGTCACCCGGCTTAGGGCCGCCGGCAAGGAAGTCGTCGTCTACACGCCATTCGTCGATCTGGCCCACTACTATGCCGCGTCCGCCGCCGATCGGATCGTCATTCCGCCAAGTAGCCATTTTGAGGTGCTGGGTCTTTTCACCGAGCTGACATTCCTCAAGGATAGCCTGGCCAGGGTGGGCATAGAAGCCGAGGTTGTTCAAATATCGCCCTATAAAACGGCGATGGATCAATTCGGTCGCGACCATATGTCGCCCGAACAGCGCGAGCAACTGGACTGGTTGCTGGACGACCAGTTTGACATGCTGACGGCCGACATGGCCGCCGACCGGGGGCTGGATCAGGCCACCCTGCGCCGGATCATCGACGAAGGCCCGCTGACGGCCGCGGCCGCTCTTGAAGCCGGCCTGGTGGATGGCGTCGCCTATGACGATGAACTGCCCCAGTGGCTTGGTCGAGGCAACTCACCTCACGATTTGCCGACCGAGCGTGCACCGGGTACAGGCGATGACAATGGACAGGAGAAGGTCATCCTCAAGCTCTGGCCTCAGGCTCGTCGCCTTTTGCTCGAACGACCGCGCCGGCGCAGCCGGCGTTTTGTGGGCGTAATCTCGCTGGAGGGATTGATCGCGATGGGCGCCAGCCGCAAGCCCCCAATTGACCTGCCCATCCCCTTTATCGGCGGGCAAACGGCCGGCGAACAGACGGTGGTGGGTTTATTGCGCCGTGTGGAAAAGCTGCCCCATATGGCGGCGCTCATCTTCCACGTGGAATCCGGCGGCGGTTCTGCGCTGGCCTCGGACCTGATCGAGCGGCAATTGGAACGAGTAGCCGCCCGAATCCCCGTCGTCGTTTACATGGGCAACGTGGCCGGCTCGGGGGGCTATTACGTCTCGGCCCCGGCCCGGCACATTATGAGCCAGCAGGCCACGCTAACCGGCTCGATCGGCGTGATCCAGACCAGGATTAATACAGCCGGTCTCTACGATCAACTATCGGCCAACCGAGTCACCATAGAACGCGGCCAACACGCCGGCCTCTACCGCGACTCGGGGCCGATGACGTCCAACGAGAAGGCCATCTACTGGCGCATGATCAACGAGATCTACGACCAGTTCAAGGAAGTCGTCGCCAGAGGGCGCGGCTTGTCTACGGAGCGGGTTAATGAGATCGGCGGCGGGCGCGTGTGGACGGGGCGGCAAGCCCGGTCGCTGGGCCTGGTCGACAGTCACGGCGATTTTATCGACGCGATCAACAAGGCGGCCGAGCTGGCCGCTCTACCGGTGGATGATGATCACGCTGTGTCGATCTCGACCTTTTATGCGCGAAGCTCCAGTTACGCGCTCCCACCACCAACGCCATCGGCGCTCGTCGAGGAGATCGGCCGGTTGCTGGGTGGGGAAAGGCTGAAAACTCTGAGCAGCCAACCGATGCTATTGCTACCATATAATCTGCGGTTCTGGTGAAAAATCAGCCGCCGTATCCAGCAGATCTTGGAGGCGGCTACCGGTCTCCTGGATATGAATAATGACGACCGAATAGTTGCCTTCCGGTTGCCGTTCCAGCCGGTGGCCCAGCTTTTTCAGCATGGCCCACATCGGCGCGTTATTATTTTCAATCGTACCGACCAGTTGCTCGACGCCGTCGTCAAGGGCGCTCCGCACGAGCATGCTCAGCAGGTGCGTGCCAATACCCATGTTTTGCATATCGTCGCGCACGGAGACGGCGATTTCCGCCTGTGTAGATGAAATCTTGATGTAGCGCGCGCCGCCCACCGGCGCATTCGGGTGTCCGGGCAGATCCGCAAAGGCCAGGTACCCGGAGCAATTATCCTGTGAGATGTCGGCGATCTTTTCCGCCTCTGTCCAGATGCGGTCCATGTCCACGTGATCGGCCGTCTGGAGGAAACGATTATAGCGGCTCTCCGCGCTCATATGTTCAAAAATATCCACCAGATAGGGCGCATCTTCCGATGTAATCGGCCGTGTGTTAACGATTAATCCTTTCTTGGTCTCAAATGTGTCGTTAAAGGTTTTCTTGTTCATAATTATTAATCACATGACGCATCGCGTCATATCTAGGATAGCATAGCGGCCCATGAAAATCAAGGCTTTCCCGACTTTCAAACGTGTTATTAACGCCGGTAGACTAGACTTCATGAGAGAGCACAACTGGATAACTTGGGCGGTTTAATTTGTATCTCCATGCAACCTTTGCGGTTAATCGGCGTAATGGAGGTAGCAAATCAGGTAGATCTATTTTTGTGTCGGGTATAATGAATCCAGACAATCATAATCGGCACATCGAAATACCGGCACAGGTTTTGGCGAGACAGAAGGAACAGAAAATGAGCAAGAATGACAATGATTCCCTACGAGCATCTCTGGCGGAGCTACCTTTCATCAACCCCGCCCAGGTAGAACAATGGATCGATCTGCAGCAAACGATCGATCGCACCCGCGATTATTTGATCCGGGCTGTTCCCCAAGCCCAGTTCAGCATCGACGAAGCCCAAAAGATTCTGGCCCAGCGCACCTACACGCTGGTGTTCTTCGGCGGGACGGGCGTGGGCAAGAGCACGCTGATCAACGCTCTCCTCGGCCGCAACTTGCTGCCCACCGGCGCAGTTACAGCGGTCACCGGCACCATCGTTTATATCGAACAGGCGGCCGAAGATGAGGCCGAATCGCTCGTGCTGAGCTACTGGAGCAAGGAAGAGTTCGCCGAGCGCGTCCGCCGTCTTTGCCAACTGGCGGAGATCGACGGCTTCGACATCACCAACAGCGGCGAGCGCGAGCAGGCCCGCAAAGACATCGAGGCCCTGGAAGAATCCCGCAAGGAACAGGCCAAGACCGAGCGTGACGAATATCTCGATATCCTCCTCGACTGCATCGATTCATACGAAAATAACAAGAATTTGTACAAGGACGGCGCGCCGTCGCCGGTCAGCCTCGTTCTGGAGAACGAAGAATCGCTCAAGCATCTGCGCGAGGACAGCTTCAAGGGCAGCCAGCAGCGCCAGATTCGCCTGATCAAGTCGGCTACTTTTCGCATTCAACCCAAGGCGGGTGTGCCCAACTTACTGATGAACGGCTACCTGCGCATCGTTGACGTGCCTGGCCTTGGCGCGGGCATGCGGTTGCACGAGGCCATTACCCTCGAAGAGATGAAGCGCGAGGATGCCATGGTCGTGCTGGTTACGGACGCCGGCCGGCAGCGTGTCGACGAGATGAAGTCCTTGTCGGCCGTCAACTGGATCAAGGAGAATCGCCTTTTTGGTCTGAGCGGCGGTGATTTGGACGAAGCCGCATCGAAAATTTTCCTGGCCGTCAACGGGGCCAACGTCCGGCAGGCGTTTGACCGCCTCAATTCCGGGCTGCCCGAAGCCGAGCTGGAAGTCAAGGACGTCACCCGCTACATCGCCCCCAACTACTGGGAGCGTTACAGCAGTCGCGGCCACAACCGGCCCTATTTTCTCATCATGGCTCCCCCGGCGCTCTATGTGCAGGACCCGGAGCACGCGCCGGAAGAATTCGCCAGCGAAACCGAACGCATCCTGAAGGTTTTCAAGGATCAGATGGGCACAGTCCCCACCAAGGACCCGCTGGAGCCGGAGACCAAGGAAGCCTTGCTCAAGCTGAGCGAAGTGCCGCTGTTGCGCGAGAGCTTGATCCACTTCATCCAGCACGAACGCGTCCGCAGCCAGTTGCGCGAGGCGGCGACCCGCACCCGCAATGCCCTGCAAGCCCTGCGTTTCTACTATGAGAAGCAGTTGGCCGCGCGCGGCGTGCAGCCGCCCTTCTCCACCAGTTGGGAGCAGCTGCAGGAGCGGCGCTACGAGAACGTCCTCAACCGCCAGCAAAAGGAGTTGCCGCGCGCCTTCCATAACGCGCTGCTGGAGCTGAGCAGCCGGACAAACAGCGACGAGCGATTCCGCCAATTGCTGCGGCCGACGCTCAATGGCATCAAGGGTATGGTCCAGGATGCCGTCCAGCGCGAAGTCGAAATGCTGCTGGAGAACTACGGTACGGAGTATTGGGACGGCCGCGATGTCACCTATGACAACCTCATCTGGGGCACCAGCGGTATCGAGGTGCCGATCAAGCGCATCCTCTTCCAGGTCGAACTGGTCATGCAGGACGCTGTGTCCAAGTTCATGCCCGAGGCCGCCGACATCATGGCCGCCGAGCTGAATCGCACCCTGGAAGCGCACGAAATCTTCTCGCGGTTGGAACGCGCCGCCTACGACCAGGAGTATACCTACGTCATTCCCGGCGAGACCGAGAATGCTGTGGCCCTGTCCGATGCCTATCGCATCCTCATCGACCGCATCGGCCAGAGCTTCCGCTATACCTGCCAGCAGGCGACCATGTATGAGTTGATGCGCGCCGACCGCTCGGTTCATTCGCGCCTTTACGCGGGCGAAGCAGAACTGGCTTTGCCCAGCAACGAGCGCTTGCTCGACGTGGCCCTCTATGGCCCGGAGCGTGTGGCCCGCGAGATCGCCGCGTCGATGCCGCACCTGTCAGGCAACAACAATAACGCCGAGACGCCCACCCAGCCGGCCGAAGAATCGATTGAGATCAATATTCTCGACACGCCGGCTGGTGAGGTCATGCCCGACATCGATATCAGCTTCCTGGGCGAGGGCAAATCGGCCCCTGTGGCGGCCGATCTGGAACCAAGCTACGCTGATCTACTGGACAACGTGGCCGTCAAGGTCAACCGCATCTTCGCCGCCATCATCGATGACCTGTTCAGCGATGACGATCTGTTGCCTCGTTTGCGCCGGCTGTTCTGGCTGGAGGCCATAAAGACCGAGCGTGATTTCAACAATCTGCTCATCAAGCCCATGCTCCGCCAGCACGACCGCAATCTCCACAAGCCGGAATTGCGCAAGGCACTTGAAGTTGACATGGAGTCCGTCTCGGACATGGAAGAACTGATGCGCGTCTGGGACGGCCTGCATCATCTGGAGACCGGTCTGGCGATCTAAACGGCCGACGACCGACGAGGGACGGCGATCTACGGCAAGGCAACAACCGTAGATCTGCCGGCCATCGTCCGTGGGCTGCGGTCTCACAAGGAGCTGGCGATGCACGAAACCGCCCAAAAGCAAATTCAGTCCTTTCCCGGCAAGTCTCAGCTAGTGGCCTTCGCCGGTCGCTTGCTCGATTGGCTGAACCACGACCTGAACCCCAACGGCGAACCGCTGGCCGAATCTCGCGCCCGCGCGCTTTTGCTGGCCGCCAACGTACTGGATGAGCCAACACGCCACAGCTTTGCCCAGGCTATGGAATCCGAACAGGGCACACGGCTGGCGCTCTATGGGCTGTTGCAGGAAAGCGGATTGGCCAATAACGAAGAAGTCGCCGTTCTGGCAGCCACCTCGGCCGGAACGATGTCATCAACGGAGCAACCCGCCCCGGCCTGGCTGGCCTTGATCGTGGCCGCCTATGCGTGGCGGGCCGATTTTCTGCTCGACCGCCTCGACCCGGCCTCGCCGCCCGACCCCTTCAGTCCGGCCGGCCAGGTGCTCAAGCGGGCTGCTTACTTTATACGGCAAGAAGTGCAGCGCAGCGCCACCGAGCGCGACAAACTGGGCCGCAAGCTGGCCCACGCCGCCGGCGGCCCGCCTTCCTTGAATACCCTGCAACCGGATGGAACTATCGCGCCGCTGCCGCCCTACTATCGAACGCCGATTCCCGAACGTTATCCGGAGTACAATGCCGGCATCGAAGTTTCGCCGGACGAAGTAGAGCGCCCCACTGCGCCCACTCCGGGCAGCCCGATTAGCATCACCGACGACGATCTGGCCCCCGGCGTGACGACCGGCCCCGCCTCTCCCATTACCCAACCGCCATTGCGCATCGATCCGTCGGAGGCCGCGCCTCCTGCCGCCACGCGGCCGTCTAACGTGGTCATGCCCAACGCTGCGGTTGGAACTAATACCTCGGCAGCGACATCAGCCGTTCGCCGGACGCGGCGCGGCCGCACGGCGATGAAATCGACCAAGCTCCACGTCGTCGTCCAGGATCAACCGGACGGGCCGGGATTATACGGGTTGCAAGTGCGAGTCAGTTCGCGAGGTATCCGCCGTTATGTCGCCGGCACCACCAACAAGGATGGCGAATTCATTTGTGAGCTACCGGTGCAAATCGATGCCGGTCTGACCTACGACGTGGACGTTACCTGGCCACGCGACTATGGCGGGGAGACAGAACGCAAGTCGATCACGCTGAATGCCGATCGGACACATTTCACGCTGCCTTTCTACAGGACCCTGAAAGCATAAGCCAGGACTGATGAAAACAGCCACAGATTTCGCGCAAGGCACTGATTTTCCGGGAGTGCGCGCAAATCTGTGGCATTTCCAGGTGCCTTATCTTTAGATGACAGACCTTGATCCATTGCGGATAACCGCAGAAGACATCGAGTCACAGGTCGGCCGTGTGACGGCCCCGCCTGTGTTGACCATCCGCCCGGAGGACGTACCCGATGCGCCCCCGCCGCGCGATGCGCATCGGGGCCACACCTTGTTAATAACGGCCGACGACATCGCCGCCTTTGAACCGGCGGGGGAAGAAGTCGTCGGGCCGCTGGAGAAAATGGTTTTCGTCATGGTGAATCAGGCGCGCGCCGAGCACATCCCGAAATGGATGGGACGAGGCCCGCTCCAATGGCATCCACTCTTGGCTCAAACGGCCCGACAACATGCCAACGACATGCTGGAGCGGCGCTACGTGGCCCATGCCACGCCGGAAGGCGTCACCGTCGCCAATCGTCTAGATCGGCAGGGCATCAGTTATCTGGCCTGCGGCGAGAATATCGGCGTCATTTATGGTCCGGCCAGTCATGGCGAGCGGGGCATACAGGAAGTGCATGCGGCTTTCATGAACCAGCCGCGGCGGCTGACAAACCACCGGGGCAACATCCTGAACCCGGTATGGACCCACGTGGGCATCGGCATTGCCTATGCACCCGAGGGCCAATTAATCGTGACGCAAAACTTCATCGCCACGCTGACCAAACCGGTCTGACGGGGGCGAACTGAGGAGACAATGACGGATACGGAAACAATAGTTATTACCGACCCCGATAGCGACCGCTA
>JACKBY010000036.1 GCA_020634335.1 Promineifilum sp. | reverse complement strand
GACTACCGACGGCTCCGCGCCGCCCGCGGCCGCCCTGGCTCGCAAATCGGCCAGCAAGCCTTCGAATTTCGCCTCATCCAGGTTCTCGTAGAACTTCAGGTTGCATTGGAGCATCGGCGCGCGGTCGCAGGCCCCCAGGCACATGACCGTCTTGAGGGTAAACATACCATCGTTGGTCGTGCCCTCCACGGGGATGTCGAGCTTGCGCGAGGCCATCTCCACAAATTCATCCGCCCCGCGCAGGGCGCAGGCCAGATCGTTGCAGATCTCCAGCACATATCGGCCGGTCGGCTCCTCGTAGAACAGCGAGTAGAAACCGGCCAGCGACAGGACGTGGGTCGGGTCCAGGTCCAGGATGTCGGCCACTTCGCGCATGGCCGCGTCGCTCATATAGCCGTACTCGTTCTGGGCCAGATGCATCAGGTGCAGCACGGCCGATTTCTTCTGTGGAAAGCGAGCCAGCAATGCGTCGATCTCGTTGGCGTATTTGTCTCGTAACACAATTCACTCCAGAAGATTTATTCACAGATTACACAGATTTTACAGATCGAAGAAACGATAATCTGTGAAATCTATGTAATCTGTGGTTTCTCCCTCTTTATCTATCGATCTCTCCCAGCACGATGTCGATGGAGCCGATCACGGCCACGAGGTCGGCCACGAAGCTATTGTTAGCCAGCAGTGGCAGCGACGCCAGATTAACGTATGACGGCCCGCGAAAATGGACACGGGCCGGTTTGTTCGTGCCGTTGCCCCGCAAATAGCAGCCAATCTCCCCACGCGGCGACTCGATGACCTGATAGACATAGCCCTCGGGCGCGGTGAAGCCCGCCGTCCACAGCTTGAAGTGGTGGATGACGGCTTCCATACTGCGGCCGAGCTCGGCGCGCGGCGGCGGCACGATCTTGTGATCGTCGATATTGACCGGGCCGGGCTTCAGCCGGTCCAGACCTTGGCGGATGAGGCGCAGGCATTCGCGCATCTCGCGCATCCGGCAGCGATAGCGAGCATACACGTCGCCCTCGTGCTCCACCGGCACCTCGAACTCGTAGGTCTCGTAGCCGCCATAAGGCATGTCGCGGCGATTGTCCCAGTCGACGCCGGAGGCGCGCATGCTGGGGCCGGTCAGCCCCCAGGCGACAGCCTGCTCGCCGGAGATAACGCCGACGCCCTTGGCGCGCTCCAGGAAAATGGGGTTTTGGTCCAGCAAGGCTTCGTAGTCGGCGATTTTGGCCGGCATGAAGTCGAGCAGTTTGCGCACGGCCGGCTCGAACTCGTCGGGCACGTCGCGCCACAGACCGCCCGGCCGGAAATAGCTGACCATCATGCGCTGCCCGGAAACCATCTCGAAAATGTCGAGGATGTATTCGCGCTCGCGGAAGCAATAGAGGAAGACCGACATGGCCGCCAGGTCGAGCGCCGACGTGCCCAGCCACACCAGATGGCTGGCCAGACGCGATAATTCGGCCAGGATGAGGCGCAGAGTCTGGGCGCGCGGCGTGATCTCGATGCCCAGTAATTTCTCCACCGCCATGATGTAGACCATATTGTTGGTCATCGGTGTCAGGTAGTCCATCCGGTCGGTCATGACCAGCGCCTTGGTATAGGTCTTGGACTCCATGTTCTTCTCGATACCCGTGTGGAGAAATCCGATGTCGGGTGCCAGATTGACGACCGTTTCCCCGTCCAGCTCAACCAGCAGGCGCAAAACGCCGTGGGTGCTGGGGTGTTGCGGCCCCATGCTGAGCAGCATGTGCTCTTCGGCGTCGACGATCTCCATGCCCGTGCCGACCTTGGCGCGCAGCTCCTCGACGCTGAGTTCTTGTATGCTGTCGCTTGCTTGCGGAATCATAAAGCCCATGTCGAACTCCGTAAGAAAGTGGTCAGTGGTCAGTTATCACCCACCGACCACAAATCACTCTTTGGCGAACGGTTTCTTGGCGTTGATCTCCTCCCAGTTGAAGGAGAACTGCACCTCTTCGTAGCCCAGCGGATAATCCTTGCGCAGCGGGTGGCCTTGCCAGTCTTCAGGCAGGAAGAGCCGCCGCAAGCTGCCGTTACCGGCAAAGCGCACGCCCATCAGGTCCCACACTTCCATCTCCAGCCATGTGGCGATAGGCCACACGTCGGCCATGGTCGGCGGGCCTTCGTCGGGGTCCTCGACCCGGACGCGCAACCGCAGCCGGTGCTTGTGGTGCATGGACAGCAGATGGTAGCTGACGGCAAAGCGCGGGTAGTCGGGCAAATAGTCGTCGGCCACGATGTCGGACAGCAAGTTATAGCGCAACTCTGGGTCGTCGCGTAGCAGGCGACAGGCGTCGACGATCTTGTCCCGGCGGATGTAGATCGTGCGCTCGCCGCGAAAATCGCCCACGTCCTCGACGGCCTCGCCCAGCGCTGCCCGCAATTTGTCGGTTGCCATGTCGTCGCGTGTCATACGAAACTCCGTTTCGATTGGTCAGTGGTCACTGACCACTGTTCACTATCAAGCCCAGTCTGTGATCTTGTCGTTGCGGATTTTCTCGTGCAGCGTCATGATGCCGTCGATTAGCGCTTCGGGGCGCGGTGGGCAGCCGGCCACGTACACGTCGACCGGCACGATCTCGTCCACACCCTGGACGATGGCATAGTTATTGAAGACCCCGCCGCACGAGGCGCAATCGCCCATAGCGATGACCCACTTGGGGTAGGGCATCTGGTCATAGAGGCGGCGAATGACCGGAGCCATCTTGCGCGAAACGCGCCCGGCCACGATCATCAGGTCCGACTGGCGCGGCGACGGCCGGTTCAGTTCCATGCCGAAGCGCGAGGCATCATAGTGGGCCGCCTGGGTCGACATCATCTCGATGGCGCAGCAGGCCAGGCCAAACAGCAACGGCCACATGGCGTTGGTGCGGCCCCAATTGACGACGTCTTCCAGGCGATAGGTGACCACGCCCAGATTGCCGAGTTTTTCTTCTATTCCCATTCCAGGACTCCTTTCTTCCAGACCCACAGGTCGCCGACGACGAACATGACCATGAAGATGAGCATGGCGGCCAGTCCGAAGTAACCCAGATCGCGGAAGGTAACCGCCCACGGCACGAGCAGGATGATATCGACGTCAAAGAGGATGAACAGCACGGCGATGCGATAGAACTTGATCGGCAGACGGCGCTGGGCCTCGCCGATGGGCGTCATGCCGGACTCGTAGGGTGCCAGCGCGCGGCTGCCCAGCCGCTTCGGCCCCAGGTTCACCGACAAGATGGGCAACAACAGCGCAAAGAAAAGGGCCACGCCCAGCAAAACGGCGATGGGCAAAAAATCAATAAGTGTCTGTTCCATAATCGCGCTCTGTGGTTCCGTGTATGATCGTGAATCGTGCGCCAAGCAAGCCTGACGAAATCATAATCTCACCGGGCCGGATGCGCCAATAAATACAATATTAGGGGAGAAGCAGGCCTTCTCCCTTGATGTGAATTCTATCACAATTAAAACAGAGGCCAAAAGGGGAACCATCTCCTCTGGCAGACGCAAAGCATATCCCTGACGTTGAGCAGCTCCTTGAATTATCCTTGATTCAAGGTGGAATGAGAGTTAGGTCATTGTGCGGCCGCTCTTGTCGCGTGGAACTGGCTCGGCAACTCCAGGGGAAATGGCGTCATCTCTTCCCGCCGGGCGGCGATCCAAGTTTATCCGGGCAAACTCCCGTTCGCCACACTCTGTTTCGTACGCTCAAATAGCTGCCTCACCTCATTTCTGCCCTACTCAGATGCTCAAGTTTCTCAGCGACGTTGAACCGCTGCATTTCTTCGGCCGAGAAGCGGTACGCGGAGTTCTTATCCTTTAACAACTGAACAGGCAAGAGGATGATGACGAAAGCACCCAGCACGGTCAAGAGAATCGCCGCAAGCCAATACCAGGTCTGCATCAATCCAAGATCATAAACATACCGGATGTAATAAATGGCGATCGGCACGTGGAGGAAAACGACCGCCGCCAACCCCGGATTATACCAGGCCTTCAGCCGCCTGTTGATTACGATCCCATGGATGGCGAATTGGGCCACACCAAAGAGAACCTGAACCAGGCCCAGCCAGATCAGGTTGGGAAGCAAAATGGGCACGATATAAAACGTATAGCCGGCGAACACGTTCACGGTCAGACAGCTCTGGCGGTTCAGCGGGTATCTATCTGGAACATCCTTTTCGCTCATCAAGGCCATGTTGAAGACAGATGGAAATCCGCCCGGTATCGCATATTCCTCAAACTGATGAACCAGGAGAGCCATGAAGCTTAAAGTAAGGATTTTGCTCAGAGGATTGAGTGAATCGCCAAAAAACCCGACCGAAAACGACAGGACAACAAACAGAACACCACCGACATAGTACCAGTTCTGGCGCATGAAACTCATCGGACACTTTCCCGTTCTTGCCTACTATCCGCCACAATGCCGGATACTTGCAGTATAAATCCGGTAACTTCGGGTATCAACTGCCAATCAGCGCTCAAGTGTTGGATCATACTCATTTTACTTGGGCAATTCTCTCTATTGCATCAAACCGGCGTGATCCCCAAAATCTTTCAGATGTTCAATACACCGTTAGTCCCCCTTACGCTATAATCTGCTGTTCAACAACCACATCCACAGGTAACTCCATGATGGGCGAAAATCTGTGCGATCTGTGAAATCTGTAGATTCTCTTTGACATGACCGACACACAGGAGATCAAGAACCGGCTCGACCTCGTCGACGTAGTCCAGGACTACGGCGTCCAGCTGCGCAAATCAGGGCGCAACTACGCCGGTTTCTGCCCCTTCCACCCCAACACCAAAACCCCCGCCTTCTACGTCTTCCCAGAGACCCAGACGTGGCGCTGCTTCGGCGCTTGCGCCGAGGGCGGCGACGTCTTCTCCTTCGTCATGAAGAAGAACGGCTGGGATTTCAAGGAGACGCTGGTCGATCTGGCCCGGCGGGCCGGAGTCACGCTGGAGGAGACACGGCCGAAGGATGCCGCCCGCGAGGCCACCGAAGAGCGCCACGCCGCCCTGCTCGACGCCGCTTCCAATTATTATCACCAACTGCTGCTGCACGCGCCGCAGGCCTCAGACGCCCGCGGCTATGTGGCCGGGCGCGCCCTGGCCGATGACACCGTGGCCGCCTTCCGCCTCGGCTTCGCCCTCGATTCGTGGGATGCGGCCAAGACCCACTTCACCGCCCAGGGCTACAGCGAGGACGAGCTGCTGGCCGTCGGCTTGCTGACCGAGCACGAGCAGCGCCACACGCGCTACGACCGGTTCCGCGGCCGCCTCATGATTCCCATTCGCGACCTCGACGGCCGCGTCGTCGGCTTCGGCGCGCGCACGCTCGACCCCGATGGCGTGCCGAAGTACCTCAACAGCCCCCAAACCGAGCTGTTTGACAAAGGCCGCCTCATCTTCGGCCTCGACATGGCTAAACGCTATATCCGCGAGAAACACGAGGTCGTCCTGGTCGAAGGCTATCTGGACGTGATGACCGCCTGGCAGCATGGCTTTCGCAACGTGGTGGCCCAGATGGGTACCAGCTTGACCGAGGCGCAATTGCGCCTGCTGCAGAAGCAGAGCAAACGGTTCGTGCTGGCCCTCGACCCCGACGCGGCCGGAGCCAAGGCCACCCTGCGCAGCCTGCAACTGGCGCGCGAGACGCTCGACCGCGACCTCGACGTGCGTTTCGACGCTCGCGGCCTGGTGCAACTCGAAGGACGGCTGAAGGCCGACATCCGCGTCGTCACCTTGCCGGAGGGACAAGACCCCGACAAACTCATCCGCAGCGACCCGGCCGCCTGGCCGCGCCTGTTGGCCGAGGCCCGGCCGGTGGTCGACTACGTCATCCGGGTGGTGGCCGCGGCGCTGGAGCCGGGCGACGCCAAGGGCAAGTCGGCCGCCGCCGCCCAAGTGCTGCCCCTCATTGACGACATCGCCGACCCCGTGGAGCGCGATCACTACCTGAAACGCCTGAGCAAAACGCTGGGCATCGACGAGGCGGCGCTGCGGCAGGCGGCGGCACGGCAAAAGAAAGACCGCCGACCGCCCACCCGCCAACACCCGCCGCGAGGCGAGACCCCGGCCGGCGGGCCGCCGGCCGCCGCGTCCTATCCCCCGGAGCCGGAAGCACCGCCCGATGACCTGGGCGCGCCCGCCCGCGCCGTGCTCAGCAGCGGCGGCGGCAAGATCGCCACACGCCGCCTGCGCCATGCCTCGCGCCTGGAAGAGAACTTCTTGCGCCAAGCCCTGGAGCATCCCGGCGCGCTGTCGGCCGTCAACTATCTGCTCGGCCGCCACAAGCAGCCCGAGGTATCGGCCGCGGATTTCGTGCGCGTCGAAGACCGGGCCTTGCTCGACGTCATCGTTCAACGCGCCACATTGCCGACTGTTGCCACGATTGATGAATTGTGCGATAGTCTTGACTCGGTGCTTGCGCAACGGGTGAAGGCGCTGTTCGCCAAGCCGTCGACGCCAGGCATAAAGCTGGATCGATTGCCTGACTCTCTGGCCTTATCCGTGCTCGATTGGCGGTTGGAGAAAATCAGGGAACACAACACCATTCTCAAGCAGCTTCTGCCGTCAGGCAGTCCTGCTGAATCCAAAGATGAGCTGACCGGCTCCTATCTGGCTCAGGTTCAGGAGATGGGGCGCATTAATCGCGCGCGGGATGCCATGACGGCCACCGGCCGCCGCCGCGCCGAACAGGGGTTGAGCGGCCGCAAACCCCGCTAACATGCCGTCAGTTGTCCTGAACAGACGCGAATCAGATGAGAGATTTATCGTTCCTGACTGGTAGTTTATAAACGGTTTCTGTATGGAGATATACCCCGACCCGGAAGCGCCGGAGCAAGACAACGACGACATCGATAGCGATGCGGATGAGCACGCAAGCCGCGAACCGCTGGACGTCGATGCGTTGGTACGCAAGGCTCGCCGCTCCCGGCAGATCGCCGAAACTGATGTGCAATCCATCCTGGCGTCGGTGAGTGAGGAGCAGGCCGAACACCTCTATGAACGCCTGCAGAAACTGAATATCCGCATCGTCGCCGCCGATGGGGAGCTGATCGACGATCCGGGCGACATCGGCTTGCTCGATCGGCTGGACGACCTCGAAGAAGACGAGGAGAAGATCCACCTCAGCGACGCCGAAGATGACCCCGTCCACACCTATCTGAAGGAGATCGGCCAGGTGCCGCTGCTGTCGGCCGAGCAGGAAATTTGGCTGGCCACGCAGATGCAGGCCCAGCGCGTGCTCGAACGGCTGAATCAGGACGTGGGTCTGAGCCTGAACAACCACGGCAACGGCCGCCGCGGCCGCAAGCCGGCCCCAGCCGAGCCGCAGCCCAATCCGCCCAATGAGCAGCCCATCAACCGGGACGCCCTGCGCGCCCGGGCCATGATATTGAACTATCGCACCATGCTGGAGTGCTGGCAATGCGTGCTGGACAGCAGCGCCCACATCAAGGTGGCCCCCCCGGAACTGCTGCCGCTCTTGGAGGAAGCGCGCAAGCTGCGCCGCGACTGGCAGCGCCCCGGGCGCTCCTACGTCCATCGCTACCTCAACGACGGCACGTGGGGCCAGGACGAAGCCTGGACCGACCTGGCCGATTGCCTCTTTGCCGTGCTCACGGCCCTCTATCTCTTCCCCGAAGGCATAGCCGAGCAAGTGGACGAATACGTGCGGCGCGAGAACGCACTGCCGCCCGCGGCCGAGGTCGAGGATTGGCTCTTCCCGGCCGATTCGTCGCTGAAGTACAACGAATTCATGATCGTCAATCTGGCCGAGGAGGCCAAGGGCAACCTGACCCGCGCCAATTTGCGGCTGGTGGTCAGCGTCGCCAAGCGCTACATGGGCCGCGGCATCCAGTTGCTCGACCTGGTGCAGGAGGGCAACGTCGGGCTGTTGCGCGCCGTCGAGAAATTCGACCACACCAAGGGCTTCAAGTTCAGCACCTACGCCACGTGGTGGATTCGCCAAGCCGTCAGCCGGGCCATCGCCGACCAGGCGCGCACCATTCGTATCCCCGTCCACATGTACGAGACGATCAACAAGATCGTCAAGAGCCAGCGCGAGCTGGTTCAAAAGCTGGGCCATGAGCCCAGCACCGAGGAGCTGGCCCTGGCCCCCGAGTTGGAGTACCTGACGCCCGAGGAATCGGCGGCCATCAAGCTGGCCCAGGAAACGAATCAGCCCATCGACCCGATGCTGGAGCGCAAGTGGCGGCTGGCCGTCGGCAAGATTCGCGATATTTTGCGCATCGCCATGGACCCCATGTCGCTGGAGACGCCGGTGGGCAACAACGACGACGCCACGGAACTGGGTGACTTTCTGGCCGACGAAAGCATCCTGGAGCCGGGTGATGCCGCCAGCCGCGAACTGCTGCGGGAACAAATCCGCACCGTGCTGGAGGCGCTCAATGAGCGCGAGCGCGAGGTGCTGGAGATGCGCTTCGGCCTCAACGACGGCAAGGACCACACACTGGAAGAGGTCGGCAAGAACTTCGGCGTGACGCGCGAGCGCATCCGGCAAATCGAGGCCAAGGCGCTGCGCAAGCTGCGACACCCCAGCCGCAGCCGCTCGCTACGCGACTACCTGCAGTAGACGGCCCCTACGCCTCCCACACCCGCTTTTCGACGTAGTCCAGCGACTGATGCCGAAAGTACGTGTTGTACAATTCGGCATAATATCCCCCCGCGGCCAGCAGTTCCTCGTGTCGCCCTTCCTCAATGATCCGGCCGTCGCCCATGACGATGATGCGGTCGGCGTGGCGCACGGTGAACAGGCGGTGGGCGATGATGAGCGACGTGCGGTCGCGCATGATGTCCTGTAGCCCTTCCTGAATTTGCGTCTCGGTGAAGGGATCGATGCTGGCTGTAGCCTCGTCGAGGATAAAGATCGCCGGGTCCTTCAGCACCACCCGCGCCAGGGCCACCAGTTGCCGCTGACCCATCGACAGGCTGCTGCCGCGCTCGCCCACATCGGTCTGCAAGCCGGCCGGCAGCGCCGCCAGCCATTCGCCGCCGCTGATGGTGCGCGCCGCGGCCAGCACTTGTTCTTCCGACGCTTCCGGCCGCCCGTAACGGATATTGTCGGCCACCGATCCGCTGAAGAGAAACGGCTCCTGGGGCACCAGTCCGATTTGCAGGCGATATTGACCCAGATCGAGCGTCCTGATGTCCCGGCCGTCCAGCAGAATCTGCCCACCCTGAAATTCGTAGAAGCGGGTGATGAGCTTGCCGATGCTGCTTTTGCCCGCGCCGGTGTGGCCGACCAGGGCCACCGTCTCCCCGGCACGAATGTCCAGCGAGAAATCGGGCAGCACCACCTCGCGCTCCGTATAGCTGAAGCGCACGTGGCGGAATTCGATATGACCCCGCGTCGGTGGAGCGACGAACGACGAGTGACGAGTGGCGAGTGAAGAATCCTCTTCATTCGTCACCCGTAATTCGTCATTCGACATTCTCTGTCCCACCGGCTCGGCCGCCACCTGCATCACCTTCGGCTCGCGGTCGATGAGGGCGAAAACGCGTTCGGCGGCCGACAGGCCGTCCTGGAACTGGCTCCAGAACGAGGCGATGCTTGTCACCGGAAACCAGAAGAAGCCCACCGTCTGCATGAACAGATACCATTCGGCCGGGGCGATGGCGCTGCGCGTCGCCAGCCCCCCGGCAAAAAAGACGATGGCCGTGCCCAGCCCCGACGCCAGCCCCATCAGCGGAAAAATGCCCGACAGCGTCAGGCCGCGCGTCAGCCCGACTCGATAGCCCTGGCGGTTGTTGGTGTCGAAGGTGGCGTAGATGGCCGCCTCCTGCCGAAAGCTCTTGGCGATGAGGATGCCGCTGATCGACTCCTGAATTTGGGCGTTGATAATCGCCGTCACCCGCCGCGCGTTCTGCGTCACGCGCCGCGCCAGCCGCCGGAAGCTGAGGGCGATGATTGCGGCGAAGGGAGCCATGGCGATCAGGAGCAGGGTCAGGCGGACGTTGACGGACAGCAGATAGGCGATCAGCATCACCACCAGCAACACCTGACTGATCATGTTCAGCGTCAGGTTGACGACCTCGGCGAAGTCTTGCGTGTCCGACGTGACGCGGCTGACGATCTTGCCCGACGGATGTTCGTCGTAGAACGACATGTCGTGGCGCACGGTGGCGTTGAAGACGTCGTCGCGCAGTTGCAGGATGACGTTGCTGGTCACACGGGCCGAGAACGACTGGCGGATGTAGTTGAAGACCCAGGCCGACGCACCGACGAGACTGACCCCCAGGGCGATCAACAGCATCGTCGTCGTCGTCGGGTTTGTCTCCAGCAGCCCCACGGCGCGGGCAATGACAATGGGGCCCAGCGCGCCCATGACCGAGTTGAGCGTGATCATCACCGCGATCAGCCCCATGCGGCCGCGATGGGGCCGGAAGTAGCCGACAATGCGCTCCAGCAACTCGCGGTCGCTGTATTGCCGGTCGTAACTTTCGGTCTCCAGACCGTCCAGGATAAAGCCCATATCTAAAACGGCCCTCCGCTGCCGGTTACACTCTTGTGCCAGTCTGTCAGAAACGTCATGGCCTCCTCGAAGCGGCGGGCCGGGAGCATCTTGTATGACGTGATGCCGAACTTCCGGTAACGCTCGCCATAGAGTGCCCCGAACTCGTTCCGGCCGCTCTTCTTGCCAAGTTCAATCGCCACCGCCTTGACCGCCTGACCGCCTGAGCGCCAAGGTGTATGTATTACGCACATACATTGCTCAGTGTTAAGTATTGATTCTCTTTGAAGGCGAGATCGTTGACCGCTCCAATTCAAACCGAGACGCTCTATGATGAGTCTTGTTGGGACGTACACCGATCCATCTCGCAATCGCACGGCCGTAATTTCATCTTCATAAAAGAGGATCGTCTTTTGCTCAACTGGAACCAAAGTGCGCTCAGTCATGTTTTTCGCCGCTCAAAATGCCGTCGTTCCCTTAACCGGTTTCCATGCGCTGCCGCGCCTAGTCATACCGCGCAAAAATCCGCCGGTAATCGGCCGACTGTTCCAATAGCTCCTCGTGCGTGCCCTGATCGACGATCTCGCCCGCCTTCAGCACCAGGATACGGTCGGCCCAGCGAATCTGGCTCAGGCGATGCGTGATGAGGAACGTCGTCCGCTGTTGGCTGATGCGATACATGGCCTGCTGGATACGATCTTCGGTGGCGCTGTCGATGGCGCTGGTGCTGTCGTCGAGAATCAGAATGCGTGGGTTGGTCAGGAAGGCGCGGGCGATGGCGATGCGCTGACGCTGGCCGCCGGACAGGGCCACGCCGCGCTCGCCCACCTCGGTCTCGTAGCCGTGGTCGAAGCTCATGATGAAGTCGTGGGCCTGGGCCTCGCGGGCGGCGCGCTCAATGTCCTCGCGCGTCGCGTCGGGCACGCCGAAGGCGATGTTTTCGGCGACGGTGCGCGAGAACAGAAAGACGTCCTGCTCGATGGTCGAGATTTGCGAGCGCAGCGACTCCAGATTCCAGTCGCGCACGTCGATGCCGTCGACCAGTACCTGGCCGCTGTCGGCATCGAAGATCCGGTTAATGAGCCGCGTCAGTGTGCTCTTGCCGCTGCCCGTTTGTCCCACAATGGCGACCGTCTCGCCGGGCTTGATACTGAACGTGATATCCTTCAGAACGTGCTGGGGAGCAGGGGCAAGCGCCTCCGTTGCTTCCTCTCCCGCGCTTCCTTGGTCTCCCGCCCCATAACCAAAACGCACGTGGCGAAACTCCACCATGCCCTCGATGGGCCGGGCTACGCCGCTCTCGTTGGCGTCCAGGTCGGTCCTGGTGTTGATCAGTTCCAGAATGCGCCGCGCGCTGGCGATGCCCAACTGGGCCAACTGGAACGAGAAAACGGAGACGAAGGTGGGAAAGCGCAAAAAACCAAACAGCCCCACGTAGCTGACCACCTCACCCAGCGTCAGTTGCCCGCCGTTCCACAGCAACATGGCGTGGAGAAAAGCCAGCCCCCAGCACACGCTGAAGACCAGCATGGGCAGATAACGCGCCTGAATTTCGCCCTCCTGCACGGCGTAGTCGCGGTAAATGGAGGCGTTGGTGATGAACTTGTCCCCTTCCTGCGCCTCCTGCGCGTTGCCCTTGACGACCTCGATGCCGCTGACGGCTTCGGCCAGTCCGGCGTTCATGACGCCGAAGGAGTCGCGCAGCCCCTCGCTGACCGGGGCCAGCCGCCGCGAGTAGCCGCGGATGGTGATGACAAACAGGATGATGAACAGGAAGGGCACCAGCAACAACTGCGGGTTCAGGCGATAGATGAGCACAACGGGCGCCAGCAGGCCGACCAGCGAGTCGGTAATGAGCATCAGGCCGGGGCTGAACATGACGTTGAGCGTGCGCACGTCGTTGGTGGCCCGGGCCATGATGTCGCCGATGCGCTGGCGGTTGTGGAAGGTCTGGCTCTTGCCCAGCAGGCTGGCGTAGAGTTCGTCGCGGCCGTCGCGCTCCACGCGCTGGGCCATGAACTCGAACGACGCATTGCGCCCCAGCCCGGACAGTCCCTGTGTGGCTGCCGACAGGAAGACGGTCAGGGCCAACAGCCCCAGCGAGCGCGTCGTCCAGCCGGGCGCGTTCAGCAAGTCGAAGCCGCGGCCGATGAGCAGTTGAATGTAGCTGGCTGCGAAGTTGTTGATTACCGCCGCCGCGAGGGCCGCCGCCGGCAGCCACGGATACTGCGCCAGATGCGAGGCGATCCAGCGCACGGGGCCGCGGCGGTCGAATTGCTTCTCGTTCTCCAGGTGAAATTCGCGGTTGATCATCATTTACCCGACAAAAACATACGTTCTAGTGGAGAGGATTGTACAGAGGAAACGAGTTTGGGCAAGAGCGTGATGGCCCAGGATCAATACAGTATAAGCGAACGAGGCATGGAACGGCCGCCAGGCGGACGCATTACCCGGATTGACCCCGAGCGGATGCGCCTCAAGCCTGGGCTGGCGTCCGACCAATGGCTTATGAAAGAAGCGGCTTGGGGTTCGCCGAACAGAATCGAGTGGGTTGAGTCTGTCAGATCTCCACCAATCCCTGCTGCAAGGCAATTGTCACGGCCTCGGTACGGTTGCCCGCGCCGAGCTTGGCGTAGATGGCGCTGAGATGGAACTTGACCGTCCGCTCGGTAATGTTCAGTTCCCCGGCGATTTCCTTGTTCTGCAAGCCCCGTGCCAGCAGCCCCAACACGGTTCGCTCGCGCGGCGTCAACGTTTCGGCCCGCTCCGGCTCCGACAAATGCTCCATCAGGCGGGAGGCGACGACCGGCTGCAGCAGTGAGCCGCCCCGATCCACCACGCGCACCGCGTTGAACAACTCCATCCGCGGCGCGCCTTTCAAAAGGTAGCCTTTGGCCCCGGCCTGTAATGCGCCCAGGATGCGCTCATCGGTGTCGAAGGCCGTAAAAACAACGACTTTGGCCGGCGGATGCTTGTCGCGCAGATGCCGCAAGACGGCGACGCCGTCCATGCCCGGCATCTCCAGATCGAGCAGAACGACGTCGGGCCGCTGTCGCTCGAACAGCGCCAACGCCTCTTCCCCGGAAGCGGCCTCGCCGACCAAGCTAAAATCGGGTTGCGTGCCCAGGATGGCCGCCAGACCGTCGCGGACGACCGGATGATCGTCCACGATGAGGATACGGATAGGATTCACGCCGGCCGGCGACATCAGCCGTCTCCCCCGTCCAGCGGGATCGTTATCGCCAGGCGCGTGCCGGCCGCCGGGCTGCTGCGCAAATCGAGTTGCCCGCCCAACAGGCGAACGCGCTCGTTGATACCCGTCAGCCCATAATGGCCCGGAGGAATGTGCTCCGGTTGGAAACCGCGGCCGTCATCGGCCACGATCAATCGCAGATCGCCGGGCGTGGCCGTCAGTTCGACTCGGATTCGCTCGGCCCCGGCGTGTTGTTCCACGTTGGTCAGCGCCTCCTGAGTGATGCGGTAGACGGCCACTTCCAGGCGGGGGGGCACAGGGAAATGGGCCCCCGTCGGATGGTAATCAACCACCAGATGGGTGCGCCGGCGAATATCACTGATCAGCTCGTCGAGCGCCTCGAAAAGGGAGCGCCCCTCCAGGGGCACGGCGCGCAGATCGAGCACCGAACGACGCGCTTCCAGCAAACCGGCGCGACTGAGGGCCAGCGTCTTGCGGACCACGGCCCAGGCTTGGGCCGGGTCGGCGCCTGCCTCAAACAGGGCATCGGCCGTCTCCATTTGCAACGTGATCGCGGCCAGCTTCTGCCCCAGCGTGTCGTGGATTTCGCGCGCCAGACGGCCTCGTTCCTCCGACACGCCGATTTGCCGGCTGCGGGCGAAGAGGCGCGCCCGCTCGATGGTGATGCTAAGCAAGTCGCCGATGGTGTGTAGTAGGCGCAGGTCATCGCCCGAGAGTTCGCGCCAGTCCGTGTCGGCCACGTTCAACACGCCAAGTTTCTTGCCATGCGAGGCGTAGAGCGGCACGCTGGTGTGATAGCGCAGGCCGTCGGTGCCGTCAACGTACTCCCACAGGCGGCTGCAACTGACCACGTTGACGTTGGCTGCGCCGCTCAGGTCGCCGGCGCGAAAGGTGCGCAGGCAGTGACAAGCTCCCTCCATGCTTTGCGGATTATCGCGCAATGCCGGTGGAAGATTCTGGGCCGCCGCCAGATAGGAATTGTCTTCACACGCCTCCTGTAGCAGCCAGATCCAGCCGGTGCGTAACTGGAGCAGGTCGGCCACTTTCTTCAGCGCCGTATTGAGCGCCGCCCCCAGATCGACTTCCTGGTTCAGCGCGGCCGCGATTTCGTTGAGAATCGCCAGCTCGCGGTTGCGTTGTGTTAACTGTTGGGCGTCGCTGACAGACTTGCCGGCCATTTCGTCCCGATTGTACAAGACTCCACGAGTTTCAGAAAACCCCTCAGGTCTGGGGCAGGATGAGATGACTGTCGCCGAACTCGTGCCACAGATACCTTTCGCGAACGGCCTCGTCATACGCGCCGCGGATCAGGTCCGGGCCGGCCAGCGCATAGAGCATCGCCAGATGGCTGGTGCTGGGGTCGTGCAGGCCGGTCAGCAGCCCGCCCACCACCTGGGGCGGTCGTCCGGGGTGAACGTACAACCGGCTGAACCCCGTTGACGGCTGGACTTGCCGCCCGTCCCAGGCCGATTCCAATGCGCGGACGACCGTCGTGCCCAACGCGACGACCCGCCGGCCGCTCTGCCGGGTTCCATTGACCATTTCGGCTGTCGCCCTGGGCACAGAGTAAGGCTCCGGATAAAGCGCGTGCTGTTCCACCACGTCCGTCTCGACTTCCAGACTGGAGACGCCCGTGTGCAACACAATGCTGGCGATTTCGACGCCGCGCCGGGCAAGATCGTCCATCACGCGCCGCGTGAACGGGTAGGCGGCCGACGGCATCTCAACGCTGCCGGGATAGGCGGCGAACAGTGTCTGGTAAACGTCGAGATCGTACTCCCGGTCAACGTAGCCATAGCGGATAGGTCGCCCGGCGCGAGCCATCAACGCGAAAGTATCGCCCCCGAATTTGACGAACCACAGGCGCGCCAGTCCGGGATAAGGCGCAACGAGGCGGGCCTCCTCGCCGGCGACGCGGATCTCGGAGCCGGGAGTCAGGTTGGGCAACGGGCCGGGCGCGGCGGGACTGAAGCGCGGCTCGGCCAGCCACAGGCCGCCGCCATAGTGGGTGGACAAGTTCAGAATAAACGGTGCGCCGCCTTTCCTGGTGGCGGGCAGGCTGGCCGGCAGCGTGGCACTGCGATTGACCACGAGCAGATCGCCGGGTTCCAGGTGGTCGGCCAGCTCGCGGAAGCCGGCATGACTGTGCCCGCTCGCGCGGCTGACCAGCAGCCGGCCCGCGTCGCGCGGGCGGCCGTCGGCCTCGGCCGGGCGGGTGGCGACGAGCGCGGTCGGGCGGTCGAATAGCAGGGTCTCGCGCTTCATGCCGTCTCCCACCGCTCAGCTTGGGCCTGGAACCGCCGGCCGGTGATCGGCCGCGGCTCCTGGCCCAGCAGCCAGCCCCAGAACGGCAGCGTGATCTCCGGCAGTGGGCGGTCGGAAATGTCTTCGCCGGCGAAGGCGTCCTGGTGCATCTGCGTGCGCATGTCGCCGGGATCGACGACGATCACGTAGATGCCCGCGTCGCCCAGTTCGGCGGCCAGCGTCCGCGAGATGAGTTCCAGCGCGGCCTTGCTGGCCCCGTAGCCTCCCCAGCCGGGATAACCGCCCACGGCTGCGTCGCTGGTCAGGTTGACGACCAACCCCCGGCCGTTAACCAACAGTGATTGCAACCCCTGAATGAGCGCCAGCGGCGCGAGGGTGTTGACTTCCAGCACCTGCCGCAGGGCCTCCGGCGGGTAGTCACTTAGGGGGAGCATGGGCAGCGGGCCGAGCGTGGAGGCGTTGTTCAGCAGCAAGTCGAGGCGGCCGCGGGCGGCCACCGCCGCGACCAGAGCCTGCCGGTGGGCCGGATCGCCCACGTCGC
>JACKBY010000035.1 GCA_020634335.1 Promineifilum sp. | reverse complement strand
TTTGGCTAAGGCGTCGCAGGATTGGTACAATGATGTCATGATTGAGCAACCTGATGAGAAGGGGTTGGAAAACAACACCGAACGGCCGATGTACGCCGTCGAGCCGGCCGAGCGACCCGCTCTCAAGCCCGGCCTCGGCGAAAAGCTATTGCCCTTTTTGATCATGGGGCTGGTGTTGTCGCTCGACCAACTGAGCAAATATCTGGTCGAGACGCGCATCCCTCTCTATGGTTACTGGGCGCCCATCCCCGGCTTGGAGAACGTACTCCGCTTTACCCATACAGCCAACAGCGGAGCCGTCTTTGGGCTTTTTCAGGGCACCGGCATGTTCTTCGCCGTCCTGGCGGTGATCGTGGCTGGGGCGATTGTCTACTTCAACGTGACGCTGCCGGGCGGACAATGGTTGTTGCGACTGGCGTTGGGCTTGCAACTGGGCGGAGCGCTGGGCAACCTGACCGACCGGCTGCGTCAGGGTCACGTCACCGATTTCATCGACGTCGGTCCGTGGTACATCTTTAACGTGGCTGATATGGCCATCGTCGGCGGCGTTATTTTGTTCGGCATTGTGCTGATTCGCGACGAACGACAAGCCCGAAAAGCGGCCCTGTCGAACCTGCACCCGGTCGATTCCCAGGAATGACTTTCACCAACTGATCCCTGAGACCTTCGTCGTGTCCGGCAGGCGCTGCTGATCTCGCGCCCGTTTCCGGCCCGACGATTGTGAAAACACAAATCATGTCCTTGTATGACCAAACCGTTGAACTGGCCCTGGAAAACGTGGGCGAACGCCTGGATCGCGCGCTGACCGAGTTGCTGCCCGATCTCTCGCGCATGCAGTGGCAGAAGTTGATTCGCGAAGGGTTGGTGACCGTTGATGGAGAGCGAGCCAAGGCCAGCTATCGCATCGCGGGTGGCGAGACCCTGGTAGCTCGCATCCCGAAGGTCGTCGAGGCGGAAGTGGTGGCCGAGGACATTCCGCTGGACATCCGCTACGAGGACAGCGACCTTATCGTCGTCAACAAGCCGCCGGGCATGGTCGTTCATCCGTCGCTGGGCCACGCCGACGGCACGCTGGTGAATGCGCTGCTGGCCCACTGTCCCGATCTGGAAGGTGTGGGCGGCGAACGGCGGCCGGGCATCGTTCACCGGCTGGATAAAGATACCTCCGGTCTCATCATCGCCGCCAAGCATGATCAGGCGCTGTGGTACTTGCAAAACCAGTTCAAGGCAAGAACGGTGGCGAAAATGTACCTGACCCTGGTCAATGGCGCGCTGCAACCACCGGAGGCGCTCATCGATGCGCCCATTGGCCGCGATCCGCGGAACCGGCAAAAGATGGCCGTGGTGGCGACCGGCACGGGGAGCAGCCGCCCGGCGCAGACCGCCTTTCGCGCCCTGGCCTACTACCCCGATTACACTTACGTCGAGTGCCGGCCGCAGACCGGGCGCAAACATCAGATTCGCGTCCACATGGCCTACATTGGCTTTCCCATCGTCGGCGACCATCTCTATGGCCGGCGCAAAGACAAATTGGGGCTGAGCCGCCAGTTTCTACACGCGGCCGAACTCAGCTTCCGGCGTCCATCGGACGATGAGGTGCTCCTTCTGACCGCCGAGCTGCCGTCTGACCTGGCCGGCGTCCTGGCGGCGCTGAGCGGGCCGGCCGCCCTCTAGCCGGTTCGCCTCTCCTATAGCTCCATATCGGCCGACAGCAAGGTCACCAACAGGGCGACAGCCCCTTCGACATCGCTCGCGTCCACCGTTTCGCTGGGCGTGTGGACGTAGCGGCAGGGAATAGAGATGCAGCCGGCGACACTGCCCGGCCCGGCCAGTTGCATGGGCCGCGCATCAGTCGTCCCGCCCTCCAGCACCTCCAGTTGATAGTCGATCCCCGCTTCTTCGGCCCGTCGCCGCATCAGGCGCACCAGACCGGCATGGGCGATCATGCCGCTGTCCTTGACCTTGATCGCCGGGCCCGCACCCAGGCGCACGTCCATCGGCCGGGACTCCGGCACGTCGCCGGTCAGCGTCACGTCCAGGGCGATGCTCACGTCGGGCATGATACCGTTGGCTGCCGCCTCCGCACCACGCGTGCCGACTTCTTCCTGGACGCTGAAGACGAAATACAGATCGTGGGAGACGTCGGCCGGCAGGCGACGCAACGCCTCGATGGCTACGGCGCAGCCGATGCGGTCGTCCATGCTCTTGGCCGTCAGATGGCGGCCGCGCGCCTCGAACGGCCGCACAAAGTGGGCCGCGTCGCCCACGCGCACCGGGCAATTCTCGCGGCTGGTAGCGCCCACGTCGATAAAATGCTTGTTGAGCGGGTGGATGGAGTTACGATCCTCCATTCGATCCACGCCGATGATGCCCAGCGTACCGTCGGCGAACCGCACCCGTCCCCCCAGCAGCGTGTGGCTGCCCACGCCGCCGATGTTGGTGAAGCGCAGGAAACCCTTCTCGGTTATATGACTAGCCATAATGCCAATCTCGTCCATGTGGGCAGCGATCATGACCTTGAGAGGATTTGCCTCCCCGGTCGTGGCTCGCTTGCGGGCGATTAGATTGCCCAGAGCATCGACAGTTACTTCGTCGGCGTGGGGTTCGATGAGCGGCCGGATGAGATCGCGCACGCCATCTTCAAATCCAGAGGGGCCATAAGCTTCTACGAGCGAGCGAATCAGGTCATTCATGTCGTCTTCTCATTCTCCGAAAATCGGCCGCTTAGTCGCGGCGAAAGGTGTCGGGTGTCAATGTCCGCAAGGTCGCATCGGCCAGACGGACGATGTTGTCGTAGTCATCCAGGCTAATCATCATCGTCGGTGTGTGGGCATAGCGGCCGGGCACGGCCAGCGTGGCTGCGGGAATGCCGGCCCCGGCGCGCTGGATCGCCCCGGTATTCGTGCCGCCCCCGCCGGGCTGGCGAACCTGGTAGGGTATGCCCTGGGAATCCCCCGTCGCCATGATGTGGGCCACAAGGCGCGGGTCCTGAATTGTGCGGGCGTCCATCACGTAGACGGAAACCCCCTTGCCCAGGGCCACGTTGGGGCTTCGGTCTTGCTCCTTGGGCAGGTCGAAGGCGGGCGTGCATTCCAGCACCAGGGCGGCATCGGCGCGGGCATTGAACGCGGCAATTTTGGCCCCGCGCAGCCCGACTTCTTCCTGTACGGTGAAGGCGGCTACCAGGTCGAAGGGGTAGCGTTCACCGCGCAACAACTCGATCAGCGCGGCGCAGCCGGCGCGATTGTCGAAGGCCTTGCCGATGGCCGTTCGGCCGCCGTCCAATTCTTCGTACTCAGTGACGAACGCCGCGTAGTCGCCGACCTTCACGCTCGACGAAGCCGCTTCCTTGTTTTTCGCACCGATGTCGATACGCATGGCGTCGATTCGGACTACTTTGGAATATTCGCCGCGCTTGAGCAAATGAATGGCCCGCGCGCCGATGACGCCGGTCACCTTGTGGGGACCGACCTGCACAACCTTGCCCAGCAGCGCGCGGTCGTCGAAACCGCCCACGTTGGTAAACCGCAACATGCCGCTGCTGTCGATGTCGGTGATGAGCAAGCCGACCTCATCCATGTGGGCATCCACGAGCACGCGCATGTCATAGTCACCCGTGCCGCGCTTGGTCGCCGTCAGGTTGCCCATCGTATCGACCGACCACTCATCGACATGATCGGCGATCAGATCGCGAATGAGGAGCCGGACTTCCTTCTCGGCCCCGGAGACGCCCACGGCCTCCGTCAATTGTTTCAGCAAGTCATTCATGCGCCATCATCCTCACTAACGCTACTAACGCTCCGGCCGCGGCCGTTCTTGATGCTAATTTCCGGTCGCATCAGCTCTTCCCGGATGTTGCCCAGAAAGTTGTCGTCGAGCCGGGCGACCATCTCGGCCAGCAGGCGGCCGACGCGCTCAACGTCGCCCATGTCAACCGTCTCGACCATGGTGTGCATGTAGCGCAGCGGGATCGACAGGACGCCGGTGGGAATGCCGTCGCGGGCAACCTGCAGCGCGTAGGCATCGGTGCCGCTGCCGGCAGCGTGGACGCCGGTGCCGATTTTCATCTCCAGCGCGTTGGCTGCGTCGCGCAAGGCACCATAGAGGCCGGGATGAACGTTGGCGCCGATGTCGAGCACCGGCCCGCTGCCCAGTTCCATCAATTCGCTATCGTTCGTGCCCGGCCCCTTGGCGTGGGTCACGTCGATGGCGATGGCCGCGTCCGGTCGTTGGGCGTAGGCGCTGGTGTAGGCCCCCAGGAAGGTCTCTTCCTCCTGCGAGGTAGCGACGGCGATCACATCCCACGTGTGGCGGCGCTGCTGTAGATGCTCGAGGCAGATCGTAACGGCCGTGACCGAAGCGCGATTGTCCAGCGCCTTGCCCGCTACCCGACCATTCTGCAATTTGCGCAGAGATTGCCGAAACGTGACGAAATCACCAATGGACACCAGGCGGCGCACCTCGTCGATGGGCAAGCCGACGTCGAGAACCAGGTTTTCATAGCTATAGGCTTTGTCGCGCTCTTTTTCCGACAGATAGGAGTCGGGCAAGCCCCCCAGCACGCCGGTCAGCGGCCTTGTGCCATGGACAATGGCCGTCTGCCCCAGCAGGTGACGCCGGTCGACGCCGCCCAGCTCCGTCACGCGCAGAAAACCGTTGCCGTCGTGCTCCACGATGCGCGACACCATTAGCCCCAGTTCATCCATGTGAGCGGCCAGCAAGATGCTGGGGCGCGGCCGGTCGGCCGGCCCTGCACCGCGTTTGATGCCTAGCAGGCTACCGACCCGGTCGACAACGATCTCGTCGACGAACGGCCGCCAGAGTGACTCGATGACGGCCGCGGCGCCGCCTTCGTTGCCGGTCGGACCGGGCGCTTCGGTCAGCTGTTTTAACAATTCAAACGTTTCCATAAAAGCGATTCCTGTGGTTAGGGGGTTATAGTTACCTCTGGCGTGCCCGTGACGTCGTCATCGGTGGCTGTCAGGGGGGGCGTCGCCGTGGCTGTTTCTGTTGGCGTTTCGGTGGGCGTTTCAGTCGGTGTTTCCGTGGGCGTCTCGGTGGGCGTTTCGGTCGGTGTTTCGGTGGGCGTTGCCGTCGGCGTGTCGGTGGGCGTTGGCGTCGGTGTATCGGTGGGCGTCGCCGTGGACGTGGCCGTGGGCAAGAGCGTCTCCGTCGGCGTGATGGAAGGGGTCACCGTTGCCGGCGGGGTGGGCGAACCGGGGGGCGTCAACGAAACGAGTACGGGCGGCAAACGCGTGGCGTCGGTCGGCGTTGGCGAAACGGTCGACGAGCCGGGTTCATCCGGCGTCGGCGTGGCGTTACCACGGTTCGGTGCGCGGGAGAGCAAAGCAATACCGGACAGGTAGCAAGGCACAGTGAGGAGGATGATGCCAACCAGAATGGCATAGGTCCGGCGGCGTGTATCCATGCCAAGAATCATAATGAACTCCCCCTCAAATGACAAATTAAGGCACTGTGTTATACTGCTCAAGCAGACATAAAGTGTGGGCGGCCGGTCAGTTAGTGATCGGCAGGAACAGGGTGCAATGCTGATTGAATTATGGGGGCAGTCCGGCCGGGCGGGGGTTGCCTGGCCCGACAACGCTTTTGCTGCCGGCCTGTGGATTATCGGCTTGGGACTTTTGGCCGCCGCCCTCGGCCGCTCGACCTCCCGGCGAACGTGGCGCGCGATGAGTCGCGGGCAGTGGTCGGCTCTGGTTGCGTTGTGCGGGGCAGCCCTATTCTTTAGCCAGCTGTTCCCGCTCGCTTTTCCCTGGGCCAATCCAATTTTGCGCGAATATCCAGCGACCGGCGCGATCCTGTTGCTCTCCGCCGTGCCCTATCTGGTGGCCGGGGCGATGCTCAACGTGCCCTCGGCTGTCCTTGTCGGCGTGTTCGCCGGGCTTGGCCGCGTCCTGGGCCAGACCGGAGAGCCGCTGGACGTGGTCGCCATCGCGCTGGCTGCCGGAGTGTCGGCCAGCCTGATGCGACAGATCTATGCCGGTCGCGGATTCGCTTTGTTGCGCCGTCCCCTTGTGGCCGGGGTGCTGGGGCGTCTCATGCTCCCGTTTGTCGTCGGGCCGGCCATCTTTGCCCATTCGGTGAATCAGGCCGGGGTCATCGGTGCGCTGGACCTCGCCCTGTACCTCAGCTTCTGGAGCGCTTTGCCGGCGCTCATTGAAGGGGCCATCGGCGGCGCGGTAACCACGGCCGTCTTGTGGATCGCGCCGCGCCGCCGGCCGGAGCTGGGCACGGTGCCCTCGCCACTCCAGCGCAGCCTGCAACGCCAGCTTGTGGCCGCGTTCCTGACCTTTGGGGTTGTAGTCGTCTTCCTCAGCGCCTCGGTCGCCTTCTATTTTTCCGCGCGCGCCACGAGCCGCGCTTTCACTGACCAGATGATTAACCGGGCAGAGACGACGGCGGCGCGTCTCGGCTCTTTGCAGCAAGACCTGGCCCGGACGTTGACCCAATATGCCGCCGATCCGGCCCTCGCGGGGACGGAGAATGCGGTGGAAAAATCGACTGTCCTGGGTCGGGTGCAAGCCACGCGACAATTTGACGACGTGCGGATGCTCAGCGCATCGGGCGAGACGTTTTCCGACAGCCCAACCGGCGACGCTGCCTTGTCCGACGCCGAACGGGCAATTGCCGTGGCCGCATTGGCCGGGGAGACGGGCTGGGCCGTCTCTCGCGCCGAAGACGAGTCCTATCGCCTGAGCCTGGCCGTGCCGGGTACGAATAACGGCCTCGAGACGACGGCATTGATTGCGGCCGTCGCCCCCGAAGTATTGAGTGATATGTTGGCTGATCTGCCGGTCACCGGGGGGCAAGGCTCCGGCTTCCTCGTCAACGAGGCGTCGGAAGTGCTGCCGGTGGCCGGGGGGCCACCGGAAGACTGGGCTTTCCCGACTGCCGCCCAAATCTCGCGTTCGCTCTCTGCGGCCACCGGCCGTACCGTTTATGAGTCTCGCGACCCGGCAACCGGAGCCCGACAGTTGGTCACGGTTGCGTCCGTTCCGCAGAGCGGCTGGAAGATCGTCGCCACGCTGCCGCGCGCCGCGATATTAGGACAAACCTTGTCCATCATCGGGCCTTTGAGCCTGTTGTTGATAATCGTGAGCAGCGTGTTCTACGCCATCGTGGCCGCGCTGGGCCGCGACATTACCCGGCCTATAGCCGAAATCAGCCGCGCGTCGCGGGCCATCGCCGGGGGGGGCGGCCTGGAACGACCGGTGCGCTCGGAGCGCGAAGACGAGATCGGGCAGTTGACGCTGGCTTTTTCCCAGATGCAACGTGCCTTGCGCCAGCGGCTGGATGAGCTGTCGCTGGTGCTCAATGTCAGCAATGACGTGGCCACTACGATCAGCTTGCCGCAGGGGATGACGGCCGTGCTCCAGGGATTGTTGCGAGGAACGGGCGCGGCCGGCGCGCGGGCCATCGTCCGTAATCCCGCCACCCCCGCGCCGCTGGTGTTTGCCGAGGGGCCGGCGGCCGATAGCATGAGCGTGCTCGACCGCGCGGTTTTGTTGCGGTTGCGCGAGGTGGATGAACTCTCATACGGGACGGCAGCCGAGATCGAAGAGGGATTGTCGTCCGCGATGTCCGCGGCGTCGCCGGTGGCGGCTCTCTATGCGTTGCCGCTGAAACCCGGGGGCGAGTTTCAGGGCGTGCTTTACCTGGCCTTTCGCCAGCCACACTATTTTGATAGCGACGAGCGCAGTTTCCTGCGCACGCTGGCCGGGCAGGCGACTGTGCTGGTCCAAAATGCGCATCTCTTTGTGGCCGCCGAGGGCGGACGGCGGCGGCTTGCGGCAATATTGGCTTCCACTACCAACGGCGTCCTGGTTACCGACCAGACGGATCGGGTGTTACTCATCAATCCGGCCGCGGAGCGAGCGCTGGGTATCCACGCGAAGGAAGTGAGCGGGCGGCCTGTGGTCGATGCGCTGGCTGGAGCGGATCGGGATGGCCTGCTGGCCCGCCATCTGAGCCTCGGTCTCTCGTCGGCCGCCGGCGGCGCGGTCGACGGCAAGATAGAAGTGACCGTCCGGGAGCAGATTTTCCTGGCGGGCATTTCGACGGTCTATAACCATGACGGCCAGACGATGGGACGGGTGGCCGTGTTGCAGGACGTGACCGACATCCGGGAGCTGGATCGCCTGAAATCAGATTTCGTGGCCGGCATCTCCCACGACCTGCTCAGCCCCTTGACCTATATGCACAACTACGCGGCCACGCTGCCAATTATCGATGATCCCGCCCTGGAGAAGGAATACGCCGAGAAGATCCTGGCCGGAATCGACCGGATGAAACGGTTGGTGAACGATTTGCTCGATCTGGCGCGTATCGAGGCCGGGTTGAACCTGCAATTTGACCGGGTGAATGTGGCCGAGATGCTGGACGAGATCGCCGTGGAGTACGCTTCGCCCGCCCACATGGCCGGCCTTAGCCCCGTGGTCAAGGTTGCCGCCGATCTGCCGCCGGTAGTGGCCGACCCCGCCTTGTTGCGGCGGGCGATTACCAACCTGGTGACGAACGCCCTTAAACATGCACCTCAGAGCGGTCGTCTGACGCTACAAGCGGAGGCGGTCGGGCGTGAAATGGTGATCACGGTGCGGGATCGGGGGCCAGGGATCGCCGTGGCCGATCAGACGCATCTGTTCGAGAAGTTCTATCGAGGACAGGCGATGACCACGGCCGAGCGCGGGCGCGGATCGGGGCTGGGGTTGGCGATTGTCAAGTCCGTGGCCGATCACCACCAGGGTCGTGTGTGGTGCGAGAGCCGGCCGGGGGAGGGTAGCGCGTTTTCGCTGGCTCTTCCGCTGGCGAAGCGCTGACGTCAGGCTCGCCGGGTCTGTTTAGGAAATGGCCGCTATCAAGCCTGGTGAGCCGGTTCAGCAACCGAGCCTGCATTATTCCTGGTAATACCTGCTTTCGACAAAGCGATCCTTGCCCATGACGCGCACGGCGATCCAGGCCAGGGTCATCGTTGGAATGGCCTGGGTGAAGGGGATGAGTGACTCGAACGTGGCGATGCCGCGAAGTCCCTTGAGACCCAACCGGTCGAGGACGACCCAGGCGATGGGCGCGGATAGAAAGTCCAGCGCCAGATCGAGCACGTCTAGAAACAGCACCACCAGGAGCGGCGTATAGAGCATCGTTTCGGCAAAGCCCGCACCCGGCGGAACCTTGATGTGACGGATTTGGATGAAGATGATCGCCAGCAGGATGATCGCCAGGATGAGGGCCACCGACATCACGCTCAGAAGCACGACGACGAAGTTTTGTAGAAATTCTTCCATTGATTATTTTCCTAAACCGGCGCTTGTGTCACTACCAGCACGATCATCAGGATGCCGCCGGCGAATTCGAAGAGCGTGCTGACGCCCCAGCCGACCATGCCGCCAAAGGCGGACTTCAGAGCCGGGCGTAACTCTCCCTGACGGATGTACTCGGATAGGACCAGACCGGCGGCATAACCCACAATGGTGCCGATGAGGGGGATGGGCAGCAGGAACGTCCCGATAATAGCCCCGATGAAGCCGACGATGAGCGTGCGCCATGTCGCGCCGGTTGTCTTGGCCCCCAGAGCCGCCAGCCAGATGTTGGACGTGCCGGCCGCCAGCCCGATGAGGGTGATGAGGGCGAAGACCCACGGCGAAAAGGCGTCGAAGCCGATGACCACGGCCGCGTAGTAGAGCGAGGCGAGCCAGATGATGATGAGACCGGGAATGACGGGGAGGATGATGCCGAGCAAGCCAACGACAAAGGCCAGAATGACCACACCGGTGCCAATCGTAAAAACGATATTTTCCATTTCCGAGTACTATACGCACCTGTCCCGCAGGAGTTGCAGGGTGTACGGAACTACAAACTGTGACAAGCTCGCAGAAAGCGCTCGAAGACGCCGGCCAAATAGCGCCGCATCCCGACAGGTGGCGCGTCGTAATAGCGCCCGACCTCGGTTTCGCTGCGACGGTTGACCCGCTGCCACACATAGCGGTCGGGCATGTCGTCGGCCCAGGTGGCGAAGTAGGGGAACCAGGTCAGCAATATGTGGAGACAGCGCGCGGCCGGCAGGGTCGCGCGGAAGGCGCGCGCCGATGAACGGCCGCTCAATTCGGCCGAGAGCGTGAGCAGATAGGTGTCGATGATCGTTTCCTCGGTATGGGAGATGGCGTGGCGCAAGCGCGGTTCGGCTTGTTCCCAGCCGTCGCGCCGTTCCTGGAGCAGCGGGTAGCCTTCGATGAACGCCATCAAATCGAGGATGCCGGGGCCGGTCTGGGCCTCGCTCCAGTCGACGAGGAAGGTGTCGCCGAACAGATTGAGCCGCCAGTGACCGGGATGAGGCGCGCCGTGCAGCAATGTGGGCGGCAAGTCGAGCAAGGGGGCCAACATGGGCACGGGGTCGTCGAGCAGGTCGGCCGCGGCCGCCAGGTGGCTTTCACCCAGCACGCCAGGCCAGCCACCCAGGTCGCGCATGACCACCAGACCATTGGCCGCGCGCACGAAATAGGGGGCCAGACGCCCGGCGCTGTGGATGGCATGGCGCGAGAGAGCCGCCCCTGGGCCTTCCTCGAACAAGGCCGCTTCCGATTGGCGCAGCTCCTGCCAGGTGTAGGGGCCTTCGTCGCGTCGCAGAAAGTGGGGAATGAGTGATTCAGCCCGGGCGGTACCGTCGTCAGCTTCATGTTGCCAATGGGCGGCGTGGAAGCGGGCCAGCGTTTCCACAATTCCGTCCACCTGGGCCGGTACCCAGGCCGCCGGCGGGAAATGATCGGGCACATCGTCGAGGACGATCCAACTGTCGTCGCCGTCCAGATGGGCGTAGTGACAGCGAGGAATGGCTGTGCCGGGTGGATCGCCGTAGAGGCTGTAAAAGCGCGCTTCGATGGCGTTGGTCTGTTTGGCGATGAAGGTGATGGGGTCGGAACAGCCGGCCAGAGTGAGGACGTAGCGCCGCAGGTGATGGGAACAATCGACGGCACGGCTGGGGAACGCCAACGTGGTCTCGCACAACGCCTCGGACGTCACCGCGGTAACGATGGCGTCGTTGGTCTCCGGGTAGCGGGCCAACAGGGCCGACCACGCCGCGGGATCGCGCCGCCGGAGCTGAAAGATATCCACGGGTAGGGGTTCCATAGCGGCGGAATTGTAATGGGGAACGGGGCTGGCGGCAAATGTGGATGCGTCTGTAGTGCCGGTTTCTTAACCGGCAGAGGGGAGCCGGCCAAGAAACCGGCGCTACGGCGGCCGAGGTGAATAGATGCGGCCGCGATTCAAATACATTAAAGTTAAAGCATGATTATCGCCATCCACCACGTTCAAATTACCGTCGCACCCGATGAGGAGACGGCCGCCCGGAGATTCTATTGCGAGGTGTTGGGTTTGCCGGAGGTCGACAAGCCCGATTCACTGCGGGGTCGTGGTGGGTTCTGGGTGCAGCTTGGCGCTCATCAACTCCACGTCGGCGTTGAGAGCGGCGTCGACCGCACGCGCACCAAGGCCCACGTGGCCTATCAGGTCGATGACCTGGTGGTCTGGCGTGAGCGTTTGTTCGCCGCCGGGGTGGCCGCGCTGGAGAGCGTGCCCATTCCCGGCTACGAGCGCTTCGAATGTCGCGATCCCTTCGGCAATCGCCTGGAGTTCATTCGTTCGCTATGATCGACGCCGGCCCACCCGGCGATTCACCGAACAGGCCGGCCGGCCCAATAGGGGGCTGGCCGGCCTGTTGGTCGTCGGAACCCCCGACGACGGGTTTGCTCAGCAGACGAAATCAACGGGCCAATGGCGGGAGGGCTGCGCCAAAGGCTGCGCGACAGACCCGCTTAGCGCGCGGGACGAACCTGAACCTGCATGAAGTTACCCTGGGCGCTGATGCTCTGGATACGAATCTGGGTTCCGGTGTTGGGAACGATTACGCTGCCCCACGGGTTAGCCGGATCGTAGTAGTTATTGCGATCATCAAAGATCTTCACGGCCGGCAGACTGGGGTGAGAAGACGGCTGGCTGAGGTAATGCAGGGTGATCGCCTCAGTCGGGGCCAGCGTAAACGTCGCGTCATAGGTTTGCATACGATTACGCCATACCTCGCCATCGGCGCGGCGCAAAGCCGTCGGATGCGCGTCAACCGGCAGGATCAGGCCGGCGCCGGGATGCTGGCGGGTGTTATTGTTGCTCTGGGAGGTATCCCAGTAGTTGACCAGCAGGCCATCCTGATAGGGTAGATGCTCGACCCAGTCACCCAGCAGCGGATTGTCCAGGAAGCCGAAGTTGTATGGGCCGACGGCCAGATTCTGGTCATAGCCCCAGTACGCGCGATACTCAGCCACGTAGTAGTTGGCAAAGTAGCGGAGTTCCTGTCCGTTCGTTACCCGGAAACCGTTGAAGGTCCAGCCCGCGTCGGTTTCCGCGCCGTCGGTAGTCTGACCGGTGATGTTGATCTCATCGACCATGAACCCGAAGCCGCCCGTGTTGCCGTCCGTCACATAACGGAAGCCAAGCAGTACATTGCCGGACGGGAGATTCGCGGTCAAACTGGTCCAGTTGTTGCTGGTAGCATTGCCGGTGATGCCGTAGCCCAGGTTCTGGCCGTTAGGGTCGGAGGTGGTTGACCGGTTGGTCTGGATGGGCGTCCAGGTTGCACCGCCGTCGCTGGAGTACACCAGATAGGCATAATCCCAGTCAGCTTCGATCTGGTAGCGCACGCGCGCCGAAAGGGTGGCTCCGGCGGGCAAGGAGAAAGCCTTGTACATGATGTTGTCTAGGTTGTCGCCGGAACCGCTGTAGTAGTACTGGGAGCCATAGCGCGGGGTGCCGATGTTCACGAACACTTCCTTGTCCGGCAAGACCACAAACAGGGCCTGCGCCTGCTTGGTATTGGTTTCCATCGGCCCCAGCTTGTGCTCGGACTTCTGGCCGGCATAGGCAACTTCATAGTTCAGCCAGCCCAACTGGAATTTTTCCCAGGCGCCCATGTGGCTGGGCGCGTTGCCGATCTGGTCCTCGCCGGTGTCGACCCAGGAGCCGGAAGACATCAGCGTCCAGAAGCCGGTCCCGTTCTCGCCGCCGGACGTATCATACAGGTCCGGCAACCCGAGGTCATGGCCATACTCATGGGCAAAGACACCCACGCCGCCGTTCTCCGGCTGAATGGTGTACTTGCCGACCCAGTAGTCGCTGTTGCCGATGCGGACGCCGCCGTCCGGATTGAAGGCCGGGCCCTGGCCGTCGGGGCCGGTCCGGTTGGAGAAGGCATACCAGCTATGGCTCCAGATGGCCCAGTTATCGCACTCGGGCGAGCAGGACTCGTTGCCAATGCCCGCGTGCACGGACTGGAACGTATCGATGTAGCCGTCCGGCTCGTCGAAGTTACCGTCGCCATCGAAGTCATAGCGATCCCAGATGTCGAACTCGCTCAGGTAAGCGTTGATCTCGGCCGCGGTCTTGCCGTTGGCGAGCTGCTCGTTGTACCACCCGTCGATCGTGTCGTTCAGGAAGTACCACACCTGGTTGCCGCCCAGCGGGCTATTGAAGTCATCGTCGTAGCTCGCGGCGTTGCCGGGCACGGGGATCCAGTCAGTCACGTCGCCGTGGACGGTGTAGCGGTTGGACGACTGCTCGATGTAGAAGTTACGCATTGAGTTGGCCCCGGGGGACTCGTCGAACAGCATATTCAAATAATGCTGGCGGCTGAAGTCAGGCACCCAAAGCGTTGTGTTATCCACTGTGCGGTCCGGCTGCGGCATCGTGTTGTGTTGCAGGTCGGCAAATTCGCCGAGCACAGTCCACAACGCCCCTTCACCCTCGCGTTCCAACTGGACAAACTGTCCTTTCGCCACCTCGTGGGTCTTGCCGCCGGCCTTGCCGTTGATCTTGGCTTCCAGGGCCTGCTCGCGTAGCGCCAGTTGTTCTTCGGTCCGGGGATCGGACCGGTTATCTTCTCGTGGCGCGGCATCCTGGTCCGCGACCTGCTTACCATTGTCGGGCATCGCCATGGCGATTGACGCCGACACCGCGAAAACGCAAACGATCAGCAGACTCAAAAAAAATAGGGTTTTGCGTTGCATGTTCTCAAATCCTCAAGGTGCAGTTTACTCAGAACTGCTCCGTTAATCTGTCGAGTGCTTCCGGTTTTGAGTGGTGGGCACTCCGTTTCTTTCACAGAGAAGTAAGTGTACGCCTCTCCTGCTCAAAGGTTCTGTGGGTTGGCACCTCCGTTGGAATCGTTTTGCTGAACGAAAACATTGTACTCCCGCGTTTTTTATGTGGAAACGCCCCATTTTACTTAACAATAATGGTACATTGTGCCCTGTCGGCTGCGGCCGTTAATACCCACTGTGCCGCCGGCTCGGTTCCATTATGGGCAGCCACCGGCGGTGCCGGGACGGGGCAAGGACATAACGCCTGTCGGCGTTACGTGGTTGTCACTTGTTGCCAGCCTCGCTTCTACTCCTTGCCTATTGACAAACAATCCCGGTTAGATTATTATCTAAACAATTAGATGATTATCTAATACCAAAAGGATGGTGCGGGCACAAAGGAGACCAGGCAATGTTACCGATTGACGTGCAGGCAGAGCTTATTCGTTCCTTTCAGGAAGAAAAGCGGCAACAATTTGAGCAGACGCGGCAGCGGCAGGCCGCGGCGGGCCAACAGCGGGGACGGTTGCGCCGGGCGGTGGGCTTGTTTCTTATTACGGTCGGCCAAAGCCTGGAGCGCACCGCCGGGCCGGTCACGACGCCAGACAAGCGGCAACTAGGCTGGGAAAAGTAGGCCGCAATGAACAATACCCCGATGGAACTGCGCACCCGACAGGTCGGGCCGTGGTCGATGAATAGCTACGCGTTGGTGTGCCCCCAGACCGGGCAGAGCGTGCTCATCGATCCGGGCGACGACCCCGACACCTTGAGCGACATGCTGGCCGGGACAACGCCCATGGCCATCCTGCTCACCCACACCCACGGCGATCACATTGGCGCGCTCGACGAGATGCGGCGGCGTCTGGGTGTGCCGCTGGCCGCTTTCGACGGCCCGCACCTCAACAGCCTGATCCTCGACGAGGAGCTCGCGCTGCGCGATGGGGACGTCTTTCAGGTGGGCGAGCATCGCCTGCGGGTGCAGCACGCGCCGGGCCACATCGCCGATCAGGTTTGCTTCCTCGTGGAGGGCGATGTCACGGCCGTGGTCGGCGATACGCTGTTCGACGGCGGGCCGGGCAAGACCTGGTCGGCCGTCGATTTTCGCCGGACGCTGGACACGTTGCGCCAGGTATTGCAGTGGCCCGACGACACGGTCTGTTATCCCGGTCACGGCCCGCATTTCCGCCTGGGCGACCGGCGGGCGCAAATCGAGGCCTTCCTGGCCCACGATCACGGCGACTTTTTTGGCGACGCGACGTGGGATATGGCCTGAGGGTAATTCTGTTTTATAATCCGTGACAGGAGACCGACATTGAGCAATCCTCCACGACTTTCGGGTATGCGCGGCTTCACGATCATCTGGTTCGGTCAGTTGGTGTCCTTTTTGGGCACGGGCATGACCAACTTCGCCCTGTCGTTCTATATCTTCGAGAAGACGGGGCAGGCCACGGCGCTGACCATCGCCATCTTCTGCTTTGTGGCCCCCAGTATTATCCTCAGCCCCTTGGCCGGGGCGCTGGTCGACCGCTGGAATCGCAAGACGCTGATCGTCGTGACCGACCTGTCGGCGGGCGTCGTCACGCTGGTGTGGCTGTTCATCCTGCTGACGGCCGGCGATCTGCAATTGTGGCAGATTTATCTGGGCAACGTCATCACCGGGGCGTTCAATGCCCTGCAATTTCCGGCCTTCTCGGCCGCCGTGTCGTTGATGATCCCCAAGGAACAGTTTGGCCGCGCGGCGGGGATGCTGGACTTTGCCGGGGCGGCTTCCAACATCCTGGCCCCAGCCTTCGCCGGGGCGCTGTTGGGGCCGTTTGGCCTGGTGCCGATTCTGTTGGTGGACGTGGTGACCTTTGTGACGGCCATTCTGGCCGTACTCATTGTGCCTATCCCGCAGCCGGCGCCGGAGGAGATTCCGGCCGGCAGCAAGCGGCCGAGTCTGTGGCAGGATTCGATCTTCGGCTTCAAATATATCCGCGAGCGGCCAAGCTTGCTGGGCTTGCAGTTTGCCTTCACGGCCCTGAACTTCATCTCGGCCTTCGGGGCGATCATCGCCACGCCGATGATCCTGGCGCGGACACTCAACAACGCCGGCTCTCTGGCGACGGTGCAATCCATTGCCGCCTTTGGCGGCGTGGCCGGGGGGCTGATCATGAGCACGTGGGGCGGCCCCAAGCGCAAGGTGAAGGGGGTGCTGCTGGGCATGTCGGCCGAGAGCCTGCTGGGCCCGGTCATCATCGGCTTGGCGCGCGCCGTGCCCGGCTGGGCCGCGGGCAGTTTCCTGTCGCAGTTGTTTATTCCCATCATCAACGGCTCCAATCAGGCCATCTGGCAGGCCAAAGTGCCCCCGGCGGTGCAAGGGCGCGTCTTTGCCACGCGGCGCATGATCGCCCAGATCAGCTTTCCCGTGGCCGTCCTGATGGCCGGGCCGCTGGCCGACCAGGTCTTCGAGCCGGCCATGAGCGCCGGCGGATGGGCGGCGTCGCTGTTCGGCCCGCTGGTGGGCACGGGGCCGGGCGCGGGGATGAGCCTGATGATATTATTGAGCGGTATCATTGGGGTGGCAATCGGTCTGGTTGGCTATTCGATTCCGGCCGTGCGCAACGTCGAGACTATTTTGCCCGACTTCGACGCCTCGCCGAATGCGGCCGCCGGGATGGAGCCGG
>JACKBY010000034.1 GCA_020634335.1 Promineifilum sp. | reverse complement strand
TATAAGACGCGCGTCGGCCAACCATGGGAAGAGATCGTGGCCGAAGGAGAATCAGGCAACTACGATCTCATCGTGATGGGGCAGCGCGTCTCCCGGCCTCTGTTGACTCGTATTCGCGGCCTGGTAACGCAAAAGGTCGTCGCCCGGACGACGCTGCCGGTGTTGATCGCCAAGCGGGAAGCCCAACCGTTACGCCGCATGCTCATTTGCGATAGCGGCGCAAAATCGCCTTCCCTCCTGAAACTCTTTCGGATGCGCCTGCCGGCCATCCTGAAAAACGCCACCGACGTCACCGTCTTGCACGTGATGTCCCAGATCAGCGCCGCCCCCGGAATTCGAGGCGAGGACTTGCTCTTCACGGCCGAGCAACTGATCGAGGCCGGCGCGCCGGAAGGCGCCCTCCTGGAACAGGACATGGCCTATCTGGAAGAGATGGAGTTGGATCTTCACGCCAAGGTGCGGCATGGATTGATCGTCGACGAAATCGCCGACGAAGCGCGCTCCGACGATTATGATCTGGTCGTCATCGGCGCGCACCGCGATGAAGGTCTGCCGCGCTTCTTGCTGGATGACCTGGCCCATGAGTTGGTGCTGGACGTTGATCGGGCCATCCTGGTCGTGCGCTGATCCGAACTTATTCGTTTGTTCGCCAGATAGCCAGTCCCGTCAGAAAGCGGCAGACGGCCGCGAAAGCCAATCCAAAGGTCAGCCCCCACCACCCGGCCATCACCGGGGCGATGAGCGCCCCCAGCAGAATTCCCGCCTGCAAAGACATATTGTACCAGGCCAGATAGGATGGCCGGCTGTCGTCGGGCGTCTTCTCCAGCACGAAATTGCCAACCGCCCCACCCGCCAGCGCCCAACCCGCACCGCCCATGATCGAGGCGACCAGGTATAGAACCGCGTCATCGGCCAACGACAGGAGAGCCGGGTACAGACTAATGATGAGCACCCCTAAGGCCATTGTTCGCCTGTTGCCCAAGCGCCGCGTAACTGTGTCCAAACGCGCGGAAGCAAGGAAAAGGGCCACATAGAAAATACTGTTTCCCAGCCCAATGACCTGATCGTTCAGGGCCAATTCGCGCACCAGATAGATGGGAAACAAAGGCACAGCCAGATAAAGCGCCAGATGGACCGCGAAGACCAGAAGCAGCACGCGACGATAGGAAAAATCCTTGAGGGGGCTAAACCAGTGACTCTCGAGCGGTTTCTGACGCATCAAGAAACGCAAACCGACGGTCATCCGCAGGCTTTGCCACATGCTCATGACCCCCGGCTGCGCCCAGTCGCCCAAACTCTTGCCGTTGGCGGGCCGGCGATGTTCGTCGGCCGGGCGCACCAGCCACAAGTGCAGGCTGCTCATGGCCGCGCCGGCAAACCCTATGAGAAAAACGAGTTGATACCCAAGGGGAAAAGGCATGGCGTCGAGCAAACGGCCGGCGATCAACGTGACGATGATCGATGTTAATGCATAGGCGGCATTGCGCACCCCCACCACCTGCGCGCGCCAGTCCGGCGGCACAGTAGCCGCAAACATGCCGTTGAAGCCAATAGCCAGCGCGGTACCGGGAATGCTCATGAGAACCGTCAGCAGCACCAGCAACCACACCTGCTCCGTCGGCCCAAAGAAAAATGGTAGAAAAACCCACAGCAGATAGAACCAGCGATGAGCAACCGACGAATAGAACGTTGCCCGGCTGATGGGTCGAGCTTGTAGCCAACGACCAGCCGGCAAGGCAAAGAGCAAGTTGACGACAGCCGGCATGGCGTTTAGCAGACCCAGTTGGAAGGCGCTGGCACCCAGGCGAGTCGCATAGACGGCGACAAAGGCCACGGCGCTGCCGTTGAGCACGCCAAACCAGGCGATATCCAATATCAGATGGTTGAAGTTCCGGCGATGCGCGGCCGGTACGGGACGAGCTTTGGAAGACGCGAATGAAATAGCCATAAACGATAACAGGAAGGCCCGTCGTGGGCCTATAATTAAGTTAGATAATCGTCTATTCTACCACATGGAGAGCGGCAGAATGTAAACCATGTTACGAATAGTTGGACGAAAAGTGAGCGACCGGCCCACGTTTCCAATCCGCGCCACTCAGGGTTATACTTGCGTTCCGATTTCGCTTGTCAATTTCGTAGGAGGCAAAAATGGATCGCACCGAATTGCTGAGTCACATGCACGACGGCCGGGCAGAACTCGAAAATGCTCTCAAACCTTTGAACAAGCACGATCTGTCGGAGCCGCTGCTGCCTAACGGCTGGTCTATCAAGGACATCATCGCCCACTTCGGGTTCTGGGAGCGTCGCATGGTGACGTTATACGAGATCCTCACCAGTGGCGAAAAGCCCGAGGATTTGATCAGCGACGATACCCTGGACGAGCTTAATGCCCGTGTCTATGAGGATAATCAATTGCTCCCGCTGGCGATCGTCCAGGTAAACGAACTGGAAGCCTACGAAGCGCTGCTGGCGATAGCGAAAACCGCCCCGGAAGAAGACCTGTTCGATCCGCAGCGATTTGCGTGGACCGAAGGGGAACCGTTCTACAACTGGATCGCCGTCAACACCTATGACCACTATGCCGATCACATTCCCGATCTGACGCAGCTCAGCAGCGCCGATTGAGGCCCAAAGATCGGGTTTACAGGGAATCGTCCGAGCTCGAATTGTTGCCCAACGGCCGACCGGATGCTATAATCCGCCCACATTGAGGGCTAGTTCAATTGGCAGAACGTCCGGCTCTGACCCGGAAGGTTGGTGGTTCGAGCCCACCGCCCTCAGCTATAAAAAGATGAGGGACGATCAACGTCCAAATCGCAGAGGTTACGGGGTTATCTGTAACCTCTTTTGTTTATCCCTCGATCCAAACCACACCCTCTCTATAAACCGGGCCAAGATGATAAAGACGCAAACATGCAATCACTGCATCCGCGAAAAACAGTGGATGAATTTCATTGGCGTTTGAATCAGACCTGAGATGAACATTCGACTGGCCCACCCCGAGGATGTCCCCGAAATATTGTTCCTGGTGAACGAACACGCGCGCCGCGGCGATCTATTGCCACGGACGGCCGCTTCCATCCACGACACCCTGGCCGACTGGCTCATCGCCAAGGATGATACCGAGCAGATCGTGGCCTGCGTCTCTCTCTACAGTTATTCCCCCGCTCTGGCCGAGGTGCGCTCGCTGGCCGTCCACGACCGGGCCAAGGGTGGCGGCTGGGGAAGCACCATTCTCAAGGCCATCATCTTGGAAGCACGGCGGCGAGATATCCAAACACTGTTCGCACTGACCCGCGCCGTCCGATTTTTCCAGCGTGCCGGCTTCGAGATCACCGGCCGGGAGCGATTTCCGGAAAAAGTGTGGCGAGATTGTCGCCATTGTGCCTTGATTAATCGTTGTGACGAGACGGCCGTCGTGCTAAACTTGGGGCATCCACTACATCCTCAAGAGCGGAGTGCCGAGGCCGGTAGCCGGCGAATGGTCTCCGCCTCCGAACGCCGCCCCATGCCGCCAACAATGAGGAATCATCCATTTAGAGGAGTAAAAACAATGTCAAAACCGGCCGTGGAGAAAGTCGTCCTCGCCTATTCCGGTGGTCTCGATACGTCGGTCATCGTTCCCTGGTTACGAGAGAACTATGGTTGCGAAGTCATCTGCTTTTGTGCCAATATCGGGCAAGGCGATCATGAATTTGAAGGGTTGGAAGAAAAAGGTTTGGCCAGCGGAGCCAGCAAGGTCATCATCGAGGATTTGCGGCACGAATTTGCCAAGGATTTCCTGTTTCCCATGATGCAGGCCGGAGCCATCTATGAGCGCCAATACTTGCTGGGGACATCGGTGGCACGGCCGCTCATCGCCAAGTGGCAAGTGGCCGTGGCCGAAGCAGAAGGGGCCGACGCCGTGGCCCACGGTTGCACCGGCAAGGGCAACGACCAGGTACGCTTCGAACTGACTTACAAAGCGCTCAACCCCACGCTCAAGGTGATTGCCCCCTGGCGCGAGTGGGACATCCGCTCGCGCGAGGATGCCCTGGCCTATGCCCGCGCCCACCACGTGCCCGTGACACAGACCGAGAAATCCATCTACAGCCGCGATGCCAACATGTGGCACCTGTCCCACGAAGGCGGCATCCTGGAAGACCCGGCCAACGAGCCGGAAGAATCGATGTTCCAACTGAGCGTGTCGCCGGAGAACGCGCCCGACGAAGCAGAGATCGTAGAGATCACCTTTGACAAGGGCGTTCCCGTGGCGGTCAACGGTATCCAGTTGCCGCCGGCAGCGGTTGTCGAAACCGTGAATAAGCTGGGCAGCAAGCACGGCATCGGCCGCATCGACCTGGTGGAAAACCGGCTGGTAGGGATGAAATCGCGCGGCGTCTATGAGACCCCCGGCGGCACGATCCTCTATGCCGCCCATCGCGAACTGGAATCGCTCTGCCTCGACCGCGAGACGCTGCACTTCAAACAGCAAATGGCGCTGCGCTACGCCGAAATGACTTATTTCGGCATGTGGTACCATACCCTGCGAGAATCCCTCCAGGCGTTCATCGACGAAACCCAGAAAACCGTTTCCGGCTGGGTAAAGCTCAAGCTCTACAAGGGCAACGTGATCGTGGCCGGCCGCTATAGCCCCCACAGCCTCTATCGCGAGGACTTCGCCACATTCGGCCAAGAAGACGTCTATGACCAGGCTGATGCCGAAGGGTTCATCACCCTGTTTGGCCTGCAAATGAAGGTCAAGGCAATGATGGAAGTCAGTGACGGCGGTCGCACCCACTACGCCTCGCCCGACTACTCCAAATTTAAGCGCGATTGACCTGTGACGAGACAAACGAGACGACCATGACCTATCGAACCCTGCCCGACGGCGGCGTGACCACCCCTCGCGGATTTTCGGCTGCGGCCGTGGCCGCGGGCATCAAGCAATCCGGCCGGCCCGACCTCGTCATGGTCGTCTCCGACCGCGTTTGTTCGGCCGCCGGCGTTTTCACCCAAAATCGTGTGGCCGCTGCGCCGGTGATGCTCGACCGCCAGACGTTAGCGGCCAACGCCGTCGCCCAGCGTGGCGTCGTCATCAATGCCGGCAACGCCAACGCCTGCACCGGCGCGGCGGGAATGGCCGCGGCCCGTGACATGCAGCAGTATACTGCCCAATTGCTCGGCGGCCGGCCCGAACAGTTCCTCGTCATGTCCACCGGCGTGATCGGCGTGCCGTTGCCGATGGAGCGCGTGCGCGCGGGCCTGGCTACGGCCGCGCCACTCCTCTCGCCCCTCAATGGCCGCGCCGCCGCCGAGGCCATCATGACCACCGACACACGGCCCAAATTCCTGGCGGTCGAGGTCGATTTACCCGGCGGCCGCGTCTCGCTGGGGGGCATGGCCAAGGGCGCGGGCATGATCCACCCCGACATGGCGACGTTGCTGGGGCTGGTGACGACCGACGCGATGATCCCTGCCGGCGAGCTGGACGAATTCTTGCGCCAGGCAGTGAGTGGCAGCTTTAACGCCATTTCCATTGACGGGGACACCAGCACCAACGACACCATCCTGTTGCTGGCGAACGGCGCGAGCGGCGTGCCGGTTGAGGATGAGATCGGGCGCGCCGCCTTCGGCGCCGCTCTCAACGAGGTGTGCCGCGCCCTGGCCATGATGATCGTGGCCGACGGCGAGGGGGTAACCAAGGTCGTCACCGTGCGCGTGACCGGCGCGGCCACGCCGGCCGACGCCCGGCGCGTGGCCGATACAATCGCCACGTCCCCGTTGGTCAAGACCGCCTTCGCCGGCGGCGATCCCAATTGGGGCCGCATTATGATGGCGACCGGACGCAGCGGCGCGGAAATCGACCCTATGCGGTTGGCGTTGTGGATCAGCGCCCCCGACGAAGAGCCGCTGCCAATCGTGCGCGAGGGCACGCCCACTGATTACCGGGAGAAAGACGCCGCAGCCATCTTCGCCCGGCCCGAGTTCACGGTTCACGTCGATCTGGGGAGCGGCACGGCCGAGACGAGCCTCTGGACAACCGATTTGACCCACGATTACGTAACGATCAACGCCGATTATCGAACCTGACCGGCCCGAGCGCCCGGCCAAGGCAAAGAACTATAGAACCATGACTAAATTATGGGGCGGCCGATTCACGGCTGATACCGACACCCTTGTGCATCGCTTCAACGCCAGCATCGGTTTCGACGTTCGACTCCACGATGAGGACATCGACGGCAGTATCGCCTGGGCCGAGGCGCTGGCCGGCGCTAATCTATTGACCCCCGCCGAGCGAGATACGATCATCGAAGGGCTGGCGCGCGTGCGCCGTGAATTCAGGGATGGGAAGTTCAGCATCCAGCCCGGTGACGAAGACATTCACTCGGCCGTCGAGCGCCGCCTGACTGAGTTGGTGGGCGCGGTGGGCGGCAAGCTCCACACCGGCCGCAGTCGCAACGATCAGATCGCCACCGATTTCCGCCTGTGGGTGATGCGCGCTTGCGACCGCCTGGACGCCCATCTGACCGACTTGCAAAAGAGCTTACTGGACAGTGCCGCCGGGGCGCTCAACCTGCCTATGCCCGGCTATACGCACCTGCAGCACGCTCAGCCCGTCACCTGGGGGCACTGGCTACTGGCCCACTTCTGGCCGCTGGCTCGTGACCGTGAACGAGTGGCCGCCGTGCGATGGGCGTCGGCCGTCTTGCCGCTGGGGGCCGGGGCTTTGGCCGGAACGGCTTTCCCAATCAACCGCGAACAACTGGCCGCGCGGCTGGGCTTTCATTCGGTCACGCCCAACAGTTTGGATGCCGTTAGCAACCGCGATTTTGCGGCCGAATTCCTGTTCGCCGCGGCCCTGCTCGGCGTTCATTTGAGCCGGTTGTCCGAGCAGCTCATCCTGTTCAGCAGCGCCGAGTTCGGCTTCGTCAGCCTGTCCGATGCCTACAGTACCGGTTCCAGCATCATGCCCCAGAAAAAGAACCCCGACACCCTGGAACTGACACGCGGCAAGAGCGGCCGCCTCATTGGGCATCTGACCGGCTTTCTGGCGACGCTCAAGGGCCTGCCGTCCAGCTACGACAAGGACTTGCAGGAGGATAAGGAGCCTGTCTTCGATGCCTTCGACACGCTCGACGTCGCCCTGCCGGTGATGGCGGGCTTGATTCGCTCGCTGACGTTGCGGCCGGAGCGCATGGCCGCCCAATTGGAGGCCGGATTGCTGGCGACGGAAGTGGCCGATTACCTGGTCAGGCAGGGCGCGCCGTTTCGCGAGGCGCATCATATTGTGGGACTGGCCGTACGCCAGGGCGAGGAAAAAGGGCTGGCCCTGACCGAATTGACGCCAGAAGATTGGCAGGCCATCTCCCCACTCATCGGCAAGGACGTCGCCGGCGTGCTGACTGTGCCGGCTGCCCTGGCCGCGCGCGCCGTTAGCGGGGGCACCGCCCCGGCAGCACTGGAAGCCCAGCTGACGCTGGCGCGTCAAACGATGGGACGGTGACTCACCTGATCCAAAAGCCGAAGGCGACTAACACAACGGCGAAAATTCCGATTCCGGTCTCCATAAAACCCAACGCTTTGACCGACGAGCGCCAACGGTAGGCCGACAGTCCCCAGATCGCCCGGCTCAACAGGAAGAGAGCGGCGATAGCGGCCGTCGTGGGCAGCCAACTCGGCATCACCAGCAACGCCACCCCGCCAACCGCCAGTATATGGACAACCACGACTCCCCACGGCGACACGGGCTTCCCCTTATCCAGTCGCAGACGCGCGCGGACAAACAGCACAGCCGGTACCGCCCTGCCGATCATGAACCCCCAGAGCGCCGCGGAGACAATCCACGTAAACCCGCCGGCCAACGCGACGGAGGCCACGACGGACGCAAAAGCCACCGGCGCAAGCAGTTCGGCTTGCCAGTGACGGCCCGGCCGTTGATCATAGTACATGAATATCAACAGCAAAGGCATCGCGACGGCGAACGGGACAAACGGCCGCCAGCCGCCCAGAATCAAGGCCACTGTCGCCCCGGCAATCACCAATCCACTGTAAATCAACACAAAGCGCCCGGCCATCCGAGTCCGCTGATACCGTCGCCCGCGCCGGGAATCGGCCCAGAGTATTTTGAGTGGCCGGTTGAGAAGGAACAGGGCGAAGGCCGCCACAACCAGCGCCACCCCGGCCCACGAAGGAGCGACCAGCAAGCCCAGCAAAATCGGCTCCGATACCAGGCTCCAACTGCCGTGCTCGGCCGGCAGCGCCACACTCTTGAACGATATGGGGCGACCGGCTTGCGGTTCCCCGGTAGCAGGTTCGGGGGGGAATACAGATGTACTCATGCTTCTTTCGCCGTAATAGGTATATCGCTATCCGAAGATATTGAATAGCTTTTGGGCAAACGAATCAGGAACGGGCAATTGGCCTTGTCCGTGGCCGAGCCACATGAACAACGCGCGGGCGTCACATTGCCGGCGCAAGCCGTTTTTCTGGCCCCGTCCACGACCAGTTTGCCCCGCCGTGACCAATGCTCCAGCATCCCATCCAGGACGCGCGGATCCAGTTCGAGCTTCGAGCTCAACTCATTGAGTGTGATCGGCCCCTCGGCCGCCTCCACAGCTTGCAACACTTCGCGTAACATCAGCCACCTCCAACCAGAACGCCCAGCCGGAAAACGAGAAACGCCGCCACCCAGGCGATGATGAGTTGCCCGCCAAGGCTCAGCCAGGTCCAGCGCGCCCCCAACTCGTGGCGTTCGGCGGCTATGGTCGCCATGCAGGGCGTGTAGAGCAGGACGAACACCATGAAGGCCAGGCCGGCCGCCGCGGCATGGCCGCCGCTCGACGCAGCAAAACTGGCGCGGATAGCTCCAGCCAGGTCCGGCGACGTTTCGTCCCCCCCACCGTTCAGATTGATGCCGACCAATCCGGGAACGGCTCTAAACGTATCGACCACCGCCCGCCCAAACGAGGCGATGATCTCTCGCATATCAGCAGCGAAGCTCGTTGCGCCCCCGTCGCCGACCGGCCCGGTTGTTGCGTAGGTCTGAGCCATGGTGCTGACAACTACCTCTTTGGCGACGAGACCGCTGATGAGCGCGCCACCTGATTCCCACGAACCGAATCCGAGCGGCCGCAGGGCGGGCGTCAGGATGCTCGACAAACGGCCGAAGACGCTATCCCCCATCGGTACGTCGCCGAACGCGCCCCCCCGGCCGGCCGGAATCGCCGTCAGCAGCCAGATAAGCATCGACGTAAACAGAATAAGCGACGCGGCGTGTTGCAGAAAGGCGCGCGTTCGCAACCACATCTGATAGCGGATGCTGCGCACCGTGGGCAGTCGATAGGGTGGCAATTCCATAACCAGGCCCGCGGCTGGGGCGGTCGACGGTAACAGCGACCGCCGCAGCATCAGACCGACCACGATGGCGATGAAAATCCCCAGCAGGTAGAGGCCCATGATGACCACGCTGGAGAAGCGGGGGAAGAAGATGGCCGCGAAGAGCACATAGACCGGCAAGCGCGCGCCGCAACTCATAAAGGGCACTAACAAGGCAGTCAGGATGCGGTCGCGCTCGTTGGTCAGCGTTCGCGTGGCATAAATAGCCGGGACGGAGCAGCCAAAACCCACCATCAGCGGCAAGAAACTCCGCCCTCGGAGGCCAATGCGACTCATTAACCGATCCATCACGAACGCGCCGCGAGCCATGTAACCGGAATCTTCCAGCACGGCCAGCGCCAGATAGAGCGACAGGAGCACGGGAATGAAAGCCAGCACGCCGCCAACTCCGGCAATGACACCATCAACAACGAGTGAGGCGACCCAGGTGTTGCTCAGGCCAAGCGACGCTATGCCAGCCAGGGCCCAGCGGCTAAGTGGGCCGCTCAGCACACCATCGATCCAATCGACCCACGGCGCGGAAAGATCAGTCGTGATCTTGAACACAAACCACATCGCCAGCATGAAGATAGGAATACCTAACCGGCGATGGGTGAAGATGCGATCGATTCGGTCTGAGGGCGAGACCTGCGCCAGTGAATCGGCCTGAAGCACACGTTCGGTCAGAGCATGGATCCAGCTATAGCGTCGATCGGCCATTACTAAATCGACGTCTTCCCCCAGCGCATCGGCCACGGCGGCACGCCGTTCCTCGGCCAGGGCCAACAGGGAACGCCCGCCGGGCATCGTCGCGATCCGGGAGGCCAGGTCATCATCCCCCTCCAGCAACCGAACGGCCAGCCAGCGTGAAGCGTATCCGGCGAGAACAGCCGGGTTGCCATCGGCAGCAACTTGCACGTGATTGATCGCAGATTCGATAGCCGGGCCATAATCCAGCCGGCGAGCCGAAAATGGAGCGGTTGACGCTCGACAAGCCGCATCGGCGATAGCCTCAATTCCCTGCTCCCGACGCGCAACGGCCGTGACAACCGGCGCGCCGAGGGCCAGGCTGAGTGCGTCCACGTCGATTTGCAAACCCTGCTCGGCGGCCACATCCATCATATTCAGGACAACCACGGTGGGCAGCTCAAGCTCCAATAGCTGGACGACCAGATAGAGATTGCGTTCCAGATTAGTAGCGTCGGCCACGACCACCACGACGTCCGGCCGCTCGTGCAGCAAAAAGTCGCGGGCGACGATCTCTTCCAGCGAATAAGCGCTCAGGCTATAGGCTCCGGGCAGGTCGGTGATGGCGATGAGACGGCCATCGCGCCGCATCTCGCCCGTTTTTTTCTCGATGGTCTTGCCCGGCCAGTTGCCGACATGCTGCCTCGCGCCGGTCAGGGCATTGAAGAGAGTGCTTTTCCCGGCATTGGGATTGCCGGCCAGCGCGATTGATAAAACCTTTGGTTCAGCAGAAATGGCATCAGCGTGGATCATGACGGATCGACGGATTGACTACGACAAGGGCAGATCAATCGCCTCCAGTTCGGGCAGTTCCACCCACATCCGCTCCGCCAGATCGCGACCGAGGGCCACACGCGAGCCACGAACGGCCAACAACATCGGCCCGCCGGCGTCCTGCACCACCCGCACACGAGTGCCCGGTGTCAGGCCCAGTTCCAGAAGGCGATGGATGACACAACGGTCGACCTGAAGGCAACGCAAACAGGCATCACGACCTTGCGGGCATTCAGCCAGAGGGAGCAAGCCGGCCGCCAACAGGGCAGTCGTATGCTCATCAACAGGGGCGTGCTGGTCCTTTACCGGGCGCATCCGTACCACGATTCCCATGGTTAGCAAAACGCCGGCGATCAGCAATACAACCGGCCAAACGAGGATAATCATGCCATTTCCTCAATCACGTGAATAAAAACAAACGCGGCGGCTTCTTGTCCCAGATAGCGCTGCTCGCCTTGCACGTTCAGGATGATAGGCCCGCCAAACGGCACAACGTCGACCACAGCCATGCGGCTGCCCGGCCTTAATCCCAGATCGGCCAGGTAAGATAGCAATTCGCCGGTTTCAGGATGAATGTTCACGACAACCGCCTTGTCACCGGGATGCAGTTCGGCCAACGAGCGATTGGCGGTCTCGGCACTCCAACCGTCGGCCGGCGGGATTGGGTTGCCGTGGGGGCAGGTCGCCGGGCACCCCAGAAAGCCATCCAGTGCATCTGTCACTTGCCGATCAGAAGCATGCTCCAGGCGACAGGCCAAATCATGCACTTCATTCCAAGGCAAGCCCAGATGATCGACCAGAAAACATTCCCACAATCTGTGGCTGCGAATGACGTCCGCCGCCCGCCGATGTCCGTCGTCGGTCAGCAAAATACCTTTGTAGGGACGGTGCGCCACAAGGCCGTTACCTTGCAGTCGATGGATCATTTCCGTGGCAGAGACGGGCGACACACCCAAACGGTCGGCCAGCGCGGAAATTGGCACAGGCGCCCCGCCCTCGGCCAGTTCGCTGACCGTCTTCAAATACATCTCAGCACTTTCGTTAAATGAGTCGTGCTTCACACCGTTTTGCCTTCTGCCGGCGGTTCATTAGCCGCAATTTCAGGTTAACCTTATCTTACATGATGAGGTGAACCATCTGAAGTGACATCCATCACGTACAATGGTGACATTCATCCGCTTTCCGTCTGGAGAAGACAACAGGAAGCAAACCGCGGGGATTTCTCAGAGCGTGTGGTCGTCAACGCCTTCGTCGTACACTTCGGCGACAGCCAAATGAACGGCATTGAGTAGGGCGTTCACGCGCCGCAGCAAGCGAACATTGGCTTCGGGGCTAATATTGGCCGTCTCGGGCAATTGCAGCGCCGTCTCAACCAGGCTGTCACGAAAGAAGATGGAAGCCTCCAGCGTAGCCCGCAGCGGCAGGCCTTGCTCCTTGGCATTTAGGGCATACTGCCGGCCGATGCGGCGTGCTTCTTCCAAAAGGCCAAGGCTAACGTCTTCGTTCGACTCGCTGGAAAGATACTGGAGCGTCAGGCCCATGAGCTGTTGACCGAGAAGCCGGTTGCGATTGCGGGCTTCTTCGTCATAAAAAGCCAGCCAGCTATTTTTGTGGCGGCTCATCGACTCTTGGCGCGTGTAGGCCAGCGCTTGGGTAGCCCACAACCCGGCAAATTCTTTGACGTTGCGCAGGGCGCTGCGCTCGCGGGCGAAGCGGGCCAGGTCGCTGGCAGCAAACCGGCGGTGACCGCCGGGGGTCACGAGGGTGGGAATGTCGCCGCTATTGGCCCAGCGTCGCAACGTGGTGGGGTGGATAGCCAGTAATTCGGCCGCTTCGCTGAGCGTCAGCCACGTTTCGTCGTTTGATAATTCCATCATTCACTCGTTGAGAATCTGCGCAAATCTGAGCAAGTCTCACCTAATTTAACGTCGCATCCATTGCGGGTCAAACGGAATCATCAGTCCGAGAGCCAGATTAAGCAAATAAATGCCCGGTCCGGGTAAATATACGAGTGAATATCTTGTCGCCGAATTTGCCCAATCAATTCTGGCTAGGGTACCTGCCGAATGACTTCCGACAGGGGGCGTTTACGGTCGCGCACCGGAATTTCGGCCGGGTAGCCGATGAACAGCAAGCCGATTATTTCCTGCTGCGCCGGGTCGATGTTCAGCAGACGATAGGCCAGGGGGTCACGGATCAAACCGGACGTACTCCATTTGACGCCAATCCCCTCGGCCCAGGCCGCCAACTGGATATTCTGCACGGCACAGGCGGTGGCCGCAAAATCCTCACGACGACGAATCTCGTCCCCATCACAGGCTGAAGCCACGGCCACAATAACCGGAATCGATTGAAACTTGCGTTCATGTTCCGCATGGACTCGCGACCGGCGCGCAACGTCCTCCGCGGGAACTTTGTTCGCTTTCAACTCCGCGAAGCGCCCGGCCAATTCGCGCCGCGATTCCGGTCCAATAATTATAAAGCGCCAGGGTTCGGTCAGGTGATGGTTGGGCGCCCAAATGCCGGCCGAAAGAAGGTCTATCAGTATTTCCGGGGGGACAGGTTCGTCCGTGAACTTGGCTATCGTCCGGCGCGTGCGAATGGCATCATGAATGTCCATAACTTGATAGGGAAGGTTATACCGAATGTCCATGGTAGAAGACTGGCGGAGAAGCATCAGCAGTAAAGTATACGCGGACGGTCATCCCCTCCTCCATGCGCATTTCATGCGGCTGGAGGCTTTGCACCGTTATCTCGTTGGGCAGGCCGATCTGATAAAGATAAGAAATGCCCGTGAACCGGCGCGAAAGGACGCGGCCGTTGCCCTCTTCATCCGCCACAAAGGTGACGTCATCCGGCCTGACCGCTATCTCCACCACGCTGCCCACAGGTAAGGTGGTGCGCGAGGATAAATGACCCAGCGCGCTGCTGATGCCGTCGCCCACGACGTAGCCCGCTATAAAGCGCGTTTGCCCCAGGAATTCGGCAACGAACCGCGTTTGCGGCCGGTGGAAAATATCTTCGGGCGTGCCGATCTGCTCCAGTTGACCGTCACGTATCACGCCGACGTGATCGCCCAGCAAGAGCGCCTCCTCCTGATCGTGGGTGACAAAAACGGCCGTCGTACCGCTGCTTTTCAATAGCGCGCGCACCTCGGAGCGCATCCCGGCTCGGAGAGCCGCATCCAGGTTCGAGAACGGCTCGTCGAGGAGCAGGACAGCCGGCCGGGTCGAAAGCGCCCTTGCCAGCGAGACCCGCTGCTGCTCCCCGCCGGAAAGCTCGTAGGGCATTTTCTGATCCTGTCCGGGCAACCCGACGAACGTCAGTAGTTGGGAAATCCGGTCGCGGTCAGGCTGGTTCTTGCCCAGGGCAAAGCCGACGTTTTGGCCGACGGTCAGGTGGGGAAACAAGGCATAATCCTGAAAGACCATCCCCACTCGGCGGCGCTCCGGCGGCAAATGATGGTCATCTTCGGCCACAATGCGGCCATCGATCTCGATGGTGCCGCCGTCCAAACGCTCAAACCCGGCAATGAGGCGCAAGGTCGTTGTCTTCCCGCAACCGCTCGGCCCCACCAAAACGAGAATATCGCCGGCAGGAACAACCAGGGACACGCCGCGAACGACAGGTTGTTGGGCAAAGTGCTTGACTAACGCGCGGCACCGCAGGGCAACCGGTTGCTGCGTCATGATCTGTTCGCCGGTTGAGGAGGAAACGGAAACGGCGTTATGAGTCATCCCGCAACATGAACACCGCCAGAGGGACGGACGACAGAAGTATCAACAGGAGCGTCGGCGCAGCTGCCCGGGCAAAGAACGCTTCGCTAATATTGGCCCACACCTGGACGGCCAGCGTGTTAAAACCGATGGGGCTGAGAATTAGCGTCGTCGGCAACTCTTTCATGGCCGTCAGGAACACCATGGCCCCGGCGGCAACCAGCCCCGGCCGAACCAGCGGCAACGTGACGCGCCGGAACACGTGAAACGGCCGTTGACCGAGAGAGCGCCCTGCCTCTTCGAGCTTGGGCGACACCTGCAACAACGAACTGCGCTCAGCACCGACAGCCTGGGGCAGAAACAGGACAACGTAGGCGATGAGAAGCATCGGCAGGGTCTGATAGAGCGGACGCGCATAATTCACGCCCATGAAGACGAAGGCCAGGGCCACGACGATGCCGGGCAGGGCCGCCCCGGCATAAGCCAGACGCTCCAGCCAATGGGACAAAAAGCTCGGCTTGCGCACCGCCAGAATCGTGACCGGCAGCGCCAGGACGATAGTCAACACTGCCGCGCCCAGGGCAACGGTTACCGAGTTCCAGGCCGGGCGAACCAGATCAAGGAAAGGCGTCACGTTCTGCGACGTCTGCGCCAGATCGCGCACCATCCAGTCCTGATTCACGCCGCGCCACAGCCAGTAGGCCAACCCGCCGGCGGGCAGCACGAGGGCGAGAAGAACGATTAGCCCGACGAACAACAGCGCCGGCCATTTCCACATGCCCAGACGCGTCGGCGAGCTGACGCGCGCCGCGCCGGCTGACAATCGAGCATACCGGCTGCGCCCGCGGCTGCGATGGTCTAGAAAGAGGAACACACCCGTCAGCGCGACCAGCAGGAGCGCCATGGCCGCGGCTTCGTCCAGCCGATAGGCCTGATAGCGATTGTAGATGACGCGCGTGAACGTTCCGTATTGGAGCAGGGTAACAGCGCCAAAATCACGCAAGCAATATAGAGCAACGAGCAGGCTGCCGGCCACCAGCGACGGCCGCAGCATGGGCAACGTGATGCGCCAAAATGCCCGCGCCGGCGATTGCCCCAGACTGCGCGCGGCCTCCAGCAGCGAGGGGTCCAGGCGCTTCATGGCCGAGCGAATGGTCAGATAGGTGAAGGGGTAGGTGATCAGGGTCAGCACCAGCCACGCGCCGGGGAAACCATAAATCGGCGGCAGGCGTTCGATGCCGGTAAGCGGCTCAAGCAGTTGCTGGACCACACCGACGGGGCTGAGCAGAGAAACATAAAGATAGGCAGCCACGTAGCTGGGAACCACCAGCGGCAGGGCGACCAGAATCCCCCAAACCCGACGGCCGGGCAAATCTGAGGAAGTAACCAGCCAGGCCAACGGCAGGCTGATGGCAGCGCTCGAAACCACTACCGCCCCAGTCAATAGCAAGGTATTGCCCAGCGTGACCCACGTACGGGCGGAGAGCAACGTATCGACTGTGGCCGCGCCGGCTTCGGCAGCGCGCAGCAACAGATAGCCGGGCACCAGCAGGATGAGGCTGATGACTATGCACGCTACCATGTAGAGCAGGAAGGTGTGGGAAATGGACCAGCGACGGCGACCAATTGAGATCGAACGATCCCGCGCCTTATGCGCGCCCCAGATGCCCCCATTGACCAGTTCAAAAATACTCATTCGCTTGCGTGACGATTGCTTTGTGGATCGAACAGTCGTAACTATAAGACGAGCCTTAAGGTTGGGTCAATGGGCTGTGTTAAAACCCAAGTTTCCAGCGATCAGCTTTGTTTTTAACCTTGGTTCACTCCACAGCCCATTTCCGTCAAACAGCCAATTAGTCGATTATGCCCAGGTTAATGAGCAAATCCTGCGTCCCCTGCAGGTCGCCCAGATCACTCATGGGAATATGCGCCGCACTCTCTTCCAACGCGGCCATCGGCGGCAAATTGGTTGGCAAATTCATACCCTGATGGCTAAGAGGGTATTCAAAAGTCTGCTCGGCGAAATACTGCTGGCCGGGGTCAGACAGCAGATATTCGATGAAACGTTGGGCATTTTCGCTGTTCCCAGCCGAGCTGAGAATGCCGGCGCCCGATACCATGATGAGCGAGCCTGGCCCACCGCCCGGCAAGAAGTAGTTGCGCGCGGCAAATGATTCTCCCTGTTCAGCCAAAAAGCGGTACAGATAATAGTGATTGACAAAACCAGCATCGATCTCTCCCGCACCGACCGCTTCGACGATCGGCGTATTGCTCTCGAAGATCAGGGGGTGGTTGGCCTGAATCCCCTCCAGCCACGCGCGTGTCTTTTCTTCGCCCCACACATGACGCATGGCGGTGACCATCGCCTGAAAAGAAGCATTTGTCGGCGCCCAGCCCAATCGCCCATCCCATTGAGGATCGATGAAGTCATAGATGTCGGCCGGGAGCTGCGCGGCCGGATCAGTAATCACGTCGGTATTGTAGACAATGACCCGTGCCCGACCGGAGACCCCCGTCCACGTTCCGTCGACAGCCCTGAAGCGCTCGGGGACGACGCCGAGGATGGAATCCGGCAACGGCTGGAACAGCCCAGCCATCTGGATGGCCGCCAGCCCACCGGGGTCCTGGGCATAGAACACGTCGGCCGGGCTGCGATCTCCCTCTTCGAGCAGCACGCCGGCCATCTCCGACGTGCTGCCGTAGCGCACGTCGACATGAATACCAGTGGCATCCTCAAATTGAGCGATGAGCGGCCCAATGAGGCTTTCGCTGCGGCCGGAATAAATGGTGAGCGAACCGGATGGGGCGGCCGCGTTCTGCCCGTTGGTTGTGGCCGTTGTTGCCCCTGATACGTCGGGCGGCGCGCCCCCGCCGCCACAAGCGGTCAACAACAGAATGAACCACGTGACGAATAAAAAGCGTGTTTTCACAGCGTTCTCCTCAATAATAGAATCAA